>NZ_JBZGDV010000003.1:0-358620 GCF_058355585.1 Nocardioides sp. Z13_37 | reverse complement strand
AAGGCGCTCGTGCCGCGGCTGCCCATGATGCCGTCGAGCACGCTGGTGTCTCGGCTGCTGAGGAGGCTGCTCAGCGAGCTGCTGGCGTCGACCATGTCGACCAGCCCCAGCGAACCGAACGCCGCCTCGTTCCGCCGGTTCCACTCGGTCAGGCTCGACTTCGCCGTGGCAGCGATGCCGTCCAAGGCGCTCGTGCCGCGGCTGCCCATGATGCCGTCGAGCACGCTGGTGTCTCGGCTGCTGAGGAGGCTGCTCAGCGAACTGCTGACGTCGACGGACTCGCGCACCAGGTCGGCCAGCGCGCTCGCGCGCCGTCCAGCCAAGGCGATCCTCTCCGCCGTAGCGGCGATGCCGCCCAGGGCGCCGGACGAACTGCTGGCGTCGACCAGGTCGACAAGCGCCGGCGAGCGTTCCGCGGTGGTGGCGACGTCGATGATCTGGCTGATAGCTGACGTGGCCCCAGGGGAGCGGTCTAACGCCCCTCCGTCTTCGAGACGATGCTCCTCGGGCACGAAGTCGCCACCTCCTGCTGGTCAAACGTGTGTTCGACGCTTGAAGAGTACGCCTGCCTGCCCGGCAATGGCGGCTCGACACTCGGGGCGTGACCAACGTGGGCCGACGTGACGCACGGTTCCGTCTAACCAGACGACGGGCACGCCGCCTCGTGGCCTTGTTGCACGTATGTTGCACGAGAGGCCGGTTCCCTGTCGGAAACCGGCCTCTGACCTGCATGTTCTCTGGTGGGCGATACTGGGTTTGAACCAGTGACCTCTTCCGTGTCAAGGAAGCGCGCTACCGCTGCGCCAATCGCCCGGGTCTTGAGTTGTGACTGCGAGGTGGGTACGGGATTTGAACCCGTGTAGACGGATTTGCAGTCCGTTGCCTCGCCTCTCGGCCAACCCACCGTGGAGGTTCCGAAATGAACGGGGGAGACCTTCCGAGCGGACAACGAGACTCGAACTCGCGACCTCAACCTTGGCAAGGTTGCGCTCTACCAACTGAGCTATGTCCGCCTGCATCCCTGGCCGTTTCACCGGCCCTGAGTGCGAGTGGAACAGTAGCCCATGGGCCGCAGGGCGACAAAACCGACCCCCTCCGCCGAGTGTCCGGACCCGGGGTCCGGAGCCCTAGAGTGACGCCCATGCGCGCGTGGATCGACGGTGACCTGTTGGCCGACCCGACCCAGGGGGCGATCGCGGTCACCGACCACGGGTTCACCGTCGGCGACGGGGTGTTCGAGGCGGTGAAGACGCTCGACGGCACGCCGTTCGCGCTGACCCGGCACCTCGCGCGGCTCGAGCGCAGCGCCGCCGGCCTCGGGCTGCCGGCGCCCGACCTCGACGACGTACGTCGCGGGGTGGCGGCGGTCCTCGACGGTGCGGAGGCCGACCCGCTCGGGCGGCTGCGCATCACGTGGACGGCGGGTCCGCACCCGATGGGGTCGGGCCGCGGCGGGGGACCGGCCACGCTCGTGGTCGCCTACAGCTCGATCCCTCAGCCCGCACCGGAGACGACGGTCGTGACCGTGCCGTGGACCCGCAACGAGAACGGCGCGACCGCGGGGCTGAAGACGACGTCGTACGCCGAGAACGTCATCGCGCTGGCCCACGCGCAGCGCCACGGCGGCACCGAGGCCGTCTTCGCCAACACCGCCGGCGACCTCTGCGAGGGCACCGGGACCAACGTGTTCTACGTCCTGGACGGCGAGCTGCGCACCCCGACCCTCGCCGCCGGCTGCCTGGCGGGCATCACCCGCGAGCTGGTCGTCGAGTGGTGCGGAGTGCGCGAGGTCGACGCGCCGCTGGACGAGGTCCGATCGCGGGCGAGCGAGGCGTTCCTCGTCTCCACCACGCGCGACGTCCAGGCCATCGCCCGCTGGGACGACCGCGAGCTGCCGGCGCCGGGGCCGATGACCCGGCGGTGTGCGGAGACGTGGTCCGCCCGCGAGGCTGAGACGATGGAGCCGTGAGCACCTCCGACACCGCCCTCGACCCGGCGATCGCCGCACGACTGCGCCACACGGCGGAGGGCCTGGTCCCCGTCGTGGTGCAGCAGCAGGCCTCCGGCGAGGTGCTGATGCTCGCGTGGGTCGACGACGAGGCGCTCGCCCGCACGATCGACACCGGCCGGGCGACCTACTGGTCGCGCTCGCGCCGCGAGTACTGGGTCAAGGGCGACACCTCCGGGCACGTCCAGTGGGTCAAGGAGATCCGCCTCGACTGCGACGGCGACACGCTCCTCTTCGTGGTCGACCAGGTCGGCGCCGCCTGCCACACCGGCGACCACACCTGCTTCGACGCCGACCTCGTGCACCGATTCGATGACTGAGCAGCCCGAGCAGCCCGAGCAGCCCGAGCAGACCGAACGGCGAGCGGCCGCGCGCCGCACCTTCGGGCCCGTCGTCCTCCTCGGCGTCGCCTCGGCCGCGCTGGCGGCCTGGGCGGCGAGCAAGCCGTGGGTGGACGGCACGGGTGCCGAGTCGGCGCCCGGCGTCGCGACGCTGGACCCGGGCGAGGTCGCGTCCTCGCCGCTCGGCACGGCGCTGGCCTTCGTCGTCCTCGCGTGCTGGGGGGTGCTGCTGGTCACCCGCGGACGGTTCCGGCAGGCCATCGCGGCGCTGGGGGTGCTGGCCGCGCTCGGCTACGCCGCCACCGTCGTGTGGGCGCCGTTCACGCTGCCCGACCACCTCGTCGAGCAGGTACGCCGCCGCACGGGCGCGACGCTGGACGACACCGCGCTGACCGCCTGGTTCTGGCTGGCGTGCCTCGCCGGGCTCGTCGTCCTCGCGTCGGCCGTCCTGGCGCGCCGGCTGGTGCGCACCTGGCCCGAGATGGGCACGCGGTACGACGCACCGACCGGCGCGTCGACGTCCGGCGACGGGGGCGCGACGGGCCGTCCCACCGACAACATCGACATCTGGAAGGCCCTCGACGAGGGTCGCGATCCCACCGACTGAGGCACCGCCTAGACTCTCTCCCGCAACGCGCTCGACCCGGTTGGACTGACGAAGGAGCTCCCACGATGGCTGCAGGCCACGGCAACACCCCCGCTGCATGGATCGCCGTAGGGGTCGCCATGCTCGGCTTCGTCGTGGGCAGCATCGCCCTGCTGCAGCAGCCGGCGCAGATGACGCTCTTCTGGATCGGCGTGGCCATCGCGCTCATCGCGTTCCCGCTGTTCCTCGTGCTGTCCAGGCTCGGCCTCAACGCCTCCGACCACTGATCCCGCACCCCACCGCCCGGGTCGTCCGTCCAGTGGGCACCGGCCCGGTGGCGGCTGGGCCCGGGTGAGAGGCTGACGGCATGCCAGCGACCGCTTCCGTGCTCGACGAGATCATCGCGGGAGCCCGCGACGACCTCGCGCGCCGCGAGGCCGCGCTCCCGCTCCGGGAGCTGCGTGCCCGCCTCGCCGACGCCCCTGCCCCGCGCGACCCGATGCCGAGCTTCCGGGCCGCCGGGTCGAGCGTGATCGCCGAGGTCAAGCGCCGTAGCCCCAGCAAGGGCGCGCTCGCCGACATCCCCGACCCCGCGTTGCTGGCCCGTGCCTACGCCCGCGGCGGGGCCGCGGCCATCTCCGTGCTCACCGAGGAGCGTCGCTTCGGCGGCAGCCTGGCCGACCTCCGTGCCGTGCGCGCGGCCGTCGACACCCCGATCCTGCGCAAGGACTTCATCGTCGAGTCCTACCAGCTCGTCGAGGCCCGCGCGGCCGGTGCCGACCTCGCGCTGCTGATCGTCGCCGCGCTGGACGACGACGACCTGCGACGGCTCCACGCCGAGGCCACCGAGCTCGGCCTGTGCGTGCTGGTCGAGGTGCACGACGAGGACGAGGCGGCCCGCGCCGTCGACCTCGGCGCCGAGCTCATCGGCGTCAACAGCCGCAACCTCAAGACCCTCGACGTCGACCCGGACGTCTTCGGCCGTCTCGTCCCGCAGATCCCCGCCGACCGGGTCAAGGTCGCCGAGAGCGGCATCACCGGGCTCGCCGACGTCGAGCGCTTCGTCTCCGAGGGTGCGGGCGTGGTGCTGGTCGGCGAGGCGCTGGTCCGAGACGGCGACCCCGAGGCAGCCGTACGCACGATGACAGGAGTGGGCGCACCGTGAGCGTGCAAGCAAGTGGGCAGGCCAGTGGCCAGGCCAGTGGCCAGGCGAGTGGACGCAGCAGGTTCGAGGCCGACGAGCGCGGCTACTTCGGCGAGACGTGGGGCGGACGCTTCATGCCCGAGGCCCTCGTCGCCGCGCTGGACGAGCTCACCGACGCCTGGCAGGACGCCATGGCCGACGCGAGCTTCGTCGGCGACTTCGAGCGGGTGCTGCGCGACTACGCCGGCACGCCCAGCCGGCTCTACCACGCCGAGCGGCTCTCCGACCTCGTCGGAGCGCGGGTGCTGCTCAAGCGTGAGGACCTCAACCACACGGGTGCGCACAAGATCCGCAACGTGCTCGGCCAGGCGCTGCTCACGCGGCGGATGGGCAAGACACGGGTGATCGCGGAGACCGGCGCCGGCCAGCACGGCGTCGCCAGCGCGACCGCGGCCGCCCTCTTCGACCTCGACTGCACCGTCTACATGGGCGCCGTCGACACCCGCCGCCAGGCGCTCAACGTCGCCCGCATGCAGCTCCTCGGCGCCACCGTGGTGCCGGTCGAGTCGGGCAGCGCGACGCTCAAGGACGCGATCAACGAGGCGCTGCGCGACTGGGTCGCCAGCGTCGACCACACCGCCTACCTCTTTGGCACCGCTGCCGGCCCGCACCCGTTCCCGAGCATGGTCCGCGACTTCTGCCGCGGCATCGGCGACGAGGCCCGCGCCCAGTGCCTCGAGCAGTACGGCGTCCTGCCGGACGCCGTCGCGGCGTGCGTCGGCGGCGGCTCCAACGCCATCGGCCTGTTCACCGCGTTCCTCGAGGACGAGGGCGTGGAGATCCACGGCTTCGAGCCCGGCGGCGACGGCGTCGAGACCGGTCGCCACGCGGCGACGATCCACGCCGGCGAGGCGGGCGTGCTCCACGGGGCCCGCACCTACGTCCTGCAGGACGAGGACGGCCAGACCGTGGAGTCCCACTCCATCTCGGCCGGGCTCGACTATCCCGGCGTCGGCCCGCAGCACTCGTGGCTGGCCGCGGCCGGGCGGGCGTCGTACACGCCGGTCACCGACGCCGAGGCGATGGACGCCATGGCGCTGCTGAGCCGCACCGAGGGGATCATCCCGGCCATCGAGTCGGCGCACGCCATCGCGGGCGCGCTCGAGGTGGCCAAGCGGCTCGGCCAGGAGAAGGGCCCCGACGCGACGGTCATCATCAACCTCAGCGGACGCGGCGACAAGGACATGGGCACGGCCATCGAGTGGTTCGGGCTCGGCGACGCCGACCTCGGGCCCGACGCCGACCTGGAGCAGGCGTCCGAGGAGGCCGTGCAGTGACGTCGACCAGCACCGCGTTCGAGCGCGCGCGGGACGAGCAGCGCGCCGCGCTGATCGGCTACCTGCCGGCGGGCTACCCGAGCGTCGACGGCTCCATCGAGGCGATGCGGGTCATGGTCGAGGCCGGCTGCGACGCGATCGAGATCGGCCTGCCCTACAGCGACCCCGTCATGGACGGCCCCACGATCCAGGCAGCGGCCCAGGCGGCCCTCGACGGCGGCGTGCGCACCTCCGACGTGATGCGCGTCGTCGAGGCGGTCGCCGCGACCGGCGTGCCCACCCTCGTGATGACCTACTGGAACCCGGTCGAGCGCTACGGCGTGGAGCGCTTCGCCGCCGACCTCGCCGCCGCCGGCGGCGCCGGTCTGATCACCCCCGACATCACCCCCGACCACGGCTCGCAGTGGATCGCCGCAGCCGACGAGCACGGGCTCGACAAGGTGTTCCTCGTGGCCCCCAGCTCGACCGACGAGCGCATCGCCATGACCGCCGCCGAGAGCCGCGGCTTCGTCTACGCCGCCGCCGTCATGGGCGTCACCGGGGCGCGCGACGCGACCTCCGACCTCGCCGGACCGCTCGTGGCCCGGGTCCGCGCGGCCGGCGACGTGCCCGTCGCGGTCGGCATCGGCGTCAGCAACGGCGACCAGGCCGCCGACGTCGCCCGCTACGCCGACGGTGTCATCGTGGGCTCGGCGTTCGTCCGCTGCCTGCTCGACCACCCCGACGACCCCGCTGCCGGGCTCGAGGCCCTGCGCAAGCTGACCGCCGACCTCGCGGAGGGCGTACGACGTGCGCGCTAGGACCCTGCTCGCCCTGCCCGTCCTGCTCCTCGCCACCGCCTGCGGTGGCGGCGCCGGCGCCGACGCCGGCCCCGCCGAGCTGACCGGCACGGTGCTCGACCCGCCGTTCGAGGTCTCCTCGACGCCGCTCGTCGACACCGACGGCGAGGCCTTCAGCCTGACCGAGGACACCGACAAGGACCTCGCGCTGGTGTTCTTCGGCTACACCGCGTGCCCCGACATCTGCGGGCAGGTGATGGCCACCCTCGCGGGCACCCTCGCCCGCCTCGACGACGAGCAGAAGGAGCGCCTCGACGTCGTCTTCGTGACCACCGACCCGGCGCGCGACGACGAGGACGTGACCGAGGCCTACGTCAGCGCGTTCGACCCCAGCATCATCGGCCTCACCGGCGACCTCGACGACATCGTCGAGGTGGGCCGGAGCCTCGCCGTGGGCATCGAGAAGGGCGAGAAGCTCCCGAGCGGCGGCTACGACGTCACCCACGGCACCCGCGTCTACGCCGTGGACGCCGACGACGAGGCGCCCCTCATGTGGGACCACGACGTCTCGCAGGCCCAGCTGGCCGGTGACGTCACGATGTTGCTCGACGGAGGATGATGCTCCCCATGCTGACCGTCCCCGCCCTCGTCGGGTCCCCGCTGGTGACCCTGATGTCCATCCCGAGCCCGTCCGACGGCGTGTGGAACCTCGGTCCCGTGCCGATCCGCGGCTACGCCCTGAGCATCATCCTCGGCATCGTGCTCGCCATCTGGATCGGCGAGCGACGCTGGGTGGCGCGCGGCGGGCGGCCCGGCGAGGTCAGCGATCTCGCCATCTGGGCGGTCCCGTTCGGCCTGGTCGGCGGCCGGCTCTACCACGTGCTCACCGACTGGGAGCTCTACTTCGGGGAGGGCCGCAACCCCGTCACGGCGCTGTACGTGTGGCGCGGCGGCCTCGGCGTCTGGGGCGCCATCGCCCTCGGGGCCGTCGGCGTGTTGATCGGCGCACGCCTGCGGGGGATCAAGGTGCTGCCGCTGCTCGACGCCATGGCGCCCGGCGTCCTGGTCGCCCAGGCGGTCGGACGGTGGGGCAACTGGTTCAACCAGGAGCTCTACGGCGGTCCCACCAACCTGCCCTGGGGGCTCGAGATCGACCTCGCGCACCGGCCGAGCCAGTACCTCGACCAGGCGACCTACCACCCCGCGTTCCTCTACGAGTGCCTGTGGAACCTCGCCGCGTTCGCGCTGCTCGTGTGGGCCGACCGGCGCTTCCGGCTCGGGCACGGCCGCGTGGTCGCGCTCTACGTCATGCTCTACACGCTCGGCCGCGGCTGGATCGAGAACCTGCGCATCGACGACGTGCAGATGGACGACGTGCTCGGCCTGCGCCTCAACGTGTGGACCTCGATCGTGCTCTTCGTCCTCGCCGCGGCCTGGTTCGTCTGGTCGGCCAGGCGCCACCCGGGCCGGGAGGAGTCCGTCCGCACGCGTGAGCCGGACGACGCCGGGCACGAGGAGTCCGACCGTGACGCCGGCCTCGATGACACCGGCCGTGATGGCACCGGCCGTGTCGACGCCGGGCACCAGGCGGGGGAGCCGGCGGACGGCACCCGCGACGAGCGGCCCACCGGTCCCACGGCCTGACACGGCGCGCGCCGGCGCGCCACGCCGGTGGTAGGTTTTCTCTGCTCGGGCCAACGTCGTCCCCAGCGGTAACTTCCACCCCCTCGCCTGCCGTGGGTCACCGCAGCACCTGGTCCGCGGCGAGCGGAGACGACGACGGGAGAATGCCCCTATGCACGCATTCCCGCCGAGCCAGGGTCTCTACGACCCTCGCCACGAGAAGGACGCCTGCGGCGTCGCCATGGTCGCGACGCTCACTGGTGAGCCGAGCCACGACATCGTGGTCAAGGCCCTCACCGCCCTGCGCAACCTCGACCACCGCGGAGCCGCGGGCGCCGAGGTCAACTCCGGCGACGGCGCCGGGATCCTGCTCCAGGTGCCCGATGCGTTCCTCCGCGACGTGGTCGACTTCGAGCTCCCGCCCGCGAGGGCGTACGCCGTCGGCACCGCGTTCCTGCCCGGTGACGACGAGGCGGTGGCCAGCACCCGCAAGCGGATCGAGGAGATCGCCGACGAGGAGGGTCTCGCGCTCCTCGGCTGGCGCGAGGTCCCGGTCGACGACTCGACGCTCGGCGCCACGGCGCGCAGCGTGATGCCGCGCTTCGCCCAGCTGTTCGTCGCCGGCCGCGGCGCCCGGGTGAGCGGCATGGCGCTGGAGCGCCTGGCGTTCTGCCTGCGCAAGCGCGCCGAGTCCGAGACCGACGTCTACTTCCCGTCGCTCTCCTCGCGCACCCTCGCCTACAAGGGGATGCTCACCACCGACCAGCTCGACCGGGTCTTCCCCGACCTGACCGACGAGCGCGTCGCCTCGGCGATGGCGGTGGTGCACTCCCGCTTCTCCACCAACACCTTCCCGAGCTGGCCGCTGGCCCACCCGTTCCGGTTCATCGCCCACAACGGCGAGATCAACACCGTGATGGGCAACCGCAACTGGATGCGGGCGCGCGAGGCCCTGCTCGAGAGCGACCTGATCCCCGGCGACCTCGAGCGGCTGTTCCCGATCTGCACCCCCGGGGCGTCGGACTCCGCGTCGTTCGACGAGGTGCTCGAGCTGCTGCACCTCGCGGGCCGCTCGCTGCCGCACGCCGTGCTGATGATGATCCCCGAGGCCTGGGAGAACCACCGCGAGATGGACGCCCGGCGCCGGGCGTTCTACGAGTTCCACTCGATGCTCATGGAGCCGTGGGACGGGCCGGCGTGCGTCGTGTTCACCGACGGCACCCAGATCGGCGCGGTCCTCGACCGCAACGGCCTGCGCCCGTCGCGCTACTGGGTGACCGACGACGGCCTGGTCGTGCTGGCCTCCGAGGTCGGCGTGCTCGACCTCGACCCCGCCACGGTCGTCCGCAAGGGCCGGCTCCAGCCGGGCCGGATGTTCCTCGTCGACACCGAGGAGCACCGGATCATCGAGGACGAGGAGATCAAGGGCCAGCTCGCCGCCGAGCAGCCCTACGACGAGTGGCTGCACGCGGGCCAGATCCACCTCGACGACATCGACGACCTCGAGCACATCGTGCACACCCACGCCTCGGTCACCCGGCGCCAGCAGATCTTCGGCTACACCGAGGAGGAGCTGCGCATCCTGCTGACCCCGATGGCCAACACCGGCGGCGAGGCGCTGGGCTCGATGGGCACCGACACGCCCATCGCGGCGCTGAGCGACAAGCCGCGCCTGCTCTTCGACTACTTCTCCCAGCTCTTCGCCCAGGTGACCAACCCGCCGCTCGACGCGATCCGCGAGGAGCTCGTCACCTCGCTGAGCGGCTCCATCGGCCCCGAGGCCAACCTGCTCGAGCCGAGCCCGGCGTCGTGCCGCCAGATCGTGCTGCCGTTCCCGGTGTTCTCCAACGACGACCTGGCCAAGATCCGCCACATCAACCGCAACGGCGACATGCCGGGCTTCCAGGTGCACGTGGTGCGCGGCCTCTACCCCGTCGAGGGCGGGGGAGCGGCGCTGGAGGCGAGGCTCGACGAGCTCTGCGCCGAGGTGTCGGCCGCGATCGCCGACGGGGCGCGCATCATCGTGCTCTCCGACCGCCACGCCACCGCCGAGCTGGCGCCGATCCCGTCGCTGCTGCTCACCGGCGCCGTCCACCACCACCTGGTCCGCGAGAAGACCCGCACCCAGGTGGGGCTGCTCGTGGAGGCCGGCGACGTCCGCGAGGTGCACCACGTGGCCCTCCTCGTCGGCTACGGGGCGGCCGCGGTCAACCCCTACCTGGCCATGGAGTCGGTCGAGGACCTCGCCCGCGAGGCCTACTACGTCAAGGTCGACCCGGAGAAGGCGGTCGCCAACCTGATCAAGGCCCTCGGCAAGGGCGTGCTCAAGGTGATGTCCAAGATGGGCGTCTCCACCGTCGCCTCCTACACCGGGGCGAAGATCTTCGAGTCCATCGGCCTGTCGCAGGCCGTCATCGACCGCTACTTCACCGGCACGACGTCCAAGCTCGGCGGCATCGAGCTCGACACCATCGCCGAGGAGGTGGCGCGCCGGCACGCGACGGCGTACCCGCGCGGCGGCATCTCCCCGGCGCACCGCGAGCTCGCGACCGGCGGGGAGTACCAGTGGCGCCGCGACGGCGAGCCGCACCTGTTCGACCCCGAGACGGTCTTCCGGCTGCAGCACTCCACCCGCACCGGCAGCTACGACATCTTCAAGCAGTACACCGACCGGGTGAACCAGCAGTCGGAGCGGCTGATGACGCTGCGCGGGCTGTTCACCTTCAAGGACGGCGTGCGCGAGCCGATCGACATCGACGAGGTCGAGCCCGTCTCGGAGATCGTCAAGCGCTTCTCGACCGGCGCGATGTCCTACGGCTCGATCAGCCAGGAGGCGCACGAGACCCTCGCCATCGCGATGAACCGGCTGGGCGGCAAGTCCAACACCGGTGAGGGCGGCGAGGACCCCGACCGGCTCCACGACCCGGAGCGCCGCTCGGCGATCAAGCAGGTCGCCTCGGGCCGCTTCGGCGTCACGTCGGAGTACCTGACCAACGCCGACGACATCCAGATCAAGATGGCCCAGGGCGCCAAGCCCGGCGAGGGCGGCCAGCTGCCCGGTCACAAGGTCTACCCGTGGGTGGCCAAGACCCGGCACTCCACCCCGGGCGTCGGCCTGATCAGCCCGCCGCCGCACCACGACATCTACTCCATCGAGGACCTGGCGCAGCTGATCCACGACCTCAAGAACGCCAACCCGTCGGCGCGCATCCACGTCAAGCTGGTCTCCGAGGTGGGCATCGGCACGGTCGCGGCGGGGGTCTCGAAGGCCCACGCCGACGTGGTCCTCGTCTCCGGCCACGACGGTGGCACCGGCGCCTCGCCGCTGACCTCCCTCAAGCACGCGGGCGGTCCCTGGGAGCTCGGCCTCGCCGAGACCCAGCAGACGCTGCTGCTCAACGGCCTGCGCGACCGGATCGTGGTGCAGGCCGACGGCCAGCTCAAGACCGGGCGCGACGTCGTCGTTGCGGCGCTGCTCGGCGCGGAGGAGTACGGCTTCGCCACCGCCCCGCTGGTCGTCAGCGGCTGCATCATGATGCGGGTCTGCCACCTCGACACCTGCCCGGTGGGCGTCGCGACGCAGAACCCGGTGCTGCGCGAGCGCTACAGCGGCAAGGCCGAGTACGTCGTCAACTTCTTCGAGTTCATCGCCCAGGAGGTGCGCGAGCTGCTCGCCGAGCTCGGCTTCCGCAGCCTCGACGAGGCGATCGGCCAGGTCGGGTCGCTCGACGTGGTCGAGGCGGTCGAGCACTGGAAGGCCTCCGGGCTCGACCTCAGGCCGATCCTCCACCAGGCCTCCGCCCACGGCGAGTTCGGCCAGTTCGAGCACCAGGACCTGCGCAACACCAGGACGCAGGACCACGGCCTCGACAAGGCGCTCGACAACGAGCTCATCGCCATCGCCGCGCCGGCGCTGGAGCACGGTGAGCCGGTGCGCGCGCAGGTGAGGATCCGCAACGTCAACCGCACCGTCGGCACGATGCTCGGGCACGAGGTCACCAAGCGCCACCGCGGCGCCGGCCTGCCCGACGGCACCATCGACATCACCCTGACCGGCTCGGCCGGGCAGTCGTTCGGCGCGTTCGTGCCCCGGGGGATCACCCTGCGGCTCGAGGGCGACGCCAACGACTACGTCGGCAAGGGGCTCTCGGGTGGCCGCCTGATCGTGCGGCCCGACCGGGCCGCGACGTTCGAGGCGGCCGAGCAGATCATCGCCGGCAACACGATCGGCTACGGCGCCACGTCGGGCCAGATCTTCCTCAGCGGTCGCGTGGGCGAGCGGTTCTGCGTGCGCAACTCCGGCGCCGCCGCCGTCGTCGAGGGGGTGGGCGACCACGGCTGCGAGTACATGACCGGCGGTGTCGTCGTCGTCCTCGGTCCCACGGGGCGCAACTTCGCCGCCGGCATGTCGGGCGGCTACGCGTTCGTGCTCGACCTCGACGAGGGGCGCGTCAACCCCGAGCTGGTCGAGCTGTCGCCCGTCACCGGCAAGGCCGCCGACGAGCTCAAGGCGCTCGTCGAGCAGCACGCCGAGGAGACCGGCTCGGCCGTCGCCGCCGCGCTGCTGGCCGACTGGGACGCCTCGCTGGCCCGCTTCACCGAGGTGATGCCCAGCGACTTCAAGCGCGTGCTCGAGGCCCGCGAGGAGGCCCTCGAAGAGGGCCTCGACGAGGACGAGGCGGCCGCGCGCATCATGGAGGTCCTCCATGGCTGACCAGGCGACCCGGCACCCCGCCCGACGCACCGCACCCACCGCCCGCCCGCACGCGAAGAAGGTGAACCAGCATGGCTGACCCCAAGGGCTTCCTGAAGTACGGCCGCGAGGTCGCCTCGCGGCGCGAGGTCGCCGAGCGCGTCCACGACTGGGACGAGGTCTACCCCGACGGCGTCGGGCGTGCGCTGCTGCCGATCATCAACACCCAGGCCGCGCGCTGCATGGACTGCGGCATCCCGTTCTGCCACCAGGGCTGCCCGCTGGGCAACATCATCCCGGAGTGGAACGACCTGGTCTGGCGCGACGACTGGGACGGCGCGATGGACCGGCTCCACGCGACCAACAACTTCCCCGAGTTCACCGGGCGGCTGTGCCCGGCGCCCTGCGAGACCGCGTGCGTCCTCGGCATCAACCAGGACCCGGTGACGATCAAGAACGTCGAGGTCTCGATCATCGACCGCGCCTGGGGCTCGGGCTACGTCCGTCCCCAGCCGCCGGAGTGGCTCTCGGGCAAGACCGTCGCCGTGATCGGCTCCGGTCCCGCCGGGCTGGCCGCCGCCCAGCAGCTCACCCGCGCCGGCCACACGGTCGCCGTCTACGAGCGGGCCGACAAGATCGGCGGCCTGCTGCGCTACGGCATCCCCGAGTTCAAGATGGAGAAGAAGCACCTCGACCGGCGCCTCGACCAGATGCGCCGCGAGGGCACGGTCTTCCGGCCCGGGGTCGACGTCGGCGGCGACCTCACCGGCGACAAGCTGCTCGAGCGCTACGACGCGGTCGTGCTCGCGATGGGCGCCACCGCTGCGCGCGACCTGCCCGTCCCGGGACGTGAGCTCGGTGGCATCCACCAGGCCATGGAGTTCCTGCCGCAGGCCAACCGGGTCGCGCTCGGGGAGGACCCGACCGCCGACGGCTCCGACCAGATCGTGGCCACCGGCAAGGACGTCGTCATCATCGGCGGCGGCGACACCGGCGCCGACTGCCTCGGCACCTCGATCCGCCAGGGCGCCCGGTCGATCACCCAGCTCGAGATCATGCCGCAGCCCGGCGAGGACCGGCCGACGGGCCAGCCGTGGCCGACCTACCCGATGACCTTCCGCGTCTCCTCGGCCCACGAGGAGGGCGGCGAGCGTGTCTACGCCGTGTCGACGCAGGAGTTCGTCGGCGACGAGGACGGCCACGTGGCCGCCCTGCGCCTGGTCGAGGTCGACGCGTCGTTCCAGCCCGTCGAGGGCACCGAGCGGGAGATCCCGGCGCAGCTGGTGCTGCTGGCCATGGGCTTCACCGGTCCCGAGCGCGCCCGTCCCGAGGGGCCGGGCCTGATCGACCAGCTCGGGGTCGACCTCGACGAGCGGGGCAACGTCCGGCGCGACGCGTCGTACGCCGCCTCCGTGCCGGGCGTCTACGTCGCCGGCGACGTGGGCCGCGGCCAGTCGCTCATCGTGTGGGCCATCGCGGAGGGCCGCAGCGCGGCCGCCGCGGTGGACGCCTACCTCACCGGCTCGACGACGCTGCCCGCCCCGATCAAGCCGCACGAGCGCCCGCTCGTCGTCTGAGCCGGGGGTCGGGTGCCGGGCCCGCGCGCGCTGCGACGGGCTCGGCCCTCGAGGCGTCGTCGCGGGGGAGCGAAACGTCCGTCAGGTGGCGCGGAGGGGTTTGGAACGATCCAACCTCCGATAGGGTGAGGTACGTGCGTAGAGCAAAGATCGTCTGCACCCTCGGCCCCGCGGTGAACACCCCCGAGGGGATCCGATCACTCGTCGAGGCCGGCATGGACGTCGCCAGGCTCAACATGAGCCACGGCGCGTACGCCGACCACGAGGCCGTCTACCGGCTGGTGCGGCAGGCCTCCGACGACACCGGCCACGCGATCGGCATCTTCGCCGACCTGCAGGGGCCCAAGATCCGCCTCGAGACGTTCGCCGACGGCCCGGTCAAGCTCAAGCGCGGCGCCACCTTCACCATCACCACCCGTGACGTGGCGGGCACCGCGGAGATCTGCGGCACGACCTACAAGGGGCTGCCGGGCGACGTGAAGACGGGCGATCCCCTGCTCATCGACGACGGCAAGGTGCGGCTCAGGGTCATGTCCGTCGACGACACCGACGTCGTCACCGAGGTCGTCGTGCCGGGCAAGGTGTCCAACAACAAGGGCATCAACCTGCCCGGCGTCGCGGTGTCGGTGCCGGCCCTGTCGGAGAAGGACACCCAGGACCTGCGATGGGCCCTCAATCTCGGCGTGGACTTCGTGGCGCTCAGCTTCGTGCGCCACGCCGGGGACGCCGAGGACGTGCGCGCGGTGATGCGCGAGGAGAACATCCACGTCCCCGTGATCGCCAAGATCGAGAAGCCCCAGGCCCTCGACAACATCGACGAGATCGTCGACGCCTTCGACGGCATCATGGTCGCGCGCGGCGACCTCGGCGTGGAGTGCCCGCTCGAGGACGTGCCCATCCACCAGAAGCTCATCATCGACAAGGCCAGGCGCAACGCCAAGCCCGTCATCGTCGCCACCCAGATGCTGGAGTCGATGATCACCTCGCCGGCGCCGACGCGCGCCGAGGCCAGCGACGTGGCCAACGCCGTCCTCGACGGTGCCGACGCCGTCATGCTGTCCGGTGAGACCAGCGTGGGGGAGTACCCGATCGTCGCCGTGCGCACGATGGCGCGCATCGTGGAGTCCACCGAGGACCACGGTCTCAGCCACATGGCCGCAGTCACCTGGCAGCCGCACACCCGCGGGGGCATCATCGCCAAGGCGGCCGCCGAGGTCGCCGAGGCCGTCCAGGCGAAGTACTGCGTGGCGTTCACGACCAGCGGCGACTCGGCCAAGCGGCTCTCGCGCTACCGCGGGCCGATCCCGATCCTCGCCTTCACCCCCCGGGCCCGCACGCGCTCGCAGCTCGCCCTCACCTGGGGCGTCGAGACCTTCCAGGGCGCCGAGGTCGAGCACACCGACGAGATGGTGCGCCAGGTCGATGAGTCGCTCCTCGCCATCGGTCGGGTCAAGGAGGGCGACCTCGTGGTGATCATCGCGGGCGCCCCGCCCGGCATCCCCGGCTCGACCAACGCGCTGCGCATCCACCGGATGGGCGACGCCATCCACGGGGTGGCCCCGGCCTACCGCCGCCCCGGCTGATCAGCGCTTGAGCCCGACCAGGTCATCGAGCCGGGCGACCGCCTCGCGGCGCGAGACCGACACGACCCGCGGCGCCGACCGGCGCCACGCGACGCCGGCCAGGTCGAGGGCCCACGTGCACAGCCCGATGATGTCGTCGGAGGCGTTGACGAACTGCCACCGCGGGTAGTCGTGGCGGCGCGTCACGCCGTCGACGGTGCGCGTGGCGCGGTTGACCACCCGGCACCCGTCGGAGTGGAAGAGCCCGCGCAGGAAGTGGTGCGGGTGCGCCGCCACCACCTCCTCCTGCCACGCCTCGAGCACGATGGGTCGCTCGTGCTTGCGGCCCGGGCCGTGCTGGGGGAGCAGGCACGGCCAGTGCTTCCACGACACCGTGGTGATGACGGCGCCATCCTTGCGGCGGGTGTGTGGCTTGCCGCCGGGCTTCACTGTCGACATCAGCTCGAGGAGACGTGCGTTGTCCTCGGTGTAGCGCTCGTCGTTGAAGACGTGCAGATTGAACACCCCCCGTCGCCCGAGGGTCACGTGCCCGTCGCCGAGGTACCACCCCAGGAGCTCGGCATACTCGGGGTCGGCGAGCGGGACGCCGTCGCAGCGTGGGCACGGGGGTGCGAGGTGGCCCTGGCCCCGGGGCTGCCCGCGGCGGCGGTAGAGCCGGCGCCACCTGCGGATGGTCTTGACCGCGACGCCGTGGAGGGCGGCGTTGTCGGCGTCGCGCATGCCCCTGTCCGAGCAGGCGAGCGCCGAGTCGACAAGGGACTGCGGACGGACGTGGGCCACGTCCAGAGCGTGCCCGAACCCACCGACAGCGTGCCGGGTGTGGGAGTCGAACCCACACGCCCTTGCGGGCAGTGGTGTTTGAGACCACCGCGTCTGCCATTCCGCCAACCCGGCTGGGTGCGGACACCGTAGCGGAACTAGCCTTGGCGTCGTGACGCAGCCCGACACCGGACGACCCGACACCAGCACCGACGCGGACGACGTACGCCGGGTCGTGATCGCCGAGGACGAGGCGCTGATCCGGATGGACCTCGCCGAGATGCTCGCCGAGGAGGGCTACGACGTCGTCGGGCAGGCCGGTGACGGCCAGCGCGCCGTGGAGCTGGCCCGCGAGCTGCGTCCCGACCTGGTGATCCTCGACGTCAAGATGCCGGTCCTCGACGGCATCGCGGCCGCCGAGCTGATCGCGGGGGAGCGGATCGCCCCGGTGGTCATCCTCACCGCCTTCGCCCAGCGCGACCTGGTCGCCCGCGCGCGCGACGCGGGGGCCATGGCCTACCTCGTCAAGCCGTTCCAGCGCGGCGACCTCGTGCCCGCGATCGAGATGGCGGTGAGCCGCTACGCCGAGATCGCCGTGCTCGAGCGCGAGGTCTCCGACCTCCAGGAGTCGCTCGCCACCCGCAAGTCGGTCGACCGCGCCAAGGGCGTGCTGCAGGCGCAGCTCGGGCTCAGCGAGCCCGACGCGTTCCGCTGGATCCAGAAGACCGCCATGGACCTGCGGCTGTCGATGAGGCAGGTGGCCGACGGGGTCGTGGAGCACGGGGTGGCGGGGCTGGCCGACGACGGCGGCACGCCCGCGGGCCCCGCCTGACCCGACAGTTCGTCAAGCGTTCCTCAAGAGGGTCGAGGGACGCCGCGCTCACGCTCGCCCGCGGCACGGACCGCTTGGTCACGAAACGGCAACGGCCCGCAACTCGGCGGCTGCAATCGTGTCCCGGGCCACACCCCGAGTGTTAGGTTCCCGCCACGAGACTGCCGAGGTGGGCAGTCCACCGAGAACTACGGAGGGGTCCATGATCCGCTCATCCAAGTCCTGGCAGGCAGTCGCGGTAGCGGCAGTCGCCGGTTTGGTACTGACCGCGTGCGGCACGACCGAGGACGACAGCGAGAGCGCCGGCGGCGGCAGCGGTGGCGGCAGCGGCAGCAGCGAGGCCGCCTGCGACCTGAAGCTGGCGTTCTTCGGCCCGGAGACGGGCCCCGCGGCCGGTCTCGGCAAGCCGATCATCCAGGGTGCCGAGCTCGCCGTCGACCAGTACAACGACGAGGCCGAGTGCGAGGTCGAGCTGGTCAACTACGACTCGCAGGGCTCGCCCGACGAGGCCCCGTCCCTGGCCACCGAGGTCGCCGGCGACGAGTCGATCATCGGAGTCGTCGGTCCCGCCTTCTCCGGCGAGTCCGCGGCCGCCGGCCCGATCTTCGCCGAGGCCGGCGTCCCGACCATCAGCCCGTCGGCCACCAACCCGGCGCTGTCCGAGAACGGGTGGGACACCTTCCACCGCGCCCTCGGCAACGACGCCACCCAGGGTCCGGCCGCCGCGGCCTACATCAAGGACACCCTCAAGGCCAAGAAGACCTACATCATCGACGACGCGTCGGAGTACGGCGCCGGCCTGGCCGGCATCGTCGAGAAGGACCTCGGCGCCGACGCCGTGGCCGGCACCGACACCGTGCAGGCCGGTGACACCGACTTCTCGGCCACCGTCAGCAAGGTCGTCGACTCCGGCGCCGACGCCGTCTTCTTCGGTGGCTACTACGCCGAGGCGACCATCCTCATCGGCCAGCTCCGCGACGGCGGCTTCGACGGCACGTTCGTCGTGGCGGACGGCGTGAAGGACCCGGCGTTCCTCGACGCCGGTAGCGCTGCCGAGGGCACCATCATCACCTGCCCCTGCATCCCCGACACCGACCCGGCCGTGGCCGACTTCGCCTCCGCCTACGAGGACGAGTTCGGTGAGGCCCCCGGCACGTACGCCGCCGAGGCCTACGACGCCGCGTCGATCTTCCTCGACGGCATCAAGGACGGCGTCAGCGACCGCGAGGCGATGCTCGAGTTCGTCAACAACTACGACGAGGCCGGCATCACCAAGCAGCTGAAGTTCGACGAGACCGGCGAGCCCGCGGACGTCCACGTCTACGCCTACACGGTCGACGGCGGCGAGATCGTCCCCGAGGGCGAGATCAAGTGATCGACGGCTAGATCGTCACGCACGACAGGCGCGGCCGGGGACGACGTCCCCGGCCGCGCCGATGTCCACGATCCGACTCGGCGATACTCCGGCCAGGAGGCCTTGCGTGAACTTCGAGTTCTTCTTCAACAACCTGCCCGGGCTCACCGTGTCCGGGCTCGCGTTCGGCGCGATCTACGCGCTGATCGCCCTGGGCTACACGATGGTCTACGGCGTGCTGCAGCTGATCAACTTCGCGCACTCCGAGGTGTTCATGTACGGCACCTTCGCCATGCTGTGGACCGTCATGGCGCTGGGTGGGGCCGACGCGAGCGGTATGCAGCTCGTGCTGATCCTCCTGGCCTCCCTGGTGGCGGCGATGTTGATGTCCGCCGCCATCGCGCTGATCCTCGAACGGGTGGCCTACCGCCCGCTGATCAAGCGCAACGCCCCCCGCCTCATCGCGCTCATCTCGGCCATCGGAGCCAGCTTCGTGCTCGCCGAGCTGATGGGCCTGCGCGACCGGGTCGCCGGCTGGTTCGGGCTCGACGACGACCTCTCGGCGTACGTCGGCAAGGCCCGCATCAACAACAGCATCGCCGACGTCATCGAGGCGCCCCGCTGGGAGATCGGGGGCGTGAACGTGTCGAGCATCGACATCCTGGTGATCTGCGGCGCCGTCGGGATGATGGTCGTCGTGGACCAGTTCGTCCGCCGCTCCAAGCTGGGCAAGGGCATCCGGGCCACGGCCCAGGACGCCGAGACGGCCTCGATGATGGGCGTCAACCCGACGCGCACCATCCAGATGACGTTCCTCATCGGCGGCCTGATGGCCGGCGTGGCGGCGTTCCTCTACATGCTCAAGATCGAGACGACGAAGTTCGACATGGGCTTCCTGCTCGGCGTCAAGGCGTTCACCGCCGCCGTCCTCGGTGGCATCGGCAACCTGCGCGGCGCCCTGCTGGGCGGGCTGGTGCTGGGCGTGGCCGAGAACTGGGGCGCTGCGCTCCTCGGCACGGAGTGGCGCCACGTCGTCGCCTTCGTCCTGCTGGTGGTCATCCTCCTCTTCCGGCCCACGGGCCTGTTGGGTGAGTCGCTCGGAAAGGCCCGCGCATGAGCAAGCTCAAGGACTCCCTGTCGCGGATGCCCAAGCCGGTCAAGATCGTGCTCTGGGTCCTCCTCGTCATCCTCGCCTACGCGCTCCCACTCCTGGAGCCCCCGTTCATCACCACTCCCGGCGTCGACTTCGGCGGAGTGCTCTTCGTCGTCACGATGTACATGCTGGTCGCGCTCGGGCTCAACATCGTCGTCGGCTACGCCGGACTGCTCGACCTCGGCTACGTCGGGTTCTACGCGATCGGCGCCTACACCGCGGCCATCCTGACGTCGTTCCACGCCAACTGGCCCCTGCTCCTGGCCATCCCGGTCGCCGTCGTGGCCACCACCATCTCCGGCGTCCTGCTGGGCGCGCCGACGCTGCGCGTGCGCGGCGACTACCTCGCCATCGTGACCCTCGGCTTCGGCGAGATCATCCGCCTCGTCGCGGTCAACACCGAGTGGCTGGGCGAGGCGAAGGGCATCAGCAACATCGCCCGTCCGCCGAGCCTGGGTGGCACCGAGGGCCTGTTCGAGGTCCCGCACCTCTACTGGGGCGACGGCACCGTGCTGCTCGACACCCAGGACACCACCAAGTTCCTGGTGTTCGGCGTGCTCGACCAGATCCCGTACTACTGGATGGGACTGACGGTGGTCATCGTCGTCCTGTTCGCCGACTACCTGATCAAGAACAGCCGCGTCGGCCGCGCCTGGGAGGCCACCCGCGAGGACGAGGACGCCGCCGAGCTGATGGGCGTGCCGACCTTCCGTTTCAAGCTGCTGGCCTTCGCCACCGGCGCGTTCATCGGGGGCCTGGCCGGTTCGCTCTACGCCAGTCGACAGAGCTTCATCAACCCCGCTTCGTTCCTGCTGCTCTTCTCGATCCTCTTCCTGGCGGCCGTCGTGGTCGGTGGGCAGGGCAACAGGTGGGGTGTCCTGGTCGGAGCCGCGCTGGTGGCCTACCTGCCCCAGCGCTTCCGCGAGTTCGACGACTTCCGCGTGCTGGTCTTCGGCCTGGCGCTGGTCCTGCTCGCGGTGCTGCGGCCCGAGGGCCTGTTCCCGCCGAAGCGCACCGTCCGAGCCAAGCAGCTTGAGCACGAGCTCGAGGGGCTCGAAGAAGGCACCGAGGGAGAGGAGAAGGCACGTGTCTGACGCACGCATCCTCGAAGTGGACCACCTGACGCTCACGTTCGGCGGCCTCACGGCGCTGGACGACGTGAGCTTCGACATCAAGGAGGGCGAGATCCTCGGCCTCATCGGCCCCAACGGCGCCGGCAAGACCACCTGCTTCAACGCCATCACCGGCGTCTACAAGCCCACCTCCGGGACGATCCGGTTCCAGGGCGAGTCGCTGGCGGGCAAGAAGCGCTTCCAGACCACCCAGGCGGGGATCGCCCGGACGTTCCAGAACATCCGGCTCTTCCCGGCCATGACCGCGCTGGAGAACGTGCTCGTGGGTGCGGACGCCCAGCACACCACGGGCATCGTCAGCGCTCTCTTCCGGCTGCCCAAGCACCGCCGCGAGGAGGCGGCCGGCCACGACCGGGCGATGGATCTGCTGCGGTTCATGGGACTGGCCCGGCAGGCCGACGAGCTGGCCGCCAACCTGTCCTACGGCGACCAGCGCCGCCTGGAGATCGCCCGCGCCATGGCGACCCAGCCCAAGCTGATCTGCCTCGACGAGCCGGCGGCGGGCTTCAACCCGCAGGAGAAGCGCACCCTGATGGACCTGATCCGCAAGGTGCGCGACCGGGGCTTCACCGTGCTGCTCATCGAGCACGACATGCGCCTGGTCATGGGCGTGACCGACCGGATCGTCGTGCTCGAGTTCGGCAAGAAGATCGCCGAGGGCACCCCGGCGGAGATCCGCGACAACCCTGCGGTCATCGCCGCCTACCTCGGAGTGGAGGAAGAAGATGCTTCTTGAGGTGGAAGGCCTGTGTGTCAACTACGGGCACATCGAGGCCATCCGTGACATCAGCTTCAGCGTGCCCGAGGGCAGCGTCACCACGCTGATCGGCGCCAACGGCGCCGGGAAGACGACGACGCTGAAGACCCTCTCCGGCATCCGCAAGGTGCGTGCCGGGTCGGTCAAGTTCGACGGCAAGGACATCACCCACGACGCGCCCTACGACCGCGTCAAGCTGGGCATCAGCCAGTCCCCGGAGGGACGCCGGTGCTTCGTGGGCATGACCGTGCGCGAGAACCTCGAGATGGGCGCCTTCGTGCGCAACGACCGCAAGAGCAAGGCCTACCAGGACGACGTCGACCGGGTGCTCGGGCTGTTCCCCCGCCTGGCCGAGCGGATCAACCAGTCCGCCGGCACGATGTCGGGCGGCGAGCAGCAGATGCTCGCGATCGGGCGCGCCCTCATGGCGCGGCCGCGGCTGCTGCTTCTCGACGAGCCGTCGATGGGCCTGGCGCCCAAGCTCATCGCCCAGATCTTCTCGATCATCAAGGAGATCAACGCCCAGGGCACCACGGTGCTGCTCGTCGAGCAGAACGCCGCCCAGGCGCTCAAGGCGGCCGACGACGCCCACATCCTCGAGACGGGCGAGATCGTCCGCTCCGGCAAGGGCAAGGACCTCGCCGGCGACGACGCCGTCAAGGCCGCCTACCTCGGTGGAGACATCTGAGTCACCCCGCACGTACGACACAGGGCCCAGCCGGATCGGCTGGGCCCTGTGTCTGTGTCGTACGGGGTGACTCAGATGTCTCCACCGAGCGGGAGGAGGCGCCGGAGGAGCGTCAGAGGACCTTCGACAAGAAGGCCTGGGTCCGCTCGTGCTGCGGGTTGGCGAGCACCTCGCGGGGGTCGCCCTCCTCCACGATGACGCCGTCGTCCATGAAGACCAGCTTGTCGCCGACCTCGCGGGCGAACCCCATCTCGTGGGTCACGACCATCATCGTCATGCCCTCGGAGGCGAGCGTCTTCATCACCTCGAGCACGTCGCCGACCAGCTCGGGGTCGAGCGCCGAGGTGGGCTCGTCGAAGAGCATCATGTCGGGGTCCATCGACAGCGCCCGGGCGATGGCCACTCGCTGCTGCTGCCCGCCCGAGAGGTGGGCGGGATAGACGTTCTCGCGACCGCTGAGCCCGACCTTGTCGAGGTTGGTGCGGGCGACCTCGATCGCCTCCTTCTTGGAACGACCCTTCACCTTCTGCTGCGCGACGGTGAGGTTGCGCAGCACGTTCATGTGCGGGAAGAGGTTGAACTGCTGGAACACCATCCCGATGCGCGAGCGCATGGCGTCGAGGTCGGTCTCCGGGTCGGTGATGTCGATGCCCTCGACGAAGATCTGGCCGCTGTTGGGCTCCTCGAGCCGGTTGACGCAGCGCAGCAGCGTCGACTTGCCCGAGCCCGAGGGCCCGATCACGCAGACCACCTCGCCGTCGTCGACGTGGAAGTCGATGCCCTTGAGCACCTCGTTGGACCCGAACGACTTGTGCAGGTCGCGGATCTGGATGGCGGGAGCCGCCTGGACGCTCTCGGTCATGGTCACCGGGCCTTCTGCTGCTTGCGCTCGAGCCACGTCACGAGTCGGGTGAGCGGCAGGGTGATCAGGAGGTAGAGCACCGCCGCCTGGATCAGGCTGGTGGACGTCCCGGCGGTGGGGCTCGAGGCCATGAAGTCGCGCGCCATGGTGGTGAGCTCGCGCTGGTCGGCGGCGAAGCCGATGACGAAGAGCAGCGCGGTGTCCTTGATGAGCAGGACGAACTCATTGGTCAGCGGCGGGATCACGATCCTGAACGCCTGCGGCAGCACTACGGTGAGCGTCGTGCGCCCGGCGCTCATGCCGAGCGAGCGGGCGGCCTCGGTCTGGCCCTTGGGCACGGCCTGGATGCCGGCCCGGATGGTCTCGGCCATGTAGGCGCCGGCGATCAGGATCAGGCCCACGACGCCGGCGCCGATGGTGCCGCCGGGCGGGGTCCAGCCGTTGAACGCGATCGGGATGCCGAAGGCCATCAGCAGGATGACGAGGAGTGCGGGCAGCCCGCGGAAGAACTCGACGTAGGCGGTGGCGATCCAGCGGTAGGCGGCGACGGGCGAGAGCCGCATGAGCGCCAGCACGACCGCCAGCACCAGGCCGACCGCGAAGGCGACCGCGGTGTAGATCAGGGTGTTCTTGACGCCGACCGTGATCAGGTCGGGCCAGGTGCCCCAGTCGCCCTTGAACGGGTTGCCGATGCCGGCGGGGGCGAAGAAGTTGGCGCGGATCGTGGCCCAGTCGGCGCTGAGCGCGACCAGGACCACCACCCCCAGCAGGACGATGTAGAGCACCGCCCTGCTGAGGGCGCGGCGCGTCGAGCGCTTCAGAGCCACGTGCCGATCACTCGGTGGCGAAGTAGGTGTTGTAGATCTCGTCGTAGGTGCCGTCGTCGCGCATCTCACCGAGCTGCTCGTTGACCGCGTCCACGAGGGCGGTGTTGCCCTTCTTCATGGCGAGGCCGTAGGACTCGTCGGTCGAGAAGGTCTCGACGACCTTGAAGCCGCCCGACTCCTGGTGGTTGATGTTGACCGGGAGGTCCTGCAGCAGCGCCTCGACCTGGCCGGCCTTGATCGCCTGGAACATCTCGGCGTCGCTGGGGAACGACACGATCTCCGCGCCGCTCGCGTTCTCCTCGGCGTAGGCCTTGCCGGTGGTGCCCTGCTGGACGCCGATCTTCACGCCGTCGAGGTCGTCGATCGAGGCGATGTCGGAGTCGTCGGCGACGAGGAGGGACTGCTGGGAGTCGTAGTAGCCGTCGGAGAAGTCGAGGGCGGCCTTGCGCTCGTCGGTGATGGTCATCGCGCTGGCGGCGAGGTCGCACTGGGCCGCGTTGAGCGCCTGACCGCTCTGGAGGGCGTCGAAGGAGGAGTCCTTGACCGCGAGCTCGAGCTCGAGGCCGTCGGCGATCTCCTGCACGATGTCGATGTCGAAGCCCTTGAAGCCGGAGTCGGAGGTCTCGTCGAAGTCCTCGAACGGCGGGTAGGGCACGTCGGAGCAGACCGTGAGGGTGCCCGAGGACACCGTGTCGAGGCTGCTCTCGCTGCTGGTGTCGTTGCCGGCGTCGGGGGAGTCGTCGCTCGCGTCGTCGCCGCACGCGCCGAGCGTGAGGGCCAGGGCCAGAGCGGGGACCAGGGTCAGGGATCGGTGAAGGGTGCGAGTGCGCATGCGGCGGAGCCTAGACCACAAGGACCGGACCGGAAGATGGCTTTGGCAGGTACGTCGGCAACGATCCGATGACGCTTGTCCCCAGACCCTGGTGGGGGTCCTCCTGACAGACCCCTCGCGACGGCGTAGGGTCTGCGGCACTGCCCGAGCCGGGATGCGGCAGGGCACGGGGGAAGCGGTCACATCGAGCTGATCCTTGGGAGTCGACATGAGCAGGACTGCGGTGGTCGTGCGAGCGGCCGACCCCTCCGACGCGCCGTCGCTGCGCGAGCTGTGGTGCGGCATCCTCCGCAGGGGCAGTCGCGACGAGCAGCTCGCCGACGTGGCGCGGATCGTCGCGACGGCCTGCTCGAGCGACGATCGGTGCGTGGTCGTCGCCGAGATCGACGGCGAGGTGGCCGGCGCGGTCTACCTCGAGGCCGCCACCTTCACCCCCCTCAACCTCGAGCCCGCCGTGCTGGCGGTCTCGCCCCACGTGTTCACGCAGTTCCGCCGCAAGGGCGTGGGCAGCGCGCTCATGGAGGCGGCCTGCCGCTTCGCCGAGCAGCACGGCATCAGCCACGTGCAGACGGCCGCGGCCGCCGAGGCGCGCGACGCCAACCGCTTCATGGCCCGGCTGTCGTTCGCGCCCCAGGCGACGCTGCGCGCCGCCACCACGGGCGCCGTACGCGCGCGGCTGCCGCAGGGCCGCCAGGCGACCCCCGCCGCGTCGAGCCGCCAGCGCATCGACCGGGTGCTGGCCGCCCGCCGAGTGCGCCGCGAGCGCGTCCCCGGCTGAGCAGCGCCCGCCGGCTCAGCCCTGCGGGGCGTCGAGCAGCGCGCAGGTGATGCGCGAGGTGCACACCCGCCGGCCCTGCTCGTCGCTGATCACGACCTCGAAGCACGTCGACGACCGGCCGAGGTGGATCGGGGTGGCGACGCCGGTGACCACGCCCGCGGTGGCGGAGCGGTGGTGGGTGGCGTTGATGTCGACGCCGACCGCGATCTTGGCCGGGTAGGCGTGGACGGCCGACCCGATCGAGCCCAGCGTCTCGGCCAGCACGACCGAGGCGCCGCCGTGCAGGAGGCCGAACGGCTGGGTGTTGCCCTCGACGGGCATGGTGGCCACGACCCGCTCGGCGGAGACCTCGACCAGCTGCACGCCCATCTTGTCGTTGAGCCGCCCGTTGCCCTCGGGGAGGAACGCGATGAGCTCGTCGATGCTGAGGTCGGCCAGGGACGCGGGGGGCGTGGGGGGTGTCTCGCTCATGGCGCCATTGTGTCCGAGCGGTGCCCCCGGATGGGGCCGGGGCTCGGGGCGTGCTGTCGGCGACGACGGCTAGAGTCGGCGGGTGCCTGAGACGAGCGAGTCGACCCGCCCCCGCCTCCTCCTGCTGGACGGCCACTCACTGGCCTACCGCGCGTTCTTCGCCCTCCCGGTGGAGAACTTCGCGACCGCGTCCGGGCAGCACACCAACGCCGTCTACGGGTTCACCTCGATGCTGGTCAACGTGCTCCGCGACGAGCGGCCGACCCACGTGGCCGTGGCGTTCGACAAGTCGCGCCAGACCTTCCGGCTCGAGGAGTACAGCGAGTACAAGGCCAAGCGCAACAAGACCCCCGACGAGTTCGGCAGCCAGCTCCCGCTGATCCGCCGGGTGCTCGACGCGCTGCGCATCCAGCACCTGTCGATGGACGGCTACGAGGCCGACGACATCATCGCCACGCTCGCCACCCAGGGCCTCGCCGAGGGCATGGAGGTGCTGATCATGACCGGCGACCGCGACTCCATCCAGCTCGTCACCGACGACTCGACCGTGCTCTACACGATGCGGGGGGTCAGCGACCTGGCCCGGCTGACGCCGGCGGCCGTGCAGGAGAAGTACGGCGTCCCGCCCGAGCGCTACCCCGAGCTGGCGGCGATCGTCGGTGAGACCTCCGACAACCTGCCCGGCGTGCCGGGTGTCGGCCAGGGCTACGCCGCCAAGTGGATCAACCAGTTCGACGGCCTCGACAACGTGATCGCCCGCGCCGACGAGATCACCGGCAAGAAGGGCGAGGCGCTCCGCGCCCACCTCGGCGACGTCATCCGCAACCGCCGGCTCAACGCCCTGGTCCGCGACCTCACCCTCCCCGTGCGCCCCGACGGCCTCGTGCGGCAGCCGTGGGACCGCACCGCCGGCCTCGAGCTGCTCGACGAGCTCGAGTTCCGCGGCGAGCTGCGCGGCCGGCTGCTCGACACCATCGACCCCGACCCCGACGAGGCCACCGAGGCCGAGTCCGGCTTCGAGCTCGACGGCCGTCGTCTCGGCACCGGCGAGGCGGCGGCGTGGCTCGACGAGCACGCCCCCGAGGGCACGCGGGTCGGGCTGTCCGTCCAGGGCAGCTGGCGCGCCGGCACGGGCGACGTGCTCTCCATCGCCGTGGCGACGCGGGAGGGTCAGGCCGCCTGGGTCGACGTGAGCGACATCGACCCCGACGACGACGCCGCGATCGCGGCGTGGCTCGCCGACCCCTCGCGCCCCAAGGCCGTCCACGACGCCAAGGGGCCGAGCCTCGCGCTGGCCGCCCGCGGGTGGGAGCTCGCCGGCCTCGAGGTCGACACCGCCCTCGCGGCCTACCTCGTCCAGCCCGACCAGCGCTCCTACGACCTCGCCGACCTGACCCTGCGCTACCTCAAGCGCGAGCTGCGCCAGGACACCGTCGACGCCGACCAGCTGAGCTTCGACGCGATGGACGACACGACGGCCAGCGACACGGCCATGCTGACCGCCCGGGCCGTCCTCGACCTCGCCGACGCGCTCGACGACGCGGTCGAGGAGCACGGCGGCACCCGCCTGCTGCGCGAGGTCGAGCTGCCGCTGATCGGCACGCTCGCGCGGATGGAGCAGGTGGGCATCGCCGTCGACGTCGACTACCTCGAGGGCCTCGAGTCGGAGTTCAGCGACCAGGTGCGCGCCGCGGCCAACGACGCCTACGACGTGATCGGCAAGGAGATCAACCTCGGCTCGCCCAAGCAGCTGCAGGTGGTGCTGTTCGACGAGCTCGACATGCCCAAGACCAAGCGCACCAAGACCGGCTACACCACCGACGCCGACGCGCTCCAGCAGCTGTTCGAGAAGACCGAGCACCCCTTCCTCCAGCACCTGTTGCGCCACCGCGACGTGATCCGGTTGCGCCAGACGGTCGAGGGCCTGCTCAAGTCGGTGGCCGCCGACGGGCGCATCCACACGACCTACAACCAGATCATCGCGGCCACGGGCCGGCTCTCCAGCACCGACCCCAACCTGCAGAACATCCCGGTCCGCACCGAGGCCGGTCGGCGCATCCGGGAGGGCTTCGTCGTCGGCAAGGACGGCGAGGCGCTGCTGACGGCCGACTACAGCCAGGTGGAGATGCGCATCATGGCGCACCTCTCCGAGGACGCCCTGCTCATCGAGGCCTTCCGCTCCGGGCAGGACTTCCACTCGATCACCGCGGCACGGGTCTTCGGCGTCGCCGCCGAGGACGTCACGGTCGAGCAACGCGCCAAGATCAAGGCGATGAACTACGGGCTCGCCTACGGCCTGTCGGCGTTCGGCCTGTCCCAGCAGCTGCGGATCTCCACCTCGGAGGCCAAGGCCCTCATGGACGAGTACTTCGAGACGTTCGGCGGGGTCCGCGACTACCTGACCGGCATCGTCGACGAGGCACGCCGCTCGGGCTTCACCGAGACGATCATGGGGCGTCGCCGCTACCTGCCCGACCTCACCAGCGACAACCGCCAGCGCCGTGAGACCGCGGAGCGGATGGCGCTCAACGCCCCCATCCAGGGCTCGGCCGCCGACCTGGTGAAGGTCGCGATGCTGGGTGTCGAGCGCGCCCTGGTCGAGCACGGGCTGCGCTCACGGATGCTCCTCCAGGTCCATGACGAGCTCGTGCTGGAGGTGGCGCCGGGGGAGGGCGACGCGCTCGCGGAGATCGTCCGGGCCGAGATGGGCGGCGCGGCCGACCTGGCCGTGCCCCTCGACGTGTCGATCGGCACCGGGCGCAGCTGGCACGACGCCGCTCACTGAGCGCGCGGTCAGGCCGCGGTCAGGCCGCGAGCGTCGCAGGCTCTGCCGGCGGGGGCGCCGTCCGGGCGATGCGGAGGCTCGCCAGGGTCAGCACGCCGAGCAGGGTGGCGTCCACGACGACGACCGAGGTGACGAGACCGCCGACCGTGTCGGCCCGAAGCCCGAGCGCGACGACGGCGGCGAGCGCTGCCCAGACCAGGAGCACCGAGCGCCGCGCCTGGCGCGCGAGGACGGCGTAGACCTGCAGCTGCAGCATCGCCAGCACGGTACCCAGCGCCGCGAACAGCCACAGCAGTCCCTCCACCTCGCCGAAGTCCGAACCGCCGACGAAGATCATCGCGACCCCGGACAGCACCTTGGCGGCGACCACGGCGAGGGCACCGAGGACGCCGATCGCCGCCAGGCTGCGCACCAGCGCGCGCCGTCGCCGCTCGGGCGAGGCCATGTCGGGGAACGCCACCACGACGATGAACTGAGGCAGGAACAGCATCACCTTGGTCATGATGAGGCCCGCGGCGTAGAGACCGGCGTCGTGGCCGTCGAGCACCTGCCGGGCGACGACGATGTCGACGCTCGACAGGGCGAAGAACGCGAACAGCACCTGGGCGTTGTGGGTGCTCTCCGCCAGCATCGCGCGCGCCGAGTGCTCCGGCGCCTCCACGCCCGGCGTACGACGATCGCGCACGGCCCACCACCCGACGGCCAGGGGGAAGAGGAAGCCGATGGCCACGCCGAGGACCGCGCTGGTCGCGTCGGGGCGCCACAGGATCAGCGAGGTGCCGACGACGAGCCGGGGGATGCCGCTCGCGAGGTAGAGGGCCGACAGCGCTCCCCACCGGCGCTCGCCCTGGAGCACGCCCGCCTGGCCGCCGGTGAGGGTCATCGGGACGACCACGAGCGAGACGATGACGGCGGTGCTCAGCTCGTCGAGCCGGAGCAGGCGCTGGGTCACCGGGGCCAGCGCGAGCATCACCCCTCCCGCGACCAGCGCGACCTTCCTGGTGAGCGAGAGGATCGCCCGCTCGATGGCAGCGACGTTGTCGCGGTCGACGGCGATGCGTCGGGCCGCGGTGGCCTGCAGGCCGAGTGCCCCGACCTGCAGCACGATCAGCAACCCCAGGCACGCGGCCAGCGCGCCGTACTCGCTCGGCCCGAGGACCCGGGCGGCCACCATGGTGAACCCGTAGGTGGCGATGTTCATCGCGCTGGTGGCGACCGCGACGGTGCTGCCGTCGAAGGTGCGCGGGGGGCGCACCCTCGTCGGCCTGGTCACTGCGGCATCCTAGGTCCCGGCCTCGGCACCGGGTTGCGAGCCCCGGTGCACCTAGGCTGTGCTCCCGTGCGGACGACGACCAGTGCGGTGGCCCTTCGCCTCGCCCCCGTGCTGTGGTCGTCCCTGCTCGGCGTCCTGCTGCTGGGGGGTGCGCTGGGCCCGGGCTACGTGCTGGCCTACGACATGGTGTGGGTGCCCGACCTCGCGGTGCGCCCCGACTTCCTGGGTCTCGGATCGGGCCTGCCGCGGGCCGTGCCGTCGGACCTGGTGGTCGCGCTGGTCGACGAGGTGGTGCCGGGGGCGGTGCTGCAGAAGGCGGTCCTCCTCGGGGCGCTCGCCGTGGCCGGCACGGGCGCCTGGCGAATGGCCGAGCGCGGAGGCCTGCTCGCCTCGGTGGCGGCCGCGACGCTCTACGTCTGGAACCCGTTCGTCGCCGAGCGGCTGGGCATCGGCCACTGGCCGCTCCTCCTGACCTACGCCGCACTGCCGTGGATCCACCTGTGCGCCCGGCGGGTGGGGGCGGGGGAGCGGGCGCTCCCGCAGCTCGTGCTGTGGCTGGGCCTGGCGAGCCTGAGCCCCGTCGGGGGCCTCGTCGCCGGCGTGATGGCGACGGTGGGTGTGGTGGCATCGGGACGCCCCGCGACGCGCAGGCTCGGGTGGACGGTCGCCGCGGTGGCAGCGGTCAACTCCCCGTGGGTCGTGGCCGGCGCCCTCCACGGCACCGGCGCGGTGAGCGACCCCACCGCGGTGACCCTGTTCGCGGCGCACGCCGAGGGACACCTTCCCCCCTGGGCGGCCGTGCTGGGGCTCGGTGGCATCTGGAACGCCGAGGTCGTCCCGGGCTCGCGGACCACGTGGGTGGCCGTCGTGGCCCTCGTCCTCGTCCTCACCGTCTGCGCCGCGGGCGCCGCACGCTGGGTCCGGTCCACGGCCGGGCCCGACCGGGTGGCGCTGCTCGTGCCCGCGGCGCTCGGCCTGGTGCTGGCACTGGCCGGCGCGGCCGCGCCCGAGGTCGTGGGCTGGGTGGTCGCCCATGTCCCCGGAGCGGGGCTGCTGCGCGACGGCACGCGGTTCGTGGCGCTCGTCGCACCTCTGCAGGCGCTGCTCTTCGGCCTCGGGGTGGTGCGGCTGGTCGAGGCGGTGCCACGGCGGGCGCCGGCCGCGCTGCTGGGCACCGTGCTGGTCCTCGCGCCGGTCACGCTGATGCCCGACGCCGCGCTCGGCCTCTCCGGGCGCCTCGACGCCGCGGACTACCCGGACGAGTACGCCGAGGCCCGCCACGCGCTCGCGGACAGCCGACGCGCCGGCCATTCCGGCGACGTGCTGGCGTTGCCGTTCACGTCCTACCGCCGTCCGGGCTGGAACGGCGGGCGCCGGACCCTCGACCCGGTCGGTCGCTACCTCCCGGCCGACTACCTGGCGAGCGACACGCTCGTGGTCTCCGGCACGCAGGTGCCCGGCGAGGACGCCCGGGCCCGTCGCGTGGCGCGCGCCCTCTCCTCGATGCGGGGCACCGACCTGCGGCGGGCGCTGGCCGACGAGGGCATCGGGTGGGTCGTCCTCGACCGTGAGGCCGCGCAGGCGCTCGCCGACGAGGGCCTCGACGCGCCGGCGTACGGCACTGCCCCCGCGCTCGGGGACGCGACGGTCCTGCACGACGGCAGCCTGCTCACGGTGTGGGCGCTGCCCGGGGAGCCCGGCGAGGAGACGAGGGCACCCGCGGAGCGTCCCTTCCCCCTGGTCCTGCTGCTCCTCGCCTGGACACTCGCCGGCGGCTCGCTCACGGCCGCCGCCGTGCTCGTGGCGACCGGCCGGTGGAAGAGTCGGCGTCAAATGCACCGCAGCGTCTGACGGAGTGCTAGGTTTCTCTCGGTCTACTGAACTGGAGCATTGACGTGCAGGGAATGATTGGTGGCATCGTCGCGGTCGTTGTCGGCTGCGTGCTTGCCGGACTCACCACCGTGGGCGTCGTCAGCACGGTGAGCAGCGCGCCGTCGCAGCCTGACCAGAGCGTCATGGACTACGGCACCAACCAGCAGACCGCCGAGTAGCACGGCGCCGCTGCCCCCGAGCCGGCACCCCCTCCCCGCAGCACCGCCCGCGGCACTGTCCCGCGGCAGCGTGATCGGTGGTCGTCGCCCTGTCAGGGCCCGTCAGGGTCCTCGACCGCGACACGCCGTCCAGCGAGCACGTCGGCGAGCACGTGGGCGAACGACTCCTGTGAGTGCGACCAGGAGAACATGTCCGACATCTCGCGCGCACCCTTGCCGAGGCGAGTGCGCTCGGAGTCGTCGCGCACGAGACGGCGCACGGTCTCGGTGAGCTCCTCGGGCGTGTCCACGAGCAGTCCCGAGGTGCCGTCGGCGATGGACTCCCGCGTCCCACCCGCCGAGGCGTAGGCCACCGTCGGCACGCCGTGGCTGCCGGCCTCGCCGACCACGATGCCCCAGCCCTCCTTGAGCGACGGCAGCACCATGAGCCAGGAGCTGGCCAGGATCTCGTGCTTCTCGTGCTCGCTGACGTGCCCGGTGAACCGGACGGCGTCCTCGGCCGCGTGCTCGGCGACGTAGGCGCGCAGGGACTCCTCCCACCAGCCGTTGCCCACGACCACGAGCACTGCATCGGGCCGATCGGCCCGGAGCGCGACGATCGCGTCGATGGCGTGCTCGACCTGCTTGTGGGGGACCAGTCGCCCCAGCACGCAGAGCAGGGGCGAGGTGCTGGGAGCGATGTCGAGCGCCGGCGGCGGCGCGGTGCCGTTGTGGACGACGGCGATGCGATCGCGGCCCACGCCCAGGGCGATCAGCTCGGCCCGGGTGGCCCGCGACACGGCGACGTACTGCGAGCGACGATAGACGCGCGGCGCGACGACCCGCTCGATCCACCAGCCGACCCGTCCCAGGAGGCCCGGGAAGACGACCGGCCACTGCTCACGGTGGACGTGGTGGACCAGGACGACGACGGGGACCCGGGTGACCAGGCGGGTGAAGAAGGGCAGCCCGTTCTGCACGTCGACCACCAGGTCGACCCTTCCGAAGCGGCGCAGCACCAGGTGGAGCATGCCGAGCAGGTAGATCGCGAGGTGGTCGCCGCGGCGGACGTAGCGCACTCCGTCGACGACCTCGTCGCCCGGCGCATGGTCGTGGGCGGCGCAGAAGATGGTGGCTCGTGCGCCGCGGTCGACGAGGCCGCGCGCCATCGCCTCGACGTAGCGCTCCGACCCGCCCCCCTCGGGGTTCTGGGTGTCGCGCCAGTTGAAGAGCACGACGTGGCGTCCCTCGAGTGACGCCCGGTCAGGTGCCTGCATGCGCAGGATGTTACCCGTCAGTTGGGTTTCGTGTGAGCCTGCTCTCCAGGAGATCGCCGACGCGGCCCGAGCGGCCGGGTCGTGCCTGACATACTCCGTCCCCATGACCGGCCTGGACGCTCTCCGACTGTTCTACGAGCGCCGCATCGCGGTGCCGGTCGACGACGACGCGCTCGTCCTCGACGTCGGCAGCGGAGACAAGCCCTCGTGGCGCGCCGACGTGCTGCTCGACCGCTACGCGGGCGCCGAGCACGCCGCCCAGCGCTCCGGACGGGCGGCGGCTCGGGTGAGCCGTCCCCTCTTCGACGCCGACGCCGCCGACATGCCCTTCCGCGACGGTGCGTTCGACTACGCCATCTGCTCCAACCTGCTCGAGCACGTGGAGGACCCGGCCGCCGTCGCCGCGGAGCTCGGCCGGGTGGCCAGGGCCGGCTACATCGAGGTCCCCGAGGCGGCGAGCGCCAAGATCGTCGACTTCCCGTCCCACGTGTGGTGGTGCCGGCTGGAGGAGGGCGCCGACGGGCCGACGCTGGTCATGACGGCCAAGCAGGCGCCGTGGTTCGACGCCGAGATCGACGCCTACATCGAGCGCGCCGGCGTACGCCAGGAGCTGGACGACCTGCTCAACCGGCGCTTCGAGCACCGCGTCATCCAGTATCACTGGAGCGGGTCGGTCGACCTGCGGACCGAGGGCGAGCTCGATCCGGCGTTCTTCGCCGAGGCGATGCGCGCACCCGGACACCAGCGCGGCTGGGAGGCCGCGGCCGCGCAGGCGCTGACCGGGGCGCTGACGTGGCGCACGCGGCGGCGGCGCAGCGACCGGACGATCCGTCTGGACGAGGTCGTCAAGCCGGAGCTCTGCCGCGGCCGCGACGGCGGTGAGGTGCTGGAGCGCAGGATCTACCGCCTGCCCGGGACCGACGCCGCGCAGTGACACCGCGAGGTGCCTGTGCGCGCGTGCGGGCCGGGCGGTCAGAAGGGGTCGTAGGGCCCTTCGTGGCCGAAGGCCCGTGCCGCCACGGAGCGCAGCCGCAGTCGCAGGAGCACCTTGACCGCGACGTTGCGCACCCACCAGGGGATCTCGCGCACGATGCGCACCCGGTCGGCGACGCTCGGGCGGCCCACCCGGAACAGTGCCAGCGAGCCCGCGCGACGCTCGTAGCGGATCGTGCGCGACGGCAGGACCTTGGCGAGCACGCCGAGCGTCACCCCGATGGAGGAATAGCAGTCGTGCACGAGGATCGGTGCGCCGGGCGGCAGGTGGCCGGCCCACTTGAGGTCGTCGCTGAGGGTCCAGTAGTCGTGCTTGCCGTCGATGTAGAGGTAGTCGATGCGACGGGTCCACGTGGGCCGCGCTCGGGTGCTGTAGTCGGGGAGCAGCTCCACGGTGTCGGCCAGCTCCGCGTGACGGACGTTGGTCTCGAACTTGGTCCGGGTCGAGGGACCGCCGAAGAGTCGACCGTCGACGAACGGGTCGACGGCGACGACGCGGCCACCGTGCGCCCGGGCGGCGGATCCGAGGACGACCGTCGACTTTCCCTGGTGGCTGCCGATCTCGAGCAGGAGCGGGCCGGCGGGCAGCTCGCGCGCGGTGTCGAACAGCAGCCTCGCCTGCTCCTGGGTGAGCCACCCCGGGATCGTCGACGCGACGTCCCAGACGGCCTCGAAGTCGAGGGCTGGGCGATCGCTCATCTGGAGTTCCTTGCGGCCGGGCGGCCGGGGTGGCCGAGAGTGACGACGCAGAATATAGACTGCGCCGCGCTCGGCTGGGTCGACATGGGAGGCAGCCTCAGTGACTGACGGCGCCGCCACCACGGCCCCGGTGCGCCAGTGGCGCCGGCCATCACGGCCCGCGTGGCCCACCCGCGTCACCATTCTCGTCTACGTCGGCGTGGTCGTGCTCAACCTGCTGCAGCAGCCGGGACGCATCACGTTCGACACCAAGCTCGACCTCCAGCTCGATCCCGGTGCCCTGCTGTCGCGCAGCCTCGACCTGTGGAACGCCGACTGGGCGCTGGGTGGGCTGCAGAACCAGGCGTCGGGCTACCTCTTCCCGATGGGCCCGGCCTTCCTCCTCGGTGAGGCACTCGGCGTCCCGATGTGGGTGTGGGAGCGGTTGTGGTCGGCGGCGGTCATGCTGCTCGCCTACGAGGGGGCGCGACGTCTCGCCTCGAGGTGGCCGGGGATCGGCCCGGCAGGCGCCGTGCTGGCCGGTCTCACCTACATGCTGTCGCCCCGGGTCCTCACCACGGTCGGTGGGCTGAGCGGCGAGACCCTCCCCGCCGCCGTCCTGCCGTGGACCGTCCTGCCGTTGGTGCTGTTCCTCAGGGGCCGGATGCGCGGCTGGGTGGCCTTCGTCCTGTCGGCCGCGACGGTGCCCCTGATGGGAGGCCAGAACGCGACCCTGGTCGTGGCGTGTCTGGTCCTCCCGGCGCTCCTCCTCGCCCTCGCCTCCGGACGGTCGCTGCGCCAGCGGTTCGGCCACCTCGCGGGGTGGGGCGCGCTCGTGGGCGTCGCCTCCCTGTGGTGGGTGGTGCCGCTCCTGCTGCTCGGTGCGTACGCCCCTCCCTTCCTCGACTTCATCGAGTCCGCCCGCAACACCGCAGGTGCGACGGGGTGGCTGTCGTCGCTGCGCGGCACCAGCCACTGGGTCGCCTTCTTCCCCGGGGGCGGCCAGGTCGGCTGGGAGGGCGGCTACGAGCTGGCGTCCTCGCGACTCCTGCTGCTCCCCACCGTGCTCGTCGCGGCGGTCGGCCTGGTGGGCCTGCTGCAGCGTGGGCTCTGGGAGCGGCGGACGCTGGCCGTCTCGGTGCTGGTCGGCCTGGCGGTGCTGACCGCCGGGAGCGGTGGATGGGCCGGCTCCGTGCTCGCCGACGCCTGGCTCCACGCGCTCGACACCTCGCTCGCGCCGCTGCGCAACATCCACAAGTTCGACCCCGTCGTCAGGCTGCCGCTGAGCCTCGGGGTCGGCGCCTTCGTGACGTCGGCGCTGCCGCGCACGTGGCGCCGTACGAGCACCTCGGCCGCGCTCCCCGCCCGCGGCATCGCCATGGGCGCGGTCGCTCTCGTCGTGCTCGTCGCCGCCGGCCCGGCAGCAGCAGGGTCGCTGCGCACGACGGGTGGTTTCGACGACATACCCGACCAGTGGCGCGACGCGGTCGCCTTCCTCGACGAGCAGCCGGGTCCGACGCGGGCGATCGTGCTCCCGGGCGCGGGGTTCGCGGTGCAGACCTGGGGGCGGACGATCGACGAGCCGATCCAGGTGCTCGACCCCACGCCGTGGATGGCCCGTGCCCAGGTGACCGTCGCGCCCGCCGGGACGCTGCGCCTGCTCGACTCCGTGGAGCAGTCGGTCGCCGAGCCGCGGCCGCAGAAGCGCCTCGCCGCCGCACTCGAGGCACTCGGTGTCACCCACGTGATGGTGCGCGACGACCTCGACCGCGACGAGGCCGACGCACCCGATCACGCGCTGGTGCGCACCGCGGTCGCCAACGTCCGGGGAGCCGCGCTGGCCGCCGCGTTCGGGAGCACGTCCGACGGCGTCGCCGAGGTGGAGGTCTACGAGCTGCGCCACGATGACGAGCCGCGCGTGGACGTGCAGGACTGGGCCGACCGGGCGGTCGTCGACGGCGCACCCGAGGCCGTCCCCGACGTGCGCGCAGCGGGCCTGGTGGGGGAGGACCAGGCGGTCGTCCTCGCGACGGGCGACGAGCGCCCCGACGTCGTCACCGACAGCCTGCGCCGCGTCGAGCGCAGCTTCGGCCGGGTCCAGGACCCCCGGTCGGGCGTGATGACGGCGACCGACTCCTACCGGGTCCGGCGGCTGGCCCACGACCACAGCGACGACGCCATGCCGCAGGCGCGCACCGTCGCCGACTATGACGGGGCCGCCGAGATCGTCGCGTCCACCTCCGCCGGGTACGCCGACATCCTGGGGCCGGTGCGGCCCGAGCAGCACCCGTGGTCCGCCTTCGACCACTCGATCTTCACGGCGTGGGGCACCGACCCGTTGGCGCCACCCGAGGGACAGTGGATCGAGGTGACGTTCGACGCACCGATCCGGGTGGGCGAGGTGTCGCTGTCCTTCGACACCTTCACCGGAGCACCGGTCACCTCGGTGCGGGTATCGACCGACGACCGCTCCGCCGTGGCCGAGGTCGAGCCCGGCGGTGCGGTGCCGACCCTCAGCATCGACGACGACGCCACCACCCGACTGCGCATCACCGTGCTCGGAGCGGGAGCCGAGCGCGGACAGGTCCGTCTCTCCGACGTGCGGATCGCGGGTCACGACGTGACGCGGTCACTGGTGGTGCCGGGCCCCGTGTCCGCCGACACCGCCGTCCTGCTCCACGCCGAGGTGCCCCGACGGGCCTGCGTCGTGGGCACCGACCACTCGGTGGTGGGCTGCGAGCTGGCCTGGCAGCGGGAGACGTCGGAGACGCCGGGCTTCGACCGCACGATCACGGTCGCGGAGAGTGGGGAGTGGACCCTCAAGGGGCGCGCCTTCGCGACCCACGGCCCGGCGCTCGACCGGCTCTTCGCTCCGCTGGACGACGACCTGGTGACGGTCACCGCCACGTCCACCTACGGCGGCGACCCGGCGGTGACCGCGGCCGGCGCGCTCGACGGACGTGCGGAGACGGGCTGGACGTCGGCGCCCGGAGACCCGGCCGCCGCTCTGCAGCTGACGTGGGGTCCGCGTCGCACGGTCTCGAGCGTGAGGCTCCGCGCCTCGCCCGGCACGCCCGGTGAGCTGCCCGAGCTCGTCGTGGTCGACGGCGGCCCCGGGACGGGCGACCCCCAGCTGGTGGCGACCCGGGGAGGCGGCGCCGGCGAGATGCGACCGGTGCGGACCAACCGGCTCCGCGTCACGGCGTACGGACCAGCCGGCCTCGACGGCGTGGGCGTCTCCGAGCTCGAGGTCGACGGGATCGAAGACCTGCAGGTCCGACCGGACCCCCGAACCTCCACGGGCACGGCGTGCGGCTTCGGCCCGACGATCGAGGTCGGCGGGCGCATCGTGCAGACCCGCGTCAGCGGCACCCTCGACGACATCCGAACGGGCGCCGATCTCGAAATCGTCGCCTGCGGCAAGCGGTCGATCTCGCTGCCGGCGGGGGAGCACCGCATCCGCGTGATGAACCCCGACGGCTTCGTGACCTCCAGCCTGGCGCTGACCCCGTCCGCGCCGGCTGCGGCGACCTCCACCGCTCGACCCTCCGTCCTGGAGTGGGCGGCCACCCACCGAGAGGTCGAGGTGTCGGTGTCCTCGGAGTCGGTCGTGGGCGTCGCCGAGAGCGCCAACAGCGGCTGGACCGCACGCGTCGGCGCCACGGAGCTCGATCCGGTCGTCCTCGACGGGTGGCGCCAGGGCTTCGTGGTCCCCGCCGGCACCACCGGGGTCGTCGTCATGGACTACGCACCCCAGACGCCGTTCCGGCTGGCGATCACCGTCGGGCTCGCCATGGCGGCGGCCCTGCTCGCCCTCGCCGTCGCCCTGCTCGTGCGGCGGAGCTGGCGCACGCGGTCCGGGTCGTCGTGGCCGACGGAGGGACCGCGTCACGGCCGGGCTGAGGTCGAGGTCGCGGAGGACGCCGGGGCTGGCGGGGAGGATGGCGGCGAGGCTGGCGGCCGGGATGGCGACGAGGACGGCCTGCCCCTCTGGGCGCGGGTGTCGGGTCTCGTGGTGCTTGCCGTCGTGTCCTTGCCGCTCGCCGTCGGCACCGTGGTCGGGTGGCTCACCCGGAGCCGTCCCGACGTCCAGGGCTGGGCGGCCGCCGCCGGCGCGCTGGTATTCGCAGGCGTGATCGCCCTGTCCACCTCTGCCATCGTCGTCCCACCGGTAGGCTCCGACGTCGTCGTGGCGCTGGCCGTGGGAGCCGTGTGCGGCCGGGTGCTCGCCCGGCCGTGAGCGATCCGGATCGGAGCCTGGTGTCCGGACGAGGAGGAGGGCGAGGGGCGGTGCCGGTAGCCGGTGTGCGCACGCTGGTCGTGTCGGTCCTCGCCGCGGCGGTCGCCGTCAGGCTGACCGCGACGCAGCCTCTCGCCGGTGCGTTCGCCCGGATCGGCGCTGACCCCGGTCGTGCGCTGGGGGACTCCTTCTCCGGGTGGACGGTGTCGGGCACGCTGGGCGACGCCACCGCACAGGGACTGCGCGAGGTGCCGCTCTCGAGCTTTCTGTGGTTGACCGACGTCCTGGGCCTTCCCCCGTCCGCTGGCAGGACGGTGTGGTCGGTGCTGGTGCTGGTGCTGGCCGTGGTCGGCGCCGTCCGGCTCGCACGTGCCCGCCCGGTGACCACCGAGCAGACCGTCGCGGGCGCGGAGGAGCCCTGGACGGCGTGGGTCGCTGCTGCGCTGTACGCGTGCGGACCCGTCCTCCTCGCCTCGCTGCAACACGCCCCGGGTGACGCGTTCGCGGCGGCCCTGCTGCCGTGGGTGCTGGTGCCGCTGGTGCGGCGTGTCGACGGGTGGCGGGCCGCGGCCGGCTCCGCCGGCTGGTTGGGGCTGGTCGGGGCCGGGTCGCCTGTCTGGGCTCTCGCTGCACTGGCGGCGGGTGCCGTCGCGGCCGTGACGACGTCCCGGCGGCCGGGGGGCGCCCGGCAGCTCGCACGGTGGTCCCTGCTCGCCGTGGCAGCGTCGGCCTGGTGGCTCGCCGCCTACGTGTGGGAGGCGTCGTACGCCACCGACGTGGGCGGCCTGGCAGCCACCGAGGCGTCGGCTGACGCCCTCGCGCTCGCCGCCGGGGTCTCCGCGACGTCGCCGGGCTGGGTCGCCGGCGTGGTCCTCGCGCCGGCGGCGGTCGCGCTGGCGTCCCTGGCCCTGCGGGTGGGACGTGAGCGGGTGCTCGTCGGCGCACTGCTGGCGCTGACAGCGGCCATGGCGGTCGCGGGCATCGCGTCGGGCGGGTGGCCGTCCTGGCTGCCGCTCCCCGCCGCAGCCGCGGGCGCGACCGATGCGGTTCCGGCGCCCTGGGGCATCCTCGCGGGCTGGATCGGCGTCGCGGGGCTGCTCGCGTGGACGCCGGTCGTGGAGTCGGCACGCGCCCGGGTGCCCCGTGCTGCGTCGGGCTGGTCACGCGAGGCCGGCCTCGCGGGCGCTGGCCTCGCCGTGCTGGTCCTGGGGACGCTCGCCGGGCCGGTCCTCGCCGTCCAGGAGGAGGGCGCCGCGACCGCAGCGCCCGACCCACGGGCCTGGGCCGACGTGGCCGCCTGGTCGGACACCGCGCCGCCGGGCCGGGTGCTCGTGCTGCCCGCCGTGACCGACGGTCGCGTGGACCCGATGGTGGCGCAGGCACTCAGCGGGCGGCCCTGGATCGGCCGTGACGCCCTCCCGCTGTCCGGCACCGCGGCGACGACAGCGGTCGACGCCGCTGTCAGTCGGCTCGACCGCGGTCACGACGGTGCAGGGACGGCTGCCGCGCTGCGCCACCTGGGCGTCTCCTACGTCCTGCTCCGCAACGACGTCGCCGCGGCGGTCGATCGCGAGCGTCCGATCGCGCTGGTGCGGCACGCGCTGATCCGCCTGGGAGCCTCCCGGGTCGCCGTCATCGATCCCACCGGGGCGCAGGACGCGGACGGCGGATCGGTGGTGCCGGCCATCGTGGACCTCGGCGTCCGCGACCCGTCCGGTGCTCTCGAGATCTGGGCGGTCGACGAGGCCGCGGACGGGGCCGTCGTGGACGGCGAGCCGCTGGCGGTGTCGGGAGACGCGCAGGTGGTCGCCGACCTGGCGGACGCCCGCCTGGCCGGCGGTTCGACCCTCGCGATCGGCTCGCCCGCCGACGGGCGGCCCGACATCGTGTCCGACAGCGCCAGGCGGCGCGACATGGACCTGCGTGTCGCCGTGGACCCGGCAGGTCCCAGCCTCGGTGCGGACGAGCCACGCAACGCCGTGCCGGCGGATGCCGGGGCCGGGGCGACCGCCACGCGCGCGGTGCAGGGGGCCGGACAGGTGCACGCCTCGTCGTCGGCCGCCGACCTCGACAGCTCGCGACGACGTCTCGGCGCCGTGCCCACCGCGGCGATCGACGGCAACACGTTCACGGCATGGCAGTCGCGTCGTGGCGCGGTCGTCGACGAGTGGTGGGAGATCTCCTTCGACGGGGTCACCGACCTGACGAACGCGTCGATGCAGGTCGTGCAGAACGTCTTCGCGACCTACCAGCTCACCCGGGTGCGGCTCGAGTCCGACAACGGCTCGACCGAGGTCGACGTCCCCGCCGACGGCGTGGTGCCGCTGGCGGTCGCCGGCCGGACCGCCCGGCTGCGGGTGGTCGCCACGGGCGTGGGCGGCACGCCGTCGGCGACCAGCAGCTTCGCGATCGCCGAGGTCGCCATTCCGGGGCTGGAGGTGGAGGAGGAGCTCGTCGTCGACGGAGGCGACGCCGATGCCTGGGTCCTCGCGGCTCGCCCGTCGAGCTTCGCCACGTGTGTCCCCTCCTTCTCGATCGGCGGCACCCGCGACCCCGGCGCCTACGAGACGGTGTGCAACCGGGGTCTGTCGGTCGACGGGCCCGACGCCGGCGCCATGGCCAGGGTGCTCCGCACCACGGTCGAGCAGAAGGTCGCCGGCCGCGTCTGGGTGCGCGCAGCGGACAGCACGCAGTCCGCTCGGCTGGCGCAGGAGCTGGCGCACCCCTCGATCGTCGCGTCGGCGTCGAGCGTCGCCGCGCCAGACCTCGTCGTCGGCCCGCAGGCCGCGGCGGACGACGACCCCAGCACCGCGTGGCGTCCGTCCCCGGAGGACGAGACACCGACACTCGACCTGTCCTGGGAGCGCCCCGGCGTGGTCACCGGGATCCGGGTGACGACCGCGGCGCGGCGTCTCTCCAGCCAGCCGACCCATGTCACCGTGTCCTACGGCGGCCGGACGCGCGTGGCGCTCGCGGAGATCGGTGCCGACGGGGTGGTCGACCTCCCGCCGGTGCGCACGCGCCGGGTCTCGCTGGCCTTCGAGTCCGAGCTGCCCCAGCCGTCGCTCGACTCCCTCACCGCCGCGTCGCAGCCGGTGCCGCTCGCGATCTCCGAGGTCGAGGTGCTCGGAGTTCCTCCCGCGGTCTACGAGGCGGATGCCGTCGAGCAGCTGCCGTGCGGATCAGGTCCGGAGGTGACGGTGGGCTCACGGTCCTACGAGACGGCCGTTCGGGCGTCGGCCCGTGAGGTGGCACAGTCGGCCGTCGTCCCGGCCACGCTGTGCGGTCGACCGGTGCTGGGCGCGGGCGACGTGCCGGTGAGGGTCGATGCGTCGTTCGCGTGGATCCCGGTCGGCCTGGTGCTGGCAGCGCCCGACTCCGCGCTCGGCGTCGTCGACGAGCTCTCGGATCCCACCGAGGTCGGGTCCACGGTCCCCCCAGGTGTGATCGGCGCGCGGCCACGCTCGCAGACCGTGCAGGTCGATGCGACCGGCCCGGCGACGCTGGTCCTCGCGGTGCCGGCAGGGAAGGGCTGGACCGCGACTGCGGCCGGCCGCGAGCTGTCCGGGTCGACGGTGGACGGGTGGGCCCAGGCGTGGCAGGTGCCGGCCGGTGCGTCCGCGGTGGCGCTGCGCTACGCCTCGGGCGAGGTGTTGCGCTGGACGGCCGGCGCCGGAGCCTGCGGCTGGCTCGTGGTGGTCGCGCTCGCGCTCTGGCCGGTGACCAGGACGCGGCGGCCGCGGGGCCCCGGCAGGTGGGGACGGCGGGACCACGCGATGGTCGGCCGCTCGACCCAGGCATAGGTCGCGGCCCCGAGCGGGATCGAGATCCCCAGCACCCACACGAGCCGCCACAGCAGGCCGATCACGCCGTCGGGGAAGGCGATGTCACGCTCGAGCACGACGATGACCGGCAGGTGCCAGAGGTAGATGCCGTACGACCAGCGGCCGACGGCGGTCGACGCGCGAAGACGCAGGATCCGGTTGACCGGCGCGGACACGGGCGAGAGGACCGCCGTCACGAGCAGGAGCAGTGCGATGGCCGCGGCACAGACGACCCGCACCTGGTGCTCGACGTAGGAGACGGCTGCGAAGCCGTTGGGCCCGGCGACCGACGAGGTGGCCAGCAGCACGGTCGCCACGGTCAGGAGCGGCAGCGCCCACGGGTCGTCGCAGACGCGCTTGAGCCGGTCGAGGGACACCAGCTCGGCGCGCTCACCCTCGACGAGGTGCGCGACCATCGCTCCTCCGGCGAAGCAGAACAGGAACGCGGGGAGCCAGAAGGAGTAGGTGAGGTACTGCTCGAGGTCGTTGACCTCCACCCAGCGCCGGTAGCCGAAGGAGATCGGGATCGACACGCACAGCAAGGCCGCCGTGAGGCGGAACCCGGCACGGGTGCTGAGCCGCCGCGCCATGAGCGCGGCCGCACCGCCCAGCAGCGGGAGCGCGACGTACCAGGACAGCTCGGTCCCGAGGCTCCACGTCTGGAACAGGGAGGTCCGCAGGTCGTCCTGAGGGGTGTAGATCCAGGTCAGCGTCACGGCCCGGAACCAGTCGCCGGCACTCTGTGGCCGGTCGTGGGGATAGACCACCGACACGACGGCCAGGACCACCAGATAGGCCGGGAAGATGCGCAGCAGTCGCCGGCGCCCGAAGTCGACGATGGACGGTCGATCGGCGGTCCGCATCCCCCAGCGTGCCCAGGGGCGGTAGAGGAGGAAGCCCGAGAGCACGAACAGGCTGACCGGGCCGTACTCCGGCACCCCGAGCCACGAGTACTCGGTCAGGACCGAGGTGTGGATGAGCACGACCATCAGCGCCGCGAACCCCCGCAGGCCGGTGAGGCTGGCGATCTCGGCTGCGCGCCTGGCCCGTGCCTCGTCGGCGGGGGTGTCCTCCCACTCGACCGCGGTGCTCGCTACCACGCGGGCGATTAGATCACGGCCGCGGCCGGGCCGGGGACGTTCACCGCGGACCGTCACCGCCGACCGTCAGCGGGTCGCGCCAAGCGCAGCATGGGCGGCGCGACCCATCGGCTACAGTCGCGCCGTGCCGCAGCAGTCCTCGTCCGCTCAGTCGGCATGGTCGCCGACCTTGCGACGGTCGGTGCGCCTGTTCCGCGCCTTCCGGGTCGAGCAGACGCAGCCCGACGTCTTCTACGGCCAGCTCGCCGACGACGCGGTCGGGCACGTGTCCCATTACGCCGACCTGCGCGGCGCCCGGATGCTCGACGTCGGTGGCGGGCCGGGCTACTTCCGCACCGCGTTCGAGGGCGCGGGAGCGACCTACTTCGCCCTCGACGCCGACGTCGGTGAGCTCTCCGGTCTCGGCGGCATCGCCCCGCGCACGGTGCTGGGCAGCGGCATGCAGCTGCCGTTCGCCGACGCCACCTTCGACATCTGCTACTCCTCCAACGTGCTCGAGCACGTCGACGACCCGTGGCGGATGGCGGACGAGATGGTGCGGGTGACCAGGCCGGGCGGTCTGACGTTCATCTCCTACACCGTCTGGTTCGGCCCGTGGGGAGGCCACGAGACGTCGCCGTGGCACTACCTCGGCGGCCGACGCGCCCGGCGCCGCTACCGGCGCCGCCACGGCCACGAGCCGAAGAACAGGTTCGGCGAGTCGCTCTTCGCGGTCACGGTGGGTGCCGGCCGGGAGTGGGCGCGCAGCCAGACGGCGGCCGAGGTGCTCGACGTCGTGCCGCGCTACAACCCGGCGGCCGCGCGCTGGCTCTCCAGGGTTCCGGTGCTCCGCGAGGTCGTCACCTGGAACCTGGTCATCGTCCTGCGCCGGCGATGAGCTCTCCCTCCCCGCACGAGCCTGCCCACGAGTCGCCGTCATCGGTCACCTGGCGCTTCCGGCTGTTCGTCTGCTCGCTGGTGCTGGTCGCCCTGGCCTTCGCCCAGCGTCCCGGCCGGCTGGTCAGCGACACCAAGTTCGACCTCGTCGCCGACCCGGGCGCCATGCTGGCGCGCGCCCTGCACATGTGGGACCCCTCGGGTGGGTTCGGGCAGGTGCAGAACCAGGCCTACGGCTACCTCTTCCCGATGGGCCCGTTCTTCTGGCTCGGCGACCTGGCCTCGGTCCCGGCCTGGGCCGTGCAGCGGGCGTGGTGGTCGCTGCTCCTGGTCGTCGCCTTCCTCGGCGTCGTCAAGCTCTGCGGCGCGCTGGGCCTGGGCAACCCCACGGGTCGGATCGTCGCCGGCTTCGCCTACGCGCTGTCCCCGAGGATCCTCGCCACGCTCGGCCCCATCTCGATCGAGGCGTGGCCGATGGCGCTCGCGCCGTGGGTCCTCGTGCCCCTGGTCATCGGGGCACAGCGAGGCTCACCGCGTCGCGCGGCCGCCCTGTCCGCGCTCGCGGTCGCGGCCGTGGGCGGCGTCAACGCCGCCGCCACCTCGGCGGTCCTCCCGCTCGGGGTCATCTGGCTGCTGACCCGCGCCCCCGGACCCCGCCGGAGGGCGTTGCTCCTGTGGTGGCCGGTGCTGGTGGGGGTCGCGACGCTCTGGTGGCTGGTCCCGCTCTTCCTCCTCGGCAACTACAGCCCGCCGTTCCTCGACTTCATCGAGACCGCGGCGGTGACGACGTTCCCCACCACTCCCTTCGACGTGCTGCGCGGGACCTCGCACTGGGTGCCGTACGTCGACGCGACCTGGCAGGCCGGCAACGACCTGATCGCCACCGGCTACGTCGCCGTCAACGGAGCGGTGCTCCTGGTGCTCGGACTCGTGGGGCTCTCCCTGCGCAGCAACCCGCACCGCCGGATGCTGGTGCTCGGCCTGCTCAGCGGGCTCGTCCTGGTCTCGCTCGGGCACTCCGGTGCCGTCCACGGCTGGTTCGCCGACGCCGAGCGCTCCCTGCTGGACGGCGTGCTCGCCCCGCTGCGCAACGTGCACAAGTTCGAGCCGGTCATCCGGCTCCCGCTCGTGCTGGGGCTGGCCCACGTGCTCGGGGTCGCCGCCGCTGGTCTGCGCGCGCCCGACCCCGGCCGGCGCGGCTGGCGCTCGCGCCTCCAGGACGGGCAACGCGTCGCCCACACAGGCCTCGTCGTGCTGGCGAGCGTCGCGGTGGTCGGTGTGGCGAGCCCGGCGCTGGCGGGGCGGCTGGCGCCGGCGCAGGACGTCGAGGCGGTGCCCGGCTACTGGGAGCAGGCCGTGTCGTGGCTGGAGGAGCAGGACGCCCGCGAGCGTGGCACCGCGCTGCTCGTGCCGGGGTCCAGCTTCGCGACCTATCTCTGGGGCACGACGGAGGACGAGCCGGTCCAGTCCTACGGGGTGTCCGGGTGGGCGGTCCGCAACGCCGTCCCGCTGGCACCGCCCGGCAACATCAGGATGCTGGACGCGGTGGAGCAGCGGCTCGCGAGCGGGCAGCCGTCCGCAGGGCTGGCGCCGTTCCTCGCCCGAGCCGGCGTGGGTCTGCTGGTGGTGCGCAACGACCTGCGCCCGAGCGACGACGTGCCGCTTCCCGTGCTGGTGCACCAGGCGCTCGAGGCCTCACCGGGCATCGAGCGCGTCACCGACTTCGGTCCCGACGTCGGGGGACCGGTCCGGCTCGAGTCGGAGCGAGGGACCACCCTCGTCGCGGAGGGCGGCTGGCACTCGTCCTACCCCGCCGTCGAGGTCTACGAGGTCGTCGGCGCCGAGGACGCCGTCCTCGGCAGCGCCCCGCCGGTCGTCGTCGGCGGCCCGGAGGACCTGCTGGGCCTGCTGGACGCCGGGCTGCTCGGCAGCGAGCCCACGGTGCTGGCTGCCGATGTGGACACCGACGACGGTGCTGCGGACGCCCGAGCGGGTGGCGTCCTGCTGACCGACGGCATGCGCCGGCGCGAGGCGACGTTCGCCCGCGTGCACGACGGGCGCTCGGCCACCCTGGAGGCGTCCGACGACGGCCGGCGCGGCGCACCCGCACGCGACTACGTCGCAGGCGACGCGACGGCGTGGGAGACCACCGCACGCCTCGTCGGCGCGCGTTCCGTCACCGCCTCCGGGTCGCGGGCGTACGCCGACACGGTCGGTCCGGTCCGGCCGGAGACGCTGCCCTATGCGGCCTTCGACGGCCGCCCCGGCACCCAGTGGGAGTCGGGTCCGCCCCGCGGTGGCGAGCCGTGGGTGGAGGTCGGGCTCGATGAGCCGATGGAGCTCGACCAGGTCACCGTGCTCACCGGTGAGACCGGGGCCGACGACCCGCTCACGATCGTGGTGGAGACCCAGCGGGGCAGCTCCGAGCCGGTGCGCGCCCCCGCGGGCGAGGCCGTGGTCGTCCCGCTGCCGGACGGCACGACGTCGTGGCTGCGGATCCGTGCGGCCGACGCGGACGCCTCGCGGCCGGCGCGGGAGCTGGCGATCGCCGAGGTGGTCGCCGAGGGTCTCGACGTCGACCGCACGCTCGTCCTGCCGCGGGTGCCCGCGGCCTGGGGTGCCCCTGAGCACGTGCTGCTGTCGGCCGGGTCCGCCGTCGACGCGTGCGTCCGGGTGGACGACGACGTGCGCTGCGCTCCCGACCGGGCGCGCCCCGACGAGGGCGGCGGCGTGATCGACCGCACGGTGCGGCTCGGCAGCGGCGCGGACTACGAGGTGGCGATGCAGGTGCGGCCCGTCGCCGGTGACGCGCTGACCGGGCTGATGCTGCGTGACCAGCTCGTCAACGTGACCGCGTCCTCGACAGCCGTGGCGGACGCGCGGGCTTCCGGTCTGGCCGCGATCGACGGACGGACCGGCACCACCTGGCTCGCCGACGAGGACGACGCCGAGCCGACGCTGAGCCTCACCTGGATCGGCAAGCGCGACGTGCGGGGGCTCCGGCTCTCGCTCGACCGCCAGGTGGCGGCCTCGCGGCCCACCCGCGTCGAGGTCACTTATCCCGGGGGCCGGCAGGTCGTGCGGCTCGACGCGGCCGGACGCGCCGACCTGGCGCCCTTCCGCGCCGATCGGGTCGCCGTGCGGGTGCTGGCGGAGGAGCGCGCCTACGGGCGTACGCGCGGCGGCGACCTGGTGCCGCTGCCCGTCGGGGTGAGCGAGCTGCGGTTGACGGGCGTCGAGGTCGTCCCGCTCGCGCTCTCCGACACCCCGGTCGACATCGGCTGCGGCTTCGGTCCGACCCTGCGGGTCGGCGACACCCTCTTCGCCAGCAGCGTCACCGCCTCCCCGCGCCAGCTCTTCGACGCGGAGGCGGTGTCGGCGCGGGCCTGCGGTCCCGAGACGGCGCGCCTCGACGCCTCCTCCACCCGTGTCGTGGCGGCGCCGGCGCCGGCCTTCCGTCCCGTCGAGGTGACGTTGTCGCGGCCGGGAGCCGCGGAGCCGGGCACCGCCGAGGTCGCGACCCTGAGCCGGCAGTCGCCGGTCGCCGCGACCGCCGAGCTCCCCGACGCGGACGGCGGCGTGCTCGCGGTGCGGCACAACGTCAACGCGGGCTGGCGGGGCGAGCTCCCGGACGGCTCGACGACCGATCCGCTGGTCGTGGACGGCTGGCAGCAGGGCTGGCGGGTCCCGTCGGGGGTCACCGCCCTCGACCTGCGCTACGTCCCGGACCGCACCTACCGCGCGGCGCTCGCCGCGGGCCTGCTGCTCCTGGCCGGCCTGGCCCTGGCGGTGCTCGTCGTCCGGCGCCGCCCCGGGCGGCGGCTGCCGCCCGCAGGGACCAGAGTGGGTCGGTGGGCGGTCCCGATCGCGGGCGCACTCGCCCTCGGACTGGTGGGCGGCTGGTGGGGCGTGGCCTGCGGAGCCGCGGGCGCAGCGGCCTCGATCGCCGCACGACGCCGGCTCGCGGCCCCGACGGTGGCGTGGGCGGCGGGCCTCCCGGTGGTCGCCGCGGGGCTCGTCTACTGGTGGCGGCCGCTCGGCTCGGCGGACGGCTGGGCGGGTGCGCTGCTGCTGCCCCAGCTGCTGGTCGCGGTGGCGCTCGGGGCCCTCGTCGTGGCCGACGTCGACCTGCGTGGCCAGACGTCCCGCAGCCGCAGCGCGGGGCGCTCCACGGCACGGTGAATCACCTCGGCCACCACGAGCGAGGCCGTCAGGGTCAGGGCGAACAGCTCGATGCCGCGACCCTCGAACAGCCCCACGCCGCGCCAGTCGGCGATCAGCTCCAGCAGCAGCAGGTGCACGCAGAAGATGCCGTAGGACAGGTGGCCCACGTGGCGCAGCGCCGGCGACGAGAGCGCCCGGACGAAGCGCCCGTCGGCAGGTGCGAAGACCGCGGGCAGGATGACGAACCCGGCGATCGCGGCGTAGAGGAGGTTCTTCGTCAGGGCTGCCCCGAGCGTGGTCGGGGTCAGGTCGGCCGGACCGGCCAACGGGGTCGCGGCGACGACGAGCAGGGCACCCGCTGCCAGCCAGCACAGGCCGGGGGAGCGGCCCAGCTCGCGGACCACGGCCGTGACGCGGTCCGCGGCGGCGCCGCGGTCCTCACGTGAGCGTACGTCCAGGGACGCCAGCGAGATGCCGACGGCGAACCACACCAGGTAGGACGGCAGCCACAGCCGGATCATCGTGTCCCCGCCGTCCCAGCGCACGGACAGGTCCATCAGCCACACGATGCTCATCGCCGTCATCACCAGCGCGACACGACCCAGCCGGTCGTGCCCGGGCCGGGTCCGGGCGAGGGCGAGCCACATCAGGACGGGCAGCAGCAGGTAGAAGGCCACCTCGGTGGCCAGGCTCCACATCTGGGTGAGGCCGTCGGGCAGGCGGTCGTCGACGTAGATGTCGGCGAGCAGCAGCGTCTGCACCCACTGGCCGAGCCCGGCCCCGCGATTGCCCGGCAGGAGGACCAGGGCGGCGACCACCGTCACGACGTAGACCGGCACCAGCCGGAGGGCGCGCTTCCACAGATAGTGCGACGCGGACGGCGGCGGCAGCCCCGCGCGGTGCCGGGCGATCCACGGGCGGGAGAGCAGGAACCCCGACAGCACGAAGAAGATCGCGACACCCACGTCGAGTCGGGCGAGGGCCGTGCCCCAGACGGGGTGGGCGTAGGCCCCGGCCCAGAAGGCGGCGTGGGTGGCCAGGACGGCCACGGCCGCCAGTGCCCGGAGGGAGTCGAGCGCAGGGAAGGTGACCGGGGATCCCGGACGGGGCGCGCTCGACATGGGGCGAGTGTTCCACGCGACCGCAGGTCCCCAGCACTACTGTTCGCGCATGCTGCTGCTCAGACGAGGCCGTGCCGTGCTGTCCCGGGTGGTCTCGGAGTCCCGGGAGCGGGGCGTGGGGGAGGTCGTCGGCTCGTGCCTGCGGTGGGCGAGCGGTCGGGTGACCGGGCGCCCTGCGCGGGGCCGCGACCACGGCTCCTTCGCGTGGGACGGACGGCGCCTGCCCTACTTCGTGCACGACTACCACTACACGTGGCTCAACGAGCGAGCCGTCGAGGTCGCCCTCGCCCTCGACCTCCTCGAGCGGCACCCCGGGGCCACGGTGCTGGAGATCGGCAACGTGCTCGGCCACTACGTGCCCCTCGAGCACACGGTCGTCGACAAGTACGAGCAGGCGCCGGGCGTGCTCAACGAGGACGTCGCCGACCTCGACCTGGACCGGCGCTTCGACCTCGTGCTGGCGATCTCCACACTGGAGCACGTCGGCCTCGACGAGGACGAGGTGGACGAGGACAAGCCGCTGCGGGCCCTGGAGCGGCTGCGCGCCCACGTCGCACCCGGCGGGCGGCTCTGGGTGACCCACCCCGTCGGCTACAACGCCTCGCTCGACGACCGGCTGCGAGCCGGCGTTCCGGGGGTCGTGCGGATGCGGGCGCTGCTGCGCGACCCGTCGCGCAACGAGTGGCGCGAGGCGGCGGTCGAGGACGTGTGGGACACGCCCTACGACCGGCTGCTCTACACCGCGCACGCGATCGTGGTGGCCGAGTTCGACGCCGCGCAAAACCGTCTCGTCGAGTCTGGTGCCGACGAGGTGACTGGCTGGTAACGTTCGCGCGTCGTATGAGGCCGAACACATTCTTGAGGAGCTCAGGTGGGTAAGAAGCTGGCCGTCGTCTTGACGGGGTTGGGCGTCTTCGTCCTCGGGGTGGCGTTGCTGGCCCGGTTCTATGCCTACGACCGATTGGCCGTGGTTCCGCTCGACCAGGACACCGTGTCGGTGTCGGAGGGCCCCGGCGCCACGATCTTCGACATCGCCAGTCAGCAGGAGATCAACGTCGACCTCGTCTCCACGCGCAACGTCGTGGGTGACGTCGAGGCCTCCGAGGCGGCGAGCGAGGAGCTCGGCCGAGACGTCGCCGTGTGGGAGACCCTGGTCTACACCGACGAGCCCGGCGCGGAGATCAGCGCCGACAGCCCGCCGCGCTCCGGCACCCACGACCTCGTCGCGTTCGACCGTCACACGGGCGAGACCATCAAGTGCTGTGACACCTACACCAGCACCTCGGCCGACGACCGCGGGGTCGAGACCAAGGACACCATCGGCTTCGAGGGCCTCTACTTCAAGTTCCCCTTCCAGACCGAGAAGAAGACCTACGAGTTCTGGGACGGCTCGCTCCTCGAGGCACCCGAGATCGAGTACAAGGAGACCGAGAGCATCGAGGGACTCGACGTCTACCGCTTCGAGCAGGTCATCCCGCCCACGCCGGTCGGCACCATCACGGCCCCCGCCTCGTTCTTCGGCATCGACGAGGACGGCGACGTCACCCTCGACCGGATCTACTCCAACACCCGCACGCTGTGGATCGAGCCGGAGACGGGCGTGATCATCCGCGGCCAGGAGGACCAGCTCAGCGTCGCCGAGTACGAGGGCGAGCAGATGGCGACCCTCACCGACGTGACCATCGGCTACAACCCCGAGACCATCTCCGACAACGTCGAGACCTACTCCGCGCTCGCCACACAGCTCAAGCTGGTGCGCATCTGGGTCCCGATCGTCGGCGGCATCCTGGGTCTGCTCCTGCTGATCGCAGGGATCGTCATGCTCCGCGCGCGGCGCTCCCACCCGCACGAGGCGCGCTGACGCCGAGGGTCACTCGCAGGTGGTCGGGTCGCGGTGGGGCCGTGCCGCCTCGCGCCCGTCCGGTCGGCCGTCGCCGTCGGTGTCGGCCACGGCCGGGTCCGTCCGCACCATCCGGCCGTCGGCGAGCCGGTAGCCCTCGACCTCGCGGCGGTCGGTGATGGTGTCGCCGTCGGTGTCGCGCACGTAGGGCAGGCTCCTCGTGCGCAGGCGCGCGCGGACCGTCCCCCCGCACGGGACGACCGACTGTCGCAGCACGTAGCCCCTGACCTCCCGGCCGTCACGGAGCCCGTCGCGATCGGTGTCCGCGCGAGCGGGGTCGGTGCCCGTACCGAGGTCGTGGCCCGCGAGCCCGAGCGACATGACCAATGTGCGGGCGAGCAGCGCGTGCCCGGCATCGGTGGGGTGGACGCGGTCCGGGCCGATGAGGTCGTCGGGGTCGGCGCCCAGGGCGTCGTGCGCCTCGAAGGCGGCGCCCAGGTCGAGGAACGTCGTGCGCGGCAGCCGCGATGCCAGCTGGTGCAGCGCGTCGCCGTAGGCCTGCCAGGTCGAGACGTCCACCTGGTAGCGGCGCACCGGCTGGAGCAGCAGGTGGCAGGGAGGACGGGTGCTGGCGGCGTCGATCCGGGCGACGGCAGCCTCCACCTGCGCCACGAAGGTGGCGGGGGGCAGCCGGGCGATGGTGTCGTTGGACCCGATCATGTGGACCACGCAGGTGGGCTGTCCCACGTGGACCGCATAGGCATGGGCGTCGGTGACGTAGGTCGCCGCGGTCGACCCGCCCACGGCGCCGTTGACTCCGTGGATGCCGGGCGTCTCGTCGGGATGCTCCACGCTCTCGCGCAGGCTCTGGGGCGCGGCCGTCGGGCCCGGGCCGGCCGGGAACCGGTCCTGGAGGCGGCGGACGGCCTGCGCGACGAATCCCGCAGCCGGCGAGCTGGCCCCCACGCCGTACGTCGTGGACGAGCCGACGAACATCAGCCGGACGGGCTGGCTCCGGCGCCGGGCCAGGGCGGTCGTCAGCGGGATGAGGGCCGGCCGCGAGACGGCGGCTGAGCCGAGCTCGGCCAGGTCGGTGAGCCCGTCCCGGTCCTGGTCGGCAGCAGCCCGGGCCTCGATCGCGGGTGCGGTGGCCTGCGCCGGTCGCCCCTGCGCCGGCGTCGCGACCACGCACGTGCTCGCACCGACGAGCGCGAGGGCACACCACGACAGCGCCCGGCTGGGCTGGGGTGTGGACACCGGCGCAGGCTACCCGGACGGCTGGGCGGGCCCGCCCAGCCGAGCGACGAAGATCGCCGTGCCCGGGGTCAGCAGCCCGCGGACGCGTGACCAGCCGCCCCACACGCGGTCGTGGTCCTCGGGCCACTCGGGCTCGACGAGGTCGACCAGCCGGAACCGGTGGGTGGCGAGCAACCGCACCCAGTCGCCGATCGTGCGGTGGTGCTCGACGTAGGACACCACCCCGGTGGCGTCGTCGACCTCGACGTAGGGCGTGCGGTCCCAGTAGGACTGGGTCGCGGTCAGGCCCGCCTCGCCTGGGTCGTCGGGGAACATCCAGCGCGTCGGGTGGGTGACGGAGAAGGCGAAGCGCCCGCCCGGGCGCAGCACGCGGGCCACCTCGGCGACGGCGACGTCGATCTCGCTGACGAACTGCAGGGCGCCGAAGGAGCAGAAGACGACGTCGAAGCTGCGGTCGGCGAAGGGGAGCGCGGTGGCGGTGCCGCGCACGGACGGGACCGGGACGCCCGTCTCCTCGTCGAGGCGCAGCGAGTGCTGCAGCTGGCGGTGGGACAGGTCGAGGCCGAAGCCGCGGCCGCCGTGCAGGCGCACCCAGCGCGAGCACTGTCCGGCGCCGCTGCCGACCTCGAGGACGTCGAGGCCCTCCACGTCGCCGAGCACCCGGAGCTCGTCCTCGGTGTGGCCCTCGGGCCCCCAGACGAACCCCGCGTCGCCGAGGAAGGCGCCGTGGGTGGCCTGGTACTCGTCGGCGTAGCGGTCCCAGTCGGGACCGTTGGCGAGGCGCGACTCCTGCTCGGAGACAGACCGCCGCTCGACACGCACGGACTGGGGCAGGTGATCCTCCACGTTCCGGAGCGTACTTCCCGCCCGCCGGTCGCGCGGACGGGGCGTGGCACGATGCGGGGCGATGAGTGCCTTCGACCCCACCCTCGTCCCCCTGGCCGGCGGTCACTCGGGGCGGACCTTCCTCGGCGAGGCCGGCGGGGAGCGCGCCGTCGTACGCCTCTACCCGCCGGACGACCCGCGCGGCGCCGCCGCGCCCGAGGTGGACCAGGCGGCGCTGCAGCTGGTGCGCGGCCTGCTGCCCGTGCCCGAGGTGCTCGAGGTGCGGCGGGCCGACCCGGCCACGGGACACCCCGGGCTGCTGGTGACGTCGTGGCTGCCGGGGGAGCGCGGCGACCTCGTCATCGAGCGACTCACCGCCGCCGGTGACGCCGAGGCGCTGCGCCGGCTGGGCACCCGCACGGGCGCGGTCGCGGGCACGCTGGCCGGGATGCCGATGCTGCGCCCGGGTCCCTTCGCCGACCCCGATCTCGGCCTCGGCCGCTTCCCCGACATCGGCCTGTTCGAGTGGGTCGAGTCGCGGCTGGCGCACTGGCCCGAAGAGGAGCGCGCGGCCCTCGGGGACGTGGCGTGGCCCGCCCAGGAGCTGCTCGACACGGTGCGGCGCTCGTGCCTGGTCCACAGCGACCTCAACCCCAAGAACCTGCTGGTCGACCCGCACACGCTGGAGGTGACCGGCGTGCTGGACTGGGAGTACGCCCACGCCGGACACCCGTGGACCGACCTGGGCAACCTGCTGCGGTTCGACCGGCACCCGGACTACGTGGATGGGGTCCTCACCGCGTGGACGTCACTGCGCGGGGGCGAGCGCGACGCCGCCCTCGAGGGCGCCCGCGCCGCGGACCTGTGGGCCCTGGTCGACCTCGCCGCGCGGGAGGGGGAGAACCCCGTGGCGGACCGGTCGGCGACCCTGCTCCGGGCCGTCGCGGCTGGCGGCGACCTGCACGCCTGGCCCTTCGGCACCTGAGCGTCGGGCGGGGCTGCGGCGCCCGCGGGCGGCAGCGGTCGCTGAGCGTGGGCTGAGCGTGCGGCGCCGGTTGGACGCGATGGTGCGCGCACGCGTAGGCTTGGGTGTTGCGTCAGTCGTCTGCCCGGCTTCCATACCGAGCGAACTCGGGCTCGCCGCGTCACCGCGTGTGATCAGTCACCGTCGGAGACCAGTGAAACGGACCGCTGCACGCGTCCGCACGACTCCATCCATCCAAGGGAACCTCCTTCCACATGACGAGCACCCTCTCCACTCTTCCGGACTACGACGCCCCCCAGGTGGCGATCAACGACATCGGGTCCGAAGAGGACTTCCTCGCGGCGATCGACGCGACCATCAAGTACTTCAACGACGGTGACATCGTCGACGGGACCATCGTCAAGGTGGACCGCGACGAGGTCCTCCTCGACATCGGCTACAAGACCGAGGGCGTCATCCCCTCGCGCGAGCTGTCGATCAAGCACGACGTCGACCCCAACGAGGTCGTCAGCGTCGGCGACAAGGTCGAGGCCCTGGTCCTCCAGAAGGAGGACAAGGAAGGCCGCCTGATCCTGTCCAAGAAGCGTGCTCAGTACGAGCGTGCCTGGGGCACCATCGAGCAGGTCAAGGAGGAGGACGGCGTCGTCGAGGGCACCGTCATCGAGGTCGTCAAGGGTGGCCTCATCCTCGACATCGGCCTGCGCGGCTTCCTCCCGGCGTCGCTGGTGGAGATGCGTCGCGTGCGCGACCTGCAGCCCTACGTCGGCCAGACGCTCGAGGCGAAGATCATCGAGCTCGACAAGAACCGCAACAACGTGGTCCTGTCGCGTCGCGCCTGGCTCGAGCAGACCCAGTCCGAGGTCCGCCACGGCTTCCTGACCCAGCTCCAGAAGGGTCAGATCCGCAAGGGTGTCGTCTCCTCGATCGTCAACTTCGGTGCGTTCGTGGACCTCGGCGGCGTCGACGGCCTCGTCCACGTCTCCGAGCTGTCGTGGAAGCACATCGACCACCCGTCCGAGGTCGTCGCCGTGGGCGACGAGGTCACCGTCGAGGTCCTCGACGTCGACATGGACCGCGAGCGTGTCTCCCTGTCGCTGAAGGCGACGCAGGAGGACCCGTGGCAGCACTTCGCCCGCACCCACCAGATCGGCCAGATCGTGCCCGGCAAGGTCACCAAGCTGGTGCCCTTCGGCTCGTTCGTCCGCGTCGAGGAGGGCATCGAGGGCCTGGTGCACATCTCCGAGCTGGCCGAGCGCCACGTGGAGATCCCCGAGCAGGTCGTGCAGGTCAACGACGACGTCATGGTCAAGATCATCGACATCGACCTCGAGCGTCGCCGGATCTCGCTGTCGCTCAAGCAGGCCAACGAGACCGCTGCCGCCTCTGACGTGGAGGAGTTCGACCCCACGCTCTACGGCATGACGGCCACCTACGACGAGCAGGGCAACTACGTCTACCCCGAGGGCTTCGACCCCGAGACGGGCGAGTGGCTCGAGGGCTTCGACGAGCAGCGTGCGATCTGGGAGGACCAGTACGCCAAGGCGCACGCCCGCTGGGAGCAGCACGTCAAGCAGCAGGCCGAGGCCAAGGTCGCCGAGGCTGAGGCCGGCGAGGCCACCTCGTACTCCTCTGGTGGCGACACCGCGGCCGAGACCGGTGACGAGACCGGCGGTTCGCTCGCCTCCGACGAGGCGCTGCAGGCGCTCCGCGAGAAGCTCACCGGTGGCCAGGCCTGATCGCCTGAGCACCTGAACAGCACCACCACGACGGCCCGCCGGGACTCCCGGCGGGCCGTCGTCGTACGTCCTGAGCCGCCGGTCAGGGTGCGTCCGCTACAACTGGCCCATGACTGATCGCGGCACATCCGCCTTGGTGCTCGGCGGAGGAGGCATCACCGGCATCGCCTGGGAGCTCGGCATCCTCACCGGACTCGCCCGCGAGGGGGTCGACCTCACCGGCGCGGACGTCGTGGTGGGCACGTCGGCCGGCTCCGTGGTCGGTGCCCAGGTGACCGGCGGCCCGTCCCTGGAGGAGCTCTACGCCACCCAGCTCGAGCCCGCCGACGCCGAGCTCGGCGGGCGGCTCTCGCGCATCGCGGCGCTCAAGCTCGTCCCGCCCTACGTCCTGCCCGGCAGCGGACGCGACAAGCTGGCGCGCGTCGGCCGGGTGGCCCTGGCCTCGCACGCGCCGGGCAGCGTCGACCGCGAGGCCGTGATCCGCTCGCGCCTGCCGGTCCGGGCGTGGCCCGAGCGCGACCTGCGGATCACCGCCGTCGACACCACCAGCGGGGAGTTCACCGTCTTCACGCGCGACTCCGGCGCCGACCTCGTCGCGGCGGTCGCGGCGAGCTGTGCGGTGCCGACGGTGTGGCCGCCGGTCGAGATCGACGGGCGCACCTACATGGACGGCGGCATGCGCTCGACCGCCAACGTCGACGTGGCCGCGGGCGCCGAGAGGCTCGTGGTGCTCGCGCCCCTGCCGCGCTCGGTCAGCCGGAAGGTGTCCATCCGGGCGCAGGTCGAGCGCGTCGCGCCCCGGGCGTGGTCGGTCGTGACCCCCGACGCCGAGGCGCTGGCCGCCTTCGGTCGCAACCTGCTCGACCCGGCCAAGCGCGCCGTCGCCGCCGAGGCCGGGCTGCGCCAGTCGCGCGACCTGGTCGACCGGGTCGGCGCGGTCTGGGCAGCCTGAGCGGGCTGGTCGGTCCGCTCGCCGGCGGCACGCAGCCGGGGCCCTCCGGGTCGTGGGATCCTGTGCCGGTGAAGATCGGCCGACTCTCCCACCTGACCGGGGTCAGCGTGCGGTCCATCCGCTACTACGAGGCCCGCGGCCTGGTGCGCCCCGCCCGCGACAGCTCGGGCCAGCGCCTGTTCGCCCCCGAGGACGTCGACCGCGTCATCCGCATCCAGGAGATGCTCGCGGCCGGTCTCGGCACGCGCACCATCGCCGAGATCCTCCCGTGCATCGACGCGCCTGTCTCGCAGCGCACGGGCTTCCTCGAGGAGAGGCTGCGCGAGGAGCAGCAGCGCATCGAGGACGAGCGTCGCGAGCTCGACCGTGCCCAGCGCGTGCTGGACGGGCTGCGGGCCGAGCTGTCGGTCGTGCGACCCGACGCGACCCGGCGCGATCCGGCTTGCACCTGACACCGGTGTCAGGGCCGATCCTGTGGAGCATGGACACCGACACCAACAGGAACGTCAGGCAGCTGCGACTGGTCGTCGAGGCCGCTGACTACGAGCAGGCACTCCACTTCTACCGCGACGTCCTCGGGATGGAGGAGGTCGCCGCGTTCGCCAACGGGGGCGACGACCTCGTCGCCATCCTTGACGCCGGACGCGCCACCCTCGAGATCGCCAACCCGACCCACAAGCGCGTGATCGACGAGGTGGAGAACGAAGGCCGCCCCGGGGCGTCCCTGCGCGTGGCCTTCGAGGTCGACGACGCGGCCGCCACGACCGACGCCGCCACCGCCGCCGGCGCCGAGCTCCTCGCCAGCCCTCGTGAGACGCCGTGGCGTTCCCTCAACTCGCGGCTCAACGCGCCGGCAGGACTCGAGATCACCTTCTTCCAGGAGCTCGAGGACCAGGCCACCAGGGCGAGGAGGCCCGGCTTCGGCACCGACGCCGACAGGTGACGGGCGCCGGGGTCGTGCTGGAGGATGCCGGCTGACGGCGAACGACGACAGGAACGAGGCGATGGGTCTGGACCCGGACGGGCGCATCGACCTCACCGGGGACGACCTGCGCGAGGTGGTGCGCTTCGCCGCGCGAGGCGCTGAACGCGTGCTCGAGCTCGAGCTCTTCGAGCGTGCCGCGCCGGATGATCGGCGCCCGCGGGCCGCGGTGGAGGCGGCCCGGGACTTCGCTCGTGGGAGCCGGCGCAGCCAGCTGCTGCGCACGACCGCCTTCGCCGCTCACCGGGCGGCCAAGGGCGTCGACGACGAGGCGGCCAGGCACGCGGCCCTCGCAGCGGGTGACGCTGCAGCAGCCGCCTACCTCCACCCCCTGGCGCGAGCGAACCAGGTCGGACACATCCTCCGCGCGCACGCCCACGCCGCCTGCGCCGAGGCGATCGAGCGTGGCGATCCGTCGTACGCGCTCACCTGCATCGTCCGGTCAGCCGGGCAGGCGACGCCGCACCTCGTCGAGGTGCTGCGCCGCTACCCACCGGCGCCCGCGAGCCGCACCCGCGTCGGCGTGATCATGAAGACGATGGACGACGAGCTCCGAGCGCTCTGACTCCCGGGGTCGCGGTCACGGCAGGTCCGGACGTTCGGATGCAACATGAGGGTGCGTTCCGATGGCAGAGTTCCCGCATGCCTTCGTACCCGGATGCCGTGGCGCGACTTGTCGGTGCAGCCGAGCACTACTGCTACCTGATCCAGACTCCCTCGACAGCCGGGGACCGTGCCGCTTTCGTTCGTGGCGTCCGCGCCGGTCTCGCCGAGGTGCTTGCTTCGGGCTTCGCGGTGCCAGAAACCGAGCCGTCCGACGATCTTCCCGAAGGCCCGGCCCACGCGGGGTGGACTTCGGTGTTCATCTCCGCGCAGACGATCCTCGGTGAGCTGCCGGGCGGCCCAGAGGCGTACTTCTCTGTGCCGGACGACCTTGCCGACGTTTGGAGAGACCTCAGGCGTTGCCTGAATGCGCTCACCTCCGGTGCGCGCTGGGAGGACGTCACATGGGAGTGGAACTTCGGCCTTCAGGCGCATTGGGGCAAGCACGCTGAAGACGCCCTCGTGGCGCTACACGACGCGTGACGGGCCGACGCTCACCCCGCAGATCCGTGCGCTGATCGCGGCAGGTGCGGATGCTTGCCATCTATGGTCGTCCCGTGATTGGACCAGTCATGGAGAACTCGACGTCGGCCCAAACACCGTCGGTGTCCACCACTGAGAGGACCATTGAATGAGTAGCCGGGTCACCGTGAGCTTTCCCATCAACGATCGGCAGGCATCTCGAGACTTCTACTCCGCGTTCCTAGGGCTAGATGCCGCCGGTGTACCCGCGGAGGACGGCGTTCCGGAACCACTTCAGTTCCATCTCAGCGACGGCTTCACTTTGATGCTGATCCCGCCGGGTGGTCTCAGCGCCGTGGTCGAAGATGCCGGGGTTGTTGCGAAGCGAGGGACGTTCAGTGCCCTGCTAACCCTTGATGCGTCCAATGCCGCCGACGTCGACGCCATCACGAGTCGAGTTCACACGGCGGGAGGCGCGGTCGTGCGAGGCGCGCGTCATGAGGAGTGGGGCTACTGCGCGCTGGTGGCGGACCCGGATGGCCACTTGTGGGAAGTGGTCGCCCCGCCGGAGTGAGTCGACCACCGACGCCGGAACCACGGCCCGTCCTGACCGCTCATCGCGGCAGATGAGTGCGTTCACAACCGAGTGGACGCTGGTCGCTCGGACGAGCATCGTTGGCCGCGTGAACGGAGAGCGCGAGCACTCGGACAACGTCACCGTCGTCACGCTTGAGGTGGACGGCGAACAGTTCGCCATTCGTGAAGCAGAGGAGCGTGTGCCTGGCTACATCGACACCGGCTACACGTGGCTGACCGGTCCCAACGAGGGTTATGGGTTTGCCGTACAAGGTCCAGGGCGACCGTCATTGGAGGACCACCGTGGTCGCCTGCGGGACTTCCTCAGAATGGTGGACCCCGCCACGGGGTTCATGAAGGAAGAGTGGTGACCACATCGCGTTCAGCCCGCAGCCGCTCAACTGGACAGCAGCGGACACGGATCGCGGCGGATGAGTACGTCTGGTTCACTCCTGAGCGAAGTCGGGCCACTCCTCGTGCAGCGCTTCGCCCAGGGATCGGCCAGCTGAGTCCCGTGGGTGCAGCGAGGCGGCGACGAGCACCATGGCCACCGACGTGCCCCACATGGGCGACCGAGGATCTGCGAGTACAGCAGTCAGCCTGTAGAGGCCAACAACGGCGCACAATGCGAGCAGCACCTCCTTCCCAGTCGCCATGCTGGACGGTAGCGCGAAGTCGCGCACATCGGCATGAGCGGACGCACGGGTTGCAGCTGATCCGGACGTCGGCCCAGGGCGCTAGGCAAGGCATCCCGGGTTGGATCCGCGCCGTCGGAAGGCGAGATCCTGGTCGCTGGAGATGTCGTGGCTTCGCCCCAATGCCTCTACCGTCACGGTCGGCCAACCGGGCACCCACATCGTGCCTGGTGCGGTGCAGCCGGCGGGGTTGAACACGAGGATCACGTCGAACGTCGTGGACTCCCCGGCGCCGAGGTCGTCTGCGAGTGGGAAGACCGCGTCGATGGCGAGTCCGGACTGCGCGCTGCGGCCGGCGTTCTGTGCGGTGACGACCGTTCCGGTCTCCGGTCCGACCATCGGAGCGACTGCCCGTGCGATGTGGATGGTGCGGGTGCCCCTGTTGGCGACACGCACCTCGATGACGCAGCGCATGGTCTTGCGGGCGTCGAAGAGGGGAGAGTGCGGTCCCGACCACTGCACAGGCGTGCCCGTGCACCGGGGCGAGGCAGGCGACCACGAGACGACCACGTTCGCCGCCGTGCGCGAGGACCATTCCAGCCATCCGCCGACCATGGCAACGGTCGCCAGAAGGACGGCCGAGACGGCGACGGTTCGAGATCTTCCGCGCATGAAAGGCAGCATGTCACCGCACTGCGTCTCGGGCCGAGGGCTTGCTGACCGATCAGGGCAGCGGCGTCCCCTCGATGGAGGGCCCTGACACCCGACTCAGAGCAGGTCGGGCAGCGCGTCGCGCCGCACCTTGCCGGTGGCGGTGAGCGGTAGCTCCGCCACGGCGACGTAGTCCTTGGGCCGCTTGGCCGGGGCGAGCACGCGTCGCGCGTGGGCGTCGAGCGCCCCGGTCGTCGCGTCGCCGACGACGGCGGCGCAGACCCGCTGGCCCCACTCGGGATCGGCGACCCCGAACACCGCGACCTCGTCGACGCCGTCGACCTCGCGCAGCGCGTTCTCCACCTCGAGCGGGTAGACGTTGACGCCGCCGGTGATGATCAGGTCGGTGCGCCGGCCGTCGAGGTGGAGGTAGCCGTCGGCGTCGAGGCGCCCGACGTCGCCGACGGTGAAGGCGGGCCCCGCCGGCGTCTGCCGCCAGGCCGCGGCCGTCTGCTCGGGCGCGCCGAGATAGCTGAACCGGGCGTGGCGCGGCACGGCGCACCAGATCCGGCCGTCGGCGCCGGTGCTGAGCGTGCGACCCGGGCGGGCGCGGCCCACGGTGCCGGGGCGCTCGAGCCACTCCTCCGAGCGGCACGCGGTGAACTGGCCCTCCGTCGACCCGTAGAACTCCCACGTCGCGCCGTCGGGGAAGAGCTCGACCAGGCGGCGCTTGATCGGCGCGGGGCATGGCGCGCCGGCGTGGGCGACGAGCCGGAACGACGAGAGGTCCGGCACGCCGACGCGGTCCCAGTGGGCGAAGAGGCGCTGCAGGTGGGTGGGCACGCAGAACATGGTGGTCGGGCGGTCGCGCTCGATGGCCGCGGTGACGACGGCCGGGTCGAACCTGCCCGGCACCACGATCCGTCCGCCGGCGAGCAGCGTGCCGCTGGCGAAGCGGAGCGGCGCGGAGTGGTGGAGCGGGCTCACCACGAGGTTGACGTCGTCGGGGACGAAGCCCCACAGGTCGCGCTCCTCGGCGACCAGCGCCGCGGCGTCGGCGTCGGGGAGCAGGCCCGACCACACGCCCTTGGGTGTCCCGGTGGTGCCGCTGGTGCAGTGGATCGGCCGGCCCAGCGGCAGGGACCGGGACCGGCCCACCCGCTCGGCGAGCAGCCGCTCGACCTGCTCCTGCGAGGTGACGAGGAGGTCGGGGGAGATCGGCGCGAGGACGCGCTCACGCTCGGCGTCGGTGAGCGCCGGGTCGAGCGGCACCGGGAAGACGCCGTCGGCGAGCAGCGCCAGCACCAGGTCGACGTACGACGGGGAGCCGGGGACGAGCAGCGCCACGCGGGCGCCCGGGGCGAGCTCGTCACCCCTGCCGGCACCGACCATGGCGGCATTGTGCTGCAGCCGCACCCGTCGGTGGATCGGCGGGTGCGGCTGCGAGGTGGTGCTGGTCAGGCGCTGGGTCAGCGGAGCACCAGCAGCCACCAGCGGAGCACGCGCTTGTTGCCCGCCTCGTCACGGACCACCAGCACGACCCGGTGGCGTCCGGGGGCGAGGGTCTTGGACGTGGCGACCAGGAGGCCCTTGCGGGTCACCCGCACGTCGGCCGCGGTCCGGCCGCCGAAGCGCACCGTCACGTCGCTCGCCCGGATCCGGTCGTGGCGGTCGCTGATCCGCGCGCGGACGGTCGGCGTCCGGTCACGGGTCGGCGTCTTCCCCGAGACCACCGTGACCTTCGGCTTGCCGCGGTCGACCGTCCAGGTGCGGACCGCCGGGGTGGCCTCGGTGTTGCCCGCCGCGTCGGTGGCGCGCACCTTCAGCTCGTGCTCGCCCTGGCCGAGCTTGGTGAACGTGGCCGGGGAGCTGCACGCCGCCCACGCACCGCCGTCGAGGCTGCACTCGAACCTGCTGCCGGGCTCGGAGGAGACGAAGGTGAACGTCGCCGCCGGGCCGCGGCCGTGGCCCTTCGGTCCACCGGTGATGGTGGTGTCCGGGGGAGTCGTGTCACCCGGGTCGGTCGGGCCGTCACCGGCGACGACGACCTCGACGGAGTCGGTGACCTCGTCGGTGCCCCCGTCGCGGGCCACCGTGACCGTCGCCTCGTAGGTGCCGGGCTCGGTGTAGGTGTGCGTCGGGTCCGCGACGTCGGCCGTCCCCCCGTCACCGAAGTCCCACGCGTAGGTGAGCCCGGTGGTGCTCGGGTCGAGGTCGACGCAGCCGATCCGCTTGGCCGGGTTGTCCGGGTCGTGGATCACGATGGCGACGGCGTCGGAGCCGGCACGCTGGTCGCTGGTCACGACCACCTCGCCGCTGGCGCCGTCGTCGTCGCTGGTGAACGGCAGCCAGATCTCGTTGTCCTCGCTGAACGGGAGATCGGTGTCGAAGCGGAAGTGCGGCCCGCCATTGGCGTCCGAGCAGGCCTGCTCGTGCACGTGCACCATGTGGGCGGCGTCGGGCTTGAGCCCGGTGACGTCCAACGTGGTCACCGTCGTCCCCCGCGAGCGGACCATCGAGGCGGTGCCGACCAGCTCCGGGTAGGTGGTGGTGCCGTCGGCGAATGCGGCGACGTCGCCCTCGGTGGTGACCGCCGTGGAGAAGTCGACCTCGAGCGGGGCGTCACCGCTGGTCGGTGAGGCGAGCGCCTCGATCCCGGGCAGCGCATCGACGCTGATCTCGACGCTGTCGCTGCCCTCGTTGCCGTCGGGGTCGGTCACGGTCAGCGTGGCGGTGTAGCTGCCGGAGGCCGTGTAGACGTGGTTGAGCGGCGGCTTGGGACCGGTGTACGTCGTCCCGTCACCCCAGTCCCACGTGTAGCTGAGCGGGCCTCCCTGGTCGTCGATCGCGTTGATGGTGAACGCGACCGGCAGGGGAGCGGGGCCGCTCGTGGGCGTGGCCGCCACGCTGACGCGCGGTGCCACCCCGGTGGCGGAGATCTCGAACTCCTCCTCGTAGGTCCCGCCCTTGCCGTCGCTGACGGTCAGGGTCGCGGTGTACCTGCCGGGGTCGGCGTACGTCACGTGGGCGTGCGACTCCGTCGACTGGTCGGACGGCCGGTCGCTCTGGCCGAAGTCCCACAGGTAGGTGAGGGCGTCGCCGTCGGGGTCGCTGGCGCGGGCCTCGAAGTGGACGTAGAGCGGCGCGGGCCCGGTGCGCGGGGAGACGAACGGATCGGCCGTCGGCGGACGGTTGTCCCCGGCGGGCTCCTCCACGACCACGGTGCCGCGCATGGTGGCGCCGTGGATGCTGCACCAGTACTCGTAGGTGCCCGGTCGGGTGAAGGTGTAGCGCACCGGCGCACCGTTGGCGTCGCGGTACTCCTGGAGGGGCGGGTTCCAGGCGTCGGCGGTGTCGCGCGAGGTCAGGTCGTGGCCCATCGTGGCCCGGTCGAACTGCCACTCGACGGTGTCGCCCACCTCGACGGTGACCGTCGACGTGCCGGTCTGCTCGGCCACCCACTGGTTGTCGGTGGCCGTGTCGACCGCGTCGACGACGAAGACGTCGCCGCCGGCCGGCTCCTCGACCACCACCTCGACGGTGTCCTCACCGGTCTGGCCGTCGGGGTCGGTGACCGTCACGGTCGCCGTGTAGGTGCCGGGCTCGGTGTAGGTCCAGCTCGCGTCCGCGCCCGTGGCCGTGTCGTCCTGGGTGCCGCCGACGCCGAAGTCCCAGGCGTAGGTGAGGTCGCCGCCCTCCGGGTCGGTGCCCTCGGCGCTGAAGTCGACGTCGAGCGGCGCGGTGCCGGAGGTCGGCTCGGCCGTGGCGGTCACGGTCGGGTCCTCGCCCTCCTGGACGCCCGACCACCGGAAGAAGTCGAAGTCGGCGACGGGGCTGCCCGAATCGCCTCCGGTGAGCGCCATCACGCCGACACGGGGGTTGGTGATCCCGGCCAGGGCGCGCGGGTCACCGACCTCGGTGAACTGCTGGCCGTCGGTGGAGTACCAGCCACGCAGCTGTGCGCCGTCGGAGGTGAACCGCAGCCAGAACGTGGTGGGGAAGCTCGCGGGCAGGAACGGCCCGTCGAAGCTGCCGCCGCCGGTGTTCCAGTTGCCGCTGAAGTCGAAGTCGTTGTTGCTCGGGCTCGACGAGCGCAGGAACTCGATCCACTCCCGGTCGCTGCCCTTGTCGACGAAGGTCAGCTTGGCGAAGCCGGAGCCGCCGCTGCCGGCGACCACCAGACCCGCCTGCTGACCGGCCTCGAGCGGGTCCCAGGTGAGCTTGGTCGTCGCGGTCCACGCACCGTCGGGGGCGGCCTGGGTGATGATGTTGGGGGTGTCGTTGTACTCGCCCCGGCGCGCCGTCAGGTGCAGCGCGCCGTCGGAGACGTCGTACGCCGTCTCGTCGGGGCGGCGCACCGTCCAGTGGCAGTTGTCGAGCAGCTCGGTGTCGTTGAACTCGTCGGAGCGCTCGGGCTGCTCGCACGGCGGCTCCGGCTCCTGCGACCGCGTGCCGGAGACGGCGAAGACGTGCAGCTTCGGGTCGACGGGCAGGGTCAGGGTGTCGGGCTGCTTGCCGGCCGCGAGCGGGATCGGCTGGGTGAAGATCATGACCCGCGGTGAGGTGTCGCCGCTCCCGTTGTGGCGGTAGGGCATGTCGATGGCGATCTCCTCACCGAACTTGGGCGCCACCGCCCAGTCGGTGAACCGCAGCGGCACCTGGACGGTCGTGCCGTCGTTGTAGGCGAGGGTGGCGTCCTTCTGCACGTCGCCGTTGTGGGCGGTGGCCAGGACGCTGAGCTCGTCGTAGGTGCCGGTGGGCAGGGTGATGACCTGGCCGTCGGCCTCGACGTTGTTGAGCCGGCCGTCGGCGGGGCTGCCGAAGTCGTAGTCGACGCCGTTGATCCGCACCGGGCCCCCGTCCTCCTGCACGGCCGGGGGGAGGAGCTCGGCGGCGAAGGTCCAGCCGCCGCCGTCGAAGTTGCCGTCGCCGGGGTTGGCGTCGGTGGAGATGCCGTCGTTGTTGAACAGCTCGGACAGGTCGGCCACCGGGCGGCACTCGCCGTCGGCGAGCACCTCGATGCGCACCGAGCTCGTGCCGGTGTTGCCGTCGGGGTCGGTGGCGGTGACGGTGGCGGTGTACTCGCCCGCCTCCATGTAGGTGTAGGTGGGCGACTTCTCGGTGGAGGTGTCGTCGTCGGTGCCGTCGACGCCGAAGTCCCAGCGCCACGTGACGGCCTGGTCCTGCGGGTCGGTCGCGGAGGCGTCGAAGGCGACCTCGAGGGGGAGCACGCCGCACCGCGGGGTCGCGGTCGCCGTGGCGACCGGGTCGACCAGGACGGTGATCTCCTCGGTGGTGCGGGTCAGGCCGCGGTTGCCGTCGGCGTCGACGGGGGTCACCTCGGCGGTGAAGGTGCCGCCCTCGGTGTAGGTGTGCGAGACCTCGCCGGTGCCGGTGACCGGGTCGGACCCGTCGCCGAAGTCCCACTCGTAGGTGATCGCGTCGCCCTGGCGGTCGATGCCCTCGGCGGTGAAGGCGACCTCGAGCGGGGCCGCGCCGCGCACGGGCTCCGCGGTGAGGGTGTTGACGAACGGCTCGTCGACGTCGAGCTCCCTGATCTGGATGTTGCGGAAGCTCACCTCGTCGGCGTCGCCGTGGTTCTGCAGGCCGAGGTAGCCCTCGGCGCCGCGCGAGCCGTCGGAGGTGTACTCGTTCACCACCTGGCCGTTGAGCGTCATCGTGTAGGTCTGGCCCACGACGCGGATCTCGTAGTCGTTCCACTCGCCGACGGGCTTGGCGTTGCGCGCGTCCTCGCGGTCGAAGTTGTAGACCGAGCCGGTCTTCTGCGGCTCGTCGCCGGGCTGGCCCTCCTTGATCTGGATCTCGTGGCCGTTGTCGACGGCGACCCACGGGTCGTTGCCGGGGTCGGGGAAGCGGGTGAAGACGCCGGAGTTGTCACCGTCGTCGGACAGTTTGAACTGCACCTTGAGCACGTAGTCGGCGAAGGTGCGCTCGGAGTACCAGAACAGGCCGAGGCCGCCGCGGCTGGTGAGCGCGCAGTTCTCCACGGTGAAGGCGCCGGGCCCGGCCTGCTTCCACGCCGACACGTCCGTGCCGTCGAAGAGCAGCTCGTAGCCGTCGTCCGGGGTGGGCGCGCTGGCGCAGGGCTGCCGCACGATGACGTCCACGGCCCGGCTGGTGGTCTTGCCGGTCGCGTCCTCGACGGTGATCGTCGCGGTGTAGGTGCCGGGCTCGGGATAGGTCCACGACGCGGTGGCCGTGGTGGCGGTGTCGTCCTCGGTGCCGTCGACGCCGAAGTCCCACGCGTAGGTGATGTCGTCGCCGTCGGGGTCGCTGGCCTGGGCCGCGAACTCCACCTCGAGCGGCGCGAGCCCGTCGGCGGGCGTCGCGGTGGCGGAGGCGATGACGGGGGAGGTGTTGCCCGCGATGCCCTTGCCGGCGACGGAGAACTCGTCGAAGTTCATCTCCCCGCTGCCGGAGTAGACGAAGTAGAGGCCACGGCCACCCGGGTCGGCGTCGCGGGCGGTGATGCGCGCGCTGACCGTCTTGTAGAAGTACTGGCCCTGGGTGCCGCCGTCGAGCGGCACGGTGGCCACGACGGGGCCGTTGGCCGCACCGGCGCGCACCTGGATGGTGGCACCGGCCTGCGGTCCGCCGGAGTAGCGGATCGACACGTCGGTCATGTTGACCAGGCTCATCGGGTCGAACATGACCCAGTCGCCGTTGCCCATGCCGGTGATCAGGCCGCCGCCTCCGGGGCGCGTGCCGGACTTGTCGTCGTAGCCGGTGTAGCCGACGCCCTGGCGGTTGGTCGCGTGCTCGGCCTGGCGCAGCTTGGGCTGGAGGATGACGGTGTCGCTGCCCTGCAGCGGCGCGTTGGCGCCGTCGTTGGCGCCGCCGTCGCGGTAGGTGGCGATGAGGACGCCGTAGGTGTTGGCGTCGGGACCGTGGTCGCCGGAGGCGGCGGTGCGGATGGTGCCCTCGCAGCCGTTGACCGACAGGTTGGGGTGGACATGGATGTCGTGGCCGAGGCCCTCCTGCACCACGACCTCGCTGCAGTCGACGGTCTCCTCGGCGTCCTGCACGTCGACGACGAACGGGATGTCGTCGCCGGAGGAGTAGAAGCCGCCGTCGGCGGGCAGCTCGATCGTGACCTTCGGGGCCGTGTTGCCGACGTTGATCACGACCTGCGACGTGGCGGACTTGCCCGTCGCGTCGGTCACGGTGAGCAGCACCCGGTAGTCGCCGGGGGTGTCGTAGGTGCGGGACGGGGCCGGGTCGGTCGAGTCGGTGTCGCCGTCCCCGTCGAGGTCCCAGGCGTAGGTGACGGCGTCGCCGTCGGGGTCGCTCGTGCCCGCGCTGGTGAACTGGACGGCCAGCGGTGCCGGGCCCTCGGTGACGTCGGCGCCGGCGCGCGCCACCGGGGCGGAGCCGTTGATCGCGTAGTCGATGCGGACGAGCTTGGTCTGGGGGGACCCGGAGAAGAAGCCGGTGCCGTACTCGAGGACGTACATCGAGCCGTCGGGCCCGAACTCGAGGTCACCCGGGGCGACGAACCCGTCCATGAAGTCGTTGATGGCGGTGATGTTGCCCGCGGCGTCCATCCGGACCTCCTTGATCCAGCCGCGGCTCATCTCCGACATGAAGTAGGAGCCCTCGTAGTCGGCGGGGAAGGCGGTGTCCTTGGCCGCGGTGTTCTGCGACTGCCGGTAGACCTGGCCGCCGGTCGGGGTGGCGCCCTGGACGGCGGGGTACTTGTAGGGGCCGACGTCGGAGTAGGGGATCCACGCGTCGGTCATCGGGGGCAGGTCCTGCAGCCCGGTGCTGTTGGGCGAGTCGTTGACGCCCGTCATCCCCTCGGGGTCGTCGCAGGGGAAGCGCTTGGGGCTGCCGTCGGGGTTGGTGCGGTAGCGGTTGGCCACGAAGTCCCAGTCGACGTAGGCGCCGCCGAAGTCCATGTTGGTCAGGTCGGGGCCGACCTCGCCGCCGCAGTAGGGCCAGCCGCCGTTCATCGCGACCTCGGTGCGGTTGAACTCCTCGAAGTGGCGCGGGCCCCGGTTGGGGCTGTTGACCCGCGAGTCCGGGCCGACCTCGCCCCAGTAGAGGGCGTCGGTGTCGGGGTCGACGCCGAGGCGGTAGGGGTTGCGCAGGCCCATCACGTAGATCTCGGGACGCGTCCTGGCCGGGTCGGCGTCGGGGTAGCGCGCGGACGGGTAGGCGCCGCCCTCGCCGAACAGGTTGCCGTCGGGGATGTCGTAGGAGATGCCGTCGCCGGGGGTCGGGTCGACGTCGCCCGCGTCGTCGTTGCGCGGGACGACCCGCAGGATCTTGCCGCGCAGGTCGTTGGTGTTGGCCGAGGACTTCTGCGCGTCGTAGTCGGAGCGTCCGGGCCGCTCGTCGTGGGGGGAGTAGCCGTCGTTGTCGGAGGAGGAGGTGTTGTCACCGGTCGCGAGGTGCAGCACGCCGCCGTCGCCGAACTGCAGGGAGCCGGCCGAGTGGCAGCACACGTTGCGCTGGGTGCCGACCTCGAGGATCACCTTCTCCGACGACTTGTCGATGTACGTCTCGCCGTCGTCTCCGGTCTCGATCGTCAGCCGCGAGAGCCGGTTGACGGTGAGCGAGGCGGGCAGCGGGGCGTAGTAGACGTAGACCCAGCCGTTGTCGGCGAAGGCGGGGTCGAGCGTGATGCCCAGTCCGCCGTCCTCCAGGCCGCTCCACACCCCGAGGCTCGGGTTGTTCATGATGATGTCGATGCTGCCGTCGGCCGGGTCGTACATCGAGATGTCGCCGGCGCGGGTGATGAAGAAGACCCGACCGTCCGGCGCGACGGTGAGCTCCATGACCTCGCCGAGGCCGGTGCCCTGGCCGAGGACGACCTTCTGGAACTTCGACAGGTCGGGCGCGGCGGCCGCCGCCTTCGCGCTCGCCGTGCCCGAGCCCTTGCCGGAGCCCTTTCCGGAGCCCTTTTCCGGCTTGCCGGAGGTCGTCGCCGACCCCGCGGCGCCCGTGTCGGGGCCGGGGGAGGCGTCCGCCCGCTCGCCGGCGGCCGGCGGGGCCACCGGGTCGGGGACCGCTGCCATGACCGGGGCGGTGAGCCCGAGGGCCAGCGCCAGGCCGGTCACCAGGGCGAGCAACGAGACGACGAGCTGACGAGACCGCAGGTGCATGATGCGCCTTCCACAACCGAGTTCGGGGGCGCCCCAGGGCATCTTCGCGCCCTGTGACCCATGTCACGCTAGGGCCGACTTTTGCATGGGGTCAAGCAAAAGGTGGTTTCTGCTCGTCGGAACGCCGTCAACCGCTTGCCTGCCGCGGTGGCAGGAATGTCGAGATCGTTGATTTCCTGCCACCGGGCAGGCACGCTGTCGGGATGAGGAAGGTCGCAGCAGTGGTGCAGGACGGCGCCGAGCCGTTCGGGCTCGGGTCGATGTGCGAGGTGTGGGGCGAGCCCTACCACCCCCAGGACGACAACCCCGTCTTCGACTTCGTGGTCACCACGCCGCGGCCCGGGCGGGTGCGCGGCGCGACGGGCTACGACCTCCACGTCGAGCACTCCCTCGACGACGCCGCCGACGCCGACCTGGTGTGCCTGATCCCGAAGCGCGGCTACCTCGAGCCGTCGCCGGAGGTCGTCGAGCTGGTGCGCGGCGCGTACGACCGGGGCGCGCAGGTGTTCGCCCACTGCACCGCCGCATTCATCCTCGGTGAGGCCGGACTGCTCGACGGGAGGCGGGCCACCACGCACTGGCGCCACGTCGACGAGCTCGCGGCCCGCTACCCAGAGGCGAGCATCGACGGCAACGTCCTCTACGTGCAGGACGGCTCGATCGTGACCGGCGCCGGCTCGGCCGCCGGCCTCGACGCCGCGCTCCACGTCATGCGCCAGCACTTCGGCGCCCGGGTCGCGGCCACCACCGCCCGGCGCATGGTCGTGCCCCCGCACCGCGACGGCGGGCAGGCACAGTTCATCGCCCGGCCGGTGCCGGTCTGCGAGTCGGAGGCGCTGGCGCCCCTGCTGGCGTGGATCAGCGCCCACCTCGCCGACGACCTGGACGTCGAGACGCTGGCCCGGCAGATGCACATGTCGGGGCGCACCTTCGCCCGGCGCTTCAAGGAGGAGACCGGCACGACGCCCTACAGCTGGATCCTCGGCGAGCGGGTGCGGGCCGCCCAGGAGCTGCTCGAGCTGACCGACCACTCCATCGACTGGGTGGCCGCCGAGGTGGGCTTCGGCAACGCCGCCACCCTGCGCCACCACTTCGGCCGGGCGCGCGGCGTCAGCCCCCAGGAGTACCGGCGCACGTTCCGGATGACCGCCTGAGCGGCGCGCCGGCCGAGGGATGCCGCCGTCCGTCCCGCTCCGTGGGTACGACCGGCCGGGCGCGGGCCGTGTCTCGGTAGCCTTGGGGGGTGAACGCGACTGCGCTGGCCGACCTGTCCGCCGACGACCTCGCCGCCCTGCTCGAGGAGCAGCGGGCGGCCTACGAGGACCTCAAGCGGCGCGGGCTCAAGCTGGACCTGACGCGCGGCAAGCCGTCGGCCGAGCAGCTCGACCTCGCCGACGACCTGCTGCGGCTCCCGAGCTCGACCCGCGACGCCAAGGGGGTCGACGTGCGCAACTACGGCGGCCTCGAGGGCCTGCGCGAGCTGCGCGAGATGTTCGCCGACCTGCTCGGGGTCGAGCCCGACCAGGTCGTCGCCGGGGGCAACTCCAGCCTGTCGATGATGCGCGACTGCCTGGTCTGGATGATGCTCTTCGGCGCCGTCGACTCCAAGCGGCCGTGGAGCAAGGAGGACCAGGTCAGGTTCGTGTGCCCGGTGCCGGGCTACGACCGCCACTTCACCCTGCTGGAGAGCCTCGGCATCGAGATGCTCACGGTGCCGATGAACGACGACGGCCCCGACGTCGACGCCGTCGCGGCGCTGGTCGCCGACGACCCGAGCGTCAAGGGCATGTGGGTCGTGCCGACGTACGCCAACCCGACGGGCGCCGTGTGCAGCGTCGAGGTCGCCGAGCGGCTGGCGGCCATGCCGACCGCTGCCCCCGACTTCAAGATCTTCTGGGACAACGCCTACGCGCTGCACCACCTCGGCGACGACGAGACCGAGAGCGCCGACATCCTGAGCCTCGCCGCCGCCGCGGACCACCTCGACCGGCCGGTCATGTTCGCCTCCACGTCCAAGATCACCTTCGCGGGCGCGGGGGTGGCGTTCCTCGCCGCCTCGACCGACAACGTCCGCTGGTACCTGGAGCACCTCGGCACCGGGTCGATCGGCCCCGACAAGGTCAACCAGCTGCGCCACGCTGAGTTCTTCGGCTCGCCGCAGGGCGTGCGCGAGCACATGGCCAGGCACCGCGAGATCATCGCGCCCAAGTTCGCCGAGGTCGACCGGGTGCTGTCCGAGCGGCTGGGCGGGCGTGGCGTGGCGACCTGGAACGCTCCCGCCGGCGGCTACTTCGTCAACCTCGACGTGGTGCCGGGCACTGCGAGCCGGGTGGTGGCGCTCGCCAAGGACGCCGGCATCGCCCTGACCCCAGCCGGGTCGTCGTTCCCCTACAAGCAGGACCCGGACGACACCAACATCCGGCTGGCGCCCACGATGCCGCCGCTCGAGGAGGTCACCGCCGCCATGGAGGCGGTGGCGACGTGCGTGCTGCTCGCCGCGGCCGAGCAGGCCGTCGACCGCGCCACCGCATCCTGACCGCCATCCTGGATCTCGTCGTGGGGGAGGACCTGTGAGCGTGCGTGTCGGGCTGACCGGAGGCGTCGCCTCGGGCAAGAGCACCGTGTCGACGATCCTCGCCGAGCTGGGAGCGGTCGTCATCGACGCCGACCTGATCGCCCGCGAGGTCGTGGCGCGGGGCACGCCCGGGCTGCAGGCGGTGGTCGAGGAGTTCGGGCCGGAGCTGCTCACCGCGGACGGCGACCTCGACCGGCCCGCGATGGGCGCCCTCGTCTTCGCCGACCCCGACGCGCGTCGGCGGCTCGAGGCGATCATCCACCCGCTGGTGCACCGGCGCAGCGCGGAGCTCGAGGCGGCTGCGCCCGCCGACGCGGTCGTCGTCCACGACATCCCCCTGCTCGCCGAGGTGGGGCGGGCCGACTCGTTCGACGCGGTCGTGGTCGTCGATGCCCCCGCCGAGCTGCAGGTCGAGCGGATGGTGCGCGACCGTGGCTGGACGAAGGAGGACGCGGAGGCGCGCATCGCCGCGCAGGCGACACGGGAGCAGCGGCTCGCCATCGCCACCCACGTGGTCGACAACACCGGCTCGCTGGCCGACCTGCGCCGGCAGGTCGAGGCGGTCCACGCCGAGCTGGTGGAGCGCGCCCGCGTTTCCGGCTGACGGGGGTCCGGCCGGTAATCTCCGCGGGGTGTCCCCGCTCCGACCCCGCCTGGCCGTGATCGCGACGGGCGTCCTGCTCCTGGGCGGCTGCGCCGGTCTCACCTCGACGTCCGACGACGCCGATCCGGCCTCGTCGCCGCCCTCGTCGTCGGCCTCCACGACCGGCGACGCCGAGCAGGCCGCGCCCGAGGCGGAGGAGACCGACGACCCCGACGCACCGACGGGCTGGGGTCCCACGACGGGTGAGCTCGAGGAGGCCCGCGAGCTGGTCGGGTCGTGGAGCTCCGCGCAGCTCGCCGGCGGGGTGATCGTGGGCCGCTTCCACGGCACCGACCCGCAGGAGCCGGCCCGGATGGTGCGCGACCTGCACCTCGCGGGTGTCTCGGTGACCGGCGCCAACGTGACCGACCGCGAGCAGGTGCTCGCGATGACGTCGGCGATCGCCGACGCCGCCGCGGCTGACGGCCGCGACCACCCGCCCGTCATCGGCGTCGACCAGGAGGGCGGCTACGTGTCGCACCTGCGCGGCATCGCCACCGACTTCCCGCACTTCCAGACGGCCGGCCTGGCCATCGGCGCCGACGCGCGCCTCGGGCGCCGGGTGACCCGGGACGCGGCCCTCGCCACCGGCCTCGAGCTGCGCGACCTCGGCTTCACCTGGGTCTTCGCCCCCGTCGCCGACGTCACGATCGGAGCCGCCGACCCCACCATCGGCGCCCGGTCGCCCTCGACCGACCCCCGGGTGGCGTCCCAGGCGGTGGGCGCGGCGATCAAGGGCTTCGACGAGGCGGGCGTCGTGTCGACCGTCAAGCACTTCCCTGGCCACGGCGGAGCGACGAGCGACAGCCACGACACGCTCCCCGTGCTCGACTCGACGCGCGCCGAGCTCGCGGCCCACGACCTGCCGCCGTTCGAGTCGGCGTTCCGCCAGCACGCGCCCGCGGTCATGCTCAGCCACCTCGACCTGACCGACATCGCCCCCGGCGTGCCGGCCAGCATGGCGCCGGAGGTCTACGACCTGCTGCGCGAGGACCTCGGCTTCGAGGGCGTCGCCATCACCGACTCGCTCGGGATGGGCGCCGTCGGCGGCCGCCCGACCCCCGCCCTGCAAGCACTCCAGGCGGGAGCCGACCTGCTGCTGATGCCGGTCGACACCGCCACGACGCACGGCATCGTCACCGACGCCATCGACTCCGGCCTGGTCTCGCGCAGCCGCGTGGAGGAGGCCGCCGCCCGGGTCGTGGCGGTGCAGCTGTGGCAGGCGCGGGTGGCAGCACGACGGCCCGTGCCCGCCGACGTGGTCGAGCGGGCACGGGCCGCGAGCGCGGACCTGGAGTCCGCGGCGTACTGAGGCTGCCGGTCCGGGTCAGGCAGCGAGGTCCGGGTCGCCGGCGCGGCGCAGCTTCTGCAGCGCCTCCCGCTCGAGCTGGCGGACCCGCTCGGCGGAGATGCCGTGGCGGGCACCGATGTCGGCCAGCTTGTGCTGGCGACCGTCGGCCAGCCCGTAGCGCGCCCGGACGATGTCGGCCGAGCGCTCGTCGAGGATCCCGACGAGGTCGTCGAGCCGCTGGCGGGCCTCCGCGTCGAGGACGTTGAGGTCGGGGCCGGGGGCGGTCTCCTGCGCCATCAGGTCGCCCAGCGACGTGTCGCCGTCCTCGTCGACCGGCGTGTCGAGCGACACGTGGTCGCGACCCCAGCTCATCAGGTCGAGGACCCGGTCGAGGTCCATGCCGAGCTCGGTGGCGATCTCGTGCGGCTCCGGGTCGCGGCCCAGCTGGCGCTCGAGGGTGCGGCGGGCGCTGCCGACCTGGTTGAGCTCCTCGACGACGTGGACCGGCAGGCGTACGACGCGGGCCTGCTGGGCGATGCCGCGGGTGATCGCCTGGCGCACCCACCACGTGGCGTAGGTCGAGAACTTGTAGCCCTTGGTGTAGTCGAACTTCTCGACCGCGCGGATCAGGCCGGTGTTGCCCTCCTGGATCAGGTCGAGCATCGGCATCTGCGAGCGGCCGTACTTGCGCGCGATGGACACCACCAGACGCAGGTTGGCCTCGATGAACCGGTCGACCGCGAGCCGGCCCTGCTCGGCGAGCCACTCGAGCTCGGCCTCGTTGGCGCTCATCGGGGCGCCGCCCTTGCGACGTCCCACGCGGCCAATGTCGAGGAGGTGCTGGGCCAGCAGGCCCGCCTCGATGGTCTTGGACAGCTCGACCTCGGTCTCGGCGTCGAGGAGCGGGGTGCGAGCGATCTCGTCGAGGTAGAGGCCCACGCTGTCGCGGCCCTCGATCTCACGAGTGGTGCTGGTGCGCTTGGCCTGTGCGGTGCTCATCTCGTCCTCCTGCTCTCGTGCGCGACCACCCCGTGTCGCACATCTGATCCAACGCCTGTGTCCGTCGCGGGATTCCCCACCGGATGTGGTGCCTTCACCTGCCTTGACGAGTCAGTACCCACTCGAGTTGCACGATCCACCAACTCTCAGGGACTTCTCAGGGGCCTCCCGGGGACACTGGGGCCATGCCGACCCCCGAAGACCCCCATCCGGAGGACCCTCGCGCGGTCGACCCCCTCGCGGTCGACCCCCTCGCGGTGGACCTCAACGCCGACCTCGGCGAGGAGGTCACCGACGACGAGGAGCTGCTCGCCCTGGTCACCAGCGCCAACGTCGCCTGCGGCTTCCACGCCGGCACCCGCGCCACGATGCGGGCGGTGTGCGCGGGCGCGGTGCGGCGGGGGGTGGCGATCGGGGCCCAGGTGTCGTACGCCGACCGCGCCGGCTTCGGCCGGGTCGAGCTCGACGTGGCCGGCCACGTGCTGCGCGAGCAGGTGGCCGAGCAGGTCGGTGTCCTCACCGAGCTGGCCGCGGCCGAGGGGGCGGCTGTGACCTACCTCAAGCCGCACGGCGCGCTCTACCACCGGGTCGCCCGCGACGAGGAGCAGGCGGCCGCCGTGCTGGACGGGTCGGGCGGGCTGCCGGTGCTCGGGATGCCCGGCTCACTGCTGCTGGCGATGGCGCAGGGACGCGGACGCGGGGTGCGGCACGAGGGCTTCCCCGACCGCGGCTACGACGACGACGGCGGGCTGCTGGCCCGGGACCGGCCCGGGGCCCTGGTGACCGACCCCGACCAGGTGGCGGCGCGCGCCCTCGAGCTCGCCGCGACGGTGCACTCGGTCTGCGTGCACGGCGACTCCCCGGGAGCGGTGCGGACCGCGGCGGCGGTGCGGCGTTCGCTCGAGCTGGCGGGACTGTCGGTCGCCACCTGCTGGCCGTCCACAGGCTGAGTCCCTCCCTGTGGAGGGGATGGGCTGCGATGTGGATCACGGCGCGACTTCTGTGGGCAACCCTGTGGGACCGCGGGTTTGTCGCCCGGAAGCCTTGCGGGACGCCGTCCGCACCGCGTAGAACTCTGGCTACCGGCACCGCTTCGGCGGGGTCGGGGATCGGATCGGACGAACAGCTCCAGACGGCGACTTGTTCGCCGCGCAGGCCCGGTGGCGGGGTCTGTGGGGGCCGGGAGGCCGGTCCGGTGGATCGGACGTCACCACCCCGATCACATCGAGGGGCTCCTGGTGCTCATACCACCGGGAGCCCCTCACCTGTGTGCGCCCACGGCGCCGAGATCCGCCTCCATGATGCCCCCGCGATCCAGCCCCGCGATCCAGCCAGCGTTCACCTGCGACGACGGCGGCCCGCGGGTGACGCGCCCGGTGGACAATGGCCGCCGTGAGGGTCATCGACGTCGGCACGCGCGCCTGCCTGGTCGAGGTGGAGGACGCCGTCGCCGCCGCCTCGCTCGCCACCTGGGTGCGGCGCGCCGGCCTGCAGGCCGACGAGGTCGTCCCGGCCGCCGCCACCGTCCTGCTCGACGGCGTCGACCCGGAGGCCGTGCGCGCGGTGCTGCCGCAGTGGGCGAGCGACGGGACCGTCGACCGAGGCCCGCTCGTGCGGGTGCCGGTGCGCTACGACGGTCCCGACCTCGACCTCGTGGCGGAGCACTGGGGATGCACGAGCGCCGAGGTGGTCGACCTCCACACCTCGCTCGAGCTGACGGCGGCCTTCTGCGGGTTCGCGCCGGGCTTCGCCTACCTCGCCGGGCTGCCCGCCGCGCGCGCCGTGCCGCGGCTGGAGTCGCCGCGGGCCCGGGTGCCCGCCGGCGCGGTCGGCCTCGCCGACGCCTGGTGCGGGGTCTACCCCGCGGCGTCGCCCGGCGGCTGGCTGCTGATCGGCACCACCGACGCCGACCTGTGGGACGTGAGGCGCGAGCCGCCCGCGCTGCTGGCCCCGGGCACCCGCGTGCGGTTCGAGGCCGTCGGGTGAGCGGCGTCGAGGTCGTCGACCCCGGACCGCTGTCCACGCTCCAGGACCGGGGGAGGCGGGGATGGGCCCACCTCGGCGTCCCCCGCGCGGGCGCCCTCGACCGCGGCGCGGCGGCGCTGGCCCGGCGCCTCGTCGGCGGTCAACCCGACGACGCGGTCGTCGAGACGACGGTGGGCGGGGTGACGCTGCGCCCGCAGCGCGCGGTGACCATGGCGGTCACCGGCGCGGCGTGCACCGTGCGGGTCGGGCGCAGGGCGGTGGAGCACGGCGCCGCTGTCACGGTGCCGGCGGGTGCGCTGGTCACCGTGGGACCGGCCACGACCGGCGTCCGGTCCTACGTCGCGTTCGCCGGCGGCCTCGCGGTCGACCCGGTGCTCGGGTCGCGCTCCACCGACACCCTCGCCTGGATCGGGCCGCCGCGCCTGGCCGCCGGCGACGTGCTCGCGCTCGGGACGCCCGGGCTGCTGCCGGAGCCGCCGCCCGCGGTCGTCGTACGTCCCCACGAGCCGGTGCTGCGACTGCGGCGCGGGCCGCGGGCCGACTGGCTCGACGCGCGCGGGTGGGCACGCCTCGACGGCGCGACGTACGCGGTCGACGCCGACAGCGACCGCATCGGCCTGCGGCTCGCGGGGCCGCGGCTCGACCGGCGGGCCGGTGAGGTGGCGAGCGAGGGCATCGTGCTCGGGTCGGTGCAGCTGCCGCCGTCGGGCCAGCCCGTCGTGTTCCTGGCCGACCACCCGACGACGGGTGGCTACCCGGTCGTCGCGACGGTCGAGGACGACGACCTCGACGGGTGCGCCCAGCTGCGCCCCGGCGACGAGGTGCTGGTCCGGGTGGTGTGAGGGTGCGTGCGGGGCTCATGGGTCCGCGGCACCACCTGGCCGTGCCAAGGCTAACGGGAGCCGAACAGGGTCGAGTGGGCGCGTCCTGACCGCCGAACAGGGTCGAGTCGGCGCGTCCTGACGCCCGTAGAGGGTCGAGTCGGCGCGTCCTGACGCCCGTAGAGGGTCGAGTCGGCGCGTCCTGACCTCGACTCGAGGGGCTGGGCGTGTGAAGACGCGCCGACTCGAGGGGCTGGGCGTGTCAGGACGGGCCGACTCGACGGGCTGGGCGTGCCAGGACGCGCCGACTCGACGGGCTGGCTCAGTCCTCGGAGGGCGGCTCGAGGCGGTGCAGCGCCGGGTCGTCGACCCGGAAGCTGCGCACCGGACCCGGCGGGGTGTCGGCGGTCTCGAAGCGGACCGTCACCACCCCGGCCCCGGAGCCCCAGACCCACCCGGGGCCCATCTCGTCGTGCACGACGTCCGCACCGGGTGGCCACGTGCGCCGCGGCGGCTCGGGCAGCACGACCTCCACCTCGTCCTCCTCCTCGGCCTCGCCGAAGAGGTCCTCCTGCACCCAGTCGGCGAGACCGGACACTCCGACGCCGAGCAGGCGCACGCCGCCGGTCGTGTCGAGGTCGGCCAGCAGCGAGCGCGCCACCCGGGCGATGGTGCCGGCGTCGTCGGTCGGGCTGGCGAGGGTGCTCGACCGGTTGAGCGTGGTGAAGTCGTGCAGGCGCACCTTGATCGTCACGGTGCGCCCGGAGGAGCCGTTCTTGCGCATCCGCGCGCCCACCTCGCGGGCCTGCCGGGTGAGCAGGCCCTGCATCAGCCGGCGGTCGGTCAGGTCGGAGTCGTAGGTGCCCTCCACGCTGATCGACTTGGCCTCGCGCTCGGCGACCACCGGGCGCGAGTCCTGGGCCCGGGCCAGCTGCCACAGGCCGTGGCCCTGCGCCTGCCCGAGCAGCCGGACGAGCTCGTCCTCGGTCACCGCCTCGAGCTCGGCGACGGTGTGGATGCCCGCTCGGCGGAGCCGCTCGGCCGTGGCCGGCCCGACGCCCGGGATGACCTTGACCCGCATCGGTCGGAGCAGGTCGAGCTCGGTGCCGGGCGGCACCACGGTCATCCCGTCGGGCTTGTCGAGCTCGCTGGCCACCTTGGCGAGGAACTTCGACGAGGCGATCCCCACCGTGGCCGTCAGCCCGCCCGTCACCTCCTGCACACGCGCGCGCAGCGCGGCGCCGGCCTCGGTGACGGTCCCGACCTCCAGGTCGGGAAGGTCGGCCGCCGCCAGGTCGACGAAGGCCTCGTCCAGCGACAGCGGCTCGACCAGCGGGGACAGCTCGCGCAGCACCTGCATCACCCGCCGGCTCGTGTCGCGGTAGGCGTGGAAGCGTCCGCTGAGGAACGCGGCGTGGGGGCACCGGGCCCGGGCCTCCCGCGTCGACATCGCCGACCCCACGCCGTACCTGCGGGCCTCGTAGGACGCGGTCGACACCACGCCCCGGCCGCCGGTGCCGCCGACGACGACCGGCTTGCCGCGCAGCGAGGGCTTGTCGCGCTGCTCGACCGCGGCGAAGAACGCGTCCAGGTCGAGGTGCAGGATCGACGCGGTGCTGCGCATCAGCCGGTGCGGCCCGAGGCGGGGGACTGCGTCACGCTGCCATCCTCCCGCATCCCGGTCGCCGCACCCGCCACCGCCGTCGCCCTGCTCCCGAACGGCGCGCCTTCGGGCCGCCAGTCGTCCACAGACCCGCCGGATCCGCCGTCGTCCACAGGCCCGCGCGCCGGAGGGCGTGCACGGTCGGTGCCGGCGGGAAGCGTCCCCGCCATGGAACCCCTCGACCCGTCCCCTCCGTCAGCCCTCGCCCCGGGTGCCACGCCGATGCAGGCACGCACCCCCGAGGACATCGCCGCCTTCGTGCCCCTCGCGCTGGGCTTCGTGCCCCAGCACTCGGCGGTCGTGGTGAGCGTCGGCCGCCAGGGCGGCATGCACGCCCGCGTCGACCTGCCCCACGACCCCGACGACGTCGACGACGTCGTGGAGGCGCTGCTCCGCGCCGCCCGGCTCAACGACGTCCGCGAGGTCGTCGCCGTGGTCTACGACGACGACACGACCGTCGCCGACGTGACCGCGTGGTCGCTCCACGACGAGCTCACCGCCGCCGGCATCGCCGTGCACGAGGTGCTGCGCGTCCACGACGACCACTGGTACGCCGTGCTGCCGGGGGCGCCGCTCGCCGCCTACCGGGGCGTGCCGTTCGCCCGCTCCGAGCACCCCTTCACGGCGCGGTCGGTCTTCGAGGGCCGGGTCACCCATGCCAGCCGCGACGCCCTCCGGGCCACGATCGCCCCCGACCACGCGGCCGCCCGCCGCACCGGCGCCCACCTGCGAGGCGCGGTGCCGTTGCCCGAAGGGGCGCTCGGCGCGCTGGTGCGTCGCCACGTCCGGGCCGGCACCACGCTGTCGGTCGCCGAGCTCGCCTCGGTCGCCGCGAGCGTCCGCGTGGGCGCACGCCGCGACGAGGCGTGGGTCTGGCTCGACCGGTCGACGGCCCGCCCGGCGGTGGAGCTGTGGTCCGACGCGGTGCGGCGGCTGCCGGCCTCCCACGTAGCGGGTCCTGCAGCGGTGCTGGCGTTCGCCGCGTGGCTCTCCGGTGACGGCGCCCTTGCGTGGTGCGCGGTCGACCGGTGCCGCGAGGCCGAGGAGGCACACTCCCTCGCCGGGCTGGTGGCCCAGCTCCTCGAGTCGGCCACGTCGCCCGACGCCTGGGCGAGCCTCCGGCCGTCGCTCGGCGCGAGCGGGGATCCCGCCGCGTGAGCCCAGCCCTCGGGACGGTGTCCGCCGGGCGGTCACGTGGTTAGGGTGCCGCCATGGGAGAAGAGGTCGCGCAGCAGGAGTTCAGCCGGGCCGACCGGACGCGGCACCGCGAGAAGGTGCGGCGCAACCTCGACGTGTTCGCGCGGATGCTCCGCGAGTCGGCGTTCGACACCGACGACCCGATGACCGGGCTCGAGATGGAGCTCAACCTCATCGACGAGGTGGGCGACCCGGCGCTGAAGAACGCCGAGGTGCTCGAGGCCATCGCCGACCCGGACTTCCAGACCGAGCTCGGCCAGTTCAACATCGAGATCAACGTCGCGCCGGCCAAGCTGCGCGAGGGCGGGCTCTCGGAGTTCGAGCAGAGCCTGCGCCGCTCCCTCAACGACGCCGAGGAGAAGGGCGCCAAGGTGGGCGCCCAGCAGGTCATGATCGGCATCCTCCCGACGCTGGCCGAGGGCCACATGAACGTCTCGTCGCTCAGCTCCAACCCGCGCTACAAGCTGCTGTCGGAGCAGATCCTCGCCGCGCGCGGCGAGGACATCACGATCAGCATCTCCGGCCGGGAGCGGCTCACCACCACGGCCGACTCGATCGTGCCCGAGGCGGCGTGCACCAGCACCCAGTTCCACGTGCAGACCTCACCCGACCAGTTCGCCGCGCACTGGAACGCCGCCCAGGCGATCGCCGGCGTGCAGCTCGCGGTGTCGGCCAACTCTCCCTACCTCCTCGGCAAGGAGCTGTGGCGCGAGACGCGCATCCCGCTGTTCGAGCAGGCGACCGACACCCGCAGCGAGGAGCTCAAGGCGCAGGGGGTGCGGCCGCGGGTGTGGTTCGGCGAGCGGTGGATCACGTCGGTGTTCGACCTCTTCGAGGAGAACGTCCGCTACTTCCCGGCGCTGCTCCCCGTCACCGACGAGGAGGACCCGCTCGAGGTGCTCGAGTCGGGCGGCACGCCCTCCCTCCACGAGCTCAAGCTCCACAACGGCACGGTCTACCGCTGGAACCGTCCGGTCTACGACATCTCGCTGGGCATGCCCCACCTCCGCGTCGAGAACCGGCTGCTCGCCGCCGGGCCGACGGTCGCCGACACGATCGCCAACGCCGCGCTGTGGTTCGGCCTGGTGCGCTACCTCGTCGAGAGCGAGCGCCCGCTGTGGTCGCAGATGTCCTTCTCCGCGGCCGAGGAGAACTTCCACGTCGCTGCGCAGATGGGCGTCGACGCGCAGGTCTACTGGCCCGGCCTGGGACAGGTCCGCGCGACCGAGCTGGTGCTGCGCCGGCTGCTGCCGATGGCGCGCGCCGGTCTCGAGTCGTGGGGCGTGCCGACCGAGGAGAGCGACCGCTACCTCGGCATCATCGAGCAGCGGTGCCAGACCGAGTCGAGCGGCGCCGGCTGGTTCGTCGACCGGGTGCGCGAGCGCGGGGGAGCCGACCGCTACGACGCGCTGCGCGGCGCCCTGCTCGACTACCGCGACCGGATGCACAGCAACGAGCCCGTGCACACCTGGGACTGACCCCGCACCCCGCCCGGCCACGCCATCGCGTCAGGGCAGGGTGGGCCCGGCCGGCGGACGTGGGGGAGTGCACCGGTCAGCGGGCACCGATCAGCGGGCGCCGGGCCGCGGGCGCAGGCGACGCCACTCCCGGCGTACGTCGCTCACCGGGTCGAACCACCCGCGCCGGGTCACCACCACCAGGCCGACCGGCATGCCCAGGGCGCGCGCGGCCCACGCGGCGGGGCCGAGCCAGCGCAGGTCGTCGTCGTGCACGGAGAGCTCACCGGGACGGGTCAGCCACAGCAGCGGACGTGGGGCGAGGGGCGTCGCCGCGCGCAGCAGGGCGAGGACGACGTCGGCGCGCGACCCGGCGTCTGCGACCGGAGGGTCCTCGACGTGGCGGACCGAGCGTCCCGGGACCCCGGCGTTCAGCGCGGTCGGGAACCGCCGCGGCGCCTCGGCCTCGACGAGCTCGAGGGTGGCGGCACGCAGGACGTCGTGGGTCCACCGGTCGACCGGGGCGTGCACCGCTGCCTGGACGGGTGGCTGCACCACGGTCCGGACCGCGAGCCGGAGCCCGGCGGCTGCGCCTCCCGGGCTCGCGGGACGGTGCGAGGGGTGGGTCGCGGGAGGGGGCGCGGGCCGAGGTGCCACGCGCCCAGCGTGCCCCAGGCGCGGGGTTCGCGACCCACCCCTCCACAGGCTGCCCAAGGCCAGCCGTTTCCGTTACGGTGCCAACAGGCCACCGGCGAGGCGCTGTGGCCACGAGAAGAGGAGACACCATGGGCACCGTCGTCGTCGGATACGTCCCCAAGCCGGAGGGCGAGGCGGCCCTCGCCGCCGGGATCAACGAGGCGAAGCTGCGCGGCAGCAAGCTCGTGGTCGTGAACTCCCACCGGGGTGGCCAGGACTTCGACGGATCGGCCGCCCGTGCCGCCGAGGACGAGCTCACCGGGATCGAGAAGCAGCTCAAGGACAGCGGCGTCGAGCACGACGTGCGCCAGCTGGTGCGCGGCTTCGAGCCGGCCGAGGACCTGATCAGCATCGCCGAGGCCAACGGCGCCGAGCTGCTCGTGATCGGCCTGCGCCGCCGCTCGCCGGTCGGCAAGCTCATCCTCGGCAGCAACGCCCAGCGCGTGCTGCTCGACGCCCCGTGCCCCGTGCTGGCGGTCAAGGCCACGTAGCCCGCGCCCACCCGGTCACCACGTCGGGCACAATCGCCCCATGGGCTTCCAGATCACCGGCGACCCCGCTGCCGACAAGGTTCTCGACGACTCCGCGTTCGCGCTGCTCGTGGGCATGATGCTCGACCAGCAGTACCCCATGGAGCACGCGTTCCGGGGCCCGGCGAAGGTGCTCGACCGGTTCGGCACCGTGGACCCCGACGCGATCGCGGCCGCCGACCCGGAGGAGTTCGCGGCGATGGCCGCGACACCGCCGGCCATCCACCGGTTCCCGGGCTCGATGGCAGCGCGCCTCCAGGAGCTGGCCCGCATCGTGGAGGAGACCTACGGCGGGGACGCCTCGCGGCTGTGGACCGAGGCCGCGGACGGCAAGGACCTGCTCAAGCGCGTGATGGCGCTGCCGGGCTTCGGCAAGCAGAAGGCGCAGATCTTCGTCGCGCTGCTGGCCAAGCAGCTCGGGGTGCGCCCGGAGGGCTGGGAGGCCGCCGTCGGCGACTACGCGCTCGACGGCCACCGCTCGGTCGCCGACGTCGTCGACGCCGAGTCGCTGCAGAAGGTGCGCGACCACAAGAAGGCCCAGAAGGCCAAGGCGTCCACGAAGCCGGCAGCACGGAGCTAGCCGATCGGCCGGCCAGCGGCCGCGGCCCGGGATGGGTCAGCGTGCGCCGGTGAGCACCTCGCGCCGCACCCGGGCGCCGAACCACGCTGCCGCGAAGACGGTGACCACGTAGATGCCGACCGCCTGCGTGGCGTAGTTGGGGTAGCTGAGCACCCATCCACCGGCGGGGTCGCGCCAGATGTGGGGCATCAGCCATGCGAGGTAGAGCCCCACCAGCTGGGAGGCCACCAGCCAGCCGCTCGCCTCGGCGACCAGGCGCCACCACCGCCCGCGGCGGTGCCGGCGCAGCTCGCGGAAGGCGTGCCAGGCGGTCCGCGGCTGCCATCGAGGGGTGCGCGCCACCGCGGCCGAGACGCGCACGGAGACGGCCACCAGGAGCAGCGTCAGGGCGGGGGCACCGTAGATCCCGAGCCACGCGCTCCCGTCGAACCAGGCGACCCTGGTGCGCATCAGGCCGGGGCTGAGCAGCAATGCCAGCAGGGGGAGCCCGATGCCGAGGAGGGCGAGGTACGTGCGCCCCAGGGCCGGGAGGAACGACGTCGCGGAGAGTGTCTGTGGGTGGTTGGCCATCTCTGCCCCCGGTGGCATGCTGCGCGGTCCCGTCGGTGCCCATCGTATCGCCTCCCCGCCGCCCACCGGCGCCCAATTGGGCGTGCTCGCGGCAGGGCGGCGTGGCAGACGACGAAGAGGTCGGGCTGAGCGCCGAGCCGCCCCGACACGCGCGGTCGTGCGCCCGGTGGCCACTCGTCAGGAGGGCCGTGGCACAATTACGGCGCGGCTCTTGACGTCACCGGGCCTCGCCGCGCCCCGAAGCTGTTTGACGAGAGGTGTTCGTGTCCTCACACGCACGCAAGTTGCTCCCCGCGGAGGTGCTCACGCACCCCTCCATCGCCACGCTCGTGGCCGGTGCCACCCCAGCCGGCACCGTGTCCCCCGAGGACGTCCGGCGAGCCAGTGAGGAGGCCGGGGTCGAGCCTCGGCACCTGAAGGCGCTGCTGGTGCATCTCAGCGGTCTCGGGATCTCGGTCCAGATCGACGCGGAGGGCACCCGAGCGGTCGCCGCGACCAGCAAGCGTGCCGCCAGCTCGTCGGCGGCCAAGAAGGCGCCCGCCAAGAGCGCCGCGGCGAAGAAGGCCGCGCCCAAGAGCGCCGCCAAGAGCGCCGCCCCGGCCAAGAAGGCCGCAGCCAAGAAGGCTGCCGAGGCTCCCGCCGACGAGGTCGTCGACCTCGGTGTCGTCGAGGCCGCCGTGGTCGGACCGGACGGCAAGAAGATCCTCCCCGACATCCCCGACGACCAGTTCGAGAAGGACGTCGTCGCCGACCCGACCATCAAGGAGGACGAGAAGCAGGCCTTCACCGTCTCCGCGGCGGACGAGACCGACGAGCCCGAGCAGCAGGTCATGGTGGCCGGCGCGACGGCCGACCCGGTCAAGGACTACCTCAAGCAGATCGGCAAGGTTCCGCTGCTCAACGCCGAGATGGAGGTCGAGCTCGCCAAGCGCATCGAGGCCGGCCTGTTCTCGGAGGAGAAGCTCGCCAAGGGCGGGCGGATCAGCCCGAAGATGCTCGAGGAGTACGAGTGGATCGCCGAGGACGGTCGCCGGGCGAAGAACCACCTGCTCGAGGCCAACCTCCGTCTGGTCGTCTCGCTGGCCAAGCGCTACACCGGTCGCGGCATGCTCTTCCTCGACCTCATCCAGGAGGGCAACCTCGGCCTGATCCGTGCGGTCGAGAAGTTCGACTACACCAAGGGCTACAAGTTCTCGACCTACGCCACCTGGTGGATCCGCCAGGCGATCACCCGCGCGATGGCCGACCAGGCCCGCACCATCCGCATCCCGGTGCACATGGTCGAGGTCATCAACAAGCTCGCCCGCGTCCAGCGGCAGATGCTCCAGGACCTGGGCCGCGAGCCCACTCCGGAGGAGCTGGCCAAGGAGCTCGACATGACCCCCGAGAAGGTCATCGAGGTCCAGAAGTACGGTCGTGAGCCGATCTCGCTGCACACGCCGCTCGGCGAGGACGGCGACTCGGAGTTCGGTGACCTCATCGAGGACTCCGAGGCGATCGTGCCGGCCGACGCGGTGTCGTTCACGCTCCTGCAGGAGCAGCTGCACGCCGTCCTCGACACGCTCTCCGAGCGGGAGGCGGGCGTGGTGTCGATGCGGTTCGGCCTCACCGACGGCCAGCCCAAGACGCTCGACGAGATCGGCAAGGTCTACGGCGTGACCCGCGAGCGGATCCGCCAGATCGAGTCGAAGACGATGTCCAAGCTGCGCCACCCCAGCCGCTCGCAGGTCCTGCGCGACTACCTGGACTGATCGACCACCCGGTCTCACCGACCACCTGCCGACGACGGCCCGGATCCCACGGATCCGGGCCGTCGCCGCGTCCGGGCGGGTGACCGGTTGGGGTGTGGTCGGACCCATCCGCGCTGGCTAGCGTCAGGGCCTTCCCGACCCGAGGAGCCCGCCGTGCCCGACCACGCCCGCCCCGCGACGTACCGCACCTTCGACGAGGTGGAGGAGACGCTCAGCCCGGCCGAGCAGCGCTTCGAGCGGCTGCGGCGCACCTCGGGCCTGGTGATCGGTCCGGCCGTCGCCGTCGTGGTCTACCTGCTCTGCTCCGGCCTCGACGAGCCCGCGCAGAAGCTCGCCGGCATCCTCAGCCTGGTCATCGTCTGGTGGATGACCGAGGCGATCCCGATCCCGGTGACCGCGATGCTCGCGATGGCGGCGTGCGTCCTGCTGGGCGTCGCCCCGGCCGAGGAGGTCTTCGCCCTCTTCGGCAACTCCACGATCTTCGTCTTCATCGGCGGCTTCGTGCTGGCCGAGGCGATGCGCAAGCACGGCCTGGACCAGCGGTTCGCCTACGGGGTGCTCAGCATCCCGGGCGTCGCGTCCTCCACGGTGCGGGTCATCGTCGCCTTCGGGCTGATCAGTGCCGGCCTGAGCGCGTTCGTGTCCAACACCGCCAGCGCGGCGATGCTGATGCCGATCGCGATGGGGATCATCGGCTTCCTGGCCGGGCGCGTCTCGGCGCAGTCCGACGAGGACGCCGATACCGACGACGTGCGGCGGTTGCGGTTCTCGACCGCCCTGCTGCTGATGGTCGCGTACGGCGCCAGCGTGGGCGGCCTGTTGACCCCGGTCGGCAGCCCGCCCAATCTCATCGGCCGCGAGCTGATCACGCAGGAGACCGGCGAGGAGATCCCGTTCTTCACCTGGATGCTGCTCGCCTTCCCCGTCGTGGCGCTGATGTTCGTCGCGCTCTGCGTGGTCCTGCTGCGGCTCAACAAGCCCGAGACCAAGCGGATCGAGGGGGCCGAGGAGTTCATCCGCGAGCAGCGCAGCAACCTCGGCCCGATGGGCAGGGGCGGGCGCAACACGCTCGTCGCGTTCGCGGTCACGGTGACGCTGTGGATCCTGCCCGGGTTCGTCGCGCTGGTGACCGGCGGCGAGGGCTCGTTCTACGAGTCCGTGTCGGCCCACCTGCAGGAGGGGGCGGTCGCCATCCTCGGCGCCAGCCTGCTGTTCCTGCTGCCCGTCGACTGGCCGCGGCGGCAGTTCACGATCACGTGGAACGACGCGTCCCGCATCGACTGGGGCACCATCGTGCTCTTCGGCTCCGGCATCGCGCTCGGCGGCTTGCTGGGCTCCACGGGCCTGGCGGAGTCGATGGGCACCGGGCTGAGCGACCTGCTCGGGGTCAGCTCGCTGCTGTCGATCACGCTCCTGTCGACGGTGATCGCGGTCGTCATCAGCGAGACCACGAGCAACACGGCCAGCGTGGGCGTGGTGGCGCCGATCGCGATCCAGCTCGCGCTCGCCGCCGACGTCAACCCGGCGATCCCGGCGCTCGCCGCGGTCTTCGGCGCCTCCTACGGCTTCATGCTGCCCGTCTCGACGCCGCCCAACGCGATCGTCTACGGCACCGGGCTGGTCCCGATCACCCGGATGGTGCGCTCGGGCATCGTCTTCGACATCATCGGCATCGTCATCATCGTCGCTGGCGTCACCACGATGGCCAACGTCCTCGGCATCGGCTGAGGCCGGGGCGCTCCTGCCGACCCGCCCTTGACGGGACGCACGGGCCGGGCGCACGATCGAGAACGCGAATCCTCTTTCGCGTTCCTCTCGGGAGGCTCCCATGCTCGGACGTGGTGCTCGTGCGTCGTTCTCACTCGCCGGAGCGCTGCTCCTGGCCGCGGCGACCGCCGCCGGGACGATGGCGCTCGCGCCGCCGGCCTCGGCCGACCCGCTGCCACCGACCGCGGTCGCGATGGGCGACAGCTTCATCAGCGGCGAGGGGGCGGGCGGCTACGTCGCGGTGACCGACCAGAACGGCGTGGCGCAGGGCTTCCCCGGCTGGGCGGCGCCCAACAGCAACCCCTACTTCTGCCACCGCTCGGCCAACGCGTCCATCCAGGTCGCGGACCTGCCCGGCATCTCCCGCCGGGTCAACCTCGCGTGCTCGGGGGCCCAGCCCGCCGACATGGCGTCGCCGTCCAGCGCCCGCCCGGCGGGACGCACGGTCGCCGCCCAGATCGCGCAGCTGCGCGCGGTCGCGCAGACCGGTGACATCGACCTGGTGCTCCTGGGGCTGGGGTCCAACAACAGCCAGTTCACCTTCGGCGGCGTCGCCGCCGAGTGCGCCGGACGGTTCGTCGCCGACGGCTACACCGGCTGGTGGGAGGTCTGGATCCACTTCATCAACTGGGTCACCGGGGAGGAGCTCAACGAGCGGGCGTGCAGCGACGCGGACTTCGCGACCGCGGCCCAGCTCGCCACCGCACGGGCCGAGACCACCGCCGCCGTGCGGCAGGTGCTCGACGTGCTCGACGAGGTGGACGCCGACGGCGACCACCGGGTCGTGCTGCAGGACTACACCAACCCGCTCCCGCCGGCGTACGCCGAGCAGTACCGCACCGAGGACGGTCGCAGCGACACCCGCGACAAGTACCGCGCCCTGGTGGACGAGCGGTACGCCGCGGGGTGCCCCGCGGACATCGACTCCCTGGCACCCGCCCACCGGTTCAGCCAGAACCTCGGCGGGCTCGTCGGCGGCGTCGCGGCCACGCTGCGGGCCGAGCGCCCCAGCGCGAAGATCACCTACCTCGACGTGCAGCGCGCCTTCGACGGGGCGCGGCTCTGTGAGGCGCCGGGCAGCCCCGGTAACTCCCTGGCGACCCCGTTGCGGGTGATGGACGGCCCCAGCGGCGTCCACGTGCAGAGCTTCGGGCCCTTCGACAAGCTCGACATCAAGCGTGTCACCGACACCTGCTCGGACTACTACCAGACCTGCCAGGAGTCGTGGCACCCCAACGCGGCCGGGCACCGTGCGCTCGGCCAGTGCCTGCGCGGGGCGTGGCTGGCCGCCCGCGCAGCGGTGACCTGCACCCGCGCCTCGTCGGGCGTCATCACCACGCAGTGACCCGCGCCCGGCGCGACCCCCAGCAGGACCGGTCCCGCGAGACCGTCGACCGCATCCTGCGAGCAGCGGACGAGGAGGTCGGCGAGCGCGGGGTGGCGCTGTCCAGCACCACCCGGATCGCGGCGCGCGCCGGCCTGTCGGTGGGCGCGCTCTACCGGTTCTTCCCCGACCTCGACGCCATCGTTGGCGCCCTCGCCGCGCGCTACCTCGAGGCGGCCGCCTCGGCGTACGTCGACGCCGTCGCCGGGCTGGCGTCGCTCGACGACCTCGGGCCCGTGCTCCGCGAGCTGCTCCGGCGTGCGGCCGCCCTCCAGCTGCAACACCCCGGCTACTACCGCCTCACCGAGGAGGTCGCGCCCGAGCGCGCCGACTCGCCCGCCCACGTCGTGCGCGAGCACCTGGTGGGCGAGTTCGCCCGCGCCCTCCGCGGGGCGGGGGTCACCACGCCCGACCCGGAGCTGCGGGAGGTGCTGGGGCTCTGCATCGAGACCGTGCGGCACGCCCTCGCCCGGCATCCCGCCGGCGACCCGGAGCGCGACCCGCTCCTCGCCGAGCTCGAGGTGATGCTCGCGGCCTACCTCGCCGCCCGGCTGCGCTGAGCGCACGAGGACCGGGGTGGGCACCGGCTGGCAGGGTGGACCCATGCAACCGGGCGCGGGTCGTGGGCGAGGGGCCCTTGCCGCCGTCCTCGCGACCCTCGTCCTGGCCGCGGGCTGCTCGGCCGGTGACGGGGTCGGCTCCCCGGCGCCGACCCCCGACGAGGGCAGCGGACCCGCCACCACCGACCGACCGGTCGACCCGCCGACGTCCGGCGGGGCCACGACCGGCGCCGAGCCCGAGCCCGTCGCGGTCTCCCCGGACGACCTCGACCGGGCGACGGCCGTGGGCACGGTGCGCCGGCTCGCCGGAAGGATCGGACCGCGGGAGGCGACCGGAGCGTCGTACGCCCGCGCCGCCCGCTGGGTGGCCGGCGAGCTGGACCGCCTGGGCTACGACGTCACCCGCCAGCGCATCGACGTGCCGGCCGGCGTCTCGTGGGGCGTCCCGGTGGCGGGCGGCGCGTCGGTCAACGTCGTGGCCCGGCCGCCGGGGATGGACCCCGCCGCGCCGCACCTGGTGGTGGGCGCGCACCTCGACACGGTGCCGCAGGCGCCCGGCGCCGAGGACAACGCCTCCGGCGTGGGGGTCCTGCTGGCGGTGGCGGAGGCCGTGTCGGAACGCCGCACGCGGCTGCCGGTGGTGCTGGTCGCCTTCGGCGCCGAGGAGCCTCGCGGTCCCTCCGACGACGACCACCACTACGGGTCACGTCGCTACGTCGCCGCGATGACGCCTGCCGAGCGGCGCGCGATGCGGGCGATGGTCTCGCTGGACCGCGTCGGTGTGGGCGACCGGGTGCCGATCGGGTCGGCCGGCGTCGCGGACCCGGTGCAGCGAGCGCTGCTGGCCGCGGCCCGGCGCGCCGGTGTGCCGGCGGTCGCCGACGCCGAGCAGCGCAGCAGCGACCACTGGTCGTTCGTTCGCGACGGGCTCCCCGCCGCCCGGCTGGGGTCGACCCCCTACGCCGGCTACCACTCCGCCGGCGACCTGCCGGGCGTCGTGTCGCCCGCGCAGCTCGAGCGGGTCGGCCGGGTGGTGCTCGCGTGGCTGGCGCCGCGCTAGCGGGTCCGTGGCGCGGCCAGGCCGGCGCACGTACGCAACGACGCACGCCTGGCGTGTGACGCCGCGGCCGAGGGACCGGTGGCGGCCGCGGCCAGCCCGTCGGGGCCGATCGTCGCGGGCCACCACCGCGACGCGGTGACCCTGGCCCGGCCCGACCGCTCGCGCGGCGGCCGGACGGTGAGGGTGAGGACGCCCGTCGGGCCGGGGGAGTACCACGCGAAGTTGCCCAGCCCGTAGGCGACGTACCCCGGCCCGAGGCGGCCGTCGCCCTGCACCTCGTGGGCGTGGCTGCCCACCACCACGTCGGCGCCGGCCGCGACCAGGTCGCGGGCCAGACGCCGCTGGTCGGGGGACGGGCAGCGCTCGCCCTGCACGCCCCAGTGGAGGTAGGCCACGACCACGTCGGCGGCGCGGTCGGCGCGCCGGACCTCGCGCAGCAGGCGCCGCGGGTCGGTGGCGTCGGCAACGCCGGAGCGGCCCGGGCGGGCGGCCCAGTGGCCGGTGGGGTCGGCGTTCGGGTCCTGGTCGGCGGCGGACGCCGCGAGGGTGGCGACCACCGTGCCGTCCACGACGGTGCGCGCCGCGCGGTGCGCCTCGTCGGCGTCGGCGCCGATGCCGACCACCTGGAGCGGCGGGTCGGCGGCTGCCGCCCGTCGTGCCGCGCGCAGCGTCGACGGAAGCCGGGCCCGTCCGAAGTCGAGGGCGTGGTTGTTGGCCATGCTGGCCACGTCGATCCCCGCGGCGGCCAGCGCGGTGAGGGCCGGCGCGCCGGCGGAGAAGGTGAACCGCTTGCCCGGCTCGGGGCTGCCCCCGTCACCCACGGACGTCTCCAGGTTGACGATGGCGACGTCGGCGTCGGCCAGGACCCGGGCGGCCGGTGCCAGCGCGCCCGCCGGCCGGCGCAGCCGCTCGGCGAGGGCGCCCTCGAAGTGGACGTCGCCCGCCACGGCGATCCGCACCGGGGCGGGGCGGGCGCGCGTGGTGCCGTCGGCACCCTCGTCGGCACCCTCGTCGGCCCCCTCGTCTGCTCCGTCCGGTCCCGGGGCCGCCGGCGTGGGTGTCGTCGTGTCCGCAGCCGGGTCGTCCGGGCGGGCCGGCCGGTCCGCCGGCGTGGCACCCGGCGCGCAGCCGGCGAGGGCCGGGACGAACAGCAGGCAGGCGAGCGCGAGGGCACTCACGTGACGACGTACGTCGGCGCCGCCCGCTCCGCTCATGCGGCCATCGTGCCACCGCCGCGGAGTCCAGCCCTCGGAAGTCGCTGGACGCGGCACCCGTGCGCGGTGTCACACTCGACGCATGAGAACTCGGATCTCTCTCCTGGCCGTCCACGCCGTGGCGCTCACCATCCTCGTCGCTGCGCCGGCGCACGCGGAGTTCTACACCGTCGACGACCCGGCCGACGCCAAGGGCTCGCTCACCGACATCTACCGGCTCGAGGCCCGCCACGGGGACGAGACCATGGTCGTCAAGGTGCGGTTCGCCGAGCTGGTGCGCTCGAGCGCGGCCGGGGTCTCGGTGTTCTTCGACACCGACCGCGACCGCAAGGGACCCGAGTACGTCCTCAGCAGCGGCCTGGGCGACGGCACCGACTACGTCCTCACCGCTGCCGACGGCTGGCGTGCCAGCGGCGACCAGGTCCGGTGCGACTACCGGGCGCGGCCCAAGTGGGGTCAGGAGGTGTTCCGCGCGGTCGTGAGCCGTGACTGCCTCGACCGGTCGCAGTCCGTGCGCGTCTCAGCCAAGATGATCGACCATGCCGGGCAGCGCGCCGTGCGCGACTGGGCGCCCAAGCGGCGTCGCTGGAGCCTCCCCCTCGCGCCGGGCCTGGGGGTCTGACGCCGGCCACCTCGTCCCGCGTCACGCCGCTGCGACGAGCGCGACCGCGAGGCCGCAGAGCAGCAGGCCGACGGCCTGGGCACGGTGGATCCGCTCGTGGAGGAGGACCGCGGCGAGGGCGATGGTGACCGCGGGATAGAGCGAGGTCAGCACGGAGGCGATGGCGAGCAGGCCGGACTGGGTGGCGAGGAGGAACGCCGCGGCCGCTGCGGTGCCGAGGACACCGGTCGCGACACCCCACGCCTGGGAGGGATGGTGGGGCACCCACCGGGCGCGGAGGGCGCTCGCGGTCAGGGCGACCGCGACGACGGCCACCCCCTGGGCGACGGCGAGCGGGGCGAACCCGGCCTCCTCGGGCACCTGGCCCATCGCGGCGAAGAGCAGGCCGAAGCCGAGGCCCGCCAGGACGCCGTCGGCGATGCCCGCCGCGAGGTCGCCCGCCCCGCCCGGCTCGCGGCTGACCAGCCAGATGCCCGGCACCGCCGCGAGCACGCCCGCCCACGCCAGCACCTCCGGGCGCTCGCCGGTGACGACGCCGACGCTGACGGGCAGGAGAGCGGACCCGACCGCCGAGATCGGTGCGACGACACCCATCCGCCCGGCCGCCAGGCCGCGGTAGAGGAAGGCGCCGCCCGTCCCCGTGCCGACGCCGGCCAGGGCGCCCCACCACAGGTCGGTGCGCGTCGGCGACCCCTCGACGAGCAGGGCGAGGACGACGGCACCGACGAGGGCCGCGGCCGATCCGACGACGGCGACCGGCCACGCCGACGTACGGCGCGAGGCGAGGCCACCGATGAAGTCGGAGAGCCCGTAGGCGAGCGCGGCGGCGAGCGCGAGCAGGACGGCCATCGGTGCCTCAGGTGGCGGCGACGCCGGCCACCCACGCGAGTGCCGCGAGCGATGCCGCCGCCAGCTCGATGAGGATCGACACCCCGACGGCGCGGAGGGCCGAGCGGGTCGACGGCCCGGCGGCCGCGGCTCCCACGCGCGTGCGCTCGGCGAGGTAGATCCCCAGGACGAAGCCGATGAAGAGGCCGACCACGGGGACGACGAAGAAGCCGATGAAGGCGAGCAGGGCGCCGACCAGGAGCGTGCGGTTGGGCACGCCCGAAGCCTTGAGGCTGCGACCGGGCACGAGGTACTTCACGACCGACCCGGCGGCCAGGACGACCGCGCACACGGCGAAGACCGCCCACGCCGTCGTGGTCCCGATGTCGAGGGCCCAGACGAGGACGGCGCCCAGCACGAGGATCGACCCGGGCAGCACGGGCACGATGATGCCGGCGATGCCCACGGCGATCACGAGGGCGACGAGGATCTCGGTGGAGCTCACGGGGCACAGACTCCCAGACGCCGGCCCGTCGTGGCCGACGACACCGTCCAGACACGCAGAACGGCCCCGGAGAGCGTGTCCGGGACCGTCCTGGGAGTCGGTGGGTGGGAGTGGGTCGAGATCAGGCCTCGCTGCCCGCGGCGGGGGACTCGAGCTTGTGCGTCTCGTCGTGGACGTTGGCCGCGATCTCGCGGAGCTTCTCGCCGTGCTCGCGGGCGTGGTGGGCGCAGAACAGCAGCTCGCCGCCAGTCTGGAGCTCCACGCGGAGGTAGGCCTGGGCACCGCAGCGGTCGCAGCGGTCACCGGCCGTCAGGACGGCTTGGGTGGGTGCGGTGGCAGTGGTCACGTCAGCCTCATTTCTTGTTCATTCGGTGTCAGGCCCAACGTAACCAGTGGGGCAAAGATTCCCCGCCGGCCCCCGGGCCCGGGACACTTCAAGTCAACCACGCCGTGCCCCTTCCCGGTGGTGATGTCCCCAACAGTGGACCGTGCGTCGCCGGAGCGACACCTGTGAGGTGCCCCACGCTAGACCCGAGCATGCGCGCGACGGGGCAGGCGTGCCTCCGTCGCCGTCCGGCGTGTCGCGGGTAGGTTCTTCCCTTGTGGCAGCACCGGCAGACAACACCTACAACGCCGCGCACCTCCTCGTCCTCGAGGGACTCGACGCGGTCCGCAAGCGACCGGGCATGTACATCGGCTCGACCGACACGCGCGGGCTGATGCACTGCCTGTGGGAGATCATCGACAACGGCGTGGACGAGGCCCTGGCCGGCGTCGCGCACCGCGTCGAGGTGACGCTGCACGACGACGGGTCGGTCGAGGTCTTCGACGACGGGCGCGGCATCCCCACCGACAAGGAGCCCAAGACGGGCCTGTCGGGGGTCGAGGTCGTGGCGACCAAGCTGCACGCCGGCGGCAAGTTCGGCGGCGGGTCCTACGTCGCGACCGGCGGCCTGCACGGCGTCGGCCTGTCGGTCGTCAACGCGCTGTCCTCGCGGATGGACATCGACGTCGACCGCTCGCCCTCGCAGCAGGGCCTGTCGTTCCAGCGCGGCGTGCCGGGCGTCTTCGAGGGCGAGGGCCCCGACGCGCCCTTCACGCCGCAGTCGGGCCTGACCCGCAAGGGCAAGCGGGTGGCCAAGGGCCGCACCGGCACCCGCATCCGCTTCTGGCCCGACCGGCAGATCTTCACCAAGGACGCACGCTTCGAGATGGAGGGCCTGGTCGGCCGCGCCCGCCAGACGTCGTACATCGTGCCGGGCCTCGAGCTCGTCATCCGCGACCAGCGCTCCTCGGAGATGGTCGAGGAGAAGTTCCGCCACGACGGCGGCATCGCGGAGTTCGTGGACTTCCTCTCCCACGGCGAGCCGGTCACCGACATCCTGCGCCTGCAGGGCACCGACACCTTCACCGAGACGGTGCCGCTCCTCGACGACAAGGGCCACATGACGCCCCAGGAGATCGAGCGCGAGCTGTTCGTCGACGTCGCCGTGCGCTGGGACACCGCCTACGACACCGAGGTCCGCTCCTTCGTCAACGTCATCGCCACTCCCAAGGGCGGCACCCACGTCAGCGGCTTCGAGTCGGCGCTGACCAAGACGTTCAACGACTCGATGCGCGCCGCGAAGGTCCTCAAGGCCGCCGACGCCGACGTGATCAAGGACGACGTCCTCGAAGGGCTGACCGCCGTCGTCACCGTGCGCCTCGCCGAGCCCCAGTTCGAGGGCCAGACCAAGGAGATCCTCGGCACCCCGGCGGCTCGCGGCGTCGTCCGCAAGGTGGTGGCCGGCGAGCTCAAGGCGTTCCTGACCTCCACCAAGCGGGCCGAGAAGGCCCAGGCCAAGCTCCTGATGGAGAAGGTCGCCGGCGCCTCGAAGACCCGCCTGGCCGCGCGCCAGCACAAGGAGAACCAGCGCCGCAAGAACGCCCTGGAGTCCTCGGCGCTGCCTGCCAAGCTCTTCGACTGCCGCAGCTCCGACACCGAGCGCACCGAGCTCTTCATCGTCGAGGGCGACTCGGCGATGGGCACGGCCAAGGCCGCGCGGAGCAGCGAGTTCCAGGCGCTGCTCCCGATCCGCGGCAAGATCCTCAACGTGCAGAAGGCCAGCGTCGGCGACATGCTCAAGAACGCCGAGTGCGCCTCGATCATCCAGGTCGTCGGCGCCGGCTCGGGCCGTACGTTCGACCTCGAGGCGGCGCGCTACGGCCGGATCATCCTGATGGCCGACGCCGACTCCGACGGCGCCCACATCCGCTGCCTGCTCGCGACGCTGTTCTTCAAGTACATGCCCGACCTGGTGCGCGACGGGCGGCTGTTCTCGGCCGTGCCCCCGCTGCACCGCATCGAGCTGTCCAACCCCAAGAAGGGGATGGAGAAGTACATCTACACCTACTCCGACGACGAGCTCCAGCGCAGGCTCGCGGAGCTGAAGAAGAAGAACGTGCGCTGGAAGGACCCCATCCAGCGCTACAAGGGCCTCGGCGAGATGGACGCCGACCAGCTGGCCGAGACCACCATGGACCCCCGCCACCGCACGCTGCGCAAGCTGACCATCGACGACGTCGACGAGGCCAGCAAGGTCTTCGACCTGCTCATGGGCTCCGACGTCGCCCCGCGCAAGGAGTTCATCGTGCAGGGCGCCTACGAGGTCGACATGGAGTCTCTGGACGCCTGACGGCCGCGCGGGTGGCCGCCCGGCGCGTCGGACAGGACGAAGTGGGGCGTCGAGGCACCGACGAGCGTTGGTCGGCCGTCGTCGGGCGGGTTTGTCCTGTTCGACGCGCGGGACGCCGGACGGCGCTGGGCCGCACGTACGTGGGACGCGAGCCGCGGCGATTCCGCCAGGAACAGTCCGGGGCCTAGGCCGACGGGGGACGAAGCGTGGCGAGGTCGAGGAGGCGGACGTTGGCAGGGTCCTGGTTGGCGGCCAACGACCAGATGGTGGTCTCGTGGGTTGCGCCGGGGAGCGTCACCGTGGTCTCGCCAGAGACGTGGAAGTGACCGTGGGCGAGCAATTGTGGCTTCACGCCGACTACCGCGCTTGTCACCTTGTCGATGCCGTCCTTGGCGTAGCTGAGGATGGACTCGGGCCACCCGTTGGGGTTGGTCGCCATGATCTCGGCGACAGGTGCCGTGCAGTACGGCGACCTGGGACTGTCGTGGGTGAGCATCACGTCGGCATGACCACCAGCAACCGTCGCTGTCACGTGCTCCTCACGAATGACCTCGGATGGCCACCAGTCGACACCCTCCGTCAGACGTAGGCGGTTCACTGACGGCGCACCACCGAGCGCCACGAACGTGCGTCCACCCATCGCCCAGCGGTGCGCCCGCGGGAGTGCGGTGACATGCTCCGAGAGGTCGATCGGCCTGAGGGTGCCGTCTGGGTTCTGCCAGCGCGGGTCGGCCCACTGTCGGTCGAGGCGTGCCCAGTTCTCGTGGTTGCCGTTGATGCACAGCAGCCGAAGTCCGAACTCGGCACAGACGGACTCGATCGCGCCAAGGTATCCCGCTGGGTCGGCACCCATGCCGTACCGCAGGTCGCCCAGCTGGCAGGCCACCTGCACGTCGCCGCGTTCACCCAGTGCTCGCAAACGGTCCACTGCCCAGTCGCGGTCGCCCTCGAGGTCGCCGATGAGTCCGACAATCACGACGCGAACTATGGCAGGAGAGATCCTGCAACGGTTGTCTTCCGTTCCTGGAAGAGCTTCATCGCCGGGCACCGCTGAGATCGACGTCGACGCGCTCGACCCTGAGGGCCGCCCGGCGCGTCGGGCAGGACGAAGTGGGGCGCCGAGGCGCGGACGAGCGTAGGTCGGCCGCCGTAGGGCGGGTTTGTCCTGTCCGACACGCCGGGAGCTGAGAGCGCCCTACGAACAGGCGTCCCCGGGGGGCGAGGCTCAGACCTGCTCGTCCAGCAGGCCGGTGTCGACGTCGTAGAGGAAGCCGCCGACCTTGGCGCGCTCACCGATCAGCGGGTGGGTACGCACCTTGGCGACGTCCTGGCGCAGCTGGTCGAGCTGGTCGGACACCACGCCGAACGACTGCCAGCTGGCGTCGACGCCGGCGGACTCGCCGACCTTGGCGCGCAGCTCCTGCTCGGACGCGGACGCCATCGCGCACCGGGTGTGGGGGACGACGAGGATGCGGCGCACGCCGAGCAGGTGCACGCCGAGGACCAGCGCCTCGAGGGCCTGGGGGGTCACCCGGGCGCCCGGGTTGCGGAAGATCTTGGCGTCGCCGTGGCGCAGCCCGAGCATGCCCAGCGGGTCGATGCGCGAGTCCATGCACGTCACCAGCGCGATGCCGGCATGGGCCTTGCCGTCGAAGCCGCCGAGGTCGAAGGAGCCCGCGAACTCGCGGTTGGCCTGCAGGAGGTCGTCGAAGTCGCTCACGCCCGGCAGGCTAGCGCGCCTCAGCTGCCGGCCGGGAAGACGTCCCGCGCCGCGAGCCGGGTGGGACGCACCTCACGGAACAGCACCAGCGCGAGGACGGCGGCGACGACCGAGCAGCCGGCCGCCCCCCAGAAGACGGCGTGCTCCTGGGCGATGCCGGCGACCCGCAGCAGGTCGGAGAACTCGGGGCACCGGCTCTTGCCGTCGCACACCTCCTGCACCGGCGGCACGGCGAGCTGCTCGGAGTAGTAGCGACGCAGGCCGATCGTGGTCAGCGCGGAGATGCCCACGAGCATTCCCACCATCCGGGCGACCACCACGAAGGCGCTGGCGACGCCGTGGGCGTCGTCGTCGGTGGACGCGAGCAGCGCGGCGTTGATCGGGGCGAGGGCCAGGCCGAAGCCGAGGCCTCCGGTCACCAGGGCCAGGTTGGCGATCGGCTCCTCGATCGTGGTGAGGCCCCAGCGGGTCATCAGCACGAAGCCGGCGCCGGCGAGCAGCATCCCGACGGCCGTGACGAGGCCGGGGGCCACGACGCGGATCAGGTAGCCGCCGGCGATCGCACCGACGGGCAGGGCCAGGAGGAAGCGCACCAGCACCAGGGCGGCCGGCAGCTGGTCGTCGGGATAGACGGTGGTGCGCGCGAAGAGGGGGATGTCGATGAGGGCGGCGATCAGCGCGGCACCGACGAAGAAGCTGACCAGCAGCGCCCCCCACGCCGGCGTACGCCGCAGCGCGCCGCGGGGCACGAGCGGCTGCACGGCGCGGCGCAGGTGCCAGGCGAACGCGACGGCGGCCAGGGCGGCGCCGAGGAGGTACCAGCGGCCCTGCGGCGAGAAGACCTCGACCTTGGGGTCCGCCGTGGCGAAGGCGAGGATGACCCCGCCGAGTGCCGCCGCGAGCAGCAGGGCGCCGACGAGGTCGGCGTCGACCAGGACCCGGGCCCAGCCGCGCAGGTCGAGCAGGGGGCGGGGCGCGAGCCAGCACCACGCCACCAGCAGGACGAGCGCGGCGACGGTGACGGCGCCGATCGGCGTGAGCCAGCGACCGTCACCGGCGAACGGGACGAAGAGCCGGCCCCACGTGAGGTCGCGCATCAACGACGCGGGCCGCAGGAACACCACGGCGGCGCCGGCGAGGGCGGCCGCCACGAGGAACAGTCCGACGAGGTCCGGCAGCCGTCGCCGGCTGGTGACGCCGCCCGCACCGTCCGTGCCGGTCGTGCGCGGCGCGAGGGAGCGGATCGCGACGGCGAGCACCAGGCCGACGGCGAGGTTGATCGCGAAGATCGCGCGCCAGTCGGCGAACGCCAGCACGGCGGCGCCGAAGAGTGGGCCGAGGACCGACCCGATCTCCTGCACGGCCGAGACCACGCCGAGGGGGACACCGCGCCGCTCGACCGGATAGAGGTCGGCGACCAGCGCCAGCGTGGCCGGCACGAGGCCGCCGCCGCCGACGCCCTGGAGGAACCGTCCGGCCACGATGCTGGGCATGTCGTAGGCGACGGTGGTGATGAGCGAGCCGAGGGCGAAGAGCACCAGCGCCATCACCAGCACCGGCACGCGGCCGCGCAGGTCGGCGATGCGGCCGATGAGCGGGAGCATCGCGACGTAGCCGAGCAGGAAGCCGCTGACGATCGGGGCGGCGCGCTGGAGCTGGTCGATCGGCACGCCGACGCCGGTCATCATGTCGGGCAGCGCGAGGACGACGACGTAGGTGTCGGCTGCGGCGAACGCCACCGCGACCGCCGCCAGGGCGAGCAGCAGCCGGGAGCCGCGCGCGACCCCGTCGTCGGACCGCCGTCCGGTCGCGCCCGCGGTCTGGCTCACGGTGCGGTGATGTCCTTCTCGATCCCGTAGTCGGCGAACTCGACGGTGTAGGTCATCGGATCGGCACGCGGGTAGAAGACGCCGGTGAGCGTCGCCTTGCGGAGCTCGCCCTCGTCGGTGACCTGCCACTCCACGTCGAAGGAGTCGCCGGAGGACGACGGGATGATCGCCTCCATCGCCGTGCCGGGCACGGTGCCGGTGTAGGTGGTGAGGATCTCGGAGTTGCCGACGCCGCCGCGCACGCTGTCGCCGGCCTCGGGCGACTCGGTGAGCCCGAGCAGCCCGGCGAAGCCCTTCTCGCCGATCAGGTTGGCCGGGTTGGGCGCGCCGTACTCCTTGGGGTTGACCACGTTCCAGCCCGGCGTGAACGGCAGCTGGGCGTGGACGGTCTTGTCGACCGCGATGACCGGCACGTCGACGGTCTGGCCGGCGAACACGACGGTGATCGAGCCGTCGAAGGCGGGCGCGTCGGTGATGGTGCCGACGGCCCGGGTGATGCCCGAGACGCCGTCGGGCAGGGTCGGCGTCGAGAGGGTCAGGTCGACCCCACTCGTCTCGGCGAGGGTGGTCGCGGCCTCGTCGAGGGCCTCCTCGGGGGTGGGCCGGTCGTCGGCGGCGCTGCCGCCTCCGTCGTCGCCGGAGCAGGCGGCCAGGGCGGGGAGGGCGAGGAGGAGGGCGGCGACCGTCGTGACGAGTCGTCCTGAGGTGCGGGCACGGGCTGACATGGGGCTCAGCCTTCCACAGGGGTGGGGGCGTCACCGGCGTCCGTGCCGGCCTCCGCGAGGGTCGCCACCTGGGCCGACACCGGGGAGGCCACTGCTGCGATCGGCTGGGACGCGGGCACGCCCGAGCCGTCGCGCCGGCCGTCGGCCTCGGGCAGCTCGACGGGCGCGCCGCTCGCCGCCGCCGCACGCGCCGGGCCGGGGCCGGCCCAGGCCGCGACCAGCGTGTCCTCGCCCTTGAGGAACCGGTGGCTGCGCACCCCGCCGGTGGCGCGCCCCTTGCCGGGGTACTCGGTGAACGGCGTGACCTTCACCGAGCCGGCCTCGGTGCCGGGCAGGGCCGTGGACGAGCCGGACGCGGTCACGACGACGGCCTCGGCCGGGTCGAACGCGCCGAAGAACGCCACCCGCTGACCGGCGCCGAGCTTGATGCCGGCCATGCCGCCGCCGGACCGGCCCTGGGGCCGGACCACCGACGCCGGGAAGTGGAGCAGCTGGGCGTCGGTGGAGATGAAGCAGAGCTCCTCCTCACCGGTGGTGAGCTCGACGGCGCCGACGACCTCGTCGCCGTCCTTGAGCCCGATGACCTCCCACTCGTCGCGGTTGAGCACCTCGGGGTTGACCCGCTTCACCACGCCGTCGCGCGTGCCGAGCGCCAGGCCCGGGCCGTCGGTGGCGAGCGAGGTGAGGGCCAGGGGCCGCTCGCCGGGCTCGAGGGCGACGAGCTCGCTGAGCGAGAGGGTGCCCTGGAGGTTGGGGTCGTTGGCCGTCGACGGGAGCTCGGCGTTGCCGAGGTCGAGCACGGAGAGCCGGACCAGGCGGCCCTTGTTGGTCAGCACCCCGACCTCGCCCCGCTTGGTGGTGCGCACCGCCGAGACGGTGACGTCGTGGTTGGTCCGACCACCGCCACGCCCGGGGAGGGCGACATCCTTGGTGCGCGCCAGCAGGCCGGTCGAGGAGAGCAGCACGAAGCACGGGTCGTCGCTGACCTCGACGTCGGTGGCGGCCGTCACGGCCGGGGCCGCGCCGAGCAGCACCGTGCGCCGCGGCGTTCCGTGCTCCTTGGCCACCTCGGTGAGCTCGTCGGAGACGACCTTCCGCAGGAGCTTCTCGTCGGCCAGGATCGCGTCGAGGTACTCGATCGTGCGCTCGAGCTCGCTCTTCTCCTTCTCCAGCTCCAGCCTGCTGAACTTGGTGAGGCGGCGCAGCGGCATGTCGAGGATGTAGTCGGCCTGGACCTCGGAGAGCTCGAAGATCTCGATCAGCCGCTCCTTGGCGGCGGCCGCGTTGTCGGAGCCGCGGATCACCTGGATGACCTCGTCGATGTCGAGGATGGCGATGAGCAGGCCGGCGACGAGGTGCAGCCGGTCGGCGGCCTTGGCGCGACGGAAGGACGAGCGACGGCGTACGACGTCGAAGCGGTGGCCGAGGAAGACCTCGAGCATCTCCTTGAGCCCGAGGGTGCGCGGCTGGCCGTCGACGAGCGCCACGGCGTTGATGCCGAAGGAGTCCTCGAGCGAGGTCTGGCGGTAGAGCTGCTCGAGGATCGCCTCGGGCACGAAGCCGTTCTTGATCTCGATGACCAGCCGGAGGCCGTGCTCGCGGTCGCTGAGGTCCTTGATGTCGGCGATGCCCTGCAGCTTCTTGGCCATCACGAGCTTCTTGATCTGCTCCATGACGCGCTCGGTGCCCACGCCGTAGGGGAGCTCGGTGACGACGATGCCCTTGCGCCGCGCGGTCACCGACTCGATGCGGGCGGTGGCCCGCATCTTGAAGGTGCCGCGGCCCGACTCGTACGCGTCGCGGATGCCGTCGAGGCCGACGATCTTGCCGCCGGTCGGCAGGTCGGGCCCGGGGACGAACCGCATCAGGTCGTCGAGGGAGGCCTTCGGGTGGGTGATGAGGTGCTTGAGCGCCTGCACCACCTCGACGAGGTTGTGCGGGGCGATGTTGGTGGCCATGCCGACCGCGATGCCGGCCGAGCCGTTGACCAGCAGGTGCGGGATGGCAGCCGGCAGCACGACCGGCTCCATCTCGCGCGAGTCGTAGTTGGGCTTGAAGTCGACCGTGTCCTCGTCGATCGAGGCGGTCATCGCGACCGCGGCCGGCGCCATCCGGCACTCGGTGTAGCGCATCGCGGCGGGGGAGTCGTCCGGCGAGCCGAAGTTGCCGTGGCCGTCGACGGTGCGCAGCCGCATCGACCACGGCTGCGCCATGCGGACCAGCGCGTCGTAGATCGCGCCGTCGCCGTGCGGGTGGAGCCGGCCCATCACCTCGCCGACGACGCGGGCGCTCTTGACGTGACCGCGGTCGGGGCGCAACGACATGTCGTCCATCGTGTAGAGGATGCGGCGCTGCACCGGCTTGAGGCCGTCGCGCGCGTCGGGCAGCGCCCGGGAGTAGATGACCGAGTAGGCGTACTCCAGGAACGACGTCTGCATCTCGTCGCGGATGTCGGTGTCGAGGATGTGCTCCTCGAAGTCGTCCGGCAGGGGCTGCTGCTTCGTGCGTCGTGCCATGGCGGTCATTGTCCCCGGTGTCCTCCCGCCGACGACCGGGGGCACGCCGACGGCGCCCCGCCGGTTCACCAGGTCGAGTGGGCGCGTCTTGGCGCGCAGATGGGGTCGAGTGGGCGCGTCTTGGCGCGCAGATGGGGTCGAGTGGGCGCGTCTTGGCGCGCATACGGGGTCGAGTCGGCGCGTCCTTGCGCGCACACGGGTTCGAGTCGGCGCGTCCTCACCGACGACCGGCGACGATGCGCCGAATCGGCGGTGATCTGGAGTCAGGACGCGCCGACTCGACGGTGATCTGGGGTCGGATGCGCCGACTCGGCGGTGATCTGGGGTCAGGACGCGCCCACTCGGCGGTGATCTGGGGTCAGGACGCGCCGACTCGGCGGTGATCTGGGGTCAGGATGCGCCGACTCGACGGTGATCCCGGGGTCAGGACGCGCCCACTCGGCGTGGGGGCGTGGGCGGGGGCCGATAGATTGCAGCCGTGACCGAGACGGACGCTGCTGCAGACGAGGCGCGTACGACGCCCGCGCCCCGGCACTGGGAGGCCGACGTCCTGCTCCGCGACGGGCGCACGGCCCACATCCGGCCGATCCAGCCCGAGGACCGCGAGCTGCTCGTCGAGTTCTACAGCCGGGTCTCGGACCAGTCGAAGTACTACCGCTTCTTCTCCCCGATGCCCGAGCTGTCCGACCGCGACCTCGACCGGTTCACCCGCGTCGACCACCGCGACCGGGTCGCGCTGATCCTGCTCGTGGCCGGCCAGATGATCGCGGTGGGCCGCTACGACACGATCCGCCCCGGCTACGCCGAGGTGGCCTTCCTCGTCGAGGACGCCCACCAGGGCCGCGGCATCGGCCAGCTCCTCCTCGAGCACCTCGCCCAGGCCGGCCGGGAGCGCGGCGTCGAGGAGTTCGTCGCCGAGGTGCTTCCCGACAACCAGGCGATGATCCACACGTTCCGCGACGCCGGCTACCAGGTGAAGAGCGCCTTCGAGGACGGCGTGATGGAGATGGTGTTCCGGATCGACCCGACCGACACCGCACTCGGCGTGATGGAGCAGCGCGAGCACCGGGCCGAGTACGCCTCGATCGAGCGCTTCTTCTCGCCGCGGTCGGTGGCCATCATCGGCGCCAGCCGCCGCCAGGACACGATCGGCCGGGCGCTGGTGCGCCACCTCGTGCTCGGCAACTTCACCGGCCGCATCCACGTGGTCAACCCGAGCGCCGACTCGGTGTCGGGGATGCCGGCGTGGAAGTCGGTGGGCGACATCCCCGGCGACGTCGACGTGGCGATCGTCGCGGTGCCCGCGGAGGCGGTGCAGGACGTCGTCCTCGACTGCGCCGCCAAGGGCGTCCACGGCCTGGTCGTCATCTCCTCGGGCTTCGCCGAGACGGGCGAGGAGGGTCGCATGCGGCAGCGCCGCCTGGTCGGGCTCTGCCGCTCCTACGGCCTGCGCCTGATCGGGCCCAACGCCCTCGGCGTCATCAACACCGACCCCGACGTCCAGCTCAACGCCTCGCTCTCGTCGGTGATGCCGCCCCGCGGCCGCGCCGGCTTCTTCTGCCAGTCCGGCGCGCTCGGCTCGGCGATCCTGGAGAAGGTGCAGAACCGCGGCCTCGGCCTCACCACCTTCGTCAGCGCCGGCAACCGCGCCGACGTGTCGGGCAACGACCTCCTGCAGTACTGGGAGGAGGACGACGCCACCGAGGTGGTGCTGCTCTACCTCGAGTCGATCGGCAACCCGCGCAAGTTCTCCCGCATCGCCCGGCGGGTGAGTCGCCGCAAGCCGATCGTCGCGGTGCGCTCGGGGCGCAGCTCGCAGGGCGTGCCCATGGGCCACGCGGTGCGCAAGATCGGCGCACCCGGCGAGGCGGTCGACGCGATGTTCCGGCAGGCCGGGATCATCCAGGTCGAGTCGCTGGAGGAGATGTTCGACGTCGCCCAGCTGCTCGCCCACCAGCCGCTGCCGCGGGGGCGCCGGGTCGCCGTCGTGGGCAACTCCGACGCGCTCGGCCTGCTCGCCGCCGACGCCGCCAACTCCGTCGGCCTGGTCGTCAACCGACAGGAGGCGCTCGGCGCCGACGCGACCGCCGAGGACTTCGAGGACGCGCTCGACGCCGCCATCGACGACCCCGACGTCGACGCCGTCGTCGCGATCTTCATCCCCCCGCTCAACGTCGCCGGGGCCCGTGAGGACGTCGCCAACGTGCTCGCCGCCGTCGGCGAGCAGTCGGACAAGCCGATCGTGTCCACCTTCCTCGGCACCGAGGGCGTCCCCGAGCTGCTGCGGGTGCCCGACGTCGCCGGGTCCAGTGCGGGCCGCGGGTCGGTGCCGTCGTACCCCGCCGTCGAGGCCGCCGTGCGCGCGCTCGCGCACGTCGTCGAGTACGCCGTGTGGCTGCGGGTGCCGCAGGCGCCGGCCGTCGAGCCGGTCGCCAACGACGTCGACGCCGCCCGCCACCTCGTCAACGAGGCCCTCATGCGTCACCCCGAGGGCCGCGACCTCGACTTCCAGGAGCAGAACCGGCTGCTGGCCGCCTACGGGATCGACCTGTGGGACACCTACGCCGTCGCGACGCTCGACGAGGCGACCACGGCGGGGGAGGCGCTGGGCTGGGACGTGGTGCTCAAGGCGACCGCCGACCACCTGCGCGACCGGCCCGACCTCGCGCACGTGTGGCGCAACATCGAGACGCCCGCGGAGATGGCGCAGGCGTGGCGCTCGCTCAGCCAGGTCATCACCGACCCTGACCGCGCCGGCTTCGTGGTGCAGCGCAACGCCCCGCCCGGCGTGCCGGTCACCATCGCGACCATGGAGGACCCGCTCTTCGGCCCTGTGCTGTCCTTCGGCATCGGCGGCCCGCTCACCGAGCTGCTGGGTGACCGGGCGTTCCGGATCCCGCCGCTCGCCGACCACGACGCCCAGGACATGGTGCGCGAGATCAAGGCCTCGCCGCTCCTCTTCGGCTACCGCGGTGGCGAGAGCGTCGACGTGGCCGAGATCGAGCGCCTGGTGCGCCAGGTGGCCCAGCTCCAGCACGACCTGCCGCAGGTCCGCGCGCTCCAGCTGCCGCTCGTGCTGGCCGGCACGAAGGGCGCGACGGTGCTCGGCGCCACGGTGCGGGTCGAGCCGGTCAAGGACCCGCGGTCCGACTGGTTCGTCCGGCGGCTGAGCACGATGCCTGGGGACACCCTGCCCGACTGAGCCAGTCGTGACAGACTGCCACCATGCCCCGCTCGACCCGTGACGCGGACGTCTCCCACGACCTCCGCAAGGCGATCCACCGCACCGGCTACTACCCCGAGGTCGTCGCCGACGGCGTCTTCTCCGCAGCCGGTGGCGAGGAGGTCGTGTCCTACTTCGTCCACCACGAGACGACGTTCGACCACGAGGAGGTGCGTCGCCACCTGACGGCGCTCCTGCTCACGCCGACGCGACTGGTGATCGCGCACACCGACGAGCACCCGGGCGACGACCTGCTGCCCGAGCCCTACACGTCGACGACCACCGAGGCCGTGACCCTCACCTCGATCCGCACCGTCGTCGTGACGCGGATGGTGGCCAACCCGACCAAGGGCGTCGCCCCTCCCGCCGAGGCCGTGCTGACCATCGGCTGGGGCGGCGTGGGCCGCCTCGACCTCGAGCCGGCGGCCTGCTCCGACCCGGACTGCGACGCCGATCACGGCTACACCGGCACGCTCGCCGGCGACGACTACACCCTGCGGGTGTCGGCCGCCGCCGAGGGCGCCGACGCCGTGGCCGGCCTGCTCGCGTTCGCCGAGGCGCTGTCCGCCCGCACCCGCGGATGAGCACCCACCGGTGACGGCGCACCAGGCGCCGGCGGGCTTCACCGCGCCGGCCTACGGCGACCGCTCGCTCGCCGACGTGGTCCCGTCGGTCGCCCGCGCGCTCGGCGTCGAGCTCGAGGGCCACCCCGTCGGCATCGAGCTCCCACCGGCCCCGTCCTACGTCGTGTTCCTCATCGACGGCATGGGGGCCGAGCTGCTCGCCCGCTACGCGCACTCCGCGCCCTACCTGTCGTCGCTCCTCGACGGCGCGGCCATCGGCACCGCGGGGGTGCCCTCGACCACCGCGACGTCCCTCACCTCGCTCGGCACCGGGCTGCCGCCGGGCGCGCACGGCCTGGTCGGGTTCACGGCCCGGATCCCGGGCACCGACCGGCTGCTCAACCACCTGTGGTGGGACAAGGGCGTCGACCCGGTCGAGTGGCAGCCCCACCCGACCGCGCTCGGCCGGCTCGCGCACGCCGGGGTCAGGGTCACCTCGGTCAACAAGCGCGACTTCGAGGGGTCCGGACTCACCGTCGCCTCCCAGCGCGGGACGGCGTACGTCGGGGCCGACCGCGTCGGCGAGCGGATCGCCGCCGCCGTGGCCGCCTCGGCCGACCAGCCGTCGCTGACCTACGTCTACGACTCCGACCTCGACTGGACCGGCCACAAGTTCGGCGTCGCCTCGACCCAGTGGCTGCAGCAGCTGGCGATGGTCGACGCCGAGGCCGAGCAGCTGCGCGAGGCGCTGCCGCCCTCGACCCGCCTCGTGGTGGTCGCCGACCACGGCATGGTCGACAGCCCGCGTGACGCGCGGGTCGACGTCGACGAGGTCGACGGCATGCGCGACGGGGTGGCGCTGCTCGGCGGCGAGGCGAGGTTCCGCCACCTCTACTGCGCGGCCGGCGCCGTGCCCGACGTGGTCGCGAGCTGGCGCGAGGTGCTGGGGGAGCGGGCGAGCGTCGTGACCCGCGACGAGGCCATCGGCCTGGGATGGTTCGGCCCGGTCGCCCCGGGCGTGCTGCCGCGGCTGGGCGACGTGATGGTCGCCTGCCGCGACGACACCGCCGTGATGTCGTCGCGCGACTTCGCCTACGAGGACACCCTGGTCGGGCTGCACGGCTCGCTCACCTCGACCGAGATGCTGATCCCGATCCTCGTCGGGTGAGGGCCGGGTGAGGGCCGGGCGAGGGCCGGGCGACGGTCCGAGCCGGCTCAGCCGAACGGCAGGGGCTCCGGCGCCAGCGAGACCGCCTTGGCCCGCGCCGCGGTGAGCCGTCGGCGGTGGTGCTGGCGGCACAGCACCTCGTAGGCCACGTCGGCGGGCGGCTCGTCGACGGTGTCCACGTCGCCGACGACGACGACGTCGCCCTCGACGACCATCGCTCCGTTCTCGGTGCGGGCGTTGTGGGTGGCGCGCTTGCCGCACCAGCACAGCGCCTCGACCTGGAGGACGTTCATCCGGTCGGCGAGCTCGACGAGCCGCGCGCTGCCCGGGAAGAGCTGGGAGCGGAAGTCGGTCAGGATGCCGAACGCGAAGACGTCGATCTGCAGCTCGTCGACGACCTTGGCCAGCTGGTCGATCTGAGTGGCGGTGTAGAACTGGGCCTCGTCGCAGACGAGGTAGTCGATGCGGCCGCCGCGGGTCAGGGTGTCGACGACGTAGGCCCAGAAGTCGAAGCCCGCGTCGACCTCGAGCGCGTCGTGGGTGAGCCCGAGCCGGCTGGAGACCACCGCCTGACCGGAGCGGTCGTGGGTGGTGAAGATCCGGCCGACGCGTCCCCGGGCGGCGTGGTTGTGGTTGGTCTGGAGCGCCAGCGTCGACTTGCCGGAGTCCATCGTGCCCGTGAAGAAGTGCAGTTCAGCCATGTCCGGGGAATCCTGTCACAGTGCCGCCCCGGACGGGCGGCTACCGTGCCGGGCATGGACGTCGACTTCTCCCGCCGGCCGCTGGTCAGCCCCGACGAGCTGGCCGACGAGCTCGCCTCCGATCCCGGCCGGGTCACCGTCCTCGACGTGCGCTACGTCATGGGCGGGCCGCCGGGACGCGAGCTGCACGAGGCCAGCCACGTGCCGGGGGCGGCCTACGTCGACCTCGACGCCGACCTCGCCGACCCGCCGGGCGCGGGTGGACGCCACCCTCTGCCCGACCCGGCGCGGTTCGAGTCCGCGATGCGCCGTGCGGGCGTGCGTCGCGACCGTCCGGTGGTCGTGTATGACGACTGGCAGGGGCGGGCGGCCGCGCGGGCGTGGTGGCTGCTGCGCCACCACGGGCACAGCGAGGTGCGGGTGCTCGACGGCGGGTGGACCGCGTGGCTGGCCGACGGTCACCCCGCCGAGACCGGGCCGGTCGACGTCGCGCCGGGCGACTTCACCGTGGCGGCGGCGCCGCAGACGCCCGTCGTCGGGCCGGAGCATGTGCTCGACGTGGAGGTGCTCGTCGACGCGCGTGCCCCCGAGCGCTTCCGCGGCGACACCGAGCCCGTCGACCCCGTCGCCGGCCACATCCCGGGCGCGGTCAACGTGCCGACCACGGCCAACCTCGACGACCGCGGCCGGTTCCTGCCGCCGCACCGGCTTCGGGAGATGTACGGCCGAGTGGGCGCCGACACGGCGACGTCCGTCGCGGTCTACTGCGGCTCCGGCGTCACCGCGGCGCACGGCCTGCTCACGATGGAGGTGGCGGGCATCCGCGCGGCGCTCTACCCGGGCAGCTGGAGCGGCTGGATCACCGACCCCGACCGGCCCGTCGAGACCGGCTGATCAGCTCACCGAGACCCGGCGCCGACGCTCGGCGGACGTCAGCGGGTGGACGTCGACCTGGACCAGACGCGACCCTCAGTCGCCCTTGCCGCCGCCGAACATGATCTCGTCCCAGCTCGGCACCGACGCGCGACCGCGCTTGCGGGCCGGCTTGGACCGGGGCTCGCCCGCGGCCGCGGCGGCCGCGTCGGACTGCTGCTCGGACTGCTGGTCGGACTGCTGGTCGTTCCGGGGCTCGGGCGAGGGGGAGGGCTCCCCGGTGGCGGCCGGCTCGGCGGCACCACGGCTGCTGCGGGCGTCGCGCTCGTCGAGATAGGCCTCGACGGGCTGCTCGGCGCCCAGGTCAGGGGCGGGGAGCTCCATGGTGGTCTCCTCGGGAGAGGCGGGCGCCTCCTCGCCGGTGACCATCTCGATCGCGTCGTCGCCGAGCGGCATGTCTTCGTCCACCGCGCTGAGGCGCCGCCGCCGTGCGGCGGCGAGGTCGTCGGCGGCCGGCGAGGTGGCGGCGGCCGGGGCGGCGTCGCCGACGAGCCAGCGGGCGTCGTCGTCGTCGACGGTGACGAAGCTGCCGCGCGGGTCGTGGGAGAACGTGGCGGTGCCGACGCGGCCGGCCACCTCGTAGAGCGCGGTGAGGGTCCATCGGCCGTCCTCACGGCGCCAGGCGTCCCACTCGATGGTGGCCGGGTCGACGTTGTGCGAGCGCAGGTGGGCGCTCACGGCCTCGCCGAGCGTGCGGGCGCCCGACTCGCTGGCGCGGCGGCGTACGGAGGCGAGCTGGGCGCGCTGGGCGACGTGCGCGCGCTCGGCCATGACCGGCGCGGCGAAGGGCATGATCTTCTCCACCGAGGTGCCGGCCGCGTGGGCCACCGCCTCCGGTGACTCACCGGCTCGGATGCGTGCCTGGATGTCGCGTGGACGGAGGCTTGATTCCATCGGGATCTCCAACTGGCCGTTGCTGTCGGGGGCGCCGGTGAGCGCGCGGCGGAGCCGGGCGTCGATCGCCAGGGTGTGCTCCTGGCCCGACTCGTCCACCAGCAGCAGGCGCTTGCCGTCCCTGCTGCGTCCGGTGAACGTCAGCTTGGCCATCGACGGCGGGCTCCTGCCTGGCTGGTGGTCGGGGGATGGTCGCGGATGCGGGTGGCACCCGTGCGCTCGAGCCTACGCCAGCGCACCGCCCCAGAGCGGGCACCTCCGCGGCGCGCCCTAGGCTTCAGGGGTGCCCGGGACGGACTTCGCGACGACGATCATCGCGCTCGACCTGATCGGGATCTTCTTCTTCGCCGTCGCGGGGGCGCTGGTCGCCGTCCGCCGCAACCTCGACGTCTTCGCAGCACTCGTCCTGGGCGGCGTCACCGGGCTGGGCGGGGGCATCATCCGCGACGTGCTGATCGGGGACACGCCACCGGCGGCCCTGGCCGACTGGCGCTACCTGGTCGTCCCGGTCGTCGCCGGCCTCCTCACCTTCACGTTCCACCCCATCGTCGGGCGGCTCGAGCGCGTGGTGACGGTCTTCGACGCCGTGGGCCTGTCGATGTTCTGCGTCACCGGCGCGCTCAAGGCGGTCGACTACGGGCTCGACCCGGTGGCCGCCGCGCTGATGGGGATGGTGACCGGCATCGGCGGCGGGATGATCCGCGACGTCCTCGCGGGCACCGTGCCGGTCATCTTCGAGGGCGTGCTCTACGCCACCCCGGCCCTGGCCGGTGCCGTCGTCGCGGTCCTGCTCGACCGCACCGACCTGCCCCTGCTGGTGGTGGCGGCCGCGGGGTTCGCCACCTGCCTGGTCTGGCGGCTGCTCGCCCTGGTGCGGGGCTGGCAGGCGCCGCTGCCCAAGGGCCCCGCCAGCGTGTGAGCCACCTGGTCGCGGTCAGTCGCCGCGGTCAGTCGCCCGGCTCAGTCGCCCAGCACCCGGCGCAGGTGGGCGTTGGCGAAGACCCGGTCGGGGTCGAGCCGGTCGCGCAGCGCCAGGAAGTCCTCGAACCGGTCGTAGGCCGGCGCCAGGTCGGCAGCGGTGCGGGTGTGCACCTTGCCCCAGTGCGGCCGACCGCCGGCCTCGCGCAGCACCGGCTCGAGCCCGCCGAAGTAGGCCGTGTGGTCGGTGTCGGCCGGCACGTGGACGGCGAGGTAGAGGCTGTCGCGACCGTACGCGGTCGACAGTGCGACGTCGTCGGCCGGCGCCGTCCGGACCTCGACGGGGAAGGCGATCCGCCAGTCGCTGGCCTCGACGACCCGGCGGCACTCGCGCAGCACGTCGAGCCCGATCTCGCGCGGCACGGCGTACTCCATCTCCCGGAAGCGCACTCGTCGCGGGCTCACGAAGACGCGGTGCGCGAGGTCGGTGTAGCGGCGCTCGGACAGGGCGCGTCCGGCGACGCGGTTGATCCGGGGGACCAGGCCCGGGGCCCGCTCGCCGACCCGGCACAGCGCCCCGAAGGCCGTGTTGGAGACGAGCTCGTCCTCCCACCACGCGGCGAGCGCCGACGGCGGCTGCTGCTCGCCGGGGTCGAGGTCGGTGCGGACGTTCTGTTTGACCAGCATCCGGTCGGTGTGGGGGAACCAGTACATGTCCACGTGGTGCGCGGCGGCCACCATCTCGTCGTACGACGACAGCGCCCGGTCCCAGGTCATCGGCTGCTCGTGGGCCTCGACGACGAACAGCGGCTCGACGTGGAACGTCAGGCTGGTGAGGATGCCCAGGGCGCCGAGGCCGACCCGGCCCAGGTCGAGGACGTCGGGGTTCTCGGTGGCGGTGGCGCGGACCACCTCGCCGGTGCCGGTGACGAGCTCGAGCCCGGCGAGCTGGGCGGCCAGCCCGGCGGCCGTGCCGCCCGTGCCGTGCGTGCCGGTCGAGGTGGCGCCGGCGAGCGTCTGCTCGGCGATGTCCCCCATGTTGTGCACCGACAGCCCGAGCCGCTCGAGGGCGAGGTTGAGGTCCTTCAGCGGCGTGCCGGCCCGGGCGGTGACGGTCATCGCCTGCCGGTCGACCTCGACGACCCCGCGGAGCCCGTCGGGTCGCAGCAGGGTGTGCTCGGGGGCGGCGATCGCGGTGAAGCTGTGCCCGGTGCCGGTCATCTTGACGGTCGTCCCGGCCTCGCGGGCCCGGCGTACGACGTCGACCACGTCGTCGACCGACCGGGGCGTCTCGACGTGGCGGGGGACCGCCTCCTCGAGACCGGACCAGTTGCGCCAGAGGTGGCCGTGCAGGGCGGTGCTCATGCCCGCAGACTAGGGGCCCGGTCCGGTGTGCGTCCGCCGCGCGCCGTCTGTGCCGCGAGCGCGCCCAGCAGGCCGCCGGCCAGGGCCACGGCGTACGCGGCCGAGGCGCCGCTGTGGTCCACGACGAACCCGGCGATGCTCGCGCCAGGTGCCACGCCCGCGACGATCCCGGTGTGCAGGATCGCCATGCCCTCGGTGAGGCGACCGGCGGGCACGCCCTGCTCGACCATCGTCATCGCGCTGATCATGGTCGGGGCGATCGCGAGCCCGCCGACGAGCAGCACCACCGCCATGACGGGGATGGAGTCGACGAACATCAGCGGCGCCATGGCCAGCGCCATGGCGGCCGAGCCCCAGCGCAGCCGCACCTCGGGTCCGCTGCGCCAGGCGACCGCGCCGGTGACCAGGCCGGCGACGAGGCTGCCGAGGGACCACACCGCCAGGAGCCAGCCGGCCATCCAGCGCTTGCCCTGCTCCTCGGCGAAGGCGACGGTGGTGACCTCTGCGGCCCCGAACAGCGCCCCGAGCGTCAGGCAGACCAGGGCGAGCGGGAGCACCAGGCGCCACGGCATGGGCGGTCGGACCTCGCTCGGCGTGGTGCGGCCGGCGGGTGGCTCGGTGCGTCGCTGGGCCGCGAAGGCGTACGTGCCGACGAGGCCGCTCACGAGCGCGGCGGTGAGTCCGGCGACCGGGTGCCAGCTCGTGGCGAGCAGCGTGACCAGCACGGGGCCCACGACGAAGACCACCTCGTCGAGCACCGCCTCGAGGGCGAAGGCGGTCTGCTTCTCGCCGGGGTCGTCGAGCAGGTGCGACCACCGGGTGCGCACGCTCGCGCCGACCTGGGGGAGCGCCGCCCCGGAGACGGCGGCGAAGACGTAGGTCCAGGCCCTGGGCCAGTCCTGCTCGACCGCGAGCATCATCAGGGCCAGTCCCGCGCCGAACACCGAGATCGCCAGCGGCAGCACACGGGACTGGCCGTAGTGGTCGACCCACCGGCCGTGGAGGACCGCGAACGCCGCCTCGGCGAGCACGAACACGGCCGACACGGTGCCGGCGAGGCCGTAGGACCCGGTGCGCTGCTCGACGAGCAGCACGATGCCCAGGCCGACCATGGCGATCGGCAGCCGGGCGACGAGGGCGGCGCTGCTGAAGGCCAGCGCTCCCGGGCGCGCCAGCACCCGGCCGTAGGAGTCGAGCATCATCCGCATGGTAGGTCGCTCTACGCTGGCACCATGAATCCTGCGGGTCACCCCGACGTGAAGCCGTACGACGCCTTGCTGGTCCTCTCCTTCGGGGGCCCGGAGAGACCGGAGGACGTGGTGCCGTTCCTGGAGAACGTCACCCGTGGCCGGGGCATCCCCCGCGAGCGTCTCGAGCAGGTGGGGGAGCACTACTTCCTGTTCGGCGGCAAGAGCCCGATCAACGACCAGAACCGCGCGCTCATCGCAGCGCTGGAGAAGGACTTCGCCGACCAGGGGATCGACCTGCCGGTCTACTTCGGCAACCGCAACTGGGACCCCTACCTGGCCGACACCCTCGCCCGGATGACGGCGGACGGCGTGCAGCGGGCAGCGGTCTTCGCCACCTCGGCGTACTCGTCGTGGTCGTCGTGCCGGCAGTACCGCGAGAACCTGTGGGACGCCGTGGAGCAGACCGAGGGCGCGCCCCGGCTCGACAAGCTGCGGCAGTACTACAACCACCCCGGCTTCATCGAGCCCGTCGTCGACGCGTGCCTGGCGGCGCTGGCCGACCTGCCCACCAACGGCGAGGCGGCCCACCTGGTCTTCGTCACCCACTCGATCCCCACCGAGATGGCCGAGACCAGCGGGGCCCCGCCGGAGGCCGGCGCCCAGCCGCGCGGCGCCTACGTCAAGCAGCACCGCAGCGCCGTCGACGAGGTGGCCGACCGGGTGAAGGCGGCCACGGGTCGCTCGCACCGCCACGACCTCGTCTACTGCTCGCGCTCCGGGTCGCCGGCGACGCCGTGGCTCGAGCCGGACGTCAACGACCACCTCGAGGACCTGGCCAGCGACGGGGTGAGCCAGGTCGTGATGGTCCCGATCGGCTTCGTGTCCGACCACATGGAGGTCATCTACGACCTCGACACCGAGGCGATGGCGACGGCCGAGCGCCTCGGCATGCGGGCGGTCCGCGCCGCGACGGCTGGCACCGACCCGCGGTTCGTGGCCATGGTCCGCGACCTCGTGCTGGAGCGCGCCGCGACCGAGCGCGGGGAGCGGCCCGAGCGCCCGGCCCTCGGCTCGATGCCGGCCGGTCCCGACATCTGCGGGGCGGGCTGCTGCCCCAACCCGCGCGGACCCCGTCCGGCCCTCTGCGGAGCCGACTCGTGACGGCCACGCCCGCGGAGCTGCGCGACCTGGCCCGCTCGCTGGCCCACGAGGGGGCCGCCCTGGCCCGGGAGATGCGCGCGGGCGGGGTCGACGTCGCGAACACCAAGACCAGCGCGACCGACGTCGTCACCAGGGCCGACCACGCGGTCGAGGCACTGCTGCGCTCGCGCATCGCCGCCCAGCGGCCCGACGACGCCGTCCTCGGCGAGGAGGGGGACGACCTTGCCGGCACCTCCGGCGTGCGGTGGGTCCTCGACCCGATCGACGGCACCGTCAACTACCTCTACGGCCTCCACGACTGCGCCGTGTCGGTCGCCGCGGAGGTCGACGGCGAGGTCGTCGCCGGAGCCGTGGTCACCATCCCGACCGGCGTCGAGTACGCCGCCGCGCTCGGTCGGGGCGCCACGCGTGACGGGCGGCCGATCGGCGTACGCCCCTCGCCGCCGCTCGCCGAACGGCTGGTGCTGACCGGCTTCGGCTACGAGCGCCGGGTGCGCGAGCACCAGGCCCGCTGCATCGCGGCGCTGCTGCCGGAGGTTCGCGACATCCGCCGGCTGGGCTCGTCCGCCCTCGACCTGTGCCACGTGGCGGACGGCAGCGGCGACGCCTACGTCGAGGCCGGACCCCAGCCGTGGGACTGGTCGGCCGCGGGGCTCGTGCTGCGCGAGGCGGGCGGCCGCTTCGCGCTCCTCGACGGGACCTATGGTGTCGAGGAGCACTCCGCACGCCGGGTCGTCGTGGGAGCGCCCGCCGACGGGTGGGACGACTTCGTGGCGGCGATCACCAAGGCCGGTTTCCTCGCCTGACGACAGCCCGGGACGGGCTTTCCATCCGCCCTCGCGCCCCTTCGACGTGGGACCCTGTGGGGGTCCGGGGCAGACCTGACGAGGTGGGGCCGGTACGGGAATACCCAGACCTTGCCCACTGTTCAGGCGACACGTTCCGGACCGGCTCACCACGGAGCCTGTCCATGGTGCACAATCTGGCGCCGACGACGCGCACACACTTGGACGACCCGCCGCGATCCGGTCGGGTACGGGTCCACAGCATTGGGGAGAGAGATTTCGATGGCCACCGACTACGACGCACCGCGCAAGTCCGAGGAGGACCAGAGCGAGGAGAGCATCGAGGAGCTCAAGGCCCGACGCCACGACAAGAACTCTGGCAAGGTCGATGAGGACGAGACCGAGGCGGCCGAGTCCTTCGAGCTCCCGGGAGCCGATCTGTCGCACGAGGAGCTCGCCGTCGAGGTCATGCCTCGACAGGACGACGAGTTCACGTGCATGAGCTGCTTCCTGGTGCACCACCGGTCGCAGCTGGCCGATGAGAAGAAGCTCATCTGCCGCGACTGCATCTGAGCGGCACCACCTCCGACTCGACAGCGCCCGTCCCCGCAAGGGGGCCGGGCGCTGTGTCGTGCGCGGGACGTGACGGCTGGTAGGGCCCTGACAGCGCCTCAGGCCGCGCGCCTGGCTGCCAGGGCGCGATCGCGCCGCGCCTGGCGCTCCTCCTCGAGGTGCTCGGCCTCGGCGTGCAGCTGCCCGAAGGAGGGATGGTCGACGGGCGTGCCGTAGATCCGCCGCTCGATCGCCCTGATCCACGGGCAGGCGCGGTAGCGGATCGACGGCCGACCCAGCTGGCGCGACCGGTCGCGGCTCCTGAGGTACTCGACGCTCGTCATCGTCCTCAGCTCGCGGGGCACCCACCACCCGGTGACTCGGAGGTCCACGTGTGCGGGGTAGCGGCTCCCGCCCCGGGTGCGGGCGCCGTCGTCGCGCATCGGCTCCACGGGCTCCCCGGTCCACTCGTCGCGGAGGGCGACCGCGACGCCGGCGAGCCGCAGCAGGTGCTGCAGGACGCTCGCTCGCGGGCTCGTGCGGGCGGTCTCCCAGCGCGCGACGACCGACTGGGACACCCCGAGCACCTCGGCCAGCCCCCGCTGGGACACGTCGAGGATCCGCCTGACGCGGCGCACCAGCCCCGGCACGTCCCCGTCGACCGGCCCCCACACCAGCCAGTCCGGCCCGTCCTCTGCCGGTTCGATCGGTTCGATCGGTGCGGTCGTCCTTGGCGCCGTCGCGGTGTGGCTCATCCGCCGTCCTCCTGTGCGTTCGCGTGTCCTGGTATGAGCAGCGAACCGCGAGGAGCCGACACCCGACACCGCCCGTCCACAACGAGCGCCCTCGCCCACGCCGAAGCAGGTCTGTGGACGAGTTCTGGCCCGCCCGGGCGCGCCGCCGGGCCCGCTCCGCGCCTCGGGCGCTGCCGCACTGGCCAGTGAGTCGCGGGGAGACTCACCGGCCAGTGGCGGTAGGGCGGTCGGACCGCGATGTTGAGTCGCTGGGAGACTCACTGGCCAGTGGCGGCGGGCGCCACGCTCAAGGGCGTACGGGCACCAAGGAGCGCGCCACAGGGCGCTACGGGCGTTTCCGGGGGGTAGGCGCGGGTCGGCTCAGGGCCGGCGCGCGGTCGGGCCGGTAGGTGGGGCGCGTGGCCTCAGGGCGCTCGCGCGTGATCGGCCACGGTGGGGCGGAGGCTCAGGACTCCGGGACGGGGGCCTTGTCGGCGTTCTGGCCGTCCTTCTTGAGCTGCGGGGGGAGGTGGCCGGTCGACTTGGCGTAGTACTGCGCGGTGCGGCGGGCAGCGAACATGCGCGCGACGCCGATCAGCGTGCCGCTGACGGCGGCCCACAGGACGGCCTCGCCGACGCTCACGTCGGGGTCGGCGGGGTTGGCGGGCGGGTTCTTGCCGGTGGCCGCGCGCCAGGACGTGTTGAGGGCCTTCTTGGCCACCGCTGCGGCGCCGACCGCAGCGACGAGGGAGACCGCGGTGTAGAGCTTGCTGTTGTCCGAGGAGGATGAGGAGGCCATGGATTCACCCTACCCAGCAGATCGGCGCACCCGCCCCGCCTCGAGGGCTGAGACGAGCTCCTCGGGACGACGGCTGCTGACCAACCAGTAGGGGGTCGGGTCGGTGGGGTCGGCGATGTCCACGCGCACGCCGCGCTTGATGTAAGGACGCAGCAGCAGGTACGCCCGGGCGTCCGCGTCGACGCCGGCCTGGCGGCGTACGCCCTCGGCATCGAGGGCCGTGACGTCGCCGATGAGCTCGAGCGGGATGTGCGCCCGACCGGCCCGGAAGGTGGTGCTGTCGACCGACACCCGGGGACGGCCGTAGGACCCCAACAGGCCGATCAGCAGGAGCATCGCGACGGCCGTGACCGTCCAGGCGATGACCTCGGGCGTGGCGGCGAGGACGGCCAGCCACAGCGAGGCCACGAGCATCGTGCCCTGCACCCACCAGCGCAGCGGAACGGTGAGGCGTTCGGCGTAGTCCACGGCGCAGAGCCTATAGATTCGCTTCTCGTGCCCGACCACGACCCGACCCCTCGTCCCGCGCCCGCCACGGGACCCGCCACGGAGCCCGCCACGGAGCCCGGCCCGAAGCCCGACCCGGAGACCGAGCGTGAGCCCGACCTGGACATCGCCGTCGTGCGCCTGGACGCCGACCTCCCGCTGCCGTCGTACGCACACCCCGGGGACGCCGGCGCCGACCTGCACACGACCGTCGACCTCATCCTCGCTCCCGGAGAGCGGGCACTGGTGCCGACCGGGATCTCGATCGCGCTGCCGGACGGCTTCGTCGCCCTGGTCCACCCCCGCTCGGGCCTGGCGCACCGGCACGGACTGTCCATCGTCAACACGCCCGGCACGATCGACGCCGGATACCGCGGCGAGATCAAGGTGCTGCTCGTCAACCACGACCCCGTCGAGCCGGTGAGCCTCACCCGCGGGGACCGGATCGCCCAGCTGGTGGTCCAGCGCTTCGAGCGGGCGCGGTTCGTCGAGGTGGGGGTGCTGCCGGAGTCGGTCCGGGGCGCCGGGGGCTACGGTTCTACAGGTACCGGTTCGCGTCGATGAGCCGGGACCCGAAGGAGCGATGATCGAAGGAGTGCTGACGTGAAGTTCCGCCGCAAGGCCGACCCGTCCTCGGAGACCACGGACACCTCCACCGAGGACACCGCGGACACCCCTGCCGGCCCGGCACCGACCGGCGGCCCGTACGACGCCTCGCAGGTCGAGGGCGACGGCATCGAGCGCGCCGACCTCGGCTCCGTGCTGGTGCCGGCCATCGCCGACCGCGAGCTGCGGCTGCAGGTCGACGAGAAGAGCGGCCGGGTGCGCGCGGTGATGCTCGCCGGGTCGGACGGCGCGTGCGAGTTCCAGCCGTTCGCCGCGCCCCGGAACGGCGATCTGTGGTCGGAGGTCCGCCCGCAGATCGCGGCGGACATGGAACGCCGGGGCGGTCAGGCCACCGAGCGCGAGGGTCGGTGGGGCACCGAGCTGGTGTGCCAGATGCCGGTCAAGCGCCCGGACGGGACGACCGCGACCCAGCCGTCGCGCATCGTCGGGATCAACGGCGACCGCTGGATGCTGCGCGCCTCGTTCCTCGGCCGACCGGCTGTCGACCCCGAAGCGGCCCCCGAGTGGGAGGACGCGCTCGCCCAGGTCGTCGTCCGCCGCGGGGAGCAGGCCATGCCCGTGGGTGAGCCGCTCCCGGTGAAGCTGCCCGACGACGCCCGCCGGGTCAGGTGAGCGGTGGGCGAGAAGGGCCGGCTGCGCCAGGCACTGACGCGCTGGGCCGACAGCTCCGAGGCCCAGCAGCGCGAGCTGCGACAGTCCCACACGACCGACGGCGCGATCGCCATCGCGGACGCGCCCGAGCGTGAGCCCGTCGTGGTCAACGGCGTGCTCCGCACCGTGACGCTGCGCCCGCGCGGCGGCGTCCCCGCCCTCGAGGCCGAGCTCGACGACGGCTCCGGCGTGATCACCGTCGTGTGGCTCGGCCGCCGCCGCATCACCGGCGTCGACCCCGGGCGCTCGCTGAGCGTCGCCGGCTGCATCGGCCGGCAGGGCGGCGTACCGATCATGTTCAACCCTCGCTACGAGCTCCGCCCGTGAGCGAGCCGAGCCACCCCGGGAGCACGGGGAGCACCGGCACCACCGTCGCCACCGACACGGTCGAGGCGGTCGTCCGCAGCCAGCTCGCCAAGGCGCTCGGCGGCCGGCGCGGGATGGCCGAGGCGGCGCTGCCGACGATCCTGTTCACCGTCACCTGGCTCACCGCGAAGGACCTGCGGCTCGCGCTGTCGGTCAGCGTCGGGGCGGCGCTCGTGCTGCTCGTCGTGCGGCTGGTGCAGCGCTCGACGGTGCAGTTCGTCGTCAACGCGCTCCTCGGCATCGGCATCGGGTGGTTCTTCGTCCACCGTGCCGCCCAGGCGGGGGGCTCCGAGCAGGAGCAGGCCCTCGCCTACTTCCTGCCCGGCCTGCTCTACAACGGCGGGTACGCCGTCGTGCTCGCCTTCACCTGCCTGATCGGCTGGCCGCTCGTCGGTTTCATGGTCGGCAGCATCACCGGCGACGCGACGGCCTGGCACTCGGACAAGCAGGTCGTGAGGCTCTGCAGCCGGCTGACCTGGCTGCTCGTCGCCCCGTGCGTCATCCGCGTGGCGATCCAGGCCCCGATCTGGCTCGCCGGCAGCTCCGGCTCGATGGACGCCGACGCCGCCGTGGCGGCCCTCGGCGTACTGAAGATCGCGCTCGGCTGGCCGCTGCAGCTCGCCGCGCTCGCGTCGATGATCTGGCTGCTCTCGCGCAACCGGACGCCCGTCGCGCCGGACGCCCCGGCGACCTGAACCGGCCTGAGCCGACCTGCACCGGCGACCGGACCGACTCGGCGGGACCGGGGTTCGGGTCAGCGGTGGTGGTGGCCGGGGGAGAGCAGCTGCTCGAGCTCGGCCTCGACCTCCGCTGGCACGACGAAGAGCAGCTCGTCGCCGGACTCCAGGGGCTGCTCGGCCTCGGGTGTGTAGACCTGCCCGTCGCGCAGGATCGTGACCAGCGCGCAGTTGTCGGGGAACGGCACCAGGCCGGCGGGCGTCCCGACGTAGGGCGAGTCGGCCGACAAGGTGAGCTCGACGAGGTTGGCGTTGCCCTGGCGGAAGGTGAAGAGCCGCACCAGGTCGCCGATGGAGACGGCCTCCTCCACCAACGCGGACATGATGCGCGGGGTCGAGACGTTGACGTCGACGCCCCACGCCTCGGTGAAGAGCCACTCGTTGTTGGGGTGGTTGACCCGACCCACGGTGCGGGGCACCCCGAACTCGGTCTTGGCGAGCAGCGAGGTGACCAGGTTGGCCTTGTCGTCACCGGTGGCCGCGATGACCACGTCGCACTTGCCCAGCTGGGCCTCGGCCAGCGAGGACAGCTCGCACGAGTCCGCGAGCAGCCACTCGGCGTTCGGCACGCGCTCGGGTCGGATCGCGGAGGGGCTCTTGTCGATGAGCAGGATCTGGTGGCCGTTCTCGATCAGCTCCCGGGCGATCGATCGACCCACGGCTCCGGCTCCGGCGATGGCGACGCGCATGTTGCAGTGCTCCTGGGTCGGGGTGTCGGGGTCGGGGTGTCGGGGTCGGGGTGTCGGGGTCGGGGTGTCGGGATCGGGATGTCGTGCGGTCAGTCGTCCGAGGGGCTGGACTCGAGCACGGCGTAGGCGTGGGCGGCGTTCTCCTCGCGGATCACCAGGTGGAGCATGTCGCCCTCCTGCAGCACCGTCTCGCGCGTCGGCAGCATGCCCTCGCCGAGCCGGTCGATCCACGCGATCCGGCTGCGCGACTGCATCTGGAACTCGACGGTCCGGTGGCCGATCCAGCCCTCGGGGACCGGGACGTGGTCGACGCGGATCGTGCCGGACGGGTCGCGGAAGTCGGGCTCGGCGCCGGCGGGCAGGATGCGCCGCAGGACCTGGTCGGCCGTCCACTTCACCGTGGCCACGGTCGTGATGCCGAGGCGCTGGTAGACCTCGGCGCGACCCGGGTCGTAGATGCGGGCGACGACCTGCTGCAGGCCGAACGTCTCGCGCGCGACACGCGCCGCGATGATGTTGGAGTTGTCGCCGCTCGAGACGGCGGCGAACGCGTCGGCGCGGCGGATGCCGGCCTTCTCCAGCACCTGCTGGTCGAAGCCGTAGCCGGTGATCTTGTCGCCGTTGAACTCCGGTCCCAGGCGCCGGAAGGCATCGGGCTCGCTGTCGATGACCGACACGGTGTGGTTGCGGTCCTCGAGGCTGCGGGCGAGCGTCGACCCGACGCGGCCACAACCCATGATCACGACGTGCACGCCCGAACCGTATCCCAGCCGGGACTCCGCCCGCTGCGGGTCTAGGCTGCCGCCGTGAGTGTCGGGGATGTGTCCAAGCGGATCCTGCTGGGCCGCAAGCTGCGCAGCAGCCAGCTGGGCGAGACCCTGCTCCCCAAGCGGATCGCGTTGCCGGTGTTCGCCAGCGACGCCCTGTCGTCGGTCGCCTACGCGCCCGACGAGGTGTTCATCATGCTGGCCGTGGCCGGCGCGTCGACCTATGTCTGGTCGTGGAAGATCGGCCTCGCGGTCGCGCTGGTGATGCTCACCGTCGTGGCCAGCTACCGGCAGACGGTGCACGCCTACCCGTCCGGCGGGGGCGACTACGAGGTCGCCACCGTCAACCTCGGGCGCAACGCCGGCGTCACCGTGGCCAGCGCACTGCTGGTGGACTACGTGCTCACCGTCGCGGTGTCGGTCTCGTCGGCGTCGCAGTACGCCGCCGGCGCGATCCCGGCGTTCATCGGGCACGAGGCGACCGTCGGCGTGGTGGCTGTCGTGCTGCTGACGGCGATGAACCTGCGCGGCGTCCGTGAGTCCGGCTCGTTCTTCGCGGTGCCGACCTACCTGTTCATGGTCGCCATCCTGGGCATGTGCGCCTACGGGCTGCTGCGCCTGGTGGCCGGCGACCTCCCGCAGGCCGAGAGCGCCGACCTCGTCATCCAGCCCCAGCCGGGCTGGGAGGAGCCGCTGACCCAGATCGGCCTGATGTTCCTGCTGGCCCGGGCGTTCTCGTCGGGCTGCGCGGCCCTCACGGGGGTCGAGGCGATCAGCAACGGGGTGCCGGCGTTCCGCAAGCCCAAGAGCCGCAACGCCGCCACCACGCTGCTCCTCCTCGCGCTGATCGCGATCACGATGATGATGAGCGTCATCGTGCTCGCCAAGCAGATGGCGATCCGCTACGTCGACCCGCACGAGCTCGACCGGCTGCGTACGGCGTCGGGAGACGCGCTGCCCGCGGGGTACGACCAGCACCCCGTGATCGCCCAGATCGCCGCGGGCGTGTTCGACCACTTCCCGCCGGGCTTCTACTTCGTGCTCACCGTCACCGGGATCATCCTGGTGCTGGCGGCCAACACGGCGTTCAACGGCTTCCCCGTGCTCGGCTCGATCCTCGCCCAGGACGGGCTCGCGCCGCGCTCGCTCGGCTCCCGCGGCGACCGGCTCGCCTACAGCAACGGCATCGTGTTCCTCGCCGCGATGTCGATCCTGCTGATCTGGATCTTCGACGCCGAGACCACCAAGCTCATCCAGCTCTACATCGTCGGGGTGTTCGTCTCCTTCAACCTCAGCCAGCTCGGGATGATCCGGCACTGGTCGCGGCACCTGCGCACCGAGCGCGACCCCGCCGAGCGGCGCCGGATGATCCGCTCGCGCGCGATCAACACCTTCGGCCTCGGGATGACGGCCGTGGTCCTCGTGATCGTGCTGATCACCAAGTTCCTGGCCGGCGCGTGGATCACCATCCTCGCCATGGGCTTCTTCTTCCTGCTCATGCAGGCGATCGGGCGCCACTACGCGCGGGTGGAGCTCGAGCTGGCGGCGGACGAGCAGGACAAGGTGATGCCGACCCGGGTGCACGCCATCGTGCTCGCCTCCAAGCTCCACAAGCCGACGCTGCGGGCCCTCGCCTTCGCCCGCGCCACGCGGCCCAACGTCCTCGAGGCGATCTACGTCGGCGTCGACCCCCGCGCCACCTCGCAGCTGCTGGAGGAGTGGGACGACCGGCACCTGGACGTCCCGCTGAAGGTGCTGTACTCGCCCTACCGCGAGGTCGTGCGCCCGATCGTGGAGTACACCCAAGAGATCCGCCAGGCGAGCCCGCGCGGCGTCGTGGCGGTCTACATCCCCGAATACGTCGTCGGCCGCTGGTGGGAGCAGCTGCTCCACAACCAGACCGCGCTGCGGCTCAAGGGCCGCCTGCTGTTCACGCCCGGGGTCATGGTCATCTCGGTGCCCTACCAGCTCCGCTCGTCGCAGGTGGCCGAGGAGCGGCGCCGCGACGACGACGTACGCGTGCACGCCGGTGACCTGCGCCGCGGCCGCGTGGCCCCGCGCGGTCACGACCGGAAGGACGACGACTCGTGAGCCGCACCAACCGCCCCCGCCGCGCCCGCGGCCGCTCCCGGGTGGGGGAGCGCTTCGAGGTCGAGGTCGGACCGATCGCCCATGGCGGGCACTGCGTCGCCCGGCTCCCCGAGCCCGAGTCGCGGGTGGTGTTCGTGCGCCATGCGCTGCCCGGCGAGCGGGTGCTCGTGCAGATCACCGAGGGCAACGACGGCGACCGCTTCTGGCGCGGCGACGCCGTCCGCGTCGACGAGCCGTCCCCCGACCGCGTCCCGCCGCCGTGCCCCTACGCCGGCCCGGGCCTGTGCGGCGGCTGCGACTTCCAGCACGTGGCGCTGCCCGCCCAGCGCGACCTCAAGGCCGCCGTCGTCCGCGAGCAGCTCGTGCGGCTCGGCCGCCTCGACCCCGCCTCCGAGCTGGTCGCCGGGCTGTCCGTCGAGGCGGTGCCCGTGCCCGGTCGTCCCGACGACGGCCTGCGCTGGCGCACCCGGCAGCGCTACGCCGTGCTGCCGGACGGCCGCCCGGCGATGCGCGCGCACCGCTCCCACCGCCTCGTCGCAGTCGACGACTGCCTGATCGCTGCCGAAGAGGCGCGCCCGCGTCCGGGCGCCGAGCCGGGGCCGCACGGCGAGTGGTCGCCGGGCGAGCCCGAGGCCGAGGCGTCGTCGCACGACGTGACCGTGGGGAGCGCGACCCACCCGTTCTCCGTCGCCGCCGACGGCTTCTGGCAGGTCCACCCGGCGGCGCCGAGCGTCCTGGTCGAGACGGTGCTCGACCTGCTGGACCCGGCGCCGGGGGAGCGCGCGCTCGACCTCTACGCCGGCGTCGGGCTGTTCGCGCGGTTCGTCGGTGAGGCCACCGGGGCCCGGGTGGTGGCGGTCGAGGCCGATCGCACCGCGTGCCGCCACGCCAGGGCCAACCTGTCCGCCCTGACGGCCGCCGCGGTCGAGTGCGGCCCGACCGACCGGGTGCTGCGCGACGGGCTCGACGAGCCCTTCGACCTCGTCGTGCTCGACCCTCCCCGCGAGGGCGCCAAGCGCACGGTCGTGGAGCAGGTCGTCGACCGCCGCCCCCGTGCGGTGGCGTACGTCGCCTGCGACCCTGCGGCGCTGGGCCGCGACGTCGCGATCTTCGCCGAGCACGACTACGAGCTCACCGCGATCCGGGCCTTCGACCTCTTCCCGATGACACACCACGTCGAGTGCGTCGCGCTGCTGGAGAGAACCGGCTCTGACCTGCGGTGATGCGATTCGGGTCCTCGATTCGCCCGACGCAGCTCCTTGACCTCACGTTCGAGCTCAGCGATCCGCTGCGCCTCGCCATCCGGATCGCTCCCGAAGCTCATCCGGGTACTTCCTCGGTGCTGCCCTGAACTCTCATCCCTCCGTGGAATGAGAGTCCCCATCAGACCCCGCACGGGACAGGCTTCGAGTTGCTGACACCCGGCGGATCAGTGGGATCAGGGGGCGGTAGAAGCGCCGGACGACGGGGCCTGGGAGGTATCCGTGGCGTTCCTCGAGCCACACCCTGGAGCGCGGGTGGCGGCGGAACACGATGAGCCGTAGGCCGAGTCTCGCGAGGCTCGAGGCGGCGCCGAAGTCGAAGTCGGGTTCGACGGTGTGCAACTCGATGAGGGACAGATGTTTCGTGCTGATGAAGCCGTACTGCTTCGGGCTGACCAGGCGCAGCGGCGCGCCGTGGTCCGGCGAGAGCGGTTCTCCGTCCAGGACGTCGACCACCAGCACGTCGTCGTCCATGACGTCCTCGGCGCAGACGACTGAGCGGTAGCCATCGAGTCCGCCGAACGTGACGTGGGTGATCTCCGTTCCAGTGGCCAACCGAGGTGCGATGAGATGCTCGTAGAACGTGGGGAAGGTGACGCCCTCCCAGTGCACGTCCGTCGCGGTCCAGCCTCCGACGCAGTGGAAGTCGCGAGTCCGGGAGACCCTCGGGAGGGCGCGGAAAGTGGACAGTGGAACAACGAAGGCGTCCATGCCGGCACCCATGATCTCGATGTGATGGTCGCGCGGGGTCTGCGGCGGCGGACGGTGCAGATGAGTTCCGAAGCGCGGAAATCCCTCGATGCGTCTCTGTCCGGGGGGCAAGGCACGGGCGGTGCTCATCTCACTCGTCCTGCCGTGCTCTTGTTGGCCCAGGCGGCAAACCCCTCGCGGTATGTGGGGTGAGCCGGCCGCCAGCCCAGATCCGACTCAGCCCGGTCATTGGATACGTTCATCGAGGTGGCCTCAGCGAGCAGATCGCGGCGCCACGTCCTGGCCGACTGGCGCTCGAGGGCTGGGTACACGATGAGGTAGCGGAACGGCCTGATGAAGGCCAGGTAGGCCTCTCCGAGGAGCCCGCGCGGCTTCACGTACACGGCCATCTGCGCGTGGAAGGAACCGCCGGCCCGAGGCGCCCAACCCAGGTGCATCACTCCATGGACGGTCTTGTTGGAGATCTCGGCGGCGAACTCGTCCGCGGTGAGGTACAGCGGCACAAAGGGCAGGTGCTCGAATCTCACGCCGTCGGCCGTGCCAATGAGGTCCGAGGGAAGGCGCCCGGCCAACGTTCGCTCCGCGGTCCCGGGGATCGCCAACCCCGCAGGCTCGTGCGGTGCCGAGATCCCACCCAGATCGAACCAGCGCCCAAGAAGGTCGCGAACCTGCCACAGGAGTCGCGTTGGTCCGTGCGGAGACGTGGCTGGATTGCTCGCAGTCGCCAAGCGGACCACGCGCTCAAAGTCTGCAGCAGGTCCAGAGATCTCCGGCTGGGCCCAGACGTCCTCGAGCGTGAAGTCCGGCAGTAGCTCGTGGATGCGCCAAGCCCGGTTCAGGTTCAGGTGCTCTGCTCTGGATATCCGCATGTGATCTCCGTCCACGATGTGTACGCCTGCGTATGGAACGTAGGACGTGGGTGGCGCCGGCGTCAATACGCTGGCGTATATTCCGGGCATGGCTACTGCGAAGACCCCTGCTGCGGAGTGGATCGCCGCGGGCCTCCGGGCCCTGGCTTCGGGTGGTCCCGACGCGGTCCGGGTCGAACGACTCGCCGCCGAACTGGGCGTAACCAAAGGTGGCTTCTACTGGCATTTCGCGGACCGGCGCGACTTCCTCGACAAGTTGCTGGACGCGTGGGAGACCACGGTCGTCGAGGAGGTCATCAGCCACATCGAGACTCATGGCGGCGCGGCGCGGGAGCGCCTGTCGGGGCTCTTCGAAGTGGCCGTCCTCCTGGCCGACGTGGACGGCGGGCTTCGCGCAGAGCCTGCGATTCGAGATTGGGCCCGGCGGGATCCCGCCGTCGCTGAGCGGCTTCGTCGCATAGACGGCCGGCGGATGGACTTCATGCGGTCCCTCTTCCTTCAGTTCTGTCGCGAACCACTAGATGCAGAGGCCCGCTGCCTCCAGGCGTACTCGCTCTTGATCGGCAGCTACTTCCTCCGCCCCGACCACGGCGACCTCGCCCACACGCAGGTGCTCGAGCGAGCCTTCGAGCACCTGCTCAGATAGCGGGTCCCGATGACGCACCACGTCGAGTGTGTCGCGCTGCTGGAGCCGCGGCGCCGCTGACTGCTTGCCACGCCCGCGGTGCGGCGCGAGGCTGGGCGCATGGCCAGCTACGACGTCAACCCGGCGGCCGTCACTTACGCGCGCCGCCTCATCGACGGCCGGCAGTACGTCCTCGACAGCGACTGGGGGCAGGTGCAGCCCGACGCTGAGGCGGAGAACGCCTATCTCGAGCGCCACTCGTGGGACGACTACGGCGCGTGGCACCTCGGTCTCACCGAGGGTGCGAGCGACGGGACCAAGGCGCGCTACGCGTTCGTCTACGGCGACCTGCGGCGCGTGCACCGCTCCGGGCTGATCGCGTGCGTCTACCGCGCGGCGGAGTGGCGTCACAAGGCGGTCGAGCTGGCGGCGCACGCCCTGCTCCAGCGCCTCGACCAGATGGCCGGCATCGACTGAGCGGTCAACCTCGGAGGAGCGAGGTGAGCTCCGCCAGGGCGGCTTGCCGGTCGGTCGCGTCCACGACCGCCCATCCGTGCTCAGTGGCGAGGTCGAGCAGCTGCCGCCGTCCCTCCAGCACGAGCTCGTCGCCGCCGCGCTCCTCGATGATCCGCGAGATGACCGTGCTGACCGCGGTCCGCGGACGCTCGCGGAGCCGCGCGAGCAGGACGTCCGGTGCCACGTCGAGCACCACGCCGACGTACGTCGCTCCCGCCTCTGCCGCGGCCGCCTCGAAGCGCTCGGCCTGGGCGGGGGTGACGATGAGCTGGGGGAGCACGACGTCGCGGCCGGTGCGCAGGTAGGCCGTCATCAGCGCCAGCGCGGAGGAGCGCACCGCCTCCCCGGTGCCGACGAAGTCGTCCGCCCAGCCCGAGACCCACGACCGGAGCTCGTCGATGTCGCACACGAGGGTGCCGGGACGTGCGGCGGCCAGGTCGTGCGCCAGCGTCGTCTTGCCGACGCCGGAGGGGCCGTTGAGGTGGACGAGGGTGGGCACCGGCGGACTGTAACGGCCCGGACCCGCCCGACTCGTCCGGGAGGGTGGTTGGTCCTCTCCTCGACCTCGTGTATCTTGATGTCGAGATAACTTGATCACCGGTACTAAGGGTCGCCTGCCTTCCCGCACCTCAGGGTGCGACGGCAAGATGGACGCGAACCCGCGAACTCCCGAGGAGATGGCTGATGGCCAGTCAGGACAGCTTCGGTGCCAAGGGCACCCTGGACGTGGACGGACAGTCCTACGAGATCTACCGCCTCGATGCGGTCGAGGGAGAGGGCCTCGACGTCGAGAGCCTGCCCTTCTCGCTCAAGGTGCTGCTGGAGAACCTGCTCCGCACCGAGGACGGCGCCGACATCACGGCCGACCACATCAAGGCGATCGCCGGCTGGGACGCCAGCGCCGCGCCCGACCAGGAGATCCAGTTCACGCCCGCCCGCGTGATCATGCAGGACTTCACCGGCGTGCCCTGTGTCGTCGACCTCGCCACGATGCGCGAGGCGATGGCCGAGCTCGGCGGCGACCCGACCAAGATCAACCCGCTCGCGCCCGCCGAGATGGTCATCGACCACTCCGTGATCGCCGACGTCTTCGGCTCGGCCGACGCCTTCGAGCGCAACGTCGAGATCGAGTACGAGCGCAACCGCGAGCGCTACCAGTTCCTGAGGTGGGGCCAGGGCGCCTTCGACGACTTCAAGGTCGTCCCGCCGGGCACCGGCATCGTCCACCAGGTCAACATCGAGCACCTCGCCCGCGTCGTCATGGTGCGCGACGGCGTGGCCTACCCCGACACCTGCGTCGGCACGGACTCCCACACCACGATGGTCAACGGCATCGGCGTGGTCGGCTGGGGTGTCGGCGGCATCGAGGCCGAGGCGGCGATGCTCGGCCAGCCCGTCTCCATGCTCATCCCGCGCGTGGTCGGCTTCAAGCTCAGCGGCGACCTGCCGGAGGGCGCCACCGCGACCGACCTCGTCCTCACGATCACCGAGATGCTGCGCGAGCACGGTGTGGTGGGCAAGTTCGTCGAGTTCTACGGCCCGGGCGTCTCGGTGCTCCCGCTGGCCAACCGAGCGACGATCGGCAACATGAGCCCGGAGTTCGGCTCGACGATCGCGGTCTTCCCGATCGACGAGCAGACCATCGACTACCTGCGGCTCACGGGCCGCACCGAGGAGCAGCTCGCGCTCGTGGAGGCGTACTCCAAGGAGCAGGGCCTCTGGCACGACCCCGCCGCCGAGCCGCGCTACTCCGAGCGGCTCGAGCTCGACCTGGCGACCGTCGTGCCGTCCCTGGCCGGTCCCAAGCGCCCCCAGGACCGCGTGTCGCTGTCCGAGGCCAAGGATGCGTTCCGCACGGCGCTCGCCGACTACGTCAGCGCCGACGAGACCGGTGGCGACGAGCGCAAGCCGGGCGTGCCGCAGAACGACACGCCGTTCGGTGTGCGGTCGAGCGTTGACGAGGCCTCGGCCGAGTCGTTCCCGTCGAGCGACTCCCCGGCGTCCAACGGTGGCGGGTCCACCGGCGGCAACGGCGCGGGGGCTCCGGACGACTGGCATGACCACGCCGCCGCGGCGTCCAGCGGCCGGCCGAGCAACAAGGCGTCGGTCACGCTGGCCGACGGCACCGAGTTCGAGATCGACCACGGCGCCGTGACCATCGCCGCGATCACTTCGTGCACCAACACCTCCAACCCGTCGGTGATGATCGGTGCCGCGCTGCTCGCCAAGAAGGCGGTCGAGAAGGGCCTGCAGCGCAAGCCGTGGGTCAAGACGACGCTGGCGCCGGGCTCGAAGGTGGTCTCGGACTACTACGAGAAGTCCGGCCTCACGCCCTACCTCGACAAGCTCGGCTTCAACCTCGTCGGCTACGGCTGCACCACCTGCATCGGCAACTCCGGCCCGCTCATCCCGGAGGTCAGCCAGGCGGTCAACGCCAACGACCTCGCGGTCGTGTCGGTGCTGTCGGGCAACCGCAACTTCGAGGGCCGGATCAACCCGGACGTCAAGATGAACTACCTCGCGTCCCCGCCGCTCGTGGTGGCCTACGCGCTGGCCGGCTCGATGGACGTCGACCTGTTCAACGACCCCCTGGGTCAGGACACCGACGGCAACGACGTCTACATGCGCGACATCTGGCCGACGGCCAAGGAGATCGAGGACGTGATCGCGCAGGCGATCAGCTCCGACATGTTCGACTCCAGCTACCAGGACGTCTTCGCCGGCGACGAGCAGTGGCGCTCGCTGTCCACTCCCGAGGGCAACACCTTCGAGTGGGACGAGGACTCCACCTACGTGCGTCGTCCTCCCTACTTCGACGGGATGCCGCAGGACCCGGAGCCGGTGCAGGACATCGTCGGCGCGCGGGTGCTGCTCAAGCTGGGCGACTCGGTCACCACCGACCACATCAGCCCGGCCGGCGCGATCAAGAAGGACAGCCCGGCGGGCACCTACCTCGCCGAGCACGGCGTCGAGCAGCGCGACTTCAACTCCTACGGCTCGCGCCGCGGCAACCACGAGGTGATGATCCGCGGCACCTTCGCCAACATCCGGCTGCGCAACCAGATCGCACCCGGCACCGAGGGTGGCGTCACCAAGGACTTCACCAAGGACGGCGAGGTCACCAGCGTCTACGAGGCCAGCCAGAGCTACCAGGAGGCCGGCGTCCCGCTGGTCGTCCTGGCCGGCAAGGAGTACGGCTCGGGCTCGTCGCGCGACTGGGCGGCCAAGGGCACCGCGCTGCTGGGCGTCAAGGCCGTCATCGCCGAGTCCTACGAGCGCATCCACCGTTCCAACCTGATCGGCATGGGCGTCATCCCGCTGCAGTTCCCCGAGGGCAAGACCGCCGACGACCTGGGCCTCACCGGTGCCGAGATCATCTCGATCTCCGGCATCACCGAGCTCAACGACGGCACCACGCCCAAGACGGTCACCGTCAAGGTCGAGCCCGCGCCGGGCACCGACCAGGCGCACGGTGAGGCCAGCGAGTTCGAGGCCGTCGTCCGCATCGACACCCCGGGCGAGGCCAACTACTACCGCAACGGCGGCATCATGCAGTACGTCCTGCGCAACCTGCTTCGGGGATGAACGACCACGCTGCCGACCCGGCAGCGGTGTGGCGCGGCCGCGTCCAGGACGACCTGGACGCGGCCGGCCGGCCACCGCTCGGCGCGATGGCCGACTGGGAGGTCTTCCCCTTCGAGCGTGACGGGCTGAGCCCGAACGCGATGGGGGAGCGGGTCGTCCCCGAGCCCGTCCGGGCCCGCGACGCCGCGGCCGTGGCGTTGTCGTGACCGACCGGCCCGGCGACGTGGTGGACGCCCCCGACACCTCCGGCCCAGCCGGTACGACCGGGGCGCCCGAACGGTCCGACGCGCGGCCCGCCGAGTGGCCCGCCGAGCCGTCCGACGCGCCGGCCGGGCCGCCCGCGCCACTGCCGGCGTACCCGCCCGTCGCCGAGGAGCCGCGCCGCAGCCTGCCCCTCGTGCTGGCCGGCGTCGCCTCCGCGCTGGTGCTGGGTGCCGCGCTCGTGGCACCGCTCGTCGACCGCGCCGTCCGTGGTGACGAGCGTGCGCAGCGCGCCCTGGACCTCACGCTGGTCGAGACGTGGGACATCACCGACCGGACCCACACGATGGGCGACGTCGAGTACCCCCACGACCCGCCCGCGGGCGGGCCGCACGCGCCGGTCTGGCTGGCCTGCGGCGTCTACGACGAGCCGGTGCGCGAGGAGAACGCGGTGCACGACCTCGAGCATGGCACCGTCTGGATCACCCACGCCCCCGACCTGTCCGAGGCCGACCGCGCCCTGCTGGCCGAGCAGCTGCCCGACAACGGCATCATGTCGCCGCGCGAGGGCCTTCCCTCGCCCGTCGTGGTGACGGTGTGGGGCGCCCAGCTGCGCCTCGACGGAGCCGACGACCGCCGGCTCGGGCTGTTCCTCGCGGAGTATGGCGACGGGCACACCGCCCCCGAGTTCGGGGTGAGCTGTCGCGGCGGTACGCCCGACCCGCAGGGTGGGCTCCCGGGCGAGGGCACCAACGCCTGACCTCGGCTCCGGCCGCAGATCGTGGAGGATCGGCGTCACCAGGTGACGCGGATCCTCCACGATGTCGTGGTCAGCGCGCCAGGAACTCCAGCAGCGCCCGGTTGAACTCGTCGGCGTGGCTCACGTTGAGGCCGTGGGGCGCACCCTCGACGACCACGAGCTCGGAGCCGCCGACCGCCTCGTGGGTGCGCCGGCCCGAGCCCTCGAAGGGGACGGTGGCGTCGCTGTCGCCGTGGATGACCAACGTCGGCACCGTGATGGCCGTGAGGTCGTCGCGGAAGTCGGTCGTGCCGAACGCCTCCATGCAGCCCAGGGCGGCCTTCTGGTCGCTCTGGTGGCACAGCACGATGGCCTCCTGGCGCTGCGCCTCGGTGACCTTGAGCTCGCCGTCGGCGGAGAAGAAGTCGCGCATGAACCCGTCGAAGAAGCCGACCCGGTCGTCGGCGAGGCCGGCGGCCATCGCGGCGGCGGCCTCCTCGGTCAGCGGGCCCTCGGGGTTGTCGTCGCTCGCGAGGAGGTAGGGCGGCACGGCTGCCGCGAAGACCACCGAGCGCAGCCTGTCCTGGCCGTGGCGGGCGACGTAGCGGGCGACCTCGCCGCCACCCATGGAGAAGCCGACGAGCGTGGCGTCGGTGAGGTCGAGCTCGGAGAGCACGCCGTCGAGGTCGTCGGCGAGGGTGTCGTAGTCGTAGCCGCCCGAGGGCTTGTCGCTGTGGCCGAAGCCCCGTCGGTCGTAGGCCACGACCCGGTGGCCGGCCGCGCTGAGCGGTCCGACCTGCTCGCTCCAGGACTCGGACGAGAGCGGCCAGCCGTGGATGAGGACGACGGGACGGCCGGTGCCGCCCGAGTCCTCGACGTGGACCTTCGTGCTGCCCAGCAGCCCTGAGCTCGCGGTGACGTCAGGCACGGCGCTGTCCCTTCGTTGAGGCCCTCGCAGAGGGCCGTGGGGTCGTGCTTCGACCGTAGGCACGCCTGCGGGCAGGACATCCCACCCGCCGGGGTGGCCGGGGTCGGGCGGCCGGGAGGGGGCCCCGGGACGTGGCATAGCGTGGGCGACATGATCGTCGCCTTCTCCCTCTCACCCATGTCCAGCGACCCGACCGGGTCGGTCACCGACGCGGTCGCCGCCGCCGTGCGTGTCGTGCGCGAGTCGGGACTGCCCCACGAGACCAACGCCATGTTCACCAACATCGAGGGGGAGTGGGACGAGGTGATGGCGGTGGTCAAGCGCGCCGTCGACGTCGTCGCCGCGGTGTCCCCGCGGGTCGGGCTCGTGCTGAAGGCCGACATCCGCCCCGGCTACGACGGCCAGCTGACGGCCAAGGTCGAGCGGATCGAGGAGGCGTTGCGCGATGGACAGTGAGGTGCGCACCTACCGCACCGGTGGTGACGAGGTCGTGCTCGACCTGACCCGCGACGCGGCCGACTTCGTGTCGGGGCGCGGCGACGGGCTCCTGCAGGCCTTCGTCCCGCACGCGACCGCGGGGATCGCGGTCATCGAGACCGGTGCCGGCTCCGACGACGACCTGCTGGCCGCGCTCGGCGACCTCCTGCCCGCCGACGACCGGTGGCGCCACCGCCACGGCTCACCGGGCCACGGACGCTCCCACGTCATGCCCGCGATCGTGCCGCCGCACTGCACCGTGCCGGTGCTCGACGGACAGCTCGCGCTCGGCACCTGGCAGAGCATCTGCCTGGTGGACCTCAACGTCGACAACGCCGAGCGCCAGGTGCGCTGGTCGTTCCTGGCGGGCTGACACCGTGAGCGACGAGAAGGCGGTCGACGGCACGGTCGAGGTGCGCGAGGCCGGCGACGTGGACACGCCGGCCGTCGAGACCGTCGTGGAGGCCGCCTTCGGCGAGCACGGGGTGGCGATCAACGACGTGATGGCGCGCCTGCGAGGGGTGGAGGACATGGCGGTCGAGCTCGTCGCCGTCGCGGACGACGAGGTGGTCGGCTGCGTCGCGCTGTCGCGTGCCTGGCTCGACGCGCGCGAGCGGCTCGTCGACGTGCTGGTGCTCAGCCCGCTGGCGGTCGCCCCGGACCACCAGCGCAAGGGGATCGGGAACCGGCTGCTCGCCGAGGCCCGGGAGGCGGCCGAGCGTCTCGGTGCTCCCCTCGTGTTCCTCGAGGGCGACCCCGGCTTCTACGGCAGCCGCGGGTGGAGCGCCGCCTCGAACCACGGGCTCGAGCGACCCTCACGCCGCATCCCGGAGCCGGCCTGCCAGGTCCTGCTCCTCAACGGTCACGAGCCGTGGATGACGGGGCGGCTGGTCTACCCCGACGCGTGGTGGCGCCTGGACCTGGTCGGCCTGCGCGACCCGGAGCTCGCCGAGGTGGAGAAGGCGCTCGACTCCGACTGAGGCATCGAACAGATGTTCGATACGATGCCTGGGTGTTCCCCGCGCCGCAACCCCGCCAACGGCCCACGCCGCCCTCGGGACATGCGGGCGTGGCGCCGCCCGGCTGGCCGCGGCAGGTCCGGCCGCCCGACGCCCCCGACTGGGAGGTGACCGCCGCCAGCTGGCTGCTCGACCTCTGCCCGCCCGACTACCGCCGCTTCCCTGGCCTGCGCCGCCACGTCGTCGTGCTTGCTCGCTTCGCCGTGCTGCACGTCGAGGCCCAGCAGCTCGCGACCCGCCGCGGACTGAGCGAGATCCGCGGCGACCTCAAGGACGTGGCCGACGAAGCGGTCGTCCTCGCCGCGGTGCAGACCTTCCAGCTCGAGGACGCCCGCCTGCTCGGCGTACGCCGCGAGGTGGGCCTCGTCGAGGACGCGCTCCGCGGGCGTCGCTACCGGGTGCGCATGTGAGGGCTGGCTAGGGTCGGCGGATGCCCAACCCCGATCCCGACGCCCGTCCCGACCCCGGCCCCGACCCGCGCCGCTTCGCCGGCGTCATCCTGGTCGACCGGAGGGGCTGGATCCTGCTGCAGGAGCGCGACGAGCACCCGCGCATCGACCCCGAGAAGTGGGGACTCGCCGGAGGCCACGTCGAGCCCGGGGAGGACTTCGAGCCGGCCGCCCACCGCGAGCTGGAGGAGGAGACCGGCGTACGCCTGCCGCCCGGCGGGCTGCGGCTCTTCCGCGAGTTCGTCGTCGACCACCGGGAGGCCTACGGCACCTGGGACGTCATGCAGGTGTTCGTCGCCGCCACCGACCTCACCGACGCCGACATCGACTGCCGCGAGGGCCGCCGGATCGTCTTCGTCGACCCCGAGGTCGCGCGCGGGCTCGACCTGACGTCGGCCGCGATCGACATCGTTCCGGCCTTCCTCGGCAGCGACGCCTACGCCACGATGACCCCATGAGCCGCCCCCGCCTGACCGTGCACCCCGTCCCGTCGATGGGTGCCGAGGACGTGGTCGTGGCCGCGGACGGCACCGTCCTCACCGGCACGGAGGACGGCGTGATCTGGGCGCTCGACCCGGCCACGGGCAGCACCCGGCGGGTCGCCGACACGGGTGGCCGCCCGCTCGGGCTCGAGCTGCTGCCGGACGGCGACCTCGTGGTGTGCGATGCGCGCCGTGGCGTGCTGCGGGTGTCCGTCGGGACCGGCGCCGTGGAGGTGCTGGTCGACCGGGTCGAGGGCCGGGCGATGATGTTCTGCAACAACGCCGCCGTCGCGGCCGACGGCACCATCTGGTTCAGCGACTCCTCGCTGCACTTCGGCGTGGAGCGGTGGAAGGACGACTTCGTCCAGGACACCCGCACCGGCCGGCTGGTGCGCCGCGACCCCGACGGCTCCGTCGAGGTGGTGCTCACCGGGCTGGCGTTCTCCAACGGCGTGGCGCTGGCCGCCGACGAGTCCTACGTCGCGGTGGCCGAGTGCCGCGGGCGCACCGTCGTACGCCTGTGGCTGGCCGGGCCGAGGGCGGGGGAGCGCGACCACCTGGTCACCGACCTGCCGGGCTACCCCGACAACATCAGCCGGGGGAGCGACGGGCTCATCTGGGTGGCCGTGGCGAGCCCGCTCGACGGCCTCGTCGAGCGGCTGGGGTCCGCGCCGCTCCTGCTGCGCAAGGCGGTCACCCGGATCCCCGAGGCGCTCCAGCCCAAGCCGGCGCAGACGATCCGCGTGCAGGCCTACGACGACACCGGGCGGCTGGTGCACGACCTCGACCTCGAGCGGCCCGGCCACGGCCCCGGTTTCCACATGGTGACGGGTGTGCGGGAGCACGACGGACGGGTGTGGCTGGGCAGCCTCCACGAGCCGTCGGTAGCAGTCCTCGACCGCCCATGAAATAGACTCCTGCCCCATGGCTCTCCTCGACTCGATCGCCTCCCCGCGCGACCTCCGCGGCCTCACCGCGGAGCAGCTCGACGAGCTCGCGGCCGAGATCCGCGACGTGATGATCCGCACGGTCGCGACCAACTCGGGTCACCTGGGCCCCAACCTCGGCGTCGTCGAGCTGACCCTCGCGATCCACCGCGTGTTCGACTCGCCCCACGACCGCGTCGTCTTCGACACCGGGCACCAGTCCTACGTCCACAAGCTCGTCACCGGGCGCCACGCCGACTTCGACACCCTGCGCAAGGAAGGTGGCCTCAGCGGCTACCCCAGCCAGGCCGAGTCCGAGCACGACATCGTGGAGAACTCGCACGCCTCCACCGCGCTGTCCTACGCCGACGGACTCGCCAAGGCGTACGCGATCCGCGGTGACGAGCGCCACGTCGTCGCCGTGATCGGTGACGGCGCCCTGACCGGCGGCATGGCGTGGGAGGCCCTCAACAACATCGCCATCGCGAAGAAGAGCCGCCTGGTGATCGTGGTCAACGACAACGAGCGCTCCTACACGCCGACGATCGGCGGGCTCGCCACGGCGCTGACCTCGCTGCGCACCAACCCCCGCTACGAGCAGGTCCTCGACCTGGTGAAGAAGCGGCTCAACGCGGTGCCCGGCGTCGGCCACGCGGCCTACGACGCGCTCCACGCGGTCAAGAAGGGGATGAAGGACGCCATCGCCCCGCAGGGCCTCTTCGAGGACCTCGGCCTGAAGTACGTGGGGCCGGTCGACGGGCACGACCGCGCCGCGATGGAGCAGGCGCTGGCCAGCGCCAAGCGCTTCGACGGACCCGTGATCGTCCACGCGCTGACGCACAAGGGCCAGGGCTACGACCCGGCGCTGCGCCACGAGGCCGACCAGTTCCACGCACCCGGCCCGTTCGACGTGCAGACCGGGGCGGAGAAGCCCAAGGGCAAGATCTGGACCGACCACTTCTCCGAGGCCATCGTCGACCTCGGCGCCCGCCGCGACGACGTGGTGGCGATCACCGCGGCGATGGTGCACCCCGTCGGCCTCGACGTGTTCGCCGAGAAGTACCCCGAGCGCACGTTCGACGTCGGCATCGCCGAGCAGCACGCCGTCACGTCGGCCGCCGGCCTGGCGATGGGCGGCCTGCACCCCGTCTTCGCCGTCTACGCGACCTTCCTCAACCGCGCCTTCGACCAGGTGCTGATGGACGTCGCGCTGCACCGGTGCGGCGTCACGTTCGTGCTCGACCGCTCGGGCGTCACCGGCGACGACGGCGCCAGTCACAACGGCATGTGGGACATGTCGATCCTCCAGGTCGTCCCGGGCCTGCGCCTCGCGGCCCCGCGCGACGTCACGCGGCTCAACGAGCTGCTCGACGAGGCCGTCCAGGTCGACGACGCCCCGACCGTGGTGCGCTTCCCCAAGGGGCCGCCGCCGGAGGACATCCCGGCCATCGGGCGTGCCGGCGGCGCCGACGTGCTCGTCCGCTCGGGTGAGCGCGACGTGCTGATCGTGGCCGTCGGGTCGATGGCCACGACCGCGGTCGACGTGGCCTCGCGACTGACCGCCCAGGGGATCGGCGTCACGGTCGTCGACCCCCGCTGGGTGAAGCCGGTCGACCCCGCCCTGATCGACCTCGCCGGCGAGCACCGCCTCGTGGTGAGCGTGGAGGACAACGGTCGCGTCGGCGGGTGCGGCACCGCGCTCCTCCAGGCGCTCAACGACGCGGGCGTGCGTACGCCGTTCCGCCTCCACGGCATCCCGCAGGAGTTCCTCGACCACGCCAAGCGCGACGCGATCCTCTCCCGCATCGGGCTCGACGCCCAGACCCTCGCCCGCTCGATCGTGGAGGACGTCACCGCCCTCGACCGGGGGCTCACCGTCGTCGAGGTCGACCACACCGCCTGAGCCGTGCCCGGGCTGCCGCCCGGTGCTTCATACGAACCCGCACGTATGGGTGGCAGCTCGTATGACGCAGAGGAGCGCGCCAGCCAGGCACCCAGGGGAGGGCTCGACGGAGGGAACCGGGCGGTCCTAGGTTGCTTGGATGAGTCTCTTCCGGACGAAGTCAGTCGAGCAGTCGATCGCCGAGACCGACGAGCCCGAGCACCGGTTGAAGAAGAACCTCGGCGTCCTCGACCTGATGGTGTTCGGGGTCGGGGTCATCATCGGGGCCGGCATCTTCGTGATCACCGGCACGGTCGCCAAGACCAACGCCGGACCCGCGATCACCCTGGCCTTCGCGATCGCGGGCCTGGCCTGCGCGCTCGCCGCGCTCTGCTACGCCGAGTTCGCCTCGACGGTGCCCGTCGCGGGCAGCGCGTACACGTTCTCCTACGCCACCTTCGGCGAGCTGATCGCCTGGATCATCGGCTGGGACCTGGTCCTGGAGTTCACCATCGGGTCGGCGGCGCTCGCGACCAGCTTCTCGGGCTACTTCCAGGAGGTCTTCGACGGCACGTTCCTGGAGGTGCCGACCGCGCTGGGCTCGGCCGCCGACGGCACCATGGACCTCCCGGCGATCATCATCTCGCTGCTGGTGACGGGCGTGCTGATCGCCGGCATCAAGTTCTCCAGCGTGCTCAACCAGGTCGTCGTCGCCATCAAGCTGCTGGTCGTCGCGGCCGTCATCGTCTTCGGCATCAGCCACATCGACACCGCCAACTACTCGCCGTTCATCCCGCCGTCCGAGCCGGCGCCTCCGGGCGACGCCGGCTTCATGGACTCCTCCCTCATCAGCACCCTCCTGGGGAGCGACCCGGCGGTCTACGGCGTCGCAGGCGTGATCGCCGCCGCGGCCACGGTGTTCTTCGCGTTCATCGGCTTCGACATCGTCGCGACGACCGCCGAGGAGACGCGCAACCCCCAGCGCGACGTCCCGCGCGGCATCCTCGGGTCGCTGGCGATCGTCACCGTCCTCTACATGGCGGTCAGCCTCGTCGTCACCGGCATGCAGAACTACCGCGACATCGACGAGAACGACGCCGCCCCGCTGGCGACGGCGTTCGACGCGGTCGGCATGGAGTGGATGGGACGGCTCATCGCGATCGGCGCCTGCATCGGCCTGATCGTGGTCGTGATGATCCTGATGCTCGGCCAGACCCGCGTGGGGTTCGCCATGGCGCGCGACGGTCTCCTTCCCCGCCGCCTGGCGAGGGTCCACCCGCGGTTCGGGACGCCCTACATCTTCACCGCCATCACCGGCGTCGCCGTGGCCTGCCTCGGTGGCTTCGTCGACCTGGCCACGCTGGTGGAGATGGTCAACATCGGCACCCTGTTCGCGTTCGTGCTCGTCAGCGCCGGCGTCGTGGTGCTGCGTCGCCAGCGTCCCGACCTCCCACGCGGCTTCCGTACGCCCGCCGCCCCGCTGGTCGCGTCCGTCTCGGTGCTGATGTGCGGTTACCTGATGCTCAACCTGAAGGGCGACACGTGGGTCCGGTTCGTGGTGTGGATGGCGATCGGCCTGGTCGTCTACTTCGCCTACGGCCGCTCGCACTCCCGCCTGGCCGCCCGCGTCCCCGAGGACGTCACCTGACGCGGGCCCGGCTCACCAGCTCTCGCCGCGGGGGAGCACGAGGGCGGTGTCGCCGACCAGGTCCTCACCGGTGACGACGGGCTGGCAGCGGCCGGTCGCCACCTCGCACCGCATGAGGTCGACGCTCTCGTCCCGGAGGCCCTTCATCGCCAGGGCCGCGTAGGTGTCGTCGTCGAGCCAGCGATAGCCGGCGAGGAACGCGTAGTCCCCGATGTCGAACGGCAGTCGCTCGCCGGTCATCGTGTCGGAGACGATGTTCACGTCGGCGGTCTCGGAGATGAGGTGGCGGCCGTCGGGGGACAGGATCCCGTCCCAGCTCTCCACCTCGACCCCGGTGGCGAGGTCCGGCCCGACGACGTAGGCCTCCTCCTTGTCGGCGGGCGTTCCGCCCGCCCGGTGGTAGTGGAACACCCCGTTCTTGACGTCCTCCACCACTACGCGCGTGCCGGGCGCTCCCGTGAGCGGCTCGAGGCTGGTGTCGCCGCTGAACGGCTCCCACGCCGTGACGCCGTCGGCGGTCCGCAGGTAGACGGTCCGGCCGTCGACCGCGGCCACGGCGGCGGTCATGTCGGCCTCTCGCTCGAGCGGGGTGGCGGTCCCGTCGGTCACCGGGAGCCGGGTGACGCCCGAGCCCTGGGCCAGGTCGATGACGGCGTACGCCGGGTCGCCCTCGTCGGCGTCCACCCAGGCCACGACGTCGCCGTCGGACTCGAACCGGGCGGCCTCGGGGGCCGCCAGCACGCCCACCTCGAGCACCTCGCCGTCCAGCACGGCGTGGACGCTGCCGTCGGCCTCGGAGAAGACGAAGCCGGACGTCCCCTGCACCAGCGACACCGGTGCGGTGCCCCGGGCGCCCAGGTCGACGGTGGGCCCGTCGGGAGACATGTGCAGGACGGTGCCGCGCACCCACGCGACGGGGTCCTCCTGGTCCGCGGGCGCGGCGGCGACCAGGCCGTCGTCGTCGCCTCCGGCGCCGGCGAGCACGCCGGGGAGAGCGACGACGGCCGCGAGGGCGGCGGCTGCGGCCACCACCGCCCCGGCGTACCGGCGGCGGCGCACCCTCCCGTGGGCCGCGGTCATGATGGCGGACACGTCGACGACCGGAGGGTCGAGGCGGTCGGCACGCTCGGTCATCAGCTCACGCAGGTCGGTGGTCATCGCGTCGCCCCCATCAGCTCGTCCTCCAGGAAGGTGGTGTCCCGGCCGCGGTCGGCCATGGCCGTGCGCAGCTTGGCGAGCCCGGCGGAGACCTGGCTCTTGACGGTGCCGGGCGCGCAGCCCATCACCTCGGCGGTCTGGGCCTCGCTCAGGTCGTCGTAGAACCGGCAGACCAGCGCGGCCCGCTGCCGAGGCGGCAGGGCGAGCAGCGCCTGCCAGAGCCAGTCCCGCTCGGCGACCTCGGCCTCGTGACCCGGACGACCCGGGTCCGGCGGCTCCGCGCCCGGGCGCTCCGCGGTCCATCCCTTGCGTCGGTACCAGCCGATCGCCGTCGTGGTGATCGCCTTGCGCGTGTAGGCCTCCGCCTTGGCGGGGTCTCGCAGCCGCGGCCAGGCGACGTACGTCTTGGTCAGCGCCTCCTGGAGGAGGTCCTGGGCCAGGCCGCGCTCGCCGACCAACAGGTACGCCGTGCGATGCAGGGCGGCCGACGACGCGGCGACGAAGTCGGTGAAGGCGTCGGGGTCACGCCGCTCCATCGGTGCTCCTGCAGGTGGGTGGTCTCATGCCCCTCCTGACGCGACGGGGGCTCGGTCCGGTTCGGTGCCGGGGCGAGCAGTCTCCCGGAGACACCACGCCGGAGTGCCGAGTGGGCGCATCATGGGTCGGAAATGCCGCCGAGTCGGCGCATCATGGCTCGGAAATGCCGCCGAGTCGGCGCATCCTGCGGTCAGGATGCGCCGACTCGACGTGGTGTGAGCGTCAGGACGGGCCGACTCGGCCCGGTCGCGGGCTCAGTGGAACCGCTTGCCGGTCACCTTCTCCGAGATGCCCTGGACGTCGAGCATGAAGGTGAGCCCGCCGTTCCAGAACGAGAACCCGGCGCCGGTGATCATCGCCAGGTCGATGTCCTGCGGGGCGGCGACGACACCCTCGTCGAGCATCAGGCGCGCCTCCTCGGCGAGCCCGGAGAGGGCCGCCACGCGCAGCTCCTCCTTGGTCAGCTCGACCGGGGACTCCGGCTGCTCCTGCAGCGCCTTGATCTGCGGGTCGATGGAGAGGTCGGGCAGGTAGAACGAGGTCTTCTTCTCCGCCACGACCCGCTCGAGGAGCGGCGAGACGTAGAAGCGGTCCGGGAACGCCTTGACCAGCGTCTCGTTGTTGTGGAGCGCGATCGCCGGGCCGACGAGGCCGAGCAGCATGAACGGCGGCATGGGGGCGATGCCGGCGAACGCGGCGTCCGCGGTCTCGATCGGGGTGCCGGCGTCCACCGCCTTGGCGACCTCGCCCAGGAAGCGGCCGAGGAGGCGGTTGACGATGAACGACGGGCTGTCCTTGACCAGGATCGAGGTCTTCTTCAGCGCCTTGCCGGTCGCGAACGCGGTGGCCAGCGTGGCGTCGTCGGTCGCGTCGCCCTTCACGATCTCCAGCAGCGGCATGACCGCGACCGGGTTGAAGAAGTGGAAGCCCACGACCCGCTCGGGGTGCTGGAGGTCGGCCGCCATCTCGGTGATCGACAGCGAGGAGGTGTTGGTCGCCAGCACGCACTCGGGCGAGACGACCTGCTCGACGTCGGCGAAGACGGTCTTCTTGACCGACATCTCCTCGAAGACCGCCTCGATCACGAAGTCGGCGTCACCGAAGGCGACCTGCTTGTCGGTCTCTCCCGTGACCAGCGCCTTGTGCCGGTTGGCCTTGTCCTGGTTGATCCGGCCCTTGGCGAGCAGCTTGTCGATCTCGGCGTGGACGTAGGCCACGCCCTTGTCGGCGCGCTCCTGGTCGAGGTCGGTCAGCACGACCGGCACCTGGAGACGACGGACGAACAGCAGCGCGAGCTGGCTGGCCATCAGGCCGGCGCCGACGATGCCCACCTTCGTCACCGGGCGGGCGAGCGACCGGTCGGGCGCCCCGGCGGGACGCTTGGCGCGCTTCTGCACGAGGTCGAACGAGTAGAGCGAGGCGAGCAGCTCGGCGGTCTTCGACAGCGCCTCGAGGGCGTCGTCCTCGGCCGCGAAGCCGGTGTCGCGGTCGCTGTCGCGCGCCGCGGCGATGAGCTCGACGGCCTTCGCGGCGGCAGGGGACGCGCCGCCGGTCTTGGCCGCGACGATGCCCCGGGCGCGCTCGATCGCGGCGTCCCAGGCCTCGCCCCGGTCGACCTCGGGGCGATCGACGACGGTCTCGCCGCGTACGACGGACGCGGCCCAGAGCAGCGACTGCTCCAGGAAGTCGGCACCGCCGAAGACCGCGTCGGCCAGCCCGAAGTCGTAGGCCGCCTTCCCGCCCAGCGTCCTGCCCTGGTTGAGCGGGTTCTCGATGATCAGCGTCACTGCCTTGTCGGCACCGACCAGGTTGGGCACCAGCCAGGCGCCGCCCCAGCCGGGGACCAGGCCGAGCATGACCTCGGGCAGGCCGAGGGCCGGCGCGGAGTCCATGACGGTGCGGTAGGTGCAGTGCAGCGCCACCTCGAGGCCGCCGCCGAGGGCGAGGCCGTTGACGAGGCCGAACGACGGCTTGCCGCCGTCCTGGAGCTTGCGGAACACCGCGTGGCCGAGCTCGCCGACGGTGCGCACGGCGTCGGGGCCGCCGCCCTGGATGGCGGTGAGGTCGGCGCCGGCCGCCAGGATGAACGGCTTGCCCGTCACTGCGATCGCGTCGATCGTCTCGTCGGCGAGTGCCGCGTCGATCGCGTCGTTGAGGGCGAGCAGCGAGGCCGGGCCGAACGTGTTGGGCTTGGTGTGGTCCTCGCCGTTGTCGAGGGTGATCAGCCCGAACGTCACGCCCGGCAGCGCCACCGTGCGCAGGTGGGCGCGGGTCACGCGCTCGGCGTCGGAGACGATCGCCTGCGCGCGCTCGTAGATGCTGGTCTCGTGCGTGCTCACTTGGTCTCTCCCGTCGAGTCGGAGCTGCTGGAGCCGGCGCCGGTCCAGTGCGGGTTCTCCCAGATCACGGTGCCGCCCATGCCGATGCCGATGCACATGGTCGTCAGGCCGTAGCGGACCTCGGGGCGCTCCTCGAACTGGCGCGCCAGCTGGTTCATCAGGCGTACGCCGGAGGAGGCCAGCGGGTGGCCCATCGCGATCGCACCGCCGTAGGGGTTCACGCGCGGGTCGTCGTCGGCGATGCCGTAGTGCTCGAGGAACGCGAGCACCTGCACGGCGAACGCCTCGTTGACCTCGAACGCGTCGATGTCGTCGATGGTGAGGCCGGCGAGCCTGAGCGCCTTCTCGGTCGCCGGGATCGGGCCGGCGCCCATCACCTCGGGCTCGACGCCGACGAAGGCGTAGGTGACCAGGCGCATCTTCACCGGGAGCCCGAGCTCGCGCGCGGTCTCCTCGTCGGCGAGCAGCGCGGCGGTGGCGCCGTCGTTGATGCCGGCGGCGTTGCCCGCGGTCACGTTGCCGTGGGAGCGGAACGGGGTCTTGAGCCCGGCCAGCGACTCCATGGTGGTCTCGGGCCGCATCGGCTCGTCGAGCGTGGCCAGGCCCCAGCCCGCCTCGGCGGAGCGGGTCGCGACCGGCACCAGGTCGGGCTGGATCTTGCCGGCGTCGTAGGCGGCCTTGGTCTTCTGCTGGCTGCGCACGGCGTACTCGTCGACGCGCTGCTTGGTGATCGTGGGGTAGCGGTCGTGGAGGTTCTCGGCCGTCTTGCCCATCACGAGCGCGTCCGGGTCGACGATCCGCTCGGAGAGGATGCGGGGGTTGGGGTCGACGCCCTCGCCCATGGGGTGGCGGCCCATGTGCTCCACGCCGCCGGCGATCGCGACGTCGTAGGCACCGAACGCGATGCCGGACGCCGTGTTGGTCACGGCCGTCATCGCGCCAGCGCACATGCGGTCGATGGAGTAGCCGGGCACGCTCTGCGGCAGTCCGGCGAGGAGGGCGGCGGTGCGCCCGATCGTCAGGCCCTGGTCGCCGATCTGGGTGGTGGCGGCGACGGCCACCTCGTCGACGCGCTCGGGCGGCAACGACGGGTTGCGGCGCATCAGCTCGCGGATGCACTTGATGACGAGGTCGTCGGCCCGCGTCTCGGCGTACTGGCCCTTGGCCTTGCCGAACGGGGTGCGTACGCCGTCGACGAAGACGACCTCACGCTGTGGTCGGGACACTGGCTACTCCCAGGCTCTCAGTGGACAGGGTGAGATCACGTTACCCTTGGGTAACAACGCCTGCCCATCATCGGCGGGTGTGTGTCGGGTCACGAGGTCGGACTCACTAGGCTCCTGTCATGGCCGAACGACTCGTGCACATCGTCGACGACGCCGAGCTGTCGATGCCGGCCGACGCCGGCGACCTCACGCTCGTCGTCGTCCTCACCGGATTCCTCGACGCCGGCAAGTCCGCCGAGCTCGCCGCGCGCCACCTCGCGGGGCTGACGGAGGGCAAGGTCGTGGCGACCTTCGACGTCGACTCGCTGCACGACTACCGCGCCCGTCGCCCACCGGTGACGTTCATCCGCGACCACTACACCGACTACGAGGCGCCCCGGCTGGTGGTGCGCGCGATGCGCGACACCGGCGGTACGCCGTTCCTGCTGCTCGCCGGCCCGGAGCCCGACATCCGCTGGGAGGGCTTCGCGCGCGCCGTGCGGGAGGTCGTCGAGCGGTTCGGCGTCTCGCGGGTGGTCAGCATGGGCGCCGTGCCGATGGCGGTGCCGCACACCCGCCCGATCGCCATCACGCCCCACGCCAACCGCCCCGACCTCGTGCCGGGCGAGAGCCCGTGGCAGAGCGAGCTGCGGGTCCCGGCCAGCGCGCAGGCGCTGCTGGAGATCCGGCTGGGGGAGTGGGGCGTCGACGCGCTCGGCTTCGTCGCGCACATCCCGCACTACCTCGCCCAGATGGAGTACCCCCAGGCGGCGCTCGTGCTGCTCGAGCACCTCGAGATCGGCGGCCACCTCACCATCGACCTCACCGATCTCCGCGAGGCCGCCGAGATCACCATGACCGAGGTCGACCGCTACCTCGCCAGCCACGACGAGGTCGGCGACGTGGTGCGTGGCCTCGAGCAGCAGTACGACTCCTTCCGCGAGGCCGAGGCGAGCGGGTCGTCCCTGCTGGCCGGCGACGGGCCGCTGCCCACCGGCGAGGAGATCGGCAGCGCGTTCGAGGCGTTCCTGGCCGACCTCGAGGTCGACCCCAAGGACGACTCGGGCTCCCGCGACGACGATCCCGGCTGGGACGGCCGCTGATGGCCGGCAGTGCCCGGGAGCTCACGGCGCTCCTCGACCTCGAGCAGCTCGAGGTGGACCTCTACCGGGGCGCCCAGGCCGACACCGAGCGGCAGCGGGTCTTCGGCGGTCAGGTCGCGGCCCAGGCCGTCGTCGCAGCCACCCGCAGCGTGGACAGCGCCTTCGTGATGCACTCGATGCACTCCTACTTCCTGCACCCCGGCGACACCACGGTCCCGATCGTCTACGACGTCGAGCGCATCCGCGACGGCCGCTCGTTCGTCACCCGGCGCGTCTCGGCGCGCCAGCACGGGCGGGCGATCTACTACATGACGGCCGACTTCCAGGTGCTCGAGCCCGGCCTCGAGCACCAGGACCGGATGCCCGAGGTGCCGGCCCCCGAGCAGGGGATGCCGCTGGCGGAGCTCGCGCGCGGCCTGTCACCCGGGTCCATCGGGCAGTGGGAGCGGGAGTGGGCGGCGCTCGACATCCGCCACGTCGGCATGACGGGGCGCGGGATTCCCGACGATCCTGACCAGCCGGCGCGCGCCCGGCTCTGGATCCGGGTCGACGGCGACCTCGGCGACGACGCCACGACGCAGCAGGCGGCGTTCACCTACGCCAGTGACCTCACGCTCCTCGGCGCGACCCTGGTCCCGCACGGCGTCCACATCGGCTCGCCCCGCCTCCAGCCCGCCTCGCTCGACCACACGATCTGGTTCCACCGCCCCTTCCGCGCCGACGACTGGTGGCTCTACGACCAGTTCTCGCCCTTCGCCGGCGGCGCGCGCGGGCTCGCGCTGGCGCGGGTGTTCTCGCGTACGGGCGAGCTGGTCGCCACGGTCGCCCAGGAGGGCCTGATCCGGATGCGCGACGACCGCCCGTAGCCCGCCCGCGGCCGCCGCGCCGTCGTTGGTTCATCAAGGTATGTCGGTGAACCGGCACTTCCCTCGATCAGTTCACGCCGGGAAGTGCGGGTTGGTCTGCATACCTTGATGAACCGTCAGGCCGGGGAGGTGCGCCCGAGGAGGTGCGGGGAGCCGTCGGTGGGGTTGGTCATCGCGAACGTCCACCCGTCGTCGTGGCGCCGCGCCGCGTAGGCGACGGTGCCCGGCAGGAGCACCGGCTTCTTGAACGCCGCCTCGAGCGTCACGGCGGCCGGCAGCCGGTTCTCGATCGCGGCCACCGAGCGGGCTAGCGTCCACATCCCGTGGGCGATCTGGCGCGGGAAGCCCAGCGCCCGCGCCGTCAGCGGATGGAGGTGGATCGGGTTGGCGTCGCCCGACACCGCGGCGTACGTGCGGCCGAGGCCGGCAGGAAGGCGCCACGCCATGCCCCCGCCGGGCGGGTCCGGGACGTGCAGCCCGGCGGCGGGCTCGCCGTCGACGGACCGCCCGCGGCGCAGGTAGGTGGAGGTGGACTCCCACGCCGTGCCGTCGTCGCCGGAGACCGTGGTGGTGAAGTCCAGCAGCACGCCCCTCGCGTGCGGCCGCGGCTCGCCCGCCGCGGTGGTGACGTCGAGCCGCTCGCCCACCGCGACCTCGCGGTGGGCGGTGATGGCGTTCTCGACGTGGACCAGACCGATCGCGGCGTAGGGGAACGCGGGGTCGGCCATGATCGCCATGTGCAGCGGGAACGCCAGCACGTGCGGATACGTGAGGGGTACGACGTCGCGGCGGGGGAAGCCGCACACGTCGGCGTACGCGTCGACGCGGGTCCGCTCGACGACCACGCCACCGCGGCAGCGTGCCAGGCCGCTGAAGTCGCCGACGTCGCCCTTGCGGATGCCGGGCAGCCGGTTGACGAGCGGCACCGCCGGGAGCGCGGCCCGCACCAGCGCGGTCAGGCGGGCGGGCTCGCCGGACATCAGGCCCCCAGCATCATCTGGCCGCACACCCGCACGACGTTGCCGTTGACGGCCGCCGACCCGGGACTCGCGAGCCACGCGACCGTCTCGGCGACGTCGATCGGCAGGCCGCCCTGCGACATGGCGTTGAGGCGCTGGCCGACCTCCCGGGTCAGGAACGGCACGGCCTCGGTCATCCGGGTGACGATGAAGCCGGGAGCGACGGCGTTGACGGTGGTGCCGTCGTCGAGCTCGTCGCGCAGGCTGTCGACGAGGCCGATGACGCCGGCCTTCGACGTGGCGTAGTTGGTCTGGCCGACGTTGCCGGCGATGCCCGAGGTCGAGGCGACGCCGACGATCCGGCCGCCGGCGTGCAGGACCCCCGAGTCGAGCAGCTCGCGGGTGATCCGCTCGGGCGCGGTGAGGTTGACGGCGATGACGCTGCTCCAGCGGTCGGCGTCCATGTTGGCGAGCCTCCGGTCGCGGGTGATGCCCGCGTTGTGCACCACCACGTCGACGCCGCCGTGGTGCTCGCGCAGGTGGTGGGCGATGCGCTGCGGGGCGTCCTTGACGGTGATGTCGAGCACGAGGTGGTCGCCGTCGAGCTCGGCCATGAGGGTCTGCAGCTCGCTGGCCGCCTGCGGCACGTCGACCCCGACGACCCGCGCGCCGTCGCGGTGCAGCACGCGGGCGATCTCCTCACCGATGCCGCGGCTGGCCCCGGTCACGAGCGCGACCTTGCCGGCCAGGGGGCGGTGCGGGTCGGTGGCCGGCACCGTGGTCGCGGCGCCGTGGCTGCCGATGCGCACCACCTGGCCGGAGACGTAGGCCGACTTGGGGGAGAGGAGGAACGCCAGGGTCGAGGCGATCGCGCCGTCGACGGCCGGGGCGACGTAGACGAGCTGGACGGTGCCGCCGCGGCCGATCTCCTTGCCGAGCGAGCGGGTGAACCCCTCGAGTGCGCGCTGGGCGATGCGCTCGGAGCCGGTGCGCTGCTCGGGCGGCGTGCCGAGGACCACGACCCGCGGGCACGACTCCAGGCGCCGCATGAGCGGGGTGAAGAACTGCTGCAGCGCGACCAGGCCGGTGGTGTCGGTGATGCCGGTGGCGTCGAAGACGAGCGCCTTGGCGCGTACGCCCTCCTCGAGGGTCGTGGCCGACGCGATGCCGAGCCCGTCGAGCATGGTGGGGAGGGCCTCGGCGAGCCGGCCGGCGCCGCCGAGCACGACGATCCCGTCGACCAGGGGCGCGCCCTCGGACCAGCGGTCGAGCCGGGTCGGCTCGGGCAGGCCGAGGACCTTGACGAGCTGCTTGCCGATCGGGGAGGACACGAAGCCCTGGTAGCGGTCGCTCATGGTCGGTGCTTCCCTCTTCCGGGTGGGGGACGGGACGGGTGCGGCTGGGACACGGGTGGTGACGTGGCCCTCACGCCGTTGGCGGCGGCCGGCTCTGCGGCAAGGATAGGAACATGCAGCCCACCACCCGCCCCGTCGCCGTCGTCGGCGGCAACCGCATCCCGTTCGCGCGCTCCAACACCGTCTACGCCGGGGTCTCCAACCAGGAGATGCTCACCGCGGCGATCGACGGCCTGGTCGACCGGTTCGACCTGCGGGGCGAGCGGCTCGGCGAGGTCGTCGCCGGAGCCGTGCTGAAGCACTCGCGCGACTTCAACCTCACCCGCGAGTGCGTGCTCGGCTCGCGCCTCGCGCCCGAGACCCCGGCCATCGACATCCAGCAGGCCTGCGGCACCGGTCTGCAGGCGGCGATCCAGGTCGCCAACAAGATCGCCCTCGGCGTCGTCGACGCCGGCGTCGCGGGCGGCACCGACACCACCTCCGACGCCCCGGTCGCGATCAGCGACAAGCTCCGTCGCAAGCTGATGCGGGTCAGCGCCGCCAAGGACACCCCCGGCCGGCTCAAGGCCCTCGCCTCGATCCGTCCCGGTGACATCGGCCTCGACATCCCGCAGAACGGCGAGCCCCGCACCGGGCTCTCCATGGGCGAGCACGCGGCGCTGACCGCGCTGGAGTGGCGCATCACCCGCGAGGCACAGGACGAGCTCGCCGCGCGTTCGCACCACAACCTCGCCCGCTCGTACGACGAGGGCTTCCACGACGACCTCGTGACGCCGTTCCGTGGGGTGGAGCGCGACAACAACCTGCGCCCCGACACGTCGGTGGAGAAGCTCGCGGCCCTCAAGCCGGTCTTCGGCAAGGGCGCGGCGGCCACGATGACCGCGGGCAACAGCACCCCGCTGTCCGACGGTGCCTCCGCGGTGCTGCTCTCCAGCGACGAGTGGGCGCAGGAGCGTGGCCTCCCGGTGCTCGCGCACCTCGTCGACGCCGAGACCGCGGCCGTCGACTACGTCAACGGCCACGAGGGCCTGCTGATGGCGCCGGCGTACGCCGTGCCGCGGATGCTCGCGCGCAACGGGCTCACGCTGCAGGACTTCGACTACTACGAGATCCACGAGGCGTTCGCCTCGCAGGTGCTGGCGACGCTCGCGGCCTGGGAGGACCCGGTGTTCTGCACCGAGCGCCTCGGCCTCGACGCCCCGCTCGGCGCCATCGACCGCCACCGGCTCAACGTCAACGGCTCGTCGCTCGCCGCGGCCCACCCCTTCGCCGCCACCGGGGGCCGGATCCTGCCGGTGGCAGCCAAGCTGCTCGCCCAGAAGGGCTCGGGCCGGGCGCTGATCTCGATCTGCGCCGCCGGCGGCCAGGGCGTCGTCGCCATCCTGGAGCGCTGAGCCTCCCGGGACCCCGGACAGGATCAGGTGCGGGTGAGGCGGAACCACTCCCCGCGACGCCCGCCGGGCGCGCGGGCGGGAGCTGCGGCGTCGGTCGAGCCGATGCCCGACACGGCCGTCACGTCCCAGCCGCGGTAGGCGCGCTCGATGTCGTGGCGCACGGCGTTGCGCGCCCGGATGGGCCACGCCCGCGGGCCGCCCGTACGCATCAGGATGGTGGCGTCGGGCTCGGCGAGCTCGGTGACACCGCCGGCCATGAGGGTGCGCCCGGCGTCGTCGAGGCTCTGGAAGCAGCCGACGTCGAGGAACAGGTCGAACCGGTTGCCGACGCCGGAGTGCACCAGGTGGCGCACGTCGCCGATGACGAACCGGGCGTCGTCGAGGCCGTTGCGGCGCACGGCGACGTCGACGGCCTGGCGGACGAAGTCGACCCCCATCGCGTCCCAGCCGCGCTCGACGAGGAGCTTGGTGTTGGCGCCGCGGCCGCAGCCGAGGTCGATCGCGCGACGGAGCCGGTCGGGGCGCAGTGCCTCCTCGTGGTCGAGGAGGTGCAGGAGGGTGGGCTGGTCCTCGCGGCTCGCCTTCTCCCAGGGGGTGATCCCGGCGCGATATGCGGTGGCGTAGCCGATGCCCATATGAAGTTCCTGACCTGCGTGAGCGGAGAGTACCGCTGCCCTGGGAGCGTACTCCTCTTCCCGCTCGGGACCGCCTCGGCTGCTAGGGTCGCTCCCGATCGACATCCTTTAACGAGCCGTCCCGTGAGGCGGAGAAGGAGGTCCGGCGCGCAGATGCCTGCCACCGACGACACCGCGACCGACGACGCCGTGCCCGACGCGACCGCACCGACCGGACGCGCGGACCGCACCGAGCGCACCGTCCTGGACTCCCGCGACATCTCCCGGGCGCTGACCCGGATCTCGCACGAGCTGCTCGAGCGCAACAAGGGCGCCACCGACCTGGTGCTGCTCGGCCTGCACACCCGCGGCGTCCCCCTCGCGCGGCGCATCGCCGAGAAGATCACGGCCGTCGAGGGCGCCCCGGTCGCGGTCGGCGAGCTCGACGTGACGATGTACCGCGACGACCTGCGCTCACAGCCCACGCGGCGCGCGCACAAGACGGCGCTGCCCCCCGGTGGCATCGACGGCAAGGTCGTCGTCCTGGTCGACGACGTGCTGTTCTCCGGGCGCACCATCCGCGCGGCGCTCGACGCGCTGGCCGACCTCGGGCGACCCGGCGCCGTACGCCTCGCCGTGCTGGTCGACCGCGGCCACCGCGAGCTGCCGATCCGCGCCGACCACGTCGGCAAGAACCTGCCCAGCGCCCTCGCCGAGCGCGTCAGCGTGCGGCTGGCCGAGGTCGACGGCGCCGACGAGGTGACGATCTCGTGAAGCACCTGCTCTCCATCGACGACCTGACGACCGACGAGATCCTCGAGCTGTTCGAGACGGCCGCCGACATGCACGACGTGCAGAGCCGCGACGTCAAGAAGCTGCCTGCCCTGCGCGGTCGCACGGTCGTCAACATGTTCTTCGAGGACTCCACCCGCACCCGGTCGTCGTTCGAGATCGCCGGCAAGTGGCTCTCCGCCGACGTCATCAACGTCAGCGCCAAGGGCTCCAGCACGTCCAAGGGCGAGAGCCTGCGCGACACCGTGCTCACCGTCTGCGCGATGGGCGTGGACGGCCTGGTGATCCGCCACCCCGCCAGCGGCGCGGCGCTCCAGGTCAGCCAGTGGGTCGACGCGGCCGTCGTCAACGCCGGCGACGGCATGCACGAGCACCCCACCCAGGCGCTGCTGGACGCCTACACGCTGCGGCGCCACCTCGGCTCGCTCGAGGGCCGGCACGTCGCGATCATCGGCGACCTGACCCACAGCCGCGTCTTCCGCTCCAACGTCCAGTGCCTGACCAGGCTCGGGGCGCGGGTCACCGTCGTGGCGCCGCCCACGCTGATGCCGAGCGGGATCGCCGCCTGGTCGGCCGCGGCGGGCTTCGAGACGTCGTACGACATCGACGCGGTGCTGCCCGACGCCGACGCCGTGATGATGCTGCGCGTCCAGCGCGAGCGGATGTCGGGGGCGTTCTTCCCGAGCCCGCGCGAGTACACCGTGGGCTACGGGCTCACCCGCGACCGGCTCGCGCTGCTCAAGCCCGACGTGCCGATCTGCCACCCGGGCCCGATGAACCGCGGTCTGGAGATCGCCGCCGACGCCGCCGACGCGGCCCAGTCGGTGGTGCTGGAGCAGGTCTCCAGCGGGCTCGCGATCCGGATGGCCGTGCTCTACCACCTGCTGGCCGGGGAGACTCGGGAAGGGAACGCCTGATGTCGCTGGTGATCAAGGGGGCCTCGCTGCTCGGCGAGGGCGCCGCGGACCTGTACGTCGACGACGCGGGGCGGCTGGTCGACGAGGCGCCGTCCGGCGCCGAGACCATCGACGCCGACGGCCTGGTCGCGCTGCCCGGGCTCGTCGACCTGCACACGCACCTGCGTGAGCCCGGCCGCGAGGACGCCGAGACGATCCTGACCGGCTCCCGCGCTGCTGCCCTCGGCGGCTACACCGCCGTGCTCGCGATGGCCAACACCTCGCCGGTGACCGACACCGCGGAGGCGGCCACCCGGGTGTGGGAGCTGGGCCGCGAGGCCGGGCTCGTGCACGTGCAGCCCGTCGGGGCGGTGACCCGCGGGCTGGCCGGCGAGGAGCTGGCCGAGCTCGGGCTGATGCACCGGTCCCGGGCCGCCGTCACCGTGTTCTCCGACGACGGCAAGTGTGTCCACGACGCGCGCGTGATGCGTCGTGCGCTGGAGTACGTCAAGGCGTTCGGCGGCGTGGTGTCCCAGCACTCGCAGGACCCGAGCCTCGCCGGGCCGGCCGCCTGCTGCCACGAGGGCGAGCTCTCCGGTCGCCTCGGCCTGCCCGGCTGGCCAGGGATCGCCGAGGAGGTCATCGTCGCCCGCGACGTGATGCTCGCCCGGCACACCGGCTCGCGCGTGCACGTCGCGCACGTCTCGACCGCCGGCTCCGTCGAGGTGCTCCGGTGGGCCAAGGCCCAGGGCATCGACGTCACCGCCGAGGTGACTCCCCACCACCTCCTGCTGACCACCGACCTGCTCACCGGCTACGACCCGACGTTCAAGGTCAACCCGCCCCTGCGCCCGCAGGAGGACGTCGACGCCCTTCGCGAGGCGCTGGCCGACGGCACGATCGATGCGGTCGCCACCGACCACGCGCCGCACGCCCGCCACGACAAGGAGCACGCCTTCGTCGACGCAGCCTTCGGCATGCTCGGCATCGAGACCGCCCTCGCGGTCGTGCGCACCGCGCTGCCGGAGCTGTCGTGGAGCGACGTCGCGCGGGTCATGTCGGCGACACCGGCGCGGATCGCCGGGCTCGCCGACCAGGGCCGTCCGCTCGCCGCGGGATCGCCGGCGCACGTCGTGCTCGTCGACCCCGACGCGCAGGTCGTCGTGGACCGCGACGGCTCGGCCTCGCTGTCGCGCAACAACCCGTGGCACGGCCGCAGCCTCACCTCACGGGTCGTGCACACGGTCTACGGCGGCCGCGTCACCGTGCGCGACGGCGCCCTGGCCTGAGGCCGGAGCCGCGCCCTCAGCCGGCCCGGCCGGTGGCCGGGTCGCGGTCGGTCAGGCAGTAGACCTGCCCGCCCGGTGCGGTGAGCACGGTCCAGTGGTCGTGCACGGCCTCGAGCCGGGCGCCGAGCCGTACGTGCTCCGCGACGTCGGACGCGCGATCCGCGGTCGCGAGGTCGGGGTGGGCGCGCACCGTCCCGTCGGGCTCGTCGAGGCGCTGCAGCAGCAGGCGGAGCATGCCGTACTCGACGAGTCGGACGAACCCGGGGGACGAGCCCTCCTGCGGCCCGCGCCCGGTGAGGTCCGCCCAGAAGGCGACCTCGGCGTCCCACTGGCGGGCGGGCACGTCGAGGCAGACCTGGTCGAGGATCGTGGAGCCGTCGCGCACCAGGCTCGGCTCGCCGTCCACCAGCGTGTGGCAGAACAGCAGGCCGCCGGGGGAGCGCATGACCTCGACGTCGTCGTACGTCCAGGCCGGGGTCGCGCCCAGAGAGCTCGCGCGGGCCACGGCCGCCGCCCGGTCGGAGGAGTCGAGGTCGAGGTGCACGCCCGCCGGGCCGTCGACGGCCTGCACCTTGACGTACGCCGCACCCGAGGCGGGCAGCAGGGTGAGGAACTGGTCGTCCTCCCCGCGCCGCTCGGACGGCGTCCACCCGGTCACGGCGGACCAGAACGCCACCGCCTCGTCGAACGCGCTCACGGGCGTGTCGAGGAATGCCTGGATCCACGCGGTCATGTCGCCCATCCTGCCATCGGAGGCGGGTAGCGTCGGCGCCATGAGCACCCCGACGACCCAGCACGAGGCCGCGTGGCCAGCCGTCACCACACCCGAGCAGCTCGAGGCGCTGGTGGGACGGCCGGGGGAGCGCGCGCTCATCAAGGAGCGTTCCCGGCTCTCCGACATCGACCGCGCCTGGCTCGCGGCGTCGCCGTTCTGCGTGCTGGCCACCTCCGACGCCGACGGACGCTGCGACGCCAGCCCGAAGGGCGACCCGGCGGGCACGCTGGTGCACGTGGTCGACGACGCGACCATCGCGATCGCCGAGCGGCCGGGCAACCGACGCGTCGACGGCTACCGCAACGTGCTGGCCAACCCCCACGTCGGCCTGGTGTTCGTGGTGCCCGGGCGTGGCGACACGCTGCGGATCAACGGGCGCGCGCGCCTGGTGTCCGACGCGCCGTTCTTCGACGCCCTCGCGGTGCGGGGTCGCCGGCCGGTGCTGGCGATGGTCGTGGAGATCGAGACGATCTTCTTCCACTGCTCGAAGGCGTTCCGCCGAGCGCAGCTGTGGGAGCCCGGCACGTGGGATCCCGAGCAGGTGCCGCCGCGCGCCGTCATCGCCCACGAGCTCGAGCCGATCGCCGGTCAGGGGCTCGCCGAGCTGGAGGACTACTACCGCCCGGACAACTACGACAAGAGGCTCTACTGATGAGCGACTTCCCGCCCGTCGTCCCGCACCTGCTCCACACCGTCCTCGACGCGGTCGACGTCCGCCGGGAGGCGGAGTTCTGGCGGGGCCTGCTCGGCCTCGTCTACCGCGCAGGCGACGAGCCTCCCGACGACGGGTCTGCCGACGACACGGACTGGGTGGTCCTCACCCATCCCGACGGGCACCGCGCCCTGGCGATCCGGCAGGTCGACGCGCTCCCGCCGAGCCGCTGGCCCGAGCCGGGACACCCGACGGTGTCGCACCTCGACACGACCGTGCCGTCGGTGTCGGCGCTGGACGCCGTGCACGACCTGGTGCTCGAGCTCGGGGGCGAGCCGCGGCTGGACCGCACCGACGACGAGGAGGAGCCGCTGCGGGCGTACGCCAGCCCCGCGGGGCACGTCTTCTGCGTGTTGGTGTCCTGACGCAGGCTCGCTCCTCCCACGACGGGACGTCATGAGGACGTCCGGTCGGGACCGGGGATTCTCATGACGTCCGGATGCCCACGGTGGCGCAGCCGGTCAGGCCAGGCCGAGTGCCCGCGCCTCCTCCCAGAGGTCGTCGCGCACGCTCGGGTGGGCGGCGTGCTCGATGAGGTTGCGGGCCTGCTCGCGCTCGGTGCGCCCCCACATCCATGCCACGCCCTGCTCGGTGACCACCGCGCCGTGCTGGAGCGAGGTCACCGGCTCGTCGACGAGCGGCACGATCGTCGACACGTCCGCGCGCGGGTGCCAGCTGCGCAGCGCCATGAACGCCCGCCCGCCCGGCGAGTGGCTGGCCCCCACCGTGAAGTCGGTCTGGCCGCCGAACCCGCTGTGGATCCGCGCCCCGATCCGCGAGGCGTTGGCCTGGTCGAACAGGTCGACCTGGAGCGCCGTGTTGATCGACGTCATCGCCGGCTGCTGGGCGATGGCGGCGGGGGAGTTGGTCGTCTCGGTGCGCAGCATCCACACCCGCGGGTTGTCGTCGACCCACTCGTACAGCTCGCTGCTGCCGAACACGAAGGACGTGCGCACCGGGGTGCCGGGGTCGAGCGCACCCGCCCGCTCCAGCACCAGGACGCCGTCGCTGAACATCTCGGTCCAGACCTTGAGCCCGCGCCGCTCGAGCACCCCGGCGATCGTGGCATCGGGCACCTCGCCGATGCCGGCCTGCAGGGTCGCGCCGTCGCCGATCTCGGCGGCCACCAGCGAGCCGATGAGGCGGGCGTCGTCGCCGGGCGGGCGGGCCACGTGGGTCGTCATCGCGACGTCCACCTCGACGCCGACGTCGAGGTCGTCCACGGGCACCACGGCGTCGCCGAACGTCCACGGCATCCGCGGGTTGAGCTGGGCAACGACCAGGGCGCCGCGCTCGCGGGCCGCCTCGATCGCCGCCGGGAGCACGTTGACCTCCAGGCCCAGCGAGACCTGGCCGTCGCGTGGCGTGGTCGTGTGCACCACCACCACGTCGGGAGCCAGCGGGCCGTGGAAGAGCCGCGGGACCATCGAGAGCCGGCAGGGCACGTAGGCCAGCCGCGGGTGCCGGCGGAACCCCGGCCCGACGAACGTCGTCTCGGGGACCACGCCGTCGTGGATCGGCAGGCCGGGCTGGGCGTTGAGGGCGTGGAGGCGGGCCTGCGGCAGCTCCGCCAGCAGGGGACCCAGGAGGGCCACCGGGGTGGCGTAGTTGCCACTGGTCACCACCCGCGGACTCTCGAGTGAGGCGCAGTGCTCCCGCACCTCGCGGACGGCCTGATCGATCTCGACGACGCGCATGGCCACAGCGTGGCAGCCGCGCGCCGACAACCGCTGGGCCGACAGGCCCGAGCGGACTAGGCTGTTGGTCACCATGTGGGTCCAGGACTGACCCGACTCGCGTCCGCGGCGGCGCCCCCGAGCTGACCCTGTCGCCCTGGGCATCGCGGTCCTGACGTCCGGCCGAGCATCCACCGGTCCCGAGCGTCTCGACAGGCCGGCACGATGCCGGAGGGACGCGGTCTCGCTGGTAGGGTCGGGACCGGCTCGAACATCCTTTAACGATCCGTCCCGTGAGGCGGAGAAGGAGGTACGGCATGGCTCTGCCTGCCCCAGCGCTCTTGGTCCTCGAGGACGGGCGCACCTTTCGCGGTGAGTCGTTCGGAGCCGAGGGTGAGACCTTCGGCGAGGCGGTCTTCTCCACCGGCATGTCCGGCTACCAGGAGACGCTGACCGACCCCAGCTACCACCGCCAGGTCGTCGTGATGACGGCCCCGCACGTCGGCAACACCGGCATGAACGACGAGGACGCCGAGTCCTCGCGGATCTGGGTCGCCGGCTACGTCGTGCGCGACCCCGCCCGCGTGCCGAGCAACTGGCGCAGCGTGCGCACCCTCGACGACGACCTGCGCACGCAGGGGGTCGTCGGCATCAGCGGCGTCGACACCCGCGCGCTGACCCGCCACCTGCGTGAGCGGGGCGCGATGCGCGTGGGCATCTCGACGACCGAGACCGACCCGCAGCGCCTGCTCGACCGGGTGCGGGAGTCGGCGCAGATGAGCGGCGCCAACCTCAGCGAGGCCGTCAGCACCGCGAAGCCGTACGTCGTCCCCGCGGTGGGCGAGAAGCGCCTCACCGTCGCCGCCGTCGACCTCGGCATCAAGGCCAACACCCCGCGGATGATGAGCGAGCGGGGCATCGAGGTGCACGTGCTGCCGGCCACCTCCAGCATCGACGACGTGCTCGCGGTGGCCCCCGACGGTCTCTTCTTCTCCAACGGTCCCGGCGACCCGGCCGCCACCACCGGCCAGGTGCGGCTGCTGCAGGACGCGCTGCGCGCCGGCGTCCCCTACTTCGGCATCTGCTTCGGCAACCAGCTCTTCGGCCGCGCGCTCGGCTTCGGCACCTACAAGCTGAAGTACGGCCACCGCGGCATCAACCAGCCGGTGATGGACCGCACCACCGGCAAGGTCGAGGTCACCGCGCACAACCACGGCTTCGCGGTCGACGCCCCGCTGGAGGGCTCGACGACGACCGAGTTCGGCGAGGCGTCGGTCAGCCACGTGTGCCTCAACGACGACGTCGTCGAGGGACTCGAGCTGCGCGACGCCGAGGGCCGGTTGCTGAGCTTCTCGGTGCAGTACCACCCCGAGGCGGCGGCGGGCCCGCACGACGCCGCCTACCTGTTCGACAGGTTCTGCGACCTGATGACCCAGCGGAAGGACGCCTGACATGCCCAAGCGCACGGACATCGAGAGCGTCCTGGTCATCGGCTCCGGGCCGATCATCATCGGCCAGGCCTGCGAGTTCGACTACTCCGGCACCCAGGCGTGCCGCGTGCTCCGCGAGGAGCGCCTGCGGGTCGTCCTGGTCAACTCCAACCCGGCCACGATCATGACCGACCCGGAGTTCGCCGACGCGACCTACGTCGAGCCGATCACCCCCGAGTACGTCGAGAAGGTGATCGCCAAGGAGCGTCCCGACGCCCTGCTGGCCACCCTCGGCGGGCAGACCGCGCTCAACTGCGCGATGGCCCTCGACAAGGCCGGCGTGCTGGAGAAGTACGGCGTCGAGCTGATCGGCGCCTCGATCGAGGCGATCGAGCGCGGCGAGAACCGCCAGCAGTTCAAGAAGATCGTCGAGCAGCTCGGCGGCGAGTCGGCCCGCAGCGTCATCTGCCACTCGGTCGACGACCTGCTCGCCGCCGCCGACGACCTCGGCTACCCGATGGTGGTCCGCCCGTCGTTCACCATGGGCGGCACCGGCTCCGGCATGGCCTACGACGAGGCCGACCTGCGCCGCATCGGCGGGGCCGGCCTGGCCGCCAGCCCGACCACCGAGGTGCTCCTCGAGGAGTCGATCCTCGGCTGGAAGGAGTACGAGCTCGAGGTGATGCGCGACAGCGCCGACAACAGCGTCATCGTCTGCTCCATCGAGAACCTCGACCCGATGGGCGTCCACACCGGCGACTCGATCACGGTCGCGCCTGCGATGACGCTCACCGACCGCGAGTACCAGGCGATGCGCGACCTCGCGATCGGCATCATCCGCGCGGTGGGCGTCGACACCGGCGGCTGCAACATCCAGTACGCCGTCAACCCCGAGGACGGCCGGCTGATCGTCATCGAGATGAACCCCCGGGTGTCGCGGTCCTCCGCGCTGGCCTCCAAGGCCACCGGCTTCCCGATCGCCAAGATCGCGGCGAAGGTCGCCATCGGCTACACCCTCGACGAGATCCGCAACGACATCACCCAGGAGACCCCGGCCTCCTTCGAGCCGACCCTCGACTACGTCGTGGTCAAGGTGCCGCGCTTCGCCTTCGAGAAGTTCCCCGAGGCCGACCCGACGCTGACCACCCACATGAAGTCGGTCGGCGAGGCGATGGCCATCGGGCGCAACTTCACCGAGGCGCTGCAGAAGGCGCTGCGCTCCTTGGAGAGCAAGCACGCGCCGTTCGACTGGCACAAGGAGTTCGTCGAGCTCGACAAGGCGGCGCTGCTCGAGGAGATCAGCGTCCCGCACGACGGGCGGCTGAAGAAGGTGATGGACGCGATCCGGGCGGGTGCGACGCCGGAGGAGATCTTCGAGGCCACTGCCATCGACCCGTGGTTCGTCGACCAGCTCGCGCTGATCAACGAGGTCGCGGTGGAGCTCATCGGGGCCACCGAGCTGACCCCCGGTCTGCTCCGCCTCGCCAAGCGCCACGGCTTCTCCGACGAGCAGATCGGCAAGATCCGCGGCCTCAGCGCCGACGTGGTGCGGGGCGTACGCCACGCGCTGGGCATCCGGCCGGTGTTCAAGACCGTCGACACCTGCGCCGCCGAGTTCGCCGCGCGCACGCCCTACCACTACTCCTCCTACGACGAGGAGACCGAGGTGCAGCCCCGCGCCGAGGGCAAGGAGGCGGTGATCATCCTCGGCTCGGGCCCCAACCGGATCGGCCAGGGCATCGAGTTCGACTACAGCTGCGTCCACGCCTCCCTCGCGCTGGCCGAGGCCGGCTACGAGACGATCATGGTCAACTGCAACCCCGAGACGGTGAGCACCGACTACGACACCTCCGACCGGCTCTACTTCGAGCCGCTCACGCTGGAGGACGTCCTCGAGATCGTCCACGCCGAGCAGCTGGCGGGCCCGATCGCCGGGGTGGTGTGCCAGCTCGGCGGCCAGACGCCGCTCGGCCTCGCGCAGGGCCTCGCCGACGCCGGCGTGCCGATCGTCGGCACCACGCCGGAGTCGATCCACCTCGCCGAGGAGCGCGGGGCGTTCGGCCGCGTCCTCGCCGACGCCGGCCTGCCGGCTCCCAAGCACGGCACCGCGACGTCCTACCCCCAGGCCCAGCGCATCGCCCACGAGATCGGCTACCCCGTGCTGGTGCGGCCGTCGTTCGTCCTCGGCGGCCGCGGCATGGAGATCGTCTACGACGACGCCGCGCTGGAGGCCTACCTCGAGAAGTACGTCGCCAACGGGCTGATCAACGAGCGCCAGCCGGTGCTGGTCGACCGGTTCCTCGACGACGCGGTGGAGATCGACGTCGACGCGATCTTCGACGGCCAGGAGCTCTTCCTCGGCGGGGTCATGGAGCACATCGAGGAGGCCGGCATCCACTCGGGCGACTCCTCGTGCGCGCTGCCGCCGATCACGCTCGGCCGTGAGGAGGTCGAGCGCATCCGTCGCTCGACCGACGCCATCGCGCGCGGGCTGGGGGTGCGCGGGCTGCTCAACATCCAGTTCGCCCTCGCCTCCGACGTGCTCTACGTGCTGGAGGCCAACCCGCGCGCCTCGCGCACCGTGCCGTTCGTCTCCAAGGCCACCGCCACGCCGCTCGCCAAGGCCGCGGCCCGGGTCATGCTGGGGGAGTCGATCGCCGACCTCCGCGCAGCCGGGGTGTTGCCGGCCGAGGGCGACGGCGGCCACCTGCCCGACGGGTCGCCGATCGCGGTCAAGGAGGCGGTCATGCCCTTCGACCGCTTCAAGACCGCCGACGGCCGCACGGTCGACGCGCTCCTCGGCCCCGAGATGCGCTCGACCGGCGAGGTGATGGGCTTCGACGCCTTCTTCGGCACCGCCTTCGCCAAGGCCCAGGCCGCCGCCTACGGCTCGCTGCCGTTGTCGGGCAAGGTCTTCGTGTCGGTCGCCAACCGCGACAAGCGGCACATGATCTTCCCGGTCAAGCAGATCGCCGACATGGGCTTCGAGATCCTCGCCACCGCCGGCACGGCCGAGGTCCTGCGGCGCAACGGCGTCCAGGCCACCGTGGTGCGCAAGCAGTCCGAGGGCGAGGGCCCCGGCGGCGAGCGCACGATCGTGGGCCTGATCCGCGACCGCGAGGTCGACCTGGTGATCAACACGCCCCACGGCGCCACCAGCGGTGGCTCACCGCGTGCCGACGGCTACGACATCCGGACGGCGGCGGTGCTCACCGACATCCCGTGCATCACCACCATCCAGGGCCTCGGCGCGGCGGTGCAGGGCCTGGAGGCGATGCGCCGCGGCGACATCGGGGTTCGGTCGTTGCAGGACTGGGCGGCGCTCAGCGCCGAGCGGAACGCCTGACCGTGCGGGCCTACGACGTCGTCTTCGAGCGGGGCCTGACCCGGATCGACCCCGAGCGGGCCCACCACGCCGCGTTCCGGGCGATCCGCGCGGCGACGCCCGTGACCGCCCGGGCCCTGCGCGTGCCGGCCAGGCCCGTGCGCGCCCTCGGCCTGAGCTTTCCGCACCCGCTCGGCCTGGCCGCCGGCTTCGACAAGAACGCCGTCGGGATCGACGGGCTCGCCGCGCTCGGCTTCGGGCACGTCGAGATCGGCACCGTCACCGGTGAGGCACAGCCCGGCAACCCCACCCCGAGGCTCTTCCGGCTGACCGACGACCGCGCGATCGTCAACCGGATGGGGTTCAACAACGACGGCGCGGAGGTCGTGGCCCGCCGGCTGGCGGCCTGGCGCGCGGACGGCGGCTCGACCGTCCTGGGCGTCAACATCGGCAAGACCAAGGTCGTCCCCGAGGAGGAGGCCGCCCGCGACTACGAGAAGTCGGCCGGCCTGCTCGCGCCCTACGCCGACTACCTCGTCGTCAACGTGTCCTCGCCCAACACGCCGGGCCTGCGCGACCTCCAGGCGGTGGAGAAGCTCGAGCCGCTGCTGCGCGCCGTACGCCGTCGCGCCGACGAGGTGCGCCCGGACGACCGGGTGCCGCTGCTGGTGAAGATCGCGCCCGACCTGAGCGACGACGACGTGCTGGCCGTGGCCGACCTCGCCCTCGCGACCGGGCTCGACGGCATCATCGCCACCAACACGACGATCAGCCGTGACGGCCTCGCCACCCCCGCCGCCCGCGTGCAGGAGGTCGGCGCCGGCGGGTTGAGCGGGCGTCCGCTCACCCAGCGGTCCGAGGACGTCGTCCGGATGCTGCGGGAGCGCGTGGGCCCTGACCTGACCCTCGTCGGGGTCGGCGGCATCACCACGGTCGACGACGCGCGGCGCCGGCTCGCGGCCGGAGCCGACCTGCTGCAGGCCTACACGGCGTTCGTCTACGAGGGTCCGCTGTGGCCGCGGCGCATCGTGCGGGGTCTCGCCACGGATGGCTGAGCCACGGCCGGTGCCGGGCGGCGGGCAGGCGAGCGACCGGGCGAGCGACCGGGGGCGGGTCCCTGCCAGCGTCCACGTCGACGGCGAGGTCGTCGGCACCAAGCGCGCCGGGCGCTACCGCCACCTGACCCTGACGGCGCCGGGCGTGCCCGAGCGCTTCCGCGCCGGCAACTTCGTCGCCGTCAGCGTCGCCGGGCACGTCGCGCGGCGTGCGCTGTGGATCCACCGGGTGCGCGCGTCGAGCGCGTTCGGCCCCACCCTCGACGTCGTCGTCGAGCCGCGGGGGAGCGGCACCGAGTGGCTCGCCGCCCAGCCCGTCGGCGCGAGGATCGCGATCACCGGACCGCTCGGGCGGCCGTTCGCGCTGCCCAAGGACGCCGTGTCGTGCCTGCTGGTCGGCGAGGGCTACGCCGCCGCGCCCCTCTTCCCGCTCGCCGAGCGCCTGCGCGAGCGCGGGTGCGCGGTGTCGCTGGTGGTCTCCGCCCCCGACGAGTCGCGCCTGCTGTCCGCCCTCGAGGCCCGCCGCTCGGCCCGGTCCGTCACCGTGCTCACCGCCGACGGCTCGGTCGGCCAGCGCGGGCTGGTCGCCGACCACGTCGCCGACCTCGTCCGCCGCAGCGACGCCGACGTGGTCTACGCCGCCGGACCCCACGACGTCCTCCGCAGCGCCGCGGCCGCCGCCGAGCGCGCGGGGGCCTGGAGCCAGGTCGCCGTGGAGGCGCCGACGCCCTGCGGCACCGGGCTGTGCCACGGGTGCCCGCTGCCCGTCGTCGGGGAGGACGGCGTCGAGCGCGTCGTCCGCGCCTGCACCGAGGGTCCCGTCGTGCGCGGCGACCGGGTCCAGTGGGACGCCCTGTGAGCGCCGCCCCGCCCCTCGGCCTGCCCGGGCCGGTCATGGTCGCCGCCGGGTGCGGGGGCACCGGCCGCGAGCTCGAGGCGTACGCCGGTCCCGACGGCCTGGCCGGGCTCGCCTTCGTCACCCGCTCGATCACCCTCGACCCCCGCAGCGGCGGCCCCGGGCCGCGCGTGGCCGAGGTGCCGGGAGGCCTGGTCAACGCCGTCGGCCTGCCCAACCCCGGCCTCGAGCACTTCCTCGCCACCGAGCTGCCGTGGCTGGTGCGCGCCGGCGCCGCCGTCCTGGTCTCGATCGCCGGCGCGACGATGGGGGAGTACGCCGACCTCGCCCGCCGGCTCAGCCGCGCCCCCGGGGTCGCCGGACTCGAGGTCAACGTCGGCGCGCCGGACGAGGCGGGCGCCGGGCTGTTCGAGGTGCGCGAGCCCTACCACGCGGCCAGCGTGATCGCCGCGGTGCGGCGCGAGTTCCCCTCCGACCGGCCGGTCCTGGCCAAGGTGCGTCCCGACGTGTCCCGCGTCGTCGAGGCAGCCCGCGCCTGCCACGAGGCGGGCGCGACGGCCGTCGTGATCGGCAACGCCGTCCCCGCCGCCCTCCTCGACGGGCGGCCCGGTGGCCTCAGCGGCCCCGCGATCGCCCCGATCGTCCTGCGCTGCGTCGCAGAGGTGCGCCGCGCCCTGCCCGACGTGCCGGTCGTCGGGTGCGGGGGCGTCCACGACGTGCGCTCGGCCGAGGCCTACCTCGACGCCGGCGCGAGCGCCGTGCAGGTCGGCACGGCCCTGCTCCACGACCCCACGACCGTCACCCGGCTGCGCGCCGACCTCGCAGCCCGACCCGAGGAGACCCGATGACCCCGTTCGGCACCCGCCTGGCCCACGCCATCGAGGAGCGGGGGAGGTTCTGCGTGGGCATCGACCCGCACGCCGGGCTGCTGCGCGAGTGGGGGCTCGGCGACGACGTGGCCTCGCTGGAGCGCTTCGCGCTCACCGTCGTCGAGGCGGTCGCCCCGGTGGTCGGCGTCGTCAAGCCGCAGAGCGCGTTCTACGAGCGCTTCGGCAGCCGCGGCATCGCCGTGCTCGAGCGGGTGGTGGCCGAGTCGCGGGCGGCGGGCGCGCTCGTCCTGATGGATGCCAAGCGCGGCGACATCGGCTCGACGAGCCAGGCCTACGCCGACGCCTACCTCGACCCCACGTCGCCGCTCGGCTCCGACGCCGTCACGGCGAGCCCGTACCTCGGCTTCGGCTCGCTCGACCCCATGCTCGAGGCCGGGCGGCGCCACGGCGGCGGGGTGTTCGTGCTCGCGCTGACCTCCAACAAGGAGGGCCCCGAGGTGCAGCACGCCCGCACCGGCGACACGACGGTCGCGGGCAGGGTGCTGGCGCACCTCCGGGAGGCGAACGCCGGGGCGGAGCCGGTCGGCTCCTTCGGGGCCGTGGTCGGGGCGACGATCGGGCACACCGACGAGGACCTCGACATCAACGGACCGCTGCTCGTACCCGGCTACGGCGCGCAGGGCGGCACCGTCGACGACCTGACCCGCATCCTCGGCGCCGCGGCGCGCTGGGCGCTGCCGAGCTCCTCGCGTGAGGTGCTGCGGGCCGGGCCCGACGTCGCCGCGCTGCGTGACGCCGCCCGGCGGGGCAACGACGCCGTGCGGGGCCCCGGGGCGTGAGACGCCTGGTCCCGGCGCTGCTGCTGGCGAGCCTCGCCGTCGGTGGATGCTCCGGTGACCGGCAGCAGGACTACTGCGCGGCGGTCGAGGAGCACCAGGCCGAGCTCGCCGAGGTGGCCGCGTCCGGCGACCCGATGGCCGTCCTCGAGGCGCTGGACGCCTACGACGACCTCGCCGGGCGAGCGCCACGCGGCATCGCCGACGACTGGTCGGCGGTCCTGCGGCCGCTGCACCGCCTGGACCGCGCCCTGACCGAGCACGACGTCGACCCCTCGACCTACTCCGCCCAGGACCCGCCCGCCGGACTGTCCAGGGACGCCCGGGCCGAGATCGAGTCGGCCGCCCGGGCCGTCGGCTCCGAGCCGACCGTCGAGGCGATGGCCGAGATCGAGCAGCACGCGCTGGACGTGTGCGGCACGCCGCTGTCGGGCTGACGAGGCCCGGGCGGCGCGCCGGCGCCGCCCCGACGGTGCGTCCCACCGCTCGACGGGAGGACGGGGGACGGGCGCGGACGTGGCACGACCGACGAGGACTGCCGCGGTTCGGGTGGGTCTCACGATGGTCCCGGCCACGGGGTCGATCTCGCCGCGACCGCGGCAGTGTCGCGGGCGTCACGCTGCGGGCGCAGTGGCCGCGGGCCCGATTGCCCGACCACTCGCGACCTGACTAGATTGAGCCGAACCAGCCGGAACCCGCTTCCGACCCGTGCCCGACCCCGAAGGATCCCTTCCGTGGCCTTGCCCCCTCTGACGCCCGAGCAGCGCCAGGCAGCCCTCGACAAGGCTGCGGCCTCCCGACGCGAGCGGGCCGAGGTGAAGAACCGACTGAAGAACTCCGGCGGCTCCATCGTCGACGTCCTCCACGAGGGCCAGGTCAACGAGGTCATCGGCAAGATGCGCGTCGTCGAGCTGCTCCAGTCGGTGCCCGGCCTGGGGCGCGTGCGCGCCCGCCAGGTGATGGAGCGCCTCGGCATCGCCGAGAGCCGCCGCGTGCGCGGGCTCGGCGTCAAGCAGGTCGCCGCGCTCGAGCGTGAGTTCGGCCCCGACGCGTCGTGACCGACCCCGCTGCCACGCCTGTCACCGACCCGCCCGGCGCCCGACCGACCCGTTCGCGCCTGATCGTCCTCGCCGGCCCGACGGCCGTCGGCAAGGGGACGGTCGCCGCCGCGGTGCGCGAGACGCACCCCGAGGTGTGGATCTCGGTCTCCGCCACCACCCGCGCCCCGCGTCCGGGCGAGGAGGACGGCGTGCACTACTGGTTCGTCTCCGACGACGAGTTCGACGCGATGGTCGCCCGGGGTGAGCTGCTCGAGTGGGCCGTGGTCCACGGGGCCGCCCGCTACGGCACCCCCCGCGGTCCCGTCGACGCCGCGCTGGCCGCCGGCCGCCCGGCGATGCTGGAGATCGACCTGCAGGGCGCGCGCCAGGTGCGCGAGACGATGCCCGACGCGCTGTTCGTCTTCCTCAAGCCGCCGTCGTGGGACGAGCTCGTCCGCCGACTCGTCGGACGCGGCACCGAGACCGAGGCCCAGCGCGAGCGTCGGCTGGAGACCGCCCGGGCCGAGCTGGCCGCCGAGAGTGAGTTCGACGTCACCATCGTCAACCACGAAGTTCACGCTGCAGCCGAGGAGTTGGTAGCCTTGATGGTTGGACCTGCTCCGTCCACACCCTTCACCACCGACTAGCGAGGCACCCACACCGTGGCATCTCCCACCATCGCCGCCGAGGGCGTCACCAACCCCTCGATCGACGACCTGCTCACCAAGACCGACAGCAAGTACAAGCTGGTGCTCTACAGCGCCCAGCGTGCCCGCCAGATCAACGCCTACTACTCCCAGCTCGGCGAGGGCCTGCTGGAGTACGTCGGCCCGCTCGTCGACACCCACGTGCAGGAGAAGCCGCTCTCGATCGCGCTCCGCGAGATCAACGACGACCTCCTGACCTGCGAGGACATCGACCCCGCCGCCGAGGCCGCTGCCGCCGAGGCCGCTGCCGGCGACACCACGGAGTGACGCGAGCCTCTCGATGACCGCACGGGTCGTCCTGGGCGTCTCCGGCGGGATCGCGGCCTACAAGTCCTGCGAGCTGCTGCGCCGGTTCACCGAGTCGGGGCACGACGTCACCGTCGTGCCCACGGCCTCGGCGCTGGAGTTCGTCGGCGCGCCCACGTGGGCTGCGCTGTCCGGCAAGCCGGTCGCGACCGACGTGTGGACCGGCGTCCACGCCGTGCCCCACGTCCACATCGGCCAGCAGGCCGACGTGGTCGTGGTCGCCCCGGCCACCGCCGACCTGCTCGCCCGGGCGGCACACGGCCTCGCCGACGACCTCCTCACCAACACCCTGCTCACGGCGCGCTGCCCCGTGGTGTTCGCCCCGGCGATGCACACCGAGATGTGGGAGCACCCCGCGACCCAGGCCAACGTCGCGACGCTGCGGCAGCGGGGAGCGGTCGTCATCGAGCCCGCCGTGGGGCGCCTCACCGGTGCCGACACCGGCAAGGGCCGCCTGCCCGAGCCCGGTGAGATCTTCGAGCTCGTGCGCCAGGTCCTCGACCGCGGCGCCGACGCCGCGCAGGACCTGGCCGGACGCACGGTGGTCGTCTCCGCCGGCGGCACCCGCGAGTACCTCGACCCCGTCCGCTTCCTCGGCAACCGGTCCTCGGGCCTGCAGGGCTACGCCCTCGCCCGGGCCGCCGCCGCGCGGGGCGCGCACGTCATCCTGGTCAGCGCCAACGTGAGCCTGCCCGACCCGGCCGGCGCCAGCGTCGTACGCGTCGAGACCACTGCGCAGCTGCGCGACGCGGTCGTCGCCGCGACCGCCACGGCCGACGCGGTCGTGATGGCCGCGGCTCCCGCCGACTTCCGCCCCACCGCGACGAGCGAGGCGAAGATCAAGAAGGCCGACGACGGCTCGGCGCCCGCCATCGAGCTCGAGCAGAACCCCGACATCCTGGCCGAGATCTCCCACGACCGGGCCCGCGAGGGCGCCGTGATCGTCGGCTTCGCGGCCGAGACCGGCGACGCCACCGGATCCGTGCTCGACCTCGGCCGGGCCAAGCTCGCGCGCAAGGGCTGCGACCTGCTCGTCGTCAACGACGTCAGCGGGGGAGCGGTCTTCGGCAGCGCCGACAACGAGGCTGTGGTGCTCGCTGCCGACGGCGCGGCCGTCGAGGTGCCCCGGGGCTCCAAGACCGCGCTGGCACACGTGATCTGGGACCAGGTCGTCCGGCGATTCGCCGGCTGAGACATCGGTCCCAGAGGCTGGTCAACAGGTACGTTTTCATCCGACCGACCCAGAGAAGAATCGAGAGCACCGTGGCTGGACGCCTGTTCACCTCCGAGTCAGTGACCGAGGGGCACCCCGACAAGATCGCCGACCGCATCAGCGACTCGGTCCTCGACCACCTCATGGCCGTGGACCCCGACAAGGCCAACCTGCGCGTGGCCGTGGAGACGCTGCTGACCACCGGCCTCGTGGTCGTCGCCGGTGAGGTGCGCACGGGTGCCTACGCCCCGGTCGCCGACATCGTCCGCCGGGCGATCCTCGAGATCGGCTACGACTCCTCGGAGAAGGGCTTCGACGGCCACACCTGCGGCGTCCAGGTCGCCATCGGTGCCCAGTCGACCGACATCGCCGCCGGGGTCGATGCCGGCCACGAGTCGCGGGTCGGCTCGTCGGAGGACGAGCTCGACAAGCGCGGCGCGGGGGACCAGGGCCTGATGTTCGGCTACGCCTGCGACGACACCCCGCAGCTCATGCCGCTCCCGATCACCATCGCCCAGCGGCTCGCCCAGCGGCTGACGCAGGTCCGCAAGAACGGCACTCTCGGCTACCTGCGCCCCGACGGCAAGACCCAGGTGACGATCGAGTACGACCAGGACGACCGCCCGGTGCGCGTCGACACCGTCGTGCTGTCCACCCAGCACGACCCCGGCGTGGAGCACGCCCGGCTCGAGGCCGAGATCAAGCAGCACGTCATCGACCCGGTGCTCGCCGACGTCGACCTGCCCTCCGAGGGCTACCGCATGCTGGTCAACCCGACCGGCACCTTCGTCATCGGCGGCCCGATGGGCGACGCCGGCCTCACCGGTCGCAAGATCATCGTCGACACCTACGGCGGCATGGCCCGCCACGGCGGCGGCGCGTTCTCCGGCAAGGACCCCTCGAAGGTCGACCGCTCCGCCGCCTACGCCATGCGCTGGGTCGCGAAGAACGTCGTCGCGGCCGGGCTGGCCCGCCGCTGTGAGGCCCAGGTCGCCTACGCGATCGGCAAGGCCGCCCCGGTCGGCGTGTTCATCGAGACCTTCGGCACCGGCGTCGTGTCCGACGAGAAGATCCAGGACGCGGTCCTCGAGGTGTTCGACCTCCGCCCGGCCGCGATCATCCGCGACCTCGACCTGCTCCGCCCGATCTACGCCGAGACCTCCGCCTACGGCCACTTCGGCCGCGAGCTGCCGGAGTTCACCTGGGAGAACACCGACCGCGCCGACAAGCTCAAGGCCGCCGCGGGCATCTGACGCCCTCGGGCGGGCGTACGGCGTCGCACGTCGTCGCTCGTCGTCGAAGTCCCCGCTCGAGCGGGGACTCCGACACCTGGAGGCCGTTGCAACCCCCTCCAGGTGTCAGACTTCCCCACCAAGTACGACGGTCGGTGGCCGCTGACACAATCGCCCGCATGACCTCACGCGAAGCCCCGGAAGCAGACATGCTCCCGGGGCTTCGTGCTGCCGTGGACGACGCCCGCGCCAAGGCGGCCGCCACCCGGCGGCGCAGGGCCGCCGCGTGGGAGCCCGCCGCGGTCGACCCCGTCGCGCGGGTGCTCGTCGACATCGCCCTGGCCCACCTCGACCGCCCCTTCGACTACGCCGTCCCGGTCGCCATGGCCGAGACGGCGGTGCCCGGCGCGCGGGTGAAGGTGCGCTTCGCGGGCCAGGACGTCGACGGCTACGTCGTCGAGCGCGCGAGCCGCACCGACCACACGGGCACCCTTCAGCCGCTGCGCCGGGTGGTGAGCCCGGAGCCGGTGCTGGCGCCGGAGATCGCCGAGCTCAGCGGCGCGCTCGCCCGTAGGTACGCCGGCGCGCGCTCCGACGTGCTGCGGCTGGCGGTGCCGCCCCGCCACGCCGCCACCGAGAAGCAGCCCTCCCCGCCCGCACCGCCCACGCCGGACCCGGTCGCGCCGGCGGCCTGGGCGGAGGTCCCGCACGCCGACGCGTTCCTGCGTCACCTCGCCACCGGCGGGTCCCCGCGGGCGGTGTGGTCGGCCGCCCCGGGCGACGACTGGCCGGCCATGATCGCCGAGGCCGTGGCCGCGACCTATGCCGCCGGACGGGGAGCGCTGGTCTGCGTGCCCGACCGCCGCGACGTCGCGCGCGTCGGCGCTGCGCTGCACGAGCTGCTGGGGGAGGACCACCACGTCTGCCTGACCGCCGACGGCGGCCCCGCCGCGCGCTACCGCGACTTCCTCGCCGTCTCCCGCGGCGCCAGGCGGGTCGTCGTCGGCACCCGCTCGGCCGCCTTCGCGCCGGTGCACGACCTCGGGCTGGTCGTGCTGTGGGACGACGGCGACGACCTGCACGCCGAGCCCCGCGCGCCCTACCCCCACACCCGCGAGGTGCTGCTGCTCCGCGCCGAGCAGCAGGGCACCGCCGCGTTGCTCGGCGGCGTCGCCCGCACGCCCGAGGCCCAGCAGCTGGTCGCGACCGGCTGGGCCCACGAGCTGGCCGTGCCGCGCGAGGTGCTGCGGCGCCGGGTGCGGGTCGAGGCGGTGCCGGCCGAGGACCGCTCCGTCGGCACGCGCATCCCGCGGGCCGCCTACGACGCGATCCGGCAGGGCCTGACCACCGGCCCGGTGCTCGTGCAGACGCCCCGCGCGGGCTACGCCGCCTCGTTGGCCTGCGACACGTGCCGTACGCCCGCCCGGTGCACCGCCTGCACCGGCCCGCTGGTGGTCGACGGCCCCGCGGTGCCGCCGCGGTGCCGCTGGTGCGGGCACGTCGAGTCGCCGTGGTCGTGCCCGACCTGCGGCGGCCACGGCCTGCGCGCCCCCGTGCGGGGCGGGGCCCGCACCGCCGAGGAGCTGGGGCGGATGTTCCCCGGCACCACGGTGCGCACCTCGAGCGGCGAGCGGGTGGTCGACCGGGTCGACGGCGCCGCCGACCTCGTCGTCGCGACCGTCGGGGCCGAGCCGGTCGCCGACGGGGGATACGCAGCCGTCGTCGTCCTCGACACCTGGCTGAGCCTGGCCCGCGACGACATGCGCGCCGCGGAGGAGGCGCTGCGGCGCTGGCTCAACGCCGCCGCGCTGGCGCGGGTCGGCGGTCACGTCGTCGCCGTCGGCGACCCGGCCCACCCCGCCCTGCAGGCGCTGGTCCGGTGGGACCCGGCCGGCTTCGCGCGCCGCGAGGCCGAGGAGCGCTCCCAGGCCCACCTGCCGCCGGCGGCACGCCTGGCGACCGTCACCGGCGACCTCGGCGCCCTCGACGACGTCCTCCACCTGCTCGACCTCCCCGACGGCGCCGAGGTGCTGGGCCCGGTCCCCGTGGACGACGAGCACCGCGTGCTGCTGCGGGTGCCCCGGGCGAGCGGCGAGGCACTGTCCCGCTCGCTGGGCGACCTCCAGCGGATCCGCTCGGCCCGCAAGCTCGACCCCGTCCGGGTGCAGGTCGACCCGCTCACGGTCTGAGCCCGCCGACCCGGCCGCCATGACGGCGTCGCGGGCGCGTCCCTAGACTTGGCGCCGCCTGACCAGGCCCCACCGTCCACCTCGTCCAAGGGAGCTCCGTGGCCGTCCAGCCCATCCGCCTCTTCGGTGACCCCGTGCTCCGCCAGCGAGCGATCGAGGTCGACGACTTCGACCGCGAGGTCCGCCAGCTCGTCACCGACCTCACCGACACGATGCTCGCCGCGCCCGGCGCAGGGCTCGCGGCACCGCAGATCGGCGTGGGCCTGCGGGTCTTCACCTGGAACGTCGACGGCGAGGTCGGCCACCTGGTCAACCCCACGCTGGAGCTCTCCGACGAGACCCAGGACGGCGCCGAGGGGTGCCTGTCGCTGCCCGAGCTGACCTACGACTGCATCCGCGCGCTGTCGGTGGTCGCGACCGGCTTCGACATGCACGGCGAGCCGCAGCGCATCGTGGCCTCCGACCTGCTCGCCCGCGCGATGCAGCACGAGACCGACCACCTCGACGGCATCCTGTTCATCGACAAGCTCGACACCGCCGCCCGCAAGGCGGCTATGAAGGAGATCCGCGAGTCCGACTGGTTCGGCCTCGAGCGGCCGACTGTCCGGGTCAGCCCGCACGCCACCAACGGACTGGGACTCTGATGCGCGTCGTCTTCGCCGGCACCCCCGAGGTCGCCCTGCCCGCCCTCGACGCGATCGCCGGGAGCCGGCACGAGCTCGTCGGCGTCGTCACCCGTCCCGACGCCCCCAGCGGGCGCGGCCGCAAGCTGGTCGCCAGCCCGGTGGCCCAGAGGGCCGAGGAGCTCGGCGTCCCCGTGCTCAAGCCGGAGCACCCGCGCGACCCCGAGTTCCAGGAGGCGCTCGCCGCGCTGCGCCCCGACGCGTGTCCGGTGGTGGCCTACGGCGCGCTGCTGCCGCAGTCGGCGCTCGACCTGGTGCCGCACGGCTGGATCAACCTCCACTTCTCCGTCCTCCCGTCCTGGCGCGGTGCCGCGCCGGTGCAGCACTCGCTCTGGGCCGGTGACGAGGTCACCGGCGCCACGACGTTCCGCATCGTCAAGGCCCTCGACGCCGGACCCGTCTTCGGGGTGATGACGGAGCGGATCCGCCCCACCGACACGGCGGGCGACCTCCTCGCCCGGCTCGCGGAGGGTGGTGCGGGACTGCTGGTGCAGACCCTCGACGGCATCGAGGACGGCACCCTCGAGGCCCGCGAGCAGCCCGAGGACGGCGTCTCGTTCGCCCCCAAGATCCTCGTCGAGGACGCCCAGGTCGACTGGACCCACCCGGCCGTGGCCATCGACCGCCAGGTGCGCGCCTGCGACCCCGCGCCCGGCGCGTGGAGCACCTTCGGGGGCGAGCGCATCAAGCTCGGTCCCGTCCGCCCGGTCGACCGCGACGCGCTGGCCCCCGGCGTCCTCGAGGTCACCAAGAACGCCGTCTTCGTCGGCACCGCCACCACCCCGGTGGAGCTGGGGCAGGTCAAGGCGTTCGGCAAGAAGCAGATGGCCGCGGCCGACTGGGCCCGGGGCGTACGCCTGCAGTCCGGGGCGACGCTCGGCGAGGCGGACGCGCCGTCGTGAGCAGGCCGGCCCGCCCCGAGGACGTCGACGAGATCTGCGGCGCCCTGCCGGAGACCGAGCTCGGGATCTCCTGGGGCGACCGGCCCACCTGGAAGGTCCCCCGGGGGGACAAGGGCAAGGGCTTCGTGCTCTACCGGGCACCCCACAAGACAGCCGTCGACCCCGTGACGGGGGAGATGTACGACGACCTGGTGGTCATCACGACCCCGACCGAGGTCGAGAAGGAGGCGCTGGTGGCCGATGCCTCGACCCCGTTCTTCACCATCGACCACTTCCGCGGCCACAGCGCGGTGCTGGTGCAGCTGTCGCGGCTCGGGGAGATCGGCCGCGACGAGCTGGAGGAGATCATCACCGATGCCTGGGCGGCCAAGGCGCCGAAGCGGCTCGTGCGGGAGCACCTCAGTGGCTGAGCGACGCCGCCCGGTCGACAAGGCGCGTCGTGCGGCGCTCGACGTGCTCACCGCGGTGCGCGTGGATGACGCGTACGCCAACCTCGTGCTGCCGCAGGTGCTGCGCAAGCACGGCCTCGACGGCCGCGACGCCGGCCTCGCCACCGAGCTGGCGTCCGGCGCCATCCGGATGCACGGGCTCTACGACCCCGTCATCGACGCCTGCCTCACCCGTCCGCGCCTGCAGCCCCAGGTGCGCGACGTGCTCCGGCTCGGCGCGCACCAGCTGCTGTCCATGCGGGTGCCCGACCACGCCGCCATCTCCACCAGCGTCGACCTCGTCCGGGCGACCGTGGGCCAGGGTCCGGCGGGGCTGGTCAACGCCGTCCTGCGCACCATCAGCCGCCGCGACCTCGCCGGATGGATCGCCGAGGTCGCGCCCGACCCGGGCAGCGACCTGCACGGCCACCTCGCCGTCGCCCGCTCCCACCCCCGCTGGGTGGTCGACGCGCTGGCCGAGGCGCTCGGCTCCGACGACGAGCTGGACGCGCTCCTCGAGGCCGACAACGCGGCCCCGCGGGTCACCCTCGTCGCCCGGCCCGGCCTGGCCAGCGTCGAGGAGCTGGAGGACGCCGGCGGCACCCGCACCGGTCGCTCGCCCTACGCGGTCACGCTGGCCGGTGGCGACCCGGCGTCCGTCCCGGCCGTCGCCGAGGGCCGCGCCGGCGTGCAGGACGAGGGCTCGCAGCTCGTCGCGCTCGCGCTCGCCGACGCCCCGCTGGAGGGGCGGGACTCCCGGTGGCTCGACGTGTGCGCCGGCCCCGGCGGCAAGGCGGCGCTGCTCGGCGCCCTCGCCGCGAGCCGCGGAGCCGTGCTCCTCGCCAACGAGCGCCAGCCCCACCGCGCGGCGCTCGTCGCGTCGGCGCTGCGGGCGCTGCCCAGCGGTGCAGCCCGGGTCATCGCCGGCGACGGCGTGCGACCTGCGTGGGTGCCGGACACCTTCGACCGGGTGCTCGTCGACGCCCCCTGCTCGGGGCTCGGCGCGCTCCGCCGCCGGCCCGAGTCGCGGTGGCGGCGCCGGCCCGAGGACGTGACAGAGCTCGTGGGCCTCCAGCAGGCGCTGCTCGACGCGGCACTGGAGTCGGTGCGACCCGGCGGGGTGGTGGTCTACGCGACCTGCTCGCCCGTCGTCGCGGAGACCACCGAGGTGGTGGGTGCGGTGCTCGCCCGGCGCGGCGACGCCGACGAGGTCGACCGCTTCCAGCTCTGGCCGCACCGCGACGGCACGGACGCGATGTTCGTCTCGACCCTGCGGCGCCGGGGCTGAGCCGGCGGGGCGACCCGGTGGGGGTCAGTCGTCCTGCAGGTGCCGCAGGTAGGCCCACGGGTCGGTGAGGTAGCGCCGCCAGTGATCGACCACCTCGAGCTCGTCCCAGGCCGCCTCGCGCAGCCCCCACGGCCCGGCCTCGAGGATCCGCGCCCCGGGCATGGCGGCCAGCACGGGGGAGTGCGTCGCGCAGAGCACCTGACCGCCTCGCGCCACCACCCTCTGCAGCGCCGCGACCAGGCCGAGGGTCGACGAGAACGACAGGGCGGCCTCGGGCTCGTCGAGGCAGAAGAACCCGGGCCCGGTGAACCGCGACTCCAGCACCGCCAGGAACGACTCGCCGTGGCTCATCTCGTGGAACGCGACGTCGCCACCGATGCCCTCCATGTAGGAGTACCACCCGTGCATCGTCTCGGCACGAAGGAAGAAGCCCCACTTGCTCGCCCCCGCGCCGCGCACCAGCTGCAGGGCGTCGCTGAGCGGGGACTCGGTGGGCCGTGTCGAGTGCCTGCTGTGGGTGCTGCCGCCCTCCGGGGACAGGCCGAACGCGATGGCCGCCGCCTCGACCAGGGTCGACTTGCCCGAGCCGTTCTCGCCGACGAGGAAGGTGACCCCGGGCGCCAGGTCGAGGCCCTCGCGCAGCACCTGGGCGACGGCCGGGACGGAGGCGGGATAGCGGTCGGGAGCGAGGTCGTGGTCGCGGCGCGCCTCGATCCGGCGGACGGGATGGCGGGCGACGTCCTCTCCCCGCAGCGGCATGACGACAATTTAGCGAGCACGCGCGGCCCCCGGCCGAACGGCCCGGGGCGGGCCGCCATCGGGGTGACTTCGGGGCCCAGTGGTTCACATCCTGCTGACGGGCGAGCATGATGGAACCCAGCTCGGCGCACCGAAGGGGCGTGCCGGAGCACGGGGAGCAGGAGACATGCAGGTGCGCAGGACCTTGGCGGCCATCGCCGCCACCACGCTGACGGTGACGCTGGGGACGACCCTGGCCGGTCCCGCCGGCGCCGAGGGCGGCTCCCGCACGCTGTCCGGTCCCGCCACGGGCGACCCCGACGTCTACCTCACCTACGTCCGCTGCGACGACCTGATGGCCGATGCGACGGCGCCCGGATCGCGGATCAACCTCGGCCCCTACGCCGCCCCGCTCGGCCGCCGCTCGCTGGGCCTCGTGCCCGCCGCGGCGGGCAGCGCCGCCGGGCCCTACTCGCCCTTCCCGTCCCTGGCCCGCCTCGACTCCTCGGTCGCGGTCGCGGCGACCGGCGGCAGCTCCGGCGTCTCGTGGGTCATGGCCGTCACCCGGCAGAGCCCTCGTGGCACCGCGTGGCGAGGCCGGGCCGCCGTCTCGGCGCCGCCCGGGGGATGGACGACCGTGTCGACCTCCGCGACCACCTACGACTGGGCGCTGGTCGACCTGGCCTCCGGCGCGGTGCTCGAGCGGGCCGGCACGGCGACGCCGGCCGGCTTCGCGGCCCAGCACGGCGACGGCCCGGGCTTCGCGGTCACCGGCTTCGGCTGTGACGGCGGGGCGTTCAACCTCGACGCCGTGCGTGCCTCCGGGTCCACCTTCGACTTCGAGGGCGTCGCGCTCACGACCGCCGTCGCCGCGGGGAGGCAGCAGGTGCAGGCGGGCCAGCAGGTCGAGCTCACCGGGCGCGTCACCGACGCCTCCGGACGCCTGACCGGCGACCCGCTCGTGCTGGAGTCCCGCGCTCCCGGCGGTCAGTGGGCCCCGGTCGGCAAGCCCGTCCTCGCCGGCCGCGACGGCGTCTCGCGCGTGGTCGTCCCCGTCTCGGCCACCACCGACTACCGCTGGCACCGCCCCGAGAGCCAGTACGCCGACGAGGGCTGGTCGGACACCGTCACGGTCACCGTCGCGCCCCAGGAGACCCCGGCAGAGGGCGGGGGAGACGGTCAGGGCGGTCAGGGAGACGGTCAGGGCGCAGGCCAGGGCCAGGGCGGGGGGCAGGCGGCGGAGCAGCCCGCGTCGGAGACCCCCACCCCGCAGTAGCGCGCCGGAGGCGCCGCTCCCGGCTAGGCTCCTGACGTGCCGTCGCCGTTCACCGAGATCGAGGTCGACGACCGCGTCGTCAAGGTCACCAACCCCGACCGCGTCTACTTCCCGCCCACGGAGGCCGCGCCGCAGGGGGCGACCAAGCTCGACCTCGTCGAGTACTACCTCGCCGTGGGCGACGGGATCGTCAACGCCCTCCTCGAGCGACCGTGCATGCTGCACCGCTTCCCCAAGGGCCTGGCGGGCGACAAGGTGCACCAGAAGCGGCTGCCGGCCGGCGCCCCGGACTGGGTCGAGACGGTGGAGCTGTTCTTCCCGCGCTGGAAGCGCACGGCCGACGAGCTGTGCGTCACCGAGCTGGGCAGCGTGATCTGGGCCGTGCAGATGTCGACCGTCGAGTTCCACCCGTGGAACAGCCGGCGCTCCGACACCGAGAAGCCCGACGAGTGGCGCATCGACCTCGACCCCGGCCCGGAGTGCCCCTGGGAGACGGTGCAGCGGGTCGCCCACGTGGCCCACGAGGTGCTCGACGAGCTCGGCGCGGTCGGCTTCCCCAAGACCAGCGGCGGCTCCGGGATGCACGTCTACGTGCGGATCCCGCCCGACCACGGCTTCCAGGACGTACGCCGCGGCGCGCTGGCGTTCGCACGGGAGGTCGAGCGGCGCGCCGGGGGAGAGGTCACCACCGCGTGGTGGCGCAAGGACCGCGACCCCTCGCAGCTCTTCGTGGACTACAACCAGAACGCCCGCGACCACACGATCGCCGCGGCCTACTCGGTGCGCGGCGTCCCGGAGGCCCGGGTCTCCGCGCCAATCCGGTGGGACGAGGTCGACGACTGCGTGCCCGACGACTTCACCATCTTCACGATGCCCGAGCGGTTCGCCGAGATCGGCGACCTCCACGCCGACATCGACGACCACCCCTTCGACATCGCGCCCCTGCTCGCGTGGGCCGACCGCGACGAGGCCGAGGGCGCGCAGGCGCCGCCCGAGCCCGAGGACGCGTAGTCCACAGCCCCACGGACCGCGGCGGCCCGACGGCCGTCAGCGGGTCGTGGGCGACCGCCGACCCGCTGCCCTGACGCGACGGACGTGGGCCTCCCACTGGGCCCACGTCATCGTCTCGTCCATGTCCCACTCGGGGTGGTCGAGCGCCGTGGACGAGACCGCCGCCGTCGCCTGCAGCGCGGGAGCGCCGGCCATGACCGCGCGGTAGACCATGTACTCACGTCGCGTGAACACGCGGTCCCGGGCGTCGCGGGCAGCCGAGCTCATGGCGGGCGACACTACGTGAGGAGTCGCGTCCGGGCCACGCCTCCAGGGCGGTGGTGCGTCGCCCGGCAGATCCGCGACGATGCCCGCCCGGGAGCAGTCGGACGCCACGGTCACCACGGGTCGAGACGACCAAATCCCGTGCGACCCGGCACACTCACTAGGCTCGTCCCCGTGGGCATCCAGATCACACCGAGCATCCTCAACGCCGACCTGTCTCGCCTCGCCGACGAGGTGGCTCGGATCCCCAGCGCCGACTGGGTCCACGTCGACGTGATGGACAACCACTTCGTCCCCAACCTGACGCTCGGCCTGCCGGTCGTCGAGGCCCTCGGCAGGCACGCGAGCCAGCCCCTCGACGCGCACCTGATGATCGAGGACGCCGACCGGTGGGCGCCGGCGTACGCCGAGGCGGGCTGCGGGTCGGTGACCTTCCACGTCGAGGCGACGCGAGCGCCGGTGCGGCTCGCCCGCGAGATCCGGGCGCAGGGCGCCCGCGCGTCGATGGCGCTCAAGCCGGCCACGCCGATCGAGCCCTACGAGGCGCTGCTGCCCGAGCTCGACATGGTGCTGGTGATGACCGTCGAGCCCGGCTTCGGCGGCCAGAAGTTCCTCGACCTGTGCCTGCCCAAGATCCGCACCGCGCGCCAGCTGATGCGCAAGCACGGCGTGGAGACGTGGCTCCAGGTCGACGGCGGGGTGTCGCTGGAGACCATCGAACGCTGCGCCGAGGCCGGAGCCGACGTCTTCGTCGCGGGCTCGGCCGTCTACTCCGCCGACGACCCCGACGCCATGGTGCGCGAGCTGCGCGCGGCCGCCGAGGCGGCCACGAGCTGAGCCGGCCCGAGCCGACCTGCCGGCGTGGGGGACGCCCGTAGGTTGGGTCCATGACCGAGTCCGTGTGGGACTACCCCCGCCCGCCGCGCGTCGACCCGAGCGGCGAGCACGTCGTCGTCACCCACCGCGGTGTCGTCGTCGCCGACAGCACCAGGAGCCTGCGGGTGCTGGAGACCAGCCACCCGCCGACCTACTACCTGCCGGCCGCGGACTTCGCCGAGGGCGTGCTGCGACCGGGCGAGGGCTCCTCGTGGTGCGAGTGGAAGGGTCGGGCGGCCTACTACGACCTGGTCGTCGGGGACGAGGTCCTGCCAGCCGTGGCGTGGACCTACCCGTCGCCGTCGCAGGGCTTCGAGGCGCTGGTCGACCACGTCGTGCTCTACCCGGGGCGCGTCGAGAGGTGCACGGTCGACGGCGAGGTCGTGCAACCGCAGCCGGGCAGCTTCTACGGCGGCTGGATCACCTCGCGGGTCACCGGACCGTTCAAGGGCGTGCCGGGCTCGTCGGGCTGGTAGCGCCGGCGCCGCGGGTCAGTGCCGCGGGTCAGTGGAGGCCGCGGTCACCGACCTGCTGGCTGCGCAGGTGCGAGCCGTGCCGCGTCTGCTCCTCCATCCGCCGGTGGTCGGCCATCAGGGTCTCGCCCTCCAGCTCGTCGGCGCGGGCCTGCGCCTGCTCGAGCCGGGCGATCCAGGTGTCGACGTCGCGCGCCACGTCGTCGAGCCGGGCGGCGGGCAGCACGATCGCGTCGCCCTCGCTCCGCAGTCCGGGCTCCGCCGACGCCAGCCCGTCCGCCTCGTGGGTCGTCAGCGGCCTGGTCAGCCGGATCCGCACTGGGTAGGTCTCACGATCGACGTCGGCCGGGTCCACCGCGAGCTCGACGATCCCGAGTTCCGGCCTGTGCCTGCGTGTCGCCATGTTCGTCGTCCCCTCACCGGGTCCGGGGTGGCCCCGCTCCTTCGAGTCGACCACCGCCGGCAGGGGACGTACATGGGGTCCGCACCCCATCAACGTGGAAGATCCGAGCCACCAGGTGACTCGGATCTTCCACGGTCTTGTCGAAGTCCCCGCCTGAGCGGGGACTCCGACAAGCCGGCCGAACGACGCCCAACCGACAGCCGACCAACGACCAACGACAAGCCGGCACACGCCGGAAGCCGGGCGTCAGCCCGTCAGGCCGTCAGCCCGCGAAGAGGGTGAGCCGCTGCCGGATGATCTTGCGGCGCAGCACGACCCGGCGCTTGCCGTCGTGGCCGATGCGGAGCCGGTCGAGCTCCCAGCCGCCGTGCTCGGCCCGCTCGACGAGCATCCTGGTCACCACGTTGCGGGAGAAGTCCTTGGGCAGCACGAGCGTCTCGAACTCCCACTCCACGCCGCGCCCGGGTGGGCGGCGCTGGGTCCTGGGCATGTGCTCGCTCCCTTCTCGCGAGGGTGGGACGTCAGTCGGTGGACACGTCGTCGAGGGCCTCGACGATCTCCGGTGGCAGGGTCAGCTCCTCGGTGCCGAGGGCCCCGTCGAGCTGGGCGGCGGTGCGCGCACCGACGATCGGGGCGGTGACCCCGGGTCGGTCGCGCACCCACACGAGGGCGACCTCCAGCGGCGACCAGCCCAGCCCGTCGGCGGCGCGGGCGACGGCCTCGACGATCCCGCGGCCCCGCTCGTCGAGGTAGGCGCCCACGAAGCGGCCGAAGTGCTCGGTGGCGGCGCGGGAGTCCGACGGCGTGCCGGTGCGGTACTTGCCGGTCAGCACGCCGCGGCCCAGCGGCGACCAGGGCAGCACGCCGAGGCCGAGTGCCCGGGCCGCGGGCACGACCTCGTGCTCGACGTTCCGGTTGAGCAGCGAGTACTCGACCTGGGTGGACGCCAGGGGCGTACGCCCGGGGACCGCACGCTGCCACGTGGCGGCCTGGGCGGTCTGCCACCCGGCGTAGTTGGAGATCCCGACGTAGGACGCGCGACCCGTGGTGACGGCGAGGTCGAGGGCGCTGAGCGTCTCCTCGAGCGGGGTCTCGTCGGTCCACACGTGCACCTGCCACAGGTCGACGTGGTCGACGCGCAGCCGCTTCAGCGACGCGTCGAGCGCGGTGAGCAGGTGGCCCCTCGAGGTGTCGGTCACCCGCTCGCCGGTGCGGCGCGAGATGCCGGCCTTGGTGGCGAGCACGAGGTCGTCGCGGGCGACGACGTCGCCGACGAGCGTGCCGATGAGCTCCTCGCTCGCGCCGTCGCCGTAGCCGGCGGCGGTGTCGAGCAGGGTGCCACCGGCCTCGGCGAACGCGACGAGCTGGTCGCGCGCCTCGTGCTCGTCGGTGTCACGGCCCCAGGTCATGGTGCCGAGGCCGAGCCGGGAGACCTTGAGCCCGGTCGCGCCGAGGGAACGCTGCTGCATGGGGGTGAGGGTAGCCACGGGGCGTGCACGGATCACACCTGACTCGCCCGTAGGCTGATCTCCCGTGACCGATCTCCTCAAGGCCGTGGTCCTCGGCGTGATCCAGGGGCTGACCGAGTTCCTGCCGATCTCCAGCAGCGCCCACCTGCGCATCTTCCCCGAGCTCTTCGGCTGGGGGGACCCGGGAGCGGCGTTCACCGCCGTCATCCAGATCGGCACCGAGCTCGCCGTGCTCATCTACTTCCGCAAGGACATCTGGCGGATCGGCAACGCCTGGGTGCGCTCGCTGTTCAAGGCCGAGTACCGCGGCAGCTTCGACGCGCGGATGGGCTGGTTCATCATCGTCGGCTCGCTGCCGATCGTGGTCCTCGGCGTGCTGCTCAAGGACGTCATCGAGCGCGACTTCCGCAACCTGTGGATCGTGGGCTGCACGCTGATCGTGATGGGTGTCGTGCTCGGCATCGCCGACCGCGTCGGGCGGACCGACCGGCCGCTGCGCAAGCTGACGCTCAAGGACGCCGTGCTGATGGGGGCCGCGCAGGCGCTCGCGCTGATCCCCGGGGTCTCGCGCTCCGGTGCCACGATCTCGATGGGCCGCTTCCTCGGCTTCGAGCGCGAGGCGGCGACCCGGTTCGCGTTCCTGCTCGCCATCCCCGCCGTGGTCGGCGCGGGGCTGTTCGAGCTCAAGGAGATCCCGAGCGGGCACAACGACTTCGGCTGGGGGCCGACCATCACCGCGACGGTCGTCTCCTTCGTGGTCGGCTACGCCGCCATCGCCTGGCTGCTGCGCTACGTCAGCACCCGGTCCTACACGCCGTTCGTGGTCTACCGGATCCTGTTGGGCGCAGGCACGCTGATCCTGCTCGGCGCCGGGGTGCTGGCCGCCTGACCGGGTCGGCGCCGGGTCACGCCGGGTCGCCTCACAGCCAGCCGGACCGCTTGAACCAGACGATGAGCACCACGGCGGACCCGACCATGAGCAGCAGCGCGAACGGGTAGCCGTAGGTCCACTGCAGCTCGGGCATGTGGGTGAAGTTCATCCCGTAGATCCCGGCGATCAGGGTGGGCACCACGATCACCGCGGCCCCGGCGGAGATCTTGCGCATGTCGTCGTTCTGCTGCACCGAGATGCGGGCGGTGTGCGCGTCGAAGGCCGTCGACAGCAGGGCGTCGAGGTTGTCGACCACCTCGGCGACGCGTTGCAGGTGGTCGACGACGTCGCGGAAGTAGGTGGCGGTCTCGGCGGTGATCCGGTCGTCGCCACCGGCCGCGAGCTGGCGCATCGGCTCGCGGAGCGGGAGCACGGCGCGCCGGACCTCGGCGATCTCGCGCTTGAGGACGTAGATGCGGGAGGAGTCGTCGGTGCGCATGGCGGAGAACACCGAGGCCTCGACCTCGTCGACGTCCTCCTCCAGGGACGCGCCCACGCGCTCGTACTCGTCGACGACCCGGTCGCAGATCGCGTAGAGCACCGCCATCGGTCCGTGCTCGAGCACGGACCCCCGGCGCTCGAGGTCGCGGCGGGAGGCGGCGAGGTCGATGCCCTGCCCGTGGCGGACCGTCACCACGAAGTCCGTGCCGACGAACATGTTGATCTCGCCCGTCTCGACCGCGTCGTCCTCGTCGACGTACCAGAGCGTCTTGATCACCAGGAAGAGCGTGTCGCCGTAGCGCTCGAGCTTGGGCCGCTGGTGGGAGTCGCCGGCGTCCTCGACCGCGAGGGGGTGGAGGTCGAAGATCCGGGCCACGTCGTGGAGCTCCTCGGGGCTCGGGTCGTGCATGCCGACCCACTGGAAGTCGCCGGGGTCGCACGGGACGCGGGCGAAGCCCAGACTCTGGTCGTCGCTGCTGGTGAGCGGGACCCGCCTGCCCTGGTGGTAGAGCGCGTTGTCGACGATCACACGACGAGGCTAGCCCCACTAGCCTCGGTGCATGCCCACCGTGATCCTCGTCCGCCACGGCCGGTCGACGGCCAATGCCACCGGCGTCCTGGCCGGCCGACTGCCCGGCGTCCACCTCGACGAGACCGGCGTGCGGCAGGCGGTCGCGGTCGGCGTGCGGCTGGCGGGCGTACGCCTCGCTGCCGCGGTGACCAGCCCGCTCGAGCGCTGCCGGGAGACGTGCCGCGAGATCACCAGGCGCCAGGGCGCCCCGCTGCGCGCGAGCACCGACAAGCAACTGTCGGAGTGCGACTACGGCGACTGGCAGGGCCGCCCGCTGAAGGACCTCGCCAAGGAGAAGCTCTGGACGACCGTCCAGGCGCAGCCGTCGGCGGCGACCTTCCCGGGCGGGGAGTCGATGCGGGCCATGCAGGACCGCGCGGTGGCGGCCGTACGACGCCACGACGCGCGCATCGCGGCCGAGCACGGCGACGACGCCGTGTGGGTCGCGGTGAGCCACGGCGACGTGATCAAGTCGGTCCTCGCCGACGCGCTGGGCACGCACCTCGACCTCTTCCAGCGCATCCACGTCGACCCGGCCTCGGTGTCGGTGGTGCGCTACACCGAGTCGCGGCCCTTCGTCATCGGCACCAACACCCATGCCGGCGACCTCGCCTGGCTGACCCCGCCGCCGAAGGCCCGCCGCGCCTCGCGGAGCCGACGCGCGGACGCCGAGGTGGGTGGAGGCGCCGGACCCCAGACAGAAGGGTCCTAGGGTGAGTGACATGCCCGTCGTGCACCGCTTCGACCCGCCCGAGCGCTTCGTCGCCGGCACCGTTGGCGAGCCCGGCCAGCGGACGTTCTTCCTCCAGGCCCGCGACGGCGCGCGAGTGGTGAGCGTCTCGCTGGAGAAGCAGCAGGTCCAGGCGCTCGCCGAGCGGATCGACGAGCTGCTCGACGAGCTGATGCGCGCCGCCGGCGGCGACGTGCTCATCCCGGCGATCGCCCCGCGCGACATGGCCGACACCGCGCCCCTCGAGCAGCCGATCGAGGAGGAGTTCCGCGCCGGCACGATGACCCTGTCGTGGGACGGTGCCGCCGAGCGCGTGGTGATCGAGGTGTTCCCGTTCACCGAGGCCGCGGTCGTCTCGCCCGAGCAGCTCCAGGAGGGCCTCGAGGAGCTCCTCGAGCCCGAGCCGGAGGAGATCTTCCTCGTCCGCGTCACCGCCGCCGCAGCCCGCTCGTTCGTGGAGAGGGCGCTCTCGGTGATCGGGGCCGGTCGTCCCGACTGCCCGTTCTGCGGCGAGCCCATCGACCCCGACGGGCACCTGTGCGTGCGCGCCAACGGCTTCCGGCGCCGTGATCCCTGACCTGCCCGAGGGCTTCCCCACCGGGGAGCTCACGCTTCACGGACGGGTCCTGCCGGCCTCCAACGCGACCTTCGTCGGCGAGGTCGACGGCGTCCGGGTGGTCTACAAGCCGATCGCGGGGGAGCGTCCGCTGTGGGACTTCCCCGACGGCACGCTCGCCGCGCGCGAGGTGGCGGCGTACGCCGTCTCGGAGGCGCTCGGCTGGGACGTCGTGCCGCCGACGGTCCTGCGCGAGGGCCCGCACGGCCCGGGGATGGTGCAGCTGTGGCGCGACGAGGTGCCCGACGCCTCGCCCGTCGACATCGTCGGCGAGGGGGAGGTGCCGCCCGGCTACCGCCACGTCTTCGACGGCCTCGACGCCCACGACCGCTCCGTGTCGCTGGTGCACGAGGACAGCGCCCCGCTGCGCCGGATGGCGCTCTTCGACGTGGTCGTCAACAACGCCGACCGCAAGGGCGGCCACGTGCTCCCCATGCCCGACGGGCACCGCTACGGCGTCGACCACGGGCTGACCTTCCACGTGGAGCACAAGCTGCGCACCGTGCTGTGGGGCTTCGTCGGCGAGCCGATCACCCCCGATGAGGCCGACGGCCTGCGCCGGCTCGCGACCGCGATCGACGGGGAGCTCGGCGTGGTGCTCTCGGGACTGCTGACCGAGGACGAGGTGGCGACCACCGCGCGGCGGGTCGACCGGCTCCTGGCCGGGGGCGCGTTCCCGGCGCCCGCGTCCTCGGCGTACCCCGTCATCCCGTGGCCGCCGTTCTGAGCCCAGCAGCCCCGACCGAGGCGCACCACGGGCCGCTCACGAGCGGCGGATAGGCTGCGCGGCATGCGCGCCTGGTCGTCCCCCGACGTTCCCACCCTGCCCGTGACGGGTCCCGTCGTGCGGGTGCACGACACGGCGAGCGACTCCGTGGTCGAGACCCGGCCCGACGGCGCGGCGCGGATGTACGTCTGCGGCATCACCCCCTACGACGCCACCCACATGGGCCACGCCGCCACGTACGTGGGCTTCGACCTGCTCCACCGCGCGTGGCGCAACGCCGGGCACCAGGTGACCTACGTCCAGAACGTCACCGACGTCGACGACCCGCTGCTCGAGCGAGCGACCAAGGTCGGCGTCGACTGGGCCGACCTGGCCCTGCGCGAGACGCAGCTGTTCCGCGAGGACATGGAGGCGCTGCGGGTCCTGCCGCCGGCCCACTACACCGGCGCCGTCGAGTCGATCCCGGAGGTCATCGCGCTGATCCAGCGCCTTGACGAGGCCGGTGCGGTCTACCGCGTCGAGGACGACCTCTACTTCTCGGTCGGCGCCGACACGACGTTCGGGTCGGTGTCGCGCCTGGACCGCGCCGCCATGCTCGAGATCTTCCCCGAGCGCGGCGGCGACCCGGACCGTGAGGGCAAGAAGGACCCGATCGACTGCGTGCTGTGGCGCGCCGAGCGTCCGGGGGAGCCCTCGTGGGACAGCCCGTGGGGTCCGGGCCGGCCGGGCTGGCACGTCGAGTGCTCCGCGATCGCGCTCGACCACCTCGGCCCGGCGTTCGACGTCCAGGGCGGGGGCAGCGACCTCGCCTTCCCGCACCACGAGATGTCCGCCGGTCACGCGCAGGTCGCGCACCCCGGCGAGCCGTTCGCCCGGGCCTACGCCCACGCCGGCATGGTCGCCTACGACGGCGAGAAGATGTCGAAGTCGCGGGGCAACCTCGTGTTCGTCTCCGCGCTCCGCAGGAGCGACGTCGACCCGATGGCGATCCGCCTGGTGCTGCTGCGCCACCACTACCGCAGCGACTGGGAGTGGACCGACGACCAGCTCTGGGACGCCGTCGACACCCTCGGCACCTGGCGCCGGGCCCTGGCGCTCGGCGCCGGCGCACCCGCGGCACCCGTGGTCACCGCCGTCCTCGACGCACTGGCCGACGACCTCGACGCGCCGACGGCGGTGGCCGCCGTGCAGGAGTGGGTCGAGTCGACGCTCGGCACCGCCGGGCTCGCGGACACCTCCGACCCCGAGGCCGCAGCGACCGTGCACCGGCTCCTCGACGCCGCGCTCGGCCTGTCGCTCTGACGTACGCCCGCCTCGAGCGGGTCAGTCGGTGTCGCGGCGCTTGAGGTAGCGCTCGAACTCGCGGGCGATCGCCTCGCCGGAGGCCTCGGGGAGGTCGGCGGTGTCGCGGGTCTCCTCGAGCGCCCTGACGTAGTCGGCGACGTCCTCGTCCTCCGCGGCGAGCTCGTCGACCCCGCGCTCCCACGCCTTGGCGTCGTCGGCGAGGTCGCCGATGGGCATCGGGGCCTGGAGCAGCTCCTCGAGCTGGCCGAGCAGCGCGAGCGTGGCCTTGGGGCACGGCGGCTGGGCGACGTAGTGGGGGACCGCCGCCCAGTAAGAGACGGCCGGGATGTCGAGCTGGGTGCAGGCGTCGTTGAAGACACCGACGATGCCGGTCGGGCCCTCGTAGGTCGACTGCTCGAGGGCGAGGCGGTCGACGAGCTCGGGCTCGGTCGCGGTGCCGGTGACCGGGATCGGCCGGGTGTGCGGGGTGTCGGCGAGCAGGGCGCCCAGCGTCACGACGAGCTCGGCGCCGAGGTCGTCGCAGGCGGCGAGCAGCTCGGCGCAGAACTGGCGCCACTTCATGTTGGGCTCGATGCCGCGCACCAGGATGACGTCGCGGTCGAGCTCGGCCGGGCGTGCGACGGCGATCCGGGTGGTCGGCCAGCTGAGCCGGCGGTGGCCGTTGTGGTCGGTGCTGATGATCGGGCGGTTGACCTGGAAGTCGTAGAACTCCTCGGGGTCGATCGCCCCGATCACCTCGGCCTTCCACTGCTCGAGGAGGTGGTCCACGAGGCCGGACGCCGCGTCGGCGGCGTCGTTCCAGCCCTCGAAGGCGGCGATCACCACGGGGGAGACCAGGTCCTGCACGTCGTCGAACTCGATCACCCCTCCAGCCTAGGGCGCGGCCCCAGCGTTTCCCTCGTGATTTCGCCGCCCGACCCGCCGGTGCCACCATGTGGGAACCCGGTCCGCCTGTCGGACGACGTTCCTAGGCTGGCGTCACCGCCATCCGAGAGGAGCCACGCACCGTGGAGCCACAGCACCGCCCCGACGCCACCGCCGCCCTCACGGCGATCCTGAGCGAGCGGATCATGGTGCTGGACGGCGCGATGGGCACGGCGATCCAGCGCGACCGTCCCGACGAGGCCGGCTACCGCGGCGAGCGCTTCGCCGACCACCCCAGCGACCTGGTCGGCAACAACGACCTCCTGACGCTGACGCAGCCCCAGCTGATCCGCGCGATCCACGAGGACTACCTCGGCGCCGGGGCCGACATCATCGAGACCAACACCTTCAACGCCAACGCGATCTCGCTGTCCGACTACGGCCTCGAGGACCTCGCCTACGAGCTCAACCTCGAGTCGGCCCGGCTGGCGCGCCAGGCCGCCGACGCGGTCGCGACCGACGACCGGCCCCGCTGGGTCGCCGGCGCCCTTGGCCCCACGACCCGCACGGCGTCGATCTCGCCCGACGTCAACGACCCGGGCGCCCGCAACGTCTCCTTCGACCAGCTCGCCGACGCCTACCTGACGGCCGCCCGCGGCCTCGTCGACGGCGGCGCCGACCTGCTGATGATCGAGACGATCTTCGACACGCTCAACGCCAAGGCCGCGATCTTCGCGGTCGAGACGCTCTTCGAGGAGCAGGGCCGCCGCTGGCCGGTGATCATCTCGGGCACCATCACCGACGCCTCGGGGCGCACCCTGTCGGGCCAGGTCACCGAGGCGTTCTGGGACTCGGTGCGCCACGCGCGCCCGCTGGCCGTCGGGCTCAACTGCGCGCTCGGCGCGCGCGACATGCGCCCCTACGTCGCCGAGCTGTCGCGCCTGGCCGACTCCTTCGTCAGCGTCTACCCCAACGCGGGGCTGCCCAACGCGTTCGGCGAGTACGACGAGACGCCCGACCAGACCGCGGCGGTGCTCGCCGAGTTCGCCGAGGCCGGCTTCCTCAACCTCGTCGGCGGCTGCTGCGGCACCACCCCCGAGCACATCGCCGCGATCGCGGGGGCCGTGGAGGACAAGAAGCGCCGCGAGCCGGTCGCGCACCAGCCCGTGATGCGCCTCGCCGGGCTCGAGCCGCTGACGATCACCGACGAGAGCCTGTTCGTCAACGTCGGCGAGCGCACCAACATCACCGGGTCGGCCCGCTTCCGCAAGCTGATCAAGGACGGCGACTACGACGCCGCGCTGAGCGTGGCGGCCCAGCAGGTCGAGGCCGGCGCCCAGGTCATCGACGTCAACATGGACGAGGGCATGATCGACGGGGTCGCGGCGATGGACCGCTTCCTCAAGCTGATCGCCGCCGAGCCCGACATCAGCCGGGTGCCGGTGATGGTCGACTCCTCGAAGTGGGAGGTCATCGAGGCCGGCCTCAAGTGCGTGCAGGGCAAGCCCATCGTCAACTCCATCTCCATGAAGGAGGGGGAGGAGGCGTTCCGCGCCCACGCGCGCCTGTGCCGCAAGTACGGCGCCGCGGTGGTGGTGATGGCGTTCGACGAGGACGGCCAGGCCGACAACCTCGAGCGCCGCAAGGCGATCTGCGAGCGGGCCTACCGGATCCTCGTCGACGAGGTCGGCTTCCCGCCCGAGGACATCATCTTCGACCCCAACGTCTTCGCCGTCGCCACGGGCATCGAGGAGCACGCCACCTACGGCGAGGACTTCATCGAGGCGACCCGCTGGATCAAGCAGAACCTCCCCGGCGCGAAGGTCAGCGGCGGCATCTCCAACGTGTCGTTCTCGTTCCGCGGCAACGGTCCGGTGCGCGAGGCCATCCACGCGGTCTTCCTGTTCCACGCGATCCGTGCCGGGCTCGACATGGGCATCGTCAACGCCGGTGCGCTGGTCGTCTACGACGAGGTCGACCCCGAGCTGCGCGAGCGCATCGAGGACGTCGTGCTCAACCGCCGTCCCGACGCCGCCGAGCGCCTGCTCGAGGTCGCCGAGCGCTTCAACGTCGCCGCCGGTGCCGTCGAGGTGACCGAGGACGAGTGGCGCGGCCTGCCGCTGCGCGAGCGGATCACCCACGCCCTGGTCAAGGGCATCGACGCCCACGTCGAGGCCGACACCGAGGCGCTGCGGGCCGAGATCGCCGCGACCGGCGGGCGTCCGATCGAGGTGATCGAGGGTCCGCTGATGGACGGCATGAACGTCGTCGGCGACCTGTTCGGCGCGGGCAAGATGTTCCTCCCGCAGGTGGTCAAGAGCGCGCGCGTGATGAAGAAGGCCGTGGCCTACCTGATCCCCTACATCGAGGAGGAGAAGGTCAAGGACCCGGCGCTGGCCGCGCAGAAGGAGACCAACGGCACCATCGTCATGGCGACGGTGAAGGGCGACGTCCACGACATCGGCAAGAACATCGTCGGCGTCGTGCTGCAGTGCAACAACTACGAGGTGATCGACCTCGGCGTGATGGTGCCCGCGCAGAAGATCCTGGACGCGGCGCAGGAGCACCAGGCCGACATCATCGGCCTCTCCGGGTTGATCACCCCCTCGCTCGACGAGATGGTCAACTTCGCCGCCGAGATGCAGCGCGTCGGCCTCGACCTGCCGCTCCTGATCGGCGGCGCCACGACCTCGCGGGCCCACACGGCGGTCAAGATCGACCAGAAGTACGACGGCCCCGTGGTCTGGGTCAAGGACGCCTCGCGCTCGGTGCCCACCGCCGCCGCGCTGCTCAGCCCGACGGGCCGCGAGAAGCTGATGGCCGACGTCCAGGCCGACTTCGACTCCCTCCGCACGCGCCACGCGGCCAAGAACGACCGGCCGCTGGTGACGCTGGAGCAGGCCCGCGCCAACGCCACGCCCATCGACTGGTCCGACTACCACCCGCCCAAGCCGCACATGCTGCTCCAGCAGGACCACGACGTGTCGCCGTTGACCGGCGTGGCCGTCACCCAGCACGTACGCGTGATCCGCGACCAGGACCTCGCGACCCTGCGCCGCTACATCGACTGGCAGCCGTTCTTCAACGCGTGGGAGATGAAGGGCGCCTTCCCCGACATCCTCAACAACCCGACCTCGGGTCCCGCTGCGCGCAAGCTCTACGACGACGCGCAGGCGATGCTCGACCAGCTCATCGAGGAGAAGTGGATCCGCGCCCACGGCGTGGTCGGCTTCTTCCCGGCCAACTCGGTCGGCGACGACGTCGAGCTCTACCTCGACGGCGACCGCAGCACCGTCCACGCCACCCTGCGCCACCTGCGCCAGCAGGGGCAGCACCGCGAGGGCGTGCCCAACCGCTCGCTGGCCGACTACGTCGCGCCCAAGGAGACCGGCCTGCGCGACCACGTGGGCGGCTTCGCGGTGACCGCCGGCGACGGGCTCTCGGAGCGGGTCGCGGCCCTCCGCGAGGAGCTCGACGACTACAACGCGATCCTGCTCGAGTCGCTCGGCGACCGGCTGGCGGAGGCGTTCGCCGAGCGCCTCCACGAGCGCGTGCGCAAGGAGCTGTGGGGCTACGCGCCCGACGAGCACCTCGACAACGTCGGGCTCATCAAGGAGCAGTACGACGGCATCCGCCCCGCCCCGGGCTACCCCGCCTGCCCCGAGCACACCGAGAAGCGCACCCTGTGGGAGCTCCTCGACGTCGAGGAGCACACCGGGATCACGCTGACGGAGTCCATGGCGATGTGGCCGGGCGCCTCGGTCAGCGGCTTCTACTACTCCCACCCCCAGTCTCAGTACTTCGTGGTGGGTCGCCTGGCCCGCGACCAGGTCGCCGACTACGCCGAGCGCAAGGGCTGGACCCTCGCCGAGGCCGAGCGGTGGCTCTCGCCCAACCTGGGCTACGACCCCGAGGACTGACCTCCGGCTGCGCGGGCGTCCCCCGGCGCCCGCGCTCGGGGTGGGTCATACGAAGCGGGACGAATGGGTGCGGGTCGGGATGACGCAACGCGCAACGACGACCCCTCAGAGCATCACGGCCGCCAGCATCACGAGCGGGAGCGAGACCACCGAGGCGACCGACGTGACGAGGGTCAGCGTCTTGAGGGTGCCCTTGGTCGACAGGCCGAGCAACGACTTGAACATCCAGAAGAAGTTGCTGTTGACCTGCAGCGCGAACATCGCGCCCGAGGCGATCGCCAGGCCGATCACGATGGGGGAGATGGTCAGCGAGTCGAGGATGGGGGCGATGATCCCGGCCGCGGTGATCGCGGCCACCGACACCGAGCCGATCGCCAGGTGGAGCACGGCGGCGATGAACCAGGCGAGCAGGATGCTCAGCACGACCGGCGCGCCCTCGTCGGCCTGGAAGAGATCGCCCAGGACGCTGTCGAGCCCGGTCGCCTCGATGACCGCGCCGAGGGAGCCCCCGACGCCGGTGATCAGCAGGATCTCGCCCGTGGTGTGGAAGCCGTCCTCCATCGCCGCGTTGGTGTGCTCGCGCCCGGCGGCGGCCCGGGAGAGGGCGTACGCCCCGAGCAGGCCGAGGAAGAGGGCGATGTTGGCGTCGCCGAGGAACGCGATGAACGTGGTCGACCAGCCCCCGAGCTCGGCGAACGCCCCGAGCGCGATCAGCACCAGCGGCACCAGGATCGGCAGCATCAGCACCCCCAGCGGCAGGTGGCGCACACCCTCCCGGGCCTCCGCCTCGGTGGCCTCCGCCTCGCTCCGGGCCATCGCCTCCTGCGCCGTCTCGGCCTCGCCGGTGAGGTAGGCCCGGTCGGCGGCCTCCTGAGCGGCCATCGCGTCGTCGACCTCCTCGTCGGACTCGGGGTCCCAGAAGCCGCCGGCCGCGAAGAGCAGGCGCATCAGGAGGGTGGACACGAGCGCCGTCACGAGCCCGATCACCACCCCGTAGACGAGCCAGTCGCCGAGCCGGATGTCGAGGAGCCCGGCGATCGAGATCGCGGCCAGGCCCGGGATGACGAAGACGTAGCCGGCGAAGATCCCGCAGCCGAGCGCCGAGGCGAGCACTGGCAGGCCCACCTTGCCGACGAACGGTGATGCGGAGCGGGCCACCGGTGCGGCGAGCACCACCTGCACGTCGACGTAGATCGACGGCATGACCACGGCCAGCATCGAGGTCAGCGCGTAGGGCAACCGCCCCGAGCCGACCTTCTGCACCAGTAGCGCGACCAAGCGGCGGAAGGCGCCCGTGGAGTGGAGCAGCGCCCCGATGAGCACGCCGAAGCCGATCAGCAGCCCGACCTCCGCCATGATCCCGCCGAAGCCGGTCGTGATCGCCTCGACGGTGCCGGCGAAGCCGACGCCGCCCGCCAGGCCGAGGTAGAGCGAGCCGAGGATCAGCGAGATCACCGGGTCGATGCGGCCCTTGATGATCAGGGCGACGACCAGGACGATCGCGATGGCGGTGTGCAGGGCGACCATGGCTCTCCCGAGGGTGGACGTCCCCGGGAGCCTCCCGGGTGCCCTCTGTCTACCGGTGCAGGGGTGCCACTGGCTAGGACGCCGGTGGATGATCGCGCGGGGGACCGCCTCCCGACCGCGCCTCCCGGGGCCGGGCCGGGGGCAGCCCCGGGGGCGGCGGGCGTTAACCTCGTTCGCCTGACCGAAGCGCGACTCTCGGCCCCACGACCACGTGGGGTGGCCGAACGGAGGCAGGACGACGATGAACAAGCTCCCCCGCAGGATGACGAACCGACGGCGGACGGGGGGCATCGTGGCCCTCGCGACTGCCGCCCTGATGACCCTCGCGGCGTGTGGTGGTGATGACGGCGACGCGGCCTCGGACGGGCCACGCCTGATCAACGACGGCGAGCTGGTCATCGCCATGAGCGGCGAGTTCCAGCCGTTCAGCTACTTCGAGGACAACAAGCTCACCGGCTTCGACTACGACATCGGCGTCGCGATCGCCGAGGAGATGGGTCTCGAGCCCAAGACCGAGACCGGCGCCTTCGACACCCTCATCCAGGGCGTGAAGAGCCAGCGCTACGACGTGCTCATCGCGTCGATGACACCGACCGAGGAGCGCGACCGGGCCGTCGACTTCACCGACAGCTACTACACCTCCGGCGCGACGATGTTCGTCCCCCAGGACAGCGACTGCGAGGACCCCCGCGAGATGGACTCGCCCAAGGTCGGGGTCGCGTCCGGGACGACCTACCAGACCTTCCTCGAGGACGAGGGCCTCGCGGGCGAGGTGGTGACCTTCACCTCGGACGTCACCGCCCTCCAGGACGTCGACGCGGGACGTCTCGACGGTGCGATGACCGACCGCCTCGTCGGCCTCTACCAGATCGACCGCGCCGAGCGCGACCTGCGCGCGTGCGGCGACCCGCTCTACAGCGAGGAGCCCGCGTTCGCGGTTGACGAGGGCAACACGGCGCTCGTCGACCAGCTCAACGAGGCCCTGGCCGCCATCAAGGACGACGGCACCTACGCCGAGATCAGCGAGAAGTGGTTCGGACAGGACATCTCCTGACGCCATGAGCTTCCTCGACCACCTCGTCGACACGGCGCCGGTCTTCCTGGACGCCACGTGGATCACGCTGCGGCTCACCGCCACGGCGCTCGTGTTCGCCTTGCTCCTCGGCTCCGTGGTGGCGGCGATGTCCATGAGCGGGGTCGCGGTCCTGCGCTGGATCGCGACCGGGTTCATCGGACTGATCCGCGGCACGCCCCTGATCGCCCAGATCTTCGTCCTCTACTTCGGCATCGCCGAGATCGTCACGCTGGACAAGTTCTGGGCGGGAGCGATCGCGCTCGGAGTCCACAACGCGGCCTACATCGCCGAGATCATCCGCTCCGGCTTCCAGTCCGTGCCCAAGGGCCTCGACGAGGCGTCCAGGTCGCTGGGCATGTCGCGGCTCAGGACGCTGCGCCGGGTGCGGGCGCCGCTCGCGCTAAGGGCGATCCTCCCGGTGCTGGGCAGCCAGTTCATCATCGCGGTCAAGGACTCCTCGCTCGTCGCGTTCATCGGCCTGCAGGAGCTCTTCCTCAGCGCTCGCAACGAGGCGGCAGCCACCTACGAGCCGCTGACGATGTACCTCATCGTCTCCCTCTACTACCTGGCCATCGTGCTGGCGCTCACCTTCGTGGTGAACCGCCTCGAGCACCGACTCAGCGCCCACCGGAGGTGAGCGGCATGACCAGTCCCGAGACGTCCGCGCCCCAGGAGGGCGAGCCCGTCGTCGAGATGCGCGACATCCTCAAGTCCTACGGCGACACCGTGGTGCTCGAGGGGGTCGACCTCGACGTGCACCGCGGCGAGGTCGTGGTGCTCATCGGCCCGTCCGGCGCCGGCAAGAGCACCCTGCTGCGGTGCATCAACGGTCTCGAGCGCATCCAGGGCGGCACGATCCGGGTCGCGGGGGAGGAGCTGTCCTACCGGGAGAAGGACCTCAACCGGGTCCGCAGCCGCATCGGGATGGTGTTCCAGTCCTTCAACCTCTTCCCGCACCTCAAGGTCGTCGACAACCTGACGATGGCCCAGGTCGACGTGCTCGGCCGCTCGAAGGCCGAGGCACGTGAGCGGGCGCACGAGCTGCTCCGACGGGTCGGCCTGCCGGACAAGGCCGATGCCTATCCGGACCGGCTCTCGGGCGGCCAGCAGCAACGCGTGGCCATCGCCCGCGCGCTCGCCATGGATCCCGAGGTCATGCTGTTCGACGAGCCGACCTCGGCGCTCGACCCCGAGCTGGTCGGCGAGGTGCTGCAGGTGATGCGCACCCTGGTGGACGACGGGATGACGATGGTCGTGGTGACCCACGAGATGCGCTTCGCGCGCCGAGCCGCCGACCGCGTCGTGCTGATGGCCGACCACGGGATCGCCGAGCAGGGCACGCCGGAGGAGGTCCTCGAGCGCCCCTCCAGCGAGCGCGGCCGCGCCTTCCTGGCCGAGCTCGGCGACGGCTGAGCGGCCCTGGCTCCTCGTCCGCGGAGTGCTCGTGGAACGATGCTCCCGTGATTCCTGCGGCGGTCCTGTGGGACATGGACGGCACCCTGGTCGACACCGAGCCCTACTGGATCGACACCGAGTACGCGTTGGCGGAGAAGTACGGCGGCACCTGGTCGCAGGAGCACGCGTTGAGCCTCGTCGGTCGCGCGCTGCTCGACTCGGGCGTCTACATCCGCGAGCACATGGGCATCGACCGCACGCCCGAGGAGATCGTCGAGGAGCTGCTCGACGGCGTGGTCGCGCGTGTCGAGGTCGAGGTGCCCTGGCGCCCCGGCGCCCGCGAGCTGCTGGCCGACCTGCGCGAGCGCGGCGTCCCCTGTGCCCTGGTGACCATGTCCTGGCAGCGCTTCGTCGACCCGATCCTGGCCCAGCTGCCCGAGGGCACCTTCGGCACGGTCGTCACCGGCGACCGCGTCGCGCAGGGCAAGCCGCACCCGGAGCCCTACCTCACCGCTGCCGCCGACCTCGGCCTGGCGCCGGGCGACTGCCTTGCCGTCGAGGACTCCGACACCGGCGTCACGTCGGCCGTCGCCGCCGGCTGCACGGTGCTGTGCGTGCCCAACCACGTGCCGATCCCGGCGGGGGAGCGGCGCGTGTTCGCCGAGACCCTGGCGGGGCTCGACGCCGTGCGGCTGGGCGCCCTCGTCGAGGCGTACGACGCCGGGGAGCGCCGCGTGGCGTCGCGCGACGCGGCTCGGAGCACGCGCCACCCGTGACCCGACCGTGACCATCTCGGTGTGGTCCGGCCCACGTCCGCCGGTCTAGGGTGCGGGACACACCTGATCGATTACCGGACGGAAGGACTCGGGATGTCTGTGAGACGCACCGTGGCTACCTGGACCACGGCGGTCCTGGCGGCCGCCACCTTGGCGAGCTGTGCCGACAGCCAGCGCGACGACGGCGAGAGCGGGGGCAGCGGCAGCGGGGACGACGGCACCTTCGTCTTCGGTGCGGCCGGTGCGCCGGAGATGTTCGACCCCTTCTACGCCACCGACGGTGAGACGTTCCGCGTCACCCGCCAGATGTTCGAGGGCCTCCTCGGCATCGAGCCGGGCAGCGCCGAGGTCGTTCCGGAGCTCGCCACCGACTGGGAGCCCAACGAGGACGGCACCGAGTGGACCTTCACACTGCGTGACGACGTCACCTTCCACGACGGCGAGCCCTTCAACGCCGAGGCCGTGTGCGCCAACTTCGAGCGGATGTTCGACCAGAACGAGGCCGGGCAGACCGCCGGCGAGTACTGGGGCTACGTGATGGGCGCCTTCGCCAACGACGCCGACAACTCGCTCTACCAGGGCTGCGAGGCCACCGACGAGTACGAGGCCGTGGTCTCGATCAGCGGCCCGACCTCCGGCTTCCCGACGATGCTGACCCTCGAGTCGCTGTCGATGCAGTCGCCCAAGGCGCTCGAGGAGGGCGACGCCAACGGCATCGCCGCCGAGGGCGAGGGCTTCAGCTTCCCCGCCTACGCCGACAACCCGGTCGGCACCGGTCCGTTCACCTTCGGTGAGTACGACGAGGCCAACGGCGAGATCATGCTCGAGCGCAACGACGACTACTGGGGCGACACCGCGAAGGTCAGCGAGCTGGTCTTCCGGGTCATCCCCGACGAGAGCACCCGCCGCCAGGAGCTCGAGGCCGGCAGCATCAACGGCTACGACCTGCCCAACCCGGTCGACTGGGCCGGCCTCGAGGAGGACGGCAACAGCGTCGAGGTCCGCGACCCGTTCAACATCCTCTACATGGGCTTCAACCCCGAGGCCAACCCGGAGCTGAAGGACCTCAAGGTCCGCCAGGCGCTCTACCACGCCCTCAACCGCGACCAGCTGGTCCAGACCCAGCTGCCCGAGGGCGCCGCCGTTGCCACCCAGTTCATGCCCGACACGGTGAGCGGCTACAACACCACCCTCGAGGCCTACCCGTACGACCCCGAGGAGGCCGAGCGCCTGCTGCAGGAGGCCGGCGCCGAGGGCCTGGAGCTCACGTTCGCCTACCCGACCGAGGTCAGCCGCCCGTACATGCCGGACCCGGAGAAGATCTTCGAGGCGGTGCGCAGCGACCTCGAGGCCGTGGGCGTCAAGGTCAACGTCAAGACCGCCTCGTGGAACGGCGGCTACCTCGACAACGTCACCGCCGGCCGCTACGACGCCTACATCCTGGGCTGGACCGGCGACTACGACTCGGCGTTCAACTTCATCGGCACGTTCTTCGGCAACCTCAAGGAGAACGACTTCGGCACCACGGGCTACCCGTGGGGCAAGCAGCTCGCCGACGACCTCAAGGCCGCCGACGCGATCGTGGACGAGGGGGAGCGCGGAGCGGCCTTCGAGGAGATCAACCGCCAGATCATGGAGGAGTACCTCCCGGGCCTGCCGATCAGCCACTCGCCGCCCGCGCTCGTCGTGGGACCCGGCGTGGAGGGCGTGACGCCGAGCCCGCTCACCGCCGAGGAGTTCGACACGGTCGTCGTGGGTGGGAAGTGACCCCCGTCCGCTGACCGATCGACAGTGCACGACGTCCGGGGGCCGTACCAGCGACGGCCCCCGGACCGTGCAGGCGTGTGAGGAGAACGCGTGATCCGCTTCGTCGTACGACGACTGCTGCAGATGTTCCTGGTGGTCCTCGTGCTGTCCGTGCTCGTCTTCGCGTGGCTGCGCTCGCTGCCCGGCGGGCCGGTGTCCGCGATCCTGGGCGAGCGGCAGACGCCCGAGCGGCGCGCCGCCCTCGAGGCGGCGCTCGGGCTCGACCAGCCCCTGCCCGTGCAGTACCTCAGGTTCCTCGAGCGTGCCGTCCAGGGCGACTTCGGCGTCTCCACCAAGGTGCTGCCCGGTGAGGACGCGCTCCAGATCTTCCTCGACCGGCTGCCGGCCACGGTGGAGCTGTCGTTCCTCGCCCTCGTGCTGGCGATCGCGCTCGGCATCCCGCTCGGCTACGTCGCCGCGCGCCGCCAGGGCTCGGTGGTCGACACGGGAGCCGTCATCTTCTCCCTCGTCGGCGTGGCGGTGCCGGTGTTCTTCACCGCCTTCCTCCTCAAGTACTTCTTCGCCGTCGAGTGGAACCTGCTGCCGGTGTCCGGGCGACAGAGCACGGGCATCGACGCCACCCGGGTGACGGGGATGTTCGTCCTCGACGGCATCCTGACCCGCGAGTGGGACGCCGCCTGGGACGCGCTCAAGCACCTGATCCTGCCGGCGCTCGCGCTGGCCACCATCCCGTTCGCGGTCATCTTCCGCATCACCCGTGCCTCGGTGCTCGACGTGCTCGACGAGGACTACGTGCGCACGGCCGAGGCCAAGGGTCTCACCACCCGCGTGATCCGGGCGCGGCACGTGCTCCGCAACGCCATGCTCCCCGTCGTCACCACCATCGGCCTGCAGGTCGGAGGCCTGCTGGCCGGCGCGGTGCTGACCGAGACCGTCTTCTCCTACCGCGGCGTCGGCGAGGCACTGGCCACCGCCTTCCGCGAGAAGGACTATCCCGTGCTGCAAGTGCTGATCATGGCGGCCGCGGTGATCTACGTCCTCGTCAACCTGCTGGTCGACATGGCCTACGCGGTCATCGACCCCCGGATCAGGACGAGGTGAGCCCCGTGCCCGACCCGACTCCCACGACCCCCACCCCGGCTCCCACCGACCCGACGCCCGAGCGTGCGCCGCGGCGGCCGTCGTACGGCCGGATGCGCAAGGAGCGCATCGACGCCCTCGCCACGGCCGGCACCGTCGACGACGAGCCCGGCGTCTCGCTCATCCGCAGCGCGTGGAAGCGGCTGCGGCGCAACCCGGTCTTCCTCCTCGGCCTCGTGATCACGGTCGCCTTCGTGGTGCTCGCGATCGTCTCCCCGTGGCTCGCCCCGTGGGACCCCACCGCGCGGCCGCTGCTCGACAAGGTGCGACCGCAGTCCAACCCCGTGCCGGGCCCCGAGGCCGGCCACCTGCTCGGCGCGGACGACCGGGGCCGCGACCTGCTCTCGCGCCTGCTCGTCGGCAGCCGGCAGACCCTCATCGTGGGCGTGTTCGCCACGCTTTTCGGCCTCGTCGGCGGACTCACCCTCGGCACCATCGCCGGCGCCATCGGCGGCTGGGTCGACGCGGTCGTCATGCGCATCGTCGACGTGATGCTGTCGATCCCGTCGCTGCTCCTGGCCTTCACCGTCGCCTCGCTGGCCCGCGAGCCCAGCCAGTGGACGCTGATCATCGCCATCGCGATCATCCAGGTGCCGGTCTTCGCCCGGCTGCTGCGCGGCTCCATGCTCGCGCAGCGCAGCAGCGACCACGTGCTCGCCGCCCGGTCGCTGGGCGTACGACCGACGTCGATCGTGTTCCGCCACATGCTGCCCAACTCGCTCGGACCGGTGATCGTCCAGGCCACGCTCTCGCTGGCCGTGGCGATCGTCGACGCCGCCGCCCTGTCGTTCCTCGGCCTGGGCAACCCCGACCAGCGACAGCCCGAGTGGGGGCAGATGCTGGGCCTCGCGCAGGACTACATCTCCGAGGCCCCGCACCTGGCGTTCTACCCGGCCGGGTGCATCATCGTCGTGGCGCTGGGCTTCACGCTCATGGGGGAGTCCCTCCGCGAGGCGCTCGACCCGAAGTCGAGGAGGTGATCTCGATGACCCAGTCCCTGCACCAGCCCACCCGCTCGGCGGCGTCCGGCGAGCCGCTGCTCTCCGTGCGCGACCTGCGCGTCACGTTCGCCCGGCACGGCGAGGTGCCGTTCCGGGCGGTCGACGGCGTGAGCTTCGACGTACGCCCCGGGCAGACCGTCGGCCTGGTCGGCGAGTCCGGCTGCGGCAAGTCGGTCACGTCGCTGGCGATCATGGGCCTGCTGCCCGGCCGCGGCAACACCGTGGAGGGCCAGGCGCTCTTCGACGGCGAGGACCTGCTCACGCTGTCGCCCTCGCAGATGCGCGACCGCCGCGGCGCCGACATCGCGATGATCTTCCAGGACCCGCTGTCCTCGCTGAACCCGGTCGTGACGATCGGTCGCCAGGTCACCGAGGTGATGGAGCGCCACCAGGGCCTCAGCCGCAAGGAGGCCACCCCCAAGGCCGCCGACCTGCTCGAGCGCGTCGGCATCCCCGACCCCAAGGCCCGGCTGATCAACTACCCCCACCAGCTCAGCGGAGGCATGCGCCAGCGGGCGCTGATCGCGATGGCGCTCGCCTGCAACCCGCGGCTGCTCATCGCCGACGAGCCGACGACCGCCCTCGACGTGACGATCCAGGCCCAGATCCTGGCGCTGCTCAAGGAGCTCGTGGTCGACACCGGCACCGCGCTCGTGATGATCACCCACGACCTCGGCGTCGTCGCGGGGCTGTGCGACGAGGTCAACGTGCTCTACGGCGGCAAGGTCGTCGAGCGCGGTGGTCGCCACGGGCTCTTCGCCCGGCCGCGCCACCCCTACACGGTCGGCCTGCTCCGCTCCATCCCGCGCCTCGACGCCCCGCGCGGGGAGAAGCTCGACCCCGTCCCGGGGTCGGTCGCCGACAACCTGCCGTGGGACTCCGCCTGCGCGTTCGCCCCGCGCTGCGCCAACCGGATCGGCGTCTGCACCGAGGAGACGCCCCAGTGGGAGGGTGACCACGTGGTCGGGTTCCGCTGCTTCAACCCCGAGGGAGGAGTCCGATGACGGAGCCGGCACGCGCGACCGAGGAGTCCGACGTCCTCGTCGAGGTCCGTGGGCTCGAGGTCCACTTCCCGATCAAGAGCGGTCTGCTGTTCGACCGCACGGTGGGCCACGTGCGCGCCGTGGACGGCGTCGACATGGTCATCCGCCGCGGCGAGACCTACGGGCTGGTGGGGGAGTCGGGCTGCGGCAAGTCCACCCTCGGCAAGGCGATCCTCAACCTCGAGCCGCCCACTGCCGGGTCGGTGGTGTTCGACGGCACCGACATCGCCTCGCTCAAGGGCGAGGCCCTGCGGCGCGAGCGCAAGCGCTTCCAGATGGTGTTCCAGGACCCGATGTCGAGCCTCGATCCGCGCCAGACCGTCGAGTCGCTCGTGCTCGAGGGGATGCGCGCGCACGGCATGGCCGACGACAAGGCGAAGACCCACGCCCGCCTGCGCGAGCTGATGTCCGCGGTCGGGCTGCCGCCCGCGGCGCTCAGCAAGTACCCCCACGAGTTCTCCGGCGGCCAGCGCCAGCGCATCGGGATCGCCCGGGCCCTGTCCGTGGGGCCCGACCTCATCGTCGCCGACGAGCCGGTCAGCGCGCTCGACGTCTCGATCCAGGCGCAGGTCGTCAACCTGCTCCAGGACCTCCAGGACGAGCTCGGCCTGACCTACCTGGTGGTCGCCCACGACCTCGCGGTCGTGCGCCACATCAGCGACCGGATCGGTGTGATGTACCTGGGCGCTCTCGTCGAGGAGTCCGGCGCCGCGGAGCTCTACGACGTGCCGCTGCACCCCTACACGCGGGCGCTGATGTCGGCGGTGCCGGTGCCCGACCCGGTGGTCGAGGACTCGCGCGAGCAGATCCTGCTCACCGGCGACCTGCCCTCGCCCGCCAACCCGCCGACCGGGTGCCGCTTCCACACCCGGTGCCCCTGGCGCCAGGAGACGCGCTGCGACACCGAACGCCCCCAGCTGCGCGTCGTGGACGTCGAGGGCGCCTCGTCCGGCCACCGCGTCGCCTGCCACTTCGCCGAGGAGATCGCCGCCGGCACGATCCAGCCCCACCGCGTCGACGCCCAGCTGGTGCCGGAGGGCTTCGGCGCGATCGACGCGGGTCCCACGACGCCTCCCGACGCCTACGTCACGCCCTAGCCTGACCGTCGTACCTCCGCTGCGTCATACGGTCGTCCGGTCGGTATGGGTGCGGGTTCGTCTGACGCACCCGGCGCCAGCCGGAGGCAGGACACCGAACGACGGCGAGGCGGGGGAGGTCAGTCGGCGGACTCGTCGGCCGAGGCGTCGGCCACGGGCGGGGTGGGGGCGGGGAGGGGTGGGATCGTGCCGCCCTTGGTCGGACAGTACTGGTGGAAGGAGCACCAGTCGCACAGCCGCGACGGGCTCGGCCGCCAGTCGCCGGAGTCGCGGGCGGCCTGGATCGCGCGCCACACCGCCTCGACCTTGCGCTCGGTGGCGCGGAGGTCGTCCTCGTCGGGCTCGTAGCGCAGGATCTCGCCGTTGCCGAGGTAGACCAGCTGGAGCACCGACGGCACGACGCCGCGAAGGCGCCAGATCACCAGGGCGTAGAACTTCATCTGGAACAGGGCCTTGGCCTCGTAGCCCTCGCCGGGGCTGCGGCCGGTCTTGTAGTCGACGACCCTGATCCGGCCGTCGGGGGCGACGTCGACCCGGTCGACGAAGCCGCGCAGCAGCAGCCGCGAGTCGAGCAGCGTCTCGACGTAGAGCTCGCGCTCGGCCGGCTCGAGGCGACGAGGGTCCTCGAGGTCGAAGTAGCGCGCGAGCACCGTGCGGCACGACGTGAGCCACGCCGCCACATCGGGGCCCTCGCCGCCGAACATCGCGCCCAGGTCGGGCTCGGCCGCCAGCAGTGCCTCCCACGCCGGCTCGAGCATGTCGTCGGCTCGAGTGGGGGTGCGGTCGGGCGCGGGGAGGTCGAAGAGGTCCTCCAGCACCTTGTGCACGACCGTGCCGCGCACGGCGTCGGGCGACGGCTCCTCGGGCAGCCGGTCGATCGTGCGGAAGCGGTACATCAGGGGGCAGGCCATGAAGTCGCCCGCCCTGCTGGGCGAGATCGCGCCGAGCACGTCCACGCCGTCGACCGGCGTCGAGACCCGATCGGCGGGGGACTCGGGCACGGCATCGGGCGGAGCGGCGAGGGGGTTCGTCATGGCTCGGCTCACCCTAGGCGAGGCGTGCGACACCGACCGTCCCGGCGTGCGCCGCCGGACGGTCGCTGTGGGCGGGGTTCGTTAGGGTTCAGACGTGGCCGACCCGACCGAACCAGCCCCCGCCGACGCACGTCGTCAGGCGGCGCCCCGCGCGCCGGGCACCTTCCGGATCGGGTCGATCGCCGGCATCGACGTGCTGATCACCACCTCGTGGTTCGTCGTTGCGTTGCTGATCTCCGTCGCGTTCGGTCCGCGCATCGAGGCGGTCGAGCCGGGTCTCGGGTTCTGGAAGTACGTCGCGGGCTTCGTGTTCGCGGTCGTGCTCTACCTCTCCGTGCTGCTCCACGAGGCGTCCCACGCCGTCGTCGCGCAACGCCTCGGCTACGGCGTCACCTCCATCACGCTCCACTTCCTGGGCGGCATGACCGAGATCGACGGCACGTCGCGCAAGCCGCGTCACGAGTTCTGGATCGCCGTGGTCGGCCCGCTGACCTCGATCGCGGTCGGCCTCGTCGCGGGTGCCGCGTGGCTGGTGCTCCCCGACGGCCTGGTGGGCATGGCGGTGGGCGGCCTGGCCGCGTCCAACCTGCTCATCGGCGTGCTCAACCTCGTCCCCGGGCTGCCGCTCGACGGGGGACGGGTGCTCAAGGCGGCCGTGTGGGGAGCCAGCGGCGACCAGCACCGCGGCACCATCGTCGCGGGGTGGGGCGGTCGGATCACCGCGCTGGCGCTGCTCGCGTGGCCGCTCGTGATGGAGCCGTTGACGGGGACGTCGCCGACGTTCCTCGACATCGCGCTGGTCTTCATCCTCGGCCTGTTCCTGTGGACGGGCGCGACGGCGGCCATGGCGCACGCCCAGCTCCGGCGGCGGCTGCCGGCACTGGTCGCGCGGCCGCTCGCGCGTCGTACGCTCACCGTCCCGGAGGACCTCCCGCTCGCCGAGGCCGTGCGCCGGGCCCAGGAGGCACAGGCCGGCAGCATCGTCACCGTCGCCGCAGACGGCACGCCCGTCGGCATCGTCAGCGAGGCGGCCGTGACGGCCATGCCCGCCGACCGGCGCCCGTGGGTCGCGGTGTCCGCGGTGGCCCGCACGATGGAGGACGGGCTGACGCTGCCCGCCACGGTGGCCGGCGAGGACCTCATCATGGCGATCAGCCGCCGTCCGGCCGAGGAGTACCTGCTCGTCGAGGACGACGGCCGCATCTACGGGGTGCTGGCGACCGCCGACGTGGACCGGGCCTTCCGCGACAACGCCCGCCGCTGAGGGAAATCCGGGCTCCGGACACTAGGGTGCGGGCCATGTCCGAGCCGTCCGCACCCTCTCCCGACGTCCCCGCCGAGGCCTGGTCCGGCGTCCACCGCGGCCCCCTGCGCGAGGGCGAGTGGGTGCGCCTGACCGACCAGAAGGGCCGCAAGCACAACTTCGAGCTGGTGGCCGGCAAGCGGTTCTTCTCCAACAAGGGCCACCTCGACCACGACGAGATGATCGGTCGCGACGAGGGCTTCACCGTCACCTCCTCGGCCGGCGGCCAGTACCTCGTCTTCCGGCCGCTGCTCAACGAGTTCGTGGTCTCGATGCCCCGCGGCGCGGCGGTCGTCTACCCCAAGGACGCGGCGCAGATCGTCGCCCTGGCCGACATCTACCCCGGCGCCCGCGTCTTGGAGGCCGGTGCCGGGTCGGGCGCCCTGACCTGCTCGCTGCTGCGTGCCGTGGGTCCGTGGGGACGGGTCACGTCGTTCGAGCTGCGCGAGGAGTTCGCCGAGGTCGCTCGCCGCAACGTGCACCAGTTCTTCTCCGCCCCCGACGGCCAGACGCACCCCGCGTGGGACCTGCGCCTCGGCGACCTCAAGGAGGGCCTCCCGGCCCTCGGCGGCCAGGTCGACCGCGTCATCCTCGACATGCTCGACCCCTGGAACTGCGTCGACGTCGTCGCCGACGCCCTGGTGCCCGGCGGCATCGTGTGCGCCTACGTCGCCACCACGACCCAGCTGTCCCGGGTGGTGGAGACCCTGCGCGCCCACGGCGGCTTCACCGAGCCGCAGCCGTGGGAGTCCATGGTCCGCGACTGGCACGTCGAGGGGCTGGCCGTGCGGCCGGGCCACAAGATGATCGGCCACACGGCGTTCCTGGTCACCGCGCGACGCATGGCCCCGGGGGCGAAGCCGCCGCGCAAGACCCGGCGTCCGGCGCCCGGCGCCTACGGACCCGACTACACCGGCCCGCGCCCCGCTGACGTACCCCCGCACGAGCCGGTCGAACAGCCCGAGGTCGCCCTGCCCGACGAGGCATGAGCGGCATCGAGGTCGTCGACCCCTCACCCCGCTGGGCCGAGCAGCTCGAGGAGGTCGCCGCCGGCCTGCGACTCAACGGGGGGTGACCCCCCGCGCCGGCGGCGTTGCGAAACGGTGAGGCAACACGGCGAGATATCCACTTCCGTCCCGTGGCCGGATGGGTAGTGTCGTGGAACAGGAGGTGCGAGATGTCTGAGCCGACACGCGAGCAACTTGCCACGCAGGTGCGTTACCTGGAGGCCGAGGTCACCGACCTGCGCCGCCGTCTGGAGGACCTGCCCGGACAGTCGCGCGGCCTCGAGAGCCGCCTCGCCGACACGCAGCGATCCCTCGCGGCGGTCTCGAGCCAGAACGAGCGGCTCGCCCAGACGCTGCGCGACGCCCGCGACCAGATCACCACGCTCAAGGAGGAGGTCGACCGGCTGGCGCAGCCGCCGGCGGGCTTCGGCACCTTCCTCGCGCGCAACGACGACGACTCCGTCGACGTGTTCACCGGCGGCCGCAAGCTCCGCGTGAGCGTCAGCCCGGCCGTCGAGCTCGACGGCCTGGTGCGCGGCCAGGAGGTCATGCTCAACGAGGCGCTCAACGTCGTCGCCGCCCTCGACTTCGAGCAGGTCGGCGAGGTCGTGATGCTCAAGGAGATCCTCGCCGACGGCGAGCGCGCGCTGGTGATCGCCAACGCCGACGAGGAGCGGGTCGTCCGCCTCGCCGAGCCGCTGTGCGCCGAGGACGTCACCATCCGCGCCGGCGACTCGCTGCTGCTCGACACCCGCGCGGGCTACGTCTACGAGGTCGTGCCGAAGTCGGAGGTCGAGGAGCTCGTCCTGGAGGAGGTGCCCGACATCGACTACACGCAGATCGGCGGCCTCACCACCCAGATCGACGCCATCCGCGACGCCGTCGAGCTGCCCTACCTCCACCCCGAGCTGTTCCGCGACCACGAGCTCAAGCCCCCCAAGGGCGTGCTGCTCTACGGCCCGCCCGGCTGCGGCAAGACGCTGATCGCCAAGGCGGTCGCCAACTCGCTGGCCAAGAAGGTCTCCGAGCGCACCGGCGCCTCGGGCAAGTCCTACTTCCTCAACATCAAGGGCCCCGAGCTGCTCAACAAGTACGTCGGGGAGACCGAGCGCCACATCCGCCTGGTCTTCCAGCGGGCGCGGGAGAAGGCCTCGCTCGGCACCCCCGTCATCGTGTTCTTCGACGAGATGGACTCGCTGTTCCGCACGCGCGGCTCGGGCGTCTCCTCCGACGTGGAGAACACGATCGTGCCCCAGCTGCTCAGTGAGATCGACGGCGTCGAGGCGCTGGAGAACGTGCTGGTGATCGGCGCCTCCAACCGCGAGGACATGATCGACCCGGCGATCCTGCGCCCCGGGCGGCTCGACGTGAAGATCAAGATCGAGCGCCCCGACGCCGAGTCGGCGCGCGACATCTTCTCCAAGTACCTCACCCCGAGCCTGCCGCTGCACGCCGAGGACCTCGCCGAGTTCGGCCAGGACCGCACCGCCACCGTCAACGCGATGATCCGCGCCACGGTCGAGCGGATGTACACCGAGTCGGAGGAGAACCGCTTCCTCGAGGTCACCTACGCCAACGGCGACAAGGAGGTCCTCTACTTCAAGGACTTCAACTCCGGCGCGATGATCCAGAACATCGTCGACCGCGCCAAGAAGATGGCGATCAAGGACTTCCTCGACAGCGACCTCAACCCCGCCCAGCGCGGGCTTCGGGTCCAGCACATGCTCCAGGCGTGCGTCGACGAGTTCAAGGAGAACGAGGACCTGCCCAACACCACCAACCCCGACGACTGGGCGCGGATCTCGGGCAAGAAGGGCGAGCGGATCGTCTTCATCCGCACGCTCATCACCGGCAAGCAGGGCACCGAGCCGGGGCGGTCGATCGACACCGTCGCCAACACCGGCCAGTACCTCTGAGACACCGGTGGCGACCCCCGACGAGGACCTCGGCCACCGCGACATCGAGGCTGCCCTCGAGACCCGCCGAGAGCTCGGCGCGCGCTACGACGCCGAGCTCGTCGACGGGTTCGCCGAGCGCATCCAGCGGGCCGTGGAGCAGCGGGTCGCCGAGGAGCGCGCGCTCGAACGCCGCCAGTCGAGGGGCGACGACGGGGCGCGGATCCGGCAGTTCGTTCTCGGACTCGTCTCCGTCGGGGCGGGCATCCCGATCACCGTCGCCACCACCGTCGCCACCGACGGATGGGGCCTACCCGCCGTGGTCGTCGCCTGGCTGGGCATCGTCGGCGTCAACGCCGCCCACGCCTCCACGGTCAATGGGCAGCGGCGCGCTCCCTGAGCCTCCTGGGAGGGGTTGCCATCCGGCCAGCAACCACTAGGTTGTGCGGATGCGAACCATCCTGATCATCGTCGTCGTCGTCGTTGTCGTGCTCTTCCTCGTGGGGTTCCTGCGCCGCGGCCGTTGATCCCGGCCCGCATCAGGCCCCCACATCCGGACCCTGGCCCGGACGTCAGCCGGCCTCGAGCCGGTAGACGTAGGTCCAGGGCCGCGACACTCCCGGTCCCGGGAGGTAGGACTGGTCGAGCTCGTCGACCCGCCAGCCGGCGTCCGTCGCCAGCGCGACGACGTCGCGGGTGAGGTGGCAGCCCCCTGCGACGGCGCGCTGCACGGGCTCGAGGCGCCGCTGCCAGCGTCGTACGGACTCCTCGGGAGCCGTGCCGTGCTCCAGCACGTGCAGTCGCCCGCCCACGCCCACGACCCGCCGCGCCTCGCGCAGCGCCGCCACCGGGTCGGGGATCGTGCACAGGCTGAACGTCACCAGCGCGCTGTCGTGGGAGCCGTCGGGCAGGTCGAGGCGCTGGCCGTCGAGGCCCGCGCGATCGATCGGCACGCCGCCGCGCGCCCGTCGTGGCCCGGAGAGCTCCCAGCCCAGGTGGGAGGGCTCGATCGCGGTCACCGACGTGACCGCCGGGGGATACCAGCGCACGTTCAGCCCGCTGCCGAAGCCGACCTCGAGCACCCGCCCGGTGAGGCCGGCACAGGCGAGCGCGCGCAGGTCGCCCACCTCGTGGCCGCGCAGGCTCAGGTCGGTCAGTCGCGGCACCACCCGCTCGTCCCACACCCGTAGGCTCATCACATGAGCGTACGACGCGTGATGGGCACGGAGGTCGAGTACGGGATCTCGGTGCAGGGACTGCCGTCGGCCAACCCGATGGTCGCCTCGTCGCAGATCGTCAACGCCTACGCCAGCTCGACGGTGCGGGCCAGGCGGGCGCGCTGGGACTTCGAGGAGGAGTCGCCGCTGCGCGACGCGCGCGGCTTCGACATGGCTCGCCAGGTGGCCGACGCGAGCCAGCTCACCGACGAGGACCTCGGCCTGGCCAACGTCATCCTCACCAACGGCGCACGGCTCTACGTCGACCATGCGCACCCGGAGTACTCCTCGCCCGAGGTCACGACGCCGCTCGACGTCGTGCGCTGGGAGAAGGCGGGGGAGCAGGTGATGCTCGACGCCTCGCGGATGGCCGCGCAGGTGCCCGGCAGCGCGCCGATCCTGCTCTACAAGAACAACACCGACAACAAGGGCGCCTCCTACGGGGCCCACGAGAACTACCTGATGCGACGCTCGACGCCGTTCGCCGAGATCGTGCGGCACCTGACGCCGTTCTTCGTCTCCCGCCAGGTCGTCACGGGCGCGGGGCGGGTGGGCATCGGCCAGGACGGGCGCGACACCACCGCCGAGCGCGGCTTCCAGATCAGCCAGCGCGCCGACTACTTCGAGGTCGAGGTCGGCCTCGAGACGACGCTGAAGCGACCGATCATCAACACCCGCGACGAGCCGCACGCCGACCCGGCGATCTACCGCCGCCTGCACGTCATCCTCGGCGACGCCAACCTCGCCGAGGTCTCGATCTACCTCAAGTCCGGCACCACCTCGCTCGTGCTCGCCATGATCGAGGACGGCTTCATCGACCGTGACCTCAGCGTCGACGGGGCCGTCAAGGCGCTGCGCGACGTCTCGCACGACCCGACGCTCCAGCACCTCGTCACCCTGCGCGACGGGCGCCGGCTCACCGCCGTGCAGCTGCAGCTGGAGTACCTCGAGCTCGCCCGCAAGTACGTCGAGGACCGCTATGGCGCCGACGCCGACGAGCAGACCGTCGACGTCCTCGCGCGCTGGGAGTCGGTGCTGACCCGCCTCGAGCGCGACCCCTTCGAGTGCGCCGCCGAGCTCGACTGGGTCGCCAAGCTCAAGCTGCTGCGCCAGTACCGCGACCGCGACGACCTCGACTGGGACGACGCCAAGCTGCACCTGATCGACCTGCAGTACGCCGACGTGCGCCCCGACAAGGGCCTCTACCACCGCCTCGCCGCCGCGGGCCGCATCGAGCGACTGCTCGACGACGCCACCATTGAGGCAGCCATGCACGACCCGCCGACCGACACCCGCGCCTACTTCCGCGGTCGCTGCCTCGACAAGTACGCCGACTCGGTGGCCGCCGCGTCCTGGGACTCGGTGATCTTCGACCTCCCGGGGCGCGAGTCCCTCCAGCGCGTCCCGACGATCGACCCGCTCCGCGGCACCCGCGCCCACGTCGGCGAGCTGATCGATCGCTGCGACACCGCCCAGGCGCTCGTCGCCGCGATCACCCGCTGACCGGCGCCCGGGGCGCGCGTTCCGCCTGCTGTCGGAGTCCCCGCTCGAGCGGGGACTCCGACACCTGGAGGCCGTTGCAACCCCCTCCAGGTGTCGGACTTCCCCGCCAAGTACGACGGCGACGCGCCGGGCGCCGAGGTGGGACGTCCTTGTGGCGTCGGTGGGAGTGGATAGGGTCGAGTCATGGCCCAGGAGCAGAAGCAGCCGCGCAAGTCCTCGCAGGAGGAGACGGCGACCGAGGAGGTCACCGAGACCGACGTCGCCGAGCGCAAGGAGATGATCGACGAGGACGTCGACGCGATCCTCGACGAGATCGACGAGGTCCTCGAGACCAACGCCGAGGACTTCGTGAAGTCGTTCATCCAGAAGGGCGGACAGTGAGCGAGAGCCGCCTGCCCACGGCGTTCATGACTCCCGGCACGTCGAGCTTCGCCGACTTCCTCGGCGCGCAGGCCCCCGACCTGCTGCCGTCGCGCCGCGCCGTGCCCGCCGGTGACGCCGGCGACCTCGCCCCGCACGGCACCACCATCGTCGCTGCCACGTTCGACGGCGGCGTCGTGATGGCCGGCGACCGCCGGGCCACGATGGGCAACATCATCGCCCAGCGCGACATCGAGAAGGTCTTCCCGGCCGACGAGTTCTCCGTGGTCGGCATCGCCGGCACGGCGGGCCTGGCGGTGGAGATGGTGCGGCTGTTCCAGACCGAGCTGGAGCACTACGAGAAGATCGAGGGCACCACGCTGTCGATGGACGGCAAGGCCAACCGCCTCGCGGCCCTGATCCGCGCCAACCTCGGCCTGGCGATGCAGGGCCTGGCCGTCGTACCGCTCTTCGCCGGCTACGACGTCGCCGCCGGCCAGGGCCGGATCTTCAGCTACGACGTGACCGGCGGGCGCTACGAGGAGACGGCCTTCCACTCGGTCGGCTCGGGCTCGCTGTTCGCTCGCGGGTCGCTCAAGAAGCTCTACCGCGACGACCTCGACGCCGAGGGAGCCGTCACCGCCGTGGTCCAGGCCCTCTACGACGCCGCCGACGACGACTCGGCGACCGGCGGTCCCGACCTCACGCGGCGGATCTTCCCGGTCGTCCACGTGATCACCCCCGACGGCGGCCACCGGCTGACCGACGCGGAGGTCGCCGTCATCGCCGACCGGATGATCGCCGCCCGCATGCTGCGGCCCGACGGCCCCGCCGCGCCCCTCACCTGACGCAGGAGTCACCCATCCCATGAGCATGCCGTTCTACGTCTCGCCCGAGCAGCTGATGAAGGACCGGGCCGACTTCGCCCGCAAGGGCATCGCCCGCGGTCGATCCGTCATCGCGGTCCAGTACGCCGACGGCGTGCTGTTCGTCTCGGAGAACCCCTCCCAGGCGCTGCACAAGGTGAGCGAGATCTACGACCGGATCGCCTTCGCGGCGGTCGGTCGCTACAACGAGTTCGAGAACCTCCGCATCGCCGGCGTCCGCCTCGCCGACATGCGCGGCTACGCCTACGACCGCCGCGACGTCACCGGCCGCGGGCTCGCCAACGCCTACGCCCAGACCCTCGGCACGATCTTCTCCTCCGGTGGCGAGAAGCCCTACGAGGTCGAGATCTTCGTCGCCGAGATCGGCGACGCGCCCGAGGACGACCAGCTCTACCGGCTCACCTACGACGGCCAGGTGGCCGACGAGCACGGCTACGCCGTGATGGGTGGTGCCGCCGACGTCGTGGCGAGCTACCTGGCCGAGCACTACGTCGCCGGTGCCTCGCTCGAGGACGTCCTCCGCGTGGCCGTGGCGGCGCTGGGCCACAGCGACACCGAGGACCGGGTGATCCCCGCCGACGCCCTCGAGGTCGCCGCGCTCGACCGCACCCGCACCCAGCCGCGCAAGTTCCTGCGCGTGCGGGCCTCCCGCATCACCGAGATCCTCGGCGGACGCGGCCCGGAGCAGGCCGGCGAGGCCGCTCCCGAGGACGCCCTCGCCGGGGCCGGTCCCCGGCAGTCCGGCGAGGACGACCCGGCCGACCCGACCGACCAGGTCTCCGGGGCGGTCGCGCCCCTGGAGGACCCCGTCACCGCCGAGCCGCCCGCCGAGCCGCCCGTGGCGCCCCCGGTCGCGCCGCCGACGACCCCGCCGCCCGCGACGCCGCCGTCTCCGGGTCCTGGTCAGCCGCCGGCCCCGGGCACCCCTCCGCCGCCCACCGAGCCGGGCGAGGTCTGAGCCTGCCGGTCCGCCTCGCGGCGGGCCGCGACCCGGCGGTCGACCGCGCTGATCGCCAGCGAGCTACCCGCCGCCGCCACGCCCATCCACAGGCGCGGGCGGCGTACGCCGTGCCGGCGCAGCCAGCCCTCGGCCCAGCCGTCGAGCGCCTCGGTGCCCCGGCTCGTGCCGGCGACGACGAGACACGTGGCCACGCCGACGGCCGCCGCGGCTCCCCGGCCCAGCGCCGAGGCGTCACCGCCCTGACCGGCTCCCGGGGCGAAGCGCCCCGGGTCGTGGGCGAGCAGCGCGGCCCCAGCGCCCGCCAGCGCTCCCATCCCGCCGTGCATCGCCCAGCGCGCCGGTCGTGACCAGCGCTGCATCGGCAGGCGCGCGGTCGCGAGGCCGGTGAGCGCTGCGGTCACGAGGTGGGCCGGCCACGAGTCGAGCGCGCTCGTTCGCGGGGGGCGTGCAGGGGCGAGGAGGGTGTCGTCCATGCCCGGAAAGATAGATGCCGACGCAAGCAGCATCGACCGCCCACCGGGATTTCGGTGCGTGGCGGCCCGCCGCGCGTGGCACCCGGTCCTAGGGTGTGGACATGGACCGGCGCATCTTCGGCATCGAGAACGAGTACGGCGTCACGTGCACGTTCAAGGGGCAGCGCCGGCTCAGCCCCGACGAGGTGGCGCGCTACCTCTTCCGCAAGGTCGTGAGCTGGGGTCGTTCGTCCAACGTCTTCCTGCGCAACGGCGCCCGTCTCTACCTCGACGTCGGCAGCCACCCGGAGTACGCCACCCCCGAGTGCGACGACATCGTCGACCTCGTCACGCACGACAAGGCGGGGGAGCGGATCCTCGAGGGCCTGCTGCTCGACGCCGAGCAGCGCCTCCACGAGGAGGGCATCGCGGGTGACATCTACCTGTTCAAGAACAACACCGACTCCGCCGGGAACTCCTACGGCTGCCACGAGAACTACCTCGTCGGCCGCGCCGGGGAGTTCAGCCGGCTGGCCGACATCCTGATCCCCTTCCTGGTGACCCGCCAGATCGTGGTCGGTGCGGGCAAGGTCGTGACGACCCCGCGGGGCGCGTCGTACAGCGTGAGCCAGCGCGCGGAGCACATCTGGGAGGGCGTCAGCAGCGCCACCACCCGCAGCCGGCCGATCATCAACACCCGTGACGAGCCGCACGCCGACGCGGAGCGGTTCCGCCGGCTGCACGTGATCGTCGGCGACTCCAACATGAGCGAGACCACCACCCTGCTCAAGGTCGCCTCCTGCGACCTGGTGCTCCGCATGATCGAGGAGGGGGTGGTGATGCGCGACCTCACCATGGAGAACCCCATCCGGGCCATTCGCGAGATCAGCCACGACACCACCGGGCGCCGCAAGGTCCGCCTGGCCAACGGTCGCGAGGCGAGCGCGCTGGAGATCCAGGGCGAGTACCTCTCCAAGGCCCGCGACTTCGTCGACCGCCGCCAGATCTCCACGCCCACGATCGAGCGGGCGCTCGACCTGTGGGAGCGCGGGCTCAAGGCCGTCGAGTCCGACGACCTGGGCCTGGTGGACCGCGAGATCGACTGGGTCATCAAGCTCAAGCTCATCGAGCGCTACCGCGCCAAGCACGGCCTCTCCCTGGGCGATGCCCGCATCGCCCAGCTCGACCTGGCCTACCACGACATCCATCGGGGCCGCGGCCTCTACTACCTGCTGGAGAAGCGCGGCGCCGTCGCCCGGGTGAGCAGCGACCTCAAGATCTTCGAGGCCAAGAGCGTGCCGCCGCAGAACACCCGCGCCCGGCTGCGTGGCGAGTTCATCCGGCGCGCGCAGGAGCGCCGCCGCGACTTCACCGTCGACTGGGTGCACCTCAAGCTCAACGACCAGGCGCAGCGCACCGTGCTCTGCAAGGACCCGTTCAAGGCCTACGACGAGCGCGTCCAGCGGCTGATCGACGGCATGTGAGGATCCCGTGACCGGCCCGTGCCGGTGTCGCGGCCTGTCGCGTGGGGGTTGCTGGATAGGGTGACCGGGCAACGCCGACCGATCGAACAGGTGAATCCGTGTCTCGTGTACGTTCCGCTGCCCTCAGCGGTGTCCTCGCCCTCAGCATGCTCGGACTGGCCGCGTGCGGCTCCGAGTCCAGCGACACCGACGAAGGGGGCGCGCCGCTGAGCTCGGTGACCATCGAGGGCAAGCAGGGCGAGGAGCCCAAGGTGACCTTCGACGGCCGCCTCGACGGCTCCAGGGACGAGACCGAGATCCTCGTGGAGGGCGACGGCGACGAGGTCGCCGACGGTGACACCGTCAAGGCCAACTGGTGGATCGGCAACGGCTTCACCGAGGAGGAGGCGCAGACCACCTGGACCAAGGACGGCGCGCCGCAGTCGGTCGAGATGTCCGAGGACGTCCTGCCGTTCCTGCGCGAGGCCATCATCGGCAACCAGGTGGGCGACCGCGTCGTCCTGCTGACCTCCGCGGAGCGGGCGTTCGGCGAGGGCGGTCGCCCCGACATCGGCATCGGCAACCGCGACGCCGTGCTGGCGATCGTCGACATCCTCGACACGGCCGAGACCGTGCCGCCCCTCGACGGCCCCCAGGGCGAGGACAAGAAGCCCGCGGGCTGGGCGCCGACCCTGATCGAGAAGGACGGCGTGATCACCGGGCTCGACTTCACCACGGCCCACAAGCCCAGCGGCGAGCTGATCGCCACCACGCTGGTCAAGGGCGACGGCCCGAAGGTGAAGGCCGGGCAGACCCTGACCGTCAACTACCTCGGCCAGGTCTACGAGGCCGACGAGCCCTTCGACGAGTCCTACAGCGGCGAGCCGGCCGAGTTCCCCATCGGCGTCGGCCAGGTCATCCCGGGCTGGGACGAGCGCCTGGTCGGACGCACCGTCGGCTCGCGAGTGATCCTCGAGATCCCGCCGGCCAAGGGCTACGGCGAGAAGGGCAACGAGCAGGCCGGCATCAAGGGCACCGACACCCTGTTCTTCGTCGTCGACATCCTGGCCGCCTCCTGATCCAGGGGCACACCGGAAGAGCAGGGGGAGGCATGGCGACGCCACGGGCAGAGCGGCTGATGAACCTGCACATCCTGCTGCTCGGAGCCAAGCGCTTCATCGGCAAGGACGCGATCCGCGAGGCGTGCTATCCCGAGCACGCCCGCGGGCCGGCCGGCGACGAGGCGTTCGAGCGGGCCTTCGAGCGCGACAAGGAGGCGCTGCGCCAGATCGGCGCGGTCATCGAGGTCGGCAGCGCGGACGCGTTCTTCGACGACGAGATCGGCTACCGCATCCCCACTGAGCAGACGTCACTGCCCGAGATCCGCTTCGAGTCCGACGAGGCCGCCGTGCTGGGCCTCGCCGCGCAGGTCTGGCAGCAGGCGACCCTGGCCAAGGCGACCGGTCGCGCGCTGGCCAAGCTCAAGGGCCAGGGCGTCGAGATCGACCCGTCGCGCCTCGAGGTCGTCGCTCCCGCCATCACCGCCGACGAGCCGGCTTTCGAGCCGCTGTGGGACGCGACCGGCAAGCGCCGCCAGGTCAGCTTCCCCTACCAGCGCGCCGACGAGACCGAGCCGACCACCCGGCGGGTCCAGCCGTGGGGGCTGGTGCGGTCCTCGGGCCGCTGGTACGTCGTCGGCTTCGACGTCGACCGCGGTGCCGAGCGCGTCTTCCGGCTCTCGCGCATCGTCGGCCCGGTCCGGGCCACCGGTCGGTCCGGGGCGTACGACGTCCCCCCGGGCACCGACATCCGCGACGTCGCGCGGCGGCTCTCGCCGTCGGTGCCGTCGGTTCGCGCGGAGATCCGGGTGCGGCAGGGCACCGGGGTCGGCCTGCGCCGGCGCGCGGAGTCGGTCACCCCGCTCGGGGACCGTCCCGGCTGGGACGCCGTGGTGGTCGAGGGGCCGGTGCCCGACCTGTCCGACGAGGTGCTCACCTGCGGTGCCGACGCGGTCGTCGAGGCGCCGCAGTCGCTGCGCGACGACGTCGTCGCCCGGCTGCGCGCCGTGGCCGGAGCGGGGGAGGAGCGATGACCGCCCAGGCCGGCGACACCGCCCCCGACCAGGTCGCGCGCCTGCTCGCGCTGGTGCCCTACCTGCTCGCCCGCGGCGAGGTACGCCTCGAGGACGCCGCGGCCCACTTCGGCACCGACGCCGAGCAGATCGAGCGCGACCTGCGGCTGCTGTTCATGACCGGGCTCTCCCCGGGGCTGCCCGGCGACCTGATCGAGGTCGACCTCGAGGCGCTCGAGGGCGACCGGGTCATCAGGGTCGACAACGCCGACTACCTCGCCCGCCCGGTGCGCTTCTCGCCGGCCGAGGCCACCTCGCTGGTGGTCGCGCTGCGCACGATGGTCGAGACCGCGCCGGCCGAGGCGCGCGAGGTGATCGAGCGCACCCTGACCAAGCTGGAGGAGGCGGCGGGCCAGGACGACGAGAGCCTCCTGCGCCTCCACGTCGCGCCCACCCCGCTCGAGCGCAGCGCCGTGGTGCCGGTGCTGGAGTCGGCGATCGCGCACGGCCACCAGGTCGAGATCACCTACCACGTCCCCTCGCGCGACCAGGAGTCCACGAGGCTCGTCGACCCGCGCGGCCTCGCTCGCGTCGAGGACCTGCTCTACCTCGACGCCTGGTGCCACACCGCCGGCGGCGACCGGGCGTTCCGCGTGGACCGCATCGTGGCCGCCACCGAGCTCGACAGCCCGGTCGCCGACCCGGGGGCGCGCGCCCGCGACCTGACCGGCGGCTGGTTCAGCGATGCCGAGACCACGACCGTGACGCTGCGGCTGGCTCCGCCCGCGCGGTGGGTCGCCGAGTACTTCCCCGTGACCGGGCGCCGTCCCGGTCCCGACAGCACGCTCGACGTCGATCTGGAGGTGGCCAGCGAGGAGTGGGCGAAGTCCCTGCTGCTGCGCCTGGCACCGCACGCGACGCTGCTCGCACCCACGGCCTGGGCCGAGGCGTTCACGGCAGCGGTCCGAGCGGCGCTCCGCCTCTACGACGACGACGGCGTAGACTCCGGGTGACCGGCCGAGCGACATCCACACAACCGCACGAATGACGGAGTGAGACCATGTTCAACCCGATGATCGGCATGCCGCAGGGTCTCGAGTGGCTTGTGATCCTGGCGATCGTGGTGCTCGTGTTCGGTGCCGCCAAGCTGCCCGACCTCGCCCGCAGCTCCGGCCAGGCGCTCCGCATCTTCAAGACGGAGACCAAGGGCCTGCGCGACGACGACGACACCGACAAGACGCCCGAGCAGCGCGAGCTCGAGGCGCGCGCCAAGGCCGCCGACCCCGCCCACGACCCGTCCCACGACCGTGCCCCCCGGGGTGACGCGTCGGGTGAGGTGCTCCGCGAGCGGCGCGACGACACCACCGCCTGAGTGCAGGAGCCCCGAGGAGCGTGAGGATCGCCGGTCTCGTCGGCCTGTTCAAGGGGCCGCCGAAGGACGCCGTGGGCCCCGACGGCCGGATGGCGCTCGCCGACCACTTCCGCGAGTTCCGCGCCCGGCTGCTGCGCTGCCTGCTCGTGTTCGTGCTGGCGCTCGCCGTGGCGCTGCTGTTCCGGCACTTCCTGATCGACCTCGTCTACGGTCCCTACGAGGATGCGCAGGCCAAGCTCCCCGAGGGCACCACCACCGCGACCACCAGCGGCGCCGGGGCCGGGCTCCTGCTCTGGCTGACGCTGTGCGGGTTCGCCGCCGCGATCGTGACCGCGCCCTACTGGCTCTACCAGATATGGGCGTTCGTGCTCCCCGGCCTCTACGAGCAGGAGCGGAGGATGAGCCGCATCTTCGTGGCCGTCGCCGGGCCGCTCTTCCTCGCCGGCATCGTCCTGGGCTACCTGACGCTGCCCGTGGCGCTCGAGGTGCTCATCGGCTTCAACCCCGAGGGCGTCACCAACCTCATCGACTTCAACGACTACCTGCAGTTCTTCACCCGCACCCTGTTCGTGTTCGGGCTGGCGTTCAACATCCCCGTCTTCGTGGTGCTGCTCAACTTCGCCGGCGTCGTCAAGGGGTCCTCCCTCAAGGCCTACCGGCCGTGGATCATCATCGGCACCTTCGTGTTCGCCGCCGTCGCCACGCCCTCGGCCGACCCCTTCACCATGACGCTGATGGCGGTGCCGATGGTGCTGCTGTTCTTCGCCTCCGAGGCGATCGCGCGGTTCAACGACCGCAGGCGCGAGCGGCGCGCGCCCAACGCCGGGCTTGCACCGGACGAGCTGTCCTCCCTCTGAGGACGCTCTGACAGGGTGGTGCCATGCACGACGCCGCCCTCACCGACACCGACCCGTTCGACCTGCCGGAGTGGCTGGGCACCAGCGACGTGGTCTGGCGCGCCGACGCCGGCCTGGGCACCGGGCACCTGGTGGAGGGACGGCTGACCGCCGCGGAGGACCCGGCGCTGGAGATCGTGTGCGACCTGCTGGCGGTCGACGAGGCCTATCCCGCTCCGGTGGTGGACGACGCGACCCGGCTGCGGGTGCACCAGGCGTGGCGGCACGGGCAGGTCGTGGTCGGCGAGCGCGGCTCGCGGCTGGCCCTGGCCGTCCCGGGCACCGGGTTCGGCCCCGAGCTGGTCCTCGACGCTCTCGGCCGGCTCGCCCGCGCGGTGGGCGCCCGCCCGGAGCGCTACGCCGCCCTGCTGCGGCTCGGCTGACCCACCCGCGGCGCCCGCCCGCGGCGTACCCGGCCGCCCGAGTCGGTGCCGGGGGATAGGGTCGCGCCATGCTCCACCCCGCGGCTCCCGAGCACCAGGTGCGAGGGCGCGAGATCGCCCTGCTCACCAATCCGACGGCCGGCGGTGGCCGTGGAGCCCGGCACCGCGACGTCGCGCTCGTCCGGCTCCGCGAGAGCGGCTTCGTGGTGCGCAACCTCCAGGGCCGCGACGCCGACGAGGCCGCCGACCTGGCCAGCGCGTGCGTCGCCGACGGCGTCGAGGCGCTCGTGCTGTGCGGCGGCGACGGGCTGGTCCACCTCGGGGTGCAGGCGGTGGCCGGCACCGGTGTGCCCCTCGGCCTGATCCCCAGCGGCACCGGCAACGACTACGCGCGCTACCTCGGCCTCCCGCGCACCGACCCGCTCGCGGCCGCCGACCGGGTCATCGCCTCCCGGCGACGCACCATCGACCTCGCCCGCAGCGGCGATCGCTGGTTCGTCACGGTGCTCGCCGCCGGGTTCGACGCGATCGTCAACGAGCGCGCCAACGCGATGACGTGGCCGCGCGGCCAGATGCGCTACAGCCTCGCCACCCTCGCCGAGCTGCGCACCTTCCGGCCCATTCCCTACGTGCTGCAGCTCGACGACGACACGGTGGAGCACGAGGCGATGCTCGTCGCGGTGGGCAACGGGCCGTCGTTCGGTGGCGGGATGCGCATCACCGAGGGGGCGCTACTCGACGACGGGCTGCTCGACGTCGTCGTGATCACCCGGATGAGCAAGTCCAAGCTCGTGCGCTCCTACCCGCGCCTGTTCACCGGCAAGGTCGACGGCGTCACCGAGTACGTCCACCGCCGGGTGCGCTCGGTGACCGTCGCGGCGCCCGGCATCGTGTCGTACGCGGACGGCGAGCGCTTCGCCCCGCTGCCCCTGACCATCGACTGCGTCCCCGGCGCCCTGGAGGTGATCGCGTGAGCGAGCACGACGACCAGCCCACCCCGGCCGAGCGCTACGCCGCGTTCCGGCGCGACAAGCCCTACCCGATGCTCAAGGACTTCTCCGGCCTCTACGGCTTCGAGCTCGACGACTTCCAGGTGCGTGCCTGCCGTGAGATCGAGGACGGGCGGGGGGTGCTCGTCGCGGCCCCGACCGGGTCGGGCAAGACGATCGTGGGCGAGTTCGCCATCCACCTGGCCCTGCAGACCGGGCGCAAGGCGTTCTACACCACGCCCATCAAGGCGCTGTCCAACCAGAAGTACCACGACCTGGTCAAGCGCTACGGCGCCGCCAACGTCGGCCTGCTGACCGGCGACAACGTCGTCAACGGCGAGGCGCCGGTGGTGGTGATGACCACCGAGGTGCTGCGCAACATGCTCTACGCGGGCTCGCGCACGCTGCTCAACCTCGGCTTCGTGGTGATGGACGAGGTGCACTACCTCGCCGACCGGATGCGCGGCGCGGTGTGGGAGGAGGTCATCATCCACCTGCCGGAGTCCGTGACGCTGGTGTCGCTGTCGGCGACGGTGTCCAACGCCGAGGAGTTCGGCGAGTGGCTGGAGACCGTGCGCGGCGAGACCACCACCATCGTGGAGGAGAAGCGGCCGGTGCCGCTGTTCCAGCACGTCATGGTGGGGCGCCGCCTGCTCGACCTGTTCGCGTCCTCCGACGTCGACGCGAGCGCCGGGTTCGTCAAGGAGGGCGCGCCGGTCAACGACGAGCTCACCCGCATCGCCCGCGACGACTGGGCCAGCTCCCGGCTGATGCGGGACCGGCGCTCGCCGCGCAAGGGCAAGCCCGGCTCGTCGAAGAACCCCCGCGCCGTCGGCAACGGCCGCCGGGTGTGGATCCCGAGCCGCGTCGACGTCGTCGAGCGCCTCGACCGTGAGGGCCTGCTCCCGGCGATCGTCTTCATCTTCAGCAGGGCCGGCTGCGACGCCGCCGTCAGCCAGCTCGTCCAGGCCAACACCCGGCTCACGACGGCGGCCGAGCGCGACGAGATCTTCGCGCGGGTCGAGGAGGCCTCCCGCACCCTGCCCGAGGAGGACCTCCACGTCCTGGGCTACCACGAGTTCCTCGACGGCCTGACCCGCGGCGTCGCCGCCCACCACGCCGGGCTGCTGCCGGCGTTCAAGCAGGTCGTCGAGGAGCTGTTCCAGGACGGCCTGGTCAAGGTCGTCTTCGCGACCGAGACGCTGGCCCTCGGCATCAACATGCCCGCGCGCACGGTCGTGATCGAGAAGCTCTCGAAGTGGAACGGCGAGACCCACGCCGAGCTGACCCCGGGGGAGTACACCCAGCTGACCGGGCGGGCCGGTCGTCGCGGGCTCGACATCGAGGGGCACGGCGTCGTGCTCTACCAGCCAGGGATGAACCCCCGCGAGGTCGCCGGCCTCGCCTCCACCCGCACCTACCCGCTGCGCTCGTCGTTCCGCCCGTCCTACAACATGGCGGTCAACCTCGTGCACCAGTTCGGCCGCGCGCGCTCGCGTGAGCTGCTCGAGCAGTCCTTCGCCCAGTTCCAGGCCGACAAGGCCGTCGTCGGGCTGGCCCGGCAGGTGCACAAGGCGGAGGAGGCCCTCGACGGCTACCGCGAGGCCGCGACCTGCCACCTCGGCGACTTCATGGAGTACGCCGCCCTGCGCCGGCGCATCTCCGACCTCGAGAAGGGCGCCGCGCGCGAGCGCCGCCTCGACCGGCGCGAGGAGGCGATGCAGTCCCTCGGCAAGCTGCGTCCCGGCGACGTGATCCACGTGCCGGCCGGCAAGTTCAGCGGCCTCGCGGTGGTGATCGACCCGGGACACTCCGGCGACGAGCCGCGCCCCTACGTCGTCACGGCCGACCGGCAGGCCAGGCGGCTGGCGCCGATGGACTTCCCGACGCCGGTCGAGGCCATCGGCCGGCTGCGGATCCCCAAGTCGTTCAACGGCCGCAACCCCGCCATGCGTCGCGACCTCGCCACCGCGCTGCGCGCCAAGGCACGCGGCCTCGACGCCCCCGGTGAGCGGCGCACCCGGCCGCGCGACTCGTTCAGCGACACCCCTGCCGACCGGGAGATCGGCCGGCTGCGCGCCGAGCTGAAGGCCCATCCGTGCCACCAGTGCCCCGAGCGCGAGGACCACGCCCGCTGGGCGGAGCGCTGGTTCAAGCTCGAGCGCGACACCGAGACCCTCAAGCGCCGCGTCGACAACCGCACCAACACCGTCGCGCGCACCTTCGACCGGGTGTGCGACGTGCTGACGGCTCTCGACTACCTCGAGGGCGACACGGTCACCGAGAAGGGCTCGCACCTGCGGCGCCTCTACACCGACATGGACCTCGTCGCCGCGGAGGCGATCCGGGCCGGGCTGTTCGACGCTCTCGCGCCGTCCGAGCTGGCGGCGGTGCTCTCGGCGCTGGTCTTCGAGGCGCGGCGCGCCGACGACGCGTCCTCGCCGAAGATGCCCGGTGGGCAGGTGCGGCCGGTGCTGGCCGAGCTCGTGCGCGTCTGGGGCCAGCTCGACGCCCTGGAGCGCGACCACCGCCTCGACTTCCTGCGCGAGCCCGACGTCGGGTTCGCGTGGGCGGCGTGGCGCTGGGCCGAGGGCGACGACCTCGACGACGTGCTGATGGTCACCGGGCTGTCGGCCGGCGACTTCGTCCGCTGGATGAAGCAGCTGCTCGACCTCTGTGGCCAGGTCGCCGACGCGGCGGGGGAGCGTGAGCTGCGCGAGACGGCACGGGCGACCGCCAGGCTGCTCAAGCGGGGCGTGATCGCCTACAGCGTCCTGGCCGACTGACGACCCAGAGAGTCCACGCGGGCCAGCATCGCCGACCGCGGCGTGGAGCGTGGTGGGCACCGACGACGCCGTGATGTGGAAGGCTTCCGGCCATGTCCACCGGTGACCGCCTCCTGCTCCTCGACACCGCCTCGCTCTACTTCCGGGCGTTCTTCGGTGTGCCCGACTCGGTGAAGGCGCCCGACGGCACTCCGGTCAACGCGGTGCGTGGCCTGATGGACTTCATCAGCCGGCTGGTGGGGGAGTACGACCCGACCCACTTGGCCTGCTGCTGGGACGACGACTGGCGCCCGCAGTGGCGCGTCGACCTGCTGCCCTCGTACAAGGCGCACCGGGTGGTGCGCGAGGTGCCGGGCCCGCGGCCCGACGTCGAGGAGGTGCCCGACCCGCTCGAGGCGCAGGTGCCGGTGATCCGCGAGGTGCTGGCGGCCTACGGCATCCCGGTCGTGGGGCACGCCGAGATGGAGGCCGACGACGTCATCGGCACCCTGGCGACCGGCGCCGGGATGCCGGTCGACATCGTCACCGGCGACCGCGACCTGTTCCAGCTCGTCGACGACGACGCCGAGGTGCGGGTGCTCTACGTCGCGCGCGGCGTCAGCAAGCACGAGCGGGTCGACAACGCCTGGGTGCGTGCCAAGTACGGCGTCGACGCGCGGCAGTACGCCGACCTCGCCACGCTGCGGGGCGACGCCTCCGACGGCCTCCCCGGCGTCGCCGGGGTCGGCGACAAGACGGCAGCGACGCTGCTCGGCAGGTTCGGGACGGTCGAGGCGATCATCGAGGCGGCCGGCGACCCCGACTCCGACATGGGGCCCGGGCCGCGGGGCAAGATCAAGGCCGCCGCCGACTACCTGGCCGTGGCGCCGCGCGTGGTCGCCGTACGCCGTGACCTCGACCTGGGCTCGCCCGACCTGACCCGCCCGCGCACGCCCGCCGACCACGACGCGGTGGTCGCGCTCGACACCCGCTGGGGCCTCGGCTCGTCTGCCGTGCGCCTCGTGCAGGCGCTGTCCGGGTCGGACTAGGGTGTCGCGGGTGAGCTCCTCCGAGGTCGACGCCAAGGATCGCCAGATCCTCGCGCTGCTGGCGACCGACGGCCGGATGTCGTTCACCGACCTCGGCAAGGCGACCGACCTGTCGACCTCCGCGGTGCACCAACGCGTCAAGCGGCTCGAGCAGCGCGGGCTGATCAAGGGCTATGGCGCGACGATCGACCACGAGCAGCTCGGCCGCCCGCTCACGGCCTTCATCTCGATCACCCCGATCGACCCCTCCCAGCCCGACGACTACCCCGAGCGGCTGATGGGCATCTCGGAGATCGAGTCGTGCTGGTCGGTCGCCGGCGAGGAGTCCTACATCCTCAAGATCCGCGTCGCCACGCCGTACGCGCTCGAGGAGCTGCTGGCCCGGATCCGCGGCGCCGCGAGCGTGTCGACCCGCACCACGATCGTGCTCTCGACCCCCTACGAGAACCGTCCCCTGGACTGACCCGGGCCGGTGCCGCGGCCCCAGCCACCCTCGGTGGGAGCCCGCCATGACAGACATCCCCGCACTCACCGACCTCGTCCGGGGCGAGCGACGCGCGTTCATCGACACGCTGCGCGCGCTCGACGACGACCAGTGGCAGGCGCCGTCCCTCTGCGCCGGCTGGCGGGTGGTCGACGTCGCCGCCCATCTTGCGTGGGCGCCGGTCCTGGGTCTCGGCGCCGCCGCGGTCGGGTTGGCCCGCCACGGCTTCTCGGTCAACCGGATGATCGCGCGGTCCGCGGTCGAGTGGTCGGCGCGCGGGCGCGAGGAGGTCCTGGCCCAGCTGGAGGGCAACCTCGCCGACGACGCCCGGCCGGCGGGGATGCCCGCGGTGGCCGCCCTGGCCGACGCCGTGGTGCACGGCCTCGACGTGCGCCGCCCGCTGGGCCTGCCGCACGCGGTGCCCCCGGAGGCGCTCGCCCCGGTCGCCGACTTCGCCCTCCACACGCCGTGGCCGCTGACCGCCGTGGTCGGCGGCAGCGCGCGGCGCCGGGTGTCGGGCGTACGCCTGGTCGCCGAGGACGCGGGGTGGTCCCACGGCTCGGGCCCCGAGGTCCGCACGAGCGCGGAGGCGGTGCTTCTCCTCCTCCACGGCCGCCCGCCCGCCCCCTCCGAGCTCTTCGGCCCCGGGGTGGCGACCCTGCTCGCCCGGCTCTGACGGTCCCCCGTTGCCGTCCGGCCGCGCTGCGGTTTCCCCGGTCAACCGGGGAAACCCCGACATATGGGGGCATGCACGCCACCAGAAGTCTGCAAACGACGCGAGAAGTCCCGCGATACGGTCAGGCCCCGACGGGGCGCCGGCGGCTCTCCAGCACCCGACGGATGCGCGCAGCGGTGGCGACGGGCGCCTCCAGGTCTGCCCACCCGATGCGCAGGCACACCCACCCGGTCAACTGGCACACCCGCTCCTCGCGCGCCTTCTCCCGCATGAGGTAGGCGTCGAGGGTCTCGCCCTCGCGCCGGAAGCGCGCGTACTTGACCTTGCCGTCGAACTCCAGGAAGACGCCGTGGTCCGGCCAGGCGAAGTCGAGGCGGGCGAACAGGCGGCTGTGCTCGTCGTAGACCGCGAGCTGCGGCTCGGGGCGGGGCAGCCGCTGCTGGCGGCACAGGTAGTACGTGCGGGTCTCGGCCGGCGACTCCATCCGCTCGTCGGCCAGCGCGACCACCAGGTGCGCGGACAGCGTGTGCGGCCAGTGCTTCATGGCGTGCACCGCCTCCAGGAGCTCTGGACGGGTGAGGTGCCCGGCGTGGAGCAGACCGTTGACCACCACGAGGGCCTGCTCGGGCGGGGTCGTGGCGATGACCTCGACGGCGCAGCGGGGTGCGGGCGTGAGCCGAACGCCGCCGACGAGCTGCACATCGGTCTCGACGAGGTCGCCGCCGTGGTGGATCACCCCCGCCTCGCGACGCGCCCCCTTGCCGTCCGTGCGCGTCGTGTGCACCTCGTCCAGCGCGATGTTCCAGACCGGCACCCGCCGCTCGATCGCCGCCGACACGTGGGAGAGCACCGCCGACGGGTGCGAAGTGCGCAGCACGGCGCGGCAGGTCACCCGGTGGCGGTCCTCGGGCGACAACCCGTCCCACAGGGCCCGCTCGACGTACGCGCCGTGCCGGACGCGGTGGAGATGACCCGCGGCGACGAGGCGAGACAACTGGTAGTCGGTGTACCCGTCCTCGACGAGCTCACGTCGCAATCGTACGGCGTGGTCGAGGTCCGGCGGGAGTGTCTGCACGGCGACAGCGTGCCCGGGTCACGCGGTGGGGCAAACAGTCCGGCACTGCCTGTGGACAAGCCGCACGGCCGGGTGCGGCCGACCTCTCGCGCGAGTTGCGGACTTCTCGGGGCGTACATGCCCCGAGAAGTCGGGGTTTCCCCGGTCAACCGGGGAAAACCAGCGCCAACGCGCGAAGCAGCGAGGGGGGAGGGAGGAGCGAGGCCTCAGTAGGCCTGGAGGGCGGCGGTGCGGCGGGAGGCCTCGGCCATCTCGGCGGCCTTGAGCGAGGCCTCGTCGAGGCGGCCGTGCTCCTCCCACCACTGCTGCCCGGCCTCGGGCAGGGTGTGGATCGGGTCGTAGTACTCGAAGTGGCGCGACAGGGCCTCGGCGTCGTCGGACTCGATGGACGTGCGGTAGTTCTTCGTCCAGTAGGAGATGCCGCGCTCGGTGTCGTAGTCGGCGTTCTGGTGCACCCAGCGCTTGCCGACGAACGGGACGTCGCACACGATGCGCGGCGTCGCGAAGCCCGGCAGGTAGCCCATGATGTGGTGCTGCAGGCGCTGCGCGTCGGCGAGCGAGACGCGCCAGTGCTCCGAGAACGGGATCATGTCGCACATGTAGAAGTAGTAGGGCATGACCTGGGCGCCGTCGAGCAGGCGGAAGCACAGGTCGAGCAGGGTGTGCGGGTCGGCGTTGACGCCGTTGAGCAGGACGCCCTGGTTGCGTACGTCGCGCAGGCCGGCGTCGAGCATCGCCCGCGACGCCTCGGCGACGATCGGCGTCACGGAGTTCGCGTGGTTGGCGTGGGTGTGCATCGCCAGCGAGACGCCGCGCGAGCGGGCGACGGCGGCGACGCGGGCCACGCCCTCGACCACGTCGGGCTGCAGCCAGTGCTGCGGCAGGCCGATCAGGGCCTTGGTCGCGAGCCGGATGTCGCGGATGTTGTCGACCTCGAGCACCGACATGAGGAACGACTCGAGGCGCGGCCACGGCATGTTGGCGACGTCGCCACCGGAGACCACGACGTCGCGCACCGACGGCGTGCGGCGCAGGTAGTCGATCATGTCGCCGAGGCGGTCGTTGGGCTTGCCGGCGAACTTGAGCTTGTCGATGACCGGCGTCGAGTTGCCGACCAGGTCCATGCGGGTGCAGTGGCCGCAGTACTGCGGGCAGGTCGGCAGCAGCTCGGCGAGGACCTTCGTGGGGTAGCGGTGGGTGAGGCCCTCGGTCGCCCACATGTCGTGCTCGTGGAGGGAGTCGCGCGCGGCGTGGGGGTGCGAGGGCCAGTCGGTGCGACGGTCGCTGAAGACCGGGATCATGTAGTGCCGGATCGGGTCGACGTCGAACGCCTCGGTCAGCGACCCGGCGCCGGCGGGCTCGAAGGTGGGCACCATCGTGTTCATCATCTGCGGCGGCACGAGCATCGACATGGTCGCCCGCTCGGCCTGGTCGCGCTCGAGGTCGGCGTAGAACCGCTCGTCGAGCAGGTCGCCCATCAGCTCGCGCAGCTGCTTGACGTTCTTGATGCAGTGGGCGCGCTGCCACTGCACCGAGGCCCAGTCGGCGGCGGTGACGTCGGACCAGCCGGGGAAGCGCGTCCAGTCGGGCTCGACGAGCTCGACGCGCTGGTAGGGGTAGGGCTGGCCGGCGTCGCGGCCGGTGGCGAGGTCGGTCCCGAGGGCGGGGGCGGTCTCGATGCTCATCAGGTCTCCTTGCGATGGCCCCGGGCCGAGCGGGAGCGGGGTCGGGTCGGGCGGCGCGCCGGTTGTGTGCGCGCCGACACATCTGGGAGAGTACGTGGAGAAAGTGCGGCGAGTCCAATGCCACGCCGCAAGATTTGCGGTCCAGCACGAACGTAGAAGGATGCCCTGCATGAACACCTCCTCGGACATCCAGGCGGACGTCCGCACCAGTGACCCCACCGGCCTCCACCGGGTGCTCGACGAGCGGACGGTGCTGCCGCAGGCGGCCGAGCGCCTCGACACCCGCGCCGAGCTCTGGCCCGACGAGGTGCGCGTGCGCGTCGAGCGGCTCAACCTCGACGCGGCCTCGTTCCGCCAGCTCGAGCGCAGGCACGCCGGCGACGGCGACGCCGTGCGCGCGGAGGTGCGCGACATCGTCGCCACCCGCGGCAAGATGCAGAACCCCGAGACCGGCTCCGGCGGCATGCTCGTCGGCACCGTCGAGGAGGTCGGGCCCGAGTCGCCGCTCGGCCTGTCGGTGGGCGACCGCATCGCCACGCTGGTCAGCCTCACGCTGACTCCCCTCGTCATCGAGGACGGCCTCGCCGGCTGGGACGGGCGCAGCGAGCAGGTGCCCTGCGACGGCTACGCCGTGCTCTTCGGGCGCTCGATCGCCGCCGTCATCCCCGACGACCTCGACCCCGCCCTCTCGCTCAGCGTGATGGACGTCTGCGGGGCCCCGGCACTCACCGCCCGCGTCGTCGAGGAGTACGTCGCCCGCGGGCAGGCGCCGACCGTGGCCGTGATCGGTGGCGCGGGCAAGTCCGGCTCGCTGAGCCTGGCCGCCGCCCGCGCGGCCGGCGCAGGTCGCACCGTCGGCGTCGTGCCCCACCAGGGCGAGCACGACCTGCTCACCGACGCCGGCCTCGCCGACGCGGTGGCGCTCGCGGACGCCCGCGACCCGATCGCCCTGCGCGACGCTGTCGTGGCGGCCGGCGGCGGCCCGGCCGACGTCACCGTCGTCTGCGTCGACGTGCCCGGGTGCGAGGGCGGCGCGATCCTGTCGACCGCCGAGGGCGGCACGGTGATCTTCTTCTCCATGGCCACCAGCTTCAGCGCCGCCGCCCTGGGCGCGGAGGGCCTGGCGGCCGACGTGCGGATGCTGGTCGGCAACGGCTACGTCCCGGGCCATGCCGCGCTCGCCATGGACCTGCTGCGCGGCGACGCCGGCGTCCGCGCCCTGTTCGAGCGGAGGCTCTGATGGCGTCCACGACCGGCCGGCTCGGCCTCGACCGCGCCGAGGTGCGCCGCGCGCGCACCCTCGCGCGCCAGGTCGGCAAGCCCATCGTCGACCTCGCCCAGCGCCACACCACGGTGAGCGTCGAGCGCGCCACGCTGCGCCTCGCCGGGCTCGGCGGGGCCGACCCCGACGGCACCCCGTGGGTCAACCGGCTCGCCGACGCCGTACGCGCCGACACCGGCCTCGAGCACGGCGTCAGCGCGCCCGTGTGGGACGCGCTGCTGCGCGGTGAGGGCGACGACCTGCTCACCCTCGCCCAGAAGGCGGCCGCCGGCTCGGTGACCTTCCGGGTCCCGGAGGGCAAGGACGCCACCAGGGCGCGCGCCGCGGCGCGCAAGGCGGTCGGCGCCGGCATCAAGCAGGTCGACCGGCAGCGGGTGGCGCGCGAGCGGATGATCGCGCGGGTCGGCGACGCGCCCAGCAAGCCGTGGATCTACCTCATCGTCGCCACGGGCGACATCCACGAGGACATCCCGCAGGCCCAGGCCGCGGCCCGTGAGGGCGCCGACGTCATCGCGGTGATCCGCTCCACCGGGCAGTCGCTGCTCGACTTCGTGCCCGAGGGCGCGACGCGTGAGGGGTTCGCGGGCACCTACGCCACCCAGGAGAACTTCCGGCTGATGCGAGCCGCGCTCGACGAGACGTCGCGGGAGCTCGGCCGCTACGTCCGGCTCACCAACTACGCCTCCGGCCTGTGCATGCCCGAGATCGCGGCGCTCGCCGGCCTCGAGCGGCTCGACATGATGCTCAACGACTCGATGTACGGGATCCTCTTCCGCGACATCAACCCGATCCGCACCTTCGTCGACCAGCGCTTCAGCCGGCAGGTCCACGCCCGGGCGGGCATCATCATCAACACGGGCGAGGACAACTACCTCACCACGGCCGACGCCGTCGAGGCCGCGCACACCGTGACCACCAGCCAGCTGCTCAACGAGTACTTCGCCAAGGAGGCGGGCCTCGAGGACTGGCAGCTCGGCCTGGGCCACGCCTTCGAGATCGACCCGGCCGTCCCCGACTCGTTCCGCCTCGAGCTGGCCCACGCCATGCTCGCGCGCGACCTGTTCCCCGACGCGCCGTTGAAGTGGATGCCCCCGACGCGCCACATGACCGGCGACATCTTCAAGGGCTACCTGCTCGACGGCTTCTTCAACCTCGTCGGCGCCCTCACCGGCCAGGGGATCCTGCTCGTGGGCATGATGACCGAGGCGGTCGTCACCCCGTGGATCTCCGACCGCGACCTGGCCCTGCAGAACGTCCGCTACGTCATGAACGCGGCCGGCAACCTGCACGAGGACTTCCGCCCGGCGCCCGACGGCTTCATCGCCGGGAGGGCGCGCGAGGTGCTCGGGGAGGCCATCGGCCTGCTCGAGGAGATCAAGGCCGACCGCAGCGTTCCGGGCCAGCCGCCGCTGCTCTCCGCCATCGCGGACGGCACGTTCGGCCTGATGAAGCGCCCGGCCGACAAGGGCAAGGGCCTCGAGGGCGTGGCCCGCAAGGCGGCCGACTACTACAACCCGGCGACCGAGATCCTCGAAGGAGCGCAACGATGAGCGAGCGCAGCGAGCGCATCAGCGAGCACAGTGCCCCTTGTGCCTCATGGGCGCACGGAGCGAAGCGAGTACGTCCATGAGCCTGATCCGGCCGTACGGCGACACCACGGGTGACGGCATGGTGCAGCTGTCGTTCACGCTGCCGATCGCGCACTCCAAGGTCGCCGAGGGCGCGGCGGTGCAGCTCGCCAACAAGATGGGCATGGACCCGGCCCTGGTCGTCCACGCCAAGCCGATGGGGGAGGGGTTCACGTTCTTCGTCGTCTACGGCCGCGTCAACCACCTCGTGGACCCCAGCACGGTGGAGGTCGTCGAGCGCGACTACCCGCTGCTGACCCCCAAGGAGGCCAACGCCGCGATCAAGCGCTCGCTGCGCCGCCGCCTGGTGGTCGTCGGCGGGTGCATCGGCACCGACGCCCACACCGTCGGCATCGACGCGATCCTCAACATCAAGGGGTTCGCGGGGGAGAAGGGCCTGGAGTACTACCGCGAGCTCAAGGTCGTGAACCTCGGCGCCCAGGTCTCCGTCCCGCAGCTCGTCGAGGCCGCGCACGAGGAGAAGGCCGACGCCGTGCTGGTCTCGCAGGTCGTGACGCAGCGCGACGCCCACCTGCTCAACACCCGGGAGATGTCGGCGGCGTTCCGCGAGGCCTACCCGGCCGCGCAGCGCCCGCTGCTCGTGGTGGGCGGACCCCGCTTCGACGAGACCATGGCAGGCGAGCTCGGCGTCGACCGCGTCTTCGGCCGGGGCACCACGCCCGGCGAGGTCGCGTCGTTCATCGTCCACCGGCTCACCGGCCCCCGCCCGGGCACCCAGCAGGACGAGAAGGAGAAGGCCTCATGAGCGAGTCCGTCGCGAGCCGGGTCGGCACGGTCGTCACCCACCGCCGCTACGTCCCCTACTCCCACGCCCACTACGCCGGCAACCTCGTCGACGGGGCCTACAGCCTCGGCCTCTTCGGCGACGTGGCCACCGAGATGTGCATCGTCCTCGACGGCGACGAGGGGTTGTTCGCCTCCTACTCCGACGTCCAGTTCCGGGCCCCGGTCCGGGCCGGCGACGTAGTCCAGGTCACCGCGACGCTGGTGCGCGAGGGCACCCGCAGTCGGGTGATGGACTTCACGGTGAACATCGTGGGGCGGGGCGCGCCGACCCCGGACGCGCCGGGCCGCGCCGAGGTGCTCGACCCGCCGGTCGTCGCCACGACCGCCACGGGCACGGTCGTCGTCCCCCCTGCCGCGCAGGCCTAGGCACACGAATCGGCGTGTCATGCGCCGACACGCCGAGAACCTCGAAATTTGTCTCGCGAGTTTGCGCGGCAGCACCCTCGCGTGACCTGCGAGAACACACGTTCGCGCAGGTCAGGACCGTGTTGACACCCCCCTCGCGCGCGGGGGAGGGTTTCGGGGTCCGCCTGTGCAGCTCGCGGGTGGCGCCTTCGGCAGAAGGGAGACGAACGTGGGGTACGTGACGCCAGCGATGCCCTCCGTCCGTCGACTCGTCGACGGCGTCCCGCGGGGGCTGGATGCGGGAGGGGTCCCGGGGCCGTAGACAACTTCGTGCACGCGTCAGCCAGGCGGGTGCGCGTTGGTCCGAAGCCCCAGGGTCCCTCCCGCACCGCTGCAGGCGATCAGCCGTCGGCTACGGTCTTTGCGTGCCGCTCCGCGTCCTCATCGCCTTCGCCGGCGGCCTCGTCCTGGCAGCCGCGTTCGAGCCGATCGGCTACGCGTGGCTGATGCCTCCAGCCATCGCGGTGCTGGTGCTGTGCGTACGCGGCCTGTCGCCGCGTCGTGCCTGGGTGCCCAGCCTCGCGTTCGGTGTGGCGTTCACGTTCGCGGTGATGGTGTGGATGCGCTCGGTCGGCACCGACGCCTGGATCGCGATGTGCGCCATGGAGTCGGCGTTCTTCATCCCACTCGGCGTGGGGCTCGCGTGGAGCATGCGGGTGCGCGCCTGGCCGGCGCTCGCCGCCCTGTGGTGGGTCGGCATCGAGACGCTGCGCAGCGGCTTCCCCTTCAGCGGCATGCCCTTCGGCCGGCTGGTGTTCGCGACCGCCGACACGCCGTGGGCCGACGCCCTGCCGTGGATCGGGATGACCGGGGTGAGCCTCCTCGTCGCGCTCACCGGCACCACGCTGGCCTGGGTGGTCCTGCAGCTGCGCTCCCCGTCGCGCGCGACGTACGCCGCGGTGGCTGCGCTGGTCGTGGTCACCCTGGCCCCGGCGCTCGTGCCCTACCCCCTCGAGCGCACCGGCAGCGCCACGGTCGCCGCCGTCCAGGGCGACGTCCCGGGCACCGGTCTCAACGTCCCGGCGGTGCACCGTCAGGTCACCGCCGACCACGCCCGCCTCACCCGCGAGCTCGCCGACGCGGTCGCGGCGGGGGACCAGCCCCGGCCCGACTTCGTCGTGTGGCCGGAGAACTCGACGGCCGTCGACCCGTTCCTCGACACCGAGGTGCACGGCGAGATCGTCGCCGCCTCCGACGCCATCGACGTGCCGATCATCGTGGGCGGCACCAACAGCAACCCGCTCGACGACACCCAGGTGCTCAACCAGGGCATCGTCTACCAGCCCGGCCTCGGGAGTGGTGACCGCTACACCAAGCGGCACCCGGTGCCCTACGGCGAGTACATCCCCTTCCGGGGCAGCAGCTGGATGCCCTCGTCCTACGGCCGGCTCACCGAGGTGGGCCGCGACATGGTGCGCGGCACGAGCCTGGAGCCGATGCGGGTGGGCGACGTCCGCGTCGCCGACGCGATCTGCTTCGACGTCGCCTACGACGAGGGCATCGCCGGCCAGGTGGCCCGCGGCGCCGACCTGGTGACCGTGCAGACCAGCAACGCGATGTTCAGCCGCACCGGTCAGCTCGCCCAGCAGTTCGAGATCAGCCGGCTGCGCGCCCAGGAGACCGGCCGCTGGGTCGTGGTGGCCGCGATCAACGGCATCTCCGGCGTCGTGCGCCCCGACGGCACCGTGGTCGCCTCGGTGCCCGCGCGCGGCCAGGAGGTGCTGGTGGAGGAGGTCGGCCTCAGCACGACGATCACCCCCGCGGTCCGGTTCGGCGTCTGGCCCGCCCGACTCGCGCTCGCGTTCCTGCTCCTCCACACGGTCGTGGTCCTCATCGCCTATCGTCGTCGCCGGCAGCGTGACCGCGTCGCCGACCCTCGCCCGGAGACCCCGGCGAGCCCCTGAGCCCCGGAGTGAGGTGCGCACGCGTGAGCGTCGACGGACTCGGCCGCTGCGTGATGGTCGTGCCGACCTACAACGAGTCGGAGAACCTCGAGTGGATCGTGGGCCGGCTCCGGGCCGCGCAGCCCGGCGTCGACGTCATGGTGGTCGACGACAACAGCCCCGACGGCACCGGCGAGCTCGCCGACCGGCTGGCCGCCGCGGACCCGGCCGTCAGCGTGGTGCACCGCACCGAGAAGGCCGGGCTGGGGGCCGCCTACCTGCACGGCTTCGATGTCGCGCTCCGGGCGGGCTACGACGTCATCGGGGAGATGGACGCCGACGGGTCCCACCAGCCCGAGCAGCTCGGGCGACTCCTCGACGCGCTGCGCACCGCCGGCCTGGTGATCGGGTCGCGCTACGTGCCGGGCGGCTCGGTGGTCAACTGGCCGGTGGGGCGCCTCCTGCTGTCGCGGGGCGGCAATGTCTACGTCCGGCTGCTGCTCGGGATGCGGGTCAAGGACGCCACCGCCGGCTACCGCCTGTTCCGACGCACCACGCTCGAGGCGATCGACCTTGGCTCGGTGAGGTCTACTGGATACGTGTTCCAGACCGATCTCGCCTATCGCACCGTGTCGCGTGGCTTCCGGGTCACCGAGGTGCCGATCGACTTCGTCGAGCGTGAGCGCGGCGACTCCAAGATGAGTGGCCAGGTGGCCGGCGAGTCGCTGCGGATGATCACCCGGTGGGGACTGTCGCAGCGGTGGTCCCGGCTGCGGGGGCGGGCATGAGCCAGCCGTTCCCGACGTCCCCGCGGCCCCGGCGCCGCTGGCTGCGGCCGCTGCTGGTCGTCGCGTTCGTCGTCGTGCCCCTGGTCGAGATCTGGGCCATCCTGGAGGTCGGCCAGCTCGTCGGCCCCTGGTGGACGATCGTGCTGCTCGTCCTCGACAGCATGCTCGGCGCGTGGCTGATCAGGCGCGAGGGCGCCCGGGCGTGGGCCGCGCTCCGGGAGGCGCTCTACAGCGGCCGCATGCCCGCCAAGGAGATCGCCGACGGTGCGCTGATCCTCATCGGCGGCACGTTGATGCTGAGCCCGGGCTTCGTCCTCGACATCGCGGGCATCGTGTTGATCCTGCCCTTCACCCGACCGGTCGCGCGCCGGCTGCTCACCAAGGTCGTCGAGCGACGCCTCGTGGTCGCACCGGGCTTCGGCTTCCCCCCCGGCCCGTTCGGGCCCGGGAACGACACTCGCCCCGGACCGGGGCCCGAGGGCCCGGTGGTCCGGGGCGACGTCGTCGAGTGACGCGTCAGCCGCTCAGCTGACCCGCTTCTTCTTGTTGGCGCGGTGCAGGTGCGCGGGGCCGATCTCGCCTCCGCGCAGCAGCTCGAGACGCTCCTTGAGGATGTCCTCGAGCTCCTTCTCCGAGCGCCGCTCCAGGAGCATGTCCCAGTGCGTGCGCGCGGGCTTCTCCACCTTCTCCTCGGGGAGGATCCCCGCCGTGCTCAGCGCCTCGGCGCCGCAGCGCGGGCACTCCCAGACCGCCGGGATGTCGGCCTCGACCGACATCGTCACCTCGAAGTCGTGACCCTGCTTGCACCGGTAACCGACCTGCTGGCGAGCGGCGAACTCGATGCCGCGCTCGTCCTCGAAACTCTGGCCGCCGAGTCGTGCGCCACGTAGTGTGCGCTCCGCCACCGTGCCCACCTCCATTGGATTGCTGACACCCGTTGTGTTGTGTTCGGGTCTTCTCCGGTGCAACGAGCCAGAACCCTCGATGGTGACGCCGCTCGTGACGACGCGGCTCGCCTGCACCGAACTCCTACGATCTTCAACGGTAGCGGGGTCGCTCCAATTCCGCGGATTTACCGCGACACCCCCCACGCTCAGGCGTGACGGAATGCACCCCCAGGGGTGGAGCGCGTCCCGGGCCCTGCAGATCAGCGCCCCGACGAGGCGCCGGGCGGGCCCGGCCGGGCGTCAGATGACCGCCGGCACGTCGTTGCCCGCGTCGCGGATGCCCTTGGCGGTGTCGACGCGCATGAGCAGCAGGCCGCCCACCACGAAGAACACGATCAGCGCGAAGATCGCCGGTCGGTAGGAGTCGGTGAAGGTGTAGACCAGGCCGAACACCAGCGTGCCGAACCACGACGTGCCGCGCTCCATGGCGTGGTAGAAGCTGAAGAACTCGGCCTCCTTGCCGCGGGGGATCAGCAGCGAGAAGTAGGAGCGGGCCAGCGCCTGGGTGCCGCCGAGGACCAGCCCGATCGCAGCACCGAGCACCAGGAGGGGGACGAGCGACTTCTCGGGGATGACCAGCCCGGCGGTGACGATGGCCATCCAGATGACCAGGCCGCCGAGAATGGTGTTCTTCGCGCCACGGCGCGCCGCGATGCGGCCGAACAGCAGCGCCCCGCCGACCGCGACGAACTGCACCAGGAGGTAGACGCCGAGCATGGTGCCCTGCGCGAAGCCGAGCTCCTCCACGCCGTAGACGGAGGCTTGGCTGATCACGGTCTGGATGCCGTCGTTGAAGAACAGGTAGGCGAGCAGGAACGTCAGCGCGACGGGATAGTTGCGCAGCTCCTTGAGGGTGATCCAGAGCTGGCCGAAGCTGCGCTGCAGGACGCCTCCCTCGACGTGCTCGACGTGGACCGGCGGGTGGTTCTGCAGCCCCCGGTAGGGAATGAAGGTGAAGGCGGCCCACCACAGGGCGGCGGAGAGCAGCGAGATCCGCACGGCCATGCCCTCGGTGAGGCCGAAGGTGTCGTGGAGGCTCACCAGCACGAAGTTGACCGCGAGCAGCAGGCCACCGCCGGCGTAGCCGTAGGCCCAGCCGCGCGAGGAGACCCGGTCGCGGTCGGACTCGGAGGAGATGATCGGCAGGATCGAGTCGTTGACCACCGCCGAGGCGGCGAAGCACAGGTTGGCCAGGATGAACGTGATCGCGCCGAGCTGCCAGTTGTCGCCGGTCATGAAGAACAACAGCGCGGCGAAGAACGCGCCGGCCCACGCGAATCCGGCGAGCAGGTCCTTCTTGCGCGACGTGCGGTCGGCTACGGCCCCGAGCAGGGGGAGCACGACGGCGGAGATGAGCGTGGAGAACGTGATGACGTAGGCCGGCAGCGCGCCGGGGGCGACCGACAGCCCGAGCACCGAGACCCGGTTGTCGACCGCGGCCTCCTTCGCGACCGCGATCAGGTAGGGCCCGAAGAGGACGCCGGACACCGTCGTGGCGAAGGCGCTGTTGGCCCAGTCGTAGAAGTACCAGGCCCGCTGCTCCTTGGCCTGCGCCAACGGCGACAGGTCCGCGATGCCGTCCACCTTGCTCATGCCTGATCCTCCACGTGTCCGTTCCACTGTCCGCGGGCGCGGAGCACGTCCCTGAGTATGTCCGTGCGATCGGTCATGATGCCGTCGACACCACGGTCGAGGAGGGCGTTCATCTCGATCGGGTCGTCGATCGTCCACACGTGCACCTGCAGTCCGGCCGCGTGCGCGCGTCGGACGAGCCCTCGCGAGACCACCAGCACCCGGCCGCGGTGGTGCGGCACCTGCAGCGCGACCGGGCGCCCGCGCGTGAGCCACCGCGCGAGCCGGGCGCTGGGCGAGAGCACGAAGGCGACCACCTCGAGGGGGTGGGCCGAGGTCGCCACCCGGCCCCCCGTGCGGCGGCGGAACCCCTCGAGCCGGCGACGCGAGAACGAGCCGACCAGCACCCGGTCCCAGGCGGCGCGCTCCTCGATGAACTCCGCCAGCGCCTCCACCGCACCGTCGGCCTTGAGGTCGACGTTGAACCGCGTGGTGGGGAACGCGTCGAACAGCTCGGCGAGCGTCGGCACCGACTCGCTGCCGCCGACGACCGCACGCTGCACCTCGGCGTAGGTCGACTCCGCGATGCTGCCCGTGCGGTCGGTCACCCGGTCCAGGACCGTGTCGTGGAAGGCCAGGAGCACGCCGTCGCTGGTGACGTGGACGTCGGTCTCCAGGTAGGCGTAGCCGAGCTCGACCGCGTGGGTGAAGGCGGTGAGCGTGTTCTCCAGGCCCTCGATCTCCGGGTGGTAGGCACCACCACGGTGGGCGAAGGCGAGCGGGCGGGGCGCGTCGAGGTAGGGCGGGACGCCTGGTCGGGGGGATCGCACGCGAGAAGTATGCGGTCAGCGGTACCGTCGAGGGATGGAGAGCATCACGTGTCCCCAGTGCGGTGTCGAGATGACCGAGCGGACCCACGGCGAGGCGAAGGTCAGCGTGTGCCCCGAGGGGCACGGGGTGTTCCTCGCCCGTGCCGACCTCGGCCTGCTCGTCGAGGCCGAGAACGACTGGCACCGCAACAGCGGCCAGCACACCGCGCCACTCCCGCGCATCACCGCCGACATGACCGCCCCGCCCACCACCGGCAAGGTGTCGCGGGCCTGGGTGGAGACCCTCTTCGGCTGACGCCGAGGGGGGCCGGGCGGCTCAGATGTCGCGGAAGGTCTCGATGTTGGCGCCCAGCTCGTTGAGCCGCTCGGCCAGGTCCTCGTAGCCACGGTGGATGACGTAGGTCGAGCGCAGCACGCTGCGGCCCTTGGAGGCGAGCATCGCGATGAGCAGCACGACGGCGGGACGCAGGGCGGGCGGGCAGACGATCTCCGCACCGGAGAAGTGCGTCGGGCCGTCGACGAGCACCCGGTGCGGGTCGAGCAGCTTGACCTGGGCGCCGAGCTTGTTGAGCTCGGTGAGGTAGATCGCCCGGTTCTCGTAGACCCAGTCGTGCAGCAGGGTCTGGCCGTCGGCGACGGCCGCGATGACCGCGAAGAACGGCAGGTTGTCGATGTTGAGCCCCGGGAACGGCATCGGGTGGATCTTGTCGAGCGGCGCCCGCAGCTCCGAGGGGTGCGTGGTGAGGTCGACCAGGCGGGTCTCGCCGTTGAGCGCGACGTACTCCGGCGAGCGGTCGTAGCGGAAGCCCATCTCCTCGAGGATCGCCAGCTCGAGCTCGAGGAACTCGATCGGCGCCCGGCGGATGGTGATCTCTGACTTGGTGACGATCGCGGCCGCGAGCAGCGACATCGCCTCGATGGGGTCCTCGGACGGCGCGTAGTCGACGTCGACGTCGATCGACGCGCGGCCGGTGATGCGCAGGGTGGTGGTGCCGACGCCCTCGACCTCCACGCCGAGCTTGCGCAGGTAGAAGCACAGGTCCTGGACCATGTAGTTGGACGAGGCGTTGCGGATCACGGTCGTGCCGGGGTGGAGCGCGGCGGCCATGAGCGCGTTCTCGGTGACCGAGTCGCCGCGCTCGGTGAGCACGATGGGCCGCTCCGGCTCGATCGCGCGGTTGACGCTGGCGTGGTAGGCGCCCTCGGTGGCCTTGACGTCGAGGCCGAACGGGCGCAGGGCGGCCATGTGCGGCTCGACGGTGCGCTCGCCCAGGTTGCAGCCGCCGGCGTAGGGCAGCTCGAACTCCTCGGTGCGGTGGAGCAGCGGGCCGAGGAACATGATCACCGAGCGGGTGCGGCGTGCGGCGCCCTCGTCGATCGCGGCGAGGTTGAGCTCGGCCGGCGGGATGATCTCGAGGTCGTTGTCCTCGTTGAGCCAGCGGGTGGCGACGCCGAGCGAGTTGAGCACCTCGAGGAGGCGGTTGACCTCCTCGATCCGGGCGACCTTGCGCAGCGTCGTACGGCCGCGGTTGAGCAGGGAGGCGCACAGCAGCGCGACGCCGGCGTTCTTGGAGGTCTTGACGTCGATCGAGCCGGAGAGCGTGGTCGGGCCCTCGACCCGCAGGTGGGTGGGGCCGGCGCCGAGCGCGACGATCTCGGAGTCGAGCGCCGCGCCGATGCGGGCGAGCATCTCGAGGGAGAGGTTCTGGTGGCCCTTCTCGATGCGGTTGATCGCGCTCTGACTCGTGCCGAGCAGCTCGGCCAGCTGGTGCTGGGTGAGCCCGCGGTGCTTGCGGGCGTCGCGGATGAGGTTGCCGATGCGGCCCTTGTAGTCAGCCATGCCGAACACGGTATCTCAGATATGAGATAACGCCAGTTGGCGCGATCCGGGCCCCTCCCAAGGGCGGGGGAGGCCCTTCGGGAGCGTGGCAGGATCGCGCCATGCGTGCAACGACGATCCATGCGCCCGGCGACATCCGCTTCGAGGAGGTGCCCGATCCGCGCATCGAGGCGCCCACCGACGCGGTGGTGAAGGTGGTCGCGGGCTGCATCTGCGGCTCGGACCTCTGGCCCTACCGTGGCGAGAACGACATCCGGGCCGGGGCGACGATCGGCCACGAGTGCATCGGCATCGTCGAGGAGGTCGGCTCGGAGGTCTCGCGGACCAAGGTCGGCGACTTCGTCATCGTGCCGTTCTGCCACTGCGACAACACGTGCGCCCACTGTCGCGCGGGCGTGCAGTCGGCGTGCGTCAACCTCGGGGGCACCTCGAGCGGGCAGGGGGAGTACGCCCGGGTGACCCAGGCCGACGGCAGCCTGGTCGCCACCGACGGGATGCCCGACGACGACCTCCTCCCGTCCCTGCTCGCGCTCTCCGACGTGATGGCCACCGGCTGGCACGCCGCCGTCGCCGCAGGCGTGCAGCCCGGCCACACCGTGGTGGTCGTCGGTGACGGCGCCGTGGGGCTCTGCGGGGTGCTGGCCGCCGCGCAGATGGGCGCCGAGCGGGTCGTGGTGATGTCGCGCCACGAGCCCCGCCAGGAGATCGCCCGGGCCTTCGGCGCCACCCACGTCGTCGCCGAGCGCGGCGAGGAGGGGGAGGCCCGCATCGCCGACCTCACCGAGGGGATCGGCGCCGACGCCGTCCTGGAGTGCGTGGGCACCGACGGCGCGATGAGGACCGCGTTCACGGTGGCCCGGCCGGGCTCCACCGTGGGCTTCGTGGGCGTGCCGCACGGCGTGGAGCTGCCGGTGCGCAGGATGTTCCAGAAGAACGTCGGCCTCGCCGGCGGGATGGCTCCCGTGCGCCGCTACCTGCCCGACCTGCTCGAGCGGGTGCTCTCCGGCGCGATCGACCCCGGGAAGGTGTTCGACCTGACGCTGCCGATGGCCGAGGTGGCCGAGGGCTACCGCGCGATGGACGAGCGCCGCGCGATCAAGGTGCTGCTGCGCCCGTGAGCCGACCCGACGACCGGCTCCTGCTGGGGCCGCTGCTGCGCTATGTCGACGAGACCTCGGCATCGGTCTGGGTCGAGACGGCGGCCCCCGGCACGGTCACCGTCGTCCGCGGCGCCACCACTGCGAGCGCGCCGACGTTCCTGGTCCACGACCACCACTACGCGCTGGTCGAGCTCGACGGTCTCGAGCCGGGCACGACCGAGGCCTACACCGTCGCCGTCGACGGCGAGCAGGTGTGGCCACCGGTCGGGTCGCCGTTCCCCGACCCCGTGATCGCCACCCTCGAGGCGGGCCGCCCCCTGCACCTCGCGTTCGGCTCGTGCCGCACGTCGGTGGCGCACGACGCGAAGGGCAACCGCACGCACGGCGTCGACGCGCTGCGCGCCTGGGCGCTGCGCGTGGCCGGCCAGGTCGAGCCGGCCGATCCCGACGACCCGGACCTCACCCCGGACCGGCTGCCCGACCTGGTGCTGTTCCTGGGCGACCAGGTCTACGCCGATGACACCACCGACGCCATGCGGGAGTTCATCGAGTCGCGCCGCGACATCGACGAGCCGCCGTGGACCGAGCTGCAGGACTTCGAGGAGTACGCCCACCTCTACCGGCTCGCGTGGTCCGACCCGGCCAACCGCTGGCTGCTGTCGACCGTGCCGAGCGCGATGATCTTCGACGACCACGACATCCGCGACGACTGGAACACCTCGCTGGAGTGGCGCCGCGAGATGGAGGCCACGTCGTGGTGGCACGGCCGCATCGTGGCCGGCCTCGGGTCCTACTGGGTCTACCAGCACCTCGGCAACCTCTCGCCCGCCGAGCGTGAGGTCGACGAGGTCTACGCCCTCGTGCGGGCGCACCGCGGCCAGGACGAGCAGGACCTCGGCCCGCTCCTCGACGCCGTCGCGGCGCGGGTCGACCAGCAGCCCCAGACCTACCGCTGGAGCTTCACCCGCGAGTACGACACCCAGGCCCGGCTCGTCGTCGTCGACTCACGGGCCGCCCGCCGGCTCGACCCCGACCACCGGGCGATGCTCGACCCCTCCGAGGCGGCATGGCTCGACGAGCAGCTGCGCGGAGACGTCGACCACCTGCTCATCGGCACGTCGTTGCCGTTCCTGCTGGCCCGCGGGCTGCACCACCTCGAGGCGTTCAGCGAGGCGCTCGCCCGCGGCGCGTGGGGCGAGCGGGGCGGCCGACTCGGGGAGAAGGCGCGCCAGCTGGTCGACCTCGAGCACTGGGGGGCGTTCCAGACGAGCTTCCAGGAGGTCGCCCGGCAGGTGATGGAGGTCGCGGCCGGCAAGAGGGGCCGGGCACCGTCCACGGTGACGTTCCTCTCCGGCGACGTGCACCACAGCTATGTCAGCCAGGCGCGTCCGGCCGACGGCGGGCCGGAGCTGGGGTCGACGATCCTGCAGGCCGTCTGCTCCCCGATGCGCAACCCGCTCGCGCGCAGCCTGAGGTTCGCGACGGCCGTGCTGTCCTACGGCGTGGCCGGTCCGGTCGGTCGGCTGGCAGCGAGGTCGGCGCGGGTCCCCGACACCCCCTTCACGTGGACCTACGCGGAGGGCCCGTGGTTCGACAACAACCTGGCGTTCCTCGACCTGGCCGGGCCGAGCCTGCGCATCTGGTGGGTCACCGGGGAGGTCGTCGACGACCACGAGCGTCCGCGGCTGGCCAAGGTGGAGTCCTACGCGCTCGACGAGGACGGCAACCCGCCGCCGCTGGAGGGCGTGGTGTCGAAGGTGCGGCGCCGGGTCGCGCGGCGCACGAGGGACGGCCTGGTCCGGGAGCGGTGAGGACGGCGCTCAGGCGTTGCTGAGCGTGCGGTCACGCCCGTGGACGCAGTCGCAGGTGTCCGAGCACGGCAGGTAGGTGTGCCGGCCGTGGCCGCAGCCGGTGCACGGGAGGTCGTGCGAGAGGTGGACCGAGCTGGTCTCGACGGTGTCCCACATGCTCTCGAGGGTGGCACCGCACCCGCGCTCGCGGACCCGAACGTGCCCGGAATGCCCGATCTGGGGCACGGAATGGCCCGTTCGGGCCATGGGCGTGTGGCCCGAACGTCCCGCACCGGCGTCCTAGGATCGCCGCATGGGGGCGCGGACCGGTCACGAGCTCACGCGGCAGCAGGCTCGGCGCATCGCCGTACGCGCCCAGCTGCTCGCGGAGCCGCGGCCGACCGACGCGCTCGACGTGGTGCGCCACCTCGGCTCGCTCCAGGTCGACCTGACCCGCGTCGTGGCACCGCACGCCGAGCTCGCGCTGTGGACCCGGCTGGGTGGTGCCTTCGATCCCGATGACCTCGAGGACCTCGTCGGCGACGGCGCGCTCGTCGAGGTCAGGGGCATGCTGGTGCCCAGCGAGGACGTGGCCCTGCTGCGCGCCGACATGGACGCCTGGCCGGGGGAGCCGCCGCTGAAGGAGTGGCAGGAGGACCTCGCGGACTGGGTGGCCGCCAACGACGGTTGCCGCCGCGACATCCTCGCGCTGCTGCGCTCGGAGGGACCGACGCCCGCGCGCGACCTGCCCGACACCTGCGAGGTGCCGTGGCGCTCGACGGGCTGGACCAACGACAAGAACGTGATGAAGCTCCTCGAGTGCATGGAGGGACGCGGCGAGGTCGCCGTCGCCTCGCGCGAGGGCAGGGAGCGGCGGTGGGACCTCGCCGAGCGGGTCCACCCCGGCGACCCGGCGGTGCCGGTGGAGGAGGCGCACCGCACGCTCGCCCGTCGGCGGCTCCGCGCGCTCGGCATCGCCCGGCCACGCGCCCTCGAGGCGTGGGACGAGCGCTACGACGTCCGTGACACGGGTGAGCCGGCGCGGGTCGAGGGCGTCCGCGGCCAGTGGCGCGTCGACCCCGACCTGCTGGCCGACCTCGACGACTTCGCCGGACGCACGGCGATCCTCTCCCCGCTCGACCGCCTGGTCTTCGACCGCAAGCGGATGGAGGACCTGTTCGCCTTCGACTACCAGCTGGAGATGTACAAGCCGGCAGCGAAGCGGCAGTGGGGCTACTGGGCGATGCCGGTGCTCGACGGCGACGAGCTCGTCGGCAAGGTCGACGCCACCGCCGAGCGCGACGCCGGCGTGCTCGTGGTGGACGCCGTGCACGAGGACGGCACCTGGTCGGCGGCCCGCCGACGGCGGGTCGAGGCCGAGATCGCCGCGCTGGGGGAGTGGCTGGGGCTCGAGGTCGTGCGGTCGGACGCTACGACCGGCGGGTGAGCGTCGCCGGGACGTCGATCCGGGCGAGCTTGGCGGGATTGCGCACGGCATAGATCCGGCTGATCCGGCCGTCCTCGACGAGGAAGGTGATCGCCGTGTCGTGGCCGTCCTCGAGCCCGACGATCCTGACGCCAGGGGACCCGTTGAGCGGGACCGGCACGACGGTGGCGCCCGCCCCGAGCTTCGGGAACGCCCGCAGCAGGTTCGCCACCTTCTTGGCGCCCGCGACCGGATGGGCGATCGCCTGGGCGATCCCGCCGCCGTCCGCCACGAGGACCACGTCGGGGGCGAGGACGTCGAGCAGGGCCTGCAGGTCGCCGCCCGCGACCGCGGCGAGGAAGCGTTCGACGACCTGCTCCTGCTCGCTCCGGCTCACCTGCCTGCGCGGCCGCCGGGCCGCGACGTGCTCGCGGGCCCGGTGCCCGATCTGGCGCACCGCCGCCGCGGACTTGTCGACGACGCCGGCGATCTCGCCGTACGGCATGTCGAACACCTCGCGCAGCACGAACACGGCGCGCTCGGTCGGGGTGAGCGTCTCGAGCACCGTCAGCATCGCGTACGACACGCTCTCCGCGAGCTCGACGTCGTCGGCGACGTCCGGCGCGGTCAGCAGCGGCTCGGGGAGCCACTCGCCGACGTACTCCTCGCGTCGGCGCGCGTTGGCCCGCAGCCGGTCGAGCGCCTTGCGGGTGAGCATCCGCACCAGGAACGCCCGCGGGTCCCGTGCCTCGGCGCGGGCTGCCGGCCCGATGGCGTCCCATCGGATCCAGGTCTCCTGCACGACGTCCTCGGCCTCGGACGCCGATCCGAGCATCTCGTAGGCCACGGTGAAGAGCAGACCGCGGTGGGCGACGAACGGGTCCTCGGACACGGTCAGGAGCCTACGGCCGGGCGCTGGGCGAGCGGCGGGAGTCCGCAGGCGGCCGCGAAGCCGTCGGACTCGATCCCGAACGCGACGTTCGCGCGGGTGGTGGAGTTGGCGAACGCGATGACCGCGGTCAGCTCCACCAGGGCGGCGTCGCCGAGCTGCGTGCGGAGGGCGGCGACCATCTCGTCGGTCACGGTCGGCTCGGTCTCGGTCATCGCCTCGGCGTAGGCGAGCACGTCGCGCTCCAGGGACGTGAAGGCGTCGGACTCGCGCCACCGGGGGATCTCGCGGGCCTTGGTGACGTCGAGGTCGCGGCGGTGCGCCTCGAGGTAGTTGAAGTCCAGGCACCAGCTGCAGCCGACCCTCGCGGCGACCGCCAGGTGTGCCCACGACTTCAGCTGCTCGTCGCACGTGTCCCACTTCTTGACCCTGCGCCCGGCGGCGGCCATGTCGGTCAGCACCCTCGGGTTGTGCCAGTAGACGCCGATCGAGGTGGGCACCGTGCCGAGGGTCTTGCGGGCGAAGCGCTTGATCAGCGATCCCCTGACGCCGGAGATGTCGGCGGCGGGGACACGGGTGGTGGTGGTCATGTCGTCCTCCTGAGGTCGGTCGGTCGACATCAAGACGCCGGCAGGCACCCGTTCTGTGACATCCGGCTGCGACACCGGCCGTGACATCGGGCTGGGCCGACGGTCAGCGCCTGAGCAGCCGGCGCAGCTCCTCGGTCGTCTCCGGGCTCCATCCGCTCGGTCGCACCAGCTGGACCCAGGCCGCCGCGTGCTCGCCCGAGAAGTTGTGGCCGTAGCCGGGCTCGGTGTCGAAGGCCATCGCCAGGTCGGCCGAGACCTGGAAGAACGTCACGAGCGGCACCCAGCGCACGCCGCTCGGGACGTCCGCTCCGCGCTCCTCCTCCAGCCAGTCGGGTCGTCGCAGGAGCAGGTCGGGGCTCCACCACGTGACCGGGTCGGACGCGTGCTGGAGGTAGAGCACCCGGCTGCCCTCCCACGGCCGGCCGGACGGCGGCGGGCTCTCGGCGCGCGTGGCGAACCGGACGATGCGCCCGTCACGGTAGACCGGCTCGATCTGGGGCGAGCCGGGATCGCGGTCGTCGGACAGCTCGCCCCAGAGCCGGTTGAAGCTCGGCGGACCGACGAAGAGGGCGCCACTCGTGCGGTTGGCGAGGTCGTACTCGCCGCTGAACGCCTCCTCGGCGCCGAAGGAGCCCAGGCTCTCGCCGAAGACGTAGAGCCGCGGTCGGTCATCGGGCGGGAGCGTCGTCCACCGCTGGTAGACCGCGTCGAACAGCCCGCGCCCGGCCCCGCGGGCCCGCTTCGCGTCGACGACGAACGACAGCCAGGACGGCAGGTGGGAGTACTGCATCGCGACGATCGCGGAGTCGCCACCGGTGACGTACTCGAACCCGGCCGCCGCGCTCGGCTCCACCCAGCCGGTGCCGGTCGTGGTGACCACGAGCAGGTGCTCGCGGTCGAACCCGCCGGCGCGCTCGAGGTCGTCGACGGCGAGCGCCGCCCGCTCCTCGGCGTCGTCGGCGTTGCCGAGGCCGGCGAAGGCGCGGATCGGGTCCATCGCGGTCGTCCCCACGACGTCCTCGATCTGCTCCGCGGTCGGGCCGCCGGCCACGAAGACGCGGCCCTCGCGGCCCATGTCGTCCCAGTCGACCAGCGACTCGTCGCTGCCCGAGCGCAGCGCGGAGTCGGGCTGCCGCGCCGAGGCGGGCGTCGTCAGGTCGCCGACGGCGAACGACGCGTCGAGGGCGCGCAGGCCGGCGTCGGCGAGCACCCCGCTCACCAGCGTGACCACGAGGCCCACCACCACGACCACCCCCAGCGCCTGCGCCGCCTTCGGCCCGATCCGGCGCCCGAGCAGCCGGACGAGTCGCCGGGTCAGCGCCCGCAGCCCCCGCGCCGCGGCGAGCACGAGCCCGGCGACGAGCAACGCGATCGGCGGCACGAGCAGCACGAACGCGAGGGGCGTGGGCTCGCTGCCGGCGAGCCGGTGGGCCTCCTGCTGCCAGCGGGCGCCCAGGAGCAGCATTCCCACCCCGCCCACCACGCCGGTCACGGCCAGCGCGGTCGTGGCCCAGCGCGGCCAGGCGCCCCGGGGCCGGTCGCGCACCGCGCTCCAGCACCACGAGCAGAGCACCCCGAGGCCGTATCCCGCCGCCGCGGCGACACCCGTGACGATGCCCTGGAAGAGCGGTGGGCGCGGGAGCAGGGACGGCGTCAGCGAGACGGCGGCGAGCAGCAGCGCCCCGGCCACGCCCGGTGCCACCAGCGCGAGCCGGCGGGCGGATGTCCGCGCGAGCGTGTCCAGCCGTGCCAGGGCCACGCCGGTGGCGTCACCTGCCATCGGGGCACCTCCTCGCCCGTGACGCGAGCGCCCTGCGCCGAGCTCCTCGCGCCCAGACGGACTATCCCACACGGCGTCCGCGCGGGTCACCGTCCCGGACGTCCGGCGGACGGTCCCCCCACCTGCTCGGCCGGGCCTTCGCCTTCGCCTCCGCCTTCGCCTTCATCAAGGTATGCAGGCCAACCCGCACTTCCCGGCCTCAATTCATCGAGGGAAGTGCCGGTCCAGCGACATACCTTGATGAACCATCGACGGCGGCGCGGGGCCGCGTCGCGGATCGGGCTACGCGCGGTCGTCGCGCATCCGGGCCTACTCGTCCAGCGGGAGACCGAGCGCCGAGGCCAGCGCGCGCGGGTCGGCCACGGAGAGCGTGGCGCCGGGGTGGGTGATCGTGCCGGTGGGGTCGATGGCGGGGACCGCTTCCCGGAACGTCAGGCAGAGCGCACGCTCGCCGTTGGTCGTGAAGGAGACGCCGCGGTCGGCGGCCGACAGGTGGGCGGGACCGGCGGTCTTGAGCCACGAGAAGCCGCCGGTGAGCTGCCCGCCGGCCAGGTTGGCGCGCGGGGTGACCAGGCGCCACGGACCGAAGCGGACGTAGAGCCACTGCGGACCGACCTCCACCGTGGTGCTGGCCGGGGTGATGCCGAAGGCGCGCGCGGGCGCGACGTACGACGGCGCGAAGGCGAAGTCGAACGTCTCGACCGCCTCGGGCGTGCCCTCGCCGCCGGGCTCCCGCACGAGGCCGCGCAGCGCCGCACCTGCCGGCACCCGGTAGGGCTGGAGGGCGGCGGCGGCGGGACGCGGCACCCGGAGCACGGCACGGCTGACGCCGCCCGGCGCGGGCAGGACGTGGTGGTCCATCGTCGTGGCGACGGCCCCGCGCCCGGCCCGCCACGTCCACGACCGCAGGGCGGGGTCGACACCGACGACCTCGAAGTCGACGGCGACCCCGGGCGGGCCGTGCACCCGGCCGGTGGTGCCGGGCGCCAGGACGTCGTCGGACGACTCGACCTCGCGGATCGACGGCGCCCACGACGACCACGTCGCGGGGGTGGTGAAGCGGCGCCACGCCTCGTCGGCGGCAGCGGGACCGTGCGCGTCGACGAGCATGGCGCCGGCCTCAGAGCTGGACGGTGTCGTTGTCGCCCAGGTCGGGCCGGTCGTCGGTGACGAGCCCCTTGGCCACCTGGACCACGAGGGCGACCTTGCCGGGCGACTCCCAGTACTCGGCCGTGTCGCCGTCGATGCGCAGCAGCACGCTCTCGGGGTCGTCCGGACCGCCCGACATGAAGGCGCCGGCCGAGGCGTCCCACAGCTCGCGCAGCTTGGCGCGGTCGTCGCTGACGTGGGCGGTGCCGGCCAGCGAGACCCAGCCGGCCTTGCTGGAGTAGGAGACGTTGACCCGCGGGTCGGCCTCGATGGCACGCACCTTGTCGCTGCTGCGCTCGGTGATGAACCAGGTGGTGCCCGGGCCCTCGAAGTCCTGGGTGCCCATGGGCATGGAGACCAGCCGGCCGTCGAGCGAGACGTAGGTCAGCACCGCGATGTCGGTCTTCTCCATGATCTCGGCCACGGTGGCGGTCGGGTCGTCGTGAGTGCTCATCTCCCGACAGTGACACGCCCCGCCGACCCGGCACCCCACCCGGGAGGCTGGTGCGGTCACACCGGCGGCGCGCGGGCCGTCGTACTGGCAGGATTGCCCCAGCACTGCAGGGGCACGAGACCCGTTCCGCCGGGTCCGCGAGCAGACAGGGGACACGCAGAGCATGACGACCACGCACCCGGCCGACGACCACGCGCTGATCAGGGTCGAGGGGGCCCGGGAGAACAACCTCAAGAACGTCAGCGTCGAGCTGCCCAAGCGGCGGCTGACCGTGTTCACCGGGGTCTCCGGCTCCGGCAAGAGCTCGCTCGTCTTCGCCACGATCGCGGCGGAGTCGCAGCGGATGATCAACGAGACCTACAGCGCGTTCGTGCAGGGCTTCATGCCGAGCCTCGCCCGGCCCGACGTCGACCACCTCGAGGGACTCACCACCGCGATCATCGTCGACCAGGAGCGGATGGGCGCCAACCCCCGCTCGACCGTCGGCACCGCCACCGACGCCAACGCGATGCTGCGGATCCTCTACAGCCGCCTCGGCGACCCCTACGTCGGCCCGCCGACCGCGTACTCCTTCAACGTCCCCACCCGCAAGGCCAGCGGGATGATGACCACCGAGAAGGGCGGACGCACCGAGCGGCGGATCGCCAAGCAGGAGGTCTACCTCGGCGGCATGTGCCCGCGCTGCGAGGGCATGGGCAAGGTCAACGACATCGACCTGACGGCGCTCTACGACGCTGAGAAGTCGCTCAACGACGGCGCCCTCACCGTGCCCGGCTACTCGATGGACGGGTGGTACGGCCGGCTATTCGAGGGCATGGGACTGCCGATGGACAAGCCCATCAAGTCGTTCACCAAGAAGCAGCTCGAGACGATGCTGTGGTCGGAGCCGACCAAGATCAAGGTCGAGGGCGTCAACCTCACCTTCACCGGCATGATCCCGCAGATCCAGAAGTCGATGCTCTCCAAGGATCCCGAGGCGATGCAGCCGCACATCCGCCGCTTCGTCGACCGGGCGGTCACCTTCCAGACCTGCCCGGAGTGCGAGGGCACGCGGCTCACCCCCGAGGCACGGAAGTCCACGATCAGGGGCAAGTCGATCGCCGACGTGTGCCAGATGCAGATCAGCGACCTCGCCGAGTGGGTGCGCGAGCTCGACGAGCCGTCGGTGGCGCCGCTGCTCAAGGGCCTCCAGCACCTGCTCGACTCGTTCTCCGAGATCGGGCTGGGCTACCTCTCCCTCGACCGTCCCGCCGGCACGCTGTCGGGCGGCGAGGCCCAGCGCACCAAGATGATCCGGCACCTCGGGTCGTCGCTGACCGACGTCACATACGTCTTCGACGAGCCCACCATCGGGCTGCACCCGCACGACATCGAGCGGATGAACAACCTGCTGCTGCAGCTGCGCGACAAGGGCAACACCGTGCTGGTCGTCGAGCACAAGCCGGAGACGATCGCGATCGCCGACCACGTCGTCGACATCGGTCCCGACGCGGGCGCCGCGGGCGGCACGATCTGCTTCGAGGGCGACGTGGACGGCCTCCGCGCCAGCGACACGATCACCGGCCGGCACCTCGACGACCGGGCGCGGCTCAAGGAGTCGTTGCGCGAGGCGAGCGGCGTGATGGAGGTGCGTGGCGCCTCGACCCACAACCTGCGCGACGTCGACGTCGACGTCCCGCTCGGCGTGCTGACGGTGGTCACCGGGGTGGCCGGATCCGGCAAGAGCTCGCTCATCCACGGCTCGCTCGCCGGCCGCGACGAGGTGATCGTCATCGACCAGGGCGCGATCAAGGGCTCGCGGCGCAGCAACCCGGCGACCTACACCGGCCTGCTGGAGCCGATCCGCAAGGCCTTCGCCAAGGCCAACGGCGTCAAGCCCGCCCTGTTCAGCTCCAATTCCGAGGGGGCGTGCCCGACCTGCAACGGCGCGGGCGTGATCTTCACCGAGCTCGGCCCGATGGCGACGGTCGAGTCGCCGTGCGAGGAGTGCGAGGGCCGACGCTTCAAGGCGGAGGTCCTCGAGTACACGCTCGGCGGCAAGGACATCGCCGAGGTGCACGAGATGTCGGTGGTCGACGCCCTCGCCCACTTCGGCGAGGGGGAGGCCCGGATCCCGGCGGCCGTGAAGATCCTCGAGCGGCTGGTCGACGTGGGGCTGGGCTACCTCTCGCTGGGCCAGCCGCTCACCACGCTGTCCGGCGGTGAGCGCCAGCGGCTCAAGCTGGCCACGCAGATGGGGGAGAAGGGTGACGTCTACATCCTCGACGAGCCGACCACCGGCCTGCACCTCGCCGACGTGGCCAACCTGCTCGGCCTCCTCGACCGCCTCGTCGACTCCGGCAAGTCGGTCATCGTGATCGAGCACCACCAGGCCGTGATGGCCCACGCCGACTGGATCATCGACCTCGGCCCAGGCGCGGGCCACGACGGCGGCACGATCGTCTTCGAGGGACCGCCGGCCGAGCTGGTGGCAGCGAAGGAGCCCACCCTCACCGGCACGCACCTCGCCGCCTACGTCGGCGCGTGATGCTGCTCCTCCACGGGCCCGGTGCGGGTGTCGATGGGCTGGCTGCTCCCCGGCGTCCGAGTCGGTGCTCGGTGGCGAGCTCGGCTATCTGCGCGGGTGGAAGCGGAGGTCGCCGTTGGGGAGTCGGTCTGTGCGGTGGCCGGTGTGGTGGGCTCGGTGGTGATGGTGGCTGCACAGCAGGATGGCGTTGGCCAGGTCGGTGGGCCCGCCGTGCTGCCACGGGGTGAGGTGGTGGGCCTCGCACCAGGTGCCCGGGGTGTCGCACCCTTGAGCGCGGCACGTGCGGTCGCGCACCAGGAGTGCCTTGCGCTGGGCGGGGGTGAAGAGGCGGCGGGCTCGGCCGAGGTCGATCGGGAGGCTGTCGCCGGCGAGGACGGCGGGCAGGATCTTCGCGGTGCACGCCAGCCTGCGGGCGTGGGCGGCGGTGACCTGGTCGCCGGTGAGGTCGTCGCCGGGCACGAGGCCCGCACCGGTGAGGTCGGCGGTCGCGAGGTCGGCTCGTAGCGCGTCGAGGGTGATGGTGACCACCAGTGTGGTGGCGTCGCCGCCGTGGACCGGCAGGCGGGTGGGGTCGAGGGACTCCAGGAGCTGGATGAACGCCTGACCCAGCCGGCGCGGATAGGGCAGACGGGCGAGCACCCCCCCATCCGTCGTCGAGCCAGCGCCACGACCGTTGCCAGCTGCGGAGGCCAGGCGAGGGTTGGCGAACGCTTCGAGGTAGGTCGCGAGCCGGGTGGCGGCGGCGTCCGGGATGCGACCGGAGATGCGGGTCGTGCCATCGCCGAGACGCCGCAGCATCAGGCGGGTCTGCTGCTCGGCGTGGGCCTCCAGGTCGGCGAGGCGGGCGGACTCTGCCTGCTCGGCGACCTCGGGAGCCACGACGTCGAGGATCCGGTGCCCGATCCGGCCGAGCGCCTTGGGCCCGAACTCCGCGGAGCGCTGGACCAGGTGGGCCTCGGCCAGCGACACCGTCTCGGCGTCGACCGCCTCCGGCAGGGCGGTCAGGGCGCGCTGGATGACCTGTGCCTGCGCGAGACTCACCGCGCCGTCCCGCATCGCCGCCGCCAGCACCGGGTGGCGCCGGTCGAGCGCGTGGGCCAGGCGAAGGTCGGCGCGCGCGTCGGTGAAACGGGTGCGCGTGTGCTGCGCCAGCCACCCGGCCGCGTCCTTCGCCGCCGTCTCGGCGGCAAGGTCACCGGCGTCGGCGAGGATCCGCAGGCGCAGCTCGACCAGCTGACCCTCGGCCCGCGCCAGCTCGCTCAACGCGCTGGCCTTGTCGGCGGTGGTCATGAACGTCGGACTGGCATCGGCGACCGCTTTCAGCGACGACCTCACCTCACCCACCGCAGCCATGATCGGGTGCGACACGATCGGCCCCCTCTCGCGACAACGACGGTCCACCGCGCACACGCGCGGCTGCTGAACGGTCGTCGCTCCTGGAGGCCCGGATCACCGGGCTATCACGTCACCCTCGCAACTCGCCCCCACCAGCCACAGCCCGGGCACTGCCCTGGAGCCATGGACCTCGTGAAGCGTTCCCCCAGAGTAGCGTCCACCTGCATTATTCGCAAGTGTGTTCGATGCGCCGTGTGCCCCGAACATCACGGCGTGAGCACCACCAGGCGCTGCGTGGCGCGCGTCATCGCGACGTAGCGGTCCACCGCGCCCCCGACACCGTCGCCGAGCCGGTCCGGGTCGACCAGCACCACCAGGTCGAACTCGAGGCCCTTGACCAGCTGCGGCGGCAGCGAGCGGACGCGCGCCGAGTCGGCGTACGTCGGATCACCGACCACGACGGCGGTGCCCTCGGCGTGTTCGGCGAGCCACGCGCCGATGATCGCGTCGCGCTCCTCGACGGGCGCGTGGAGGACCGGGATCCCGCTCTCGCGGATCGACGTGGGCACGTTGGCCTCCGGGAGCGCGGCCCGGATGACCGGCTCCGCCTCGGCCATCACCTCGGCAGGGGTGCGGTAGTTGACCGTCAGCGGCGCCACGGTGACCTCGGGCAGACCGACCCGAGCCAGGCGCTCGACCCACGACTCGCCGAAGCCGTGGCGCGCCTGCGCACGGTCGCCGACGATCGTGAGGCTGCGCGAGGGGCAGCGCCGCAGCAGCATCGCCCACTCGGCGTCGCTGAGCTCCTGCACCTCGTCGACCACGATGTGGGCGAACGGACCGGCCAGGCGGTCCACGTCGGCGTCGGGCAGGGCCGCGTCGTCGACCAGCGCGCTCTGGAGGTCGTCGTGCACGAGCATCGACACCAGCCCCTCGCCGTAGTCGTCGGCACCGGACTCGCGGGCGGTCGTGCGGAGGTCGTCGATCACCCCGTCCATCCGCGCCCGCTCGCGTGCCTCGGCGACGGCGGTACGACGCCGACGGCTCGAGGCGTGGGGGTCCCCGAGCCGGAGCCGGGCCGCGTCGAGCAACGGGAGGTCGGCGTCGGTCCATGCCTCGGGGTCCTCGCGTCGCAGCGCGCGCACCTCGTCGGGAGCCAGCCACGGCGCGCAGTGGCGCAGGTAGGCCGGCACCGTCCACAGGTCGCCGACGAGGTCGGTGTGCTCGATGATCGGCCACGCCCGGTCGAACGTGTCGCGCAGCCCGGCATGGCGGTCGAGGACGCGGCGCAGGTCGTCGGGGGAGAGGTCCTCCAGCTCGTCGGCCACCTTGTCGACCAGGATCGTCAGGACCGCCTCCCACACGTCGTCGCGGGCCAGGTTGTGGGGCGTGCCGGGGTCGGGGGAGGCGAACGCCTCCGCCCACTCGGCGGCGGTGATCCGGACGTCCACCCACGGGGTCTCGACCAGGGAGGACTCCGTGGGCGGCTCCTCGTAGAGCGCGACGGCAGGCTCGATCGCCGCGACCATGCACAGGTCGGCCTTGAGCGAGGCGACGCGTGGGTCGCACTCCGGGCCGGAGGCCGCGTCGGGCACGAGATCGGCGATCGTGCACGTCTGCACGCCCTCCTCGCCCAGGCTCGGCAGCACGTCGCCGACGTAGGCGAGGTAGGGCTGGTGCGGGCCGACGAAGAGCACGCCGCCGCGCCGGTGACCCAGCCGCGGGTCGGCGTGGAGGAGGTAGGCGGTGCGGTGCAGCGCGACCACGGTCTTGCCCGTGCCGGGACCGCCGTCGACGACCAGCGCGCCGCGCGACCCGGCCCGGATGATGGCGTCCTGGTCGGCCTGGATCGTGGCGAGGACGTCGCGCATGCGGGGCGTACGACTGCCGCCCAGCGTCGCGACGAAGGCCGACTGGTCGTCGAGGGCGGCCGCGTGGCGCAGCGCCTCCTCGGTGAAGGCCTCGTCCCAGAAGTCGACGATCCGTCCGCCCGACCACCGGTAGCGGCGCCGGCTCTCCAGGCCCTGCGGGTGGGCGTGGGTCGCGGCGAAGAACGGCTCGGCCGCGGGGGAGCGCCAGTCGACGAGCAACCGCCGGCCGCCGGCGTCCGCCAGCCCGAGGCGCCCGACGTACGTCGGCTCGTCGCGCCCCGCGTGCACGATCCGGCCCAGGCAGAGGTCGAGGTCGTAGCGGCGCAGCGCGCGCAGTCGTGACGACAGTCGGTGCACCTCCTGGTCGCGCTCGAGGGCGGCAGTGCCGTGGCGCGCCGGGGCCGCTCGGGTCTCGGCGAGCCTGCCCTCGAGGTCGGCGATCGCCCGCTCGAGCGCGTGGGCGATGCGGGCGAAGTGCATGCGGTCGCTGTCGATGAGGGCGGGGTCCGCCTTGGCGGCGAGCGCCTCGGGAAGCGCGAAGGGGAAGGTGTCGGGAACGGTGTCGGGGAGGGCCTCGTACGGGCGTCCTAGCGGCATCACGCCGTGCAGTGTGCAGGCCGACCGGGGTCTTGCGGCAAGGCCCCCGATGGCCTATACGTTGAGAGTGGAGGCAGTCCAGGGCATCGGCTCGGTCCCGATCCTGGAGGCCATGGGCATCCGTGTCGTCGAGGTCCGCGCGGGGCACGCGGTGGCCGAGATGCCGCCCGAGCCCAACGTCAACCACTTCGGCGTGACCTACGCCGGGTCGCTGTTCAGCGTCGCCGAGATGCTGGGCGGGCTGCTCAGCCTGGCGACCTTCGACCTCGAGGGCGAGCTCGCCGGCTTCGTGCCGCTCGTCAAGGAGTCGACGATCCGCTTCCGTCGTCCGGCGATGGGCGTGGTGCGTGCCACGGCGTCGCTGTCGCAGGAGGAGGCGGCGCGGGTGCGGGCCGACGCGCTGGCGTCCGGCCGCGGCGAGTTCGCGCTGGAGGCAACGCTCACGGACGCCGCCGGGGAGGTCGTGGCGACGACCGTCGGGACCTACCAGGTCCGGCGCCTGGAGTGAGCCGGTGAGGTTCGTGCTGCACGACCACCGGCGCCCGCGCCCGCACTTCGACCTCCGACTCGAGGAGGAGGGCGTGCTGCGCAGCTGGGCGGTGCCCAAGGGGCTGCCGGACGACAGCCGCCGCGACCGGCTCGCCATCGCGGTGGACGACCACGACCTGGACCACCTCGCCTACGAGGACGAGCACAAGTCCGTCGCCGACACCGGCACGTGGGAGGAGCACGACCGCGACGGCCGCCGGATGGTGTTCTCCCTCCACGGGCGCGAGGGCGTACGCCGCTATGCGCTCATCCACACCGGCGGCACGCAGTGGCTGCTGCACCTGACGCAGGACCAGCCGGGAGCCGTCAACAAGGGTTGACAACTCAGGCCTGGTCAATCACAGTTGACGCATGAGGACAGCCATCGACGCCGAGGAGCCTGGCGAGCCGGGGGAGGGGGGGCCGCTCGACGAGCTGGTGCGCATCGCCCGCGCCAAGCACGAGCTGGCCGCCGCCGAGGCGGTCGCGGTGCGCCGCGCGCGGGTCCAGGGGTTCACCTGGGCCGAGATCGGCACGCTGCTGGGTGTGAGCAAGCAGGCGATGCACAAGAAGTACGGCAAGTCCGCCTGACGCCGGCCTGCAGCGCAAGCGAGGCGTTGACGAGCCCACGGGCCCGGTGTTACACAAGGATCGTATACAAAGTCGTATACAAGAAGTCCGTGTGACCGCACCCTCTCGGGAGACTCACCGTGACGTCCAGGCAGACTCGGATGCCGCACCACCGTCCACCCCAATGCGCCCCCCGCCCGTCGCGGCTACGGCGCCCGTCCTCGCTCGTCCTCGCCGGCCTCCTCGCGGTGCTGCTGTCCGCGTGCTACGCGGTGCAGCCGCGGGGCGAGACGCCGGAGCGCAAGGACGTCTCGAGCGTCCCCATCGAGGCCGTGTCCCTGGCCGACGGCGGCGACCTGGTGATGGGCCTCTCGGCCGATCCCGACGTGCTGGACCCGACCACGTCCTCGTCGCTCTACACGCGCTACGTGATGAGCTCGATCTGCGAGAAGCTCTACGACATCGACGCCGACGGGCGCATCGTGCCCCAGCTCGCCACCGAGCTCCCCGAGCTCGACGACGCCGGCCGCACCGTGCGGATCCCGCTGCGGCAGGGCGTCACCTTCGCCGACGGGACGCCGTTCGACGCCGATGCGGTGAAGCGCACCCTGGAGCGCCACCTCGAGAAGGAGGACTCGGCCCGCGCGGCCGAGATGGGCCCGGTCGAGAGCGTGGTCGCCGTCGACGACAGCACCGTCGAGCTGAGGTACGAGACGCCGTTCGCGCCCGTCACCGCGTCGCTGGCCGACCGAGCGGGCATGATCATGAGCCCGCGCGCCCTCGACGACCTCGGCGACGACTTCGGCACCTCGCCGGCGTGCGTGGGTCCGTTCCGGTTCGTCGAGCGGGTGCCGGCGACCTCGATCGTGGTGGAGCGCGACCCGGAGTACTACGCGGCCGACGAGGTGCACCTCGACACGATCACCTACCGCATCATGACCGACGCCAACATCCGCGCCGCCAACCTGCAGTCCGGCGACGTGCACGTGATCGACACGGTGTCGCCGACCACGATCGAGACCCTCGAGCGCGAGCCGGGCATCGGCCTGCTGCAGACCGGATCGCTGGGCTACCAGGGCATCACGTTCAACCTCGGCAACACCGACGGCGTCGGCACGCCCCCCGGCAGGATCGACACACCGGTGGCCAGCGACCCCCGGGTGCGGGAGGCGTTCGAGCTCGCGCTCGACCGCGAGGCGCTGGTCAACTCGGTGTTCGACAACTGGTTCGAGCCAGCCTGCTCGCCGATCTCGCCCGACACCGTCTACGCCACCGAGGCCAGCAACGAGTGCCCGCCCTTCGACCCCGAGCGGGCACGCGAGCTCCTCGACGAGGCCGGCGTCGAGACACCGGTGCAGCTCACCATGAAGGTCTCCAACACCCCGGACACGCTCCGCCTGGCGCAGGCGATCCAGGGCAGCGTCTCGGCCGGCGGGTTCGACATCGAGCTCGAGCCCGTCGAGTACACGACGCTGCTCGACGACCAGACCGGCGGCGACTTCGAGATCCTCCAGCTCGGCTGGTCGGGCCGCATCGACCCGCACGGCAACATGTTCTCCTTCCTCTCCACCGGCCAGGCCAACAACTACTCCGGATTCAGCGACGAGCGCGTCGACGCCCTGCTCGAGCGGGCGGCCCGCGAGGTCGACACCGACCGTCGCGCCGACCTCTACGGACAGGTGGTCACCCTCGTGCACGAGGCCGACCCGATCGTCTACCTCTACCGGCAGCGCAACCTCACCGGCTACTCCGAGGACATCGCCGGCGTCAGCACGTACGGCGACGGGGTGGTGCGCCTGAGCCGGGCGGGCTTCGTGACGGACGGGGGCTCGTGATGGTGCGCTACCTGCTCGGGCGCCTGGCACAGGCGTTGGTCACGATGTTCCTCGCCTCCGTCGTGGTGTTCTGGGGGGTACGCGCCCTGCCGGGCGACCCTGCCCTCGCCGCCGCGGGGGAGGAGGCCGACCCGGCCACGCTGGCGGCGGTGCGCGCCGAGCTCGGTCTCGACGACTCGCTGCTCGTGCAGTACGGCACGTTCGTGAAGAACCTGGTCCAGGGCGACCTCGGCACCTCGATCGCCACGGGCATACCGGTCACCGATCTCCTCGGCACGACGCTGCCGGTCACGCTGTGGCTCAGCCTCTACGCCGTCGTGGTGGCCGTCGTGGTGGGAGTCGGCGCCGGGGTCGCGGCCGCGGTCCACCGTGGTCGCTGGCCGGAGTGGCTGGCCAACGGCTTCACCCTCGTCGGCCTGTCGGTGCCGAGCTTCTGGCTCGGGATCCTGGCGATCCTCTACCTGGCGGTGGGTCTGCGCTGGTTCCCGGCGTCCGGCTACGTGCCGGTCAGCGAGGAGCCGCTGCGGGGTCTCTACTACCTGACGTTGCCCGCGCTCGTGCTCGGCACCGCGCTGGCCGCCGTCATCATGCGCCAGACCCGCTCGTCGATGCTCGACACGCTCTCCGCCGACTACGTACGCACCGCACGCGCCAAGGGGATGCCCGCGCGCAGCGTGCTCACCCGGTTCGCGCTGCGCAACTCGCTCATCGTGGTCGTCACCATCATCGGCCTGCAGCTCGGCGGGCTGGTGTCCGGAGCCGTGGTGACCGAGCGGATCTTCGGTCTGCCCGGCTTCGGCAAGCTCACCCTCGACAGCGTCTTCACCCGCGACTACCCGGTGATCCAGGCGGTCGTGCTGGTCACGACGTTCGCCTACATCGTCATCAACCTGGCGATCGACGTCCTCTACTCGGTGATCGATCCCCGCATCCGCGTGGCAGGAGGGAACCGATGAGCGAGGCCACACCCGTCGTCACCGTCGACGACGTCGACCTGGGTCAGCAGCGCGGCCAGGTGCTGCGCCAGCTCGCGCGCAACCCGCTCGGGGTGGTGGGCGGGGCGCTGCTCCTGCTGGTCGTGCTGACCGCGGTGCTGGCGCCCCTGATCGCGCCCTACCCGCCGGAGGAGGTGCACTTCGACCTCCCGTTCCAGCGCGCCTTCACCGACGGCTTCCTGTTCGGCACCGACGACCTCGGCCGCGACATCCTCTCGCGCATCGTCTACGGCACGCGGGTCTCGCTGCTCGTGGGCGCGCTCAGCGTGCTGCTCGCGGTCGTGGTGGGCACCCCGCTCGGCCTGCTGGCCGGCTACGTGCGCTGGGCCGACGTGGTGGTGTCCCGGTTCACCGACCTCACGCTGGCCTTCCCGTTCCTCATCGTCGCCGTCGGGCTCGCGGCCATCAACGGACCCAGCGTCTACAACGCCGCGATCGCGCTCGGCATCGCCCAGGTGCCCACCATGGTGCGGGTCGTGCGGGCCGAGACGCTGCGCGTGAAGGAGCGCGAGTTCGTGCTCGCGGCCCGCGCCCTCGACGCCTCCGGGGCCCGGATCCTGTGGCAGCACGTGCTGCCCAACGCGGCGTCGGCGTTGATCGTGCAGGCCACCGTCATCATGCCGGTCGCCGTGATCGGCGAGGCGTTGCTGTCCTTCCTGGGCCTCGGCATCCAGCCGCCCACGCCGAGCCTGGGCATCATGCTCTCCGACGCGCAGCAGTACATCTTCCGCGCGCCGGCCGCGGCGATCTTCCCGGGCCTCACGATCGCCGTGATCTGCCTGGGCTTCAACCTGTTCGGCGACGCCCTGCGCGACGCCCTCGACCCCACCACCCGGAGGCGCTGATGACGGCCGACCCCGGCGCCTTCGTGGCGCCCCCCGAGCACACCACGAGGCCCACGCTGCGCGGCAGGTTCGGCATGTGTGCCTCCACCCACTGGATCGCGAGCGCGGTCGCGCAGTCCGTGCTCGAGCGCGGCGGCAACGCCTTCGACGCCGCGGTCGCGGGCGGGTTCGTGCTCCACGTGGTCGAGCCCCACCTCAACGGCCCCGGTGGCGACATGACGGGCCTCTTCGCCACCGCCGACGACCCCCGCCCGCGGGTGCTGGTCGGCCAGGGACCGGCCCCCGCCGGCGCGAGCATCGAGCACTACCGGGCCGAGGGCCTCGACCTCGTGCCCGGCACGGGTGCGCTGGCCGCGGCCGTGCCCGGCGCCGTCGACGCGTGGCTGCTGCTCCTGCGCGACCACGGCACCTGGGAGCTCGCCGACGTCCTCGCACCGGCGATCGAGTACGCCGAGGAGGGCCACCAGATCTCCGCGCGCGCGGCGCAGACCGTGGCCGCCACCGCGGAGCTGTTCCGCGAGCACTGGCCCACCTCGGCCGACCTCTGGCTGTCCGAGGGACGACCGCCCGGCGCCGGCGACGTCGTCCGGCTGACGGCGTACGCCACCACCTTGCGCCGACTGGTCGGTGCGGGCGCCGGCGCGCCCGACCGCGAGGGCCGCATCGAGGCGGCCCGTGATGCGTGGGGGAGCGGGTTCGTGGCCGAGGCGGTCGAGGCCTTCGTCGCGACCCCGCACCGCCACAGCGACGGCGCCGACCACGCCGGTGTGCTCGCCCGCGCCGACATGGCCGCCTGGCGCGCCGGCTACGAGGAGCCGGCGACCCTCGACGTCCACGGCGTCACGGTCTGCAAGACCGGCGCCTGGGGCCAGGGCCCGGTGCTGCTGCAGGCGCTCGCGATCCTCGCCGGCTTCGCCGACGACGAGGTCGACCCGTCCACCGGCGCCGGCGCCCACCGGGTGCTGGAGGCGCTCAAGCTCGCGCTGGCCGACCGCGACGCCCACTACGGCGACCCTGCGGACGGCCCCGGCGTACCCCTCGACGTGCTGCTCTCACCCGCCTACGCGGCCGAGCGCCGCGCGCTGATCGGCGAGGCGGCCTCCCACGACTACCGGCCGGGCGACGTGGGCTCCACGCCGGTCTACCTCCCACCGCTGCTCACCGAGGCGCCCGACGAGGCCGGCGCGGCAGCCGTGGGGGAGCCGACCGTCGGCGCGGTGGGCGACGTCCGCCGCGGCGACACCTGCCACCTCGACGTCGTCGACCGGTGGGGCAACATCGTCTCGGCGACGCCCTCCGGGGGCTGGCTGCAGTCCTCGCCGACGATCCCCGAGCTGGGGTTCTGCCTCGGCACCCGGCTGCAGATGACCTGGCTCGACGAACGGGCGCCGTCGGCGCTGCGCCCGGGGAGGCTCCCGCGTACGACCCTGAGCCCCACCCTGGTGCTGCGCGACGGCCGGCCGTGGTGCGCCCTCGGCACCCCCGGCGGCGACCAGCAGGACCAGTGGCAGCTGCTCTACCTGCTGCGGGTGCTGCGCGGCGGCTACTCGCCGCAGCAGGCGATCGACGCACCCGCCCTGCACACCACCTCGATGCCCGGCTCGTTCTGGCCGCGCACGTGGACGCCGGGCGGCGCGGTCGTGGAGGACCGGCTCGGCGAGGAGGTCATCGCCGACCTCGAGCGCCGGGGCCACGTCGTGACCCGCGCCGGCGACTGGACGCTCGGCCGGCTCTCGGCCGTCGCCCGCGACCCGGCGACCGGCCTCCTCGAGGCCGCCGCCAACCCGAGAGGAGCGCAGGGCTATGCCGTCGGACGCTGAGACCGCACCACAGGCAGCACCGGCGACCGCCACCGACCCAGCACCGGAGTCGGCGCCGCCGCTGCTGCGGATCACCGACCTCGAGGTGAGCTATCACGGCACGCCCGCGCTGCACGGCGTCGACCTCACCGTCGCCGAGGGGGAGCGGGTGGCCCTGGTCGGCGAGTCGGGGTCGGGCAAGTCCACGACCGCGGCGGCCGTGATCAACCTGCTCCCCGGCGGCGGCGCCGTGACCCGCGGACGCATCGAGTTCCGGGGCGAGGACGTCACCTACGCCGACGAGCGACGGCTGCGCCGGCTCCGCGGGCGACAGGTCGGGCTGGTGCCGCAGGACCCGATGTCCAACCTCAACCCGGCCACCCGGGTGGGCCAGCAGGTCGCCGAGACCCTGGTCGCCCACCGACTCGCCTCACGACGCGAGGCCCGGCGTCGCGCGGTGGAGCTCCTCGGCGAGGCGGGCATCCCGGACGCCGAGCGGCGCAGCCGCCAGTACCCCCACGAGTTCTCCGGCGGCATGCGCCAGCGGGTGCTCATCGCCATCGCGCTGGCCTGCGAGCCCGACCTGCTGATCGCCGACGAGCCCACGTCCGCGCTCGACGTGACGGTGCAACGCACGATCCTCGACCACCTCGAGACGCTGCGGGCCGAGCGGGGCGCGTCCATGCTGCTCGTCACCCACGACCTCGGGCTCGCGGCCGACCGCGCCGACCGGGTCGTGGTGATGTCGCAGGGCCGCATCGTCGATCAGGGACCGGCACGCGAGCTGCTGCGTCACCCCCAGCACGAGTACACCCAGCGCCTCGTGGCGGCAGCACCGTCGGTGGCCAGCGCCCGAGTCGCGGCCGGGGCAGCACCCGCCGGCCTCCGGACCGCCACCCGGGACGGGTCGTCCGCCGATCTCCCGAACGCCGGCTCGAACGCCGGCCCGACCGACGGCGAGACGGCGCCGATCCTCGCCGTCGAGCACCTCACGAAGGAGTACCACCTGCGCGGCCGGCGGGGCCGGCTCACCGCCGTCGACGACGTGTCGTTCGAGGTGCCCGCGGGCACGACGACGGCGGTCGTGGGGGAGTCGGGCTCGGGCAAGACCACCGTGGCCCGGATGGTGCTCGGGCTGGTCACGCCCACCGGTGGGGAGGTGCGGGTGGACGGCGCCCACGTGGCGGCGGCCAGGGGAGCGAAGCGACGGGCGATCCGTCGCGCGATGCAGCCGGTCTTCCAGGACCCCTACGCCTCGCTCGACCCGATGTTCACCGTCGAGCACGTCGTCGACGAACCGCTGCGGGTCTTCGGCGTCGGCGACCGGCGGTCGCGGCGGGCCCGGGTGGCCGAGCTGCTCGACCACGTCGCGCTGCCGCACTCGGTGGCCCAGCGCCACCCCAACGAGCTCTCCGGGGGCCAGCGGCAGCGCGTGGCGATCGCCCGCGCGCTGGCGCTCAACCCGCGTCTGGTGGTGTGCGACGAGGCGGTGTCTGCGCTCGACGTGCTGGTGCAGGACCAGATCCTCACGCTCCTCGCCGACCTGCAGCGCGACCTCGGCCTCTCCTACCTGTTCATCACCCACGACCTCGCGGTGGTGCGGCTGGTCGCCCAGGACGTGGTCGTGATGCAGCAGGGCCGGCTCGTCGAGACCGGAGCCGTCGACGACGTCTTCGAGCGACCGTCGTCCGACTACACCCGCGAGCTGCTGGACGCGATCCCGGGAGCCGGGGTGTTCTCGTGAGGCACGGGTGAGCCGGCGCGCCGACCAGGTGCGCCGGGCGCTGCGCGCCGACATCGTGGACGGCACCCACCCGGCGGGGACCCGGTTGACCGAGTCGGAGCTGTGCGAGGCGTACGACGTCTCGCGGGTGCCGGTGCGCGAGGCGCTTCGCCACCTCGAGGCGGAGGGCTTCGTCACCAGCGTCGCCTACGCCGGCGTCCGGGTGGCACACCTGGACAGCGACGAGGCGGCCGACATCTTCGCCGTGCGCAGCACGATCGAGGAGCTGACGGCGCGGCGGGCCGCGGAGCGCTGCCGGGCGCAGGGGGACGACGAGGTGCAACAGTTCGCCGACCTGCTGCGCGACCTGGTGGCCGCGGGCCGCAGTGGCCTGGAGGTGCCCGGACGCACCGACCTGCCGCCGCTCAACACCCGGTTCCACCTGGCGATCGCCGAGTTCGCGGGGAACGCCTCGCTGCTCGGCCTGCTGCGCCAGATCGGCGGCAAGGTCGAGTGGCTCTACGGCATGGACGTGGCAGCCCGCGGCGAGCACTCGTGGCAGGAGCACGGGGAGATCGCGGAGGCCGTCCTCGCCGGGCACCCGCGCAAGGCGGCCGGGCTGATGCGGCAGCATGTGCGCAACTCCCTCGACGGCTATCTGCGGCGGCACACCCGGTGAGCGGGGCAGCGCGCCCGGTCGGCGCGGACGGCCTCTCCACGGCGGCGATGCTGGTGCTCTCGTTCGGCACCGGCGTGCTGGACGCCGCGACCTACCTCGGGCTCGACCAGGTCTTCACCGCCAACATGACCGGCAACGTGATCTTCGTCGGCCTCGGGCTCGCCGAGGCCGAGGACGTGCCGCTGCTCCGCGCCGCCGTCGCGCTCGTGGGCTTCGCGATGGGCGCCATCCTGGCCGGAACCGTGCAGCGTGGGCACCACGCTCGCCCCAACGCCGACGTGGTGGCCGCGAGCCTGCTGATGACCTGCGCGCTCACGGTCGGTGGCTGCGCCGTCGTGCTCCGCCTAGTCGACCCCGGAGCGACCGTGTTCGACCTGCTCGCCGGCGCCCTCGGGGGCGCGATGGGCGCCCAGGCCGTCGCTGCCCGTCGGGTCGCGGTGGGCGACGTGTCGACCGTGGTGGTGACGTCGACGCTCGCGGGGTTGTTCGCCGAGGCGGCGTGGACCGGCGGCACCGCGGGACGCGCCACGACGCTGCGCAGGGCCGGGGCGGTGGGCACGATGTTCGCCGGCGCCGTGGTCGGGGCGTTCACCCTCCGGGCCGGGACCGCGCTCCCGGTGGCGATCTCGGCGAGTCTCCTGCTCGTCGTGGCGTCGACGATGGTCGTGCGCGTGGTGCGGGACCGGCGCCGCCGCGCGGTCGGTGACCGGTCGACGAGCACGACGTCGGGCGAATGACACCGTTGTCACCCGGGTCGAGTCGGCGCGTCCTGACCGTCATCTGGTGTCGAGTCGGCGCGTCCTGACCGTCATTCGGCGTCGAGTCGGCGCGTCCTGATCGCGCGCCTATCGGGCGTACGCCGGCCGGCGGTGAGCAGGCAACCGAACTCGCGGCGAAAGAGGTTGCTGGCACACCGCCCATCGGGGATGAGGCGGCGGACCGGGCGCGGGGGCGATCGCGCTCCATTCAGTTCGCCGATAACTGACATTATGTCAGTCCGCGAAGCGAAGGCCACCTGAGTCCGGCCCCGGACCGATCCCCTGCGACGTATCGCTCCATCGGTGTCACGTCGTCCGCGCAGACACGGCGGCGCAGATGATCCCCCGGTTGCCGTCCTGGTCGGCGATCACCGTGAGCCCGGGAGCGTCACTGTCGTCGACGACGGTTCCACCCGCAGCGACGGCGGCGGCGATCCGTTGCTCGACCACCTCGGGAGCCACGTAGACCTCGACGTGGAACCGTTGGTGCCCGGGCTCCTTCTCGTGGGGCTCGGAGAACCAGAGGTTGGGCAACCGCCCCCGGGCGTCACGGATCTCGTCGTCGCCGGGTGTGCCCCGGCCCTGGTCCTCGGCGTTCCCCGTCAGCAGCGCGGCCCACACCGGCGCGATGGACGCGGAGCTCGCCGTGTCGAGGCCGAGCTCGACCTCGCTCACCGCGGACGGGTCGGCGGCGATCCCCTGCTCGACGGCGATCTCGGTGATCCGCCGGGCGAGGTCGACGTCCTGCTGGGTCACCCACTCGACGACGTGCTCCGTGCCGTCGTCCTCGCGATACACGGCATCGCCGGTGACCAGCTCGAGGTCGACGTACCCGTCGCCGATCGCCACCCGCGGGTGGTGACCGAGCGCGTCGCCCGCCTCGCCCACGGCTGCGACGAGTCGGACGGCAGTGCCGAAGCTGTCCACCAGGTAGCGGGCGTGCAGGCCTTGGGCCAGCTTGCGCCAGTCGGTCAGGCCGGCCTCGGCGATCTCGTCCCCCGTCAGCATGTCCATGGACAGGCAACCTAGCTGCGCCTCGACCCCTCCCACCACCGGCAGACCGGCCGCAGGCCGACTTTGAGCCAGCCAGCGGCACGCGCCAGCAACGTGTTCGTGGGGATCGCCCCGCGCGTGAACACGTCCGGACTCGACCCGAGGACGGGGGTGCTTGCGGGAGCCGGGGCTGGCCGAAATCATTCAGCCATCGCCCGCGAGATCTTCTGGACGGACGGCGCTCGCGCCTGTCGGCGCCGGGGCGAGGACGACCAGGCGCTGGTGCCCACCTCCGACTCAGGCCTCGTCGACATCAACTGCGACGGGCCGCTGGACCAGCCGTTCGTCGGCGGCCAGCTCGTGAGCGACCCGCGCCTGCGCAGCGCGTACGCTCCGCGAGTCATCTCCTCCACCCTCGCCGTCGCCTGGGTCGCGGCCGGCCGGCGGGCGGGCTACGTCTCCGACGGTCAGTTCCGGGACAACCTGCACTTCGCTGCCGGCATCGCGCTCTGTGAGGCATCGGGCTGCGTGATCAGCGACCTGGCCGGGGACCCGCTCCACACCGGTCGCGGACTGGTGGTCTCGGCCGACCAGGCCACCCACGACCGGCTGCTCGGGATCGTCGAGCCCCACCTCCGAGCGGTTCGCTCCGCCACCTGACCGCTGGCGAGGTCGACCCCGCTCCCCCGTCACGCGACCGCCCGACGGCGCGAGGTCCCGTACCTGCTCGTGGGCGAGCCCCCGGGAGACCCGGGAGACCAACGGGATCGCGGTGGACCGGCGGATCAGATGGTGCCCGCACCATCGTGAGCCGGTGGGCGGCGATGGTCAGGGCGCGACCAGACCGGTCTGGTAGGCGATGACGACGAGCTGCGCCCGGTCCCGGGCGTGGAGCTTTCCCATCGCGCGGCTGACGTACGTGCGAGCCGTGGCCGGGCTCAGGCACAGCGTGGCGCCGATCTCCTCGTTGGTCAGCCCCCGACCGACGAGGGCCAGCACCTCGCACTCGCGCTCGGTCAGGACTGCGAGCCGCTCCTCGGCCCGGGCCGTCGCCGCGCGCTGCCCGGCGAACTGGGCGATCAGGCGACGGGTGATCCGCGGCGCCAGCAAGGCGTCCCCCTCGGCGATGACGCGGATGGCGTGGAGCAGCTCGGACGGGCCCGCGTCCTTGAGCAGGAACCCGCTGGCGCCGGCCTGCAGCCCGTCGAACACGTGGTCGTCGGTGTCGTAGGTGGTCAGGATCAGCACGCGGACGTCGTGCAGCCCCGCCGACGAGACGATCTCGCGGGTCGCCTGGATCCCGTCGAGCCGTGGCATCCGGATGTCCATGAGGACGACGTCTGGTCGGGTTGCGCGCGCACGCGTCACCGCCTCGAGGCCGTCGGTCGCCTCGCCGACGACCTCGATGTCCTCCTCGAGCTCGAGCAGCAACCGGAAGCCGGAACGGACCAGCGCCTCGTCGTCGACCACGAGGACTCGGACAGGACGAGGCGGCGGTCGCGCGTCGATGCTCATGCCGGAGCCGGAGCCTGAGCCGGTTCAGCGTCGCGCAGGGGCAGCCATGCCGCGACCTCGAAGCCGTCCGTCGTCGTGCCGGCCGTCAGCTCGCCGCCCAGGAGCTGGCACCGCTCGCGCATGCCCACGAGCCCACGTCCGGGCGCGGACCGGGCCGCGCCGCCCTGCACCTCGGCCGACTCCCCCATCGGCCCCGCGTCGCGCACCCGGACCGCGACGCCCTCGGCTGCGTAGGCAACCTCGACGCTCACCCGGGTCGGACCGACGTGGCGGATCACGTTGGTGATCGACTCCTGGACGATGCGGTAGATCGCCCCGCCGACCGCGCTCGGCACCTCGAGCGCCGACGGTGCGGTGTGGACGGCGACCTCGATCCCCGCGTCTCGCGCCCGCGCAGCCAGCTCGCCGATCTGGTCGAGCCCGGGCTGGGGCGTTCGCCCGCCGTCGTCTCGCAGCACGCCGAGGATGGTCCGCATCTCCTCGAGGGCGCGGGCGCTGGTGCGCTCGATCGCCTCCAGCGCCGCCTGCGCCTGCTCCGGGCGCCGGTCCAGGACGTGCGCGGTCACGCCCGCCTGCACGTTGATCACCGCGATCGCGTGCGCCACCGTGTCGTGGACCTCGCGCGCGATCCGCAACCGCTCCTCGTCCACCCGCGCCCTCGCCTCCTCCTCGCGAGTCCGCTCGGCCAGCTCGGCCCGCTCGACCGCCTCGGCGGCGATCACCCGGCGAGACCGCACCGACTCCCCCAGCGCCGCACTCATGACGAGCGCACCGATCCGGAAGAACACCCAGCCGATGGCCGCCCGCGGCTCGACGTCGGCGGCCGACACCAGCCACACCGGCGCCAGCACCGCGACACCCACGCCGGCGATTGCCAGGGACCGGCGTCCGTCGCCGCGCTCGGTCAGCGTGTAGATCGCGACGAAGAGGGCCAGCGAGCACGGCCCGTCAGGGAAGTCGAGGACGTAGTAGACCAGGCTCGCCAGCGCGGTGACGACGAACACCGGGGCCGGCCAGCGGCGCCGTACGACGAGGGCGATGCCGCTGGCCGCGAGCAGCGTGTAGCCGAGGTTGCCCAGGTCGCTCAGCGCGCGCAGGACCGGCTCCCCGTCGGTGCGCACGACGGTCCCCTGCACCTGCATGACGGTGATGGACGCGGCGAGCAGCAGGTCGCCGACTCGCGGCGGCACGCGGAGCGCGCTGGTGCCCGGCATGGGCCCGACTCTAGTCGCCCAGGGCCGGATCACAGGTCCGTCCGGGAGCGTGACGTCCTACGTCGACGAGCGTAGGCCGGGTCCCCTGCACGGTCGCTCCGAGCCGTGCCGCCAGCCGTTCCCGGGCCGACGACGCTGGCACCGAGCCTCGGTGACGATCGGTGGTCTCGACGCCGACGAAAGGCACCGCATGTCCGAGCCGCCCATCACCACCGACCACCCCTCCCCCAGCACCATGGAGCGGTTGGCGAGCACCGCACAGCGCCACCGCTGGATCGCCCTGCTCCTCTGGGTCGTCGTGCTCGCGACGACGACCTTCCTCGGTCAGGTGGTCGGCGCGGCCTATGACAACGACATCACCCTGCCCGGCACCCAGTCCCAGGAGCTGTCCGAGCTGTTGGAGGAGAACGCTCCCGCGCGTTCCGGCGACACCGTCACCGTCGTGGTGCACGACGAGCGCGGATGGGACGCCGGCCTCGACCAGGCGGCCCTGGTGCGCGACCTCGCGGCAGTTGAGCACGTCGAGACGGTCACCGGCCCCGATGCCGAGCGGGGCACGGTCTCCGAGGACGGCTCCACCGCACTGGTCGAGGTCGCTCTCGAGGGGGCGCAGGCGGACACGCCGCGCGCGAGCTTCGAGGATCTCATCGAGGCCGCCGAGGACCACCGCGGGGAGCGGACCCAGGTGGAGCTCGCCGGCAACGGCATCCGCCAGGTCGAGAGCGGGGGCGGCAGCGTCGCGGAGGGCGTCGGACTGCTCGCGGCGCTGGTGATCCTGGTGCTGATGTTCGGCTCCGTCCTCGCCGCGAGCCTGCCCCTCATCACCGCCCTGCTCGCGGTCGGATCGATGTCCGGCGTGGCAGCGCTGCTCTCGCACGTGCTCACCATCCCGGACTACACGACAGCGATGCTGGCGCTGGTGGGTCTGGGCGTCGGCATCGACTACGCGCTGCTGATCTTCAGCCGCTACCGCGGCGAGCTGGTGGACGGTGCTGACCCGGCGCAGGCCACCCGCACGGCGCTCGACACCGCCGGTCGCTCCGTGCTGTTCGCCGGCGCCTGCGTGATCATCGCGCTCGGCGGCCTGTTCACGCTGGGCATCGACGCGTACGAGGGATCGGTGACCGCCGTCGCGCTGACCGTCCTGACGACGATGGTCGCCTCGCTGACGTTGCTGCCGGCGCTCCTCACACTGTTCGGGACCCGGATCGAGAAGGGTGTCAGGCGGCGCGCGGCTCGCGGCGACCACGACGCCGGACGGTCGTGGCGGCGGTGGGCAGGGCTGGTCCAGCGTCGTCCGGCACAGGCGCTCGCGGCGGCAGTCGCCGTGCTGGCGGTGCTCACGATCCCGGCGCTCGGGATGCAGCTCGGGTTCAGCGACGCCGGGACCGACGAGGAGGGCAGCACCGCGCGGGCGGCGTACGACCTGGTCAGCGAGGAATTCGGGCCGGGGGCCAACGGCCCGCTGCTCGTCCTCACCGACGGCACTCCGGCAGACGCACGGGCGACCGCCCAGACACTGCGCGGCGCGCCCGGCGTCGTGGCCGACCGGGTAGGACCGCCTGTCCCCGTCGCCGAGGGGCTGTTCCTGACCCGGGCGGAGCCGACCACCGGCCCGCAGGACGAGGCGACCGCCGAGCTGGTGACGACCCTCCGTGACCAACTCGGGCGCGGGCACCTGGTCGGCGGTCCGACCGCGGCCTACGTCGATTTCTCGGCGGGGATGGCCGACCGGTTCCCGGTCTTCGTCGCCGTGGTGATCGCGCTCTCGGGGCTGTTGCTCGTCGTGGTGTTCCGCTCGGTCTGGATCCCCCTCAAGGCGGCCGTGTTCAACGTGCTGTCGATCGGCGCGGCCTTCGGCGTGCTCAAGCTCGTCTTCCAGGACGGCAACCTCGGTGCGCAGCCCGGGCCGATCGAGGCGTTCCTCCCGGTGTTCGTCTTCGCCATCGTGTTCGGGCTGTCGATGGACTACGAGGTGTTCTTGATCTCGCGCATGCGCGAGGAGTGGCTGCGCACCGGCGACTCCCTGGCGGCGGTCCGGGAAGGGATCGCGCACACCGGGGGGGTCATCACGGCGGCGGCCGCGATCATGGTCATGGTGTTCGGGTCGTTCGTCCTCTTCCCGGATCGGATGCTGCAGGAGATCGGCCTCGCCATGGCCGTCGCCGTCCTCCTCGACGCCTTGGTCATCCGCTGCCTCGCCGTCCCGGCCGCCATGCGCCTGCTCGGGGCCAGGGCGTGGTGGGTGCCCCGGTGGCTCGAGCGAGCGCTCCCGGAGGTGCACGTGGAGGGGCGCCGCCGCGATCGCTCACCTGCCCGGGCGCCGGAGCCCGCCGGCAACAGGTGACGTCACGGCGCCCGGCGCCACCGGCCAATGCACCCGAAGGGGTGCATCCGCCCTGAGGGACCGCGCGCATGCTGGAAGACCTCGGAAGGGGGTCGCCATGCCGACCTTGCTCGCCTCGGGCCGACCCGCTCACGGGGGTCGCCTCACCCGGCTCGTGTCCTGGGCTCTCGCCTCCGTGCTGGTCGCGGCCGGTCTCCTCACCGTCGAGACGACCTCGCCACCACCGGCACAGGCGCAGGAGGTGGCCTGGGACTGCACGCCGACGGCGTACCTCTTCCAGTCGCCCGAGGAGCAGGCCACGCGGGTCTACGCCGTCGACCTGGTGACGGGCGCCTCCACCCGGGTGGGCACGATCGACGACTACGTCAACGGCGTGGGGTTCAACCGCCTCGACAACTTCATGTACAGCTACGACAAGACCCGCCGGCAGATCGTCAGGATCGGCGCCGACCTGGAGCTCACCTCGCTGGGCGTCCCGCGCAACGCCACCGACCGGCTGCGCACCGACATCGGCTGGAGCGCGGGCGCCGTCGACGCCGACGGACACCTGTGGCTGCTCGAGGAGACCACCGGATCCTGGGCCGAGGTCGACGTGACGAACGACCCGGCAACCCTGGTCGACCAGGGCACGACGGCCTCGACGGTCGGCTACCCGAGGGACTGGGCGTTCGTCAACGGCTCGCTGTACGGCGTCGTCAACCGCAGCTTCGCGGGCGGCAACCGCGCCGTGCTGGTCCGGTTCGACACCACCACCCACCGCCTCGTCGACCAGGGCGTGCTCGACTCCATCACCGGGCTCACCAAGGCCTACGGTGCCGTGTACAGCGACGGCCGGTACCTGTACGCCAGCAACAACGGCACCGGCGCCATCTACCGCATCGACCCACAGACCCTCGATGCGTTCAAGCTCTCCGACGGCCCCGTGTCGATCAACAACGACGGCGCCCGGTGCCAGACGCCGATCCCCACCGTGACGGTGGTCAAGAACGTCGCCGGCCGGCTGGTGGCCGAGGACCAGTTCGCGGTCAGGCTCTACGACGCGGCCGGCAACGCGGTCGCAGGCGCCACGACGACGGGCACCCAGACGACGGCGTCGACGATCAACCAGCCGGTCCGGCGCGAGCGCGCCTACTACATCACCGACGAGCTCACCGGCGCCGCCACGTCCCTGCCGACCGACTACACCCGCACGCTGTCGTGCACGAGCGAGGACGGCCCGGTCGCCACGCGAGAGCTGGCGCCTGCGATCTGGACCCTGACCATCGGCGACGCCGACGACTACGTGTGCACGGTGACCAACACCCCGGTCCCGGTCCCCCGGCTCGAGCTCACGAAGTCCGTCGCACCGTTCGCGCCGTACGCCGCCGGGGACGTCCTCACCTACACCTACGAGGTCGCCAACACCGGCAACGTCCCCGTCTCCGGGATCGCGATCACCGAGGTCGCCTTCTCCGGTGCGGGCACGCCCACCACCCCGACCTGCGCCGCCACGACTCTGCCACCGCGCACGGCGACGGCGTGCACCGCGACCTACACCGTGCAACCGGCCGACGTCGCGGCCGGCGGGCTGTCCAACACCGCTCGCGCGACCGGGACCGAGCCGGGCGGCGCTCCGGTGGTCTCCAACGACGACAGCGCGGACCTGCCCGCCACCGCGGCCCCCTCGCTGGCGATCGACAAGACCGCAACCCCGTCCGCGGTGATCCGCGCCGGGGAGACCGTCCGCTACGAGTTCGTCGTCACCAACACCGGCAACGTCACCGTCACCGGCGTCGCGGTCACCGAGGAGGCGTTCACCGGCGCCGGGGGCGGCATCGGCACCCCGACCTGTGACCGCACCACGCTGGTGGCGGGCGAGCGCGCGCTCTGCGTGGCCACCTACACGGTGACGCAGGCGGACATCGACCGCGACCAGGCGATCACCAACACCGCCCGGGCCACCGGGACCGATCCCGGCGGCGGGCCGGTCGGCTCACCGCCGGACAGTGCGAACGTCCCGGTCCTCCAGAGCCCCGAGCTCACCTTGCAGAAGGTCGTCAGGCACGGGCGGCTACGGACGGCCGGCGACCGGGTGACCTACCGCTTCGCCGTCACCAACAGCGGGAACACCACCGTCAGCGGCCTGAGGATCGCCGAGACCGCGTTCAGCGGCACCCGACGCCTGCGCAGGCCCGCCTGCCGGGCCACGACGCTCGCGCCCGGGGGGAGGACGACCTGCGTCGTGCGCTACCGGCTGTCCAGGGCCGACGTCGCCGCCGGACGAGTCGACAACACCGCGACCGCACAGGCGCTCGACCCGCAGGCCGCCCCGGTCGTCTCCAACCCCGGACACGCGGTCGTCGGCACCTCCACCGGCAAGCGCCGGCCGCGCATCCGCACGCAGGTCTCCAGAGACCGCGTGGCCCCGGGGCAGCCGTTCCACGACCGGGTGCGGATCTCCGGGCTCGGCCGGGGCAGCCGAGTGAAGGCGACCGCGCGGCTCTACGGTCCGTTCGCCTCGCGCGCCGCGGCGCGGTGTCGTCCGAACCACCTCGCCGAGTCCGTCACGTGGCGCGCGCGACGGGGATGGACGAGGTCGCCCTCGGTCCGCGTGGCCTCGCCGGGCGTCTACACCTGGCGCGTGACCGCGAAGGCGACGCGCACGTCCGCCGCCCTCCGGCACCGGTGCGGACAGCGGTCGGAGACCCTCACCGTCGCCAAGCCGGCCTACCAGCCGCCTGCGGTCAACGGCGGCTTCGCCGGGACGCTGGCACCGCGGGGCGAGGCTCGCGTCGCTGCCCTGCCTCGCGTCGTCGCGCGGGCGATCGGCCTCGACGCGACCGTGCTGACGACCCGGATCCGCCGCGGAGCCATGGGCCTGCCCGCCGACGTCCGCCAGGTCGCCTGGCTGCGCAGGTCGGCCGGGTACGACGACGCCATCGGCACCACCGTCATCGGCGGCCACGTCTCCGACCGGCGCGACCGCCCCGGAGCCCTGCGCCGGCTCGCCGGGGCCCGCCCGGGTCAGGTCGTCCGGGTGGTCTCCGGCTCGGACGTGAAGCGGTTCGGCGTGGTCGACACGGCGACGTTCCCCCGGAGTGCTCGTCTCCCCCGTCGGTTCTTCCGCACCACCGGTCCGCACCGCCTGGTCCTGATCAGCTGCACCGACCGCGTCCTCCTCCCCGGCGGCCGCTTCCGCTACACGCGCTACCAGGTGGTCGTGGCCAAGCCCCTCCCCACGCGGAAGGAGCGTTGACCGACCAGCTGACATGGCGAGGCAGCAGCGCCACCGCCCGCGTCGTCAGGAGGTCTCCACGGAGGAGCGCAGGGCCCGGAGCGTCTGTCCCAGGCGCAGCAGCTCGGCCTCGCCCACGGGCGCCGCCGCGAAGACCTCGGCGGTGATGCGGTCCAGTGCCGGCAGCAGCTCGTCCAGCACCCCTCGGCCGGACGGTGTCAGCACCAGGATGGACGACCGTCCGTCCTCGGGGTGGGGCGTGCGGATCACGAAGCCGTCCCTGACCTGACGATCGGCTGCCTTGCTCGCCGCCCCGACCGTGATCCCGAGGCTCCCGACGAGGTCGGACACCCGGCATTCCGGCACCCGTGCGATCGTCCGCAGCAGCTCCAGCCTGCCGAGGCCGTGAGCAGTCTCGGAGCGCAGTCGCGCGTCGACGAGCGCGTAGAGCCGGACCTCGAGGCGCACGAGGTCGTCGAGCAGCTGAGCCCCGTCGACAGCCCCGTCGACAGCCGCGGGAATAGATTCCCGGGAATGCGCTTTGCTTTCCATGGAATGCATGTTGTCATCCCTCGACCCAGGAGGTCCACGTGGACCAGACGTCGCTCGCCGAGCTCCGCACCTTCTACGCATCCTTCGGCCACCGGCCGTTGCCGGAGGGCACCCGCACCACCGAGACCACGCTGGGCGGCGTGCCCGCCGTCGACATCGCGGTGCCACTGGCGGACCCGCCGGTGGGGACGCTGCTCTACCTCCACGGTGGCGGCTACGCGGTCGGCTCGGGACACACGGGTGTCCCGCTCGCCGCCGCGCTCGCCGCGCGGGCAGGACTGCATGCCGTCTCCGTCGACTACCGGCTCGCCCCCGAGGCCCCCTTCCCCGCGGCACTCGACGACGCGCTCGCGTCCTACCGGCAGCTCCTCGACCACGTGGATCCCGCCGCCCTGGTGCTCGCGGGCGACTCCGCCGGCGGCGGACTCGCGCTGGCGACCATGATCGCGGCGCGCGAGGCCGGACTGGACCTCCCCAGCGGCCTCGCAGCGTTCTCCGGGTGGTTCGACCTCACGCTCTCCGGGGCAAGCCTGACGGGCAAGGAGGACGTCGATCCGGTCTTCGACGCGGCCGACGTCAGGGCGTACGCGGGCAACTACCTCGCCGGTGCTGACAGTCGTCACCGGCTCGCGAGCCCGCTTCTCGCCGACCTGCGGGGGCTGCCGCCGCTGCTGCTCCAGGTCGGCTCGCGAGAGGTCCTGCTGGACGACAGCACCCGGCTCGCTGCTCGTGCGGCGACCGCGGACGTGGACGTCGCGCTCGAGGTGTACGCGGGTGCCACCCACGTCTTCCACCACGACCACCTCGTCGACCCGACCGCCGCGCGGGCGCTCGACTCGGCGGCGTCGTTCCTCCTGCGGCGGACCGGGCGTCACTGAGAACGGGGTCGACCCGGGGCTGACCAGGCGCTCGGCAGCGAACGTGGGCAGGACCACACCGGGCCACCGAGTGAGCCCGCTCACGACCACCCCGCTGGGTGGTCTCGAGTCGCTATTCTGGTCTCAGACCCCGACCGCTCCTCCCCCGTAGCGGCCGGGGTCCTCCATCTCCGAGGCCCCCGTCCGGCGGGCGCGATCACCGAAGATGGGGTCCGTCCCCCATCTTTGTCCGCCGGCGCCCGCACGGGCGTGATCAGGCCGTGAGCGCCTGTACGGTTGGGGGTACCGCCAAACGACGACGAGGACCTCCGCTTGTGCTGATGCTGATCGCCGTGCTGCTGGCGGCGGCAGTGGCATCCCCGTGGCTCGTGCTGCGTGCCGGACGCCGCGCGTTCCTGGCCCTGGCGGCGGTGCCGCTCGCCGGTGCGGTCTGGGTCGCCGCGCAGACGCCCGCCGTGCACGACGGCGAGATGCTGGTCGAGGTCCACCCGTGGGTCGGCAGCATCGGCATGGATCTCGCCTTCGCCATGGGCACCCTGCAGTGGCTGATGGCCCTCATCGTGCTCGGGATCGGTGCGCTCGTCCTCGGCTACTGCGCCTGGTACTTCGACGACGACGACGACGGCGTGCCTCGCTTCGCGGGCGTGCTGGTGGCGTTCGTGGCCTCGATGCTGGGCCTCGTCCTGGCCGACGACCTCCTGCTGCTCTACGTGTTCTGGGAGCTGACCACGGTCTTCTCCTTCCTGCTGATCGGTCACGACTCGGCCCGGCGGGCCAGCAGGCGCGCTGCCATCCAGGCGCTCGTCGTGACGACGCTCGGCGGCCTGGTGCTCCTCGTGGGCGCGATCCTGGTCGGCCACTCCGCCGGGAGCTACCGCATCTCCGAGATCCTCGCCGACCCGCCCACGGGCGTGGCGGTGACCGTCGGCGTGCAGCTCCTCCTCGTCGGGGCGATCAGCAAGTCGGCCCTCCTCCCCTTCCACTTCTGGCTGCCGTCCGCGATGGCGGCGCCCACCCCCGTGAGCGCCTACCTCCACGCGGCGTCCATGGTGAAGGCCGGCGTCTACCTCGTCGCGCTGCTCGCGCCCGCCTTCGCCGCCGTGACGGGCTGGCGCACCATGCTGCTCGTCCTCGGGCTCGCGACCATGGTGCTCGGCGGGGTCCGCGCCCTGCGCCAGCACGACCTCAAGCTGCTGCTCGCCTACGGCACCGTGAGCCAGCTCGGCTTCCTCGTGCTCGTGCTGGGCACCGGCACCCGCAGCGCGATGATGGCCGGCCTGGCGCTCCTGCTCGCCCACGCGCTGTTCAAGGCGACCCTCTTCCTCGTGGTCGGCATCATCGACCACAGCACCGGCACCCGCGACCTGCGCGAGCTGACGGGGCTGGCGCGCCGGATGCCCGTCGTCACCGTGGCCGCGGCGCTCGCCGCCGCCTCGATGGCCGGCGTCCCCCCGCTCCTCGGCTACGTCGCGAAGGAGAGCGTCCTGGTCGCCCTCGTCGACGTCGCGCGCGACGGTGACGGCACCGGGATCACCACGACCAACGGGTGGCTGCTGGTCGCCGGCGTGGTCGTCGGCTCCATCCTCACCGCTGCCTACTCCGCGCGGTTCCTGTGGGGCGCGTTCGCCAACCGCGACGTCGAGTCGCCGCCGTCGGTCCACTCCCCCTCCGCGGCGTTCGTCGCCGCGCCCGTCGTGCTGGCCGCGCTGTCGCTGCTGCTCGGCGCTGCCGGCGGGCCGCTCACCTCGCTCCTCGCGGGCCAGGCCGACGCCTTCCCGCCCGGGGCCCACGAGCCCGAGCTCACCCTGTGGCACGGCGCAGGGCTCCCGCTGCTGCTGACGGCGATCACGCTCGCCGCCGGTGCCGTGCTGTTCGTCGCCCGCGAGCCCGTCGCCCGCCTCCAGGCCGCCCTGGCCCACGACTGGAGCCTCGAACGCGCCTACCGAGGCGGGATGCGACTGCTCGACCGCACCGCCGTCGAGGTCACCGGTGTGGTCCAGCGCGGCTCCGCGGCGGCCTACCTCGGCATCATCCTGGTCGTGCTCGTGCTGCTGCCCGGCTCGACGCTCATCGGCGGCCTCGGCGACCTCGACGTGCAGGCGTGGGACAACCCCGCCCAGGCCGTCATCGGCGTCATCATCGTCGCCGCCGCGGTGCTCACCGCCAGGTCGCGCCGCCGCATCCGCGCCGTGCTGCTCGTCAGCGTGACGGGCTACGGCACGGCACTGCTCTTCGTCCTCCAGGGAGCCCCCGACCTCGCCCTGACGCAGGCGCTCGTCGAGACGCTGACCGTGGTGGTGTTCGTGCTGGCCCTGCGCAGGCTGCCCGAGTACTTCACCGACCGCCCGCTCACCGCGCAGCGCTGGGTCCGCATGGCGCTGGGTCTCGCCGTGGCCGTCGTCGTCGCGGGCTTCCTCCTCATGGCGGGCGCGGCGCGCATCAGCGACCCGGTGTCGGTCTCGCTGCCCGAGCGGGCGCTCGAGTTCGGCGGCGGAGGCAACATCGTCAACGTCATCCTGGTCGACACCCGCGCCTGGGACACGCTCGGCGAGCTCTCGGTGCTGGTCGCCGCGGCCACCGGCGTGGCCAGCCTGGTCTACGTCAACGCCCGCGGCGCCGACATCCGTCGCGTCCACGACATCCCGTTCCCCGTGGGCGTCAAGAAGGTCGCGACGTCGCCCGGCCGTCGGGCCTGGCTCCCCGGCTCGCGCACCCTGCCGCCCGAGAAGCGCTCGATCGTCTTCGAGGTCATCGTCCGGCTGCTCTTCCACACGCTGATCGTGATCTCGGTCTACCTCCTGCTCGCCGGGCACAACGCCCCGGGCGGCGGCTTCGCGGCGGGCATGACCACCGGTCTGGCCCTGGTCATCCGCTACCTGGCCGGCGGCCGCTACGAGCTCGACGAGGCCGCACCGGTGGACGCCGGGCGCCTGATCGGCGGCGGTCTCGCCGTCGCCGCGCTGGCCGCGCTGCTGCCGCTGGCGTTCGGTGGCGTCGTGCTGCAGTCCGCGGTCATCGACCTGCACGTGCCGCTCCTCGGCGACCTGCACCTGGTCTCGTCCGCCCTCTTCGACGTCGGCGTCTACCTCGTGGTCGTCGGGCTCGTCCTCGACCTGCTGCGCGCGCTCGGGTCCCACATCGACCGCGACATCCAGCGCGAGCTGCGCCGCACGGAGACGGAGAACGCATGACCGTCAACCTCACCCTCGTCCTCATCGCGGCGTCGCTGCTCGGCTGCGGCGTCTACCTCGTCCTCGAGCGCAGCCTGTCGCGGGTGCTCATCGGCCTCGTCATGATCGGCAACGGCGTCAGCCTGTCCTTCATGGTGGCCGGCGGTCCCGCCGGCCGGGCGCCCATCGTGACCAAGGGCGGCGACACCTCGGGCCTCACCGACCCCCTCCCCCAGGCGATGGTGCTCACGGCCATCGTCATCACCCTCGCCACCACCGCGTTCGTGCTGGCCATGGCCTACCGCAGCTGGCAGCTCAACGGGCACGACGACGTGCAGGACGACATCGAGGACGACACCATCCGCAGGCTCGCGCACCGCGATGTCACGTCCGAGGCCTACGACGCCACCACCTCCGACTTCCCCGGCGACGACTCCAGCGGCGACCTCGGCCAAGGTCCCGATGACGACCCGCTGGCCGCCGACGCCTCCGAGGTGAGGTCCCAGTGAACGCCCTCGTCCCGCTCCCGGTGCTGCTGCCGATCCTCGGCGCCGGCGCGTCGCTCGCGCTGCTGCACCACCCGCGCATCCAGCGTTGGCTCGCCCTCGGCGTCCTGAGCGTCGTCGTCGTGGTCGCCGCCGTGCTGCTCTACCAGGCCGACCAGCACGGTCCGCAGACGGTGTGGATCGGTGCCTGGCCGGAGACCATCGGCATCGTCCTGGTCGCCGACCGGCTGGCCGCGCTCATGCTCCTCGTCAGCGCTGTCGTGACACTGGCGGTCCTCGCCTACTCGGTCGGGCAGGGCATGACCGAGGACGAGGAGGGTGCGCCGATCTCGATCTACCACCCGACCTTCCTGGTGCTCGTCGCGGGCGTGGCCAACGCGTTCCTCGCCGGCGACCTGTTCAACCTGTTCGTCAGCTTCGAGATGCTGCTGTTCGCCAGCTACGTCCTGCTGACCCTCGGCGGCACCGCGGCACGGGTGCGGGCCGGCACGATCTACGTGCTGGTCAACCTGCTCTCCTCGACCCTGTTCCTGATCAGCCTGGCGGTCACCTACGCCGCCACCGGGACGCTCACCCTCGCCCACCTGGCCGAGCGGCTCGCCGAGCTGCCCGACCACGTGTCGCTGATGATCCAGCTCCTGCTGCTCACGACGTTCGCGATCAAGGCGGCTGTGTTCCCGCTGTCGCTGTGGCTGCCCGACAGCTATCCGACCGCCCCGGCGCCGGTCACCGCGGTGTTCGCCGGGTTGCTGACCAAGGTCGGCGTCTACGCGATCCTGCGCATGCAGACCCTGCTCTTCCCCGACAGCCCGCTGACCGGCCTGCTGCTGTGGGCGGCGCTGCTCACGATGATCATCGGCATCCTCGGCGCCATCGCCCAGTCCGACATCAAGCGCATGCTGTCCTTCACCCTGGTCAGCCACATCGGCTACCTCATCCTCGGCATCGCGCTCGACAGCCGGGCGGGCACCGCGGGCACGACGTTCTACGTCGTCCACCACATCACCATCCAGACGGCGCTCTTCCTGGTGCTCGGCCTCGTCGAGCGGCGGGCCGGCAGCACGGCCCTGATGCGCATCGGCGGGCTCGCGCGCCTCGCCCCGGTGCTGGCGGTGCTGTTCTTCGTGCCGGCGATGAACCTCGCCGGCATCCCACCGTTCTCCGGGTTCATCGGCAAGGTCGGGCTGTTCCAGGCGGCCCAGCTCGACGGCAGCCCGCTCGCGTGGACGCTCGTCGCCGCCGGCGCCGCGACCAGCCTGCTCACGCTCTACGCCGTCGCCAAGACGTGGACCGTCGCGTTCTGGCGCACGCCGCGCGAGGCCCACGAGGCGCTCGAGGCCATCGGTGACACGGGCGTCGACCCGATCCCCGGCTACGACACCCAGCCCGCCGTCCAGCACCGCGGGCACGTGCACACCGCCGCGGGCAGCGTGTCGAGGCGCGACATCGAGGAGGCGCGACGCCTCGGCGACGACAACGAGCCCGACCGCGACTTCTACACCCTCATCCAGGCGGGCGAGGACAGCCGCACCTCGCCGCTGGGCATGCTGATGCCGGCCAGCGGCCTGGTCGTGGCCAGCGTGCTGCTGACGGTGATCGCCGGACCGCTCTACGCGCTCGGCGACCGCGCGGCCGTCGACCTGCACGAGCGCACCCCGTACCTCTCCTCCGTCCTCACCGAGGAGCAGCCATGAGCCCGGTGGTGCGCACCCGCCCCGACGGCAGCACCCGGCCAGCTCGGCACCGGGCCGTCCAGCCGCGTGCGGTCGCCTGGCTGCTCGTCGTGTGGCTGGCGATGTGGGGCGACGTGACGCCGCTCCTCGTCGTGGGCGGGGTGCTCGTCGCGGTCCTGGTCTGCCTCGCCTTCCCGCTGCCGCCGATCGACCTGGGCTCGCACGTACGCCCGCTCGCGCTGGTCGGGGTGATCGCCCGCTTCCTGGCCGACATCGTGCGGGCCAGCATCGAGGTGGCCGGGGTGGTCCTGCGCCGTCGGCCGGTGCGCAACGCCGTCGTGGCGGTCGACCTCGAGACCGAGTCCGACTTCCTGCTGACCCTCGTGGCGTCGATGCTCTCGCTCATCCCCGGCTCGGTGGTCGTCGAGGCGCGACGTTCGACGCACACGCTCTACCTGCACGTGCTCGACGTGCCCGACGCCGAGGCGGCCGAGGAGTTCCGCCGCACCGCGCTCGACCTGGAGCAGCGGCTGCTGCACGCGCTGCCGCTCCGGGCACCCGCCCACGCACCGACGACCCCGCAGGAGCAGCCATGACCGTCGTGCTGGTGCTCGCAGCGGCGCTGCTCGCGGCCGCCGCCGGGCTGCTGCTCATCCGTCTCACGATCGGGCCGACCATCCTCGACCGCAGCGTCGCGCTCGACGTGATCGTCGCGGTGACCGTCTCGGCGACGGGCCTCTACGTCGCCCACAGCGGCGCCACGTCCGCCCTCCCCATGCTGGTGGTGCTGGCCGGCTGCGGCATGGTCGGCGCCGTCAGCGTCGCGCGCTACGCCAGTCGCAGCGACGACCTCGAGGCCGGCGACCGCGACGAGGGCAGCACGGGGGGTGCCCGATGAGCTGGACCGTCGTCGCCGACGTGGCCGCCGCCGCGTGCATCCTGCTGGGTGCGATGCTCGCGCTCGTCGCCGCGATCGGCGTCATGCGCCTGCCCGACCTCCTCAGCCGCATGCACGCGGCCACGAAGCCCCAGGTGCTCGGCACGATGCTGGTGATGACCGGCGTCGCGCTCCGGCTCCGCGAGCCCGGCGTGGTGGGCCTCCTCGCGCTCATCGTGCTGCTGCAGATGGCGACGAGCGTGGTGACCAGCCACATGGTCGGACGCGCCTCGTTCCGTGCCGGGCAGGTGCGCCACGACCTGCTCGTGGTCGACGAGCTCAGCGACGGGCCCGCCCACGAGGAGCCGCGCGGCGCGCCCTGACCCGGCGCGGGCCCTCTGCCCCTCCTGCGCTGCTCTCCCACCCGCCGGCGGCCTACGGTGGGAGGCATGGCTGAGACCCCGACCTACACCCTCAACGACGGCACGACGATCCCCGCGATCGGCTTCGGCACCTACCCGCTGGTCGGCGACGACGCCACGGCCGCGGTCCTCTCCGCCCTCGAGACGGGCTACCGGCTCATCGACACGGCGGTCAACTACGACAACGAGACCGAGGTCGGGGAGGCCATCCGTCGCTCGGGCGTTCCCCGCGACGAGCTCGTCGTGACCACGAAGGTCCCGGGTCGGCACCACGGCTACGACGACGCCATCGCGTCCGTGCGCGAGTCGCTCGACCGCCTCGGCCTCGAGCGCACCGACCTCCACCTCATCCACTGGCCCAACCCGAGCCAGGGCCGGTACGTCGAGGCGTGGCGTGCCCTGGTGCAGCTGCAGCAGGACGGGCTGGTCCGCTCGATCGGCGTCTCCAACTTCACCGAGGAGCACCTCGCCCGCATCATCGACGACAGCGGCGTCACGCCGGCGGTCAACCAGATCGAGCTGCACCCGCGCTTCCCGCAGCAGCACATGCGCGAGGTCCACGAGCGGCTCGGCATCCGCACCGAGGCATGGAGCCCGATGGGCAAGCGTCGCGCGCCCCTGACCGAGGACGCGGTCCGGACAGCCGCCGAGGCGCACGACGTCTCCCCCGGGCAGGTCATCCTGCGCTGGCACGTCCAGCTCGGCTCGCTGCCCATCCCCAAGTCCGTCGACCCGGCACGCCAGGCGCAGAACCTCGACGTGTTCGGCTTCGAGCTGACCTACGACGAGGTGGCCGCCGTCTCGGGTCTCGGCGAGCCCGACGGGCGCCTATTCGGCGGCGACCCCGACACCCACGAGGAGATGTGACGGGGCCATCGTTACGATCGTGGGCATGCTGAAGCGACTCGCCACTGTGGCCGCCTGCCTGTCCGTCCTCGCCCTCGCCGGCTGCGGCAACGAGGCCGACAGCACCGCGAACGACCCGGCCGCGGAATCCACGAGCGAGTCCCCCAGTGAGTCCACCACTGAGTCCCCGAGTGAGTCGGCGTCCGGCGAGACGACCACCTGTGAGTACCCCGCGGACGGGCAGGAGCCGGCCCGCGACGTCGAGCCGCCCGAGGCCGAGGCGCTGGCGGACGGCACCGTGCCCGCGACCATCGTGACCAACTTCGGCGACATCGGACTTACCCTCGACGCGGCGTCTGCCCCCTGCACCGTCAACTCGTTCGTGTCGCTGGCCGAGCAGGGCTTCTACGACGACACGCCCTGCCCGCGCATCGGCGACCAGAAGGGCTTCGGCATCCTGCAGTGCGGCGACCCGACGGGCACCGGCATGGGCGGCGCCGGCTACTCCTTCGCCGACGAGCTGAGCGGCGACGAGTCCTACCCGGCCGGCACCCTCGCGATGGCCAACGCCGGCCCGGACACCAACGGCTCCCAGTTCTTCCTGGTCTTCCGCGACTCCCAGTTCCCGCCCAGCTACACGGTGTTCGGCACGATCGACGACGCCGGCCTCGCCACCATCGACAAGATCGCCGCCGAGGGCAACGACGGCGCCAACCCGGCCGGCGGCGGCACGCCCAACAAGGACGTCACCATCGAGACCGTCACGGTCGGCTGACCGGCTCGTAGACGACGTCCTCGCCGAGCTGCACGGTCCGCGAGACCGTGCAGAGGCGGTCGCGCGACATCTCGATCGCCGACTGCAACCGGTCGCTCGCGGCGTCGCCGTCGGGCCCCTCGGGGAACGCGATGTCGAACGACACCTGGATCCCGGTCAGGTGGTTGCCGTCGGCGTCGCGCACCTTGTGTCCCTCGGCGTGCACGTCGAAGGTCGTGCTGGTGGTCCGCTTGTGCGTGATCGCCTCGACGTCGAGCGCGCTGCACCCCGCGATGGCGGCGAGCAGCAGCTCGACCGGGGTGAAGTCAGGGTCCTCTCCCCCGGAGCCGAAGAAGGTCTCACCGCCACGGGCGTTGGTGGCCTTGAACCTGGCGGGTCCGATCCGGGTGAGCTCGACGCTGCGCAGCGTGTCGTCCGTCATGACGAACACCCTGCCAGAGCGGGGCTCGGGCAGGGTGGATGGTCCCCGACGGCGGGGGCGGCGGGCGCCATTGCCCGCGAGAGGTGTCAGGGAGGGTGTCAGCGGGTGCTGCGGCGCGCGGCGCGGCGGGCGCGGCGCTCCTCACTGCGAGCGATCTCCACGTTGCGCAGGAGGGCGCGGTCCTCGGTGGAGCGCGCACGCGAGTCGACGAGGCTGAGCGCCAGGTGCAGCTGCGGGTTCATGAAGTTCGATCCTGTTCCGAGGGCATCCGGCCCTCTCGTTACGAGCAGTGGATGTAAGAAGTTGTCGCCCCATTGCGACCCTTACATCATAGGCAGCAGCCGCGGGCGCACCCCATCGGCGCGAGGGTGATCTTGCCCACCTCCCGCCACCTCGGACGGGGTAGGTTCGAGTCGTGACCATCGAGCGAGCACGACGCCCCGGGCCGTCGGTCCGCACCCGCGTCGTCGAGCACACCTCGGGCTCCGAGGTCGCCCGTGAGGACCGCCTGATCACCGAGGAGCCGCTCGAGATCCGGGTCCGGTCGGGCGCGCTGCCGCCCAGGCGGGCGTGGGTGACCATGCGCACGCCCGGCCACGACTTCGAGCTCGCCGCGGGGTGGCTGGTCACCGAGGGCCTTGCCCGCTCCGGCTCGATCGCCCAGGTCGCCTACTGCACCGACGCGGACCTCGCGCCGGAGCAGGAGTTCAACGTCGTCACGGTGACCGTGTCGGGGGAGGCGGTGCTCCCCCACCGCCACGACGCCGCCTCCTCCGGATCGTCGGCGTGCGGCGTGTGCGGCAAGGACAGCATCGCCGACGCCCTCGCCACCCGGACGAGCACCGCGTGGGCCGGCGCTCGCCCCGACGCCTCCGTCGTGCGCCGCCTGCCCGACGCGCTGCGCGAGCGACAGACGCTCTTCGCCCGCACCGGCGGCGTCCACGCCGCGGGCCTCGCCGACGCCGACGGCTCGCTGCGGGTGGTGCGCGAGGACGTCGGCCGCCACAACGCGGTCGACAAGGTGGTCGGCGCCCGCGTGCTCGCCGGCGACGTCCCCGCCGCAGCGTGCCTGGTGCTGAGCGGTCGGGTGGGCTTCGAGCTGGTGCAGAAGGCGGCCGCCGTCGGCATCGGCTCGATCGTCGCGGTCGGCGCCCCCACGAGTCTCGCCGCCCGCCTCGCCATCGAGGCCGGCATCGACCTGTGGGGGTTCACCTCCGCGGGCCGCACCGTGCACTACTGAGCCCCGTCTCACGTCGCACCGGCGGCGTGGGGCCACGGCCGTGTCGGTGCCGCGATCTACGGTCGTGCCGTGCGCATCCTCCACACCTCCGACTGGCACCTCGGGAGGTCCTTCCACCGCGAAGGGCTCCTGGGCCACCAGGGTGCGTTCGTCGACCACCTCCTCGAGGTCGTCGACGCGGAGCGGGTCGACGTCGTCGTCGTCTCCGGCGACGTCTACGACCGCGCCCTGCCGCACGTCGACGCGGTCGCGCTCGCCGACGAGGCGTTCGCCCGGCTCGCCGCCTCCCGCGCCCGCGTGGTGGTGAGCAGCGGCAACCACGACAGCGCCCAGCGCCTCGGCTTCGGCGCGCGGCTGATGGACGCCGCCGGCGTGTTCGTGCGCACCGACGCCTCGTCGGTCGGCACCCCGGTCGTGCTCGCCGACCAGCACGGCGACGTCGCGTTCCACGCCATCCCCTATCTCGATCCGTCCGCGCTGCTCGAGCCCTGGGCGCTGGGCCGCCGCAGCCACGAGACCGCGCTCACCGAGGCGATGAGGCGGGTGCGCGCCGACCTCGACGCCCGACCCGCCACGACCCGCAGCGTGGTGCTCGCCCACGCCTTCGTGGCCGGCGCCACGCCATCGGAGTCCGAGCGCGACATCAGCGTCGGGGGCGTGTCCCGGGTCGCGACCACCGTCTTCGACGGCATCGACTACACCGCGCTGGGCCACCTCCACGGCCCCCACGTCCTGGCCGACGGCCTGCGCTACTCCGGCTCCCCGCTCGCCTACTCCTTCTCCGAGGCCGACCAGGCCAAGGGGTCGTGGCTGGTCGAGCTCGGTGCCGGCGGGCTCGACTCCGCCACCTGGATCGACGCGCCCGTGCCCCGGCGGCTGGCCCGGATCACCGGCACCCTCGCCGACCTCCTCGCCGACCCCGCGCTCGCCGTCCACGAGGACGCCTGGGTCCAGGCCGTCCTCACCGACGCCCGACGCCCCGCCCGCGCGATGGAGCAGCTGCGTCGGCGCTTCCCCCACACCCTCGTCCTGCAGTTCCCCACCCCCGCCGCACAGCTCGGCACGCCCGCACGGCCGGCCGACGGCACGAGCGACCACGCCATCGCCCTCGACTTCGTCCAGCACGTGCGCGGGTCACGGGCCACGGAGGCCGAGGCCGCGCTGCTGCGCGAGGCCATCGACGCGTGCTGCCACGACCCCGACCAGGACGTCCTCGTCGGTGCCGGCGCGGCTGCCGCCCCGACGCGGGCCCCGGGTGGTGCCGGGTGAGGCTGCACCACCTGCACGTCGTCGCGTTCGGCCCCTTCGCCGCCCCGGTGTCCATCGACTTCGACGCCCTCTCCGAGGCGGGCCTGTTCCTGCTGAGCGGGCCCACCGGCGCCGGCAAGTCGAGCATCCTCGACGCGGTCTGCTTCGCGCTCTACGGCGACGTCCCCGGTGACCGGTCCACGGCCAAGCGACTGCGCTCCGACCACGCGACCGACGACGTGGTCCCCCGCGTCGTGCTCGAGGCCACCCTGTCCGGGCGACGGTTCCGCATCGACCGGTCCCCTGCCTGGACCCGGGCGAAGAAGCGCGGCTCCGGCACGACCACCGAGCAGGCCCGGGTGGTGATCTCCGAGCGGCGCGCGGCGCCCGACGGCAGCGGGGAGCACCTCTGGCACCCGCTCAGCACCCGCCTCGACGAGACCGGGCACCTCGTCACGCGCCTGGTCGGCATGACGCTGCCGCAGTTCTGCCAGGTGGCGCTGCTGCCCCAGGGCCGCTTCCAGGCCTTCCTGCGCGCCCGCTCCGAGGAGCGCCACGTCCTGCTGCAGCAGGTCTTCCAGACCGGGCGCTTCGACCGCACCGAGCGGTGGCTGCGCGATCGCCGGGTCGAGCTGCGCCGCACCTCCGAGGCCCACCGGACGACGGTCGCCGACCTGGTGAGCCGCGTCAGCGAGGTGGGCGGCGACGTCGCCCCCGACGAGTGGCCGTCCGACCCGGCGAGCCTCGGCGACTGGATCGGCGCGCTGACCGAGGCCACCACGGCCGCTGCGGTCACGCAGTCGGCCAGGGTCGAGGCCGCGGTCGCCGCCGAGACGGCGGCCGCCGACGCGCGGGCCGCCGGCACCGAGCTCCACCGGCTCCGTGCCACGCACGCCGCCGCGCGCCGCGACTGGGCCGAGCTCGAGGATGAAGCGGCCGACCACGACCTGCGACGCGGCCGGGTCGAGCAGGCACGGCGCGCGGCGCCGGTCCACTCGCTCGACGACCTCGCGCTCGCCTCGCACGCCCACGTCGACGACCTCGACCGCCGGCGGGCGGGCGCCCTCGACGCGCTCGCCGAGGTGCTCGCCACGACCGACCTCGACGACCTCGAGATGGCCGAGCACCACCGAGCCGCCACCCGCGCGCTCGCCGACCTCGCCCGCGTCCGCCCGCTCCAGCTCGAGGCGAGCGACCTGGCCGGCGAGCTCGCCCGCACCCGCCGGCGGCGCGACGACGTCGCCGCCGACCTGACCCGCCTCGACGTGCGGGCGGCGCTCGTGCCCGCCGCGGTCGCCGAGCTCGAGCCCCGCGTCGCCGCGGCCCGCGAGTCCATGGGCGTCGCCGAGACCCTCGACCGCGAGCTGGCAGCGCTCGGCTCACGGCTGAGCGCCGCGAGGTGGGCCGAGACACTGGCGAGCGACCTCGCCGACGCCCAGCAGGCGCTCGCCACCGCCACCGGTGCCCGGCTGCTGGCCCGGGAGGCACTCGTCGAGATCCGTGAGCAGCGCCTCGACGGCATGGCGGCGGAGATCGCCCGCAAGCTCGCCGTCGGCGCCTGCTGTCCGGTGTGCGGCTCGGCCGACCACCCCTCCCCCGCGGCCGCCGCGCCGGGTGCCCCCGACGAGGCGAGCGAGCGCGAGGCCCGCCGCGAGGTCGACGACCTGGAGGTGGTCGTCGAGGCGCACGCCCAGCAGGTCCGCGGGCTGGAGGCCCGGCTCGCCGCGGCGCTCGCCGAGGCGGGAGACCCGGTCGAGCGCCTGCTCGCCGAGGAGTGCGAGGTGCGCGCACGCCGCGACACCGCCCGCGCCGACGCCGCGACGCTCCAGCCGCTCACCGAGCAGCTGGGCGCCCTGCGCGAGGAGCAGGAGTCCCTCGCCCGCCAGCGCGAGAGCCTCACCGAGACCGCTGTGCGCCTCGACACCGAGGCTGCGGTGCTCCACGCCCGCGCGGAGTCGCTGCGCGAGCAGGTCGGGGCCGTCGTCCCGGAGGGCTCCGACCTCGACGACCTCGTCGCCCACCACCAGCGCGTCGAGCAGCTCGCCCAGCGCTGCGCCGAGCTCGCCGCGGAGTGTGCGCGGGCCCGCGCCACGGCCGCCAGCGCCCAGGACGCGGCCGACCGGGCGGCCACGCGCGCCGGCTTCGCGTCGGCCGCCGCCGCGGCCGACGCCTGGCTGCCCGCGAGCGACCTCGCCCGGCTCGAGCAGGAGGCGCACCGCCACGAGCGCGAGGTGGCCCGGGTGCGGGACCTCCTCGCCGACGCGGCGCTGCAGCGGGCGAGCGAGGCCGAGGCGCCCGACCTCGAGGCGCTCGCGACCGCACACCGGCAGGCCACGCACGAGGCCGGGCAGGCCCGGCACGAGGCCTCCCGACTGCACGAGCAGGGACGACGGCTGCGCGACCTGGGGGCCGAGATCGAGGCCGCCCTCGCCTCGTGGGCGCCGGTGCGCGACGACCTCGACCTCGTCACCGACCTCGCGGCCCTCGTCGAGGGCAAGCACGCCGACAACCGCCACCAGATGCGGCTCTCCGCCTACGTCCTGGCCCACCGGCTCGGACAGGTCGTCGAGGCCGCCAACCTCCGGCTGTCCACGATGAGCGACCAGCGCTACTCCCTCGTCCACTCCGGGCAGCGGGGTGCCGGGGAGCGGCGCGGTGGGCTGAGCCTGCTCGTCCGTGACGACTGGACCGGCGACACCCGCGACCCCGCGACGCTCTCCGGCGGCGAGACGTTCGTCGTGTCGCTGGCGCTGGCGCTGGGACTCGCCGACGTGATCACCCAGGAGGCGGGCGGCACCGACCTCGACACGCTCTTCGTCGACGAGGGCTTCGGCTCGCTCGACGCCGAGACGCTCGAGGACGTGATGGACACCCTCGACACGCTGCGCGACGGCGGCCGGGTCGTCGGCGTGGTCAGCCATGTGCCCGAGCTGCAGACGCGCATCCCCACCCAGCTGCGGGTCCACCGCGGCCGCCACGGCAGCCACACCTCGCTCTCCCTCGCCTGAGGCGGCTCGGCTAGGTTCGTCCCATGAGTGCGCCAGGACTCGACCCGACCTTCAGCGAGCTGCCCCACCGACGCCTCGGCGACGTGGCCCTGGCCCGGGCCGCCGAGCTCGGCGCCAGCCACGCGGACTTCCGGTTCGAGCGCAACCGCTACCAGTACCTCGGGGCCCGCGACGGCGTGCTCCAGACGGCGAGCGACGCCGAGGACGTCGGCTTCGCGGTCCGCGTCGTGCACGACGGGGCCTGGGGCTTCGCGTCCGGTGTGGTGCTGACCGACGACGAGGCGCGCCGCGTCGCGGAGACCGCGGTGACGGTGGCCAAGGTCGCCGCCGCGATGACGACGACCCCGGTCGAGCTCGCCCCCGAGCCGGTGCACGACGACGTCACCTGGGTCTCCGGCTACGACGTCAACCCGCTCGAGGTGCCCACGCAGGACAAGGGCGCCCTGCTGGTCGACTGGACCGAGCGGCTACGCGCCGGGGCGGCCGTCGCGCACGCGACCGCCTTCCTTCAGCAGGTGCAGGAGAACAAGTACTACGCCGACCTGTCCGGCACCCGCACCACCCAGCAGCGGGTGCGCCTCCAGCCCGGCTTCGAGGCGACCGGCGAGGACGCGCACACCGGGATCTTCGACTCGATGGCCTCCATCGCCCCACCGGTCGGCCGCGGCTGGGAGTACCTCACCGGCGGCCACTGGGACTGGGACGCCGAGCTCGCCGAGGTACCCGAGCTCCTCGCGGAGAAGCTCAAGGCGCCGACCGTCGAGGCCGGCACCTACGACCTGGTGGTCGACCCGTCCAACCTGTGGCTCACCATCCACGAGTCGATCGGTCACGCCACCGAGCTCGACCGGGCCCTCGGCTACGAGGCCAACTACGCCGGCACCTCGTTCGCGACCTACGACAAGCTCGGCACCCTGCGCTACGGCTCGCCAGTGATGAACGTGCGCGGCGACCGCACCCAGGAGCACGGCCTGGCCACGGTCGGCTACGACGACGAGGGCGTGCAGACCCAGAGCTGGGACATCGTCCGCGACGGCGTCCTGGTGGGCTACCAGCTCGATCGCTCGATGGGCCACCTCAAGCCCGAGCTCAACGACGGCCGGTCCAACGGTTGCGCCTACGCCGACTCGCCGGGTCACATCCCGATCCAGCGGATGGCCAACGTCTCCCTGATGCCGGGCGCCGACGACCTCAGCACCGACGACCTCGTCTCCCGCGTGGAGCGGGGCATCTACGTCGTCGGCGACAAGTCCTGGTCGATCGACATGCAGCGGTTCAACTTCCAGTTCACCGGCCAGCGGTTCTACAAGATCACGGACGGCCGGCTCGACGGGATGCTCCGCGATGTCGCCTACCAGGCGACGACCACTGACTTCTGGGGCTCGATGGAGGCCGTCGGTGGTCCGGACACGTGGGTGCTCGGCGGCGCGTTCAACTGCGGCAAGGCCCAGCCGGGCCAGGTCGCGGCGGTCAGCCATGGCTGTCCGAGCGCTCTCTTCCGCGGGGTCAACATCCTCAACACCATGGACGAGGCGGGACACTGATCGTGTGTTCTCTGTCGGCAGGCGCGGACGACCGAGACGCACCCACACGAGGCTGAGCGCTCGAGTGTTGTTCTTCGTCACGTGGGTACAGCCGCACCAGGCGGAACACGTCCAGCGCGCGTTGGGGCTCTGCCAGGTCCACGGGGTCGAGAAGACGGCCCCGTGGACCGATACCGTGGTTCGCGTGGACCAACAAGACCTTGGAGTGAGACGCTGTGGGCGTGGGTGAGGAATCGATCTCGGACCGCATGGCGGCCGCTGCCCGAGAGATGCAGGACCAAGGTGACCCCGCGGCCACTGTGAAGAGCGCCGTCGAACTGCTTGTGCGGAATGTGGAGGGATGTCACTCCGCGAGCATCTCGCTCGTGCACGGCAAGCAGCGGGTGGAGACTCCGGCAGCCAGTGACGAGGTAGCAGCCGTGGGCGACCGGCTGCAAGCGGAGCTCGGCGAAGGACCTGCCCTCGACACGCTGTGGGACGTGGACACGGTCTACGTTCCCGACCTCGCTGCCGACGTTCGTTGGCGCAGGTGGGGACCGGCGCTTCACGAGGCGACGGGAGGGCGCAGCGTCTTGACCTTCCGCTTGTTCACGATCAAGGACATCGTCGGCGCTCTGAGCATGTACTCGACCGAGGCCGACGCGTTCAGCGCGGAGGACAAGGCCGAGGGCCTGGCTCTTGCCGCGCACATCGCCCTCGCCGTGCTGGCCGCGCAAAGGCTGGACCAGTACGAGGCGGCCTTGGACTCCCGCACGCTGATCGGTCAGGCGTGCGGTGTGGTGATGGAGCGCTACGGCGTCGATGCGGATCGCGCGATGGCCCTGCTGACCCGGCTCTCCTCGACGCACAACGTCAAGCTGCGCCAGGTCGCCATCGAGCTCATCAACACCCGCCGTCTTCCGACACCCTCGTCCTAGCCGATCTGGAAGTCCCCCATCCCTTCCGCAGACCTGGTCCTTCCGTGAGTTCCATCGCAGGTCTCCCTGACCGTGGCACGGCGGCCGCCCACGTCACCGGCAACACGACGATCCTCCACCCAAGGACGACACCGCTCGACCGGACGCCACCCGCCACGCGAACGACGAACCGGTGCCCATATGCTGCGAAGACTCCTCGACCACGACCCCTGGAACGAGTCATGCAGCTAGCGATGTTGGGTGCCGGACCCATCGAACCGATGCCACGCCGGGCGAGACGATCCCCCGCCACGAGGACGACGGACCCCGTAGCGCATCTCGTGCGTTACACCTGGGTCCTCGGCGGGGCCTTCGACCGCGGCAAGGCCCAGCCCGGGCAGGTCCCGGCGGTCAGCCACAGCTGCCCCACCGCCCTGTTCCGCAGCGTCACCATCCTCAACACCATCGACGAGGCAGGCCACCGATGACGTCCCCTGCTCTGCACCCCTCCCTGCACACCCCGCAGCAGCTGGTGGAGCACGCGCTCGCCACCTCGACCGCCGACGACTGCGTCGCGATCGTCCGCGACGTCACCAGCGCCAACCTGCGCTGGGCCAACAACACGCTCACCACCAACGGCGTGATGACCGAGGTCTCGGTGACCGTCGTCAGCTTCGCCGCCGTCGCCGGGGGCGTCGCGACCGGGTCGGTGTCCGGCAGCGCCTCGACGCCCGAGCAGGTCACGGCGCTCGTGCAGGCCGCCGACGCGGCCGCCCGCGCCGGCACCCCCGCCGAGGACGCCGCCGAGCTGGTCGCCGACGCCACCTCCCCCGACTGGGAGACCGAGCCCGAGACCACCGACATCGGGGTCTACCACGACTTCGCGCCGGCGCTCGGCGACGCGTTCGCCCAGGCCGGCGCCGAGCAGCGCCTGCTCTACGGCTTCGTCAACCACGACATCGCCACCACCTACCTGGGCTCGACCCGGGGCCTGCGGCTGCGCCACGTGCAGCCCACCGGCCACTACGCCTGCACCGGCAAGGACGCCTCGCTCACCCGCAGCGCCTGGACCGGTGGCGCCACCCGCGACTTCCGCGACGTCGACGCGGCCGCCATGGCCGCCACCGTCGCCCAGCGGCTCGCGTGGGCCGAGCGTCGCATCGACCTGCCCGCCGGGCGCTACGACACGATCCTGCCGCCGTCGTCGGTCGCCGACCTGATGATCGACGCCTACTGGGGCGCCGGCGCGCGCGTGGCCCACGAGGGCGAGTCGGTCTACAGCCGCCGCGGCGGCGGCACCCGCATCGGCGACAAGGTCGCCGCGCCCGGCGTGAGCCTGTTCTCCGACCCCGCCCACCCCGGGCTCGAGTGCGCGCCCTTCGTGATCGCCGGGGCGTCCGACAACACCGACTCGGTCTTCGACAACGGCCTCCCCCTCGGACGCACCGACTGGATCCGCGACGGGCTGCTCACCGGGCTGCTGCAGACCCGGCACTCCGCCGGCATGACCGGGCAGCCGGTCACGCCGATGATCGACAACCTGGTGCTCGAGGTCGGCGACGGCGCCGGCACGGTCGACGACATGGTGTCCGGCGTGCAGCGCGGCCTGCTGCTGACCTGTCTGTGGTACATCCGCGAGGTCGACCCGCAGACGATGCTGCTCACCGGCCTGACCCGCGACGGCGTCTACGTCGTCGAGGACGGCGAGATCGTGGGCGCGGCCAACAACTTCCGCTGGAACGAGAGCCCGATCGATCTGCTCAACCGGTTCAGCGCCGCCACCTCGACGGTGCCGAGCTTCAGCCGCGAGTGGGGCGACGACTACTTCTCGCGCACCGCCACCCCGGCCCTGCGGATCCCCGACTTCAACATGTCGAGCGTGTCGCAGGGCGTCTGAGCGGCACCGGCGCTCAGCGCAGCCGCTCCACCCGCTGGCGGTGCTTGGAGCTGTTGTCGCCGTCGATGTCGGAGTCGCGGGTGCGCGAGATGTGGTCGATCTTCTCCTCGTGCCCCTGCACCGGCTTCGCCGTGATGAGGGTGTCGCGCTCGTAGGCGTGCGACTTGTCGGTGTTGCGGTAGTAGCGGTGGAGCGCCCAGTAGGTGGCGACCGCCCCTGCCGGGCCGGCAGCGAGGATCCACAGCGGCGACGAGTCCCCGGACATGACGACGACGTCGAGCATCCACGCGCTCATGCCGTCGCCACCAGGAGCGCGCCCGCGGCGCCCTCGAGGACCGTGCCGACGGTGAGCGCCGCCGCGACCAGCCGCCATTGCGACACCGGCACGCTGCCCATGGTCTCGCCGGTGCGCCCGTTGACCGCGATGTAGTGCAGCACCTTGGTGTTCTCCTGGTAGTAGGAGTAGAGCCACACGGGCAGGTACATCGAGACCCACCGGGAGCCGCCGACGTCGACCTGCTCCTGCTCCCACCGCACCCCGCGGTCGAACGTGGACAGCGAGTCGTGCACCTGGGCGCGGCCGATGGAGAGCAGCTGGTCCTCCACGACCGGCTGGAGGTCCTCCACGTCGAGGTCGCGCTTCTCGCTCGTGTAGCCGACGAGGTAGCTGGCGTTCCACTTCACGGCGTTCTTGGTGTCGAACGGGAGGATCGTGTTGATGATGTTGTTGGTCGTCGAGCGGTCCGAGCTCGCCCGTGCGGCGGCGCCCTCGATGGTGAGGTCGTCGACGGTGAACGACACCGACCGCTCCACCCGGTAGACGTCCGCGGCGTAGTAGGTGACGTCGTTGTCGCCGCTCTTCTCGGTCCACCGCCGCGTCTGCACCTCGCCCCGCCCGGCGTACGCCGCCTCGGCGCGCGCGTCGATGACGAGGTAGGGCAGGTAGACGCCGAGGACGTTGTCGGGCACGAACTCGGCCTTGAACCGAGGGTGCGCGAACAGGCGCCGCTTGGAGGCGAACTCGCGGATCCTCTCGACCGCCTCGGCGTGCGTCAGGCGGAACGGCAGCACCGCGTCCGGCACGGCCCCGTTGGGGGTCTGCTCGTTGACGTTGAGCGTGTGCCGGCACCAGTGGCAGCGGGCGTTCATCGCGTGCGCGGTGTCGACGACGACCTCGGCGCCGCAGCCGCCGCACTTCAGCGTCACCTGGGCATCGGCGTCGGCCGCGATGTCCTGGGCGCCGCCGGCGATCACCGTGCCCTCGAGCTCGTCGATGCCCTCGCCGAGGCCGAGCGCCTCCTCCACGCGCGACTCCTGCCACTGGTGGCGGCAGAACAGGCACACGAGCAGGCCGGTCGACGCCCGCAGCTGGACGTCGGTCGAGCCGCACTTCGGGCAGCGGTTGAGACCGTCGGCGAGGGCGTCGTTGACGGTGCGGATGTCCGGGCCGGGCTCGGGCTCGGCGCGCGCCGCGGCCAGCTCCTCCTCGAGCGGCAGCGGCGGTCCGTCGAACACGGGGGCCTCGGGGTCCCGGGGCGGTGGGGCGTCCTGGGTCATCTCACGTCCCGCCTCACAGGCCGAGGGCCTTGGCCTTCGCCGCGTCGTAGTCCTCCTGGGTGATCAGGCCGGCGTCGAGCATCTCCTTGGCCCTCGTGAGCACCGCGACCGGGTCCTCGGCGGCGGGGGCCGCAGGAGCGGCGGCAGGAGCCGCGGCAGGAGTGGGCGCCGCGGGTGCCTGCTGGGTGGGCTGCTGGAGGCCACCCAGGCCCATCCCACCGGCCGCCATGCCCATCCCGATGACGCCGCCGGGACCGGCGTTCTCACCGGCGGCCTCGATGCCCGCGGCGACAGAGGCCTGGAGGTTGGAGTTGCCGCGCGCGCCGGACAGGGCGTCGGCACGCTGGACGTTGGCGAGCAGCTCGCGGGTGGTGGCGTCGTACTCGATGGAGATGATCGCCGTCTTGACGATCTCGAGCCCGCGGTCGGTGCGCCAGCGGTAGTTGTCCTCGACGGCGGCCGAGAGCGACTGCGCGAAGCCGACGGAGTCCTGCTGGAGCCGGGCGATCCGGTTGCCCTTGGCGGGATCGTTGGTGTACATCGAGAACGCCGGCGCGAGCGAGCCGACGACCTCGTTGAAGAGTTGCTCCCCCGCCGGGTTGTCGAGGTCGGTGAAGTCGAAGACGGCGCGACCCTCGATGACCCCGGCCGGGACGAAGCTGCGGATGAAGGTCAGCGGGTCGGTGATCTTGAGCGTGTAGGTGCCGCGGGTGACGGCGCCGACCTGGGTGTTGAGGAAGGCGTCGTCCCAGTAGATCTCGGACTGGGTGCCGAACTTGTTGTTGGGCAGCTCCTTGAGCGCGACGAACAGCGCCGTCTGCTGCGCCCCGGGACGGCCGCCGAACTTGAAGCGTTCCCAGCTCTGCTTGACGATCGAGTCGACGAGCCCGCCGCCGGAGAAGATCGACTGCGACGAGGGCTCACCGGAGTCCCAGATGTAGCCGCCCGGCTGGGCGGCGAAACCGGTGAACGCGCCGTCCTCCATCAGCACCAGGCCGTAGCCCTCCGGGACGACGATCTTCGAGCCGTCGGTGATGATGCCGTCGGAGGCACCGGGGTTGGCGCCGCGTCCGGCGTTCTGGTCCTTGCGCACCGCCGGGAACACCGCCGCCGTGGCGGAGATGCCCTCGGGGACGCCGAAGAAGTCGAGCCACTGGTCCGCGAGCGTGCCGCCGATGGCGCCGCTCACCGCCTGGAAGAGTCCCATGCCCATTGCCTCCGATGCATGCCGTGCGGGCGGATCCGCCCGGCGGACACAGTAGCGGCCAGGCGCCCCGAAGGGAGGCGATCGGCCGGGTGCGCCCCCACCGCGCCGGCCGAGGGCCGGGCGAGGGGCGCGCCTAGGGTCGGGGGTGGCCCCCCGGGATCTCCACGTCCGGGTCGTAGGGCGTGCGCGTGTAGACGAACGTCGCGCACTCCAGGTTGCGGATCGTCCCGTCCGGACGGCGTACGAGCACCAGCTGCTCGCCGCGGTGGTAGCCGAGCACGCCGACCAGCACGCCGTGGACGAGCTCGAAGCGGTCGGTGACGACGTCGCCGAGGGCCATCGCGCGCAGCTCGAGCCCGTCGTTGTGCCAGCGCACGTCGTAGGCCGTGTTGCCCCAGAACCACAGCCCGGGCACCCCGGCGACGTCGGCCGGCACCTCGACGGTGGGACGCCACGGCGCGGGGCGGGTGTCGTCGGCGTCCGGGTCGCCCTCGATCAGCGACACGGCGAGGTCGCGCGGCGCGATGCCCGTGGTCGCGTTGGTCAGCACCGCGGCACCGATGCCGCTGTCGGGGTCGACGTGCAGCGCGGCGAGGAAGCCGGGCATCGAGCCGTTGTGGCCGACGAGCCGTCCACCGGGATGGACGCCCAGCATCAGGCCGAGGCCGTAGTCGGGGGTCACCGGCCGCTGCATCTCCGCGAGCGACGACGCCGACAGCAGGTCGGGCCGCGCCCCGCCCAGGACCTGACCCCACGTGACGAGGTCGGCCAGCGTGGACCACAGCTGCCCGGCGGGGGCCATCGCGCCGGTGTCGGTCAGCGGCTCGTGCACCCGGATGCCGGTGAAGTGGTCGACGCTCCAGCCCGGCTGGGCGCCCGGACGCGGCAGGTAGGACGTGGCGCGCATGCCCAGCGGTCGCAGCAGGCGCTCCGCGACGAGCTCGCGCCAGGGCGCGCCGAAGCGACGGGCCACGACCTCGCCGAGCAGGGCGTAGCCGAGGTTGGAGTAGTGGAACCAGGCCCCCGCGGGCGCCACCCGGCCGCTGCCGTCGTTGGCGGACGCGAGCGCCGCGAAGTCGCCACCACGGGTGCGCTCCCACCAGGGTCCACGCGGCTCGCTCTGCATCCCCGAGCTGTGGGCCAGCGCCTCGCGCAGCGTCACCTCGCCGTAGCCGACGTCGCCGAGGTGGTCGGCGATCGGGTCGTCGAGGTCGACCAGGCCGGCGTCACGGGCCTGGACGACGAGCACGGCGGTCATCGTCTTGGTGATCGACCCGATCCGGTACTGACCGTCGAGGCCGGGAGCCTGGCCGGCGCCGCCCGCCCACACCGCGCCGTAGCGGTCGAAGACCGCGCCGACCACGGAGGTCAGCCGGCCCTCGGCCTGTGCGACGTCGAGCAGTCGCTGGCGCTGGTCGCTCACGGCACGACCCTAGGCCAGCCTCGGTAGTCAGGGACCGAACGGTCGTCGTACGACCCTCCACACGACCACACCGTCCCGAACTACCCCAGGGGGGTGGTGGGGGGTAGCGGCCGGCCGGCCGGCGCGGCGGCCCGACCCGTCAGTCCTGGGCGAACGCCTCCGGCGGGGGGCACGCGCAGACCAGGTTGCGGTCGCCGTAGGCCTGGTCGATGCGCGCGACCGGGGGCCAGTACTTGTCGGGGTCGATGCCGCCGGGGAACACCGCGACCTCGCGCGAGTAGGGGCGGTCCCACTCCCCGACGAGCGCGCGCGCCGTGTGGGGCGCGTGGCGCAGCGGCGAGTCCTCGGGGCTCCACTCCCCCGCCTCCACCTGGGCGATCTCGGTGCGGATCGCGATCATCGCGTCGCAGAACCGGTCGATCTCGGCGAGGTCCTCGGACTCGGTGGGCTCCACCATCAGCGTGCCGGCCACGGGGAACGACATCGTCGGGGCGTGGAAGCCGTGGTCGACGAGCCGCTTGGCGACGTCGTCGACGCTCACGCCGCTCGCCTTGGTGATGCCGCGGAGGTCGAGGATGCACTCGTGCGCCACCAGGTCGCCGTGGCCGCGGTAGAGCACCGGGAAGTGCTCGCCGAGGCGGTGGGCGATGTAGTTGGCCGACAGCACGGCGACCGCGGTCGCTCGGGTCAGGCCCTGCGCGCCCATCATCCGGATGTAGGCCCACGTGATCGGCAGGATCCCGGCCGAGCCGTAGGGCGCGGCGCTGATCGGCCCGATGCCCTGCCGCTTGTCCGGGTCCGGGTGCGAGCCGTGGGAGGGGAGGTAGGGCGCCAGGTGGCCACGGACGGCGACCGGGCCGACGCCGGGGCCCCCGCCGCCGTGCGGGATGCAGAAGGTCTTGTGCAGGTTGAGGTGGGAGACGTCGCCGCCGAACTCACCCGGGCGCGCCCAGCCGAGCAGCGCGTTGAGGTTGGCACCGTCGACGTAGACCTGGCCGCCGTGGTCGTGCACGATCTTGCACAGGTCGGTGATGGTGTCCTCGTAGGCCCCGTGGGTGGAGGGGTAGGTCACCATGATCGCGGCGAGCGTCTCGGCGTGCTGGTCGCACTTGGCGAGGAGGTCGTCGAGGTCGACCGACCCGTCGTCGGAGGCCTTGACGACCACGACCTTCATCCCCGCCATCACCGCCGACGCGGCGTTGGTGCCGTGGGCCGACGACGGGATCAGGCACACGTTGCGCCCGGCGTCGCCGTTGGCGAGGTGGTAGCCCCGGATCGCCAGCAGGCCGGCCAGCTCGCCCTGCGAGCCGGCGTTGGGCTGCACCGAGACCTTGTCGTAGCCGGTGACCTCGGCCAGCCAGCCCTCCAGGTCGTCGACGAGCTCGCGGTAGCCGGCGGCGTCCTGGGCGGGGGCGAAGGGGTGCAGGTCGGCGAACCCGGGCAGGCTCACCGGCTCCATCTCGGTCGTGGCGTTGAGCTTCATCGTGCACGAGCCGAGGGGGATCATGCCGCGGTCGAGGGCGTAGTCGCGCGACGAGAGCCTGTGCAGGTAGCGCAGCATCTGCGTCTCGCTGTGGTGGGAGTTGAAGACCTCGTGGGTGAGGAAGTCGCTGGTGCGCCGCAGGTCCTCGGGCAGACCGGACGCGTCCTCGTCGCCGGGCGCGACGCCGAAGGCGCGCAGCACTGCGGCGACGGTGGACGGGCTGGTGCGCTCGGAGGTCGACACACCGACGTGGTCGGCGTCGACGGGGCGCAGGTGGAGCCCGAGCTGGCGGGCGGCGGCGACCACCTCGTCGGCGCGGCCGGGCACGGCCACTGTCAGCGTGTCGAACCAGGTGTCGTTGACGACCTCCACTCCCCCGGCGCGGAGGGCGGCGGCGATGCGGTTGGCCTGTTCGTGGGTGCGTCGCGCGATCCGGCGCAGCCCCTCGGGCCCGTGGTAGACGGCGTACATCGACGCGACGACGGCGAGCAGGACCTGCGCGGTGCAGATGTTGGAGGTCGCCTTGTCGCGACGGATGTGCTGCTCGCGGGTCTGGAGCGCGAGGCGGTAGGCCGGACGGCCCTCCGCGTCGACCGAGACCCCGACCAGGCGGCCGGGCAGGTGCCGCTCGAGGCCCGGGGCGACCGACATGAACCCGGCGTGGGGCCCGCCGTAGAAGAGGGGCACGCCGAAGCGCTGGGACGAGCCGACCACCACGTCCGCACCGAGCGTGCCCGGAGCCTCGAGCAGGACCAGGGCCAGGAGGTCGGCGGCCACCACGGCGAGCCCGCCGCGCTCGTGGACGGCCTCGATGACCGGACGCGGGTCGCGCACCGCCCCGGACGCGCCGGGGTACTGCACCAGGACGCCGCACACGTCGCCGTCGGGGAGGCCGTCGGCCAGGTCGGCGACGACGACCTCGATGCCCATGCCCTCGGCGCGGGTGCGGACCACGTCGATGGTCTGCGGCAGCGCGTCGGCGTCGACGACGAACGGACCGGTCGCGGTGCGCTGGGCGCGGCGCACGAGGGTCATCGCCTCCGCCGCGGCGGTGCCCTCGTCGAGCAGGGAGGCGTTGGCCGTCGGCAGGCCGGTCAGGTCGGCCACGACCGTCTGGAAGTTGAGCAGCGCCTCGAGCCGGCCCTGGGAGATCTCGGGCTGGTAGGGCGTGTAGGCGGTGTACCACGACGGGTCCTCGAGCACGTTGCGCCGGATCACCGGCGGCGTGATCGTCGCGTGGTAGCCCAGGCCGATCATCGCCTCGGCGGGCCGGTTGTGCGAGGCGAGGGTGCGCAGGGCCCGGGCCGTGGCCTCCTCGTCGAGCGGGACGGGGAGGTCGAGGGACGCGGCCGAGCGGATGCCGCCCGGCACCGCGGCTGTCATCAGCGACTCGAGCGAGTCGTGGCCGATCGCCTCGAGCATGTGCGCGAGCGCGGCGTCGTCGGGGCCGATGTGCCGGGCGACGAACTCGCCGAGGCTGTCAGCCGCGGTGTCGGCCGGGGTGTCGGTGGAGGTCGGGGTGGCGTCGGGCACGAGGGCTCCCTGAGGTCGCGTCGCTGGGACCTCCCCCTCTGTCGGTCGGACGACCTCCAGAGTGCCAGCCCAGTGCGGTCCGGGTGCCTGAGAGGTTCCGGGGAGGAATTGCCCCTTCGGCGCGCGACGCCCGGTCGGCGAGACCCGAGCGTCGCGACTCTCCCGCATGGGATGTCGGCGCTGTCGAGTCTAGCGGGGACGCGCCGAAATGACCGAGACCGCCCGGTGTGCCCGGGCGGCCTGGTCGGAGGGTGTGGGCCGGTGCTCGCTCGGGGAGGACCGGTGGGGTGCTCTCAGCCGGTCTGGCGGGCTGCGCGGCGGGCGGCGAGCTCGTCGCCGGCCACGGAGGCGCCCGGCTGCTCGGCGGTGCGCTCGGAGGGCAGCTCGGCGAGCGTGCCCTCGATCTCGCGCCACACGCCGCCGATCGCGATGCCGAAGACGCCCTGGCCGCCTTGGAGCAGGTCGATGACCTCGTCGTTGCTGGTGCACTCGTAGACCGAGGCCCCGTCGCTCATCAGCGTCACGCGGGTGAGGTCGTCGGTGCCGCGCTCACGCAGGTGGGCGGTGGCGGTGCGGATCTGCTGCAGCGAGATGCCGGCGTCGAGCAGGCGCTTGACGACCTTGAGGATCAGGATGTCGCGGAAGGAGTAGAGGCGCTGCGAGCCGGAGCCGGCGGCGCCGCGGACGCTGGGCTCGACGAGGCCGGTGCGCGCCCAGTAGTCGAGCTGGCGGTAGGTGATGCCGGCGGCGTTGCAGGCCGTGGGACCGCGGTAGCCGGTGTCGCTGGGCAGTGGCGACACGTCGTCGCTGAAGAGCAGTCCCTGCTCCTGCGCCAGGTCGGCGGCCTCGGCCTCGGCCTTGAGGCGGGCCGCGTCGGCGCCCTGCTCGTTCTCGTTGCTAGCCACAGTGACCCTCCAGGTCAGATCCTCCGCTGAGCGGTAACTCCTGGGGGAAGGGCCCGCCCGGCTGCCGGCACCCGGCAACCACAGCGGTGGAGTTACAACAGAGACAGTTCACCGTAAGCCCCGAAATCCGGGTTGTCCATCCACGCGGCGGCGTGTCGTCAACCCTCAACCTTCACTTGAGGGTGAGGGTTTCGGTGCGCCAGGCGGGCGTCACTCGGCCTCGAAGTCGTCGGGCGAGACGTGGTCGAGGAACTCGCGGAAGCGCTCCACCTCGTCCTCCTGCTCGGCCGGCACGGCGAGGCCCGCCTCGTCGAGCACGGCCTCCGCGCACACGATGCGCGAGCCGGTGCGCAGGGCCAGCGCGATGGAGTCGGAGGGACGCGCCCCCACCTCCGCGCCGCCGTCGAAGACGAGCTGGGCGAAGAAGATGCCGTCCTGCATGTCGACGATGCGGACCTCGTCGAGGCGCTGGCCCGTGGCCTCGAGCATGTCGCGCATCAGGTCGTGGGTCAGCGGACGCGGCGGCGTGACGCCCTGCTGGGCGAAGGCGATGGCGGTCGCCTCGACCGCCCCGATCCAGATCGGCAGGTAGCGCTCCCCCGTCACCTCGCGCAACAGCACGATGGGCTGGTTGGAAGGCATCTCGACACGGACTCCGACGACGTCCATTTCGCGCATGACCCCACCCTACCCACGTGCCCTGATGCGGACGCGGACGCCCGCGCCCTGCCGGGAGCGGTGGGTCGGACCGGGGTCAGCCCCGGTCGAGGCCGACCTTCACCAGCGTCGCGTGCAGCCGCACGGACAGCGCGGCGATCTCGGACGTCGCGTCCTCGGCGCGCCCGCGGGCGGCGGCGTCGCGACCCCGGGCGAGCGGGGCCACCACCTGCTGGACGAGACCCACCTCGCGGTCGGCGGCGGTCTTGAACGCGCGCAGGTGGCGCGGCTCGAAGCCGTAGTCGGCGAGCTCACGGGCGGTCTGGGCGACCACGAGGGCGTCGCTGTCGAAGTGGCCGGTGCCGCTGCGCGCGCTCACCAAGCCGTACTGCTCGAGCTCGGTCAGCAGCTCCTCGGAGATGTCCGCGACCTTGAGCAGCTCACGCCGCGAGAGGCGCAGGTCGCTGCTGCGCCGGAACGACTCGGGGCTGGGCAGGCCGTCGGCGCTCAGGGCGAGCTTGGGCACGGTGGGCACGACCGACTCGATCGCCGGCGGCTCGAGACCGCGGTCGATGGCGTCGAGGTGGTCGCCGATGACCTTGAGCGGGAGGTAGTGGTCGCGCTGCATCGTCAGGATGTAGCGCAGCCGCGACACGTCGTCACCGGAGAACTTGCGGTAGCCGGCGGCGGTGCGCTCGGGCTTGACGAGTCCCTGGTCCTCCAGGAAGCGGATCTTGGGGATCGTCACCCCGGGGAAGTCGGCTCGCAGCTGGTCGAGGACCTGCCCGATGTTGTAGCGGGCGCCGCGACCCGCCCCCGGGGCCGTCGAGGCACTCACGGATCAGCTGTCCGGGTGGGAGGAGAAGAACACGAGGCGGTACTTGCCGATCTGCACCTCGTCGCCGTCGTGCAGCTCGAGGGAGTCGATCCGGTCGCGGTTGACGTAGGTGCCGTTGAGGCTGCCCACGTCGCTGACGGTGTAGCCGCCGCCGGAGCGGCGGAACTCCGCGTGGCGACGCGAGACGGTCACGTCGTCGAGGAAGATCTCGCTGTCGGGGTGCCGCCCGGCGCCGACCACGTCGGTGTCGAGGAGGAACCTGCTTCCGGCGCTGGGGCCACGCTGCACGACGAGGAGCGCATGACCGGCGGGCAGCGCGTCGACCGCGGCGGCGTCGACGGGGCTGAGCTGGCGGTCGGAGGACTCGCGCTGGTCCGGCGCCCCGAAGGTGATGGTCGCAGTGGTCTCGACCGGGCTCGGGCCCGGGTCCTCCCCAGCGAGCAGCTTGGTGCCGCACTGGGCACAGAAGCGGGCATCGTCAGGGTTCTGCTTGCCACAGGCGGTGCAGAACGGCATGGAAAGCTCCTCGACGTATCGACGCTGAACCCTCAGCCGAGGGTTGAGGTTGATGGTTTCCCCGAACCTACCAGCCCGACGATGGCCGCCGCGCCCGGTCGGGAAGACCCACCGGGTGGTCGTGGGACCGGCTCAGCCGTCGAGCCCGGACTGGTAGGCGGCCGCGTCCATCAGCCCGTCGAGCTGCGAGTCGTCGGCCGCCTTGACCTCGAAGAGCCAGCCGGACTCGTAGGGGTCGCTGTTGACGAGCTCGGGGGTGGAGTCGAGGGCGGCGTTGGTGGCGACGACCTCGCCCGTCACCGGGGCGTAGATGTCGCTGACCGACTTGGTGGACTCCAGCTCTCCGCAGGTCTCCCCCGCCGTCACCTGGTCGCCGACCTGCGGCAGCGACACGTAGACGATGTCGCCGAGCGCGTCCTGGGCGAAGTCGGTGATGCCGACTCGCACCGAGCCGTCGGCCTCGCCCGGGATGCGGACCCACTCGTGCTCGCTGGTGTACTTGAGGTTCTCCGGATACACGATGGCTCCTCGCGGGGTCGGGCTGGTCGCGGTGTGGGTTGGTCGCGGTGTGGCTGGTCGGCAGGCTACTGGCCGGTGCCGAACTGCGCATACTCAGGCCGCGTGGCGGGGCGGACGCTGGTGATCTCGATGGTCTCGTCCTCCTCCACCCGCACCGACGCGCCGTCGTAGGTCTCCAGCGTCTCGATGGGCCCGGTCGAGAACGTCAGCGCGGTGCGCAGGACGTGAGGGTCGCCGATCACGTCGATCACGTAGGGCGGCTCGAGGAGCTCGCCGTCGAGCTCGATGCCGCCGACGGCGTTCTCGAACGAGCTGTCGGCACCGAGCCGGACGGTGTCATTGAACTCGATCGCCTCGGCGCCGGCCGTCCTCAGCTCCTGCACGGTGTCGAGCAGGGAGCCGACGTTGACCCGGCTGTCGGACTCGGTGATCGTCACCCGCAGGCCGGGTCCGGTGACCGGCACCAGCCCGGCGATGATGTTGAGGGTGCGCACGCGCTGCTCGGCCTCGGCGAGGGCGGCGGACCGGGCCTGGTTCTCGTCGCTGAGCTCGTCGCGCCGGGCCTCCAGCCGGTCGACCTCGCGGCGCGCACGCTCCGCGGTGCCCGTGAGGCCGTCGAGCACCTCGATGAGCTCGCCCTCGCGCAGCCCCTCGTAGGTGTCATTGGCCGCGGTGTCGCGCACCTGGACGACGAACGCGAAGCCGAGGACGGCCAGCAGCACGGCCACGACCCCCTGGCGCCGCGACGGACGTGTCAGCGCCACCCGCAGCCGCTCACGCCCGGTCTCGGTCCCGGGCTCGTTTGCGGCTCCGGCCGTCGTCCCGGGCTCGACCGTGGTCTCGGTCGTGGTCTCGGTCGTGGTCTCGGTCGTGGTCTCGGTCGTGGTCTCGGTCGTCGTCCCGGTCTCGCCGGTGGGGTCGTCGCGGTCGGGGCGGTGGGGGTGCTGCTCAGGCATGGAACACGTGCCTGCGGATGGCCGCCACATTGGCGAAGATGCGGATGCCGAGGACGACGATGACGCCCGTGCTGAGCTGCGAGCCGACGCCGAGCTGGTCGCCGAGGTAGACGATCGCCGCCGCGACCACCACGTTGCTCACGAAGGAGACGACGAAGACCTTGTCGTCGAAGATGCCGTCGAGGTGGGCGCGCAGGCCGCCGAAGACGGCGTCGAGCGCCGCGACCACGGCGATGGGCAGGTAGTTCTGCAGGCTGAGCGGCACGTCGGGGGCGAAGACGAGCCCGGCGACGATGCCCAGGAGCAGGCCAAGGGCGGCGATCACGGCGAGCTCCCCTCTCCTTCTGGTCCGCCGTCGGGATCGGCGTTGAGCTCGATCACATCACGAAGGGCCCGTTCGGGCGCAGCCGGCAGGTGGATGTCGTCGACGTTCTGGGCCTCGTAGACGAAGCCGAGGCCGTTGACCAGGCCGAACCACTGCTGGCCCTGGTAGGTGTCCACGAGCCCGGCCTGCAGCGTGCGCGGGTCACCGATCACCGAGACGACGTACGGCGCGTTGACCGGGCGGCCGTTGACGTGGACGGCGCGGTTGGTGTTGCGGATGCCGCCCAGGGCGTTGAGCCGCTGGTCGTTGATGGCGATGGCCTCGGCGCCCGCCTGGAACAGCCCGTCGACGAGCGTGGCGAGGTCCTCGTCGCGGATCTCGCTGTCGACGTCGGCGCCGGGGGCGTTGTCGACCGTGATGCGCACGCCCAGGCCGTGGACGGCGGAGAAGCCGGCCAGGAGCTCGGCGCGCCGCACGCGGGTCGCGATGTCGTCGAGCTGGCCCTGGATCTTGGTGCTGCTGCTCGCGACGGCGGCGTTGGAGCGGGTCAGCCGGCCGACCTCGGCCTGGATGTTGCGGACCTGGTCGCCCCGGGCGTCGATCTGCTCGATGAGCGCGGCGCGGCCCAGCTCGGTGGAGGGCGCCTCCCGGGCGGTCTGCACCGCGACGACCGCCGTCATCACCCCGAGCGCGGCCACCGCCAGCACGCTCGACCAGTGCGGCCGGGCCACCTGGGGGCGTACGTCGCCGGCCGCGGCCCGCTTCTGGGCGACGTGGGCGTAGTCCTCGTCCATCGAGCGGGCCGTGATCAGGGTGAGCAGCGGCGTCGTCACGTGCTCGGGGAGCTTGCTCGCGCCCTCCGGGGCCCGGGCGGGGGCCGGTCGCGCCTCAGCCATGGTCGCCCGCCGGTGACGTGTGGCGTGGCGTCTCGCGCAGCAGCGTGCGCACCTGCCAGGCGTAGAGCACCCCGGCCCACCAGTAGAGCCCGATCCCCCACCACGCGAAGGCCCACCCGAAGTTGCGGGCGAGGGTGGCGACGATGCCGTCGCCCTCGCCGAGCAGCAGGAGCGGGAAGGCGTAGAGCAGGTTGAACGTCGCGGCCTTGCCGAGGAAGTGCACCGGGAGGGCCGAGTAGCCCCGGGTGCGCAGGATCGGGACCAGGCCCCAGAGCAGGAGGTCGCGCAGCGGCAGCGCGATGGCCACCCACCACGGGATGATGTCGCGCATGAACAGCCCGACCACGACGGCGAGGATGTAGAGCCGGTCGGCCACCGGGTCGAGGATCTCGCCGAGCACCGAGTACTGGTCGAGCCGGCGGGCCAGCCACCCGTCGAGGAAGTCGGTGAACCCGGCGACCATGAGCACCACGAGCGCGATGGCGTCGGCCTCGGGACCGAGCACCAACCACAGGAACAGGGGCACGCCGGCCAGCCGCACCACACTGATGATGTTGGGCACGGTCCAGACGCGAGAAGCTCCCTCGGACACGAGCAGACCCTACCGACCGCTCGGGGCCTCGACGCCGGGCACGTCGTGGTGTGCGGCGTCACGGATCTCGCCGACGAGCTCCTCGAGCACGTCCTCGAGCGTGACCACGCCGATGACGGTGCCGTCACGCTCGACGACCCGGGCCATGTGGGCTCCCTTGACCTGCAGGCTCTCCAGCGCATCGTGGAGCAGGTCGTGGGGGTGGACGGAGGCGAAGGGCCGGATCCACTTGTCCTCGATGACGCGCGAGCGCTTGTCGTCGTCGGACTCGAGGGCGTCCTTGATGTGGAGGTAGCCGAGGAGAGTGCCGTCGTCGGCCGCCACCGGGAACCGGCTGAAGCCGGTGGCGGCGCAGACCGCCTCGACGTCGGCCACGGTGGAGCCCGGGGCCACGGTGGCGAGCGTGTCGGTCGTCATCACGATGGAGGCGACGGTCTTCTCGGTGAAGCCGAGCGCGCCCGAGAGCCGGTCGTACTCGTCGGCCTCGATCAGGCCCTCGCCGCGCGACTCCTCGACCAGCGCGGCGACCTCCTCGCGCGTGAAGCTGGAGTGCACCTCGTCCTTGGGCTCGATGCGCAGCAGCCGCAGCACTCCGTTGGCGACCATGTTCATGCCGGCGATGATCGGGCGCAGCACGGTGACGATCACCATCATCGGGGGGCTCAGCACCAGGGCGGCCCGGTCGGCCCCGGCGAGGGCGATGTTCTTGGGCACCATCTCGCCGAGCACGACGTGCAGGTAGACGACGATCGACATCGCCACGACGAACGACACCGGGTGCAGCAGGTCGTCGGGCAGCCGGGCCGCGTGGAAGACCGGCTCGAGCAGGTGGGCCACCGCGGGCTCGCCGATGGCGCCGAGGCCCAGGGAGCACACGGTGATGCCGAGCTGTGCCCCGGCCATCACGAGCGAGATGTTCTCCATGGCGCGCAGCGTGGTGCGGGCTGCGCGCGAGCCCTCCTGGGCACGCGGCTCGATCTGGCTGCGGCGCGCGGCGAGCAGCGCGAACTCGGCGCCGACGAAGAAGGCGTTGAGGGCGAGCAGCACGACGGCCAGGCCCACCCCGAAGAGGTCACTGTTCATGGCCGGGCTCCCCCACCAGGACGAGGTCGAGCCGGTCGATGCGCAGGCCGTCCATCCGCTGCACGGTCAGGGTCACCAGGCGCTCGCGCACCTCGTTGGGATCGCTGCGGTCGGGCACGGGCACCTCGACCCGGTCGCCGGGCTCGGGGATCTTGCCGAGCTCGCGCATCACCAGTCCGGCCACGGTGTCGTAGTCCTCGTGGTCGGGCAGCTCGATGTCGGTGGCGTCCTCCACCTCGTCGGGGCGCAACAGCCCCGAGAGCGTCCAGCTGCCGTCGCGGCGCTGGCGGATGCGCGCGCCCAGGCGGTCGTGCTCGTCGGAGATGTCGCCGACGATCTCCTCGACCACGTCCTCGAGCGTCACGATCCCCGCGTGACCGCCGTACTCGTCGAGCACGACGGCCATCTGGAAGCCGTCCTGGCGCAGCAGGGCCAGCAGCGGGTCGAGCCGGAGGCTGTCGGGCACGACGACGGGCTTGACCATCACGTGCCTGATACGGGTGGTGGCGCGCTCGTGGACGGGCACGGCCACCGCGTGCTTGACGTGCACGGTGCCGACGACGGCGTCCTCCGCGTCGAGCACCGGGAAGCGGGAGTGGCCGGTCTGGCGGGCCAGGTCGATGACCGTCGACACGCGGTCGCCGTCCTCGACGGTCGTCGTACGCACGCGCGGGGTCATGATCTCGCCGGCGGTGCGGCTGCCGAACTCCACGGACCGCTCCACCAGCTCGGCGGTGTCGGCGTCGAGGGTGCCCTGGTCGGCGGAGCGCTGCACCAGCGAGGACAGCTCCTGGGAGCTGCGCGCGGAGCGGAGCTCCTCCTGCGGCTCGATGCCGAGGCGGCGCACGATCGCGTTGGCCGAGCCGTTGAGCGCACGGATCGGCCCGCGCGTGAGGGCGGTGAAGCCGCGCATGAAGCCCTGCGTGGCGCGGGCGGTCTCGAGCGGGCGGGCGATGGCGATGTTCTTGGGCACCATCTCGCCGAAGATCATCGTCACGACCGTGCCGAGCGCCAGGCCGAGCGCGATGGAGAGCGGGGTCACCGCGCCGTCGGGCACGCCCAGCGCCGCCAGGGGCTCGTCGACGAGGTCGGAGATGGCCGGCTCGGCCAGGAAGCCGATGGCGAGGTTGGTCACGGTGATGCCGACCTGGGCGCCGGAGAGCTGCGTCGACAGCGAGCGGAGGGCCAGCTGGACGCCTCGGGCGCCCTCGTCGCCCGAGGCGGCGGCACGCTCGACGCTGGGGCGGTCGACGGTGACGAAGGAGAACTCGGCGGCCACGAACAGGCCGCAGGCGGCCACGAGGGCCAAGGACACGATCAGGAGCAGGATGGGGGTCACGACGCGCACCCGGTGGTGGTCAGTGCGGTCGTGCGGGGACTTTGACTCTCGTCCATGGCGGCTGCTGCGGGTTCCTTCGTCCGGGGTCGGTGGCGCGGCGCGCCCCCGCTGGGAGCCCGCCGACGGGCTACAGGGTAACGGGAGGGGCGTTGTCGGCCCCAGTCGTCGTGTCGCTTTGGGGTGATGGGTTGCTGCGCCCTAGGGTGGCGCCGACACAGGGCGTGCGACAGGGGCCCTCCGGGTCTCGGCGAGGGGCACAATGCGAGCGTGGGCACAGTCTGTCTCGGCTGCCCTCCTCGTCGTCCTCGTCGCCACCCTGGCCACGGTCACCGCCACCCGTGACGCGGGTGACACCAGTGGCCCCGACGCGGTGCGGATGGTGCAGGGCACCCAGGACCCCGACGGCCCCGTGCGGCCCAACCTGGTGTTCGTCCTCACCGACGACATGCGCGACGACGACCTCGACCACATGCCGATCACCCGCCGGCTGCTGGCCGACCAGGGCATGGAGTTCACCGACGCGATCTCCCCGCACCCGTTGTGCTGCCCGGCCCGCGCGCAGCTCGCCACGGGGCAGTACGCCCAGAACAACGGCGTGCAGCACAACCGCGGCGTCCACGGTGGGTTCCAGGCGCTCGATCCCACCCGGGAGGCAAGCGCGTGGTTCCGCGACGAGGGCTACCGCACGGCGTTCGTCGGCAAGTTCCTCAACGGCTACGGCCCCCGTGACGTGCGTCCCGAGGGCTGGACGCGGTGGGACGCGCTGACGCGCGGCACCTACGACTACGTCGACTTCACGATGACCAACGACGGCGAGCCGCGTCGCCACACCGGCACCTACATCACCTCGGTCATCGAGGACCACGCCAACGAGGCGGTCCGCGACTTCGCCCGCAGTGGCGACCCGTTCGTCGTCTACTCCTGGCACATCGCTCCCCACTACCGGATCACGCCCGAGGGCGGGCGCAGCCTGCCGCTGGCCGACCCCCGCGACGAGCGGCTGTTCCTCGACGAGCGCCCCTCCTCCTTCGACGACCCCGCCTTCGACGAGGACGACGTCACCGACCAGCCGGCCTACCTGCGCAACCGGACGCGGGTCTCGCCCGCCGACATCGCGGCGGAGAACACCGCGCGGCTCCAGTCGCTGCAGTCGGTCGACCGCGCGGTCGGCTCGCTGGTCGAGACGCTGGCCGCCGAGGGCGTCCTCGACGAGACCTACATCGTGTTCGCCTCCGACAACGGCTACTCCCTCGGCGAGCACCGCTTCGTCGGCAAGGACGTGCTGACCGACGAAGCCCTCCAGGTCCCGCTGCTGGTGCGGGGGCCGGGCATCGTCCCGGGAAGCACCTCGGCGCTCCCGGTCACGCTCGTCGACCTCCCGGCCACCTTCGCCGCGCTCACCGGCGTCACCCCGCAGTGGCAGGTCGACGGCACGTCGCTCGCGCCCACCCTGCGCGGGGAGGACCAGGCGTTCCGCGACACCACCCTCGTCCAGACCGGCCGCACGCTCGGCAACGGCTGGTCGCACCGCGGGGTGCGCACGGGGCGCTACCTCTACGGCACCGACGGGGCCGACGGCTTCCTCTACGACCGGCTCCTCGACCCCGACGAGATGGTCAACCTCGTCGACGACCCCGCCTACGCCGGGGTGCAGTCGGTGCTGGAGCAGCGCCGCCGGGAGCTCGTCGACTGTGCCGGGTGGACCTGCAACCAGCAGTTCGGCCCGGTCCCCGACCCGGTGACCGCCCCGGTGACCGACCCCTCCCAGGGGCCGTCGTGACGGCGTGAGCCAGGCGCTCCTCCCCGCCCTGGCGCAGGTCGCTCCGGTGGCGGTCTTCCTGGTGGCGATCACGGTGACCGCCGAGGTCGCCCAGCTCGCGGGCGTGTTCGACGTGGCGGCGCACGCCCTCGCGCGCCGTGCCCGGCACCGTGTGCTGCTGCTCTGGCTCACCTTCGCCGCCCTCGCCGTGGTCTGCACGATCGTGCTGAGCCTGGACACCACTGCTGTCCTGCTCACGCCCGTCGGCATCGCCGTGGCCCGGCAGACCGGCATCGCGCCGCTCCCCTTCGCCCTCACCACGCTCTGGATCGCCAACACCGGCTCGCTGCTGCTGCCGGTGTCCAACCTGACCAACCTGCTGGCGGTGCACCGCCTCGCCGACCTCGGCGCCGGTCACGGCGACTACGTGCGGGCGGCGGCGCTGCCCGCGCTCGCCGCTGTCGCCGCGACGCTGGTCCTGATCGCGGTGCTGCAGCGCCGGGCGCTGCGCGGCACCTACGCGGTGGAGCCGCCGGCCGATCCCCACGACCGGGTGCTGCTCGTCGTCGCCTGCGGCGTGTGCCTGCTCATCGGTCCGCTCTTCGCGGTGGGCGCCCCGCCTGCCCTCGTGGCGCTGGGCTCGGCCGGCGTGCTGCTCGCCGTCCTCCGGTGGCGCGCGCCGGGCCTGCTGCGGGAGGTCCGGCCGCCGTGGCTGATGGCCGGCGCGTTCCTCGTGGTGGCGGGACTGCTGCGGCTCGCGCAGGGCGAAGGGCTGCTCGACTGGCTCGCCCCGGCGTTCGGCGCCGGCAGCCGCACGCTCGACCTCCTCCACCTCTCGGCCGCCTCGGCGCTCACGGCCAACGCCGTCAACAACCTCCCGGCCTACCTGCTCGTCGAGCCGGCGGCGTCCGACGACGTACGCCGCCTCGTCGCGTCGCTGGTGGGCGTCAACGCCGGGGCCCTGGTCACCCCGTGGGCGTCCCTCGCCACCCTCCTGTGGCTGCAGCGCTGCCGGGCGGCCGGTCTCCGGATCCCGCTGCTACGCCTGGCCGCCTGGGGCGCGGTGTGCGCGAGCCTCAGCGTGACCGCGGCCACGCTCGCGATCCGCTGAGCCGCGATACTCGCGCGGTGATGATCTCCCGCGACGACGTCCTCGCCGCCCAGCGCCGCATCGACGGCCGGGTGCGGCGCACTCCCCTGCTCGCTCCGGCCGGCAGCGACACGCTCTGGCTCAAGTGCGAGCACCTGCAGCACTGCGGCGTGTTCAAGACCCGCGGCGCCTACAACCGCCAGCTGGCCGCCCACGAGCGCGGCGAGCTCGGCCCGGCCGGCGTCGTGGTCGCCTCCGGCGGCAACGCCGGTCTCGCCCAGGCGTTCGTCGCGCGCGAGCTGGGGATCGCGGCGACAGTGTTCGTCCCGGAGACCGCCCCGCAGGTGAAGGTCGAGCGGATCCGCGGCTACGGCGCTCGGGTGCTGCAGGTCGGCTCGGAGTTCGCCGAGGCCCAGATGGCGGCCGTCGAGTTCGCCGAGGACAGCGGCGCGGTCCTGGCCCACGCCTACGACCAGCCCGACGTCGCGGCCGGCGCCGGCACGCTCGGCGAGGAGGTGCTCGAGGACGAGCCGGGCATCGACACGATCGTGGTGGCGGTCGGGGGCGGCGGGCTCTACGCCGGCGTGGCGGCCGCGGCCCGCGGCCGGGCGCGGGTGGTGGCCGTGGAGCCCGAGCGCATCCCGACGCTGCGCCGCGCGCTGGAGGTCGGCCACCCGGTCGACGTGGACGTCTCCGGGGTGACGGCCGACTCGCTCGGCGCACGGCGCCTCGGCGACCTCGCCGACGCCGCCCTCCGGGCCGAGCAGCCGGTCTCGGTCCTGGTGGGCGAGGACGACATCGTCGCGGCCCGCGCCCACCTCTGGGCCGAGCACCGGATCGCGTCCGAGCACGGAGCCGCGACCGCGATGGCGGCCCTCCTCAGCGGGGCGTACGTCCCGCAGGACGGGGAGCGCGTCGCGGTGGTGGTGTGCGGCGCCAACACCGACCCCGCCTCGCTGGCGGCGCCGACCCACGCCTGAGGAGGCACACAGCAGCGGCGTGGCCCCGGAGGGCCACGCCGCTGTGGTTCGCGTTTTTCAGGGCCGTCCCACCGCCTCTGGGGGGGGGATCCGTGCCTCGGCGGGAGGTCGAGGCACGGGGGACACGGTGATGGACCCAGCGGAACGCGGCCGCTCACACCCTCAGCGCCCTGCCGGCCCGGGGTGTTACGGGCCGGCAGCACCTTTTTTCCGTGGGTCCGGACCGCAGGCTCAGTCGGCCTCCCAGTAGGGGCCCGGGCGGTAGGGGTCCGGCTCGATCGTGGTGACCGGCCGACGCTCCGTGCGCCAGACCGTGCGCCACGTGCCGTCGGGGTTGCGCACCTTGGTGGAGACTCGGAAGTTGAGGTAGGTCGTGGTGTAGGCGTTGCGCGAGTTGCGCTTGTTCTTCCACTGGTAGTCGAAGTTCTTGAGGTACTTCCGAGCCAGCCGCTTGCCCTGGACGGTGAAGAGGAGCTCGTCGTTGCCCGGGCTCAGGCTGGCCCAGTTGGACGAGCCGGTGAGCACCATGTGGGTGTTGGGCACGCCGTTGTAGGTGCCCTGGACGACCAGGTACTTCTGGTGGCTGTAGTAGCTCAGGATCAGGTCGTCCTTGCCGTCCTTGTTGAGGTCGTAGTTGTCGTCGGGGTTGAAGTCGAGCCCGGTCGAGCGCAGCGGGATCCGGCCCCGGGGCGTGGGCGCGCCGATGACACGCTTGGTGTGGTAGCCGATCAGCCCGTAGCTGACCCGCACCTTGCAGCCCTCGATGTGCTTCTGCCGGATCGCCGCGGCGAGGTAGTCGCCCCGCTTGCCCCGCATGGTGTGCATCGACAGCGCCAGCCGGGTGCGCTTCTGACCGCCTGCGCCGTCCGGGGTCAGGCACTGCACCTTGCCCAGCATGTCGAGGATCAGGTCGTTCCTGGGCCCCGACGGCTTGGGCATGATCCACGCGGTGTGCTTGTCGACCGAGTCGTCGCACACGCCGAGCCGCGGCGTCCCGCAGAAGAACTGCGGGGGCTGGCGGGTGTCGTGGTCCTTCTTCATGTCGTTGAACAGCCGCACGAACTGCCGGAACAGCTCGTGGTCACCGGAGGTGAAGTAGAGGTCGTTCCACTGGTGGATGTTGGCGTTCTGGGTCATGTTGGCCGAGCCGACGGCCAGCACGTCCTTCGAGCGGCCGGCGCGGGAGAACGAGTAGAACTTGGTGTGCATGTTGTTGTACTCGTTCTTCTTGCTCCGGCACCCGGCCTGGCAGCGGTAGATGAAGCTGCTGCTGCTGCGCTTGGCGCCGATCTCGCGCCGGATGGCCCGCATCGCCTTGGTGTACTGGTGGTCGTTGAGGAGCATCTGCACCTTCACGCCGCGACGGTGGGCGGCGATGAGCGCCCTCGCGACCGGCATCCGGTCGAACGAGTAGACCGCGATCCTGATCGTCGACCCCTTGGGCGTGTTCCGGATCGTGTTGATCACCCGGCGCTCGATCCGGTAGTGCCCCTTCCTCAGGTGGGGGTCGTTGAAGAACGGACCCTGCGGCGCCTTCCACTTCTTCCGCCTGGCGTGCGCCTTCTGGCTCTCCTGAGCAACCGGGGCGGCCGCCCGGGTTGCCGTGGATCCCGGACTCCCTCCGGGAGCCGCAGCCGCGGCGGGCACCACGGCCTCGGGGGTGCCCAGCACCAGCGCCAGGGTGAGCAGGACCAACAACCTCGACACGTACACGCCTTCCTGACCGCCACCGTCGTGGCGTCGTCACGCTCGGGCCCCGTCCCCACGTCGCTGCGCGAGCGCGGTCGGAGCAGGTCGACCGGGCCCACGAGGTTCGCAGACCCGGTCCTGTCCGACAAAGAAGACGACGCCCGGGCGCGGAAAGTTGCGAGCCAGCCGCAGGTCAACGCCGCGCTCGGGAGGTGCCGGAAGCCGGGCGGCATCCCTGTGCCGCCCGGCCTCCTGCGTCCGGACCCTCGTCCTCCCGGGCGGAGCGGCGGGCCCTCAGCGGGTGATCCGCAGACGGACCCTGTTGGTGCCCTCGGAGCTCCTCACAGTGAGGCGCGCCGATCGGCCTGACGCACGCGGCCGGATCGAGGCCACCCAGTGGGTGATGCCACCTCGGCGACCGGCCACCGTGAAGCCGGACGTCTTGACGGCACCCGAGTGGCGCAGGCGCGGGAGCTCGGTCGACATCACGTGCAGGTTGCTCCGCTTGCCGCGTCGCAGCGTCCACGTGGAGCCGTCCCGCTCGGAGCGCGCGACCCACACGTCGAGGGCGACGTAGGTCGCGCTCGTCGTGGTGGTGTTGCCCGCCGCGTCCGTGACGGTCGCGGTGGAGGTGATCGACCCGAAGGGCCCGCCCGCCGTGGTCACCTTGCACGACGCCAGCCCGGAGAGACCGTCGGCGCCCCGGCACTGCGGGATGCGCGAACGACCCTTGTAGGTCCGCCCGTCGCTGACTCGTGAGAGTCCGGCGGTCGGAGCGGTCAGGTCGATGTTGACGGGGCCGGCCGTCACCACCGCGACGCCACCGTCGTCAGCGGTGACCGTGCGGCTGACGTACTGGGCCGCACCTTCCTGCGAGAGCACCACCGGAGCCGGGCACGACGTCACGTCGGGACCGCACGAGAACGTCACCGTCACCGGGCCGGAGTACCAGCCCTGGCCCCCGTTGCCACTCACACGCGTGGTGACCACCGGCGCCCTGCGCGCCGTGGAGGCGGCGGACGGCTCGTGGTCGGCGTCACCGTCGTACGCCGCGCCGACGACCGAGCCACCGTCGTTGGAGGTGCCCTCGAGCACGGCCGTGCCGTTCACGAGCGGCGCGGAGCCGACCTCGACGCCGTCGAGGAGGAACCGGACCGACCCGGTCGGTTCACCCACGCCGGTCACGGTCGCCGTCAACCTGCCGGGGGCCGCGGACACGGTCGTGGCGGTGGAGGCCTTGGCGACCAGGAAGGAGGCCACGTCGGATCCGGAGGCGTAGCCACCCGAGGCGGACGTGTAGGAGGCGCGCACCGAGTGCAGGCCAGCGTGGACGCCGGTGACGTCGGGCCGGGTCGCCGTGCCCGAGGGCCCGACTGCCACCGGGGCACCCAGGGGGTCGCCGTCGAGGCCGAACTGCACTGCGCCGTCCACCGGCCCGGCCGGCGAGGTGACCGACGAGGAGATCGGCACGTCGTCGCCGAAGGTGATCCCGGAGATCGGCTCGACGCTCACGGTCGTGGCGTTGGCGACGGCGGTGAGCGCCGCTGACCCGGAGACCGAGCCGACCGACGCGCTCACCCGGAAGGCACCGGCCGTCGTGGGACTGCAGGTCGCGACAGGGCACGGAGTCGCAGTGCCACCGGACACGGGGGCCAGGGAGACGCTCGCCTGGGCGGTGACGTCACCGAGGTCGTTGCCGTAGAGGTCCTGGCCGACCACGACGTAGGCCCTGTCCTGACCGATCGGGACGGTGGCGTTGTCCGGGGAGACGACGAGTCGTGCCAGGTCGGCGGAGACCACCTCGAGGTCCGCGGTGTCGACCACGGCGGTGCCGTTGGCGCCAGGGGTGCTGGCCGAGACGGCGTAGGCCCCGGCCACCTCGACGCGGCACACGCCGCTGGGGCAGGCCACGTTGTCGCCGCCGGGACCGGAGGTCGTGACGAGGGAGTCGTCGGTGATGTCACCGAGGTCGTTGCCGAAGTTGTCCGTGCCGGTGACGGTGTACGCCACCTGCGTGCCGGCGCTCGCCGTGGAGTCTGCCGGGGTGAGCTCGATGGTCGTGGCCTGGCCGGCGACGACCGAGAAGGTGCGGGTTCGGGGGAATCCGGCGTAGGTGCCGGTCACCGTGTAGGTGCCGATCGCCGTGGCCGAGCAGGCGTCAGCCGTGCAGGTCGCGCCCGTTCCGACCCCGTTGGGCGAGATCGTCAGGGACTGGGGGGTGGCCCCGGCGGTGACCGCACCGTCGGTGACGGTCATGGTCACCGGGTTGGCCACTCCTGCCGCCACCGAGGGAGCGCCGAGCTGCAGGTCCACGTCGGTGATCGGGGACGCGTAGGTGACGGTGAGGTGCGGGGCAACGCCTGCCGTGCTCACCGCGACGGACCCGCCGACGGGCATGAGGGACGAGCCGCCGCCTCCGCCGTTGCCGACGCCGATGGACGAGCCGCCGCCGCCGCCGCCGCCGAACAGGCCGCCGCCGCCGCCGGCACCGTAGGAGGCGCCACCGTTGCCTCCGACGCCCAGGCCACCCGCGGTCGCCCCGCTGCCGCCGGCGCCGCCGGCGGTCTGGGTGCCGCCTTGGCCGGGCCCGCCGGTGGCGCCGGCGCCGGCCAGGCCGGTGGAGCCGTTGAGACCGGCGTTGCCGCCGCTCGACCCGGACACGTCGGCACCGCCACCGCCGCCGGCGACCACGATCCTGGACTCCAGCGTCCCCGCGTCGTTGCGCGACACCGACCGCAGGTCGGTGGCACCACCGCCACCGCCTGTGCTGGCATCACCATTAGGGCTGCCGCCGCCGTTGAAGCCGGCTGCCGAACTTCCTCCGTTGCCGCCCACCTCGACGAAGTAGGTGGCCCCGGGCGAGACGGCCACCGATCCCGCGACGACCGCACCGCGGCCGCCGCCTGCCGCCCCGCCGCCCGATGCACCGACCGCCTGGACGTCGACGGAGGTGACTCCGTCGGGCACTACCAACGTCTGCTCACCGTTGGTGAAGCCGTAGACGAGCGAGCAGCTGAAGGCGTTGCCCGTCAGGGTGCAGTCCTCGGCCGGATTGGCCGCGTGGGCCGGGGCCACGGGGCCGACGAGGGCAAGCGCCGTGACAGGGAGCACCAGAGCCGTCGCGGAGCCCAGCCAGTGGCGCTTCCGTGATGAGGGCTGGGTGGGATGGGTTCGCATGCTCCCCATACGAGACGCTGATGGTTGAGCATTCAGCCGAACCGTGCGCTCGTTACTCTGGTGTTGCCGTCCTGTGGATTGCTCGTGTCAGTCATCTCACGCCTTGGCGGCCAGACCCGCGACGAGCTGCACCTCGCGATCGTCGCCTGGATCGAAACCACGTACAACCGCCACTGTCGCCAGCGGGCATCGGCGAGCTCACCCCGGTCGGTCGAACCCGCACTCACCTCGTGGTCGCGACCTGCTACCTGCTCGGGGTGAGCACCCGACGCATGGAACGGCTGGTGCTGTCAACGCCGCCGGGTTCCGCGCTGATGACCAGCGACGTGACGACCCAAGACGTCGAGCAGACCACGGCTGCCCTTCTCCCGGTTGAGCCCATCCGCCCAGAACTGGTCGAAGAAGACACCGTGTTCGACGTGGGTGAACCAAGTGCCGTCGTGGGTCGGCTCGAACTCGTACGACGCCACGGACGTCGACATGTGCGCACCGTCGATCCACATGTCGTAGGTCGTGACGATCCGCACGTGCGCGACGATGTCGGTGTAGGTGGCCTCGTAGCGAGACACCGGTCCGTCGTGGAACCTGCCCTCGGCGACGTCGCGGCCGCCGACGCGGAAGTCGAAGGCCCACTCGCCGGATTCGTAGGTGTCGCCGGTGCCGAACCACGCGAACTTCTGATCCTCCTCGGCGAAGGCCGCCCAGACGTCCTCGATCGGTGCGGGGTAGTCGCGGGTGAGGGTGAAGCCGGCGCGCGCCAGTCGTCGTACGGTCTCCATGGGCCGCTCTACCGCGCGAAGGTGACGTGGATGGTGCCGCTCTCGGAAACCTCGGACGTCACGCGGTGAGTGAGCTCGAGGCCTCGCAAGTCGTCCCAGAGGCGCTCCCCCCTGCCGAGCACGATCGGGGCGATCATCACGTGGAGCTCGTCGACCAGTCCGGCACGCAGGAAGGCGCGTGCCGTGCTCACACCTCCACCGATCCGGACGTCCTGTCCGGCGGCAGCTTCGGTGGCCTCGGCGAGGACCTGTTCGATCGGCTCGCTGCGGAAGTGGAAAGTCGTACCGCCCTGCATGGCGATGGGGTCTCGCGGTGCGGTGTGGGTGAGCACGTAGACCGGCGTGCCGAACGGCGGCTCGTCGCCCCACCAGCCTCTCCAGCTCGGATCGTCGGGGTACGAGTGCAGCCCGAACATTGCCGCGCCCATGATCTCGGCGCCGATGCCCTCGTGGTGTCGGGCGGCGTGCCTGTCGTCGAGCCCGTCAGTGCCGGCGCCGGTCGTGTCGCCGAGCACGTGCTCGCGGAACGTGCGGGTGGCGCCGTATGTGGCCGTGAGCCGCGCCCAGTCCTCGCCCATCGGGTTCTTGGTGGTGTCGTCGGTCGTCGCGGAGCGGCCGTCGAGCGAGCTGAAGAGGTCGATGCGAACGCGGGTCATGTCAGGTCTCCTTGAGAGCGGGGCGGGTCAGGTGGATGCCAAGGCGATCGGCCTGGTGCTCGGCGTGGGTGCGCTGATCGCCCAGCCAGAGGTGCAGGACGTCAAGTCCGCCTGGTCGCAGGCTCACCGTGCGAACCCGACCGTGCTTCTCCGAGGTCACGACCCCTGCGTCCTCGAGGATGCGGAGGTGCTGCATGAGCGAGGGCAGGGCCATCGCGAACGGTGCCGCAAGCTCAGACACGACCGCCGGAGAGGTCGCCAGACGCTCCACGACCGCGCGGCGCGTGGGATCCGCCAGGGCGCGGAGCACGGTGTCGATCTCGTCGTGATACTTAGTCATTTACCTAACGATAGAGGAGCCCGTCGGAGATCGTCAACCAACGGCCCGGCAGCGCCGCATCGGGGCCGGACAGCTGAGATGGGACTGGCCCTGGTCGTGGTGGTCCTGGTAACCGGCTGCGGCCCGCCGGGGTCACCGAGGCCTCCTGCCGCGGCCCGGTGTCCGGCCGTGGCGTCCCACCGCGAGACTGCCGCAGCTCGCCGATCGTGTGAGCGCGCCGCCACCCCTCCGATAGGCTCATCGCACAACTGCAGGTGGTGGGCCGATGCCCCGGTTCCGGGACGCACTGGCAACTGGAGCCCGCAGCGACGGCGGGTGGTGACCGATGACCTCGCGCCCGAGCACGGCACGGTCTCTTCTGCACTCACGGTCTTGCTGTTCCTTCGGCCCTCTGTGATCTCGTTCGTCTGGTCGCCCGGCAAGGGGTTGCCGGCGGGCACCGGAGGCTCTGAGAACGTCACGGTCCGCCAGGTCCGTGAGCCCAACCGGCGTGGCCCCGACGCGCGCGTGTTGACGGTGGGTGTCGGGGAGTCCGACGGCCGTGACGACTTCGACGACGTGCCGTTCCACTCCGTCGCAACCCTGGGCGAGGTGAGTCGTCTCGACGACACCCTGGTCTTCGTCAGCGACGCGCACCCGTGGCGACGCGACACCCGGCCTACCAGATCCTCCACGTGCCTCCCCCGCTCCGCGACCATGAGCGGCTGGCGGTGACCGCCGGGACCCGCGACCGGACGCTGATCGCCACCAGTCGCTTCGCCGCGAGGCTGTGGTCGGACTTCCTCGACGTCAGCCTCGAGACCGTGCACGTGGTCTATCCGTTCGCGGAGCCGGCGTTCGCCGTCCAGGCCCGTCCGGACCACTCCGGCCCCACGCGGGTGCTGTACGCCGGCCGGCTGGCGCCGGAGAAGGGGATCTTCACCCTGCTCTCCATACTGCACACCGACCTGTTCGAACGTCCGCAGATGTCGGTCACCGTCACCCGCGCCGGGTCCGACAAGCCCCAGGGCGCGATCATCGAGCAGATGCTCGCCACGAACCCGAGGCGCTGGCTCAAGGCATTGCCACCGCGCAGCTCCTCGGACCGGTGGCTCCCGACGTACGGAGACACGCGGGCCAGGCCTTCACCGTCTCCGACTCGGTCGACAGCCTGCTCGACGTACTCCGAGCAACGCCGGCCTCGACCCCGTGGGCCGTCATCCGGGACCTCGAAGCCCTGGCCGCGCTGCCCTCCCTGGCCCCTCCGCACGAGCGATCAAGCCAGGACGACCTTCCGACCGGGGTCTAGCCCGAACCCGTGCCCGCCCGTCCCCGCACCACCTACCAGCAGGAAGAACATCATGTCGGCTTCGTACCCAGCTTCCAGCTCCGCTTCCGCCCCCGAGACGACCTCCAGGACGCCGTCAGGCACGACGTCGGCGACGACCGCTGCGATGCCTTCCGAGAGGAGGCGCCCACACGGCAACGCATCGGACGTCCGCTACCTCGAGGAGGCGCGCGACGCGCTCGGGCCGATCATGACCGCGAGCCGGGGCACCGCCATCTCCGGGCGCAGCCACCATGTGCGTGAGCTGGCTCGTCTGGCGCTGGCCGAGCAGACCGACCAGCTCGCCGCGATCACGGCAGCGCCGAGATGATCCCTGGCGCCAACCCAGCGGCGCGGTCCATCGCTGAGCAAGCCATCCACGCACACGACCGACGCCTGGCCGCCCTCACCCTTCTCTTCCCGCCCAACACGCCGCGGCCGTGAGAGTCAGCGCCCAGCAGTCACCAACCTGATGGCCGGGTACATCTCGAGGGCCGCGAACGCGGTCGACGCACTGGCCGGACTCACCGTCGCCGGGGCGAACCTGTGCGTGGCGGTGCTGCAGGTGGTCCGCAAGATCGGCGACGACATCGAGGGGAAGCCCATCCGCCCCCGACCTCTGGACGAAGCACGTTCGACCCTCTTCCTCGAAAGTAAAGACAAGCCCCGGCTCCACCAGGAGACTGGGGTCGCGCCCATTTCGGACAGTGCGCTCGTGCGGGGGCTCGGATTGAGCCCCGTACGAGCGTGACCATCACGGTCCTGGCTCGTTGCACCGGAGAGACCCGAGGGCAACACAACCGGTGTCGGCAACCCGACTTGGCGCGCCAACACCCGGGGAACCCTCTCTTGGGACCGGAACGGCCACTGAGCCGTTCCCCACGATTCGCAACACGCAAGCCAACAACTGAAGGGCAAGACATGCACAAGCGCAACATCATCACCGGCCTCCTCCTCGCGGGAGCGCTCGTCATCGGTGGCACGGGCGGCGCAGTCGCCGGTGACCTCATCGGCAGCAAGGACATCCGTGACGGCTCGATCAAGGTGAAGGACATCGCCCCCGGCGCGGTCGAGAAGTTCACCGCCTCCGCCAAGGGTGAGCGCGGCCCGGTCGGCCCCAAGGGCGCGGATGGCAAGGACGGTGCCAAGGGTGACCCCGGCAACGCGCTCGTCGGTGCGACGTACCGCACGCTGACCTACACCAACGGCGGTGGCGGATCGGCCACCGTGGCGTGTGACGACGACCCGACGGTCTCCCAGACCTACACCGCCATCGCGGGCGGCGTGCAGGGCGGCAACGTGGACACGCAGGACGACGGCTTCGTGGTGAACTCGTCGTTCCCCGGTCGCATGAACTGGGACACCGGCACCCCGCGTCCGGGTCGCCTCGACGGCTGGATCGTCCTGGGCAACGGTGAGTACACCAGCACGCTGACCGTCTGGGCGCTCTGTGTCCCCAACACCAGCATCACCGTGGACAACGGGACCATCAACAACTGACACCGGTCATCACGTCCGGGCTTCGGGGAATCTCCCCGAAGGCTCGGGCGCGACAACCTCCTTCGGGGACGGACCGAGGACCGGTGGGCCGCGCCCACCGTCTGAGAGGAGTTCCGCGGGAGAGTTCTCCTCTCACCCAGCAGGGCCCCGGCGCCACGCCATGGCGCCGGGGCCCTGCTGCTTGTCCGCCACACCTGTTGGAGGGGCGGCGAAACGTCTGGACCCCAAGGGGGGGCTCACCCTTTCGCCTGGCGATGAGTTGGTCGCACCTCGTGACGTCGCTGACACAGCAACATCCGGTCTGCCGAGATGCGCGCTGGATGTCAATGGCTCGGTCGCGCCCAGGAACCGGAATGGGACGTGCTCGGTGTGGACCTCAGCGCTCGCATTGCCTGTAGCGCTCGGCCTTGCAGTGGTCGCGACCCTCGCCGCCGTCGGCAAAGTCCCTGCCGCGTCCCCGAGGAGCACGTCCTCGCCGCGGCGGCCCTGAAGGCGGTCGTTGCCGCCGCTGCCGCGAAGCTTGTCCTTCCCGGCGCTGCCAGTCAGGAGGTCTTTGCCGGGTCCGCCGGCCATCGTCGAGGTGGGCGTGCAGCCGTAGTCGAACCGGTCCCACACCTGGTCACCCGACACCGTCGCGAGGTGGTCGTGACCGGCTCCGCCGCGCACCTTCACGTAGCAACCGTTGCCCGACAGCTCGTTGTCGTTCCTGTTGCCGGCGAGCGTCACCTCTGGTGCCATCAGGAGCGCATCCTCGACACCAGTCACGGTCGTGAGCACGACCTCTGAGTACTCACCGTTCTCGCCGTAGACCCGGTCGCTGCGCAGCGCTCCCCGTGCGAGGTTGAGGTCGAGCGCACCGTTGGGGCTGGCGAAGACCAGTCGGTCCTTGCCGCTGCCGGCGTCGATACGGGGCCTGGCGTGATCCGAATGCGGGAGCGTGTCGGTGAAACGGATCTCGTCGTCACCGCCGTACGTCTCCACGGTGACCTGCGGGGCGGAGGCGAACGTGTCGAAGCGGAAGGTCACCTCGTCGTCGCCGTCGGTCCCTCGGTAGTCCACGGAGCTGGGCCCGGTTCGCCGGACCCGCCGGGCCACGTCGTCGCGACGTCAGCAGCCTCGAAGGAGGAGAGACCGATCGTCTTGTCGATGTTCTGGCCGACCTCGCGGATGGTGCCTGCGGCCATGTCGATCGACGCTGCCGCATCCTGCGTGAAGTCGACCACGACCACGTCCCGGCCTGCCCCGCCCACGAGCTCGGCATGGTTTGCCAGGTGGCCGACCACCACGACATCGTCGCCCTGACCTGCATCCACGGTGGTCTGGCCGATGGTCGTGACGCAGATGAGGTCGTCGCCGCCAAGAGCCGACACGGTCGTCGCGGGGCCCGTGACGATCACGTCCCGGCCCTCGGTGCCGGTGAGGGTCGGGTCGGTCCCGACGATCGTTGCGGGCTCGCCCCGGCAGGTCTCGACCGCCGCTGCGGCCGGGTTGCCGAGGATGGCCACCGGCGCGAGCATGGCCAAGCCCAGCAGGCCGGCGACTGTCAGAGTGGTCCTGTGCATCATTCCCCCGTAGATGTGGTGCGTATCAACGGACCCGTGGGACGCGCCGGCCACACCAATAGTTGTGGCGGGGGTCGCAGCCGGGCGCACGAACTGCTGGCAAGGTGCTGGCAGACCGATCCGGAGGGATGGAAAGAGGCCGTCCCGGTTGTCCGGAACGGCCCCTAACCTGCGGTTCTCTCGGTCGGGGTGACAGTGTGCTGGCTCAGGACATCGGAAACCCATGTCTCAAGACATAGGAAACCTCATGCTGGCCGGTGTCGAATGCAAGGTTGGTCGGGACCGTCACCCTGCGACACAACGGCCGGCGGCACCACATGGGCATCGGACGAACCCACGCCGCAACCTACGTCCGGCTCCTGACGTCGGGACCGCGCCACGTCACCCCACTCAAAGCGGGTGGCCACCGTTCAGAAGAATCCCACAACGCGGGTCAGCTTCCCGTGCCCACCGACTTCGCAGAAGTCCGTGCCCATGCGGCCGATTCGACTACCAGGGAGCACTCGTCGCCAGCGAAACATGATCACGTTGTTGTGCGATTGGACTGGACCGTCGATCTCCAGCTGCGAGTCCGGTAGCACGCGCTGGACCTCCGAGATGTGAGCCGCCAGCTCCCGTCGCCCGCGAATGGCGATGGCCGGGTCCATGTAGATGGCGGACGCGTCCCAGCAGACAGTCAACGCGACGAGACGGGAATCAACATCGGCGTCGTTCCACGCGCCCAGGTATGACGCCACGAGCGCCTCGCTGTGAGCCCCTTCTCTCGTCTTGTCACCCGGTCCCATAGGTTCGTCCCCCATCCTGAGCGCGGATCGTGGGCACTGCGAGCCCGCGGCCCACCCGCGCCTCGGCGGAGAATCCGTGGTTGTGAGGTTCGTCCTCAAACCCGGACCCGGTCTCGGCCGAACACGACGCACCAGCCGTCCGTCCCAGGCGGGCGCCTCCCGATGCTGTCTGGTGGCCACGCTGCCGGTACGTGCTGCGCGCACCGGGCGCTACCGGCGCCATTGTCCGACTGCTGCCTGTCATGTACCGTATGGTACAGCGCCGTGCGGCAGTGCGCCATCTCGTCGTGAAACGCCGTTGAAGACTGCTCGAAAGGCGATGGCTCTTGTTTGCTCGGTCCCTGACACGTTCTGCCGGAGCGCGGAGCCCAACGGCATCACGTACGTCACGGCCGACGAGTTCGCGCGGGGACCAATCGTCCGTCCTCCAGGCCGACACCGTGGTGTCGGCTGGGCCCGGAGCGCGCTCCGGCTCTGCACCCCGACCGGCGATCAGAGGCCCACACCGTGGCGCACCTTCTGGCTACCGAGCCGGGGTGCCGCGAAGAGCTTGTCCGGTCGCATCGACCATTCGGGTGCTTCTACCAATGACCTGTGAGCGGAGTAGAGATGCCAGATTCTCCTGCGATTCTCGCGCAGACTCCAGAACCCCCATACACGGCCGTCATCTTCACGTCAGTCCGAAGCCACGGTGACAACGGCTATGCGGCGATGGCCTCGCGGATGGGCGTTCTAGCGTCACAGCAACCGGGCTATCTAGGGATGGAGTCAGCTCGGGAGACGCTAGGAATCACCGTCTCATACTGGACTACCGATTCGGCCGCCGCGTCGTGGAAAGGGGTAGCGGAGCACATCATTGCTCAACAACGAGGCCGTAACGCCTGGTACCTCGACTACCGGGTGCGAGTATGTACCGTCACGCGTTCATACGGCGCCCCGGAATCCCCTGGGCCGTGACCCTCGCCGCTCATGGCCCCATGACGAGGGCCGTACGGCCGCCCGCTGCACCGGGTGCGGTTGGTTCTCCGACTTCGGCAGACGAAACACATGCGCGGGAGTCAGTGGTCGGTTCGGCTGTGCTTCGAGCGGTTCGCACGCGGATGGATGCGGTTGGTAGGCAAGCATGGGGGCACTCATCACGGCTGCTTCTTGCCTGCAGAGGGGGCCAGTGACCAGGCGGCCACTGACTCTCGAAGTCCCAAGTCAGCAGGATGGCAGCTGGCCTGGACTCGATCGTCGAGGACTTCCGCCACCGCCCCCTCACCGACGCGGGCCCGTTCACATTCGTCACCGCCGACGCGCTCACGATGAAGGTCCGCGAAGGCGGCCGCGTCATCAACGCGGTAGCGCTGCTGGCCACCGGAGTCAACGGCAATGGCCACCGAGAAGTGCTCGGGATGCGCGTAGCCACCGCTGAAACCGGGGCAGCGTGGAACGAGCTTCTCGCCGACCTCGTCGCCCGCGGCCTGTCCGGTGTCCGGTTGGTGACCTCCGATGCCCACGCCGGCCTACGAGAAGCGATCGCAACCAACCGGGCCGGCGCCGCCTGGCAGCGCTGCCACACCCACTACGCCTTCAACCTGATGGGCGTCACCCCGAAGGCGATGCCGCCCGGGGTGAAAGCGATGCTGCACTCGGTCTACGACCAGCCCGACGCCGCCGCGGTCCACGCCCAGATCTTCCCCGATCGCGACGCCGTCGTCCGCCTCGTCGGCGCCGTTCTGGCCGAGCAAGCCGACGAAGGGACCGAAGGCCGCCGCTACCTCGGACTCGACGTCCTCGCCCGCTCACGCATGAACCTCGTGCCCACCGCCGAACCCGAGATCGGAGCCGACGACCTGCCCACATTGACCGCCTGACCCCTCACCAAGGAGCACGCTGCGTCACACCACTATCCGGGACTTGACCGCGGTCAGTTCATTGCTGTGGGAACGACGTCGCCGCATCGGCGAGTGCACTGCCTGCTACTCCAGTAGCAGGCCACGCTCCGGACCGCCCGGAATCTCATCTGAGCCGTCGGCCGCGTGATCACCAGTAGCGTCTAGCGCCAAGCTCCCCCGTCTCCCGGCGAATCGCACCGTGAGACCGACAGCCCACACCGTGGCAGCGGCAAACACAACGCGCACACCCCAGGCCTCAGCCGCGAGGCCGGCGAAGGCCGCAGAGACGGGCAAGACGCCCCAACTGACCGTCCGCGACGCTGCATAGACACGTCCAAGCTGATCTTGAGGTGTCAGTCGCTGTCGGATCGTCGTAACGATGATTCGCCACACGCTCGATCCGGCACCTGCGACGACCACCCCGACCGCGACGACTGCGATCCCGCCACCGAGCGCCATAGGAAGCGCGAGCATGGCGGTGCCAACGCAGTCCAGCAAGAGCAGGTTTCCCGCGTGGATCCGCGTGCTCAGCCAGTCGGTGAGAACCGATGCAAGAATGCCGCCGACCGCCATGCCGGTCAGGAGCATCCCGTAGGACGTCGCACTGAGCCCTAGGTGCTCCGGATGCGAGACGTAGACGACGAGCAGCGCGGTGACGGCGCCCCAGACGATGTTCATGCCGGCGGTGAAGAGTGTCAGCGTCCTGATAACAGGCTCGTTCCAAACGAAACGCAGACCGTCGAGGAGGCCCTTCGCCCGCAGGAGGGACCGCGGTGCGCTTGACCTGTCCGTTGCTGTGTCGAGTCGACGACGCGTGGTGCGATGAACCACCGCTATCGCGGCGAGTCCGTAGAGCACGCCACTGAGTCCAGCGACGCCTACGAGACTCCCGAGAGCGACGAGCGCCGCCAGCGCTGGGCCCATCAGCTGGTTGGTTGTGTTGATGGTCGCCTCGACGCGACCGTTGGCGCGCCCAAGCTCGGTGGGTTCCACCACCCTAGGGACACTTGACGTCAGTGCCGTGTCGATCAGTGTCTCAGCGGCGCCCAGGATGGCGGCTGCCGCAATCAGGATCCACAGGTGCAGCCCTCCGGCGAAGGAGAGCGCCGAAAGCGCTGCAAGCGTGAGCGCTCGCGCAAGGTTCACGCTGACGAAGAGAGCAGCGCGCGGCACTCTGTCCACCAGCCAGCCCGCGTGAAGCCCGAACACCGGCCATGCAGCCGTGAGGGCGGCCGTCACCGCCGCCACTCCCCCGGCGCCGGCGCCGGTCTGCAGCGCTAGGACTGGAAGCAGGAACAGGACCATTCCGTCGGCGAGATTTGCGGCTCCCGTTGCGGCCCACAGTCGATTGAACGATGAACCCAGTCCGCCGATGCGGCCCATTACTAACCTTTCAAACACCTATGACTGGTCAAGTCTTGCCGTGACCGATCCAACCTGTCAAGCCACATTCGGCGGTAAGGTACGCCTGTGCTTGTACTCGTCGGCAACGCGTTGTGCCTGGACTTCGCCAACACCGTCAACGTGCGGCCGAACCCGACCCGCGACTCGCTGCGCGAAGCGTCGACGGCGGTTGAGTGGGCCGCCGCCGTGGCGCATCGACTGGAGCCGCGTGACGTCACAGAGGGGTGGATGCAGACTGCGGTCCAGCTTCGCGAGGCGATCACGCGATCCATCGACGCGAGGATCGCGTTCCGCGCCCCCGAAGACGGTGATCTCGACGTCGTGTGGTCCGGCTACCGCACTGGGCTGGCGTGGGCGCACCTGGCATCGACAAGTTCAGGTGTGGGGCTTCGCTGGAGCGACGCCGGCCCAGATGCCCTGCTCGCGCGTGTCAGCGCTTCAGCTGTGGAGGTGTTGACCAACGCCCCGGCCGAGCGCTTGGGCACGTGCCCGTCGTGCCGATGGCTCTTCCTGGACACCAGCCGCAACGGCAGCCGGCGCTGGTGCTCCATGAAGATGTGCGGAGCGCGAGAGAAGTCGAGGGCGCACTACCGACGCATCGCTGGCAGATGCTGACTCGCATGCGCGTCCCGTGTCGTGCACACGTCGACGCAGCCCAGAGGCGTCACCGGAATCTGACCCGCGTCGAAACCCACTGGTCTCGAAGGTGGAGATGCCCGCGTCACGTGTGAACCTGCGAGACCGGAGGAGTCGGGTGTGATCCGCCGTCGCAGTACGTCGCGCCGATGGCTTTCACGCTTGACCTCAACATGAGTTGAGGTCCTAGCGTCCCCTGCATGCACTCGATGTCGTCTCCCCATACCGCACCGCCAGGTAGCGTCCCTCGTCCTTCTTCGTCCACGCGAACTCGCCTTCTGGTCCTCACAGGCAGCGTGCGAACCGGTCGGATGGGACCCACAGTGGCCGCGTGGGTCTCCCGCCATGCCAGCCGTCGCGAGAGCTTCGAGGTGACTGATCTCGATCTCCGCGACGTCCGTTCAGGCAACGCGGATCTTGCTACGTCGCTCACGCCGGCGGACGCTGTCGTGGTCGTGACCCCTGAGTACAACCACTCGTTCCCCGGTCCCCTCAAAGGGGCGATCGACTCGGTCCGGGAGGAGTGGCACGCCATGCCCGTCGGCTTCGTCAGCTACGGCGGCATTTCTGGCGGACTCCGTGCCGTCGAGGCACTGCGTTGCGTGTTCGCCGAGCTCCACGCAGTGACGGTCCGCGAGACCGTCAGCTTTTCGATGGCATGGGATGCCTTCGACGGCGACGGCGACGGCGACGGCGCGCCGTCGCCGTCCGCAGGCCCAGCGGCGGCAGCCGATCGCCTCCTTGACCAGCTCGAGTGGTGGGCCGGCGCCGTTCGTGCCGGAAGGCTGGTCAGTGCCTACCTCGGATGACCCCACCGGGACGGCGTCTGCATCGCTCGTCGTGCTGCTCCTGGGGTCCACGCTGACCGTGATGGCAGGCGCTGTGATCGCTCCCGTCGTGGCCTTGGTTCAAGGAGAGTTCGGCGTCTCCGACACCCGGGTGGGCCTGCTCCTCACAGTGCACGCGCTGTCCCTGGCCGCGGCCAGCCCGGTGGTGGGGCGCCTGGTGGACCGGCATGGCCCGCGCGTACCACTCAGCCTGGGTCTGGTCTGGTACGGACTGGCCGGCGGAGGAGGTGCGCTCGCCCAGAGCTTCGAGGCGCTGCTCTTCACGCGCCTGCTCTTCGGTGCCGGGGCGGCGGCAGTGTTCGTCGCCACGACCGTCGCTCTGCTGGACGCCGTCCCACGCGAGGCTCAGGACCGAGCCATGGGCTGGCGGTCCACGGCCACGAGTCTGGGAGGCGTCCTGTGCCCGCTCGTGGGAGGGATCGTCGCCACCGCAGGATGGTGGGCACCCTTCGTCGTCTACCTCGTCGCCCTGCCGCTGGCGCTGGCCACGTGGCTCCTCCTTCCCTCGAAGGAGGCGGCGCCACCCATCCGGACCTCCCGTGCACCACTGAGCCATCCGAGAGTTCTCGTCAGTCTGTGCTGCCTGTTCGCCCTGGGGTCAGCCGTCCTCTATGTCGTCATCGTCTTCGTCCCGCTCCGCCTTCACGAGCTCGGCGCAGGATCTCCCCTCGTCGCGGCGGCCTCGACGGCGTTCATGTCGACCGCGATGAGCATCACGGCACTCGCGTTCGCCCGGCTCCGACGCCGGATCGGCCTCGTTCCGGTCCTGGCGGGCGGCTACGCCGTCATCGGGTGCGGGCTACTCGTGCTCGCGAGTGTGTCGAGTCCCCTTCTGCTCGTGGCGGCCGCTGGTCTCTTTGGAGCAGGCTTCGGAGTGACCTTGCCAGCTCTCACCATCCTGCTGAGCGACGCGGTTCCGGCCACAGCACGCGGACGGGCGATGGCCCTCTCCGCAACGGCCCTCTTCCTCGGGCAGTTCCTGTCACCGCTGCTCGTGGGACCTCCGATCGAGCGCACCTCCATCAGCTTCGGCTTCTTAGGGGTTGGCCTCGCCGTGCTCACCACGAGCATCTTCATCGTCCTGCGACCGCCCACGGTCGCCGGGCGATCGAGGCGCCGGGCCGCGCTCGTGCGGCACCCGGATGATGGCTCGACGGCGCCAGGCCACGTCCCCGAGGATGGAGCGGCCATCAACGTGCGGCGGAGGACCCCGTGAACAAGCGGCTCGAGTTCGCAGGACTGCAGGCTTCGTCTGCGTCGCGTTCATCGTCGACGTGCTCGCGCAGAGGATCGTCGCCTGGAACGTCGCGCCCACCAAGGCTGTCGAACTGGTCGACGTTCCCCTGCGGATGGCGTTGTGACAGCGCGTCCGCGAGGGTCACCCGTTGTGCGAGGCGAGCTGATCGGTCACGCGGACGCGGGCTCGCGATACACGTCCATCACGTTCACTGAGCACCTCGCCGAGGAGCGCATCCGCCCTTCGATCGGGTCAGTGGCCGATGCGTACGACAACGCGCTGATGGAGTGCGTGATCGGGCTTCACAGGACCCAGTGGGTCCGCGCCACGGTCTTCCACAGCGGCCCCTACCGGACTATCGGTGACGTCGAGTACGCCACCGCCGGCTGGGTCGACTGGTACAACAACGACGCTTGCACAGCTCTCATGGGGAACCGCGCACGAACCGCGCCCCGGTGACCTGTGGGTGTCATGGGACTGCGCCGCCGGCATGACCGGTCGCGTCATGGGCGGCGGTCCTTGGGTCGCAGCTCATCGCACGTGGTCAAGCCGTGTGCAGAACGCGGAAGCGATGAGGTGCGAGTGGATCTCTGTCGACCACCTGCACCGGCGCCCACGCCCACTGCCACACGCCGACACCTGTCGGGCGTGAGAAGTGGATGGCACCGCGAGTGCCTGCCACCTCGACGGCTGACCAAACGATGCGGTGGACGCTTGCTACGCCTCGTGCCGACCGCAGAGCTTCTCCTAGCACCGCTGTCGTGTCGTATCCCTCAAAAGCCGTGAAGAGGGGCGGCTCGGACAACCGCTCGGTCAAGATCACCTGCACGCGGCGACCGAGGGGCCCCAAGCGGTCCGGCAGGTAGCGCAGAAATGGGATGGCGCTGCCCTGTTCACCTAGTTCTCTGTGCCAGGACGCAAATTCGGGCTGACCGGCAGGAGCCCCAATCACGAGATGAGCGAGTCGTGCGTCCGCCCGGAGTGCTCGCACGATAGCCACTGATGGTTCTTCGTAGCCCACAAGGAGCAGGACCGCGGACACGCCACTGCGAAGGACAAGATCACATAGCTCCGACGAGTCGTTCGCGTGCGCATCGATCTCATGGACGGTGACTTCCTGCGGAGTCAGATACTCACTCAGAACTCGTGCGCCGGCAGCCCAGTAGTCACTGGACTCTCGGATCAAGGCGACTCGACGGTGCCCGGCGTTCCGCAGGAAGTCGCCGTAGACCCGCCAACCATAGGACTGCGCCGGGGCCAGGCGCGCGACGCGACTCCCCGGCTGATCGGTGAGTTCATCGATCACTGCCGAAGAGCACAGGAAGGGGAGTTCGAGTACGTCGGCCCGGCATGCGGCGGCTCTGGCAGCGACGCTGTGGTACTCCCCCACCAAGGCCACGGCACCCAACTCGTGCAGCTCGTCCACCATGGCACTCGCTCGGGCAGGGTCGGCGGCAGTGTCACGGACGATCAGCTCCAAGGGCCGTCCATCAACCCCGCCAGCGGCGTTCACCATCTCTGCGCCCAGCTCGAGGCCGGCCAGCAGATGGCGACCCGCCTCGATCCAGCCGGGCCGACTGAGCGGGACCAACGCCCCCACCCTGACGGTGCGCGGCGTGGATGCCCACACGCCAAGTGGCGGTAGCGCAGTCATCGATTGCCTCCCTGATGCGGCCGACTCCGAGCTGACACGGTTGGCCGTTGTTGGTCGAGGACCGCGACGGACGTACGACATTCCCACCAGAGGGCGCCGGAGCGGGCCCGGGGACTGGTCGTGGATCGCTTTCCAGGTCTTCGACCAGTCCTGCGCTCATGATGGTGAACCTGGTCCACTGACGGCCACCGACAAGTGGTACGCCCGCAGGATCCGGCGGACCCGGTCGACGTCCTCGCCCATAGCCGCGATCAGCGCTGCGACGTCCGGGAAGGTCTCGGTGTCGCGCACACGGTCGACAAAGGCGACCTCGACGGGCGCTCCATACAGGTCCAGGTCCACGCGATCGAGCACATACGACTCCACGCGACGGCTCCGCTCGCCCGGGAAGGTGGGATTGGTCCCGACGGAGATCGCGGCCGGCAGGCGCTCCCCAGTGTCACGAAGCGTCAGCCAGCCAGCGTAGACGCCGTCGGCCGGCGCGCCCCTCGTGCCCTCGGCCGAAAGGTTCGCCGTCGGGTACCCCAAGAGGCGGCCGCGACGGTCGCCTTCCACCACCGTCCCTACGAGCACATGAAGATGGCCCAGCACCGCAGCGGCACCACAGACGTCTCCCACCGCCAGGCAGTCAGCCAGCCGTCGCCGCTGGCGATCGTCCATCAGCCGCGAACCTGTCGTTGCTCGGCACGGCGCGCCCGCCACTCGTGATCGAGCAGCGCCCGGGACCTGCGCGTGCGCTCAGGGTCGGCGAAGCGTTCAACCACCCGCTCGAGCGTCACTGGCTCGATCCGGGGGTAGCGACACACCTCGGTGAGCGACCCGTAGGCGTGGTAGGGAGCTACGTCTGCAATCCGGTCGAGGGGTCGCGACCGAAGGCGCTCGGTGGTGAGCGGGTAGGTCAGATCGAGAGCCAGGTGGGTCATCGCGAGCGGAATTCCTTCCGAGTGCGTGTGGTGGGGCCGGGCCGGATGTCCCGGTGGAAAGTCGTGGACTGCTGGTGGGTAACACCGCCGAGCGCCGCAACGCGTCCTTCGGTATGCCGTCGAACAGGTGCCGCGCACCGTGGCCACCGCGTCGCGCCTCGATGGAGCACGGGGCATCGCGGGCTCCGAACCAAGCCGCTGGCGGTCGAAGCGGTCTTCGCAACGAGCAGGTGGCCTGCCTCCGGCATGACGCGCCCGTGCGATGGCGTGGTGATCGCACGCCGCCGCGCATGCGGGTCGCGCGAGCGCACCCAGGACCATTCGCCCGGCGGGGCGGCTACTTCTCGATGATGTTGATGCCCAGCATGCGACCACCCAGCTCCGATCGAGGCTGGTGCGAGGAGCCCTTTGCCAGTACGACGTACGAACCCGGGCCCAGTACGGCATCGCCGTCGATGAACTCACCTTCGATGACGAAGTACCGCTCCTCGCCGTCGTGAACATCCACGACGGGCCACTGAGTGCCGGGGCCGAAGTCGATGAGCCAGGCACGCGCCTGGTCCGTTGTTGGCAATGGGCGTCGCAGGATCCCAGGTGCAACCTCCACCGGGGCAATGTCGTCGATGTTCACGGTCTGGAAATTGGTCACACACGAACGCTATGCGACCCCATAGCGCCGTCGGCATGACCGAAAGGTCACCTAGGGGTACTTTGCAGCCATGCTGCACCGCGTAGTTGCCCTGGCGACCGGCCCGCAGTCGCTCTTCGAGTTGGCCGCCGCCGGCGAAGTCTTTGGTACCGCGAGACCGGAAGTCCCGAGCCACTACAGCTGGAGTGTCTGCACCCGCACGCCAGGTCTCGTTCCGATAGTCGGCGGCGGTGAGCTCAGCGTGGCGTTCGGCCTCGAACGCCTGGAGCAAGCAGAGACGGTCGTCGTCACCGGCTACGTGGAGTATGAGAAACCTGCACACCCCGACGTCCTGCTCGCCCTCCGAAGAGCTCATGAGCGTGGGGCGCGAATCGTGTCCATCTGCTCAGGTGCCTTCCTGCTAGCCCAGGCAGGGCTCTTGACTGGACGATCCGCCACCCTGCACTGGCGCATGGAACAGGACTTCCGCCGCTTGCACCCTGAGGTGGACCTCCGAATCGACGCCCTGTACGTGTCCCACCCCGACGTCGCGACCAGTGCCGGTACGGCCGCTGGAATCGACTTGTGCCTGGAACTGGTGCGTCACGACTTCGGTGCCGCATACGCATCCCAGGTTGCACGTCACATGGTGATGCCGCCACATCGTGAAGGCGGTCAACTGCAGTACCGGACTGGGCCGGAGATGCGGGAGACTGAGACCGCCACGCTGGGCCCCCTGCTGGAGTGGGCTACCGCCCACCTGAGTTCTGACCTGTCTGTCGAAGTGCTGGCAGGCCGATCCCACACCTCTGCTCGCACCTTGTCGCGCCGTTTCGTAGATCAGCTGGGTGTGAGCCCGGGTCGGTGGATCCTCGCCCAGCGCATCAACGCTGCTAGAGCTCTACTCGAGGGAACCAACCTCACGGTCGACACCATCGCAAGCCGAGTGGGCTTGTCGACGGCGACCAATCTGCGGCGACGGTTCCACGCCTCGGTGGGGATCAGCCCGGCAGCCTATCGGCGTACATTCCAAGCCGCCACGCGTCCTTCCGATGCCCCCCACGGCCGTCAGACCGGAAGCATCCATGCCCCTGCCCCAAGGAGCAGCGTCAGGGGTAGTACGCCAATGCGACAGCAGGACCCTGGCTCGAGCACGGTGTGAACCGCCCCGGCTAGGCCGGAGACTCCAGTTCCTGGGCGAACGCTCTTCGCCGCGGTCCCTACCTCGAAGGGTCATGCGGCAGCGCACGTACCGACCAGTTGCTCCAGGGCCAAACGTACCATCTGGTACGTTGACCGACTTGGGCCACGCGTGTCGCGAAGCGGCGGCTCACCATGCCGGCGCGTTCCGCTCGTGACGGTCAACGTAGGACCGCGGCGTTGGTCAACGGAAGGGCACTGATGGACCTGCATCTGAACCATGTCGACTCCTCAGCTGCACGAGCCAGCGTGGAGGTGGCTCGGAAGTACTGCTCCACTGCGTTGTTCAATCACTGTGCGCGTTCGTTCTTCCTCGCTGCCGCCGCTGGTCGTCAGCGTGGCATGGAGGTCGACGAGGAGCTCTTGTACGTCGCTGCGATGCTGCACGACATCGGATTGACGGCGCCCTTCGACTCGCACACGCTGCCGTTCGAGCATGCCGGAGGCGAACTGGCGTGGGTCTTCGCGGCCGGCGCCGGATGGCCACCAACGCGGCGAGTCCGGCTCGGGCAGGTCATCGTGCGCCACATGTCGCCGGAGGTCGATCCGGACGAGGATCCAGAAGGCCACTTGCTTGAGATCGCCACGTCGTACGACATCGCTGGCCGCGGCGGAGAGCTCTGGGACGACGGTTTCCTCCGCGATCTCGTCGTCGCGTATCCGCGACTGACGATCGCGTCCGACTTCGCTGCCAGCTTCGATCGTCAAGCTGCGCGGAAGCCCGGATCCCCTGCCGGGCGGGCCGTCCGAGGGGGCATCCGTCAGGCTCTCGCCGACCACCCCATGGGCTAAGTGGTTAACGCGCCGGCCCTTGGCACGACCGTGGTGTCACAGCGCGAGAGCCTCTGCAGTGGCACGTCCAGACGAGACGAGCGCCCGGTCCATGGTTCACCGATCGCGACAGCTGAGCCGACGGACGTGCCCACCACGGACGACAGGATGCCGCCGAGGCCGCGGCTCCCTTGCCCCGTCGCTCACGCAGGCGGACGCAGTCGTGGTGGTGACCCCGGAGTACAACCACTCGTTCCCCGGTCCGCTCGAAGAGGCCATCGACGCGGTTCGCGACGAATGGCGTGCCATGCCCGTCGGCTTCGTCAGCTGGGGCGGCATCTCCGGGGGACTCCGCGCAGTCGAGGCACTCCGCTGCGTCTTCGCCGAGCTGCATGCAGTAACGGTCCGCGAGACTGTGAGTTTCGCGATGGCAGGCTCTGTGATCGCTCCGGTGGTGGCGCTGGCCCAGGGGGCGTGTGGCGTCCACGACACCCAGGTCGGACTGTCCGCTCCGCGTACGAACCGTATGGTTCGTGCGCTCCCGCGTTCTCGCCCCCGTGTGCCAGTACCCCAAGGGACCGGCCCTTGAGATGAGTCTGCTCTTCGGTGTGGCGGCCTTGGGGTCTGCCCTGCTGCATGCCACATGGTCCGCGATCGCCTACCGCTTCCGCGAGCAAGCGCTGGGCTTCGCCTGCATGTCCGCCATCACCGTGTTCGTCGGGGCGGTGCTGGTGGTCCTCCATCCTGTGGTCGACAGCGAGGCCATCCCCCTTCTCGTCGCCTCGGTGCTCCTCCACGTCGTCTACACGATCGCCCTGATGCGGCTCAACGACCTGGCCGAGTTCTCCGCGCTCTACCCGCTGTCCAGAGGCCTCTCCCCCGTCGTCGTCGCAGCCGCGGCCTATGCCTTGGCACGCGACAAGCTAACGCCCGGAGAGCTCGCGGGCTTCGGCCTCGTCATCACCGGGCTGCTGATGATCGTCAGCGCGAAGGTCTCCCTGGCCCGGGCAAACCTCCGCGGACTCGCACTCGCCCTCGCCGTCGGCCTGCTGATCGCCAGCTACACCGTGGTAGACGGGGTCGGTGTGCGAGCCTCCGACTCGGTGCTGGGGTTTATCGGCTACCTCTCCGTAGGCCAGGGGCTGCTCACGCTCGCCCTCGTCCTGGGCTCGAGCAGCATCACGACGAGCCGACTCTGGCGCGAGGGTCCCTGGCTGCTGGCGACAGCCGTCGGCGCCCTGAGCTCCGCGTCGTACGGTCTCATGATCTGGGCGCAGACGCTGGGTCCGCTCGCCGTTGCCGCCGCCCTTCGTGAGACGAGCATCGTCTTCGCTGCCGTCATCGGCGTCGTCTTTCTGCGCGAGAAGGCAGGTGCACGCACTCTTTCGGGGGCGGGCATCATCGTGGCGGGCATCATGGTGATGAACCTGGCCTACTGACGGCCATCGACAGGCGGTACGCCCGCCAGGATCCGGCGGACCCGCGCGACGTCCTCGCTCATGCCTGCGATCAGCGCAAGCGGTGCGGGACGTCCACCAGGTGAGGACCGGCCGGGTCCGGCTCGGGGCGCCGCCTACGAACGCGCCTTGATGACGCCTTGGCCGATCGCGCACACGTGCCAGTCGCCGTCGCGCTGCACCAGGACCGTGCAATGGCACACAGCCCGGCGTCCGTCGACGTAGGCCACCCAGGCCTCTGCTCGGATCAGGTCACCCTTGGCCGGCGCGACGTACTCGACAGACATGGAACCGGTCAGGACGTCTGGGCCGAGGGCCGAGCCTCCCGCAAAGGTCATGGCGTTGTCGGCTCCGTAGGCCAGCAAGCCGCCGTGCGCGATGCCACCCTGTTGCAAGTGCTCGAGCCGGAGAGGGATGTCGATGGTCGCGCGACCGTCCCCGAACTGCGACAGGGTCGCGCCCAACAGCTTGCTGAATGGCTGAGCCTCGAGCACCGCCCGGGCTTGGTCCATGGTCGGCGGCGTGACGCCACTCATGGAACGAGGCATGAAGCTTCCTCAATTCGCAGATCGCGTGGACGTACCGATCGGTACATGCGTGAGCATACGCGTTCCACAGAACGGGGCGACGGGGCGTGAAGCCCGGAGTCACCACGGACGAGTCCCGCGAACTGCGTGCCGGGTGCTCAAGCTCCACCGCCAGCACTACTACGCCTGGCTCGCCTGCCCGATCACCGACAGCGAGCTCGAGGAGGCCTACCTCGCGAACGCGATCTTCCACGCCCGCCGCGAGCACCCCGAGGTCGGCTACCGGCTGTTGTTCGACGAGGGCACCGACGCCGGGCAACAGGTCAGTGAACGGACCGTGTGGAAGAACTGCTCGGCCAACGAGTGGTGGCGCGTGTTCGGCAAGAAGCGACGCGGGAAGTAGGGGCCTGCCCGGTGCACCCGCCCACGACGACCTGGTCCGCCGCGAGTTCACCGCACCCGGCCCGAACCAGCTGCGGCTCACCGACATCTCCGACCACCCCACCGCGGTCGGGAAGCTCTACATCTGCGCGGTCAAAGTCGTGTGGTCCAAACGCATCGTCGGCTACTCCGTCGACTCCCCCGATGACCGCTCAGCTCGCGGTCGAGGCGCTCGAGTCTGCCGTCGGCGCGGCGCACTGCCGGGTTACTACGAACGTCTGAAGCGAGCGCCCTCCGAACGGGCCGGGAGACACGCTTGGCGGACGGACCTGATCACCCAGATCCACATCGGATCCCGCGGCATCTACGGCGGTCGTCGTGCCCACGCCGAGCTCACTCTCGGCCACGGTGTCGCGGTCGGGCACGGCCAGCTCGAACTGCTCATGCAGCGCGCTGGACTCCACCTCACCTATTCGTGCAGCAGCCCCATCCACCGAACGGTGGAGGCGCGGATCAACCGGAGCCCAGCCGCAATGGTCGATGTGGCGGATCGTGGTGCGCCCGTAGCTTGGCGGCATGGTGGCACTTGACGTACGACATCTGCACAAGCGCTACGGCCAGCACGTCGCCGTCGATGACGTCTCCTTCACGGTCGACGAGGGGGAGATCTTCGGCATCATCGGGCCCAACGGCGCCGGCAAGACGACGACCGTCGAGTGCATCGCCGGGTTGCGGACGCCCGACTCCGGCTCGGTCTCCGTGCTGGGGCTCGACCCGATCAAGGACCGGGCCGAGGTGCGTGAACGACTGGGCGTGCAGCTGCAGGAGAGCAGCTTCCCTGACGCGATCAAGGTGTCCGAGGCGCTCGCCCTCTACAGCTCCTTCTACCGCGACCCCGCCGACTGGCGCGAGCTCATGGACCTCCTGGGCCTCACGGAGAAGCGCGACACGCAGTACAAGGCGCTCTCGGGCGGGCAGAAGCAGCGACTCTCGGTCGCGCTCGCGCTGGTGGGCAACCCGAAGGTCGCGATCCTCGACGAGCTCACGACGGGTCTGGACCCGCAGGCCAGGCGTGACACCTGGAGTCTCATCGAGCGGGTGCGCGACACGGGCGTCACCATCCTGCTGGTCACGCACTTCATGGATGAGGCCCAGCGTCTCTGTGACCGCATCGCCGTCATCGACCGTGGCCGGGTCGCTGCAGTGGACACGCCGGCCGAGTTGATCTCGCAGGCGAGCGGGGTGCAGCAGGTCCGGTTCCGCCTGAGTCAGCCGCTGGACGAGAGCGTCCTGACCGAGCTTCCCGACGTGACCGGTGTCGAGGTGGTCGACGACCGGTGGCTGGTCACCGGCAGGGGAGAGCTCCTGAGCAGCGTCGTGGCGGCTCTCGCCCGCGCGCGGGTCGTGGCGCAGGACCTCCGCGCCGACCAGCGCAACCTCGACGACGCGTTCGTCTCCTTCACGGGCCGTGCCCGGAGATCGTCCGAACATCTCACCGGGGAGGTCGACTGATGCCGTCTCTTCAGAAGGTCGTGGAGATCGAGGCGAGGCTGTTCCTTCGTGACTCCGCCACGGTCATCTTCGGCGTGCTGTTCCCGACGGGACTCCTCCTGGGTCTGGGTGCCGTCCCGACGCTGAGGGAGACGTCGCCGGACACCGGCGGCCTCCGGTCGATCGACGTGTGGGCGCCGACCGCGCTGGTGTTCGGGATGGTCATGATCGCCGTGCAGCACGTTCCGGTCGTGATCGCGACGTATCGCGAGCGCGGCATCCTGCGCCGGCTGTCGACCACTCCGGCCCATCCGCGCACCGTGCTGCTCGCCCAGATGCTCGTCGCGTTCGCCTCTGTGGTCGTGTCCGCGGCGCTCATGATCCTCCTCGCGTGGGCGGTGCTTGACATCTCGCCGCCCGAGCGGCCGCTGCAGTTCCTCGTGGCCTTCGTCGTGGGCTATGCGGCACTCCTCGGGCTCGGCATGCTGTCCGCGGCCGTGGTCCGCACGGGCAGTGCGGCGAACCAGACCGGCACGCTCCTGTTCGTGGCGCTGATGTTCTTCGGTGGCGCCTTCCTGCCCCGGGTGCTCATGCCCGACGTGCTGCGAGAGGTCGGCGAGTTCATTCCGCCGGGGCTGCAGGCTCTCACCACGGCCTGGTCCGCCGAGGCGGGCGAGGTCACCGCCACGGCCGGTGGACAGCCCTTCTGGCTGCAGATCGCCATAATGGCGGGCATCGCAGTGGCCGCGAGCGCCACCGCTGCGAAGCTCTTCCGCTGGGAATAGGGGTCGACCACCATGCGCGATGTCGGGGACGGCCGGCGCCCGAGCTCCGGGACGCACGGATCCACCATCACCGAGGAGGTGGCGATCGCGAACCGGTCCCGGCTGGCCTGGAGGACCGAACAGCTGCGGGTGTGGGACCTCCTGCAGCTGGTCACACCGTGGCTGCTGCTGACGGTCTCGACCGCGATCTACCTCTCGTGGACGCTTCCGACCTCCGGCGAAGGCTTCTGGTCCGAGGGCGCACGCGTGCTCGGGCTGGTCGCGGTCTCGGTGCTGTGGGTGCTGTTCAGGCACACGCTGCCTCTCAGGAGGAGGACGCTCGGGCCCGTGCAGGCGGGCATCTACTTCGTCGGACTGCTGGCGCTGTGCGTCACCCTCATGACGTACTCGGAGGTCTTCCTGGTCTTCGCCGTGGCCGGCTTCTTCCACGCGTACGTGCTCACGCCGTGGCCGCTGGGGGTGATCGGAGTCCTGGCCACCTCGGTGGCCCTCAACGGCTCCGCGATGCAGGTGTGGGCCGACCCGACCCCGGGGACGCTCGCGGAGTTCCTCCTGATCGTCGCGGTGCAGACCGCGGCGATTGGGGTGGGCATCGTCCTGACGGCGCGCAGCGAACCGGAGGAACGCAGGCGCGAGGAGCTCGTCGAGCGCCTCGAGGCGGCACTGCACGAGAACGCCGGGCTCCACGCGCAGCTGGTCGCGCAGGCCCGGGAGTCGGGGATGCAGGACGAGCGGCAGCGACTGGCGGGCGAGATCCACGACACCCTGGCCCAGGGCCTCGCCGGCATCATCACGCAGCTCCAGGCAGCGGAGCGAGCCGCTCATGGGCGGGGCGAGGCGGACGGGCACGTCGGGCGTGCGCTGCGTCTCGCGCGCACCAGCCTGAGCGAGGTCAGGCGGTCCGTGCAGGCGCTCGCTCCCCAGGAGCTCGGCCGAGCGCACCTGCCCGACGCGCTGCGCACCCTGACCGAGCGGTGGTCGCAGGACCAGGGCGTCAGCGCTCAGGTGGAGGTCACCGGCACCCGGGAGCCGCTGAGCCCGGCCATCGAGGTGTCTCTCTTCCGAGTCGCGCAGGAGTCGCTGACCAACGTCGCCAAGCACGCGGACGCCTCGCGCGTCGTCGTCACGCTGTCCTACACCGGCACCGAGGTGCTGTTGGACGTGCGGGACGATGGACGCGGGTTCGCGGAAGTGGCCGGCGACGGGTTCGGCCTGACCAGCATGCGCCAGCGCACCAGGGGGGTCGGCGGTCACCTCGAGGTGCAGAGCGCGCCGGGCGACGGGACGTCCGTCAGCGCGCGCGTGCCCGCGATCACGCCCGTCGGGACCAGACACAAGGAGCAGATCGACCGATGATTCGACTGGTAATCGTGGACGACCACCCGATCGTGAGGGGCGGTCTTCGCGACACGTTCGCCGACACCGACGACATCGTCGTGGTCGGTGAGGCCGGGGACGGCGCGGAGGGAGTGGAGTGCGCGGTGCGGCTGGCCGCGGACGTCGTGCTGATGGACCTTCGGATGCCCGGGACGGACGGCGTCGCCGCGACCGCGGCCCTGCGCGAGCGGGCCCCGGAGGTCCGGGTGCTCGTCCTGACCACGTTCGACAGCGAGAGCGACGTGCTGCCGGCGATCGAGGCGGGTGCGACCGGCTACCTGTTGAAGGACGCCGTGCCCGACGAGCTGATGCAGGCCGTCCGCTCCGCCGCGCGTGGAGTGTCGGTGCTTGCGCCGTCGGTGACGCAACACCTCATGGGGCAGGTCCGGAGGCCGGGCGCCGGCACATTGACCGATCGCGAGAAGGAGGTGCTGCAGCTGGTCGCCAACGGCAGCTCCAACCGAGACGCCGCCACGACGCTGTTCATCGGCGAAGCGAGCATCAAGACCCATCTGCAACACATCTACGACAAGCTCGGCGTCCGTGACCGGGCCTCCGCCGTCGCCGAGGGCTACCGCCGTCGCCTGCTCACTTGACGCCGGCTCCCGGCCGCTGTGCGGCGGGGCCGTTGCGAGCGCACCAAGATCGCGGGCGAGGTCATGACGATCCGACGACTTGCCCATGCTGCTGGTTGCGGGCATCTCGCTGGGATGACGCGGCGTCCCTGCGGCTGCCCACAGCCCACCAAACAGCCGGCCCTGGCGGCCACCGTCCCGGTCGCGGTCGGTGGCCTCGTCGCGGCCGACGCCGCAACGCGTCTCGACCTCATCTCGTAGCTCCACACATCAGAAAGGTGTCACCTCATGAATGGTGTCCCGTTGTCGCCGAGAGCCATCCTCGGCTTCGTGTCCATTGCGGCGGGCGCTGTGCTCGCGATCTTCTTCTGGGAGCGTGAATTCCTCTGGTTCGAGGGAGGACCGCTCGGCATCGCACTGATAGGCCTCGGCGGACTCGATCTGTGGGATTCCTCGCGGAGAAGGAGAGCCGGGGCTCCTCGCAGCCTCCTCCAGAAGGTGCGCGATGAGCTCGTCGGACCGCCTCGCAGCGAGTCCCCATCGTCGGAGCCGACGGCGGGGAGATCTGCGGAGCCTGAGCCCCCGGCCGGCGAGGACCCGGACCACCGTCGGTGATCGGCTGTTGAACCTTGGTCCGGAATGCACTTCTTCCGGGCCATCGGTGACTCCACCAACCTCAGCGGGCGAACGACCCCTGGAGGACTCTCCGTCGCGGCACTGACTTTCGTCGGTACCGCGATACGTTCGACCGCCGTTAGGGTCGCGACGTGACGGTCGTGCGACACCCGCTTGCCAGAGTGGTGGGGTTGTGGCTCGCGCTCAGTGTGCTCGCCGTCGTGGAGCATCGTGTCGCGTGCCGGGTCTGATGGAGGCTCTCATTCCACGGAAGCGCTGCGGAACTGGGTCAACCAGGCCGAGATCGACGAGGGCCGCCGTCCCGGTGTCACGACCGCCGAGGCGCAGCGGATCGCTGAGTTGGAGCGTGAGAACAAAGAGCTGCGTCGGGCGAATGAGATCTTGCGGACGGCGTCGGCGTCTTTCGCCGCGGCGGAGCTCGACCGCAAGCTGAAGTGACCACGCCGGTGCTGGTCGAGTACATCGACCAGCACCGCAACCGGTTCGGGGTCGCGCCGATCTGCACCGTGCTACGCAAGGCGGGCCTGCAGATCGCCCCGAGCAGCTTCTACGCCGCCAAGAGCAGGCCGCCCTCGGCCAGGGCAGTCGCTGATGTGCAGCACCTGGTGGTGAAGCGTCGCGTGCACGCGGAGAACTACGGCCGTCTACGGAGTCCGCAAGATGCACGCCGAGCTGAACCGTCGCTGCCACCGCATCGCCAGCTGCACCGTGCACCGGCTGATGCGCGCCGAGGGACTTCGCGGAATCAGCAGGGCAAAGGGGCCGCGCACCACGGTCCCGGGTAACGGTCCGGACAGTCGACCGGACCTGCTGGACCGCGACTTCCAGGCGCCGGCACCGAACCGGGTGTGGGTCGCGGACATCACTTACTGCCGCACCTTCGCCGGGTGGGTCTACGCCGCGTTCGTCATCGACATCTTCTCCCGACGCGTGGTCGGCTGGCAGCTGTCGAAGAGCCTGCGCACCGACCTGGCCCTGGACGCCCTCGTCGACCCGCCTCCGCCGCAGCCGTCAGGTCGGCCAGGGGTGGACCCGCTGCCAGACCGGACTGTCCACGTAGTGGTTGTCGTAGTGGTCGGACGTGGCCGTGAGCTCGTCGAGGGTGGCCTCTCCCCGATAGAGCCGTTCGAGCAGTCGGTAATAGTCGAACCGGTGCTGGCCGGGGGTGTAGATCGCGAGCATGTCGGCCGACGATCCCGAGGTGGGCGCGAAGGCGTGCGCGACGCCGGGCGGCAGGACCACCATGTCGCCGGGCGTCAGGACCTCGACGTTCTCGCCTACGAGCACGTCGAGCGAGCCGGAGAGCACGAAGATCGTCTCGGTGGCGCGCAGGTGGAGGTGCGACGGCGCACCGGGCGAGCCTTCCTGGAGCTCCGCACGGTTCACGGTGAGCGCGCCGCCGGTGTGCTCCCCGTCCGCGAGCAGCTCGATGACACTGGTGGCCCCGTCCTGCAGGCGCTCGCTGGTCTCATGGCGCACGATCCAGGGCCTGGTCGCCGGGCGCTGGGCGGAGGTCGTGTCGTGGGTGGTGGTAGGTCGTGCCATTGCTTTCTCCTTCTCGATGGTGGTGCGATGGGAAGAACAGGTCAGACGGTCACGGCGGTGCCGTCGCCTGGAACGCGGAGCCCGTCGACGTCGGAGTGACGGCGCCTGAGCCCTAGCGCGAGCAGGCTCGTGACGCCGATGAGCGCCACCGCAGCCAGGAACGCGTCACGAAGACCGGCAACCAGTTCAGCGTCCCCGCCCGCGCCGCCCGCGCCGGAGACGGACACAAGGAAGGCCAGCCCGATCGCCCCGCCGATCTGCTGCGTGGTGGACACGACGCCGGTTCCGACGCCCTGGTCACCGGCGTCGACTCCCGTCGTGGCGGCCCCGAACATGAGTGTGTAGCCCGCCCCCTGTCCGAGACCCAGCACGACCAGCCCAGGCACCAACGCCGCGTAGCTGCTCGCTCCGCCAAGGCCCAGGCCGACAGCCGCGGCGCCGGCGCCTCCGAGCACGAGGCTGCCGACCAGGATGTCTCGCGCGCCAAAACGGGTCGCCGCGCGTCCTGCCAGCTGAGCACCTGAGGCGATGGCGACCATCGGGACGACGAACGCCAGACCGGTCTGCATCGCCGAGTAGCCGAGCACCACCTGGAAGTACAGGGTGAGGAAGTACAGAAGCGTGCCGAAGGACGCCATGTAGCCGAAGGTGACGGCCGCACCGAAGGCGAGGTTGCGGTCGCGGAACAGCCGCAGCGGGACCAGCGGGTCGACGCTGGAACGCTGCTGGATGATGAACGCCGCGACGAGCAGCACGCCGGCGAGACCAGCAGTCCGCACGAGCGGCGAGTCCCACCCGACCTCCGGACCATCCACGACGGCATAGACGACAGCGGTGATGCCAACCGTCGACACAACGGCCCCGAGCGCGTTGAGCGAACGCGAACGTCGCGTCCCAGCAACAGTGTTCTCGATGGCCGCAAGCGCACCGAGTGCCACAGCGCCCGCCAGAGGCACGTTGACCAGGAAGACAGCCGTCCACCCGAATGCGTCCGTGAGCGCGCCGCCCAGTAGTGAGCCGAGGATCATGCCACTACCGCCGGCGGTCCCCCACACGGCGTACGCGCGGTTGCGCGCCCGACCCTCGGCGAAGCACAGGCTTACCAAGGTAAGCGTGGCAGGGAACAGCACAGCGCCACCGATGCCCTGGAGGGCTCGAGCCGCAATCAGCACGGCTGGGACTGTCGCCATTCCGCCGAGCAACGACGAGAAGGCATAGAGACCGAGCCCCACAACGAACATCCGTCGCGCGCCGAGCACGTCACACGCTCGCCCGCCAAGAAGCAGGAACCCGCCGAATGCGACTGCGTACGCGCTCACCACCCACTGCAAGCTGTGGTCGTCGAAGCCGAGACTGGACCCGATTTCGGGCAGTGCAACATACACGATGTTGTAGTCGATCGAGATGATCAGCTGAGCAGCAGCAAGGAGAGGCAACACAAGCCGCGCTTTCCGACTATCCTGCATGTTGGACATCGAGAATTACTCCATTCGTTGTGGCTTCCAGCGACGCGACGCGTCACCGTCGAGCGTTGACCATCCAGTCACGGGTACGGGACGGGGTGTGAGGAAACCCGGCCTCGACCGAGCGTCGGAGATCGTCGAGAGACTCCGAGGCAAGCTCGCGGCGCCACGCCAGCTCAGCGCGCGACATCGTCTGAGAAATGCGGCACGAGAGCCGGTAGTCCTCGTTGGGGTCGCCACCTGGCCCCTGACGCAGGAGCTGCGTGCACTCGAACGCCGAAACTCGTCCCTCGATGGCGACGACCACATCGAGAACGGAGATCTTGTCCAGGCCCCGCGCCAGGCGGAAGCCGCCGCGCGGGCCGGAGACCGACGTCAGGATGTCCGCCTTCACCAGCAGCTGGAGCTGGCGGTTCAGGTAGGCGGGCGGCAGGTCATAGAACGCAGCAAGACGAGCCGCAGTGAAAGGCCCCTCGGGCTCCAGCCATCCCAGATTGAGACAGGTGTGCAACGCCCACTCGACGCCTTGGTTCATCCTCATGCCGAAGACCCAATCATTCTCGATACTCAATGTCAAGGATATAGAACTGCCGATCATCCGCTCTCGCGCGTCCATCAAGTCCCGCGAGAACCGCCGACGAGCGGCTCACCGGACCGCAGGCAGGAGGGTGTGAAGGCCAAGACCGATCATGAAGGTACCCCTCAGGATGCTGAGGCCTCGGCGCACCCCAGCGGACCTGATGCCGGGCACCGCCGCAACAGCCGCACCGACGAGTGCCACCGGACTCGAGGTCCTCGCCCGCTGCCGAGTCAACATCGTCCCCACCACCGAACCCGAGATCGGAGCCGACGACCTACCCGCCCTGACCGCCTGAACCATCACGAAGGAGAACGCAGCGCTACACCACTACCCGGGAGTTGACCAAGTGATGTGGGACCGATGGCACGCGTGGTGTGTTCGTAGCCTGCCTGGGCACTGTCTTTCGAACTCGCGCTATGCGGTAGCTCCCCATCTTGAAGCCTTCGGCGCACGGTGTACGTCACCGTCGCTTCCTGGCTGTCGCCAGCACGAATCCGAGTTGTTCGCCTCTATCCGCTTCAAGCATGTCCAGTACGGACCGATCGCTCGGGCCGGGGTCGGTCTGGCGCGCTAAGCGAGCCCGTTCCCACGTCAGCCAGTCATCGCGCCCGTGCACCTGCCACCTTGCCTCGACCTGCTCTAACGCTCCGGTGAGTTCCCAGTGCTTCTGCCACCATCCCGGTGAATGCCAAGCAGCAGCTTCAGATCCCACGACGTCGGTTACGTAGGACGGCGGCGCAACCTCGTATGGATCATCACGAAGACCAGGCGTGGACATGGCCACCAGGCCCCCAGGCTTGACGTGCCTCAAAAGGCGAGGCAAGAAGTGGACGTCGGTTCCGAAGTACTCGAAGGCATCGACCGACACGACCGCGTCGAAGACCGCGTCACCCAGATCAAGCGTCCGAATGTCACCGTCGATGGTCGACACCTGGTCAGAGACGTTCGCCTCGACGAGGACGACACGACGCTCGTCGCTAGGGACCCAGAGGTCCAGTGAAACCACAGAGCAGCCGTATTCACGAGCCAAGTACACCGAGGTGGCTCCTCGACCAGCTCCGAGATCGAGCACCTGGGCCGAAGCCGCGACAGGGATGTCCCCGAGTAGCTCCTCCAGCTGCCACAGTGGGTGGGGCCCCATGTCCAACCCCAACACCCAGGTGGGGTCATACTCCGCCGATCGCGGGTACCGAGATGGCTTCATAACTAGGTCGAGATCATGCATGCGATAAGTATCGGGTTCCTCTCGAGGCGGCGCTTGGGCGGGGGCTGCTGCACGAACCGGTGACAGTCTGAGATCGCTTGACGAAGAATCAGGTTGGAAGGATGTTGCTGTGCGCCAGCCCTACCCCCGTGAGTTTCGTGGGGACGTTTGCACAGCGGCGAGTACAGCACCCTCGAGGTGGCCGAGCTCTTCGGCGTCGGACGCTCCACCGTCTACCGCGCGATCGAACGCCAGCGCATCGCGGCCAAGGCTGACCTCGCAGAGGCACGACCACGCCACTGACTTCGCCAAGGCGTCGGCTGTCCCAGCTCCGACCCCCCTACGGGACAAGCGGCGCCGATCAGCCAACACTCGGGCCAGAGGACCTGCAGGGGTTCGGCCTAGGGTCTGGCTTGGTGCCTCATTCCTGACCGTTGGCCTGTTCCTGGTCCTGGGCGGCAGGCCCGGACCAGGCTAGCCAGAGGGCTGCATAAGAGCCGCCGTTGGCGATGAGTTCGTGGTGCGAGCTGAGTTCTGTGATGCGACCGTCTTCCATTACTGCGACGCGGTCCGCATCTCTCGCTGTTTGGAGTCGGTGAGCGACTGCGATGATCGTGCGGCCGCGGATGGTGGCGGCGAGTGCTTGTTCGGTGCGGCGAGCGGCGGTCGGGTCGAGTAGAGCGGTGGCCTCGTCCAGGACGAGGGTGTGGGGATCGGCGAGCAGGACCCGGGCCAAGGCGACGTGCTGGGCGTGCGCGCCCCCGAGCTGTTGGTTGCCGAGGTCGGTGTCGAGTCCCTCAGGCAGCTCGTCGACCCAGTCGGCCCCGAGAGTGCGCAGGGCGGCAACCAGTTCGTCGTCGGTGGCGTGTGGCGCCGCGAGGGTGAGGTTGTCACGCAGTGAGTCGGCGAACACGTGGTGCTCCTGTGTCACCAGGACGACGTGGCGGCGGAGCTGCTCGGGTGCGAGGTCGGCGACTTCGACACCGCCCACGGTCACGGTGCCCGCGCGGGGACGGTCGACGCCGGCCAGGAGACGTCCGAGCGTGGTCTTGCCTGCTCCGGAGGGGCCGACGACGGCGAGGTGCTCGCCCGGCTGCACATCGAGGTCGACGCCGTGGAGGACGTGGCTGTCGTCGTCGTACGCGTAGTGGACGCTGCTGACAACCATGCGCTGGTCGACTGGGACGGTTGCGGCGTCCGTCGGCGAGGAGCGCGGCGGTTCGGCCGGTCCGGCGAGGCCCTCGAGCCGGGCGAACGACGCGGCGCTGCTCTGCAGTGTCTCGACCCACACCAGGATGGTGTCGATCGGGACGCTGAGCTGACGCAAGTAGAGCGTGGCGGCAACGACGGTGCCGAGGCTGACCTGCTGGTCGTGGTAGAGCAGTCCGCCGACGCCGAACACGACCCCGACGGCGAGCGCGGTGGAGACGTCGATGGTCGGGAAGAACACGCTGCGCAGCCGCAGGGTGCGCAGCTGGGCGCGCGTCGCGGCCTCGATCGCCGTCGCGCAGGCGGCCGTGCGCTGCTCCTGCAGCCCGAGCAACTCCACGGTCCGGGCACCGGTGGCGGTGCCGGCCAGCACGTCGGCGACCTCGGCGCCAGCTGCCGCCTGGTCCAGGTAGGCCGACCGGGCGCGGCGCAGGTACCAGCGCACGACCATGGGGACGGCCACGAGTGCGACCAGACCGATCACCCCTAGCAGGGGGGAGAGCAGGACGACGGCGACGAAGATGATCAGCGTCTGGACGAGGGCGAACATCATTTCCGGGGCGGCGTCGCGGAGCACAAACGAGACCAGCCCGACGTCGGTGGTCGCACGCGAGGTGAGTTCACCGGTCCCGGCTCGTTCAACCGTCCGCGCAGGGAGCTGCATCAGACGGTCGATGAGCTCCTCGCGCAGGCGGGCCGCAGTACGTTCGCCGAACCGGTAGCCCAGGTAGCGGGCCTGGCGTCCGATGACGAGCTGCGCCATCGCGGCGAGCAGCACGAGCAGACCCAATCGGTCGATCGCCGCGACGCCGGCGCCGTCCCGCACCTCGTCCACGATCCGGCCGATCAGCCACGGCCCGAGCAGTCCCGCGCCCGCTGCCGCGCAGTTGGTCAGCAGCACCAGCACGAACGCGGCGCGATCGGAGCCGATCAGGCGCCGCGCGGCACGGCGCACCTCGACAGGCTCCGCGACCTGGAGCCGCTGCGCGCTCATGTAGCCATCTCCTCTTTGGCGGTCGACGGGCTCGGAGTCTCCCCGCGGCGGACCAGGGCGGCGTACGCCGGGTGCTCGACCATCAGCGCCGCGTGGGTGCCCGTGGCGACCACGCGACCATCGGCGAGCAGGTGGACCTCGTCGGCTCCCTGCAGGACGATCGCTGAGGTCGAGGTGACCAGGGTGGTCCTGCCCCGGCGGTGTTGCACGAGCCGGTCGACGATGGTGGCCTCGGTGGCTGCGTCGACCGCCGAGGTGGGTTCGACGGCGAGCAGGATCGGCGGATCGGCGACCACTGCGCGGGCGAGCCGGACACGCTGACGCTGGCCGCCGGAGAGGTTGCGGCCGCCGGGGTCGATCCTCGACTCGAGGCCGTCGGGCAGGCCGCGGACGACGTCGTCGGCTGCCGCGGTGTGCAGCGCATCGAGCAGCGCGCTCCGCCCGAGGTCGTCGACCCGGCGCCGACCGGCGACCACCTCCGCGAGCGAGCCGGCGAATAGTTCGGCGTCGTGGTCGGCAACCAGCACCTGCTCGTGCAGCGCCGCGGGGTCGAGGCTGTCGACCGGTCTCCCGGCCCAGGTAGCCCCTGACTGAAGGCCCCCGAGGCGGTTGATGAGGGCGACGGCGTCGGCGTGCCTCGCGGTCGCGACCACGACGAACGTCCCGGGCGTCACCTGCAACCCCGAGACCTCATCGACCAGGTCGCCGTCGCCGGGCGGCGGCGCCGTTCCGACGCCGTCGGCACGCATGCCCAGGAAGTCGGTCACCCGGCGGGCCGCCACCAGCGCCTGGCTGAGGTCGACTGCGTTCTCGATGAACGAGGCCACCGGAACGGCCAGCACCGCAGCGTACCCGTAGACCGCGACGAGTTCACCGACGGTGAGGTCGCCCTCAGCCGCGAGCCGCGCGGCCAGCCACACCACGACCGCGGAGAACAGGGTGGGCAGCCCGAGACCGACCGCCTGGACCACGCTCGTGACCCGGCTGACCCGGTAGCCCTGCTGCAGCAGCTGTTGTGACTCGGCTCGGATGCGGTCCGCGTAGACCCCCTTGCCGCCCAGCCCGTTCAGTACGCTCAGCCCAGCGACGACATCCACTACCCGAACCGTCACCCGGCCCTGCTGCTCCCGGTAGGGCGTCCCGACCGCCTGCAGACGCCCCAAGGCAGGGCCCAGGACCAGCGCCAGGACGGGTACCCCGGCCAGCACCACCGCCGCCAGCAGCACCGAGATCCGCAACAGCAGCACCGCGATCACGACGTACGCCAGCACCGCGCCCACCCCCGGCCCGGTCGCGGTGAGGCTCCGCCCAATCGCCCACGCGTCCCCGCTGCCGATCGCCACCACCTCCCCAGTGCCGACACGACGCGTCAACGTAGCGCCGAGGTGCACGGTGTGCGCGCTCACCAGCGACATCGTGCGGAAGGCGGCGTCCATTCGTACACGGGTCATCGTTCGGTGCCGCCAGATGCTCAAGCCAGCGAGGACACCGCCCGCGACCACAAGGAGGGCCGCCCAGACCAGCACCGACCCGCGCCGACCGTCGGCCAGGCCGTCGATGGCGCGGGAGAGCAGGTACGGCGGCACAGCAAGGCCTGCCATCCAGGCGCTGCCGAGCACGGCACCGAGTGCCACCCGGCCGCGCTGCCGGGCCACCAGCCACCCGAGGTAGGACCATGGGCCGAGCGAAACTGGACGGGACGGCGAGGCCGAGCGAACACCCATGCCTCACCCAAACACAAGTCGAGCCGCGAGCCGTGTCCGGCGCCGGCGCCGGCGCGGCCAGCCCTCACCGACCAAGTTGTCTTGGGCCTTGAGCGGCGCGATTCCTCACGCTCGGCGAAGGAGAGATACCTGCCTGCGGGCTTGAACTTCAAGTCGAACGGCGCCGTGCCGCCAGCGGTTGTGGAACCACGGGACTGCTGAACGATCAGGGGAATTCTGACTACGCTGCCTGATCGTTCAGCAGTCCCGACAACCCGATTGCCTGTGTCCGCAGCTCGGACCCACACTGTCATCATGCCGTCGTCGAGCCAGTGGGTCGCGTTCCTCGTCGCCTCAATTGTCTTCATCCAGGTGCCGGGTCCGAGCCTGCTCTTCACCATCGGGCGTGCACTCACCGTCGGTCGCCGCGAGGCCCTGCTCTCGGTAGTCGGGAACGCCCTCGGCGTGACCGCCCAGGTCGCCCTCGTCGCCGTCGGGCTCGGTGCGGTGGTAGCGGCAAGCGCGACGGCGTACACCGTCCTCAAGGTCACGGGCGCGGCGTACGTAATGTGGCTAGGGGTGCAAGCCGTCCGCCACCGTGCCGACGCCCGGCTGTCGCTGGCCGACGGGGCACCGGTGCGCCGGGGGCACCCCGTGCGGGTTGGTTTCACCGTCGGTGCAACCAACCCCAAGACCATCGTGTTCTTTTTGGCATTTCTGCCGCAGTTCACCGACCCGGGCGGCCCGGTCGCGCTGCAGACAATGTTGCTCGGCATGGTGTACGGGGTGTTTGCCGCCGCCTCCGACAGCATCTGGGCGCTCGCTGCCGGGACAGCGCGCAGCTGGTTCGCCCGACGGCCCGCGCGGCTCGACGCACTGAGCGCGGGCGGCGGCACGATGATGATCGGCCTCGGGGCCACCATGCTGACCGTCGACTGACCGTCAGCTGAACCGACAACCGAGTGCCGGGCGTGGACCAGCATGGGTCACGAGAAGTTCACCGGGTGGGAGTAGGCCTGAGATCTGGCACATGCCATCCGGTTTTCTCATTCACATGCGCCGGGAGGAGATCGCGCTGCTCCGGGCGCAGGACGAGGGCGTGCGCGAGATCGCCCGAGCCATCGGCCGCGACCCGGAACGGTGTCACGGGATTTGCGTCGCAACGCCGCGACTCAAGGAGGCAAGCTCGAGTACCGAGCGTCGGTGGCGCAGTGGAAGGCGGACATGGTGGCCCAATCTCGCTCCCCCGCAGTCCGCAAACAGTCCGCAAGAGCTTTATCGACAGCCATTGGTGACCATCTGCCGATTCTGTGTTTTCGCAGGTCAGAGCCCTATAGCCGTCGACAACCGCTGGTCGCACCTACGCGAGGTCCATTCCCTGCCAGCAGACCCCTGCCGAAGCGCGAGTCTGCTGACGTCGTCAACCCCGGTGCAGGTTCACTCCATGTGTCCGAACGGCCCCGTCAGACGGTTGCCCTCCATCCAACATGGGCGCAATGCGCTCCCGAGCGGGTCGGCCGCAAGAGGCAATACCCATCCACTCTCGCTCGAAGTTCCTCCGGGCGCTCAGAAGGGGCATCTGTCGACGACGCTCGAAAATGAGGCCATAGCGACGGGCGAAAACGAGGCCACCCCGACAGATTGGGTGGGTGATCT
>NZ_JBZGDV010000002.1:0-959277 GCF_058355585.1 Nocardioides sp. Z13_37 | reverse complement strand
GACGACCCGCCACCGCAGGCGGCGAGCGTCAGTAGGGCAGCACCGGCAACGAGCGCGAGCGGCTTGTTCCGCTTCATGCTGTCCAGCCTTTCTTTCTTGTTCTCACCGAGGACGGCGTCATCGGCGACGTGCACAAACCTGGGTCGAGCCGTGGCTCAACGACGGGTCTTGGGGTCGAGGGCGTCGCGGACCGCGTCGCCCAAGAGATTGAGGGAGAGCACCAGCGCGACGATGCCGAGCAGCGGCTGCCACAGGTACTGCGGGTACTCCCGGAAGTAGGTCGGCGTGGCCGCCTTGAGGATCGTCTGGCCCCACGAGACGCCGTCGGTGACGCCGATGCCGAGGAACGCGAGTCCGGCCTCCAGCGCCACGAAGGACGGCAGCATCAGCGACACGCTGATGATGATGGGCGCCGCCAGGTTGGGCAGCAGCTCCTTGAACAGCACCCGCGAGGTCGGCATGCCCATCACCCGGGCGGCCTGCACGAACTCGCGCTCACGGAGCGCGAGGACCTCACCGCGGATCAGGCGCGCCGTGCCCATCCAGCCGAAGATGGCGAGCACGCACACCAGGCTGAACTTCTGGATCGTCGCGTAGTTCTCCGAGGTGTTGAACCGGTCGTTGAGGATCGGGGCGAGGGTCAGCGCGGCGAGCAGGAACGGGACCGTCAGGAACATGTCGATGAAGAACGACAGGACCTTGTCGACCGCGCCGCCGAGGAAGCCGGCCACGAGCCCGACGATGACGCCGAGCGTGCTGGCGATGAGCGTCGCGATGGTCGCGATCATCAGCGAGATGCGGCACCCGTGCAGCCAGTAGGCGAGGTTGTCCTCGCCGGTGCGCGGGGCCACGCCCATCGGGTGGTCCCAGGTGAAGGAGCCGGTGGGCGGGCCCATCTCCGGCTTGGGCATGCCGTTGTTGAGGCCGTCGACGCGCTCGCTGGCCAGGGGCGTGACGAGGTCGACGCCGAAGATGTTGCAGATCGTGCCGGCGAACGTGGCGCAGATGATGAAGAACAGCACCACCACCGCGCAGACGACGGCGATCTTGTCGCGAGCCAGCCGACCCAGCGCGATGCGCAGGGGCGACTTCCCGGAGATCTCCTTGGCCTTGGGGCTGTTCGGGTCCTGGTGCTCCGGTTCGGAGTTCAGGATGCCCAGCGTCTCGGGCCCTGCGATCTCTGCCGACATGCTCTCCCCATCTGGTTCGGGACTGGCCGGCGCAGCCCGGGGTCTCCCGATGGCTGCGCCGAGCGCGACTCTATGTGACGTCTGTGGTGGGCACGATCACCGACGGGTAACGATCCCGTTACGACGCGGTGCCGTGGTGGTCGCCGTGAGGACACGGCAAAGCCTTCGAAGGATCACCCCGCAGGCGGGACGTCCTTCGCGGGGACGGCGTCCACACCGGCTTCCTTGCGCTGCTCCGGGGTGATCGGCGCGGGCGCCGCGGTGAGCGGGTCGAAGCCGCCGCCCGACTTGGGGAACGCGATCACGTCGCGGATCGAGTCGGTGCCCGCGAGCAGCGCCACGATGCGGTCCATCCCGACGGCGATGCCGCCGTGCGGGGGCGCGCCGAACTTGAACGCGTCGAGCAGGAACCCGAACTTCTCCTGCGCCTCGTCCTCGGTGAGACCCATCACGGCGAAGACCCGCCTCTGGATGTCGCCGCGGTGGATACGGATGGACCCGCCGCCGAGCTCGTTGCCGTTGCAGACGATGTCGTAGGCGTAGGCCAGGGCACTGCCGGGGTCGGTGTCGAAGGTGTCCATGAACTCCGGCTTGGGGCTCGTGAACGCGTGGTGCACGGCCGTCCACGCGCCCGCACCCACGGCCACGTCGCCGCTGGCCACCGCCTCCGAGCTGGGCTCGAACAGCGGGGCGTCGACCACCCAGGTGAACGCGAACGTGGAGTCGTCGAGCATGCCCGCGCGACGACCGATCTCGAGGCGGGCGGCACCGAGCAGCGCGCGGCTGCTCTTGGCCGGCCCGGCGGCGAAGAAGACGCAGTCGCCCGGCTCGGCGCCGACGTGGGCCGCGAGGCCGTCGCGCTCGGCGTCGGTGAGGTTCTTGGCCACCGGGCCGCCGAGGGTGCCGTCCTCCCCGATCGTGACGTAGGCCAGGCCCTTGGCGCCGCGCTGCTTGGCCCACTCCTGCCACGCGTCGAACTGCCGGCGCGGCTGGCTGCCGCCGCCCGGCATCACGACCGCGCCGACGTAGGGCGCCTGGAACACCCGGAACTCGGTGTCCGAGAAGTAGTCGGTGCAGTCGACGAGCTCGAGGCCCATCCGCAGGTCGGGCTTGTCGGAGCCGTACCTGGCCATCGCCTCGGCGTACGTCATCCGGGGCAGGGGCCGCTCGATGGTGTGGCCGGCCTGCGCCCACATCGCCTCCAGCACGTCCTCCATCAGCGTGATGACGTCCTCCTGGTCCACGAAGCTCATCTCGATGTCGAGCTGGGTGAACTCGGGCTGGCGGTCGGCGCGGAAGTCCTCGTCGCGGTAGCAGCGCGCGATCTGGTAGTAGCGCTCCATGCCGCCGACCATGAGCAGCTGCTTGAACAGCTGCGGGCTCTGCGGCAGGGCGTACCAGCTGCCGGGCGCCAGGCGCGCGGGCACCAGGAAGTCGCGAGCGCCCTCGGGGGTGGACCGCGTCAGCGTGGGCGTCTCCACCTCCACGAAGTCGCGCGCGTCGAGCACGTCGCGCGCCGCCTTGTTGATCTTGCTGCGCAGCCGCAGCGCGGCGTTGGGGCCGGGGCGGCGCAGGTCGAGGTAGCGGTGCTTGAGGCGCGCCTCCTCGCCGACCTCGCCGCCCTTGTGGCCGGACGCGTCGTCGACGGGGAACGGCAGCGGGTCGGAGGCGGAGAGCACCTCGACCTCGGTCGCGACGACCTCGATCTCGCCGGTCGCGAGGTTGGGGTTCTGGTTGCCCTCCTTGCGGGCCACGACCTCACCGACCACCTTGATGCAGTACTCGCTGCGGAGGCTGTGGGCGACCTCCTCGTCGCGCACAACCACCTGCACGACCCCGCTGCGCTCGCGCAGGTCGAGGAACGCGACGCCGCCGTGATCGCGCCGCCGCGCCACCCAGCCGGCGAGGGTGACGGTCTGGCCGACGTTGTCGGCGCGCAGGGCGCCGGCGTCATGGGTGCGGATCACTGGATCTCCTCTGAGGACTCACTGGGGGTGCTGCTGGGGGTGCTGCTGGGGGTGCTGCCGGGGGTGCTGCTGGGAACGACGGTGCTGACGACGGCGGGCCGCAGGTCGGCCTCGGGCGGGCTCCAGGTGGCGGGATCGGCCTCGACCTGCTCGCCGCTGCGGATGTCCTTGACCTGGTGGCTCCCGTCGGCCTGGACGAACCACACGTAGGGGATGCCGCGGCGCTCGGCGTAGCGGATCTGCTTGCCGAACCGGGCGGGCGCCGGGGCGACCTCGCAGGCGATGTCGCGCGCCCGGAGGGCCGCCGCGACCGCGGTGCTGGCGCCGCGCTCGTCCTCGGTGTTGAGCGCGACGAGCACCGCGCTGGGCACCGGGCGGCTCCCGGACAGGACGCCGTCGGCGATGAGCGGGACGAGGGTGCGCGAGACGCCGAACGAGACACCGACGCCGGGGTAGGTCGTACGACCGTCGCTCGCGAGCGCGTCGTAGCGCCCTCCCCCGCCGACGGACTTCAGCCGCTCGTAGCCCGCCATGAAGATCTCGACGACGGTGCCGGTGTAGTAGTCGAGGCCGCGGGCGATGCGCAGGTTGGCCTCCACCCCGACCCGGTCGCCGGCGACCGCGCGGCAGCCGTCGACGACGGCTGCGAGCTCCTCGAGCCCCTGGTCGAGCAGGTCGTCGGTGACGCCGAGCGCACGGACCCGCTCGACGAACGAGGTGTCCTCGACGCGGATCGTGGCCAGCTCGAGGCAGCGCCGCGCCTGCTCGGGGGTGGCCCCGACCCGCTCGACGAGCAGGGTGGCCACCTCCTCGGCGGGGAGCTTGTCGAGCTTGTCGATCACCCGGATGGCGTCGGTCACGTCGTCGATGCCGAGGCCGCGGTAGAAGCCCTGGATGAGCTTGCGGTTGTTGAACTGGAACGACACCCGCGGGATGGGCAGCCGACTCAGGGCGTCGACCATCACCGCCATCACCTCGACGTCGTGGTGGAACGGCAGCTCGTCACGGCCGACGATGTCGACGTCGGCCTGGGTGAACTGGCGGTAGCGGCCCTCCTGGGGCCGCTCGCCCCGCCACGCCGGCTGGACCTGGTAGCGCCGGAAGGGGAACTCGAGGTGGCCGGCGTGCTCGAGCACGTAGCGCGCGAACGGGACGGTCAGGTCGAAGTGGAGGCCGAGGTCGGCCTTCGCGCCGGGCTCGGCGGCCAGGCGCTGGAGGACGTAGATCTCCTTGTCGACCTCGCCACCCTTGGCCAGGCGGTCGATCGGCTCCACGACGCGCGTCTCGATGTTGGCGAAGCCGTGCAGCTCGAAGGTGCGCGACACCGAGGCGATCACCTCGCGCTCGACGGCGCGCTGCGCAGGCAGCAGCTCGGGGAACCCGCTGAGCGGGGCGATCTTGCTCATCGCACGTCCTGGACCAGGTCTCGGAGGAAGGGGTTGGTGGCGCGCTCGCGGCCGATGGACGTCTGCTCGCCGTGACCGGGCAGCACCACGATGTCGTCGGCCAGCGGCAGCACCTTGTCGGTGAGGCTGCGCAGCATCGTCGCGTGGTCGCCGCCGGGGAGGTCGGTGCGCCCGATCGAGCCTGCGAAGAGCAGGTCGCCGGAGAACATCACCTCCGAGACGTCCTGCTGAGCGTAGGGGGTGCGGAACGTGACCGAGCCCCCGGTGTGCCCCGGTGTGTGGTCGACGACGAACCGCAGCCCCGCGAGCTCGAGCTCGGCGAGGTCGGAGAGCTCGCGCACGTCGTCGGGCTCGGCCCACGAGTAGTCGCCGCCGAGGAGCATCTGGGTGGTCTCGGGGCTCATCCCCGCCATCGGGTCGGAGAGCAGGTGGCGGTCGGCCGGGTGGATCCACGCCGTCGCGTCGTAGGTGCCGGCGACGGGCGCGACGCACCACATGTGGTCGACGTGGCCGTGGGTGACCAGGACGCTGACCGGCTTGAGCCGGTGCTCGCGGACGACCTGGTCGACCCCTGCCGCGGAGTCCTTGCCAGGATCGATGACCACGCACTCCGACCCGGGACCCGACGCCACCACGTAGCAGTTGGTCCCCCAGGGTCCGGCGGGGAAGCCGGCGATGAACACGGGCGTCAGTCCTTGCTAGTCGTCTTGCCAGTCGTCTGCTTGTCAGTGGAAGCCTACCGAGGCCACTCGGTGCCATGACTACGATGGGCGACCATGAGCTCCGACAAGCAGTCCCGAGACGACTCGACCCCGGCTGAGACGCCCTGGGGCCGGGTGGCCGAGGACGGCACCGTCTATGTCCGCACCGCCGATGGCGAGCGCTCCGTGGGGTCCTACGAGGCCGGCACGCCCGAGGAGGCACTGGAGTTCTTCGCCAAGCGCTTCGAGGAGCTCGAGGGCAAGGTGCACCTGCTCGAGCAGCGCGTCACCTCCGGCCGGCTGGCTCCCGAGGAGGCGAGCTCGTCGGTGAAGGCCCTGCGCGAGCAGGTCGTCGACGCCCACGCGGTCGGAGACCTGGTCGCGCTCGCGGCCCGGCTCGACGCGCTGGCGCCCGTCATCGCCGTGCAGCGCTCGGCCCGCAAGGAGGAGCGCGCGCAGAAGTCCGCGGAGTCGAAGGCCGCCAAGGAGGAGCTCGTCGCCGAGGCCGAGCGGCTCGCCGAGAGCACCGACTGGCGCAACGGCGCCAACCGGCTGCGCGACCTGCTGGCGACGTGGAAGGAGCTCCCGCGGCTCGACCGCGCCACCGACGACGCGCTGTGGCGGCGCTTCTCGACCGCCCGCACCACCTACACCCGTCACCGCAAGGCGCACTTCGCCGAGGAGCACGAGCGCCGCGACTCCGCCCGGGTCGTCAAGGAGCGCCTCGTCAAGGAGGCCGAGGCCCTCGCGTCCTCGACCGAGTGGGGCCCGACCGCCGGCAAGTACCGCGACCTGATGCGCGAGTGGAAGGCCGCGGGCCCGGCTCCGCGCGACGTCGACGACAAGCTCTGGCAGCGCTTCCGCGGCGCCCAGGACACCTTCTTCGGCGCCCGCGACGCCGCCAACGCCGCCCTCGACCAGGAGTTCGCAGCCAACGCCGAGGTCAAGGAGGTCATCCTCGTCGAGGCCGAGGCCCTGGTGCCCGTCACCGACCTCGAGGTCGCCAAGAGGACCTTCCGCGAGCTCGCCGACCGCTGGGACGCCGCAGGCAAGGTCCCCCGCGACCGGATGAAGGAGCTCGAGGGGCGCATGCGCAAGGTCGAGCAGGCCATCCGCGCCGTCGAGGACGAGCAGTGGAGCCGCAGCGACCCGGAGAAGTCCGCCCGCGCCGACGACATGATCGGCAAGCTCGAGGCCGGGATCGCCGAGGCGCAGGCGCGCCTCGACAAGGCCGCCGCCGCCGGCGACGAGCGCAAGGTCAAGGACCTCCAGGGCGACCTCGAGAGCAAGCAGGCGTTCCTCGAGATGGCCCGCCGGGCTGCGGCCGACTTCAGCTGACCGCGGCTGCGCCCGGCGTCCTCCGCGGGCGCCGGGTCACGCCGTGACGCGGTAGGCGTCGAACACGCCCGGCACGGCGCGTACGGCGCGCAGCACGCCGTCGAGGTGGGCCGCGTCGGCCATCTCGAAGGAGAACCGGCTCTTGGCGACCCGGTCGCGGGTGGTGGACAGCGTGGCGCTGAGGATGTTCACGTGCGCGTCGGAGAGCGCCATGGTGATGTCGGACAGCAGCCGGGCCCGGTCGAGCGCCTCGACCTGGATGTTGACCAGGAACGTCGACTGCGACGTCGGCGCCCACTCCACCTCGAGCACCCGCTCGGGCTGGCCGAGCAGGCTGGCGGCGTTGGTGCAGTCCTTGCGGTGCACCGACACTCCCCCGCCCTTGGTGACGAAGCCGAGGATCGGGTCGGGCGGCACCGGGGTGCAGCACTTGGCCAGCTTGACCCACAGGTCGTCGACGCCCTTGACGATGACGCCGGAGTCGGTGGGTCCGCGCTTGGTGGCGGTGCGGGTGCGGCCGGTGATGGTGACGCCCTCGGCGAGGTCCTCCTGGGCCCCGTCGTCGCCGCCGTGCAGGTCGATGACGCGGCGCACGACGGCCTGCGCGCTGAGGTTGCCCTCCCCGACCGCGGCGTAGAGGGCCGAGACGTCGGCGTGGTGGAAGTGCTCGGCCACCAGCGCCAGCACGTCGTGGGTCATCAGCCGGTTGAGGGGCAGGCCCTCCTTGCGCATGAGCTTGGCGATCTGGTCCTTGCCGCGCTCGATGGCCTCGTCGCGCCGCTCCTTGGTGAACCACTGGCGGATCTTGGAGCGGGCGCGCGGCGACTGCACGAAGTTGAGCCAGTCGCGCGAGGGCCCGGACGTGGGCGACTTGGAGGTGAACACCTCGACGACGTCGCCGTTGTCGAGGGTCGACTCGAGCGGCACGAGGCGACCGTTGACCCGCGAGCCGATCGTGTGGTGGCCGACCTCGGTGTGCACGGCGTAGGCGAAGTCGACCGGCGTGGCGCCCATCGGCAGCGGGATGACGTCGCCGCGAGGGGTGAAGACGTAGACCTGCTGCTGGTTCATCTCGAAGCGCAGCGACTCCAGGAACTCGCCCGGGTCCTCCACCTCGCTCTGCCAGTCGAGGAGCTGGCGCAGCCAGGTGAGGTCGTCCTTGTCGCCGAGCCGGTCGGTGTCGACGCCCGCCTTGGAGTTCTCCTTGTACTTCCAGTGCGCGGCGACGCCGTACTCGGCGCGGCGGTGCTGGGCGAAGGTGCGGATCTGCACCTCGACCGGCTTGCCCTGCGGGCCGATGACCGTCGTGTGGAGCGACTGGTACATGTTGAACTTCGGCATGGCGACGTAGTCCTTGAACCGCCCCAGCACCGGGTTCCAGCGGGAGTGGATGACGCCGAGCGCGCTGTAGCAGTCGCGGTCCTCGTCGACGAGGATCCTGATGCCGACCAGGTCGTAGATGTCGGAGAAGTCGCGGCCGCCGACGATCATCTTCTGGTAGATCGAGTAGTAGTGCTTGGGCCGGCCGGTGACCTTGGCGTTGATCCGGGCGGCCTTGAGGTCCTGCTCGATGTCGGCGGCGACCTCGGCGAGGAACTGGTCTCGCGACGGGGCCCGCTCGGCCACCATCCGGACGATCTCGTCGTAGATCTTCGGGTGGAGCGTGGCGAACGCGAGGTCCTCCAGCTCCCACTTGAGGGTGTTCATGCCGAGCCGGTGCGCCAGCGGGGCGTAGATGTCGAGCGTCTCGCGGCTGGAGCGCTCCTGCGAGGCCGCCGGGACGTAGCGGAGGGTGCGCATGTTGTGCAGCCGGTCGGCCAGCTTGATGACCAGCACACGGATGTCGCGCGACATCGCCACGATCATCTTGCGGATGGTCTCGGCCTGCGCCGAGTCGCCGTACTGCACCTTGTCGAGCTTGGTGACGCCGTCGACGAGCTCCGCCACCTCGTCGCCGAAGTCGGCGCGCAGCGCGTCGAGGGTGTAGGGCGTGTCCTCGACCGTGTCGTGGAGCAGCGCCGCGACGAGCGTCGGCTCGGTCATGCCGATGTCGGCGAGGATGGTGGTGACCGCGAGCGGGTGGGTGATGTAGGGGTCGCCGCTCTTGCGCATCTGGCCGGTGTGCCACTTGTCAGCCACCGCGTAGGCGCGCTCGAGGAGCGCCAGGTCGGCCTTGGGGTGGTTGGCCCGCACGGCCCGGAACAACGGCTCGAGCACCGGGTTGGAGGACGGCGGACGGGTGCCGACGCGGGCGAGGCGGGCACGCATGCCGCGCGCGCTCGGGGGCGCCTTCGCGTCGTGCGCCGCTGCCTGGTCCTCTGCCATTGGCCCAGTCTAGTGAGGGTGCGGGCAGGCGCTGCGCGGGGACGGGACGCTCACGGGCCGGACGGGGTCAGATCGTGAGCAACGAGGCGATCGTGAGGTCGCCGGTCACCGCTCGCGGGTCGAGGGACGACAACTCCATCAGCACCGACATCGCGGTCACGACGCCCCCGGCGGCCTCGACGAGCTGGCGGGTCGCGCGCGCGGTGCCGCCGGTGGCGAGCACGTCGTCGACGAGGAGCACACGCTCCCCGGGGGCGATGACGCCCTTGTGCAGCTCGAGGGTGGCCTCGCCGTACTCGAGGGAGTAGGCGACGGCGTGGGCCTCGCGCGGGAGCTTGCCCTCCTTGCGCACCGGGACGAACCCGACGCCGAGCGCGAGCGCGACCGGCGCGGCGAGGATGAAGCCGCGCGCCTCCATGCCGACGACCTTGTCGACCACCACGTGGCCGCGCTCGTCACGGCCGGCGGACGCCAGCGCCGTGATGACGGCGGAGAAGGCCTCGTGGTCGGCCAGGACCGGGGTGATGTCCTTGAAGGTCACCCCTTGCTCGGGCCAGTCGTCGACGTCGACGACGAGGCGCTCGAGCGCCTCGATGGCCGTACGACGATCAGGCATCGTCGCGGGGGTCGGCACCGGGCTGCAGCAGCGGCTCGTCGACCTTGGCGATCGCCGCGCGCGCGATCTCGATCTGGGAGCCCGGGGCGATCTCGAGACGGGCACGGTCGTCGGTGAGCGAGACCACGGTGCCGAAGATGCCGGAGGACATCATCACGCGCTGGCCGACCTCGATGCTCTGCTGCAGGCGCAGGACCTCCTTCTGACGGCGCTGCTGCGGGCGGATCACCATGAACCAGAAGAGGGCCACGATGGCCACCAGGGGCAGTAGTGCAGCGAGATCGTTCACGGTGGGAGCTCTCCTCGGGGGGTCGGGTGCGTGAGCGCGTGGAGTCTACGCGGGTCGCCCGCGACGTCACACGTCGTCGAAGAGGGCGGAGTCGACCGTCGGCGCGGCAGGCGGGGTGAGGCCGAGGTGGTGCCACGCGGCCGGGGTCGCGACCCGCCCGCGGGGAGTGCGCGCGAGCATCCCCAGCCGGACCAGGAAGGGCTCGGCCACCTCCTCGACCGTCTCGCGCTCCTCGCCGACCGCGACGGCGAGGGTGGACACGCCCACCGGTCCCCCGCCGAACCGGCGGCAGAGCACGTCGAGCACGGCCCGGTCGAGCCGGTCGAGGCCGGACTCGTCGACCTCGAAGAGGTCGAGGGCGGCATGGGCGACCGGCAGGCTCAGCACCCCGTCGGCCCGCACCTGGGCGTAGTCACGGACCCGACGCAGCAGACGGTTGGCGATGCGCGGGGTGCCGCGCGAGCGCGACGCGATCTCGCTGGAGCCCTCCGCCGTGACGTGCACGCCGAGCAGCCCGGCCGAGCGGTGCACGATCTGGTCGAGCTCGTGGGGCTCGTAGAACTCCAGGTGGGCGGTGAAGCCGAACCGGTCGCGCAGGGGGCCCGGCAGCAGCCCGGCGCGGGTGGTGGCACCCACGAGGGTGAACGGCGGGATCTCGAGCGGGATCGCCGTCGCACCCGGTCCCTTGCCGATGACGACGTCGACCCGGAAGTCCTCCATCGCCATGTAGAGCATCTCCTCGGCAGGGCGCGACATTCGGTGGATCTCGTCGACGAAGAGCACGTCGCCCTCGTTGAGCCCCGAGAGGATCGCGGCCAGGTCGCCGGCGTGGGTGATCGCCGGACCGCTGGTCAGCCGCAGCGGGGTGCTCATCTCGGCGGCGATGATCATCGCGAGCGTGGTCTTGCCGAGCCCCGGAGGCCCGGACAGCAGGACATGGTCGGGCGCGCGCCCGCGGCGGCGGGCGGCCTCGAGGACGAGCCCGAGCTGGTCGCGCACCCGCGCCTGCCCGACGACCTCGTCGAGCGTGCGGGGCCGCAGCGCAGCCTCCACCGCGCGCTCGTCGCCGTCGGCGTCGGCATCGGTGAGCCGCTGGAGGTGGCCCAGCTCGGCGTCGGTCAGCTCGATGTCGTCCTGACGGTCGTCGTGAAGGTCGTCAGCGGTGTCGTCCCAGTTCATCGGCTCAGGCCTTGCTCAGCGTGCGGAGCGCGGCGCGCAGCAGCGCGCCGACGTCGGGCTGGTCGCCGGCCTCGGACGCGACGGCCTCGACCGCCTTCTCCGACTCCTTGGCCGACCAGCCGAGGCCGACCAGTCCCTGTTGGACCTGGTCGCGCCAGGCCTCCGTGGCCGGGGCCACGGACGCCGGGTGGTGGACCCCGACGGGCGGGCCGATGCGGTCCTTGAGCTCGAGGATGATGCGCTGGGCGCCCTTCTGCCCGATGCCGGGCACCCGGGTCAGCGCCTTGACGTCCTCGGTGGTCACGGCACGGCGCACCTCGTCGGGGCTCATCACCGCGACGATGGCCTGGGCGACCTTGGGCCCGACGCCCGAGGCGGTCTGGACGATCTCGAAGACCTGCTTCTCGTCGTCGTCGAGGAACCCGAAGATCGTCAGGCTGTCCTCGCGGACGACCATGGACGTGGGCAGCGTCGCGGAACGCCCGACGCGCAGCGTCGCCAGCGTGCCGGGGGTGCACATCAGCTCGAGCCCCACGCCGCCGACCTCGAGGACGGCGCTGGACAGGGTGACGGCGGCGACCTCGCCGCGGACGAAGGCGATCATCGGGTCCTCACGTGGGTGGTGTCCGGGCGGGCGGGGCGCCGCGCGGCTCGCTGGGGCGCGCGCTGCGCCCTGGCCTGGGCCGCGGCGGCCTCGAGCCGGGTGGTGGCCGAGCCCCGCCAGACGTGGGTGATGGCCAGCGCGAGCGCGTCGGCGGCGTCGGCCGGCTTGGGCAGCTCGGTCAGGCGCAGGATGCGCACCACCATGGCGCCCACCTGCGCCTTGTCGGCGCGGCCGTTGCCGGACACGGCGGCCTTGACCTCGCTGGGGGTGTGCATCGCGATGGGCAGGCCGCGGCGGGCGGCGACGACGAGCGCGATGCCGCTGGCCTGCGCGGTGCCCATGATGGTGCTGGAGTCGGAGCGGGCGAAGACCCGCTCCACGGCGACGGCGTCGGGCCGGTGCTCCTCGATCCAGGCGTCCAGGCCCTTCTCGATGGTGACCAGCCGCTCGGCGATCGGCAGCGAGGAGCTGGTGCGCACCACCCCGACGTCGACCAGCGTCAGCGGCCGGCCGACGCTGCCGTCGACCACCCCGACGCCGCAGCGGGTCAGGCCGGGGTCGATGCCGAGCACGCGCACGCAGCTCCCCTTCCGGCCGTCGATCCGGCCACGTCGTCCGAACATGTGTTCGTGCGACCACGCTAACCCGCCGCGGCCGCGCGTCGTCGTACGACACGCGGCACGGCCCCTCCCTCGCCGGGCGCTGGCGTCGATGGCCGCTGTAACGCCGGGTTAGGAGGTGTACCCCCCATGATCTGTCCTAGTGGGTACAGCACCTAACCCGGCGTTACAGCAGGAGGTCACGGGCGCCGCCGGAGGACGCGGTAGGACGCGAGGTCGTCGGTGGCGGTGCCGAAGCGGGCGCAGGTGTCGGCGTACTCGCGCGCGGCTCGGGCGAGGGCCGCACGACGACCGGCGAAGAGGTCGACGGAGGTGAGCCGGCTCATGCCGAGCTTGAAGCCGGTCAGGAAGTCCTGGCGCGCCTTCTCCTTGACGAGCACAGCGCTCGGGACGATGCCGGACGGATTGTCGGGGTCGTACTTGAGGGCGCCGTCGGCCTCGAAGAGGTGGCGATGCACCGCGACGTCGGCGAAGGCGGTCGTGTGGCCGTCGCTGAGGCCGAGCTGCAGCTCGGGGCGGCCGATGCCGAGCTCGAGGACGAAGTCGCGCACGAGCGACTCGAGGTAGGACTCGGCCAGCGGGTCGGCGTGCTCGATGCACCAGCGCATGCACCTGCTGTGCGGCCAGTCCTTCATGCGGGCGAGCCCGGCGCGGAGCTGCGAACGGCCGACTCCCCGGCGCATCGCGGCGTCGCACGCCGCCAGTCCGTGGGCTCGGCCGTGCTCTCGCACCATGTCGAGCGCCGTGCGGGGCAGATCGAGCACACGCAGGCCGTCGACCTCGACGACGTCCTCGGGGAGGTACGGCGCGAGGTGGTGCTTGACGCCGGCGCGGACCGCATCGCCGTGCACCTTCGGCCGACTCACGTGCACCAGCGAGGTGCGCGGGTCGGGCGCGCCCATCCTCAGGGCGATCGCCGCCGAGTCGTGGCTGAACGCGTAGCCCGTCGCCGTCAGGCACAGCTGCGCGGCTCGCATGCGCAGGAGCGGTCGGGACCGGAACGGGTCGAGACCCTCCCACGCCTCGCGGTCGACGTACACGCCGTGGCGCAGCCGAACGAGGTGGCCGCGGCGCACCAGGCCGCGGACGTCGTTGGTGTCGAGCCCGGCCGCGTGCAGCTGGCGCCTGGCGATGAGGCCGTGCTGTGACTGCATGAGGGCGATGGTCGGGAGGTACATGGCGACCGAGCATCGGCAGCCCGTCCGACGGCGAGGCGCCGCGCGGGGCAATGCCTGTGGACAACGGGGCGCTCGGGCGGCATGGGGACGCCCGGTGGCGCGCCGGGGTCGGCTGTAACGCCGGGTTAGGTGCTGTACCCACCTGGATATATCCGGGTGGGTACAGCCGCTAACCCGGCGTTACAGCGGGTGGGGCGGGGCGGGCTCAGGCGTCGGCGCTGTCGAGCTCGGCCATCACGTCGGCGGGGATGTCGACGTTGGTGAAGACGTCCTGCACGTCGTCGAGGTCCTCCAGCGCGTCGACGAGGCGCAGCACCTTGGCCGCGCCCTCGGCGTCGACGGGGATCTCCAGGCTCGGGACGAACTCCACGTCGGCGGAGTCGTAGTCGATGCCGGCGTCCTGCAGCGCCGTGCGGACCGCGACGACGTCGGTGGCCTCGCTCTGCACCTGGAACGCCTCGTCGAGGTCGTTGACCTCCTCCGCGCCCGCGTCGAGGGTCGCCTCGAGCACGTCGTCCTCGCTCACCTCACGGTCGTCCTGCGACTTCGGCACCATCACGACGCCCTTGCGGGCGAACAGGCGCGATACCGAGCCGGGGTCAGCCATGGTGCCGCCGTTGCGGGTGACCGCGGTGCGGACCTCCATCGCGGCGCGGTTCTTGTTGTCGGTGAGGCACTCGACGAGGAACGCGACGCCCTGCGGGCCGTAGACCTCGTAGGAGATGCCCTGGTAGTCGACGCCACCGGACTCGGCGCCCGAGCCGCGCTTGACCGCGGAGTCGATGTTCTTGTTGGGGACCGAGCTCTTCTTCGCCTTCTGGATGGCGTCGTAGAGGGTCGGGTTGCCGGCGGGGTCGCCGCCGCCCTGCTTCGCCGCGACCTCGATGTTCTTGATCAGCTTGGCGAAGAGCTTGCCGCGCTTGGCGTCGATCGCGGCCTTCTTGTGCTTGGTCGTTGCCCACTTGGAGTGGCCTGACATGAGTCCCTCTATCCGTCGCTCGAGCCTGGACGGTCGTCAGGCCGAGCGCACCAGGTCCACGAACATGCCGTGGACCCGGCCGTCGCCGCCGACCTCTGGGTGGAACGAGGTCGCCATCAGGGGGCCTTGACGGACCGCGACGATCCTACCCGCGGCCGGCCCCTCCTCCACGCGCCCCAGCACCTCGACGTCCTCGTCGACCGCCTCGACCCACGGCGCGCGGATGAAGATCGCCCGCACCGGATCGGCCAGGCCGTCGAGGTGGAGGTCCTCCTCGAAGGAGTCGACCTGACGGCCGAAGGCGTTGCGGCGCACGGTGATGTGCAGCCCGCCGACGGTCTCCTGGCCCGTGGCCCCGTCCTCGATGCGGTCGGCGAGCATGATCATCCCGGCGCAGGTCCCGAAGGCGGGCAGCCCGCCGCGCACGGCGTCGCGCAGCGGCTCCAGCAGCTCGAAGATCCGCGCGAGCTTGACCATCGTCGTGGACTCCCCGCCCGGGATCACCAGGCCGTCGCAGGCGGCGAGCTCGGCCCGACGGCGTACGGCGACCGGGTCCGCGCCCGCGGCCCGCAGCACCTCGAGGTGCTCGCGCACATCGCCCTGCAGGGCCAGCACGCCGATGGTCGGGTCCACGACCGCGATCCTAGGGCGCCGCGCGACCGTAGGCTCGCGACATGAGGCTCCCCCGCCCGCACCGGTCCCGCGTCGTCCGGCTCCGCGCCGTCCTCGTGCCCGTCCTCGCGCCCGTCGTCGCGCTGGCACTCGTCGGCGCGCCGGCGACCACGACGACTGCGGCGGCGCGGGTCGACGTCCGCGAGCGACCCACGGTCCGGACCGTGGACGGGTGGCCGACGGCCTCGCCCTCGAGCCTCGACCTGCGCGGGCGGGCGATCAGGCGCGGCGCGGCCGAGGCCCGGCGGCTCGGCTCGACCTGCTTCGCGGTCGTGCGGGACGGCCGCGTCGCCGGGCAGTGGAGCTGGCGGCTGCCGCGCGACCAGCCCCGCGAGGTCTTCTCGATCACCAAGTCGGTCACGAGCACGCTCGTGGGGATCGCGGTCCGCGACGGCGACCTGCGCCTCGACGACCCGGTGTCGACCTACGTCCCCCAGTGGCGCGGCACCGCCTCGGAGTCGGTGACCGTGCGCAACCTGCTCTCCAACGACAGCGGGCGCTTCTGGTCGCTGCAGTCGGACTACGCCGACCTGGTCAGCGCGCCCGACCGCACCCGGTACGCCGTCTCGCTCCCCCAGCAGCACGCGCCCGGCACCGCCTGGGCCTACAACAACGCCGCGATCCAGGTGCTGGAGCGGGTGCTGCGCCGGGCGACCGGGATGTCGGTGGCGAGGTTCGCCCGCACCCGCCTCTTCGCGCCCCTCGGCATGACGCACTCGCACCTGACCACCGACCGCTCCGGCGCCACGGCCGTGTTCTACGGCATGCAGACCACCTGCCTCGACCTCGCCCGGCTCGGCCGCCTCCAGCTCGGCAAGGGCACGAGCGCCGGCGAGCGCATCCTCGACGCCGGCTACGTCAGGCGCGCCACCGGGCGCTCCTCCACCGTCCACAACGCCGCCTACGGCTACCTGTGGTGGCTCAACCGTGCCGGAGCGCTGCGCGGGGCCACCGACGTCGTCGACGCGCAGGGCCAGCCCGTCCACCCGGTGACCGGCCAGCTCGCGCCGTACGTCGGCGAGGACGTCTTCGCCGCCCTCGGCCTCGGCGGCCAGGTGCTGCTCGTCGACCCGGCGACGCGCACCATGGTCGTCCGGCTGGGGCCGCCGGCCCAGCCCGGCGAGCGGGCCTATGGCTTCGCCGACGCCGCGCGCGTGCTGGAGCGCGCCGTCCGCTGAGGCCGTGACGGCGTCGGCCCGGTGCGGCACACTCGCCCCATGGGCGGCGGGTGGGAGCAGCTTCCGGAGGCGCGGGTCCCCGCGCCCCTGCTGCCGCACGTCACGTCGATGTACGGCTACGCGGCGACCGGCCTCGCGCCGGGCGTGCACCGCGGGCTCCCCTCGGCCGGGCTCACGCTGGTGCTGAGCCTCGACGAGCCGCTGCGCACCGCGCCCTCGGCCGAGGACTGGGACGCCGGGGTGCGTGACGCGCAGTGGGTCAGCCTCGGCGGGCTGCACACCCGTCCGGCCATGGTCGAGCAGCCCGGCCGGTGGGCCGGGGTCCAGCTGACGCTCGACCCCGTGGGCGTGCGGCGGCTGCTGGGCGTCCCCGCGGCCGAGCTGCCCGTGGGCAGCTGGGACGCGCGCGACCTGTTCGGCGACGAGGTCGACCGGGTGGTCGAGGAGATGCACGGCGCTCCCGACTGGCACGGGAGGTATGCCGCGGTCGCCGGGTTCCTGCTGCGCCGGACCCGCCGCACGCAGCGCGGCGCCGAGGCGCGCGGCCCGTCCGCGGAGGTCCGCGAGGCGTGGCGGCTGCTCACCCGGCGGCGCCACCTCGCGGTGGCCGACGTGGCGGACGCCGTCGGCTACAGCCGCCGGCGGCTCAACCAGCTGATCACGGCCGAGACGGGCCACGGCCCCAAGACCGTGCAGCGGCTGGCCCGTTTCGACGCCGCCCGGCGCGCGGTGGTCGCGGCCGGGGCGTCGGGCTCCTCCCTCGCCCAGGTCGCTGCCAGCACCGGCTACTACGACCAGTCGCACCTCGTGCGCGACTTCCGCGAGTTCGCAGGGCTCGGCCCGTCGGCGTGGCTCGCCGCGGAGTTCCCAAATGTCCAAGGCGCACCACCCGGGGTCGCGGCAGCATCGTCGCCATGAGCCAACAGCACCCACCCACCGTGTGGCCCGCCCTGCAGGCCCACGACCCCGATGTCGTCATCCGCGCCCTCGTCGCCCTCGGGTTCGAGGAGACCGCGGCCTACCGCGACGAGGCGGGCGTCGTCCAGCACGCCCAGCTCGACTGGCCCGAGGGAGGCGGCGTGATGCTCGGCTGCCACAAGCCGGACGGCCCGTTCACGCAGCAGCCCGGCACCAGCGCGGCGTACGTCGTCGCGACGGACGTCGACGCCGTGCACCGGCGCGCCGTCGAGGCCGGCCTCGAGCCCAGCGAGGTCGTCGAGCAGGACTACGGCAGCCGCGAGTTCCGGGTCACCGACGCCGAGGGCAACCAGTGGTCGTTCGGCACCTACACCGGCGAGCCGCGGCGAGGCTGAGCCCGCCGCGGACCGGCGTCACCAGCCGCGCTCGGCCAGGCGGTGCGGCTGCGGGATCTCGTCGACGTTGATGCCGACCATCGCCTCGCCGAGCCCGCGGGAGACCTTGGCGACGACGTCGGGGTCGTCGTGGAAGGTCGTGGCCTTGACGATCGCCTCGGCACGCTGGGCCGGGTTGCCGGACTTGAAGATGCCCGAGCCCACGAACACGCCCTCGGCACCGAGCTGCATCATCATCGCCGCGTCGGCCGGGGTGGCGATGCCGCCGGCGGTGAAGAGCACGACCGGCAGCTTGCCCGCGGCGGCGACCTCCTTGACCAGGTCGTAGGGCGCCTGCAGCTCCTTGGCCGCGACGTAGAGCTCGTCCTCGCTCATGCCGTGCAGCCGGCGCAGCTCCCCGCCGATCGTGCGCATGTGCATGACCGCGTTGGACACGTCGCCGGTGCCCGCCTCGCCCTTGGAGCGGATCATCGCCGCGCCCTCGGTGATCCGGCGCAGCGCCTCGCCCAGGTTGGTCGCCCCGCACACGAACGGGACGGTGAACTGCCACTTGTCGATGTGGTTGGCGTAGTCGGCCGGGGTCAGCACCTCGGACTCGTCGATGTAGTCGACACCGAGCGACTGCAGCACCTGCGCCTCGGCGAAGTGGCCGATGCGGGCTTTGGCCATCACCGGGATCGAGACGGTCTCGATGATGGAGTCGATCATGTCGGGGTCGCTCATCCGCGACACGCCGCCCTGGGCGCGGATGTCGGCCGGCACGCGCTCGAGCGCCATCACGGCGACGGCGCCGGCGTCCTCGGCGATCCTCGCCTGCTCGGCGGTGACGACGTCCATGATGACGCCGCCCTTGAGCATCTCGGCCATGCCGCGCTTGACGCGACTCGTGCCGTGCTCGATGGGGGTCTCGGACGAGGCGCCGGGAGTCGCCGCAGAAGTGTGCTCAGCCATGCCTGGATCGTAGTGCCGTGCCACCCGGACGGGGGCATCGGCGTGCGACCCGGGTCACACCGCTCAGCTCTGGGAGGCCGCCCGCTCGAGGGCCTGGCGGCGCACCACCCAGATGCGCTGGGCGACCGTCACCGAGCTCAGCGCGCCGAGCAGCGCGAGGCCCCAGGCGAGCACCAGCGGCTGGTCGCTCAGCTGGGCCGCGATGGCGGCGATGCCCAGGACCACGAGCCGGTCGGCCCGCTCCATGATGCCCACCCGCGCGGTGAAGCCGAGCGACTCGGCCTTGGCCCGGGCGTAGGAGGTCGAGACCCCCGTGACGAGGCAGAAGAGAGCCATGGCGGCTCCGAACATGGAGTCACCGGGGCCGGCGAAGTAGAGGATCACCGCGCCGAAGACCACGGCGTCGGCGATCCGGTCGAGCGTCGAGTCGAGGAACGCGCCGAACACGCTCACGCGCTGGCTCATGCGGGCCATCGTGCCGTCGAGCAGGTCGAACAGCGCGAAGACCGTCACGCTCAGCGCGGCGACGACGAGCTCGCCGCGCGGCGCGAACCAGAGTGCGGCGGTGCAGGTCGCGATGGTGCCGACCAGCGTGACCGCGTCGGGGCTCACCCCCAGGCGCAGCAGGAGGCGGGCGACCGGCGAGATGATCGCGGTGACGAGGCCGCGGATGTGTTCGAGCATGGTGGGCCGCAGGCTACCGGGCGAGGAGGGCGGCGCGGACGTCCGCCACCGCGGCAGGCGCTCCCGTCACCGTCCAGTCGACCCCTGCGGCGCGTACGACGACCGCGTCCCCGCCCGCGCCGCGGATGATCGCCGCGCCGGGCAGCCGGTCCCACACCGCGACGGAGTGCTGGAAGAGCACGTCCCACTGGCCGGACGCGATGGCGACCATGTCCATCGTCCCGGAGCCGAACATCCGCAGGGTGCCGACCTGCCCGAGCGCCCGGGTGAACGCCTCCCCCACCTCGCTGCCGAAGTAGGGCGGGTGCAGGTAGCTCGCCGCGCACCGCGCCTCGGGCGGGGTGTCCGGGAGCGCGGCGAGGGGCGTGCCGTCGCAGGTGCTCGGCAGGGCCGGACCGCCGACCCAGGTGCGGAGCGTGGCGGCGTGGTGGACCGCGCCGAGCAGCACGTCGTCCTCGTCGTGCAGGGCGATCGCGGAGCACCACCAGTCGCTGCCGCGGGAGAAGTTGTAGGTGCCGTCGACGGGGTCGATGACCCAGGTCCGGCCCGACGTGCCCGCTCGCGAGGTGCCCTCCTCCCCCACGATCGCGTCGTCGGGACGCTCGGCGGCGAGCTGCTGCACGATCAGCCGCTCGGCTGCGGTGTCGGCCTGGGTCACGATGTCGGACCCGCTGGTCTTGCGCTCGACGTCGAGGCCCTCGGCGCGGATGCGGGCGGCGAGCAGCGCCGCCTCTCGGACCAGGTCGGCGGCGAGGGTGGCGTCGGCGCGCAGTCGGGAGGTCACCCGGCCGACCCTACCCAGCGGTGCGGGGTGCCCTCAGGCCCCCGGCCAGGCGTCCGCGAGCAGCGTCCGGGTGTCCTCGAGCAGCTGGGGCAGCATCTTGGTGCCGCCGACGACGGTGATGAAGTTGGCGTCGCCGGTCCACCGGGGCACCACGTGCTGGTGCAGGTGCTCCGACAGCGAGCCGCCCGCCGAGCGGCCCAGGTTGAGCCCGACGTTGAACGAGTCGGGCCGGCTCACCGCGCGCAGGGTGCGGAGCGCTTGCTGCGTCAGCGTCATCAGCTCGGTCGCCTCCTCCGTCGTGAGGTCGGTGAGGTCGGCGACGTGGCGGTAGGGCAGCACCATCAGGTGGCCGGGGTTGTAGGGGTGCAGGTTGAGCACGACGTACGTCGACTCGCCGCGCGCGACGACCAGCGACTCCTCGTCGGGGTGCGCCGGGATCGCGCAGAACGGGCAGCCGTCGTCGTCGACCGCCGTGCGGACGTAGGCCATCCGGTGGGGCGTCCAGATCCGCTCGAGCCCGTCGCCACTCGTCCCACCAGTCATGGCAGCGATCCTAGGGTGGACCCATGACGTCGATCCGACCGGCACGCGACGCCGACATGGGCGCCGTCGCGGACCTGTGGCACGAGGGGTGGCACGACGGACACGCGGGACACGTGCCGGGCGGGCTGACGGCCGCGCGCACGCTCGTGGCCTTCCACGAGCGCACCCCGCCCCGCGTGGCGGACACGAACGTCGCGATCGCCGACGACGGGTCCCTGCTGGGGTTCGCGATGGTCGTCGACGACGAGGTGGAGCAGCTCTTCGTCGCCCGGTCGGCGCGGGGGACCTCGGTGGCGGAGGACCTCCTGGCCGAGGCCGAGCGCCGGGTGGCCGCCGGCGGGCACGACACCGCCTGGCTGGCGGTGGTGGTCGGCAACGCGCGGGCACGCCGGTTCTACGAGCGCTGCGGCTGGGTCGACTCCGGCGACCTGCCCTACGAGGTGACCGCCGGCGACCAGACGTTCGTCTCGCCGTGCCGGAGGTACGAGAAGCGGGTGCGATGAACGCTCGGCGGTGCGGACCCGAACGGTGGGACACTGCCTCGCACTCATCGCTGACCGAACCGGGGGAACACCACCATGACCACGTCCTGGACCACCAGGCTGCTGACCGCGCCCGCCGCCTTCGTGCTCGCGATCGCACTGGGCACCGCCGCGCCGGCGTCCGCCTCGAGCACGACCAAGAAGGATCCCAGGAACGACGTCTTCCTCGGGAGCGGTGGCAACGGCCTCGACCTGGCGGCCGTGCAGCTCAAGACCCAGCACCGCAAGAAGAGCATCCGCGTCACCTTCAAGCTGCACTCGCCGGTGCCCTTCGCCGCATCCTGATGAAGCCGGGCGGCTTGGCGGTGGAGTTCATCAAGAACAAGCGGATCTGGCGGATCGTGCGGATCGCAACGACGGACGGGGTCCTGGGCAGCGACGTCTGCAGCTACTCCAGGAGCGGGGAGGTCAGCGAGCCCTACGACTGCAGCACGCTGCCGGTCACCCAGGTCGACGCCACGACCTATCGCACGGTCGTCGACCTCAGGAAGATCAAGAAGGGCGCCAAGGTGCTGCAGTGGACGGCAGGGACGATGGACCTCAGCGGTGGCGCGCCCGTGCTGGACTCGCTGACGGCGAAGGACCGCAGGCCGTTCCGCTGGCGGCTCTGACCGGGACCGACCGGTCGGGCACGGTGATGCCTAGGTGGCGACGCCGAGTGCGGCGAGGCGTCGCCGGGCGTCGGTGAGACCCAGCTCGTTGTCGGCGCGGTCGACTCCCCCGGTGAGGTCGTCGGATGCCAGCCGGCCGGCGAAGTAGACGCCCTGTACGACCTCTCGAAACCGGCTGAACGCGTCGAGGTGCCGCATCTCCTCGGCGGGGAGCGGGCCGCTCCCCAGGTAGGTGCGCAGGAAGGCCGATGCGTGCTCCCGCCCGCCGAGGTACATGACGGCGGACGCGACGTCGTAGAGGACGGGCCCCCGCCGGGCCCCCGCCCAGTCGACCAGGCCGGTGACGCCGGAGCGGTCGTCATGGATGAACGCCTCGGGTGCCGGGTCGGTGTGCAGGACCGCCCAGGTCACGGTGATGGCGTCGGTCTCGGCACGCACCGCATCGATGGCTGGCACGAGCCACGGGTGAACGGTGACGCCGGGCATGTCCGGGTCGAGCCAGTCCCGCGCGAAGGTGGCGGTGCTGGGCCCCGGGGCCGGGTCGGTGGCCGCGTGGACACCGGCGAGCGTGCCGGCGATCCACTCCTGCTCCGCGTCGGTCTCACCGTCCAGCTCCCGCCCGGGCACGTGCCGGAGCAGCGCGAGCGGCGGGTCGGTCAGGACCATCCGGCCGTCGCGGGTGGGGACCGGGTCTCCCGTGACGAAGCCGGACCGCGCGAGCGTCGTGGCGGCCTCCGCCCCTGCGGCCAAGTCCGCGGCAGCCGCTTGCGACACCGCCTTGGCGACGTAGGTCGAGCCCTCGTGCTCGACGAGCCAGGTCTCCGAGTTCATCCCGCCTGCCAGGGGCGTGATCGCCGCCCCACGCAGGCCCCAGAACGCCTCCAGCAGCTCGGCGGTGCTCGTCATGCGTGGGAGCCTGTCACGGTGCCACGGGTGACCAGTCGGCCCAGGCGGACCACCAGTGCTCGTCACGGTCCAGCGCGGCGTCGACGTGCGCGGCCTCGGCGAGGACGTCGAGGACCGTCTGCGACGAGATACGCCCCTCTGCTCGCTGGTGGTGCAGGTCCGGCACGTCCTTCCAGCGTCGCTGTCCCGAGGCGTCGACGACGAGGTCCAGCCCGTAGTCGTCGGTGTCGATGTGCCCAGGACCTCGCTCGAGGGGCGCCTCGAAGTTGATGTACCAGTGCCGGAACGACCCGTCGGGGTCGAAGAACTTCCAGACGCTGTAGAGGTCACCAGACCGGTACAGCTGGAGCACGATCGCGCCCCTCCACTCGGCGTGCATCGCCCACGGGTGCACGCCGAACGGGTGGGCCGGGAAGGTGAACGTCGACCCCGGGTCGAGTCGGACGGCCAGCCGGTCACCGTCGTCGTGCACCACGGTCACCGGCGAGGTGAGCCACGGTTGGCCGTGCAGCACCTCGCGTCGCTCGATGACCTGTCCGGGCTGGAAGAGAGGCATGGTCGGACCCTAGGAGATCGGACGTGCCGGTGGCCCCGCTACCGGGTGGGTGGCGGGGTGGGGGCGGGGTCGTCGATCCGGTGGTGTTGAGGTCGATGACCGGCTTGATGGTGACCGTGGTGCTGGAGTCGGCACACCAGGCGCGGACGTGGTCGAGCAGGACCAGCCGCCGCCCTTCCTCCACCCGAGCATCGCACTAGGACAGTCCCGTCCCCGCTGGGACACCCGGATCCGGGTGGTTGAGCGGAGACGTGACCGCTCAAGCACGCCTCGTGCACCGTGGCGTGGCGTGGCGTGGTGCGGGTCGACGAGCCGTGGCCTGCGCGTCCCCTACGTCCAGGCCTTCGCCAGCCGCTCGACGATCGCGGTGAGCCGGTCGGGCGAGGTGGCGAAGTTGAGGCGCACGTGGCCGGTGGTGCCGGGCGCGTAGGACTCCCCCGCGCTCACCTGCACGCGGCCGCGCTCGAGGGCCACGGCCGCGGCGTCGTCGTGGCCGTAGGCCGACGCGTCGAGCCAGGCGAGGTAGGTCGCCTCGACGGGGCGCATCCGCACCTCGGGCAGGTGGGTGGCGAGCAGCTCGCCGAGCAGGGCGCGCTGCTGGTCGAGGCGCTCGACGAGGGAGGCGAGCCACGGGTCGCCCAGGGCGTACGCCGCCCGCGCGGCGATCGCCCCGAGCGGCGAGTGCGAGTCGTTGCGCGCCATCGGCTGGTCCGCGAGGAGCGAGCGGTCGGCCGCGGACGGCACGACCAGCTGCGCGCACCGCAGCCCGGCCGTGTTGAACGCCTTCGACGCGGCCACCACCGCAACGGCGTGGTCGTGGGTGCCCTCGATCGCCAGGTAGGAGACGTGCTCGGCGCCGGGCAGCACGAGGGGTGCGTGGATCTCGTCGCTCACCACGCGCGCGCCGTGGCGCACGACCACGTCGCGGATGCCCTCGAGCTCGGCGCGGGTGAAGACGCGACCCCACGGGTTGTGCGGCTGGGTCAGCAGGAGCGTCTGCGCCCCGTCGGCGAAGAGGCGGTCGAGCCGGTCGAGGTCGATCTCGGCGCGCTCGGCCGACGGGGGCACGTCGAGGCGCACCTCCTCGCGACCGGTGATGCTCGCCAACCCGAACTGCGCGTTGTAGCCCGGCGTCGGGAACACCACTGCGCCCGGGCCGCTGAACACGTCGAGCGCGAGCCGCACCCCCGCCGTCACGTCGACCACCGGGAGCACCGCCTCGGGCTCCGGCGCCCAGCCGAAGTGCCGCGCCGACCAGCCGGCGTACGCCTCGGCGAGCGCCGCGTCGAAGCCGAGGAGCGGGTAGCCGGTGATGCCGTCGGCCAGCGCCTGCTGCACGGCCCCCAGCACCACGGGGTCGACGGCGTAGTCCATCTCGGCGACCCAGGCGGGGAGCACGTCGTCGGGCACGCCCCACTTCAGCGGCAGCGCGCGGCGCGCCTGCGCGTCGGTCAGGTCGACGACCGGACGGCGCTCCCCCGCGTCCGCCACGCCGGGCTCAGACCTGCTCGCGCGAGGCCACCGCGGCCGCCACCCGCTCGATCGCCTCGGCCAACGGCACCCCGTTGTCCTGGCGGCCGTCGCGGTAGCGGAACGACACGGCGCCCGCCTCGACGTCGTTGTCGCCGGCGATCATCATGAACGGCACCTTGGCCAGCTGGGCGTTGCGGATCTTCTTCTGCATCCGGTCGTCGGAGTCGTCGACCTCGACCCGCAGCCCCTGCGCCTTCATCTGCCGCGCGATGTCGAACAGGTAGTCGTTGTGCCGCTCGGCGATCGGGATGCCCTGCACCTGGACGGGAGCCAGCCAGGGCGGGAACGCGCCGGCATAGTGCTCGACGAGGACGCCGATGAACCGCTCGATCGAGCCGAACTTCGCCGAGTGGATCATCACCGGCTGCTGGCGGGTGCCGTCGGCGGCGACGTACTCGAGGTTGAAGCGGTCGACGGCCGGCTGGTTGAAGTCGTACTGGATCGTCGACATCTGCCAGGTGCGCCCGATGGCGTCCTTGGCCTGCACCGAGATCTTGGGGCCGTAGAAGGCGGCACCACCCGGGTCGGGCACGAGGTCGACGCCGAACTTGCGCGCGGCGGTCTCGAGCACCGACGTCGCGGTCTCCCACTGGTCGTCGGAGCCGATGAACTTGTCGGGCTTGGAGTCGTCGCGGGTGGACAGCTCGAAGTAGTAGTCGTCGAGCCCGAAGTCGCGCAGCAGGCCGGTGACGAAGGTCAGCAGGTGCTCGACCTCGGCGGGGGCCTGCTCGGGGGTGACGTAGGAGTGCGAGTCGTCCTGGGTCATCGCCCGCACGCGGGTCAGGCCGTGGACGACGCCGGACTTCTCGTAGCGGTAGACCGACCCGAACTCGAAGAACCGCAGCGGCAGCTCGCGGTAGGAGCGCTGCCGCGAGCGGTAGATGAGGTTGTGCATCGGGCAGTTCATCGCCTTGAGGCGGTACTCGGCGTGCTCCATCTCCATCGGCGGGAACATGGTGTCCGCGTAGTAGGGCAGGTGCCCGGAGGTGTGGAACAGCCCGTCCTTGCTGATGTGCGGGGTGCCGACGTAGTCGAAGCCCTCCTCGAGGTGCCGGCGGCGGACGTAGTCCTCCATCTCCCGCTTGATGACGCCGCCCTTGGGGTGGAAGACCGCCATGCCCGAGCCGATCTCGTCGGGGAACGAGTAGAGGTCGAGCTCGCGGCCGAGCTTGCGGTGGTCGCGGCGCTCGGCCTCCTCGAGGCGGTGCAGGTGCTCCTCGAGCGCCTCCTTGGTCTCCCAGGCGGTGCCGTAGATGCGCTGGAGCTGCTTGTTCTTCTCGTCGCCGCGCCAGTAGGCCGCCGCGGAGCGCATCAGCTTGAACGCCGGGATCCGCTTGGTGGTCGGCAGGTGCGGGCCGCGGCACAGGTCGGACCACGCGACGTCGCCGTTGCGCCGGACGTTGTCGTAGATGGTGAGCTCCCCGGCGCCGACCTCGACGCTGGCGCCCTCGCCGATCGACTCCGGGTCGGTGGCGCCCGCGCCGCCCTTGAGCCCGATCAGCTCGATCTTGTAGGGCTCGTCCTTGAGCTCGTCGAGCGCCTCGGCGTCGGTGGTCACCCGGCGCTCGAACCGCTGGCCCTCCTTGATGATCTTGCGCATCGCGGTCTCGATCTTGGCAAGGTCCTCGGGCACGAACGGGGTCTCGACGTCGAAGTCGTAGTAGAACCCGTTGGCGATCGGCGGGCCGATGCCGAGCCGGGCCTCGGGCCAGATCTGCTGCACCGCCTGCGCCATCACGTGCGCCGTGGAGTGGCGCAGGATGTCGCGGCCGTCGGCGCTGTCGATCGCCACGGCCTCGACCTCGTCGCCGTCGGCGAGCTCGTAGGCCAGGTCCTTGAGGGTGCCGTCGACGCGGGCGGCGATGACGTCGGCGTCGTCGCGGAACAGCTCCCACGCCCTGGTGCCCGTCGTGACCGTGGTCTCCGCACGCTGATCGGCGTGGACGCGGACGACCTTGATGTCGGGCACAAGAGCTCCTGGAAGAGGTGGGACGGGATGTCGATGCGAGCCTATCGGCCGGACCGCGGCCGGCTCACCCCGGTTTCCCGTCCCACCTCGCGATCAGACGCTGGTCGCGAAGCGCTCCCACGACCGGTGCCCGCCGAGCAGCGTCATCAGGTCGCCCTGGACGTCACCCGGCCCGTCGCCGGTCAGCACCCCGGCGCCGGCGAGGCCGAGCTCGTCCACCACCGCGCGTCCCTCCCCGAACGCCACGACGGCCTTGCAGTGGCGGAAGCACTCCTCCACGAGCAGCCCGACGCGCGGGTCGGTGGCGACGGTGGCGGCACCGCCGGCCTTGCTGTCGCGGCTGGTGAGCGCGTCGGCGGCCGGCGGGGCGGCGCCGGCGACCACGAGGGCGTCGAACTCGATCGACCGCGCGGTCGCGAAGGTGCGCTGGGCCACGAGGCCCTCGCCCAGCTCGCCGCCACGCGGCGCGATGAGGAGCGGCAGCACGCCTGCGGCCATCAGCTCCTCGCGCAGCGCCGCGACGCCCGACAGGTCGGCGTCCGGGTCGACGACGATCCCCACGAGGCGACCGTCGGCCGGCCACGTCTCGCCGACCTGCGACAGCGCGGGGCTGGGCACCGGCTCGTCGTACTGCACGGTGGGCTCGGGAGCGGGCAGGCCGAGGGCCTGCGCCACGCGGGCGCACAGCCCGGCATCGATGTTGGCCAGGGCCAGCAGCTGCCGCTCCTTGATCGCCTGCTCGTAGCACTTGCCCAGCTCGAAGGAGTAGGCGTTGACGATGTGCTCCTGCTCCACCGGGCTCATGCTCGACCAGAACAGCCGCACCTGGCTGTAGTGGTCGTCGTAGGACGCCGGGTTCTCGCGGACCTTCGAGCCCTCCGGGACCGTCACCGGCACGTCGACGAACGCGCCCTCGTCGGCGCCGGCGAAGAACGGGCAGCCCGCGTCGAGCGAGTTGGGCTTGTAGGGCGCGACCCCGCCGTGCACGGCCTGCTGGTGGAAGCCGTCGCGGTGGTTGTCGTTGACCGGCGCGTGCGGGCGGTTGATCGGGATCTGGTTGAAGTTCGGCCCGGCCAGCCGGGTGAGCTGGGTGTCGAGGTAGGAGAAGTTGCGCGCCATCAGCAGCGGGTCGTCGGTGCCGTCGATGCCCGGCACGAGGTGTCCGGTGTGGAAGGCGACCTGCTCGGTCTCGGCGAAGAAGTTCGTCGGGTTGCCGTTGAGGGTCAGGGTGCCGATGACCTGCACGGGCGCCAGCTCCTCGGGCACGATCTTGGTCGAGTCGAGCAGGTCGATCCCCTCGAACATCTGGTCCGGCGTGTCCGGGAAGGTCTGGATGCCGAGGTCCCAGGCGGGGAACGCCCCCGCCTCGATGGCGTCGTAGAGGTCGCGGCGGTGGAAGTCGGGGTCGACCCCGCCGGCGAGCTGGGCCTCCTCCCACGTGAGGGAGTGCACCCCGAGCCGGGGCTTCCAGTGGAACTTCACCAGCGTCGTGCCGCCCTGGGCGTCGACGAGGCGGAACGTGTGGACGCCGAAGCCCTCCATCATCCGGTAGCTGCGCGGGATGCCGCGGTCCGACATGTTCCACATCGTGTGGTGCTGGGCCTCGGTGTGCAGTGACACGAAGTCCCAGAACGTGTCGTGGGCGCTCTGCGCCTGCGGGATCTCCCGGTCGGGGTGGGGCTTGCCCGCGTGGATGACGTCGGGGAACTTGATCCCGTCCTGGATGAAGAAGACCGGGATGTTGTTGCCGACCAGGTCCCAGTTGCCCTCGCGGGTGTAGAACTTCGTCGCGAAGCCGCGGGTGTCGCGCACGGTGTCAGCCGACCCGCGGGACCCGAGGACGGTCGAGAAGCGGACGAAGACGGGGGTCTCCTCCCCCTTCTCGAAGACCGCCGCGCGCGAGATCTCCGACGCCGCACCGTTGGCGACGAAGACGCCGTGGGCGCCGGCGCCGCGGGCGTGCACGACGCGCTCCGGGATGCGCTCGTGGTCGAAGTGCATGATCTTCTCGCGGAGGTGGTGGTCCGAGAGGAGCGTCGGACCGCGCGGGCCGGCCTTGAGGGAGTGGTCGCTGTCGCCGATCCGCACGCCCGTCGCGGTCGTGAGGTAGGCACCCTGCTGCGCGCTGGCGGTGGCCGGGTCCGCGCTCGGGGCGCCCGTCGGCGAGAGGGGGGTGGGCTGCTGCTGGTCGGGCTTGGGCGGCGGGACCTCGCGCGGCTCGGTCGGCTCCTCGAGCGTCGGCGGCTCGCTGCCGGGCGCCCCGGGCACGGGCTTGTCGGCGAACGAGACGGCGTCGGCGACGGCGTCGGCGACCTCCCCTGCCGCCTTCTTCGCAGCGGCGACGGGCTTGCTGGGGTTCATGCACTCTCCTGTGATCGGTGTGGCAGTTGCCTCCCGTTCCCGAGGGTGCCGCGGTCCATGCGCCCGAGCGCGACCCGATCGCGATCAGACGCCCCTGACCCGTCTCCGGGCGAGCTCGACCGCGTTGGCGCCGATGGCGAGCAGCGCGTTGCCGTGGCCGCCGCGCAGGCGGTTGTGCTCCTCGCGCGAGCCCAGCACGTTGCCCGGCCCGGGTGGCACGTCGACCGTCTGGTCCTGGGCCGCGAGGGCGAACAGCGGGCCGACGAGCCGGTCGTAGGCCCACGGCAGGGCGGTGAAGCCGAACCGGATCAGCTGGTTGGTGAGCCCGACCTGCCCGCCGCGGCGGCCGTCGGCCACGCCGAGGGCGCGCGCGGCCACGCGCTCGGGGGTGGTGACCGGGAACGGCGGCCTGCCGCCCACGCCGCCGTACGTCGCCGCCTGGCCGTAGATCGGCGTGTCCACGCCGCCGGGGGCGACGTAGCCGATGCGCACCCCGGGGCGGTCGCGGTTGTCGACGCGGAGCTGGCGGACCAGGGCGCGCAGGCCCCACTTGCTGAGGACGTAGGACGCCATGTCGGGCACCGCGATGTGGCCGATGAGGGACCCGACGAACACCAGGTCGCCGGCCCCCTGCGCACGCAGCACCGGCAGCACGTGGCGCGCGAGGTTGACCGAGCCGAGCAGGTTGGTCGCCACCACCTGGTCGAAGACCTCGGCCGGCACCTCGTCCACCCGGCCGTAGGCGACCACGCCGGCGCTGCCGATCACGACGTCGACCCCGCGGTGGCGCGCCAGGGTGGCGGCGACGGCCGCCTCGACCTGCGCGTCGTCGCTGACGTCGGTGGGCTCGACCATCGTGGACGCCGCGCCCAGGGCCTCGCAGTCACCCGCCACCCGCTCGAGCGCCCCGCGGCCGCGGGCCAGCAGGACGAGGTGGTCGCCGCGGCGCGCGGCCTGGCGGGCGGCCGCCTCGCCGATGCCGCTGGAGGCACCGGTGACCATGACGACGCGAGGGGCGTGGGGGCGGGTGGGCATGCCAGCAGGTACCCCCGCGGGCGCCCGCCCAACGGCGCCGGAGCGGCACGACCCGACTTCCGGACGACATCGGCGGGACTCGACGGGACCTAGGTCCTCCCGGGTTGGGTGCCTTCGCCCCATGCGGGCGCACCTCGCTCGTCAATAACCTCGGACACGAGGCGGGAACGACCCAGTACCCGCCCTGACGGAAGGCACATCATGCGCGCGTTTCTCGACCGGCTCGTCTCCTGGACGGGCGTGGCTCTCGCCGCCGTTCTCCTTGTCGCTGGCGGTCTCCTGACGTGGGCCAGCTCGTTCATCGGCGACCAGGTCAACGACCAGCTCACGATGCAGGACATCGTGATGCCTGAGGGCGAGGCCCTGGGCGGCCTGTCCGACGAGGACGTGAGCGCCCTCGAGAAGTACGCCGGCAGCGTGATGGACACCGGCCCGGAGGCCCGCGCCTACGCCGACCACTACATCCTCGCGCACATGAACGCCTCCAGCGACGGTCGCACCTACCAGCAGGTGAGCGGCGAGTTCCTCGCGCTCGACGACGAGGCCAAGGCGAGCGCGGAGGGCCAGGCGCTGGGCGGGCTGCGCGAGTCGCTCTTCATGGGCAACACGCTCCGCGGCCTGCTCCTCTACGGCTACGCGTTCGCCACCATCGGCACCATCGCCGGCTACGCCGCGATCGCCGCCTTCGCCGGGGCCATCGCGCTCCTGGCCCTCGCCCTGCTCGGCCTGCGGCACGCCAAGCGCACCGCGGAGGAGCGCACCGCGACGGAGCGGCAGACGGTCACCGTCTGAGCACCACCACCCCGCGCAGGACCCGGTCGCCTCACCTGGCGACCGGGTCCTGCTGTCGTGTCCGGAGCAGCCGACGCCTCACCCTCACCGGGCGGCGTCGAGGTAGCCGACCATCCGGTCGAAGAGCAGCGCGGCCCGGCGCAGGTCCTCCGATGCGCCGCGCGGGTCGGGCTGGGGCGGCAGGTCGACCAGCTCGCGCCAGCCGGGACGCAGCTCGTCGACCAGCGACGCGGCGATGCGGCCGGCGTTGCGCACCACCTGCGGGTCGACCGACCAGAAGGCCTCGAACGTGCGCTCCAGCGGCGGGCGGTCGAGCTGGCCCGGACGCTGCACGGCCGCGAGGCAGGCCGGCAGGTCGACGGCGTCGCACACGACCAACCACTCCCGGTTGAGCGGCGAGCCGGGTGGGACGGCGACCTCGATGGGCTCGCCGGGGCGCGGCGGCGCCGGGTCGGCGAAGTCGGCGAACACGATCGTGCACTGGGCCGTGCGCGCCAGCTCGCGCCAGCGGTCGTAGGAGGCGCGCAGGAACTGCTCGCGCTGGAACGAGCCGAAGAGGACCGGGTCGGCGGCGCGGGCGCAGCACTCATCCTCGATGGCGTGGCTCATCGACACGAGCGTGCGCCGCGTGAGCACCTGCGGCGCGAGGGCCGGGTGCAGGCGGCGCAGCTCGGCGAAGACCGATCCGGAGCGGAGGGGCGGGACCTCCGCGCGCCGGATGGCGGCTGCGAGCGAGAGCCCTCCGCGCCGACGGGCCAGCACGTCGAGGACGGCGTCGACGTCGTCCTCGGTGTAGCGGCGGTGCCCTCCGGCCTGCCGACTCGGCCGGGGAAATCCGTAGCGCTTCTCCCAGCTGCGGAGTGTGGAAATGGGTACTCCACTCCTGTGGGCCAGGTCTCCGATGGTGAGGGAGACGCGGGGGCTGGCGTCCAAATCGTCCACTCCTCCACAGCGTGCCTAGAATTAGTTGGAAGTGTTGCATAGGTTTAGGCTCCTGAGTAACGATCGAACTGCGGGAGGCACGGATGATCGGCACGGGAACGGACGCGGCGCTGGCGCGGATCCTCGACGACGGCCGCCATCGCGCGAGCGCCATCGACGCCCACCACGCCCTGCTCTGGGAGGCGCTGTGCACCGCGGCCGAGGGTGGCAAGCGCTTCCGCCCCGCACTGGTCGTCGCCACGCACGACGCGCTGGGCGGTGAGTGCCACCAGCCCGCCGTCGAGGTGGGCGCCGCCGTCGAGCTGTTGCACACCGCCTTCGTCATCCACGACGACGTGATCGACGACGACCACGTGCGGCGCGGGCGGCCCAACGTCAGCGGCACCTTCCGCGCCCTCGCCGACGTCGACGGCGCCCCGCCCGAGGCGGCCGCCGGCTACGGCCTGACCGCCGCGATCCTCGCCGGCGACCTCGCCCTGGCCGCCGCCGTCCGCACCGTCGCGCTGAGCGGTGCGCCGGCCCCCGTGGTGGCGCGCCTGCTCGACCTCTTCGACGGCGCGCTGCACCGCACCGCGTCCGGCGAGCTCGCCGACGTCCGCCTCGCCCTCGGCCTGGCCCCCGCCACCCTCGCCCAGAGCCTGGAGATGGAGGCGCAGAAGACCAGCGCGTACTCCTTCTCCCTCCCCCTGCAGGCCGGCGCCGCGCTGGCCGGTGCCGACGCCGCGACCACCGCCCGGCTCGACGACGCCGGCCGGGCCCTCGGCATCGCCTTCCAGCTCGTCGACGACCTCATCGGCGTGTTCGGCGACCCGGCCCACTCGGGCAAGAGCTCGACGTGCGACCTGCGCACCCGCAAGCAGACTCCCCTCCTGGTCCACGCCCGCACCACGCCGCAGTGGGAGCAGGTCCGCGGGTTCGTCGGCCGCGACCTCACCGACGACGAGCTGGACGAGGCCCGCGCCCTGCTGGTCGAGTCGGGGTCGCGACGGTTCGTGGCCGACCTCGCCGAGCGGCACCTCGGCCAGGCCCGCACGGTGCTCGACGGGCTGGGCATCCCCGGCGACCTGCTCGACGGCGTCACCGTCATGCCGCCCGTGCTGGTGGACGGCAGCGAGGTCGCGGCATGACGATGTTCGTCGGCCGGGGCGCCCCGCGCAGCCTCTACGATGTGGTGTCCGAGGCCAGCGCCGCGGTCGTCATCCGCGAGTACTCCAGCTCGTTCGGGCTCGCCTCGCGCCTGCTGGCCGAGCCGGTGCGCACCCAGGTCCGCAACATCTACGCGCTCGTGCGGGTCGCCGACGAGATCGTCGACAACCCCGACCCCGCGCTCGGCCGCGACGCCCGCGCCACGATGCTCGACTGGCTCGAGGCCGACGTGTCCCACGCGCTGCGGGCCGGCTACAGCGGCAACCTGGTGGTGCACGCGTTCGCGCGCACGGCCGTCGCCGTGGGCATCCAGGCCGACATCGTCACCCCGTTCTTCTCCTCGATGCGCACCGACCTCGACACCACCTCCCACACCCCGGAGAGCTTCGAGCGCTACGTCTACGGCTCGGCGGAGGTCGTCGGGCTGATGTGCCTGCGCGCCTTCCTCGCCGCGCCCGACGCCCGCGCCGACCGCGACGCGCAGTACGACCGGCTCACCGCCGGCGCCCGCTGCCTCGGCGCCGCCTTCCAGAAGCTCAACTTCGTGCGCGACCTGTCCGACGACCACGAGCTGCTGCGCCGCGACTACTTCCCCGGGGTCCAGGCGCACACGTTCTGCGACGCCGACCGCGACCGGATCCTCGACGACGTCGACGGCGACCTGCGCGCCGCCGCGGCGGTCGTGCCCGACCTGCCGCCCAGCAGCCGTCGCGCGGTGTGGGCGGCCCACGCCACCTTCGCCGAGCTCGCGCAGCGGCTGCGCGCCGCCTCCGCGGACGAGATCCGCTCCACCCGGGTCCGGGTCCCGGCGCCCGTCAAGCTGCGGCTCGCCGTCGCCGCGCTGCGCGGGGGCCGCTCGTGACGCTGCGCCTGCCCGAACGCCTCAGCCGATTCGTCCCGACGCCCCGCCACGCCGGTGACGGCACGCCGCGGCGCGTGGTCGTCGTCGGTGGCGGCATCGCCGGTCTCGCCACCGCCGCCCTGCTCGCCTCGCGCGGCCACTCGGTCGACCTGCTGGAGAAGAACGACGACCTCGGCGGCCGGGTCGGCAGCCTGGAGCGCGACGGCTTCCGCTTCGACACCGGCGCCTCGTGGTACCTCATGCCCGAGGTCTTCGAGCACTTCTTCGCCCTGCTGGGCACCTCGGCCGACGCCGCGCTCGACCTCACCGTCCTCGACCCCAGCTACCGGGTCTTCTTCGAGGGACACCCGGAGCCGGTCGACCTGCGCCCCGACCGCGACCACAACCGCGCCCTGTTCGAGTCGCTGGAGCCGGGGGCCGGGGAGCGGTTCGACGCCTACCTCCGCTCGGCCGAGGACACCTACGACATGGCCCTGCGGCGCTTCCTCTACACCAGCTTCGACTCCCCCGGCGCGTTCGCGCACCCCGACGTCGTACGCCGCACGCCGGCGCTCGGCCGGCTCCTCACGCGGTCGCTGGAGAGTCACGTCGCGGGCTCGTTCACCGACAACAGGCTGCGCCAGGTGCTCGGCTACCCCGCGGTCTTCCTGGGCTCCTCGCCCGGCCGCGCGCCGAGCCTGTACCACCTGATGAGCCGGCTCGACCTGGGTGACCGGGTGCTCTACCCGCAGGGCGGCTTCACCGAGCTGGTCCGGGTCATCGCCGGCCTGGCGGAGAAGCACGGGGCGCGGCTGCACACCGGCGCGCCCGCCACCCGGATCCTCACCTCCCGCACCGGCACCGGACGACCCGCCGTCACCGGCGTCGAGCACGACTCGGCCGACGGCCTGCGCACGGTGGACGCCGACGTCGTCGTGGGCGCGGCCGACCTGCACCACCTCGAGACCGCGCTGCTCCCGCCCGCGCTGCAGACCCACCCCGAGTCGTCGTGGCGCGGCCGCTCCCCCGGCACCGGCGCGGTGCTGGCGATGCTGGGCGTGGAGGGCCGACTGCCGCAGCTGCCGCACCACTCGCTCTTCTTCACCCGCGACTGGGGGCAGAACTTCCGCGACATCTTCGGGGAGGATGCCAAGGTGCCCGAGCCCGCCTCGATCTACGTCTGCAAGCCGTCCGAGAGCGACCCCACGGTCGCGCCCGAGGGGTCGGAGAACCTGTTCGTGCTCGTCCCCGTGCCGGCCGACACCGCCATCGGCGGCGGCGGTGACGACGGCGCGGGCTCGGAGACGGTCGAGCGCACCGCCGACGCGGCGATCGAGCAGATCGCGTCGTGGGCCGGCGTGCCCGACCTGCGCGAGCGGATCCGGGTGCGGCACACCGTCGGTCCCGACGACTTCGCGGCGCGCTACCACGCCTGGCGCGGCGGCGCCCTCGGCCTCGAGCACACTCTGCGCCAGAGCGCGTTCCTGCGCCCGGGCAACGCCTCGGCCAAGGTCGACGGGCTGCTCTACGCCGGCGCCAGCACCGTGCCCGGCGTCGGCCTGCCGATGTGCCTGATCAGCGCCGAGCTCGTGCTCAAGCGGCTCAGCGGCGACCGTTCGAGCCAGCCGGTGCGCGCATGAGCCTGCCCCACTGGGCGTACGCCGCCATGCTCGCGTTCTGCCTCGCCGGCACGCTGCCCCTGGTGCCGGCGTTCCGGCTGACGGTGCTGCGGCAGCCGGCGCGGCTGCTGCTCACCATCGGCCTCGCCGGCACCCCGTTCCTGCTGTGGGACCTCTGGGCCACGCACAGCGGCCACTGGTGGTTCGACGAGGGCCAGACCCTGCCCTGGCGGATCGCAGGCCTGCCGCTGGAGGAGATCGCGTTCTTCGTGGTCATCCCGATCGTCTCGGTCCTGACCCTGGAGGGCGTGCGCGCCGCCCGGCGCGGCGTACGACCTGGTGCGGGGCGCCGTCGCGAGGAGGCCCGATGACCTACACCACCATCGCCGTCGCCTGCGTGGTGCTCGCCGTGGTGCTCGACCGCTGGGTCGTCCGCACCCGGGTCACCTCGACCCGCGACTGGTGGCTCGCCTACGCGATCATCGTGTTCTTCCAGCTGCTCACCAACGGGTGGCTCACCGGCCGCGGCATCGTGCGCTACTCCGGCGACGCGATCCTCGGCAGCGGCGAGGTCACCTTCCTCGGCGACGGGCGGCTGGTCTACGCACCGGTCGAGGACCTGATGTTCGGCTTCGGCCTGGTGCTGTGCAGCTGCGTGGCCTGGACCTGGCTGGGACGCCGGCGCGACGAGGCGAGCGCATGAGCGTCGCGGCCCGCCTGCAGGCGATGCAGCCCACCGACGTCGGCGTGCCCGGCCCCACGTCGCTCGACATGGCGCGGGTCTTCCGCTCCGTGCGCGCCGACCCGCTCACCTTCCTCGGCCAGGTGTCGCAGCGCTTCGGCGACACCGTGTCCTTCCCGGTGCCCGGCCCGCCCGCGCTGCTGCTCACCGACCCCGCCGACGTCAAGCACGTGCTGCAGACCTCGGCGCGCAGCTGGAGCAAGGACACCGTCCAGTACGCCGCCCTCGCGCGCGTCACCGGCCCGGGCCTGCTCGCCTCGGCCGAGCCCAACTGGATCGAGCACCGCCGCCTGGCCGCCCCGGCGTTCCACCACCAGCGCCTCGAGGCCGTCGGCGACGAGGTCCGCGCGGCCGCCCGCACCGCCATCTCCGCCCGGCTCGGGCGCGTGCAGGAGGACGGCGAGGTCGTCGACCTCGCGGCCCTCACGCACACGATCGGGCTCGACGCGGTCGGCCGCGCGCTCTTCAGCACCGACCTGTCCGGCCACGCCCACGACCTGCTGGCCGCGACGAGCGAGTCGGCCGACCTCGTGGTGCGCCTCGGCCGCTCGATCCTGCCGCGGGCCGAGTGGACCCCGACGCGCACCAACCTCCGGCTGCGGGCGGCCCGCCGGCGCCTCGACGACGCGACAGCGGCGATCATCGCCGAGCGGCGCGCCCGCAACGCCCACGCGCCGGCCGGGGCGCCCGTGGTGCACGGCGACGACCTCCTGGGCCTGCTGCTCGACAGCGGCATGCGCGACGAGGAGATCCGCGACGAGCTCGTCACCATGGTGATCGCCGGACACGAGACGGTGGCGGCCGCGCTCGCCTGGACCCTGATGCTGCTCGCCGAGCACACCGAGGCGCAGGACCGCGCGCGGGCCGAGCTCGCCGCCCACCCCGGCCCGGTCCCGCTGGTCGGGCACCGCGACCGGCTGCCCTGGACGCGAGCCGTCGTCGACGAGGCGCTGCGCCTCTTCCCGCCGGCCTGGGCGATCTCGCGCCGCTCGATCCGCGACGACGAGGTGGCCGGGCGCACCGTCCCCGCCGGCACGCTCGCGATCATCAGCCCGTGGCTGGTCCACCGGCGCCCCGACCTCTGGCCCGACCCCGAGGCGTTCCACCCCGAGCGCTTCCTCGACGGCACCGCCCGCACCGGCTACCTCCCGTTCGGCCTGGGCCCGCGGCTGTGCATCGGGCGCGAGTTCGCCCTGGGCGAGATGGTCGTCGTGCTCGCCGAGCTGCTGGCCGAGCACCGCATCGAGGTCCCCGGCGGACCCGGCGCGTGGACGCGCCCCGTCGCCGAGGCGAAGGTCGCCGTCCATCCCCGCGGCGGCATGCCGCTCGTCGTACGACGGGTGCGCGCGCCGTGAGCGCCCTGGGCCTCGGCCCGCTCGACCTCGTCCTCGCCGCGCTGCTCCTGCTGGCGGGGCTGTGGGCGCAGCGCCTCGTCGCCGACCTCCGCACGCTGCCCGCACCCGCCGCTCCCCCGGCGCACCGCCCGGCGGCGTCGGTCTCGGTGGTCGTGCCCGCGCGCGACGAGGAGCACACGCTGCCCGCGCTGCTGCGCTCGGTCCACGCGCAGGTCCCGCCCGTGGCCGAGGTCGTCGTCGTCGACGACGCCTCCCGCGACTCCACCGCCGAGGTCGCCCGCGCCGCCGGCGCGCGGATCGTGCCAGCCGGTGCCCCGCCCGCCGGGTGGACCGGCAAGGCATGGGCGTGCCACACCGGCGCCGCGACCGCCACGGGCGAGCTGATCCTCTTCCTCGACGCCGACACGGTCCTGGCCCCGGGGGCGCTCGCCGGCCTGCTGACGGCGCACGCGCAGCACGGCGGGCTGGTGTCGGTGCAGCCGCACCACGACGTCGTCCGCCCCTACGAGCAGCTCTCAGCCTACTTCAACGCAGTGGCGCTGATGGCCAGCGGCGCCTTCACCCGTCCCCGCGCGGGCCACGCGCGTCGGGCGCACCCGCCGATGGCCTTCGGTCCGTGCCTGCTGACCTCGCGAGCCGACCTCGCCGCCGCTGGCGGGCACGAGGCCGTCAGGTCGGAGATCCTCGACGACGCGTCACTGGCCGCCGCCTACGACCGGGCCGGGCTTCCCGTGTGGTGCGCGGTCGGTGGCGACGAGGTGCGGATGCGCAGCTATCCCGGCGGGATGCGCCAGCTCGTCGCCGGCTGGACCAAGAACATCGCCTCGGGCGCGACGGCCGCCGCGCCGTCGGCCGGCGCGGCGACGGTGGCGTGGATCAGCGCGCACCACGCGGTCGCCGTGGGGGCCGTGCTGTCCCTGGTGACCGTCACGACCGGGCAGGGCGCGTCCCTGCTGGCGGGCAGCCCCGTGCTGTGGGCGCTCGCCTACGTCGGCGCGGTGCTGCAGCTGCGTTGGGTGCTGCGCCGCGCGGGCTCGTTCCGCTGGTGGGCCTGGGCGCTGTTCCCCGCGACCCTGCTCGCCTTCGACCTCGTCTTCGCCCGCTCGCTCGCGCTCACCGTCGTCCGCCGCTCCGTGCCGTGGCGTGGCCGCGAGGTGTCCCTCACCGACGGTGGGTCGCGGCAGGGGGTCGCCTGATGCTGCGCCTCGTCATGCCGCAGAGCCTCACGATCGTCGTCGACGTGATCGCCTGGGGCGTCTTCCACGCCGCGACCGGCTACGCGGCCCACCGACTCGGCGACGACCGGCTCGCCCGCGACGGCGTGGTGCTGCGGGCGCGGCGGTTCGAGGACGGCGGGCGCTGGTATCGCCGCCGGCTGCGCATCCACCGCTGGAAGGACCGCCTGCCGGAGGCAGGAGCGCTCTTCGAGGGCGGCGTCAGCAAGCGCGAGCTGCCTGCGATCGACGCCGATGGCCTGGCGATCTTCGTGCGCGAGACCCGCCGAGCCGAGCTGGCGCACTGGTGGGCGCTGTGCTGCAGCCCGCTGTTCATGCTGTGGAACCCGCCCCTCGCGGCGGCCCTGCTGGGCGCCTACGGGGTGCTGGTCAACCTGCCCTTCATCGCGATCCAGCGCTACAACCGCTTCCGGACCCAGGCGCTCCTCGGGCGCCTGTCCCGCAGGACGAGCCCGACATGAGCGGTCCCGCGGCCTCGCGCTCGCGCCTCGGCACCCCGGTCGCCGAGCGCGGGGCACGCACGGTCGCGCCGGCCCGGGAGTCGCGCCACGGCCCGATCGCCCAGCTGCTGATCGCCTGGTCGCCCCTCAGCACGGTCCTGCTGGCCTACTGGGTGGCGCAGTGGATCACCACGCCGCTCGGGGTGGGCGACGGCGACGACACCAACCGGCTCGGTGCGAGCCTGCACGTGCTGGGACCGGCGCGCGCCGACGAGGCGCTGCTGGGCACGATGCCCACCGTCTGGCTGCAGGCCCGGCTCGTCGACGGCACCGCCCACTGGTACGACGCCCTCGCCGCGCTCGTCTACGTCACGCACTTCCTCACCATCCCGCTCATCACCGCGGTCGCCTGGTTCCGCCTGCGCGACCGGTTCGGCGAGTGGCTCACCGCCCTGCTGTCCATGTCGCTGCTCGGCATCGTGGGCTACCTCGCCTACCCCGCCGCCCCGCCGTGGCTGGCCGCCGAGCGCGGCGACATCGGTGCCGTCGACCGGATCTCGCACGTGGGCTGGCAGGTGCTGGGGCTCGACCCGGTGGGCCGGCTGGTGGAGATCGGCCAGTCGGGCAGCAACCCGGTGGCCGCGATGCCGTCGCTGCACGCCGCCGCCGCGCTCCTGGCGGCGCTGTTCCTGTGGCCGTCGGTCTCCCGGGTGTTCCGGGTGCTGCTCCTCGCCTACGCCCTCGCCATGGCCCTCACGCTCGTCTACACCGGCGAGCACTACGTCGTCGACGTGCTCGCCGGCTGGCTCGTCGCGGTGCTCGGGGTGGGCGCGTCCCGCCTGGCCCGCCGGTGGCCGGGCGTCGCCGAGTCGCCGGGAGACACCCGATGAGCACCCGTCCGGCACACCTCACCCGCCGCAGCGGCACCACGGTCGGCTCGCCGGGGCGCGTGCTGCTGCGCTCCGCCCACGCGGGGCCCACGCTGACGGTCACCGTCCTCATGGGGCTGCTCGCGCTCGCGCAGGGGCTCAGGCCCGGGACGACGGCGCTGCTCGTGGCCGCGGTGCTGACCGGCCAGCTGAGCGTGGGCTGGAGCAACGACCTGCTCGACCGCACGCGCGACCGCGCGGCCGGACGCGCCGACAAGCCGCTGGCCGCCGCCGACGACGGCGCGGTCGCGCTCGTACGTGCCGCGTGCGCCGCGGCGGTCGTGGTCTGCGTCGTGCTGTCGCTGGCCCTCGGCCCGGCCGCCGGGCTGGTCCACCTCGGCTGCGTGGCGTCGGCGTGGTGCTACAACCTCGGCCTGAAGGCGACCGTGTGGTCGTGGCTGCCCTACGCCCTGTCGTTCGGCGGCCTCACGGCCGTGGTCACGCTGGCCGACGGCGAGGCGCCGCCGTGGTGGTGGCCCGTGGGCGCGGCGCTCCTCGGCGTCGGGGCGCACCTGCTCAACGTGCTGCCCGACCTGGCCGACGACGCCGCGACGGGCGTACGCGGGCTGCCCCACCGGCTCGGGCCGCGGCTCATCGCGCCCGTCGCCGCCGCGGTCCTGGTGGTCGCGACCGGCGTCGTGCTCGCCGGGTCCGCTCCCCCGGTCCCCGCCTCGCTCACCGTCGCGGTCGTCGTGCTGGGCCTCGCCGCGGTCGTCGTGTCGCGCGCCGGCCGGGCGCCCTTTGCCGCAGCGATCGCCATCGCGCTGGTCGACGCCCTCCTCCTGGTGGTGGCCCGATGAGCCGCACACCCGCCACCGAGCACTGGGACCTCGTCGTGGTCGGCGCCGGACCGGCCGGCGCGGCCACCGCCCTCGGCGCGCTCGCCGAGCAGCCCGGGCTGCGGGTCCTCCTCCTCGACCGCAGCGAGTTCCCCCGCGACAAGTCGTGCGGCGACGGCATCGCGCCGCACGTCCTCGACGCGCTGGCGCCCGTCGGCGCCGCCGACGTCGTGGACGACTGGACCCCGCTGCGCCACCTCGAGCTCGCCCACGGCGACGTGTCGGTCTCCGGGCCGATGCGCCGGGAGGTCCACGTCGTGCCGCGCCGGGTCCTCGACGCCCGGCTCGTCGAGCGCGCCGTCGCGGCCGGGGCCGTGCTGCGCACCCACCGCGTCACCTCCCTCACCTCCACCGGCACCCCCGTGGTGTCGGACACCGTCTCCGGCGACGTCGTGGTCGGGGCCGACGGGGCGCACTCGCTCGTGCGCACGGCGCTGCTGGGCAAGCGGCGCGAGCCGCGTGCCATCGCGATCCGCGGCTACGCGCCCACCACGCCCGAGATGGCCGGGCGCCAGGTCATCCGCTACGGCAGCCGCCGCCAGCCGTCGTACGCCTGGGCCTTCGACCGGGGTGACGGGCTGGCCAACGTCGGCTACGGCGAGCTCCTCCCCGGCGAGCGCAGCGGCGACCGCGCGCCGAGCCGCCGGCTGCTGCTCGAGCAGCTCGAGGAGCTCGTGCCGGGCGCCGCCAGCACGGGCGACGACTGGCGCGGCCACCACCTGCCGCTGAGCAGCTGGCGCTGGGACCAGCCCGACGGCCCGGTGCTGCTCGCCGGCGACGCCGCGGGGCTGGTCAACCCGATGACCGGCGAGGGGATCTACTACGCCGTCGCCACCGGTGTCGCGGCGGGGCGCACCGCGGCCCAGGCGGTGCGCGCCGGGCGGCCCCACGCGTCCGGCGCCCGGCACCGGCGGGTGGTCCGCGACCTGCTCGGCACGCACCTGCGGCACACCTGGGCGGCCTCCCGGCTCGCGCAGTCGCCGCGCATCGTCGACGCCGGGATCCGCGCCGCGGGTCGCGAGCGCCACGCCTTCGACACCCTCGTCGAGCTCGGTCTCGGCGACGGCCGCATCGACACCCGCCTGGCGGGAGGGCTGCTCCGCGCCCTTCTCCGCCCGCCCGACCCGTCCCCCGAACCCCCCAACACAGACCCGAGGTGGCTGACATGAGGATCCTCTCCGTCCGAGGCGCGCTGCCGCCCCACTCATATCCGCAGGCTGACATCACCGAGGCCTTCGGCGAGTTCATCTCCGAGCGCAGCCTCGACCGCTCGCTGATGCGGCGCTTCCACGCCAACGCCGGCGTCGAGCGACGCCACACCGTGCTGCCCCTCGAGGACTACGCCGGGATCGGCGACTTCGGGCACGCCAACGACCTCTTCATCGAGCACGCCGTCGAGCTGGGCTCGCGGGCGCTGGTCGACGCGCTCAAGGCCGCCGACCTGACGCCGTCCGACGTCGACCTGGTGGTCACCGCGACCGTCACCGGCCTCGCCGTCCCCTCCCTCGACGCCCGGATCGCCGCCCAGGTCGGCCTGCGCGAGGACGTACGCAGGATGCCGCTGGTGGGGCTGGGCTGCGTGGCCGGCGCCGCCGGGATCGGCCGCGTGCACGACTACCTGCTCGGCCACCCCGACCACACGGCCGTCCTGGTGGCGGTGGAGCTGTGCTCGCTCACCGTGCAGCGCGACGACGCGTCGGTGCCCAACCTGGTGGCGAGCGGGCTCTTCGGCGACGGCGCGGCGGCGGTGGTCGCGACGGGACGCTCCGGGCGCCCGGGGCCGGTCGAGGTGCTCGACTCGCGCAGCCGCCTCTATCCCGACAGCGAGCGCACCATGGGCTTCGACGTCACCGGCAACGGCCTGCGGATCGTGCTCGACGCCGAGGTCCCGGCGCTGGTGGGTCGCTTCGTGCGCGCAGACGTCGACGCCTTCCTCGCCGACCACGGGCTCACCCGGGCCGACATCGGCTGGTGGGTGTGCCACCCCGGCGGGCCGAAGGTGATCGAGGCGCTGGAGGAGGCCCTCGAGGTGCCCCGTGACGCCGTCCGGCTCACCTGGGAGTCGCTGGCCCGGGTCGGCAACCTCTCGTCCGTCTCGGTGCTGCACGTCCTGGAGGACACGCTGCGCGAGCGGCCGCCCGAGCCGGGCTCGCCCGGGGTGCTGATGGCGATGGGTCCGGGCTTCTGCTCCGAGCTCGTGCTGCTGCGGGCCGCCTCGTGACCGGGCTCGTCGCGTTCACCGTGCTGGTGGCGCTCGTCGGCCTCGAGCGGATCGCCGAGCTCGTCGTGTCCACGCGCAACGCGCGCTGGAGCCGCGAGCGCGGCGGCGTCGAGCACGGGCTCGGCCACTTCCCGTTCATGGTCGTGCTGCACACCGCCCTGCTGGTCGGCGCGCTGGCCGAGGCGTGGATCCGCCAGCCCCAGGTGCCGTCGCTGCTGGCGTGGTCGATGCTCGGCCTCGTCATCGCCTCCCAGGCGCTGCGCTGGTGGTGCATCGCCACCCTCGGGCCGCGCTGGAACACCCGCGTGATCGTGGTGCCCGGCATGCCGCCCGTGGCGTCGGGGCCCTACCGGTTCCTGCGCCACCCCAACTATGTCGCGGTGGTGGTCGAGGGGATCGCGCTGCCCCTGGTGCACGCCGCCTGGATCACCGCGCTCGTCTTCACCGTCCTCAACGCCGCGCTGCTCGTCGTCCGCATCCGGGTCGAGGACGCCGCGCTCGCCACCCTCCCGGCCGCCCCCGGCGACTCCCCTGCGGCTTCCGCGGAGGCCGCAGGTGCGTGACGTCGTCGTGGCCGGGGGCGGGCCGGTGGGCCTCGCCGCCGCCCTGCACGCGCACCGCGCCGGCCTGTCCGTCCTGGTGCGCGAGCCGCGCACCGGCCCCATCGACAAGGCGTGTGGCGAGGGACTGATGCCCGGTGCCGTCGCCGAGCTCGCCGCGCTCGGCGTGCACCCGCACGGGCGCGAGCTCACCGGGATCCGCTACCTCGACGGCTGCGCCGACGGTCCCGTCGCGACCGCGCGGTTCGCCCGCGGTCCCGGCAGGGGCGTACGCCGCACCGTGCTGCACGAGGCCCTGGCCGAGCGGGTCGCCGCGGCGGGCATCCCGATCGAGCCGACCGCGGTGACGACCGTCACCGACGCCGGCGACCACCTGCTCGTCGACGGCGAACCGGCTCGCCACCTCGTCGCGGCCGACGGCCTGCACTCCCCCGTGCGCCGCCTGGTCGGCCTCGACGCCCCGGTAGCCGGGCGACGTCGCTTCGGGCTGCGGTGCCACGTGCGACAGGCGCCGTGGTCGTCGTACGTCGAGGTGCACTGGTCGCCGCGCGCCGAGGCCTACGTGACGCCCGTCGACGACGACCTCGTCGGGGTCGCCGTGCTGGGCGACGCCGGCTCGCGCTTCGAGGACCTCATCGACGACTTCCCCCTCCTCCAGCAGCGTCTGGTGGGCCCGCGCACGCGGGTGATGGGCGCGGGGCCGCTGCGCCAGCGGGCTCGGGCGCGGTCGGCGGGCCGCGTGCTGCTCGTCGGCGACGCCGGCGGCTACGTCGACGCCCTCACCGGCGAGGGCCTCGCCCTCGGGCTCGCGCAGGCGCGCGTGGCCGTCGCGTGCCTGGCCGAGGGCCGCCCTGGTCGCTACGACGGCCTGGCCCGCCGGCTGGGCGCGCGCCACGAGCTCCTCACCCACGCGCTGCTGCGCGCCACCGCCCACTCCGCCGTCCGCAGGCGCCTCGTGCCGGCCGCGTCGCGGCTGCCGTGGCTCTTCGACACCGCCGTCAACCAGCTCGCCCGACCCGTGGGGAGGCCCGCATGACCGACAGCCCGACGATCGACAACGCACCCGACAGCGCACCCGGCACCGCCGAGCTGGTGGTGCTGCTCGACGAGGACGGACAGGCCGTGGGCACCGCCGACAAGGCCGGGGTCCACCACGCCGAGACGCCGCTGCACCTCGCGTTCTCGTGCTACCTCTTCGACGGGGACGGCAACGTGCTGATCACCCAGCGGGCGCTGCACAAGCGCACCTTCCCGGGCGTGTGGACCAACAGCTGCTGCGGCCACCCCGCACCCGGCGAGCCGATCGAGGAGGCCGTGCGCCGGCGGGTCGAGCAGGAGCTCGGTGCCCCCATCACCGGCCTGCGCCTGGTGCTGCCGCGCTTCCGCTACCGCGCCGAGCAGGAGGGCGTGGTGGAGAACGAGATGTGCCCGGTGTTCGTGGGGTCCCTCGACGGTCCCGTCCGGCCCGACCCCGAGGAGGTCGCGGAGGCGCGGTGGGAGCCGTGGCAGCCGTTCCGCCAATCGGTGCTCGACGGCACCCGGGCGGTGTCGGTGTGGTGTCGCGAGCAGGTCGTCCAGCTGCCGGCCGATCCGGTCTCCGCGCCGGCTGCTGCCGGCCACGAGCTGCCGCCCGCGGCACGCGACGGCGGCCGGCCCTGACGTTTCGTCGTTCGGCGCCGTGCCACCCGGGCGTGTGGCACGCTGTGCAGGAGCCTCGAGCAGCGTGGGCCACCAGCTGGCGTGAGAAGGGCCTGTGATCGACGACCACTTCCCGGCGCCCCCGACCCGGACCCCCCTCGACGCCGAGAGCGACCGCCTCGCGTGGCGGCTCGCCGTGGACGCCGCCGGCGTCGGCGTCTTCGTGTGGGACCTGGTCACCGGTGAGCTGCAGTGGGACGAGCGGATGCTCGAGCTCTTCGGCCTCGACGAGGACAGCTTCGGCGGCACCATCGAGGCGTTCAACCACCGCCTGCACCCCGACGACGTCGGCCGCGTCTCCGACGCCCTCCAGCGCGCCATCGCCACCTGCGGCGACTACGCCGCGGAGTACCGCGTGGTGCTCCCTAACGGCAGCCTCCGGTGGATCGAGGCGCGCGGCCATGCCTTCGCCGACGAACCCGACGGGCTGCCGGTGCGGCTGGTCGGGGCGTCGTACGACACGACCGATGCGCGCGAGGGTGACGCGCGGGTGGGGCGCGTGCTGGAGTCGATGCCCTCGGCGTTCTTCCAGCTCGACCGCGACTGGCGCTTCGTCTACGTCAACTCCGAGGCCGAGCGGCTGCTGGGCGCGAGCCGCCTGCACCTGATCGGCACCACGATCTGGGAGGCGTTCCCCTCCTCGGTCGGCAGCAGCTTCGAGACGCACTACCGCGGCGCGGTCGAGTCGGGCGAGCCGGCGACCTTCGAGGCCTACCACCCCGCACCGCTGCGCGCCTGGTACGAGGTCCGGGCGTGGCCCTCGCCCGAAGGCCTCGCCGTCTACTTCGTCGACATCACCGCGCGTCGCGAGGCACGCGACGAGCTCGACCGCTCCGCCCACCGGCTCGCGCTGCTGGCCTCGGTCTCCGAGGCGCTCACGGCCACGCTCGACCCCACCGAGGGAGTCAGCAGGCTCGCCACCCAGCTGGTGCCCGAGCTGGCCGACTGGTGCCTGGTCACCCTGGTCGAGGACCCCCACGCCACCGACTGGCGACGCGGGCTGCGCGACGTCGGCTGGTCGCACCGCGACCCCGGGATGGAGCAGACGCTGCGCGACTACGCCGGGAGGCGGCTGCGGGCGATGACCGACGCGTCCTACCTCGCCACGGCGATCCGCGAGATGACGCCCGTGCTGATGGCGTCCTCGGCCACCGAGGCCGTCTCCGCGGTCCTCGAGCCCGGCGTGGCCCGCGACCTGCTGCGCGAGCTCGCGCCGTTCTCAGCGGTCGTGGTGCCGCTGCGGGCCCGCGGGCGCACGGTCGGCGTGGTGAGCGCGTTCCGCGGCATCCACCGCACGGCCTTCGCCGCGCAGGACGTGCCCCTCCTCGCGGACATCGGCGCCCGCGCGGCGCTGGCACTGGACAACGCCCGCCTCTACGAGTCGCAGCGTCACGTCGCCGAGGCGCTGCAGCGCAGCATCCTGACCGCGCCGCCCCGGCGCGAGGGACTGCAGGTGGTCACCCGCTACACGCCCGCCGGCGACGTGGCTCGCATCGGTGGCGACTGGTACGACGCGTTCCTCCAGGGCGACGCGAGCGACGGGGCACAGGACGTGGTCGTCGTGGTCGGCGACGTGGTGGGCCACGACGTCGAGGCAGCCGCCGCGATGGGGCAGGTCCGCGGGCTGCTGCGCGGCATCGCCGTGCACAGCGGCGACGCGCCCGCCGCGATCCTGTCCGGGCTGGACACCGTGATGGAGTCCCTGCAGCTCGAGACGACGGCCACCGCCGTGGTGGCCCGCTTCGAGCAGGCGCCGGCCACCCGCGGCCGGGCCGGACGCGCGCTGCTGCGCTGGTCGCACGCCGGGCACCCGCCGGGCCTGCTGGTCGACCCCGACGGGACGGTGACCCGGCTGGTGGACGCAGACGCCAACGACCTGCTGCTCGGCTTCGACCCCGCGGCCGACCGGCACGAGGGGACCGTGGCCCTGCAGCCCGGGGCGACGCTGGTCCTCTACACCGACGGCCTCGTCGAGCGACGTGACCGCGACATCGACGACGGCATCGAGGCGCTCATGCGGCTGCTGGCCGAGATGTCCCCCACCACGTCCGACCTCGACGAGCTGTGCGATCGGCTGCTGGGCGCCATGGCGAGCGACGAGCAGGAGGACGACGTCGCCCTGCTGGTCGTCCGGTGGGCACCCGAAGGCTGAGGTCGCGTCCGCGTCGGGTCAGGAGTTGTAACGCACCAGGGTGATCACGACGAAGATCGCCGCGATCAGCGCGATCACGCCGATCACGGCCAGGATCGGTGTCACCTTGGGTCGTGGGCCGGGTGCATTGAGGGGCTGGTTGGTCGTCGGGCGCTCGCGATCGTCCATGGTCCAGCCGTACCCACTCCTCCACCAGCCATGCCGCGACCGTGCGTGACGCGCGGCCGTCGCCGGTCGGCGTACGGTGCGAGGATGGCCAACTTCACCGTGATCTTCTCCGACGACCAGTCCGTCGACTACACCGAAGGGACGTGGACGGTGGGCGAGCACAGCGGCGTCCTCACCGTGCACCAGCACGACGGCACGACCGCCGTGCACTCCCCGTCCGCGTGGCGCACCGTGAAGCACGAGACCCCCCGCGCCTGACCGTCTCGGTGCGGCAGTCGGGACGAGTCAGTCGTCGCGCAGCGCTCGGTGCTGGTCGACGTTCCGCCCCGCGTCGGGGTCCGGGACCGGATCCGTGTCGACGCTGGCGACCGTCTCGTCGAGCCGCACGCCAGGTGAGAGGGTCCGGTAGTCGGGCACGACCTTCTCGTCGCCGGGACCATCGTGGCGTCGTTCCATGTGCCGACCCTAGTCGAGCGACGCGTGATCCGCTGCCCGACGGAGCGATGTCCTCCGGCACGAGAATCGCCGTGCGCGGGCCTGTCGGCCCCCGCCGCTAGCGTCCCGCCCATGACCGCCCCTATCGCGATCTCGCTGGCTGCACTCGTGCGCGACGGCTACGTGCTCCTGGTGCATCGCCACCCCTCACGTCGGCGGTATCCGGACTGCTGGGACCTCGCCGGCGGGCACGTCGAGCCGGGCGAGCAGCCTCACGAGGCCGTCACGCGGGAGTGTCTCGAAGAGCTCGGGGTCCACGTCCACGACCCCCGCCCCATCCCGATGACCGTCAGCGACCCCGCCCTCGACGTGCACGCGTTCCTCGTCACGCGCTGGCGCACCCGTCAACGCCGCCCCCCTGGAGCACGACGACCTTCGCTGGTTCCGGCCGAGCGAGCTCGCCGACCTGACGCTCGCCCACCCAGGCAGCCTGTCGAGCATCCTGCACGCCATCGACGTCGCGGCCGAGCAGCTGTGAGCGCGGACGCTTCGCAGCGGGGAGGCGTGAGTCCTCGGGCCGCTGGGCGTGCGGTGCCCCCCACCGCGTGGGACGACCCGCTCGCGGAGCCGGTCGGGCACCTCGTAGGCATGGGAAGCCGGGCGGTGAGGTCGACGACCGGCCTGATCGTGACCCTGGTGCCGGGAGTCGGCGCACCAGCCCTTGACCTGACCGAGCAGCACCAGCCGCTGCCCCTCCTCCGCCCGAGCAGCGCCACTAGGACAGTCTCGTCCCCGCTGGGACACCCGGATCCGACTGGTTGAGCGGGGACGTGACCGCTCGAGGACGCCCGGACGGCCCGAACCCTGCGCCGCGACCGGGGCGGCGACACGCGGGTCGCACGGGGCCACACAGCAACAGCCCCCGACCCCGCAAGTTCCGCGGGTCAGGGGCTGCCGTGTACTCGGTGGGCGATACTGGGTTCGAACCAGTGACCTCTTCGGTGTGAACGAAGCGCGCTACCACTGCGCCAATCGCCCGAGCTCGCCAGAACGTTATCCCATCCGGTGCGCGGACCCGGAATCGGGTCAGGAACCGGCACCGACGCCGGCGCGGTCGTCGTCCGGCTTGCGGCGCGCTCGGACCTCGCGGCGCAGCTCGTCGGCCTTCTCCGGGTGCCCGTGGAAGCGCCGGTAGCTGTAGACGATCAGCCCGATCGCGATGAAGGCGGAGGCCACCTGGGTCACGCCGGTCCAGATGCCGCCGGGCAGCCACCACGTCTCCGAGACCGGCCACCACTCGGGTGCGGGCGGCTTGACGATCCACAGCACGCCGCACGCCGCGAGCAGCAGGGCTCCGCAGCAGGACGCGATGATGCGCGGCCAGGTCTCGACGCTCTCAGCGGCGCCGATCATCGCCCGCAGCCGGACCGGCTCGAGGTGCCGCTCGGCCCACGCGTACTGCTGGGACAGCAACGCCAGCCCGGCGAAGATCCCGAGCAGTCCCGGGCCGGGCAGGAAGATGGCTGCCACGCCGAGGACCAGCAGCGTCCACCCGAGCGTCTCGAGTGCGACGCGCTTGGCTGCCCGTGTCATGAGGAGAAATCTACCGGGCCGACCCAGCGGTCCTGCGGGAGGTGAAACCACTGGTTACCGTCAAGTTCGCCACGAGCCATCATCAAGATCCGGTCTGGACCGGTTTGGGTCATATTTTCCCGTTTTGCATCACGAGCCCCTTGCGATGACGTCTCATGGGCACGCAACCCGGGGAAACCCTCGCCCCGGAGACCACAAGGAGTCTCGATGAACATCTCCGGAAGCGGACACAGCGGACACACCCTGTCCGACGTCGCGTTGGACATCACCGTCGAGTGCATCGACGATCGCGGTATCCGCCACGAGATCGACACCGTGCTCAGCTACGCCGGCTCCGACCCCTTCGCCGTCGCGATGACCTTCGTCACCTCCGACGGCAACCTCGTGTGGACCTTCGGCCGTGACCTGCTGATCCGCGGCACCGAGTCGCCCGCCGGGGACGGCGACGTCCACGTCTCCCCCGCCGTCGGCCTCAGCGGCCGCGCCATGGTGTCCATCGAGCTCAGCTCCCCCGACGGCCACCTCGTGCTGCTGGCCCGCGCCTCGGACGTGCTGGACTTCCTCGCCCGCACGGTCGCCGTCGTCGCGCCCGGCGCCGAGTCGGACTCCTTCGACGCCGACCTGCTCATCAGCCAGCTGCTCGCGTCCTGACGGACCGCCCCGGGCTACACCCGGGCGTGCTGGGCGATCCAGCTCGCGTGCAGGCCCGCGTAGACGCTGCCTGCCTGGGTGACCAGCTCACGGTGCGGCCCGCGCTGCACCACACGGCCCTTGTCGACCACGATCACCTCGTCGGCGCTCTCCGCGGTGGAGAGCCGGTGGGCGATCGTCACCGAGGTGCGTGACTGCATCAGCCGCTCCAGGGCGCGCCCGATCTGCATCTCGAGGGCCGGGTCGACCGCGCTCGTCGCCTCGTCGAGCACCAGCAGGTCGGGGTCGGCGAGGTGGGCGCGCAGCAGCGCGACGAGCTGGCGCTCGCCGGCCGACAGCGACTCGCCGCGCTGGCCGACCTGGGTGTGCAGGCCGCGCGGGAGGCCGGCCAGCCAGTCGTCGATGCCGAGCTCGACCGCCGAGGCACGGATCTCGTCCTCGGTGGCGTCGAGCTTGCCGTAGCGCACGTTGGCGGTGATGGTGTCGTCGAAGAGGAAGCCCTCCTGCGGCACGAGCACCACGCTGCGCCGCAGCGAGCGGGAATCGATGCGGCGTACGTCGATGCCGTCGAGCAGCACGGCTCCGTCGACCGGGTCCATCAGGCGGGTGAGCAGCTTGGCGAAGGTGGACTTGCCCGAGCCGGTCTCGCCCACGATCGCCACCCGCGTGCCGGCGGCGATGGCGAGGTCGACGTCGCGGAGCACCGGAGGACCGCCGGGGTAGGCGAAGCTCACGTCGGCGAACCGCACGTCGATCGGGCCGCGCGGCAGCACCTCGCCCTCGTCGCCCGGGTCGACCAGGTCGGCCGGGGTCTCCAGGATGCCCAGCACCCGGCGCCAGCTGGCGATGGCGTTCTGGGCGTCGGTGAGGATCTGGGTGCCCATCTGCACCGGGCCGACGAACAGCGTCACCAGGAACGCGAACGCGAGCACCTTGCCGGGCGTGATGTCGCCGGCGAAGCCGAGGAGCACGCCGATCACGATCACGCCGGCGTTGGCCAGGCCGGCCGACAGCCCGCCCAGCGAGAACGACGTGACGGTGTAGGTCTGGGCGTGCGTGTAGGCGTCCTGCCAGTCCTTGATGGCGGTGTCGATGCGCGCCTGGGTGCGGTCCTCGACGCCGTAGGAGCGGACCACCGCGGCCCCGACGACCGGCTCGGAGATGGCACCGAGCAGCACGCCCACCTGGTGGCGCACGACGGTGTAGGCGGCGGACAGCTTCTTCTGGAACCAGCGGATCGACAAGAAGAGGGGCGCGAACGCCAGCCAGACGACCAGCGCGAGCTGCCAGCTGTAGACCACCATCAGCACGGTCGCCACCAGCATCTGTCCGATGCTGACCACGAAGATGAGCCCGCCGAAGACCAGGAACTGGCTCACCTGGTCGACGTCGCTGGTCACTCTCGAGACGAGGGCGCCGCGGCGCTCGGTGTTCTGCGTCAGGAGCGGGAGGTCGTGGACGTGGCGGAACGCCTTGGTGCGCAGCGTCGCCAGACCCCTCTCGGAGGTGGTGAAGAGACGGCTCGTCATCTTGTAGGACGCCCAGCTCGTCGCGAGGATCGCGATGGCGGCCAGCACGCCCATCCACACGACGAAACCGAGGCGCGGCCCGCCGGGGCCGTTGAGACCACGGTCGAGGGTCTGCTGCACGGCGATCGGCACGACGATCTGCCCGCACGAGGCGACGACGGCGTAGACCAGGGTGCGGCCCAGCCCCTCGCGCAGCTCGGGCGAGTACTTCATGCCCAGGCGGATGGTGGCGAGGGCGCCGATGTCGGCACCGCTGTCCATCTGGGTGCCGGCCGTGGCCGGAGCGGTCGTGGTGCTCATCGCGTGGTCCCCTCGACGTGGTCGGGACCGGCCGCGGCGCCGGGCGCCGCCCCCGGTGCGGTCTCGGGTGCGGTCTCGGGTGCGGTCTCGTAGGCGTTGACGAGGTGGGCGTAGGCAGGGCTGGTGGCGAGCAGCTCGGCGTGGGTGCCGCGCCCGACGATCCGTCCGTCGTCCAGGTGCACGACCTCGTCCGCCAGCGAGATCGTGGCCTTGCGGTAGGCCACCACGACCAGGGAGGCAGCCGCTGCGTCAGCCGATCCATCGTCGTCGCCGGCGGAACGGTCGTCGCGCAGCGAGGCGAGGATGCGTGCCTCGACCTCGGGGTCGACCGCGGAGGTGGCGTCGTCGAGGATCAGCAGCCGCGGGCGGCGTACGAGGGCGCGGGCGAGGGAGAGTCGCTGCCGCTGGCCGCCGGACAGCGAGGTGCCGCGCTCGCCGAGCCGGGTGTCGAGCCCTTCGGGCAGGGCGGCGACGAAGCCGTCGGCCTGCGCGGTGCGCAGCGCCGCCCACACCTCGGCGTCCGGCACGTCGGCGCCGAGCGTGACGTTGCCGCGGACCGTGTCGTCGAACATGAACGCCGTCTGCGGGACGAGCGCGACGTCGCGCGGCAGCTCACCCTTGCGCAGGCCGCGCAGGTCGTGCCCGTCGAGGCGGATCCGCCCGGCGTCGGGGTCGACCAGGCGGGTCATCAGGCTGGTCAGGGTGCTCTTGCCGGACGCGGTGGCGCCGACGACGGCGACGATGCGTCCGGGCCGGACGTCGAAGTCGACGCCGCGCAGCAGCGGCGCGTCGGCGTCGTAGGAGTAGTGGAGGTCCTCGACCTCGAGCAGCGCCCCGCCGGTGGCGTCCCTGGGCAGCTCGTCGGAGCCGAACGCCATGCTGCCGGTCGCGTCGAGCACCGTCCTGGCGCGGCGGTAGCCCACGACCGAGCGGGGGAACTCGCCGAGCAGCCAGCCGATCGCGCGGATCGGGAAGGACACGATGGTCAGCAGGTAGGCGACGGTGACCACGTCGCCGGGGTCGGTGGCCCCGCTGGAGACCCGGGAGACGCCGACGGCCAGCACGACGAGCACGCCGAGGCTGGGCAGGCTGGCCAGGGTCGGGTCGAAGAGGGCCCGGATGCGCCCGGCCCGGATGTTGGTGTCGCGCAGCTCCTCGGCCTTGGCGCGGAAGCGGTCGGTCTCCTCGACCTCGCGGCCGAGCGTCTTGACGACCATCGCGCCGTCGAAGGACTCGTGCGCGATCTCGCTGACCTCGGCCCGCAGGCCCTGGGCGCGGGTCATCAGCGGCGAGGAGTAGTGCTGGTAGAGCAGGTTGGCCACGACCACGGCCGGGAAGACCAGCAGGCCGACCAGCGCCATGACGACGTCGGCGACGAACATCTGCACCACGGCGATGACCATCATCACGATCGTGCCCAGCGCCATCGGCAGGGGCATGATCGGCGCCCACGCCGCCTCGACGTCGGAGTAGGCGTTGGAGAGCAGCTGCCCGGTGGGGTGTCGCTGGTGCCACTCCATCGGCAGCGAGAGGTACTGGCGGGTGACGCCGCGGCGGGTGTGCGACTGCATCCGGTAGTACATGATGCCGCCGCCGAGGCGGCGCGCGACGATGCCGACCGCGCGCAGGATCGCGACCGCCATGAACAGCGCGACCACCCACAGCAGCATGTCGGTGCCGATCTCGCCGGTGTCGAAGGCGGGGATCAGGACGTGCTCGGTGGCCCAGCCGAGCACCCAGGCGTCGGCGACGGTGAGCACGCCGAACAGCACCGCTCCCAGCGTCGCGACCGTGAACACCTTGGGCTCGCGCTTGACGCCGACCCACAGGACCCGGAAGCCGTCGAGAGTGGTGGTGCCCCGCAGCTTCGCGTCCTCGCCCACAGGTGTCGCCCGCCTCCTCGTCGTGATCCGCGTCTCGCGGGTCGGTTGCTGGACGCAACCGACCAACCTGGCAAGGCTATTCCTCGCCACCGACAGCGAACGAATCAGGACGCCGCCGCGGGCCCGGGCTCAGGAGGCCCGGATGCGCGACAGGAAGGCGCGGGTGCGCTCCTGCTGCGGGTCGCCGAGCACGTGCTCGGGGATCCCTCGCTCGTGGATGTGCCCGTCGTGCAGGAAGCACACCTGGTCGGCGACGTCGCGGGCGAAGCCCATCTCGTGGGTGTTGAGCAGCATCGTCACGCCCTCGGCCTTGAGCTCGGTGAGCAGGTCCAGGACCTCGCCGACCAGCTCGGGGTCGAGCGCGCTGGTCACCTCGTCGAGGAGCATCAGGCGGGGATTGGCCACGAGGGCGCGGGCGATGGCCACGCGCTGTTGCTGGCCCCCCGACAGGTCGTCGGGGCGGGCCGTCGCCTTCTCGGCCAGACCGACGCGCTCGAGCATCGCCAGACCGCGCGACCTGGCCTCCTCGGCGCCCACCCCGTGCACCAGCCGCAGCGCCAGGGTGACGTTGCCGACGACGTCGAGGTGCGGGAAGAGGTTGTAGGCCTGGAAGACCATCCCCATCCGCGAGCGGACCTTGTCGCCGTCGACCCGCGGGTCGGTGATGTCGCGGCCGTCGAAGGTGATCACGCCGTCGTCGACGACCTCGAGGAGGTTGACGCAGCGCAGCAGGGTGGACTTGCCGGAGCCGGACGCGCCGATCAGCACGACGCACTCGCCGGGCTCGACGGTCAGGTCGACGTCGCGGAGCACCACGTGGTCGCCGAAGGACTTGCGGACGCCGGCGAGGCGCAGGAGCTCGGTGTGCATGTGGTCGCTCTCTGTGGTCACGGGGTCCCCGCGGCGTTGTTCGGAGGAGCGAAGCGGAGGAGAAGAACGTCGTGGGGTGTTCTCACAGATGTCCTCCTGCTCCGTGGTAGCCCTTCTTGCGGGCGTAGCGGTCGGTGAGCCGTGCCATCGGGATGGTCAGGCAGCAGAACAGGACGCCCGCCACGACGTACGGCGTGTAGTTGAAGTCGAGCGCGGTCTCGATCTGCGCCCGGCGGATCGCGTCGGTCACGCCGAGCACCGCGATCAGGCCGGAGTCCTTCTGCAGCGAGACGAGGTCGTTCATCAGCGGCGGGATCACCCGGCGCCACGCCTGCGGCAGCACGACGTGGCGCAGGGTCTGGCCGTAGGTCAGCCCCATCGACCGGCCCGCCAGCCGCTGGCTGGGATGCACCGACTCGATGCCGGCGCGGAAGACCTCGGCGACGTAGGCGGAGTAGGACAGCACCAGCGCGGTGCCGCCCCAGAACAGCGGCGAGGTGGGCAGCCCCTGCAGGCTCAGGGCCGGGCCCCCGAAGCCGAGCAGGAAGATCACCAGCAGCAGCGGCAGTCCGCGGAACACGTCGACGTACGCCGTGCCGAGCAGCCGCAGCGGGAACGCGACCGGCCCGCGCAGGGTGCGCACGATCGCGACCGTCAGGCTGACGACCAGGATCAGGATCCAGCACACGACCATGACCCGGATGTTGAGCCAGAGCCCGTCGAGCACCGCGGGGAAGGACGAGACCGCCTTGTCCCAGTCGAAGTAGGTCTCGCGGACCCGCTGCCAGCCGGGCGAGCCGACGACCGCGCCGCCGATCGCGCCGAGCAGCAGCAGCGTGCTGCCCGCCGCGATCACGGCGCTGCGCAGGGTGCGGCGCCTCCGCCAGTCGTCACGCTCGCGCTGGACCGCGGAGGGAAGCCACTCCCCAGGCGCCTGGTCGGCGACCCGATCCGTCATCAGGACAGCTCGGGAGCGCCCTGCTGGGCCAGCCACTCCTGGCCGATCTGGTCGAGGACGCCGTCCTCGCGCAGGGTGTCGACGGCCGTCGAGATGCACTCGGTGAGCGGGCTGTCCTTGGCCAGGACGGCGCCGAACTGCTCCGGCTCACCCTCGGCGAGCGGCAGCTGGCCGACGATGGTGCCGTCGTCGAGCTGGACGGCCGTCATGTAGTAGGCCGTGGGCAGGTCGACGACGATGCCGTCGATCTGGCCGTTCTTGAGGGCCTGCACGGCCTGGTCGTTGGTGTCGAAGACCGCGGGGTCCTGCGACGGCTGGATCTGGTCGGTGATCGCGGTGTAGCTGGTGGTGCCGACCTGCGCGCCGAGCTTGGCGTCGGCCAGGTCGGCCAGGCTGGTGGCGCCCTCGATGGCGCTGCCCTCGTTGGTGATCACGGTCTGCACGACGTCGTAGTAGCCGGAGGAGAAGTCGACGGCCTTGCGGCGGGCCTCGGTGATCGAGACCTGGTTGATGTCGAAGTCGAACTCCTTGGGCCCGGGCTGGACCACCTTGTTGAACGGCACGGCCACCCAGGTGACCTGGTCCTCGGTGTAGCCCAGCTGCTCGGCGACGGCGTACGCCACGGCGGACTCGTAGCCCTCGCCGTTGGTCGGGTCGTTGTCGACGAACCACGGCTCGTAGGCCGGGTCGTCGGTCGCGATCGTCAGGGTGCCGTCGGTGACGGTCTCGAGGGTGTCGGGGGTGCACGCGTCGGCGGCGGTCGCGGAGTCCGCGGAGTCCTCCGACTCGGAGGAGTCCGAGGTCGCGTCGGTGGCGGTGTCGCCCTCGTCGGTCGGGGCACAGGCGGTGAGCGCGATCGTGGCGGTCGCGAGGGTGGCGATGGCGAGGTGGCGCTTCGCCACGCGCCGGGACGTCTTCAGCATGGCGGAATCCTACGACTCCGGGTGGGCCGTCCTGACCGGGTGACCCGCCATGGACAGACCGTCCTTGACGTCGCCGATGCTCAGCGTGCCGAAGTGGAAGACCGTCGCAGCGAGCACGGCGTCGGCTCCTGCCTCGACGGCCGGCGGGAAGTGCTCGACGGCCCCCGCTCCCCCGCTGGCGATGACCGGGATGCTCACCTCGCGGCGTACGGCCCTGATCAGCTCGAGGTCGAAGCCGTCGGTGGTCCCGTCGGCGTCCATCGCGTTGAGCAGGATCTCGCCCGCGCCCAGCTCGGCGGCGCGCACGGCCCACTCGATGGCGTCCAGCCCCGAGCTCTGACGACCGCCGTGGGTGGTCACCTCGAAGCCGCTGGAGGTCCGGACGGCGTCGCCGGTCGTGCGGCGTGCGTCGACGCTCAGGACGAGCACCTGGTTGCCGAAGCGGTCGGCGATCTCGGCGACCAGCTCCGGGCGACGGATGGCAGCGGTGTTGACCGCGACCTTGTCGGCGCCCGCCCGCAGGAGGCGGTCGACGTCGGCGACGCTGCCGACGCCGCCCCCGACGGTGAGCGGGATGAAGACCTCCTCGGCACACCGGCTGACCACCTCCATGGTGGTGGCCCGGCCCTCGTGCGAGGCGGAGATGTCGAGGAAGGTCAGCTCGTCGGCGCCCTCGGCGTCGTAGAGGCGCGCCAGCTCGACGGGGTCGCCGGCGTCGCGCAGCTCGGTGAAGTTGACGCCCTTCACCACCCGACCGCCGTCGACGTCGAGGCACGGGATGACACGGATCGCGAGGCTCATGGTCGCGCCTCCCCCGCCGTGCGGGCCGCGTGGGCAGCCAGGGCGACGTCCACGATGTCGGCGCGGGGCTGTCCCTCGAGGTCGGACAGCGGCACCCACGCGGCGTGGTCGGTCGAGCCGCCCACCTCGGTGGTGCCGAGCACCCCTCCGGTGATCGTGGCGTCGAAGACGAAGCGCTGCGCGCGGAACCAGCCGTCGAAGGTCCGGCCGCGACCGGTGAAGAAGTGCTCCACCAGGAGCGGGCCGGGCTCGACGTGGTGCCCGGTCTCCTCGTAGACCTCGCGCACGAGGCCGTCGAGGACCGCCTCGTCGAACTCGATGCCGCCACCCGGCAGCGACCACTGCGGGTCGCTGTGGCCCTCGCCGTTCCACCACGTCAGCAGCACCCGTTGCTGCCCGTCGACCTCGCCGCTCTCGTCGATGAGGAGCGCGTAGGCCGCCAGGCGGGTGTGGTAGTCGGTGAACTCCATCAGCTGCCCTTCGTCAGGACGAGCGCGTCCTCGAGGGTGAAGCGGCCCTCGTAGAGGGCGGTGCCGGCGATGGCACCCTCCACGCCCTCGTCGACGAGACCCATCAGGGCGCGGATGTCGTCGAGCGTGGTGACGCCGCCGCTCGCCACGACCGGCCGGTCGGTGGCGGCGCAGACGTCGCGCAGCAGCTGGAGGTTGGGGCCCTGGAGCATGCCGTCCTTGTTGACGTCGGTGACGACGTAGCGCGCGCACCCCTCGGCGTCGAGGCGGGCCAGCGTCTCGTAGAGGTCGCCGCCCTCGCGCGTCCAGCCGCGGGCGGCGAGCGTCGTGCCGCGTACGTCGAGGCCGACGGCGACCCGGTCGCCGTAGGTCGCGATCGCCCGGGCGCACCACTCGGGCTGCTCGAGCGCCGCCGTGCCGATGTTGACGCGTCGGCAGCCGGCGGCCATCGCGGCCTCGAGCGACTCGTCGTCGCGGATGCCGCCGCTCATCTCGACGTTGATGTCGAGGGTGCCGACGATGCGCGCCTGCAGCTCGCGGTTGTGGCCGTGCCCGAAGGCCGCGTCGAGGTCGACGAGGTGGATCCACTCCGCGCCGGCCTCCTGCCAGCGCAACGCCGCCTCGATCGGGTCGCCGAAGCGCTTCTCCGACCCGTCCACGCCCTGCACCAGCTGGACGGCCTGACCGCCCTTGATGTCGACGGCGGGCAGGAGCTCGAGGTAGGGCTGCTCGGGGGTGCTGGGCATGGGTCGATCCTAGGAGCGCCGTCCTCCCCCGCGCGCCGGTGGTGCGGTCGCGAGACGGCGGGCTCGTGGTCGGGCCCGTCCCGTGCGGCCGTCGGCGGGGCGGCGCGGCGACGACGACCGCCCGCGCCGCCGGCAGCAGCCATCCGCCCCACGTGACGATGCCGGACGAGAGCACCAGACCGACCACGCTTCCCGGCGCGGGCAGGCGGCGTCCCGCCGGAAGAATCGGCCCGGGAACGGCGCGACCTGCGGCTGTGGTTCGGTCGCGGCCACCGTCGGACCCCACGGCTAGAATCGAACACATGATCGAAGCGTTGGCGGGGCGGGGAACAGGTGGGGACGAGGACCTCACCGCCTCCGATCTGCTCGCTCTCGCGCGTGAGCAGAAGACAGCAGAAGAGCGGGCCGCGGCCGCGTTGCTCGTCACGGCGGCCCAGTGGGCCGACCTGCACCCGCCGGAGTCGATCCACTCCGCCGCGACGTTCACGGTGGCGGGGTGTGAGCACGAGGAGCCCATCGCGGGCGAGGGCACGCCGCTGGTGGCGGAGTTCTGCGTCGCCGAGCTCGGCTCGGTGCTCGGCATCTCGACGGTCTCGGCGAAGAAGCTCATCGGCCACGCACTCGAGCTGCGCCACCGCCTCCCCCGGCTGTGGGCTCAGGTCCACTCCGGGCGGGTGCCGGCATGGCGGGCCCGTGCGGTCGCCGAAGCGACGATCCACACCACCCCGTCGTTGACGCGTGAGGCGGCGGCGTACGTGGACGCGCAGGTGGCCGCCGTCGCCGGGCGGATCGGTCCGGCGCAGCTCGACCGGCTCGTCGCCGAGACCATCAAGCGCTACGACCTCGCCGCGCCCGACCCGGCCTCCGATCCGGAGGACGGCTACCTCTACGTCGACCCCCGCCACGCCACCCTCCACGACCAGGAGGTCCACTTCGCGGGCACGATGTGGTTCGAGGCAGAGCTCGACATGGCCGACGCCCTCGACCTCGACCGCGCGCTCGCCCACGGCGCCGCCACCCTCGCAGCGCTCGGCTCCGTGGAGTCGTTGGACGCGCGCCGTTCCGTGGCGCTCGGTGACCTCGCGCGGACGCAGACGGCGCTCGACCTCCACCACCAAGGCGCCACCGCGACCACGCGCACCGAGGACGGGCTGCCGGTCGCCCGCGAGGTCGTGCTGCACGCCCACGTCGACGCCACGTTCTCCGGTGACGCCACCGTCTTCGGTCCCACCGGCCAGCTGGAGGAGGGCCAGCGGCTGGTGCTGCTCGACCAGATCAAGGACTGGTGTGCCGACTCGCGCACCAAGATCACCATCAAGCCGGTCATCGACCTCAACACCCACCTGCACACCCCTGCCTACGCGATCCCCGACCGGCTCCGCGACCAGGTCGTCCTTCGAGACCGCCGCCTGCGTCTTCCCGTGGTGCACCCGCCCCGCCCGCGGCTGCGACATCGACCACGTCATCGCCTACGACCACGACGCCGCCGCCGAGGGCAGACCACAGCCCGGGCCGACCCAGACATCCAACCTCGCCGCGTTGTGCCGGTCCCACCATCGCCTCAAGACCCACACCGCCTGGCACTATCGGCCGACCGGTCCCGGTGCGTACGAGTGGACCTCACCGCACGGCCACCACTACCGCCGTGACCAGACCGGCACGCGCTCACTCGACCCACCCGCGTCGGGTCCGCCGGGCAACCCCCGACCTCGGCAACCATGACCCCGCCCCACACCCCGCCCCCGATGTGTCGCCGCGCCCACGACCGGATCGGCCCCCGCGCAGAGCTCGCGGAAGCGCAACGAACGGAACCGAACCAGCGCCCAGCCGCCCCTGACCGTCGCGCCGGAGATGCGGCGCAAGCGCGACCCGGGCCGACCTCGCCGGTCACCGTTCGCATACAGCGACACGTGCCGTCCACCTGCGAGGCCTCGATGTCCGGATCAGCGACGAGCTCCTGGATCAGCGAAGGCGTGCCGCCGACGATCGTGCTGTCGTAGTCGATGGCGGTGGAAGATCCGAGCGTAGGCAGGGAACGTGCTCGTGACGAGGTCGACGACCCGGCCGTGGAAGTGGTCCGCAACGGCCGGGCCGAGCGGCGTGCACCGATCCGGACTAGCGTGGAGCCCGTGATCGGGGACCGGTGGGGCGTCAGCGACGAGGAGGTGCGCCGCGGCTACGGGTGCGACGCCTTCGTGCCCGAGCCGACGCTCGAGGCGTGGCGTGGGGTCACGGTGGACGCGGAGCCGGCGACCGTGTGGGCGCGGCTGAGGCAGGTGCGCCTCGCGCCCTACTCCTACGACCTGCTCGACAACCTCGGGCGGCGATCGCCGCGCGAGCGCCTCGACGTGCCCGAGCCCCGGGTCGGCGAGCCGTTCACCCGCGCGCTGGGCGGCGACCAGGGGCGGGTGCTGGCGGTCGAGCCCGGCCGCGAGCTGACCGCGACGGTCATGGGAGCCCACCTGACGTACGCCGTCGCGCCGGGGTCGGACGGCACCCGCCTGCTGCTCAAGGTGATCGCCTCGACGCCGCGCTGGGTGGCGCCGCTGCTGTCGGTGGGCGACCTGGTGATGGCACGCAGGCAGCTGCTCACGCTCAAGCGGCTCGCCGAGGACGATCAGCGCCAGACGGGCGCGACCTCGCGGCGGTAGCGGCGGGCGACCAGCCGGGTCAGCGCGGTCACCACCGGGCCCGGGATCTCCGCACGCAGCGACGACAGCTCGCGCTCGCCCGCACCGTCCTGCATCCACGCCAGGGCGTTGGCGGCGTCGACCGTGCTGGCCGGTCGCAGCTTCTTGGTCAGCGCCTTGAACTCGGGGTCGTCGTGGAGCTCGGCCACCACGCCCTCGACGTCGCGCTCCTCGTGGTCGAGGTGGCCGTTGATCACCTCGCGCGCGCGGGCCACCTCGTCGGCCGCCGCGGTGGCGTTGACCGCGCTGGGCGCCGCGACGACGGCGTCGAGGCTGGTGGACACCGCCGTCAGTGCGTTCTTCATCGCGACGTGCTCGGCCTCCATCTCCCCCAGCAGGGCGAGGTCGACGCCGCGCGCCTCGAGGAACGGCCAGATGTGCTCGTCCTCGGCCTCGTGGTGGTGCGTCAGCTCGCGCACCAGGTTGCGCCAGGCGGTGCGGATCTGCGCGGCACGGGCCGCGTCGCCCTCCCGGAGGGCGCGCAGCGCCTGCTCGGTGCGGGAGACGTCGCGGCGCACGGCGGCATGGATGATCTGGTTCATGCTCAGCTGCTCGGTCACGCCGCGAACCTAACCCCGCGGCCAGCGCCCCCGCGACCCTGTTTTTGGGGGTCGTCAGCGCGGCGCGCGGCGGCGCAGCAGGTGGCGCACCAGCACCGCCGTCGCCGCCACGGCGGCCAGCACGCCCAGCAGGGTCCACGGCCGGGCGCTGCCCCAGAACGTCTCCACCACCGCGATGCCGACTGTGAGGTAGACCCCCGCCCAGAGCAGGGCGCCGAGGAACAGGGCGGGTAGGTAGCGGCGCAGCGGCATCCGCAGCGTGCCGGCCGCGAGGTTGACGGCCGTCTGCACGCCCACGGTGAGGAAGCACAGGGTGACGGCCGGCGCTCCGAAGCGGCGCACGACCTCCTCGCCACGCGCCAGCCAGGCGTTGTCGAGCGACCACCGGCGACCCGCGGCGCCGCGTGCACCGCGCCCGATCAGGTAGGTCCCTCCGGCCCGGCAGAAGGCCACGACCACCAGGAAGGCGTAGAGGGGGACGACGGGCCAGTCGGGCACGCGGTCATCCTGACAGCCGCGCCGACCTAGCCCGTGGGGAGGGAGGCCGGAAGGGACGCCACCCAGTTGCGCAGCAGCGCGGCACCGGCGTCGCCGGACTTCTCGGGGTGGAACTGCGTGGCGGAGAGCGGGCCGTTCTCCACCGCGGCCACGAACCGGTCGCCCCCGTGCTCGGCCCAGGTGACCAGCGGCGCCGTGGTGCGGTCGTTGGTGACCAGCTCCCACTCGCGCACGCCGTAGGAGTGCACGAAGTAGAACCGCTCGTGCTCGATGCCGTCGAAGAGGCGCGACCCCTCGGGCACCTCGACGGTGTTCCAGCCCATGTGCGGCACGACGTCGGCCTGCAGCCGGTCGACGGTGCCCGGCCACTCGTCGCAGCCGGCGGTCTCGACCCCGTGCTCGACCCCACGCGCGAAGAGGACCTGCATGCCCACGCAGATGCCCAGCACCGGGCGTCCGCCTGCGAGGCGACGGCCGATGATCCGCTCGCCCTTGATCTCGCGCAGGCCGGCCATGCACGCGGCGTACGCCCCGACGCCCGGCACCACGAGCCCGTCCGCGGCGAGCGCGGTGTCGAAGTCGCTCGTCAGCGTGACCGTCGCGCCGGCGCGCTCGACCGCGCGCACGGCCGAGCGGAGGTTGCCCGAGCCGTAGTCGAGGACGACGACGTCGGGAGCGGTCACAGGCTGCCCTTCGTGGACGGCACGCCGGTCTCGCGCGGGTCGATCGCGACCGCGTCGCGGAAGGCGCGGGCGAAGGCCTTGAACTGGGCCTCCACGACGTGGTGCGGGTCGCGGCCGCCGAGCACCCGCACGTGGAGCGCGAGGTGGGCGTGGAAGGAGATCGTCTCGAAGACGTGGCGCGTCAGCGAACCGAGGTAGGTCGCCCCGGTGCCGCCGATGGCGACGTACTGCTGGCCCTCGGGCTCGCCGGTGTGCACGCAGTAGGGCCGGCCCGAGACGTCGACGACGGCCTGGACCAGCGCCTCGTCGAGCGGCACGGTCGCGTCGCCGAAGCGGCGGATCCCGGCCTTGGCGCCCAACGCCTGCCGCAGCGCCTGGCCCAGCACGATCGCGGTGTCCTCGACGGAGTGGTGGGCGTCGATGTGGGTGTCGCCGCTGGTCGTCACCACGAGGTCGACCAGGGAGTGGCGGGCGAACGCGTCGAGCATGTGGTCGTAGAAGCCCACGCCCGTCGACACCTCGGAGCGGCCGCTGCCGTCGAGGTCGACCTCGACGAGCACGCTGGACTCCTTGGTGGTGCGCTCGATCTTCGCGGTGCGGCTCATGCCGGCTCCTCCGTCTTGTCGTACGTCGTGTGGTGGGTCGTGTCGTCGAGGTCTCGGACCGTGTCGAGCAGGGCCCCCTTGAACGCTGCCATCTCCTCGGCCGTGCCGATCGAGACCCGCAGCCACCCGTCGGGCCCGGTCTCGCGGATCAGCACGCCGCGCTCGACCAGACCCTGCCAGACGGCGTGCCGGTCGGCGAACCTGCCGAACAGGGCGAAGTTGGCGTCGGAGTCGGCGACCTCGAAGCCCTGCTCCCGCAGCCACGCCACGGTCGCGTCGCGCTCGGCACGCAGGTCGTCGACCCGGCCGAGCAGCTCGGGCGCGTGGCGCAGGGCCGCCAGCGCGGTCGCCTGGGTGACCGCCGAGAGGTGGTAGGGCAGCCGGACCACCCGGAGCGCGTCGCAGATCGCCGGGTCGGCGGCGAGGTAGCCCAGCCGCGCACCGGCCAGCGCGAACGCCTTGCTCATCGTGCGGGTCACCACGAGGTTGCGGTGGGCGGGCAGCAGCTCCAGCGCGCTGGGGGTGCCGGCACGACGGAACTCCCCGTAGGCCTCGTCGACCACCACCAGCCCGCCGGGCTCGTAGGACGCCGCCGCCTCGCAGAGCATCGCGACGGCCTCCGGCGGCAGCGCCGTGCCCGTGGGGTTGTTGGGGCTCGGCAGCAGCACGATCGTGGGCCGGCGCTCCTCCACGAGCCGACGGGCGGCGTCGAGGTCGATCGAGAAGTCGTCGGCGCGGCGGCCGGCGACCCACTCGGTCATCGCGTCTCGGGCGTACTCCGGGTACATCGAGTAGGTCGGTGCGAACGACAGCGCGACCCGCCCCGGACCGCCGAACGCCTGCAGCAGCTGCAGCATCACCTCGTTGGACCCGTTGGCCGCCCACACCATGTCGGGCGTGATGCCCGAGCCGCCGGAGGTGTCGAGGTAGGCGGCGAGCGCGGTGCGGAGCTCGACGAACTCGCGGTCGGGGTAGCGGTTGAGCGTGGCCGCGGCGCGGCCCACCGCCTCGGCGATGTCGGCGGCCGCCTCGGGCGAGGGACCGTAGGGGTTCTCGTTGACGTTGAGCTGTACGGGCGCCTGCTCCAGCGTGAGCTGGGGCGCACCGTAGGGCTCGATCCCCCGCAGGTCGTCACGCAGCGGCGGGAAGGACGCGCTCATCGCTGCGAGCGGTCCGCGAACCGCGAGCTCACGCCGGCGCCGTGGCCGGGCAGGTCCTCCGCCTCGGCCAGGGTCACGACGTGGTCGGCGACCTCCGCGAGCGCCTCGCGGGTGTACTCCACGTGGTGCACGCGACGCATGAACGAGTGCACGCCCAGCCCGGAGGAGTGGCACGCGCAGCCCGCGGTGGGCAGCACGTGGTTGGACCCCGCGCAGTAGTCGCCCAGCGCCACCGGCGACCACGGCCCGATGAAAACCGCGCCGGCGTTGCGCACGCGCGCGGCCACGGCGCGCGCGTCGCGGGTGTGGATCTCGGTGTGCTCGGAGGCGTAGGCGTTGATGACGTCGAGACCCTGGTCCACGTGATCGACCAGCACGATCGCGGACTGGGGGCCGCCGAGGGCCGCGGCGACGCGCTCGCCGTGGCGGGTCGCGGCGACCTGCTTGTCGAGCTCGGCCTCGACCTCGTCGGCGAGGGTGGTCGAGTCGGTGACCAGCAGCGAGGCGGAGGTGCCCCCGTGCTCGCACTCGGTCAGGAGGTCGGCGGCGACGAACGCCGGATCCGCCGAGTCGTCGGCGAGGACGGCGATCTCGCTCGGACCGGCCTCGGAGTCGATGCCGACCACGCCGCGCAGGAGCCGCTTGGCGGCGATCACGTAGAGGTTGCCCGGGCCGGTGACCAGGTCGACCCGCCGGCAGGGACCCGCGCCGTAGGCCAGCATCGCGATCGCCTGGGCTCCGCCGACGGCGTACACCTCGTCGATGCCCAGCAGCGCGCAGCCGGCCAGGATGGTGGCGTCGGGCAGCCCGGTCTCGCGGGTGGGCGGCGCGGCGACGCAGAGGGACCGTACGCCCGCGACCTGGGCGGGAACGACGTTCATCACGAGCGTGGACACCAGCGGCGCCAGTCCGCCCGGGACGTAGAGCCCGGCGCGGTCGACGGGGATCGAGCGGTGGGTGACGAGCGCGCCCGGGGCGACCTCGACGACCGAGTCGGCCTCGACGTCGGCCTCGCAGGTCAGGCGGAGACGACGGATCGACTCCTCCAGCCCGGCCAGGACCGCCGGGTCGAGCGCTTCGAGGGCATCTCTCAGCGCCTCGGGAGGCACCCTGGGGTCGGGCACGTCGACACCGTCGAGCTCGAGGGTGAGCGCGCGTACGGCGTCGGCTCCCCCGGTCCGGACCGCCTCGATGATCGGCGCCACGACATGCGTGGCGGCCTCGACGTCGAACTCGGCGCGAGGCACGCTCGCGCGGTAGTCGACGGACGCCGCGTCGGCGCCCCTCAGGTCGATGCGACGGATCAGGGACATGCCCCGATTCTAGGTTCCCGGGCGGCACGCCCCTAAGTGGCGCGTGCTGGGTGGACAACGGCCACTAGTGTCGAGGGTGTGAGTGATCCGCTGCCGATGTTCCCGCTGAGCACCGTGGTGTTCCCGGGCATGGCCGTGCCGCTCCACGTCTTCGAGGACCGCTACCGGATGCTCGTGCGGCACCTCCTCGAGGTGGACGACCCGGCGGAGCGCGTCTTCGGCACGGTCGCGATCCGCGAGGGCTACGAGGTCGGCGACCACGGTGCCCAGTCGGTCTACCGCGTCGGCTGCGTGCTGCAGCTCACCGAGGCCGAGCGTCGCGACGACGGCACGTTCGACATCGTGGCCGTGGCCCGCGAGCGGCTGGTGCTCGAGGAGATGCAGCGCGGCGTCGACTTCCCGCAGGGCCTGGCGGTGGTCCTCCCGGAGCCGGAGGTCGAGGTCCCCGCCGAGGTGCTCGACCGGGCGCGCGCGACCTTCACCGCGTTCCGGGCGGCGATGACCGAGCTGCAGGGCGACCCGTTCAGCGGCACGCTCCCGCGCGACCCCGACTACCTGGCCTGGACCCTCTCGGCGCTCGCCCCGCTCCCGATGGCCGAGCGGCAGTCGCTGCTCGAGGCCGCCGACGCCACCGAACGGCTCACCCTCGTGACCCGGCTGCTGACCGAGGAGCTGCGCGCCATCAACGTGATCCCCTCGCTGCCGGCCACGCAGGTCGCCCGCACCGCCTGGTCGCCCAACTAGGCCCGGTGCCGACGGTGGCCAGGAAGGCGCGCGGCTCCGCAGGTACGCCGGCCACGGTCGCGCTGACGGCGGCGGGGGTCCCGTTCTACGTGCGCGCCTACGAGCACGACCCGCGCGCGACGTCCTACGGCCTCGAGGCCGCCGAGGCGCTGGGAGCCGACCCGGCGCGGGTGTTCAAGACGCTGCTCGCCTCGCTCGACGGCTCGCTGGTGGTCGCCATCGTGCCCGTCGCCGGGCAGCTGGACCTGAAGGCCCTGGCCCGCGCCCTGGGCGGCAGCAAGGCCGTCATGGCCGACGTCGCCGCGGCCGAGCGGGCCACGGGATACGTCGCCGGTGGCATCTCCCCCGTCGGTCAGAAGCGCCGCCACCCCACCGTGCTGGACGCCTCGGCGCTGGACCACGACACGATCCTGGTCTCCGGCGGTCGCCGCGGGCTGGACATCGAGCTCGCGCCGACCGACCTGGTGGCGGTCACCGGAGCGGTGACCGCCACCATCGGCCGCTGAGACGGCCTGTCGACTCGTCGCCGTGCGTCAGTCGGTCGTGATCTTGACCAGGCCGTGGACGACCTCGTCGTCGACCCAGCCGCTGACGCCGAACGCCGCGAGCGGCTCGAGGTTCTTGCTGGCCTCCGGCGAGTCGCCGGTGAGCCGGACGAGCCAGTCGTCGTCGGCGTTGAAGTTGACGAAGAGCACGGTCTGCGCCTCGGGTGCGACCACGTCGGAGTAGGCGGCGCTGTCGCCGAGGCCCTTGCCGTCCTCGAGGGTGCCGCGGTAGCCGTCCGCGAGGGCCAGCACGGCGTAGCCGTCGCCCTCGGTGACCTGCATGAACTCGGCGAGCTCCGGGCCGGCCTGCGCGGTGATCTTGTCGAGCACCGCCTGGATCTCGCCGGCGTCACCGTCGATGCGGATGCCGACGGGGACCTCGCCGGGACCGCCGTTGGCCACGGCGTCGGGGTCGAGCCCACTGCCCAGCGAGACGGTGAGGCCCTCACCGAGGAGCGTCTCGAGGTCCTCGGGGAACGCCAGGCCGGTCTCGGCCTCGAACTGGGCGAGCTGCTCGTCGATCGTCGCGCTCTCCTCGGGCAGGGAGGACTTCAGGTAGTCGAGCATCGCACCGGCCCAGCCCTCCTCGAGGGACATGCCGAAGGCCGCGACCGTGTCGTCGGGAAGCGCGGCGACCATCTCGGCACCGGTCTCGCTGTCGAGGAACTTGGTCATGTCGGGCTGGTAGTTGCTCGTGGCGTACTCGATCTCGACCGCTCCGTCGTCGAAGCGGACCGTGGCGGCCATGCCGTCGAAGTCGTCGATCATCTGCTGGAGCTCCGGCGGGACCTCGTCGGACGCGGTGTCGGACGAGGACGCGGGCTCGGTGAGGCACGCGTCGATCTCCTCGGTGGTGGTGGCCTCGGACAGGCACTCGGAGGAGAGCGCCATCGGGTCGCCGGCGCCGCCCAACAGCGGTCCGCCGAGCGTCGCGCCGGTGCCGGCGAGGTCGTCGACGTACTTGGTGACGCCCTTGCCGACGTACATCGACATGAAGCCGTCGTCCCCGGCCTCGCCGGTCCACTGCTCGAACGCCGCGTCGCCCGCGAGCGTGGAGCCATCGGCCGCCGCGACGACCTTCTTGGCGATCTCGCGGGTCTCCGCGATGACGATCCAGTCGCCGTCGACGACCCATCCGCCGACGTCGGTGCTGGTCTCGTAGTCGCTGTCGTCGCCGCCGTCGCCGGTCGCGTCGTCGCAGGTGTCGACCAGCGTGGACAGGCCGTCCTCGGCCTTGCCGGAGTCGGTGGTCTGCACGACGCCCACCGGCGTCGGCTCGTCCTCACCGAGGTCGACCATGGCCATCGCGGCGCGCGATCCCAGCCACGGCTTGATGTCGGCGTCGTAGTCGAGGCCCTCGCACTCGCCCGAGGACGTGATCTCCTCGAAGAGGCGCTCGCGGAGGTCCTCGTCGCTCTTGATGTCAACCTGGTCGGTGAACCCGGGGAACTTGCGCAGCGTCTTGATGGCCTCGATCTTCTGCCCGCCGCTCGGGTCGAGGTCGACGCTGAAGTAGGCGACCGTGGAGGCCGGCAGCGCCTCGGCGGGCTGCGACCCGGTGGCGAAGAAGCTGGTGGCGGCCCAGGCGCCGCCGGCGATCACCGCACCGCCGGCGACGATCGCCCCGAGGGCGATGAGCCGCTTCTTGCTGTCGTCGCCGGGCGCCGGCTGCGCCGGACCCGATCCGTCCAGGTACTCCGGCCCGTCGGCCGGTCCGCCCGTTGTCATGCTCATGTCGTCCTGCTCCCCCACTGCACGGGTCCCGGCGGCGCCGGGACTGTCTACTTGCGTTCGGTGGCAACCCTACCCACGCGCGCGCCTCGCCGTGGCCCAGTTGCCGCCCAGATAGATCGCCGCCAGCCCGAGCATCGCCCCACCGGGCAGCGCGAGCAGGGCCGTCGAGTGCCAGGGCACCCGGCCCCGGTCGGGCGCGGTCAGGCCGAGCTCGCCCGGCAGCTCGGTGTAGTCGGGACTGGCTGCGGCCAGCGCCTGGGGGTCGGGCGGCCCGAGTGCGGTGCCGACGGCGTACATCGCCGCGGCGCCGACGCCGGCAGCCACCAGCACGGCCAGGACGGTGGCCCGCTCGTGGCCCCGCCACCTGCCCACCAGCACGGCCAGCACGACGCCGAGCGGGAAGGCGATCAGGACGTAGAGCGCGACAGCCTGGAACGACACGTCGGGACCGGCCGGCTCGAGGTACCACTGGCTGTCGTAAGCCAGCCCGGTGGTGGGCTCCGCCAGGCGCTCCCACAGCACCCCGGCGGCCGCGCCTGCGCCGACGAACAGCACGAACACCCGGAGCAGGCGCCGCCGCAGCGATGAGGACCCGGCCTCGTCCTCGGCCGGCCCGGCCGCGTGCCTGGCGTCGCTCATCCGGTCAGGCAGCCCGGGCCGAGCAGCTGCTTGAGGTCGGCGAACAACGCCGGGCTCGGGCTCACGCGCAGGTTGTCGTCGAGGCGCAGCACCTTGGTCGAGCTGCGGGTCAGCAGACGCAGCTGCACCTCGGTCATGCCCGGGTGGGTGCCGAGCACGTCGCGCAGCTGGGCCACGACGGGCGGGGTGCACCGCGTCGAGGGCAGGCTGATCACGACCGGGCCGGCGGGCCCCTGGGTGAGGTCGGGCGCGGTGACCTCCTGGGCGCGCAGCTCGGGCTGGTCCTTGTCGCGGGAGAGCTGCCCCTTGATCCGGACGATCTGGTCCTCGACGAGGAGGGTCGAGGCGAGGGTGTAGGCGCTCGGGAAGAGCAGCACGTCGATGGCGCCGTCGAGGTCCTCGAGCGTGATGGTGGCCCACGGGTCGCCGCGCTTGGTGATCCTGCGCTGGACCGAGGTGATGAGGCCGCTCACGGTGAGGGTGGAGTTGTGGGCGCGGTCCTCGTCGAGCATCAGCTGCCCGATCGTGCAGTCCGTGCCCTGCGAGAGCACGTGCTCGAGGCCGAGCAGCGGGTGGTCGGAGACGTAGAGGCCGAGCATCTCGCGCTCGTGGCCGAGCAGGGTGAGCTTGTCCCAGTCGTCGATGTCGGGGATCGTCACGCTGACGCCGAAGCCGGCGTCGTCGTCGCCGTCGCCGAGCCCGGCGAAGAGCGAGTCCTGGCCGATCGCCTCGTTCTTCTTCAGGTCGACGAACTGGTCGACCGCTGTCTCGTGGACCGCCGCGAGCGCGCGGCGCTTGTGCTTCATGTCGTCGAAGGCGCCGGCCTTGATCAGGGACTCCACCACGCGCTTGTTGCACACCAGCGCGGGGACCTTCTCCATGAAGTCGTTGAAGTCGAGGTAGCGGCCCTTCTCCTCGCGCGCGGACACGATGCCGTCGACGACGTTGCTGCCGACGTTGCGCACGGCGGTCAGGCCGAAGCGGATGTCGTTGCCCACCGGCGTGAAGTTGGCGTGCGACTCGTTGACGTCGGGCGGCAGCACCTGGATCTTCATCCGCCGGCACTCGTTGAGGTAGATGGCCATCTTGTCCTTGTCGTCCTTGACGGACGTGAGGAGCGCGGCCATGTACTCGGTGGGGTAGTTGGCCTTGAGGTAGGCCGTCCAGTAGGTGATGACGCCGTAGGCGGCCGAGTGCGACTTGTTGAAGGCGTAGTCGGAGAAGGGGAGCAGGATCTCCCAGAGCTTGTCGATGGCGCTCTGGGGGAAGTTGCGCTCGAGCATGCCCGCCTGGAAGCCGGCGTACTGCTTGTCGAGCTCCTCCTTCTTCTTCTTGCCCATCGCCCGGCGGAGGTTGTCGGCGGCGCCGAGGGTGAACCCGGCGAGCACCTGGGCGATCGCCATCACCTGCTCCTGGTAGACGATCAGGCCGTAGGTCTCCCCCAGGACCGGTTCGAGCGCCTCGGCGAGCGCCGGGTGGATCGGCTCGATCGGCTCGCGACCGTTCTTGCGGCGGGCGTACTTGTTGTGGGAGTCGGCGCCCATCGGGCCGGGGCGGTAGAGGGCGCTGACGGCGGTGATGTCGGCGAACTGGTCGGGCTGCATCGAGCGGAGCAGCGCGCGCATGCCCGAGCCGTCGAGCTGGAACACGCCGAGAGTGTCGCCGCGGCCCATCAGCTCGTAGGTGGCACGGTCGTCGAAGGGCAGCTCCTCCAGGACGACGTCGAGGTCGCGGTTGACCTTGATGTTGGACAGCGCGTCCTCGAGGATCCGCAGGTTGGACAGGCCGAGGAAGTCCATCTTGACGAGCCCGAGCGACTCGCACATCGGGTAGTCGAACTGCGTGATCACCGCCCCGTCCTGCGGGCGGGCCATGATCGGCACGATGTCGATGAGCGGCTCGCTCGACATGATGACGCCGGCCGCGTGCACGCCCCAGTTGCGGATCTGGCCCTCGAGGCCGAGCGCCGTCTCGTAGATGGTGCGGACGTCGGCGTCCTGCTCGTGCAGCGCGCGGAACTCGCCGCCGTCGTGGTAGCGCTTGTGCTGGGGGTTGAAGATCTCCTTGAGCGGGACGCCCTTGCCCATCACGTCGGCGGGCAGCGCCTTGGTGATCCGGTCGGAGATCGCGAAGCCGTGGTCGAGCACGCGCGCGGCGTCCTTGATCGCCGCCTTGGCCTTGAGCCGGCCGAAGGTGGCGATCTGCGCGACCCGCTCGGCGCCGTACTTCTGGCTGACGTACTGGATGACCTCGCCGCGACGCGCGTCGTCGAAGTCGATGTCGAAGTCGGGCATCGAGGGGCGCTCGGGGTTGAGGAAGCGCTCGAAGAACAGCCCGTGCTCGAGCGGGCACAGGTCGGTGATGCGCAGGGCGTAGGCCGCGATCGAGCCCGCACCCGAGCCACGGCCGGGACCGACGCGGATGCCGTTGCCCTTGGCCCAGTTGATGAAGTCGGCGACCACGAGGTAGTAGCCGCAGTAGCCCTTCTGGGAGATGATCGCGAGCTCCATCTCGACCCGGTCGCGCACCTCCTGGTCGAGACGGTCGCCGGGGTAGCGCGCCTCGATGCCGCGCCAGACCTCCTTGCGGAACCACGAGTCCTCGGTCTCGCCCTCCGGCACGTCGGCGCGCGCCATGTAGCCGCCCGTGGACTCGGTGAACTCGACCTCGCAGCGCTCGGCGATCGCGAGGGTGTTGTCGCACGCCCCGCCCATGCCGTACTGGTCGGCCCACAGGGCGCGCATCTCGGCCGGCGACTTGATGTAGTAGCCACCGCCGTCGAACTTGAGGCGGTTGGTGTCGGCGAGCCGCTTGCCCGACGCCACGCAGATGAGGGCGTCCTGGCCGGCGGCGTCCTCGGGGTTGGTGTAGTGGGTGTCGTTGGTGACGATCGCCGGCAGGTCGAGCGTCTTGGCGATCTTGAGCAGGTCGTCGCGGGTGGCGCGCTCGGCCGCGATGCCGTGGTCCATCAGCTCGAGGAAGAAGTTGTCCTTGCCGAAGATGTCCTGGAACTCACCGGCCGCCTTGAGCGCCTCGTCGTACTGGCCCAGCGTCAGCCGGGTCTGGATCTCGCCGGAGAGGCACCCGGTGCTGGCGATGATGCCCTTGGCGTAGCGCTGCAGCAGCTCGCGGTCCATGCGGGGCTTGTAGTAGTAGCCCTCGAGGCTGGCCAGGCTCGCGAGCCGGAACAGGTTGTGCATGCCCTCGGTGCTCTCGGCCCACATCGTCATGTGGGTGTACGCGCCACCGCCGGCGACGTCCTTGCCGCCCTCCTCGGCAGAGTCGCCCTTGCCCCACCGCACCCGGCGGCGCTCGCCGCGCATGGTGCCGGGCGTGAGGTAGGCCTCGATGCCGATGATCGGCTTCACGCCGTGCTTGCGGGCCTTGCTGTAGAAGTCGTAGGCCCCGTGGAGGTTGCCGTGGTCGGTCATCGCGATCGCCGGCATGCCGAGCTCGGCGGTGCGCTGGAACAGCCCGTCGAGCAGGGACGCGCCGTCGAGCATGGAGTACTCGGTGTGCACGTGCAGGTGCACGAAGTTGCCCGCTGAGCTGTCTGTGGAGCCGGACGACATGGAGGAGACTTCCGCACCTTTCTTCGGTCGCTGACGGTGTCACTGGCGGGGTCGGTGGCGACTGCCAGGCGGAGAGGGGGAAGGCAGTCAGCCTACGTCAGTCTGACCGGCGCCACCGACAGGACACACGCCCCGTGCGGGAGGGTGGCGGGCGCCACGCTCACAGCCAGTGGATCGCGTGCCCGTGGCCGTGGCTGTACGCCATCGGGGTCCCGTCCAGGGCCGTGACGAACCGCCCCGAGGGGACGTCGGCGTCGCCCGTGACCGCCGGCAGCACGTGGCGCCCCTCGTTGCTGATCCACCGGCAGCGCCCGTCCGCGACGAGGCCGGTCATCAGCTCGTGGAACCGGCGCCGGTCGGGCTCCTCGAGGTAGGCGATCACGGCGGAGTGGAACACCACCGGGGTGCCGTGGGGCGCGGCCTCGTCCAGCAGCGCCGGCAGGTGGTCGAACAGGTCGCCGCGGCGCAGGACCGGTGGGTCGTGGCGGGCGACCTCCACGGCGGCGCGGAGGCGCTGGCGGCGCTCGTCCTGCTCGGGCCAGACGAGGTTCTCCAGCCACCGCATCGCGTCGGCGTCGGCCACGTCGAGCGGATTGAGGTCGACGCCCCCGCGCCAGACGACCTCGGGGTGGCGGACGGGCACCGGCAGCGGCCCGGTGGCCGCGGCCGTCAGGACCGGGCCACCGCTCCCCCGCAGCCCACCGACGGGCGGCCAGGCGTAGTCGTAGCGGTCCGGGTGGAGGCACAGCCCGGCGCTCGCGCCGACCTCGACCAGCGCGAGCGGACCCCCGACGAGTCCGAGGACCGGGGTGAGGCTCGCGAGCCGGCCGACCTCGTTGGTCTGCGTCGCCCGGGACATCACGGTCGCCCGCACCTCGGGCTCCTGCTCGAGCAGCACCCGGCGCAGGACGGCGTACGGCGCCGGGGCGGGAGCGCCGTGCCACCGGGCGGCCGCGAACACGAGGTTGGGCTGGCGCTTGAGCGGCGGCAGCGTGCCGAGCCAGGCCAGGACCTCCTCGTCCGTGGACACGCCGAGCGCCCACTCCTCGAAGCACGGCGAGTCCCCCGCGGCGTAGGTCGCGAAGTCGCGGTACTCGCTCACCACGTCGTCGTAGAGCAGCACGGCGTCATCATGCCGGACCGCACGGGGGCCGTTGACCACGGTGACGGTCGTCACTACCGTGCCACCTGTTCCCATTTGTTGGGAACCCAAACAAATCCCCCCATCCCGAGAAGGACCCCCATGAGGAAACCGCTCAGCCTGCTCGCCACCGGCCTCTGCGCCGGCGCGCTGCTCCTGACAGGTACGACGCTGGCCCCGGCCGGCGCCGAGCCGAAGGCCGCCCCAGCCCCCGCCGCCGAGCCCTACAAGGTGCTGGTCGTCGGCAAGACCCTCGGCTTCCGTCACTCCCACATCGACGAGACGACCAACGCGGTCATCGAGATGGGCCGGGACAACGGATTCACCGTCGACGTCTGGGACCCGCCGATCGGGCGCTCCGCCGGTCAGCCCGACCTGACGCTGGCCACGACGCCGTTCACCAGCACCGAGGCGCTCTCCCAGTACGCCACGATCATGTTCGCCTCGCCGGTGGACGGCACCAACAACCAGAACCCGGCCAGCCCCCGCACCCTCGACGACGCGGAGCTCGCGGCGTTCCAGGGCTACATCCGCCAGGGCGGCGGCTTCGTCGGCCTCCACGCGGCGACCGACGAGATGCACGCCGTGCCGTGGTTCAGTCGCCTGACCGGCGGCTCGGCGCGGTTCCTGGCCCACCCCGCCCAGCAGCAGGCGACGATGGTCGTGGAGAGTCCCAACCACCCCTCCACCACGATGCTTCCCAAGCAGTGGTCGCGCTTCGACGAGTGGTACAACTTCACCGCCAACCCGCGTGAGGACGTGCACGTCCTGCTCACCCTCGACGAGTCGACCTACAGCCCGGGTCGCGGTGCCATGGGCGCCGACCACCCGATCGCCTGGTGCCACAACTTCGAGGGCGGTCGTGCCTGGTACGAGGGCGCCGGTCACGTCGAGTCGTCCTACACCGACCCGCTGTTCCTCGCCCACCTGCTCGGTGGCATCGAGTGGACCGCCGGCATCGTCGAGGGCGGCGGCAACTGCGTGACGTTCCCGGAGGTCGTGGCGATCACCACCGACCTCGCCGACAACGGCGGCAACCGCAACGCCAAGCTCGGCCGCGACGTGGCCGAGTACCTCGCCGCCGCCGAGGCGGCTGCGGACGAGGGCGACCACGCCGGGGTCGCGCACATCCTGAAGAAGGCCAAGGGCAAGGCGCACGGCCTGCAGGACGCGACACTCGTCGCCAAGATCGGCGACCTCGTCGAGTGGCAGTCGGGACTCGTCGGCTACTGAGCCGACCCGCACCGCTCGCCCGGTCACCGGGCACCGACGCACGGCCGGCCACTCCCCGACCCGGGGGGTGGCCGGTCGTCGTGCGTGTCGTCGTGCGTGCGGTGGCTCAGCGGGACGCGTCGAGCGCCTCGGCGATGATCACGTCGACGATGCGCCCCACCCGCTCGCGACCGAGGGCGGGGGCCACGGCGGCCACGCGGCCAACGATCTCCGCCTCGCGCTCGGGGTCGCGCTCCGTCGACGGCTTGACCGCCTGCACGGCCCGGGTCAGGGCCGTGCGGCGGGCGAGCACGTCGCCCAGCACCAGGTCGGTCTCGTCGATCAGGCCGCGCAGGAAGGCCAGGGGCTCCGATCCGGGCCAGGCCACGCGGATGTCGGGCGCGTGCTCCTCGTTGGCCGAGCCGTCGGTGCGCTCGAGCTCCAGGCAGCCGTGGCGGGCGTAGAACGCACGGGCGGGCGCGTTGGTCTCGAAGACCCACAGGCAGAACCCCCGGGGCCGCGTCGAGGCGACGAGCTCGAAGAGCGCGCTCCCCACCCCGTGGCCCTGGTGGGCGGGGTGCACGTAGAGGTCGTCGAGCCAGGTGGTTGTCCAACGGGCGTAGCCGGCCGGCTCGCCGCCGCGCTCGGCCAGCCACACCTCGTACGACGACAGGTCCCAGCCCGCGACCCACTGTCGGACCTCGTGGTCGGGGTGCGCAGGCGGGGGGAACGCGTCCGCCGCGGCGCGACGCGAGGCCAGGTGCAGCTCGGCGACGACGGCGAGGTCGTCGGGGGTGACCGGACGGAGGGTGAGGTCAGCGCTCATCACGGATGACATCGAGCGCGTGGGCGAGGTCGTCGGGGTAGGTGGACTCGTAGGTGACGTACTCGCCCGTCTCGGGGTGCTCGAAGCCGAGGCGCATCGCGTGCAGCCACTGCCGCTCGAGCCCCAGGCGCTTGGCCAGGGTCGGGTCGGCGCCGTAGGTCAGGTCACCCACGCACGGGTGCTTGAGCGCGCTCATGTGCACCCGGATCTGGTGGGTGCGGCCGGTCTCGAGGTGCACCTCGAGCAGGCTGGCGAAGCGGTGGGCCTCGAGCGTCTCGTAGTGGGTGATGCTGGGGCGGCCGTCGGCCATCACGGCGAACTTGTAGTCGTGGTGCGGGTGGCGCCCGATCGGGGCGTCGACCGTGCCGGCGAGCGGATCGGGGTGTCCCTGCACGAGGGCGTGGTAGGTCTTGTCGACCGTGCGGTGGCGGAAGGCGTTCTTGAGCACGGAGTAGGCGCGCTCGGACTTGCAGATCACCATCACGCCGCTCGTGCCGACGTCGAGGCGCTGCACGATGCCCTGCCGCTCGCTGGCGCCGCTGGTGGAGATGCGGAAGCCCGCGCCAGCGAGGTGGCCGACGACGGTGGGGCCCGACCAGCCGGGTGAGGGGTGCACGGCCACGCCGACGGGCTTGTCGATCACGACGATGGCGTCGTCGTCGTGGATGATCCGGATGCCCTCGACGACCTCGGGGACGACCTCGAGGGGGTCGTTCTGCGCGGGGATCGTCACGTCGAGCATCGCGCCGGCGTCGACCCGGTCGCTCTTGCCCACCGCGGAGCCGTCGACGTGCACGAGGCCCTGCGAGATCAGGTCGGCCGCCCGGGTGCGGGAGAACCCGAACATCCGGGCCATGGCGGCGTCGACGCGCTCGCCCGCCAGGCCGTCGGGGACGAAGACGGTGCGCTGGTCGGCGTGGGTCGTCACGTCGGCCCCTGCTCCGGCTCGCGCCCGGGCTGCTGCCCGGGCTCCGGACGTGCCTCGACCTCGTCGGACGCGGCCACGGGCTCGGCGTCGGCGTTCGCGTCTGCCTTCGCGTCGGACTCGCGGCTGCCGTCGAGGCCGATGCCGCGGAAGGTCTGCAGGATGATCAGGCCGGCCGCGACGTTGATGCACACGTCGGCGACGTTGAACACCGGCCACTTGGGCAGCATCAGGAAGTCGACGACGTGGCCGTGGAACGGCTCGGGGTCGCGGAGGATGCGGTCGGTGAGGTTGCCCGCGACGCCGCCCAGCAGGAAGCCCAGGGCGAGCGCCCACCCGGTGGTGGCGATCCGGCGGCTGATCCACAGCACCACCACGACCGCGACCATCGCCAGGCAGGTGAACACGATGGTGAAGTCGGTGCCGGTGCTGAACGCGGCGCCGGGGTTGAACGTCAGGTGGAACGTGAGCCAGTCGCCCAGGACCGGGATGTCACCGTCGGCCAGTGCGCTGAGAGCCCACTCCTTGGTGCCGAGGTCGACGGCGTAGGCCGTGACGGCCACCGCCGCGAACAGCAGCCGGGCGTCGACGCGTCGACGACGGGCCGTGGCCTGATCGGCCGGGTCGCTGGACTTCAGCGACGCTCCTCGCGCTGCTTGCATGACATGCACAGTGTGGCATGGGGCACCGCCATCAGCCGATTCTTGCCGACCGGGTTGCCGCAGGAGTCGCACACCCCGTAGCTGCCGTCGTCGATGTGCGTCAGGGCGCGCTCGATCTGCGCCAGCGTCTCGCGCTCGCGGGCCAGGACGGTGAGCTCGTGGTCGCGCTCGAAGCTGGTCGCCCCGACGTCGGCCTGGTCGTGCCCGGCGCCGTCGCCGGCGTCGCGCATCAGGCCGGCCAGCTCCAGCTCCGACTCGCCCACGATGGCGGCCAGGCGGTCGCGGTGCTCCTTGAGCTCCTTGACCACCTCGTTGAGCTCGCTCCTGGTCCACGGGCTCTCGCCCTCGAGGACCACGAGGGTGGAGGGGGTCGCCTTGCGGACCTTCTTGGCCGGCGCGGCCTTCTGGGCGGGCGTCGGAGCGGCCTTCGTCACAGGTGCAGCCTTCGTCGTCGTGGTGGGTGCGGGAGTGGCGCGAGCCGACCGGGTCGCGGCCGCCTTCTTCGCCGGGGTCTTCGTCGGGGTCTTCGTGGGGGTCTTCGCGGGGGTCTTCGCCGCGGTCTTCTTGGCGGTGCTCGAGGCCGGGGCCTTCGCGGCCGTGGCCTTCTTGGCGGGCGCCCCCGTCGCCGGAGCCTTCGTGGCGGCGGTCTTCCTGGCGGAGGGCTTCGTGGCGGGAGCCGTGCCGGCCGGTGCCTTCTTGGCGGGCGCCCTGGTGGCCGGCGCCGTGCCGGCCGGTGCCTTCTTGGTGGGCGGCTTGGTGGCCGGTGCCGTGCCCGCCGGGGCCTTCGTGGCGGCCTTCTTGGCCGCCGCCTTCTTCGCGGGTGTCCCTGCGGCGGCGCGCTTCTTCGCGGCCGGGCCGGTGGCTGCCGCCTTCTTCGTGGGTGCGGCCGACGACTCCTGCGCGGGAGTCGTCCGGGTGCGGGAGATCACCCGCTTCGCTGCGGCGGCGGCCGTGCCGGCCAGGGACTTGCGCGTGCTGCCAGCCATCCGAGGGCCTCCAGGCGTGCGTCAGGTGTGGCGGGAACCACACGGTGCAGGGAGGCTATCCGGTGGGTTCAAACTCACCAACTCCACCTCGCCGAAATGCGAGAACGACCACCCCTGGGGGCGGTCGTCCTCGTTGGTGCTCGGGTCGTGCTGGCGTGGTCGGCGATCAGCTCTCGTCGTCGCCGAGGACCGAGCGCAGGCGCTTGGGGGCGCTGCTGCTGTCGACCGGGGCCTGCGTCTCGCTGCCGTGGGCGAGCGACTCCAGCTGCTGCGAGAAGTAGGTCTTCAGGCGGGAGCGGTACTCGCGCTCGAACTGGCGGAGGGTCTCGACGTCGCTGTTGAGCTTGTCGCGCTCCTTCTCCAGGTCGCCGAACATCTGCTGGCGGCGCTCGGCGGTCTCGGAGTCGAGCATCTGCGAGCGCTGGCGGGCGTCGGCCTCCATGCGGTCGGCCTTGGTCTTGGCCTCGGCCTCGAGGCGCTCGGCCTTGGTGCGAGCGGCACCGACGATGCGGTCGGCCTCGTTCTTGGCGTCCTCGACCAGCTCGTCGGCGTTGCGCGTGGCGATCTCGAGGAGGCGGGCGGCGGCGTTGGAGGCGTCGGCGATCGTCTCGACGCGCATCGTCTGCTGCGGCGCGGCAGCGGCCACGGGAGCAGGGCGCTCGGGCTCCGGCTCGGGCTCGGGCTCCGGCTCGGGGGCCGCAGGCGCGAACGACGAGGGAGCGGACGAGGGAGCCGACGAACCACCGGCCTGCGCGGCCGACAGCTTGGCGCGCAGGTCGTCGTTCTCCTTGGTCAGCCGGGCGAGCTCAGCCTCGACCTCGTCCAGGAACTGGTCCACCTCGCCCATGTCGTAGCCCTCACGGAGACGGACAGGCGTAAAGCGCTTGTTGCTCACGTCCTCAGGCGTCAGCGGCATGACCTCACCCAAACTTTCACGATCGGTAATCACGGTGGCTCTGCTGTCAGGAGACAATAGCGCCCGGAACGCCACCGGGCACAGTGACCCATGTGACGGGTGGTTCTACACGCCGAAGATCGTGCGGACCACGCTGAGCAGCAGCCATGCTGCCACCATCACCAGCAGGAAGCTCAGGTCGAGGGCGACCTGGCCGATCCGCAGCGGCGGGATCACGCGGCGCAGCGCCAGGATCGGCGGGTCGGTCGCGGAGTAGACGCCCTCGAGGGCCACGAGCAGCGGGCCGTGGGGCTCCCAGCGACGGGCGAACACCTGCACCCAGTCGACGATGAAGCGGATCCAGAGAAGGCCGATGAAGACGTAGAGGACGGCGACGAGGATGGAACCGACGGTGTACACAGGTGAAGTATGGATCAGCTCTGGTTGAAGAACCCGTCCTCGGCGATCCGCTCCTTGTCCTCGGCCGACACCGCGACGTTGGGCGGCGAGAGAAGGAACACCTTGTTGGTCACGCGCTCGATCGAGCCGCGGGTCGCGAAGATCAGGCCGGCGGCGAAGTCGACGAGGCGCTTGGCGTCGTTGTCGTCCATCTCGCTGAGGTTCATGATCACGGGCGTGCCGTCGCGGTAGTTCTCACCGATGAGACGGGCCTCGTTGTAGTTGCGGGGGTGGAGGGTGGTGATGCGGCTCAACTCGGCCACGACTCCTGTCTGGACCGAGGCCGGACGGCGGCGCTCGGCGAGGTCGGACACAGGGGCAGGGCGACGCTCACGCGTGACCGGGCGCTGCTCGACAGCGTCGTGGGTCGTGGTCTCGGTGTCGCCGTCGTAGTCGTCGTAGTGGCCGGTGTCCTCGAGCAGGCCGAGGTACTCGCCGATCTTGCGCATCGCGCCGCTCATGAGACTGTTCCTCCGCTAGACCTGGCACCCGGGACCGGGCACCGCTTGACTGTTGTGGACATTACTGGACCGTGGGCCTCGGACCGAGGACCGCGGAGCCGACACGCACGTGTGTCGCGCCGTGCCGGATCGCCGCCTCGAGGTCGCCGCTCATCCCCGCGGACAGCACGCTCGCCGCGGGGTGCTCGCGCAGGAACGACCGGCGCACCTCGGCGAGCCGCGCGAAGGCGGTGTCGGGCGCCTCGCCGAGGGGCGCCACCGCCATCAGGCCGCGCAGCCGCAGGCCGTCGGCGTCCTCCACACGCTGCGCCAGGTCGGCGAGGGCGGCGGGATCGACGCCGGAGCGGTGGTCGGCGCCGGGCGGGTCGAGGCTGACCTGGAGCAGGACGTCGACCTCGCTCCCCCGCCCGGTGGCGCCGCGCCCCAGGGGCGTGACGAGCTTGGGCCGGTCGACCGACTCGACGACGTCGGCGTAGGCGGCGACGGCCGCCGCCTTGTTGGACTGCAGCCCGCCGATGAAGTGCCAGCGCAGGCCGAGGTCGGCGCACTCGGCGGCCTTCGCCTCGGCCTCCTGGTGGCGGTTCTCCCCCACGTCGGTGACGCCGAGGTCGGCGAGCAGGCGGACGTCGGAGGCGGGAAAGAACTTGGTGACGACGACCAGCGAGACGTCGTCCTCGGGCCGACCCGCCTCGGCGCAGGCCGTGGCGATGCGGCGGCGTACGACGTCGAGGGTGGCGGCGAGCTCGTCGCGACGCGCCGTCATCGGGCGACCCAGATCGCGCCGGCGAAGCGGGTCGCCGCGGCGCCGTCGCGGCGGTACGACGGCCAGCTGCGGTCCTCACGCGTGCACGCGTCGACGACACGCACGTCGGTGGTGCCCGCGGCCGCGAGCTGGGCGCCCACCCCGGCGCCGAGGTCGAGCGCGGGCGTGCCCCACGAGCTGGTCGAGCGCGCCTCGGGGACGATCGCGGCGACCTCGTCCCGCATCTCGGCGGGCACCTCGTAGCAGTCGCCGCACACGTGCGGCCCGATCCACGCGACGCGTGGCCGGGCGCCCTTCGCACGCAGGGCCGCGATCGCGGCTGGGACCACTCCCGCCGTCAGTCCCTGCCGGCCGGCGTGCGCGGCCGCCACCCAGCCAGCCTCGGCGTCGGCGAGCAGCACCGGCACGCAGTCGGCGGCGCGGGCGAGCAGCGACAGGCCGGGTCGCGACGTGATGAGCGCGTCACAGGTGGGCCGCTTCGCCCACGGCACCGGCAGGTCGACGTGCACGACGTCGGCGCCGTGGACCTGGTCCATCAGCGCCGGCAGCGTGCCCGACACGCCGGCGAACGCTCCCAGCGACAGGTCGCGCTCGTCCTGGGGAGCCGCGTCGCCGAGGCTGAGGGAGCCGTCGGTGAAGGCGACCTCGATCACGAGGTCGCCTTCGATCCGGTCGCGGTGGCGCAGGAGGCCAGTCGCGTCTGAGACGGTCACTTCAAGAAGTCGGGGACGTCGAGCTCGTCGTCGTCGAACTGCACCTGACGCGCCGGCCGGGACGGGGCGGACTGCTGGCCCTGCTGGCCCTGCTGCTGACCCTGCTGCTGGGCCGGCGCCTGCCGGGCGGGGGCCGACGGCGCCTGCCCGTCGGGGCTCGACGGCGCGAAGGTCGTCGGCGCCGGGGCGCCGGACGACTCGTTGCGGGCCGGCGTCGCGGCCTGCTGGGCGGCCGCCCGGGTCTGCTCCTGCGTCTGGGCGGGCTGGTGCTGGCGCAGCACGTTGCCGTCGGAGCGACGCTTGGGCATGCCGCCGTCGAAGCCGGCGGCGATGACGGTGACCCGCACCTCGTCGCCGAGCGCGTCGTCGATGGTCGCGCCGAAGATGATGTTGGCCTCGGCGTGCGCCGCCTGGGAGACGAGCGCCGCGGCCTCGTTGATCTCGAACAGGCCGAGGTCGGAGCCGCCGGCGATGGACAGCAGGACGCCGTGGGCGCCCTCGATGCTCGCCTCGAGCAGCGGGCTGGAGACGGCCATCTCGGCAGCGGCGACCGCGCGGTCCTCGCCGCGGGCCGAGCCGATGCCCATCAGCGCCGAGCCGGCGTTGGCCATCACCGACTTCACGTCGGCGAAGTCGAGGTTGATCAGGCCCGGGGTGGTGATCAGGTCGGTGATGCCGGACACGCCCTGCAGCAGCACCTGGTCGGCCTGCTTGAACGCGTCGAGGATCGAGACGCTGCGGTCGGTGATCGACAGCAGCCGGTCGTTGGGGATCACGATGAGGGTGTCGACCTCCTCGCGGAGCTGGCTGATGCCCTCCTCCGCGGAGTTGGCGCGACGCCGGCCCTCGAACGCGAACGGCCGGGTGACGACACCGATCGTCAGGGCACCGAGCGAGCGGGCGATGCGGGCCACCACGGGCGCGCCACCGGTGCCCGTGCCGCCGCCCTCGCCCGCGGTCACGAAGACCATGTCGGCGCCCTTGATGACCTCCTCGATCTCGTCGGCGTGGTCCTCGGCCGCCTTGGCGCCCACCTCGGGATTGGCGCCGGCGCCGAGCCCGCGGGTGAGCTCGCGGCCGATGTCGAGCTTGACGTCGGCGTCGCTCATGAGGAGTGCCTGGGCGTCGGTGTTGATCGCGATGAACTCGACGCCCTTGAGGCCCACCTCGATCATCCGGTTGACGGCGTTCACGCCGCCGCCACCGATGCCCACGACCTTGATGATCGCCAGGTAGTTCTGCGCTGCTGCCACGGCTCCGGGGCCTTCCTTGAGTGGTCTGTGTCAGGGGGATGGACGAGTCCGCACCCTCGGCCCGCCGGAACCCTAACCGTGAGCCTGAGGGTTATAGTTATGTCAACCTCGCCTTTCGCACGACCATAGGCAGGCGGCTGGCCCCCAGTCCGGCAACACGCCCGGCGCGGCGCCGATTTCTGCGTCGGCGGTCAGGGAGTGGTGCGGTAGGTGGGGTTTCCCGGCACGCTGACGTCGTAGTGGGGAGCCTTCTGCGCGGCCAGCAGCTTGTCGACGACCTGCGCCTTGAGGTCCGACTCCTCGGCACTCCCCCACAGCACCTCGCGCCGGTCGCGCATCACGAGGGTGATCTGGTCGACCGTGGCGACCTCGACGTGGTCGACGCGCCTGGCCAGGTCCGCCGGCAGCGCCGAGACGACCGTGGCGGCCTCGCGGAGCGCGTCGCTGCCGGCGGTGCTGCCGGGACGGACCCGCGGCATGCCCTTCGGCACGGCGCGGTAGTCGCGGAACACCACCCCGTCGGCGTCGAGGCCGCGGATCCGGCCCGCGAGCTCGACGACGGCCACGGCGGTGCGCTCGACCACGGCGATCCGCACGGTGTCGGGCCAGGTGCGCGTCACGTCGACGGACTGGACCTCGGCGAGCGCGCCGACGCGGGCGCGGGCGCGGTCGAGGTCGACGAGCGCGAGCTGGTCACCGAGCGGCACGTCGGCCACCTCCCGGACCCGGCCGTCGCCGAGGAGGGTGTTGCCCACGACCTCGACGCGCTGCACCTGGAGCCTGCTGGAGAAGAACACCAGGTGCACGCCCGTGGCGAGCAGCGTGAGCACCAGCAGGAGGGCGAGGACGTAGCGCAGGGACAGCCACCGTCGCGCCCACTGCCGCCGGGCGAAGCGGCGCCGGGTGCGCTGGGCCGACCTGGCCTCCCGGTCGGCCTGCTTGCGCTGCCGGGCCGCGGCCCGGGGATCGGCGCGGGGGTCCGCCGCGTCGCTGCCGGCGACGGCGCCCGGACCCACCGGCCCGGCGTCGGGCGGTGGCGCCTCGCGGTCCACTCAGGCACCCCCGAGCAGGTCGAGGACCCGTGGCCCCACGGTCGTGATGTCGCCGGCGCCCAGGGTGATCACCAGGTCGCCCGGTCGCGACCGCTCGGCGAGGGCCTGCGCCGCGGCGCCCAGCCCGTCGACGTACGTCACGTGCTGGGCCGGCAGCGGGACGGCGTCGGCGACGAGCAGGCCGGTCACCGCGGGATCGGGGTCCTCGCGCGCGACGTAGACGTCGAGCACGACGACCTCGTCGGCGGCGCCGAGCTCGACGCCCATCGCCTCGCCGAAGATGCGGGTGCGCGACACGAGGTGGGGCTGGAAGGCGGCGACGACGCGTCCGCCGCCGGCGAGCGCCCGGGCGGCCTCGAGGTCGCCCCGGATCTCGACGGGGTGGTGCGCGTAGGAGTCGTAGACGCGCACGCCCGCCGCCTCGCCCTTGAGCTCCATGCGGCGGCCGGTGCCGCCGAAGCCGCCCAGCCCGTCGGCGAGGGACGCGAACGGGAGACCGAGCCGCAGGCCCATGGCCAGCGCGGCGACCGCGTCGAGGACGTAGTGGCGCCCGGGGATCCGCAGCCGCAGCTCGCCGAGGTCGCTGCCGTGCTCGGTGACCCGGCACACCGAGGTGGAGCCGTCGAGCAGCAGGTCGTGGACGCGGACATCGGCGTCGGGCGACTCCCCCACCGTCACGACCTCGAGGCCGCCGTCGCGGGCGCCGCGCGCGAGCCGTGCCGCCCCGGGGTCGTCGACCACGCAGACCAGGAAGCCGCCACGGTCGAGCGTGCCGACGAAGTCGTCGAAGGCGCGGTGGTAGGCCTCCTCGGTCCCCCAGTTGTCGAGGTGGTCGGCCTCGACGTTGGTGACGATGGCGGCGTGGGGGCGGTAGTGCAGGAAGGCGCCGTCGCTCTCGTCGGCCTCGGCGACGAAGAGGTCGTCGGTGCCGGCGTCGGCGTTGCGGCCGGTGGCGCTGAGCACGCCGCCCACCGCGTAGGACGGGTCGACGCCCGCGGCCAGCAGCGCGGAGGTGAGCAGGCCCGTGGTCGTCGTCTTGCCGTGGGTGCCGGCGACGGCCAGCACCCGCGAGCCGACCATGACCGAGGCGAGGCCGGCCGATCGGGGCAGGATCCGCAGGCCGCGGCGGCGCGCCTCGACCACCTCGGGGTTGTCCTCGCGGGCCGCCGTGGTGACCACCACGGTGTCGGCGTCGCCGAGGTGCGCGGCGTCGTAGCCGAGGTGGCAGGTCACCCCCAGCTCGCGCAGGGCGGGCAGGAAGGGGGTGTCGTGGTCGTCGCTGCCCGTCACCGGGACGCCGCGCTGCGCCATGATGCGGGCGATCGCGGAGATGCCGGCGCCGCCGATGCCGATGCAGTGCACGCGGCCGAGCGCGGCGGCGGGCAGCACCTCGTCGGGGACCGGGATCCTCACGGCCGTCCGCCCGCGGCGTCGAGGACGATGCGCGCCAGCTTCTCGTCGGCGTCCAGCGGGATCACGCCGGTCGCGGCGGCGCCCATCGCGGCGAGCCGGGCGGGGTCGGTGAGCAGTCCCGGGAGGGTGGCGGCGACCCACTCCGGCGTCAGGGCGGCGTCGGAGACCAGCAGCCCGCCGCCGGCGTCGACGACCGGGCGGGCGTTGAGGGCCTGCTCGCCGTTGCCGATGGGCAGCGGGACGTAGACGGCGGGCAGGCCGACGCCGGAGACCTCGGTGACGGTGTTGCTGCCCGAACGGCACAGCACCGCGTCGGCGGCGGCGTAGGCGAGGTCCATCCGGTCGACGTAGTTGAGCACGACGTAGGGCACCTCGCCGGGCTCGACGGCGAGCTCGTGGGCGGGCCCCACGATGTGCAGCACCTGCACGCCGGCGGCCGCGAGCGCGGGGGCGGCGCCGGAGACCGCGGCGTTGATGCGTGCGGCGCCCTGCGAGCCGCCCGTGACCAGGAGCGTCGGCAGGTCGTCGCGCAGGCCGAAGGCGGCGAGCGCCTCGCCGCGGAGCGCACCCCGGTCCATCGTCGAGATCAGCCGGCGGATCGGCAGGCCGGTGCACACGGCGTGCGGCAGCTCGGTGGCCGGGAAGCTGGTGGCGACGTGGGACGTCATCCGCGCCCCGAGCCGGTTGGCGATCCCCGGGATGGCGTTGCCCTCGTGGACGACGATCGGCACGCCGCGCTTGCGGGCGGCCAGGTAGGCGGGCACCGAGACGTAGCCGCCGAAGCCCACGACCACGTCGGGGCGCACCCGGTCGACCACCTCGAGGGCCGCGGCGCGGGCGGCGCGCAACCGCGTCGGCGTGCGGAGCAGCTCGGGGCTGGGGCGACGCGGCAGCGGCACCCGGGGCACGAGCTCGAGCGGCAGGCCGGCCTCGGGCACGAGGCGGGCCTCGAGTCCCTCGCGGGTGCCGAGGCAGGTCACCCGGACCTCCGGGTCGAGGCGCCGCAGGGCGTCGGCCGTGGCGAGCAGGGGCGAGGTGTGGCCGGCGGATCCACCGCCGGCGAGGAGTACGCGCATCGGGCCAAACCTAGCGAGCGGGGCCGGCGGACAGACCGGCGGAGCGGTTGCGACGGCGTGCCGCCAGCGCCGCGGCCGCCTCCGGCTCGCGGCGCGCGAACCCGATCACCAGCCCGAGGGCCACCAGCGAGGGCAGCAGGGCCGATCCGCCGTAGGACACGATGGGCAGCGGGATGCCGATGACCGGCAGGACGGCGAGCACCATGCCGACGTTGATCATCATCTGGCCGAGGAGCCAGACCACGATCCCGAACGTCGCGTAGCGCACGAACGGGTCCTGGGTGCTGAGCGCGACGCGGATCGCGGCGTAGGCGATGGTGAAGAAGAGACCGACGACCAGCAGGGTGCCCATCAGGCCGAGCTCCTCGCCGAGGACGGCGAAGATGAAGTCGGTGTGGGCCTCGGGGAGGTCGCCCCACTTCTGGGTCGAGGCACCGATGCCCTGCCCGAACCACCCGCCGCTCGAGAGGGCGTAGAGGCCGTGGGCGGGCTGCCAGCCGGCGTCGGTGTAGTCCTTGAACGGGTCGGTGAAGTGCGTGATGCGCTCGAGCCGCTCGGGATCGGTCGCGGCCAGCGCGAGCGCCGCCACGCCCAGCACGGAGAGACTGAGCCCGAACAGCCGCAACGGGGCCCCGACCACCCACAGCATCCCGAGCAGGATCGCTGCCAGCACCATGGCGGTGCCGAGGTCGCGGCCGACGAGCACCAGCGCGATCACCGCGAACAGCCCGGGCACGACCGGCACGAGCAGGTGGTGCAGCTCGCGGAGGCGGCGCTCCTTGTGGGCGTAGATGTTGGCGGCCCACAGCACGATGGCGAGCTTGGCGATCTCGGCCGGCTGGATGTTGACCGGGCCGAGGGCCAGCCAGTTCTTGTTGCCGTTGACCAGCACGCCGAAGCGGGCGACCAGGGCGAGCAGCACCAGCGCCACGAGGAAGCTCGGATAGGCCAGCCGGCGCACGTGCCGCACCGGTATCCGGGACGCCACCCAGGCCGCGGGCAGGCCGAGCGCCACCCACATCAGCTGCCGCTTGACCACCGCGTAGGAGTCGTCGTAGGTGAGGTAGGCCCGCACGCTGGAGGCGCTGAGCACCATGATCAGGCCGATGGTGAGCAGCAACGCCGAGGCGCCGAGCAGCAGGTAGTAGGACGCGAGGGGCTTGTCGAGCGCCTCGCGCACCGAGCGCCAGCCCGCGGCGAGGCCCGAGCCCAGGGGGGCGCGCGACGGCCGCGCGGGGGCGTCCGATGCGCCGTCGGAGGCGCCGTCGGCGGCACCGTCGACCGGCGGCGACGCGACGCCCAGGTCGACCTCCCCGGGGTTGACGGTGGTCATCGTCGCGGCTCCCCTCGGGTCGGTGCGCGCCCTCAGTCGCTGTCGGGCTGGTCGGGCTGGTCGGTGCGGGCGATGTGTGCGTGCACCGCGGCGGCGAACGCGTCGCCGCGGGCGCCGTAGTCGGTGAACATGTCCATGGAGGCGCATCCCGGCGCGAGCAACACCGTGTCACCGGACCTGGCGAGCCCGGCGGCCGCGTCGACCACGCGCTCCATCGGAGCACCAGTCTCGTCCGCGCCCACATCGATGACCGGCACATCGGGCGCGTGTCGCGAAAGAGCGTCGGCGACGACCTGGCGGTCGCGGCCCAGCAGGACGACGCCGCGCAGCCGGCCGCGCACCGACCTCACGAGGTCGTCGAAGCGCGCTCCCTTGGCCAGCCCGCCGGCGATCCAGACGACGGGTTCGTAGGCGGACAGCGAGGACTGCGCGGCGTGCGGGTTGGTGGCCTTGGAGTCGTCGACCCAGGTGACGCCGCCGGCCTCGGCGACGTGGGCGATGCGGTGGCCGTCGGGGCGGAAGGCCCGCAGCCCGTCGCGCACGGCCTGCTGGCTCACGCCGTGCGCGCGCGCCAGGGCAGCAGCGGCGAGGGCGTTGGCGACGAAGTGAGGGGCCGGCGAGGCGAGGTCGCCGAGCGTGCAGAGCTCGGCGGCGCTGGTGGCCCGCTCCTCGATGAAGGCCCGGTCGACCAGCAGGTCGTCCACGACGCCCAGGTTGCCCGGGGACGGCGTACCGAGGGTGAAGCCGATCGCCCGCGCGCCCTCGACGACGTCAGCCTCGCGCACCATGTCCTCGGTGGCCGGGTCGGCGAGGTTGTAGACGCAGGCGCGCTGGACGCCGGCGTAGACGCGCGCCTTGTCGGCGGCGTAGGCCTCCATGCCGGAGGCGCCGCCCGGCTCGTCGGCGTACCAGTCGAGGTGGTCCTCCGCGATGTTGAGCACGACGGCGGACTCGGCGGCCATCGACCGGGTGTAGTGGAGCTGGAAGCTGGAGAGCTCGACGGCGAGGACGTCGTAGGGCTCGGGGTCCATCACCGCCTCGACGATCGGGCGGCCGACGTTGCCGACGGCGGCCGCGCGCAGACCGGCTGCGGTGAGGATGGACCGCAGCATCTGAACGGTCGTGGTCTTGCCGTTGGTGCCGGTGACGGCCAGCCAGGGGGCGGCGTGGTCGGGGTCGCGGAGCCGCCACGCCAGCTCGACCTCGCCCCACACGGGCACGCCGCGCTCGGCGGCCTGGGCGAGGAGCGGCGCGGTGGGGCGCCAGCCCGGGGAGGTGACCACCAGGTCGACGTCGTCGGGCAGGAGGCCGGTCGCGCCCGGCTCCAGGCGGATGGTGGCGCCCAGGGTCTCCAGCAGCCGGGCCTTCTCGGCCTTCTCCTCGCTGGTCGACTCGTCGAGCGCCGTCACCTGCGCGCCGAGGAAGAGCAGGTTGTCGGCGGCGGCGAACCCCGAGACGCCGAACCCGGCGACGACCACGCGGACGCCGGACCAGTCGCTGGTGCGCCCCAGCCCGTCGACGTCGAGACCGCCCTGGGAGCTAGCCAATGCCCGCGACCCACTCGGCGTAGAAGATGCCCAGGCCCGTGGCGACCGCGAGTCCGGTGATGATCCAGAAGCGGATCACGATCGTGACCTGCTCCCAGCCGAGCATCTCGAAGTGGTGGTGCAGCGGGGTCATCCGGAACACCCGGTGGCCGGGCTGCACCTTGAAGATGCTGCGGAACAACCCGCTCGCGCGGCTGGCCTTGAACACCGAGACCTGGATCATCACCGACAGGGTGACCGCGACGAAGAGCCCGCCGATGATCACCAGCAGCAGCTCGGTGCGGGTCATGATCGCGAAGCCGGCCATCGCACCGCCCAGGGCGAGCGAGCCGGTGTCACCCATGATGATCTGCGCCGGGGAGGCGTTCCACCACAGGAAGCCGAAGCAGGCACCCGTGATGGCCGCGGCCACCACCGCGAGATCGAGCGGGTCGCGCACCTCGTAGCACTTGGGCCCGGCCTGCAGGGCGCACGACTGGCTGTTCTGCCAGATGTTGACCAGCGTGTAGGCGGCGAAGACGAGGATCGAGGATCCCGCCGCCAGCCCGTCGAGGCCGTCGGTGAGGTTGACCGCGTTGCTGAACCCGGTGACGAAGAACCAGATCAGCACGATCGCGAGGATCGTCGGCAGCGCGAAGCGCTCGTAGTCGCGGATGAAGGAGATGTGGTTGGACGCCGGTCGCCAGCCGCGCTCGTCCTCGAGCGCCGGCGAGAGCGCGAGGAAGCCGAAGACGACCGCGACGAGCGTCTGGCCGATCATCTTGGCGCGGCTGCGCAGCCCGAGGTTGTGCTGCCGGCTGACCTTGAGGAAGTCGTCGAGGAAGCCCACGGTGCCCAGGCCGACGAAGAGGAACAGCAGCAGCAGCGCCGAGGCCGTCGGCGCCGTGCCGGTGATCACCTTGGCGGCGGCGTAGCCGACGAGGGTGGCGAGCACGATGACCGCCCCGCCCATCGTGGGGGTGCCCCGCTTGACGTGGTGGGTGGTGGGCCCGTCGTCGCGGATCGGCTGCCCGAATCCCTGGCGGGTGAAGAACCTGATCGCGTAGCGCGTGCCCAGCAGCGAGATCAGCAGGGAGAGTCCTCCTCCGAACAGGATGGCTCTCATGTAGTGCTTCCTTCCTTGCCGCTCCCGGTCAGGAGGTCCTCGGCGATCAGTTCCAGCGCCGCCCCCCGCGATGCCTTCACCAGGACGACATCAGCAGCCGAGACATTGTGCCGCAGCCAGTCGGCGGCCTCGTCACGCCCCGCCGTGGCGATGCTCACTCCCCCGCCTCCGGCGGCGGCGAAGCCCGCGGCGATGCGGGCGGCCTCGTCGCCGACGGCGAGCAGGACGTCGACCCCCGCCTCGGCGGCGTAGGCGCCCACGCCGCGGTGGGCCTCGGCGGCGCCGTCGCCGAGCTCGAGCATCTGCCCGAGCACCGCGACCGTGCGCCGCCCGCTGCGCGCGCCGATGCCGGCCAGGGTCTCCAGCGCGGCAATCATCGACTCGGGGTTGGCGTTGTAGGCGTCGTTGAGCACGACCAGGCCGTCGGGACGCTCGCCGAGCTCCATGCGCCAGCGGCTCGCCGGCACGGCGTCGGCCAGTGAGTCGGCGACCGTGTCGAGGTCGAGACCGGCGGCCAGCGCCATCGCGGCGGCGGCCGCGGCGTTGCGCCACTGGAAGGCGCCGATCGTCGCGAGGTGCACGGTGGCGCCCGAACCGCGGTGGGCCAGCTCGAACGACTGGCGACCGAGCTCGTCGGTGGTCACCTCGCTGACCGCGACGTCGGGCACCGGGTGCTCCGCGGATCCGTCCGAGCTGCCGAAGGTCATCACCTGCGCGCGGGTGCGGGGGGCCATCGCGGCCACCAGGTCGTCGTCGGCGTTGAGCACCGCGGTGCCGTCGGCCGGCAGCGCCTCGATGATCTCGCCCTTCGCCTGCGCGATCGCCTCCCGGCTGCCGAACTCGCCGATGTGGGCCGTGCCGACGTTGAGCACCGCGGCCACGTGAGGTGGTGCGATCGCGCACAGCCCGGCGAGGTGGCCGATCCCGCGGGCGCCCATCTCGACGACGAGGTAGCGCGTCTCGGGGGTGGCGCGGAGCACGGTCAACGGGACACCCAGCTCGTTGTTGAAGTTGCCGCGGGTGGCGACCGTCGGGGCGGCCTCGGACAGCACGTGGGCGAGGTAGTCCTTGGTGCCGGTCTTGCCCTGCGAGCCCGTCATCGCGAGGACGACCACGTCGGGCAGGCGGTCGACGACGTGTCGGGCCAGCAGCCCCAGCGCCGTGGTCACGTCGTCCACCACGACGGTGGGCAGCTCGGTGGGCCGGCTGCCGAGCACCGCGGCCGCCCCGGCGTCACCGGCGGCGCGGGCCAGGTCGTGGCCGTCGACCCGCTGGCCGGCGACCGCCACGAAGAGCCCGTCGTCCTCGGGCGTGCGCGTGTCGATGAACGCGCCGCCGCGCACGAGTGCCTCCCCGTGGGCCGTGCCGCCGACCACGTCGGCGATCTCGTCGAGCGACATCTCGATCATGCGCGGGCCCCCGACCCGTCGGAGCGGGCCGGGCCGTCCGACCCCTCGGCACCGTCGCGCCGCGCGGCCAGGGCCGCCTCGACCTCCTCGGCGGCGACGACCCGGTCGTCGAAGGGGTGCACCACGTCGCCGACCTCCTGGCCGGTCTCGTGGCCCTTGCCCGCGACGAGCACCACGTCGCCGGGGCTGGCCCGGCGCACGGCCACGCGGATGGCGAGCCGGCGGTCGCCCACCTCGAGGACCTCGGCGGCGCGGGTGCGCGCGCCCGCGAGCACCGCGGCCCTGATGGTCGCGGGGTCCTCGGTGCGGGGGTTGTCGTCGGTGACGACCACGACGTCGGCGAGCCGCGCGGCGATCTCACCCATGACGGGGCGCTTGACGGTGTCCCGGTCGCCCCCGGCCCCCACCACGACGATCACCTGTCCGTCGGTCAGCGGACGGAGCGTGGCCAGCACCGCCTCGAGCGCGTCGGGCTTGTGGGCGTAGTCGACGACCACGGTGAAGTCCTGCCCGGCCGTCACCGGCTCCAGCCGGCCAGGCACCCCGCCCACGCGGGCGATGCCGTCGGCCACCCGGCGCGGGTCGAGCCCGGCCAGGGCCGCCGAGGCGATGGCGGCCAGGGCGTTGGAGACGTTGAACTCGCCGGGGAGGCGCACCTGGGCGCGGACCTCGACCCCCGGGCCGAGCACGGTGAAGTGCGCGCCGTCGGCGGAGAGGTCGACGTCGACGGCACGCCAGTCGGCGTCGGCGCCGAGAGAGGAGTAGGTCGACGTCGGGATCTCCGACACGTCGAGCAGGCGCCGGCCGAACTCGTCGTCGACGTTGGTCAGGCCCACCCGCGCGCGCTCGGGCGTGAAGAGGCCGGCCTTGGCGGCGAAGTAGTCGTCGAGGTCGGCGTGGAAGTCGAGGTGGTCGCGCCCGAGGTTGAGGAAGGTGGCGACGTCGAACCGCACCCCGTCCACCCGGCCGAGCACCAGGGCGTGGCTGGAGACCTCCATCGCGCAGGTGTCGACGCCCCGCTCGCGCATCACCGCGAAGAGGCCGTGCAGGTCGGGCGCCTCCGGAGTGGTGAGCTGGGTCCGGACGTCCTCCCCGGCGATCCGGGTGCCGACGGTGCCGATGACCGCTGAGGTCACCCCCGCCGCGGTCAGGCCCTGCTCGAGGAGCCGGGTGGTGGTGGTCTTGCCCTGCGTGCCCGTGACGCCGATGACGCGCAGCCCGGCGGCGGGGTCGCCGTAGACCCGGGCGGCCAGCCGGCCGAGCACCCGGCGGGGCTCGGCGACGACGAGGGCGGGCGTGCCCGGCGGGAGCCGGTCGAGGCCGGCGGGATCGGTGAGCACGGCGACCGCACCGGCAGCGACGGCCTGCTCGGCGTAGTCCGCTCCGTGGGCGCGGGCACCGGGGAGCGCGGCGTAGAGGTCGCCGGGCTGCACCCGGGCGGTGCTCAGCGAGATGCCGGACACGACGACGTCGAGGTCACCGTGGACGGCCACCTCCGTCGTCGCCGCGAGCCAGTCGGCGAGCTCGGCCGCAGGGGTCGACGGGGACTGCCTCGGTCGCGTCGCACTCACAGACTCGCGCACCGACCGAGGGTATCGACTCACCACTCGACGGGCAGGCGCGACGGGGTGCCGTCGGTGGGCTCGACGCCGTAGCGGCCCAGGACGTAGCCCATGATCCGGGAGAACACCGGCCCGGCGATCGAGCCGCCACCGCCCTCGCCCTGGGGGGCGTGCACCACGACGTAGACGGTGAAGCGGGGGTCGTCGGCGGGCGCGAAGCCGCCGAACGATACGGAGGTGCTGCCGTCGTAGCCGGTGCCGTCGCTGGCGACCCGCTGGGCGGTGCCGGTCTTGCCGGCGACGAGGTAGCCGGGCACCTGCGCCTGGGGCGCGACGCCGTCCTCGGGATCGACGACCTTCTCCATCATCCGAGCGGTCGCGCGCGCGGCCTGCTTGCTCACCACCCGCGTACGGGTGGCGACGTCGGTGCCGACGGTGACGCCGTCGTCGGTGACCGCGGACCCCGACACCAGGCTCGGCGAGACCCGCACTCCCCCGTTGGCGATGGTGTTGACCGCCGCGGCCATCTGGGCGACGTTGACCGACAGCGACTGCCCGAAGGCGACGCGGTCCTTGGTCTGCGACGTCATCGCCTCACCGGGGGTGAGGATGCCGGGGGTCTCGCCGCGCACACCGATGTCGGTGCGCTTGCCGAGGCCGAACCTCTGGAGGTAGGACACCAGCTCCGGCGGCGAGAACGCGTCGGCGGCGAGCACGGTGCCGATGTTGGACGACTTGGCGAGGATGCCGGTCAGGGTGAGCCGGATGTCGCCGTGGTCGAACCAGTCGCCGATCACCCGGTCCTGGCGCGCGAGGCTGGACGGCACCTTGAAGCGCTGCCGCGGGAACGCCCTGCCGGCGTCGATGAGCGAGGCGGCGGTGAGCACCTTCTGCACCGATCCGGGCTCGTAGGTGTCGCTCATCGCGCGCGAGCCGAGGTCGTCCTGGTCGGACTCGGTCGGCACGTTGGCGTCGAACGTCGGGTAGTCGGCGAGCGCGAGGATCTCGCCGGTGCGGGTGTCCAGGACGACCGCGGCGCCGCTCTCGGCGCGGTACTGGCGCACCGACTGCGCGAGCACCTTCTGGGTGAACCACTGCAGGTCGCGGTCGATGGTGGTGCGCAGCGGCTCGCCGTTGCGGGCGGCCTTGAGGGTGCTCTCGCGCAGCGGGATCCGGACGCCCTTGCCGGAGTTGGACTGCCAGGTGGCCTCGCCGTCGACGCCGGCCAGCTGCTTGTCGAAGGTGCGCTCGAAGCCGCCGAGCGGCTCGTCGGTGCCCATGTAGCCGAGCAGGTTGGCGGCCACGTCGCCGGAGGGATAGGACCGGATCGGGTCGTCCTGCAGGCTGATGCCCTTGAACCCGGCCTCGTCGAGGGCCGCGAGGGTGTCGCCCGCCAACGTGCTGGGCACCCGTCGCGCGACGTACTCGAAGCGGCTGCCGTCCTTGCGGCCACGCAGCGCCGTGAGGGTCTTGAAGTAGTCGACGGAGAGCCGGTCGGTCAGCAGGCGGGCGAGCTCGGGCGCCCGGCCGGCCGTGAGCGCGGGATCGGCGATGACCATCTTGCCCTTGACGGAGTCGGCGAGGGGCTCGCCGTTGCGGTCGAGGATGTCGCCGCGCTCGGCCTCCAGCGGCACCCGCACCGCACCCTCGGCGGCGGCGCGGACGGCGTAGGAGCGGGGGTCGACGCCCTGGAGCTGCACCAGCCGGGCACCGAAGAAGGAGAGGACCATCGCGATGAGGACGAACCCGATGCGCAGTCGCAGCATGGGCGCGCCACGCGAGGCGCCGCGCCTGGTGCGGGTGCTCGGCACTGATCTCCCTCGTTTCCCGGACGGCTCCGGGGTGGAGCCGGCCTGCTCGACAATCTAGGTGCGCGACGCGGCGGATCCGCGCGAGCGCGCCGTCAGCGGTTGCGGTTCTTGCGCGGCTTGGCGTCGGTGCGTCCCGGGGCGGTCGCCCCCTGCTCCTCGACGGTGGGCGCGACGGGCACCTCGACGTAGGTCGGGCGGGGCGCCAGGACGGCCGGCTTGACCGGTGCGGGCGGCTGCAGCAGCAGGGCGTTCTCCCGGGTGGTCGGGGTGCGCACGCCGATCGTCCTGCCCGTCTCGAGGTCGAGGAACACCGGCGCGGCGGGGATGACCATGCCCATCGCCTGGGCCTGCGAGGCGACCCGCTGCGGGTTGCGCAGCTCGTCGAGCTCCATGCGCAGCGTCTGCTCGCGGGCGGCGAGGGTGTCGGCCTCGGACTCCAGCGCCGACGCGGCGAAGGACGCCTGCTGCAGCGAGGTGTTGAACAGCAGGAGCCCGACGATCCCGCTGAGCAGGACCAGGCTCACCAGCGTCAGGAACGGCATCCGCGGGGCGCGGGTGCGCACCCGCGGCACCACGCTCAGGCGGGCCTTGTCGACGGCCTCCTGGGCGATCCGGGTGACCCGGGTCCGGGGTTGGAGGGCGGGACTGCTCATCGGACGACTCCTGGGGAAGTGGGAGTGGAGGGACGGACGCGCTCGACGGCGCGCAGGCGTACGGAGGCGGCGCGGGGGTTCTCGGCGATCTCCTGCTCGTCGGCCCGCTCGGCGCCGCGGGTGACCAGCCGCAGGGCCGGCTCGGCGCCCTCGGGCACGAACGGCAGGTCCGGCGGCACGTCGAGGCGGGTGGCGTCGGCGAACGCGCGCTTGACGAGGCGGTCCTCGAGGGAGTGGTAGGACTCGACCACCACCCGCCCACCCACGCCGATGACCTCCATGGAGGCCGGGATGGCCCGCCGCAGGACGGCGAGCTCGTCGTTGACCGCCATCCGCAGTGCCTGGAAGGTGCGCTTGGCAGGGTGGCCGCCCGTGCGCCGGGCGGGTGCGGGGATCGTGGCGTAGAGCAGCTCGACGAGGTCGGCGCTGGTGCTGAACGGCGTGGCCTCGCGGCGGCGGACGACCTCGCGGGCGATCCTGCTGGCGAACTTCTCCTCGCCGTACTCCCGCAGGATCCGGGTCAGCTCCTGGGCGGTCGCGGTGTTGAGCAGCTCGGCGGCGGTCGGGCCGGTCGTCGGGTCCATCCGCATGTCGAGCGGCGCGTCCTCGGAGTAGGCGAACCCGCGCTCGCGCACGTCGAGCTGCATCGAGGACACCCCGAGGTCGAAGAACACGGCGTCGACGTGGTCGAGGCCGAGCGAGCCGACCACCTCCGGCAGCTCGTCGTAGACGGCGTGCACGGCGGTGAACCGGTCGCCGTGGGCCGCGAGCCGCTCCGAGGACATCCGCAGCGCCTCGGGGTCGCGGTCGATCCCGATCACGCGGGCGTGGGGCAGTCGCTCGAGGACGGCCTCGCTGTGCCCGCCGAGACCGAGGGTGCAGTCGACGTAGACCGAGCCGGGGGCCTCGAGCGCAGGGGCCAGCAGGGCGACGACCCGGTCGAGGAGCACCGGGGCGTGGCGAGGAGTCGTCATCGCTCAGCCCTGGGAGCCCAGGCGCATGAGCAGGAGCAGCGCCAGCGCCAGCCCGCAGGCCGTGGCGGCGGAGAACGCGACGAGCGCGGCCGCCTCGCGCGCCTGGTCGCGGACCCGCGACGGCGGTGCTGCCGTGCGTCCCACGCGCTGGGTGGTGCTCATGGTCTCGACCCCACTGGTTGCTGCGGATGTACGTGCTGGACGCCGGCCCGGCCGGGCCGGAGCTGGCGGGGCCGGGAGCTGGCGGTGCGGCTGACACTCCCCGCCGTGTGGCACGGGGCGAGCCGCCGCACCAGGTCCCTGCCCGCTCCTTGCCCCCTGCCGGAGCAGTGGGTGCCCTCTGGTGCCGGGGAAGTGCCCCAGATGGCCGCGCGAGGAGCGGGCTCGAGACCTGGTGATACGGGTCGCGATGTCAGCTGTGCTGTTGTCGGTGGTGCCGGGTCGTGCGGGGTGGTGCGGTGTGGTGCTGGGTGGTCCTGGTGCTCAGATGCCGGGGAAGACCTCGTCGCTGAGCTCGGAGAACTTCTGCTCCTGCTCCTCGGAGTAGGCCGCCCAGGCGGTCGGGTCCCAGATCTCGATCCGGTTCATCGACCCGATGACGACGCACTCCTTGCGGAGCGAGGCGTACTCCCGCAGCGGCGCCGGGATGTTGATCCGTCCCTGCTTGTCCGGCACCTCCTGGCTGGCGGCGGCGAACAGCATGCGGACGTAGTCACGGGTGTTCTTCTGCGTGACCGGCGCCTCTCGGAGCCGGTCGGTGAGCCTCCCGAAGTCCTCCAGCGACCAGACAGTGAGGCAGCGCTCCTGTCCCCTGGTCACCACGAGTCCCTCCGTCAGCTCGTCCCTGAACTTCGCCGGGAGGAAGAGGCGGCCCTTCTCGTCGAGCTTGGGCGTGTAGGTGCCGAAGAACATCCGGCACCTCCCCTGGCTCGGCGGGAAAGATCGACCCTGTCCCCCACTTCGCACCACAGTACCCCACTTCACTCCACCGTCAACCAGATCCAGCGTGTTTCGCGCCTGAGTTCCCCGGTCCCCGCGTCCCCCACGTGGCGCGCACGCGCCGCTCCGTGACCGGCCCTGGAGCGTGGAGAGGCGCCGATCCACGCTCAGGCGGCTGCGGTGGACCGCCGGTGGGGGAATCCAGCGGGCTGTGGTGGAGCGAAGTGGGGAACGGCGTGGCGGCCGGTGGGGCGCGGGGGGAGAATGAGGCGTGGCGAGGGCGTGGCTCTGCGTCGGCGACGCCGCAGCGAGCGGACAGGTATGTTGCGCGCACCACATACCGTGGTGGCGAGGTTGACGATCGGATCGGCGAACGGATCGGCGGACGGGTCGACCGCACGGGCACGAGGGGACGAACGACGTGACGACTGGGTTCACCGGGCAGGCGCCCGATCTCGACACCGTGCACCGGGTGACCGGAGCCGTGCGCCACAACATCGAGCGCGTCATCGCCGGCAAGCCCGACGTCGTCAACGCCGCGCTCGTGGTGATGCTGGCCGAGGGCCACCTCCTCATCGAGGACGTCCCCGGGGTCGGCAAGACCCAGCTGAGCAAGGCGCTGGCCCGGAGCATCGACTGCTCGGTGCGGCGCATCCAGTTCACCCCGGACCTGCTGCCCTCCGACGTCACCGGGGTCTCGGTGTTCAACCAGGACACCCGCGAGTTCGAGTTCCGACCCGGCGGCGTCTTCGCCAACATCGTGGTCGGCGACGAGATCAACCGTGCGTCGCCCAAGACGCAGTCCGCGCTGCTCGAGTGCATGGAGGAGCGCCAGGTCACCGTCGACAACGCGACCTACCAGCTCGAGAAGCCGTTCATGGTGATCGCGACGCAGAACCCGATCGAGATGGAGGGCACCTACGCCCTCCCCGAGGCCCAGCGCGACCGCTTCATGGCGCGGGTGTCGGTCGGCTACCCGGTCGAGGCGGCGGAGATCGCGATGCTCGAGGGCCACACCGCCCGCAACCCGCTCGACGACCTCGAGCCCGTCACCGACGCCGGTGAGATCCGCAAGGTCATCGAGATCGTCGGACGCGTGCACGTGTCGTCCGCCGTCCAGCGCTACGCCGTGGCGCTGACCACCGCCACCCGCACCAGCAACGACCTCCACCTCGGCGCCTCACCGCGCGCGACGCTCCACCTCGTCCGCGCGGCCAAGGCCGTCGCCGCCACGCAGGGACGCGACTACGTCCTGCCCGACGACGTGCACGGCATCACCTCGGCCGTCCTGGCGCACCGGCTGCTGCCCAACGTCGAGGCGACGATGAGCGGACGCACCACCTCGGCGATCCTCTCCGGGATCGTGGAGTCGGTGCCCGTCCCCACCGCGTCCGACGCCACGTCCGATTCCGCGTCGATCCCACGTGGCAGCCGTGCGTGAGGCACTCGCTGCACTGACCGTCCGCGGGCGGGCGTTCCTGGCCGCCGGCATCACCACGGTGGTCGCCGCCATCGTCGTGGGCCACCCCTCGGTCGTCCGCATCGGCGTGCTGGTCGCGGCGCTGCCGCTCCTCACCGCCTGGTGGGTCGGTCGCTCGCGCTACCGCCTCGCCCTGGTGCGCACGGTGTCGCCGCAGCTGGTGGTCGCCGGGCAGCCGGCGACGGTGGAGCTCACCGTCTCCAACGAGTCGCGCACCCCCACCGGGGTGCTGCTGCTGGAGGAGCGCCTCCCCTACGTGCTCGGCACCCGGCCGCGCTTCGTGCTCGAGGGCCTCGGCCACGGTTGGCGCAGGCACGCGACCTACCAGGTGCGCTCGGAGCTGCGCGGCCAGTTCGACATCGGCCCGATGTCGGTGCGGGTGACGGACCCGTTCGGCCTCGTGGAGCTGGGTCGTACGTTCCACGCCACGTCGCGGCTGACGGTCACCCCGCGCACCATCGCGCTGCCGAGCATCCCGCTGGGCGGCGCGTGGACCGGGTCGGGCGACAACCGTCCGCGCGCCTTCGCCACCGGCAGCGCGGAGGACGTCACGGTGCGCGAGTACCGGCGCGGCGACGACCTGCGACGCGTCCACTGGCGCAGCTCGGCCCGTGTCGGCGAGCTGATGGTGCGCCGCGAGGAGCAGCCCTGGCAGTCGCGGGCGACGGTCTTCCTCGACAACCGCGGCACCGCCCACCGGGGGCAGGGCGCGGCCAGCTCGCTGGAGGCAGCCGTGTCGGCGGCGGCCTCGATCGCCGTCCACCTCACCCACCACGGGTACACCGTACGGCTGGTCACGGCGTCCGGCGACAGCCGCGAGACCGAGTGGCACTCCCACACCGCCGCGGCGAGCACCATCCCGCTGCTCGAGGCCCTCGCCGTCGTGCAGCTCGACCACTCCCCCACACCCGACACGCAGTGGCTCGCCGAGCCCGGCCACGGCGGCCTCACCATCGGCATCTTCGGTGGCCTCGGCGACACCGACCTCCCCTTCCTGCGCCGGCTCCAGCACCACGCATCGTCGAGCCTGGCGATCGCCCTCGACGTCGACGCATGGGCGCCCCACCTGCCGGTCCACCCCGGCCCGGGGTCGGCCGCCCACCTCACCGCGACCGGCTGGCGCTCGATCACCCTGGGCCCGCGCGACCGCCTCGACACGGCCTGGCAGGAGCTCGGGCTGATGCGGAGCCGTGCCACGGCCTCGGCGGGGACGAGCCGATGACGAGCTCGTGGAGCACGCTCCCCCACCAGCTGCGGATCGCCGGCATCGCGCTGCTCGCGGCGTGGGCCACCGTGCTGTCGTGGCGCGTGCTGACCGAGGGCTTCCCGCGGGTCGCGATCCCGCTGCTGATGATCGGCGTCGTCGTGGCAGCGATGGGCGCGCTCGGCCGGTGGAGCCGGCTGCCCGCGCTCGCCGTCGTGGCGGGGCAGCTCGTGGTGGCCGCCCTGCTGGTGCTCGGCACCACCACCGGCTCCCCCCTCCCGACCCCGGGCAACGTCGAGGTGTTCCTGGCCGCGCTGGACGACGCGCTCGAGACCTCGCGCAGCTATGCCGCCCCCATCCAGGTCGGCGTGCCCCCCGTCCACCCGCTGCTCCTGGTCGGCGGCGCGCTGGTCGTGCTTCTCGTCGACCTCGTCGCCTGCACCCTGCGCCGCGCGCCCGTGGCCGGCCTGGTGCTGCTCGCGGCCTACACGTTGCCCGTCGCCGTCACGGGGAACGCGGTGTCGTGGTGGCTGTTCGTGGTGGTCGCCGGCCTCTTCCTCGCCCTGGTCTTCATCCAGCACAGCGACCACGTCACGAGCTGGGGCCGGGCGCCGGACGGGGAGAAGGGCTCGTTCTCGGTCCGCACCGGCGCGATCGGCAACACCGCGCTGGCGCTCGGGACGACCGCGATCGCGCTCGCCGTCGTGGTGCCGGCGGCCGTGCCGACGATGAGCATGAGCGTGTTCGAGGGCAACGGTCCGGGCACCCGCGAGGTGGAGGTCAAGGACCCGATGGTCGACCTGCGCCGCGACCTGCGGCGCGGCGCGGACGTACCCATGCTCTGGATCACCACCTCGGGTCCCAAGCCCACCTACCTGCGCATCTCGGTGCTCGCCCGGTTCAGCGGTTCGGAGTGGACGCCGGGCGACCGCGAGATCCCCGAGTCGCAGTCGGCCACCGGCGACCTCCCGCCCCTCGACGGGGTCAGCGGCGACGTGCCCCGCCGGGAGTTCAAGTACGACGTGCGGGTCGGGCCCGACTTCACCTCGGCGTGGCTGCCCACCGCCCCGCAGGCGACCCGCATCGCGGCCGGCGCCGACTGGCGCTTCGACCTCGACACCCGCGACGTCATCGCAGCCCGCGAGGACGTCACCACCGCCGACAGCACCTACGACTACACCGGCGTCCAGCTGACGTACGACGCCGAGCGGATGGACTCGGCCGTGTCGGGTGCCGGGTCGGTGGCCGGCATCTTCACCGAGGTGCCCTCCACCCTCAACAACGAGATCCGGCGGCTCGCGGCCAGCATCACCGCCGACGCGCCCACCCGGTTCCAGAAGGCGCAGCTGCTGCAGCAGTGGTTCCGCGAGGACGGCGGCTTCCGCTACGACCTCGCCGAGGTGCCGTCGGCGGGCGACGGCAGCGCCGACCTGCTCGCGTTCCTCAATGACCGGGTCGGCTACTGCGAGCAGTTCGCGGCATCGATGGCCATCATGGCGCGGGTCATCGGCATCCCGAGCCGCGTGGCCGTGGGCTTCCTGGAGCCCGAGCGGGCCACCAACGGGTCGTGGGAGTTCTCCTCGCGCGACCTCCACGCGTGGCCCGAGCTCTACTTCCCGGGCTCGGGCTGGGTGCGGTTCGAGCCCACCCCGCAGGACCGCGCCACGCAGGCGCCGGACTACACCGAGGCCGAGTTCGCGCCGGTCACCGAGGCACCGAGCCCGAGCGCCAGCCGGTCGACCGAGCTGCTGCCCGACCGGGGCGAGGAGGCCGACGCCGAGGCCGCGGCCGACGAGAGCGACGCGTCCTCGATCCCGTGGGTGCCCGTGCTGTCCGGGGTGCTGGGCCTGGCCCTGCTCGCGCTCGTTCTCGCGACGCCGCACCTGCTCCGGCAGGCGCGTCGTCGCCGGCGGCTCGAGGGCGGCATCGAGGACCTCTGGGCCGAGCTGCGCGACGTGGCCATCGACCTCGGCCACGCCTGGCCGGACGGCCGCTCGCCGCGGCGGGCCGGCGACTGGATGGGGCGACTCCTCGCGGCACCTGTCCACGACGCGTCGCGTCCCGACCGGCCGCGTCGCGGGCGTGACCAGGCACCCGAGGCCGCCCAGGCACTCGACCGGCTCGTCGTCGCGCTCGAGCGGAGCCGCTACGCCCGCGACCCCGAGACCTTCACCGCCCAACGGTTCGCCGCCGACCTCCTCCTCGTCGAGGAGTCGATGGCTGCCGGCGTGACGCCGCGCGAGGAGCGCAGGGCACGGTGGTGGCCCGCATCGGTGGTGGGACGGCGGACGTCCTGGCGCCGCCGCTCCCGGTCGGAGCGGGCCACGACCACGACGCCCGACCACGAGTCGATCCGGACGGTGGACGAGCTCGTCGGCTGATGCCGGCCCGCCCGGGCCCCGCGCTCCCGCCGCGCGGGTACGGGGTCGCTCCGGGCGAGCGCTGCCCCAAGTCGCAGGCGGCGCGAGCCGTGCGTGGTCCATCCTTGGACGGTGGACGACGTGGACTACGCCCGGCAGGTGTACGAGATCCTCACCGCACCACCTGATCCGGAGATCTCGCCGGGACACCTCGGCGACGACTGGATCGATCGCAGCGACGGATTCGGCACCGAGGTGAAGGTGACGGCGATCGCCGTGGTCCCTGGGGACCATGGCAATCAGCTGGACATCGCCTTCGTGCTCGACCTGCGCGACCTCCCCGACGATGTGGTCGTTCCCCCCGAGGGTTCCCTGCTGCTCCCGCTCGACGCCGAGTGGCGAGAGGTCAGCGGCTACACGGAGCCGGAGGACTACGCGCCTCACATCGCCGCGCGGCTCGTGCGCCACGTCCGTGAGCACGTCAGGGCACACGCGCCGTCCCGGGAGGACGACCGTGACCTGCCCTCCCGCGCCGAACAGCACGCCATGCTGCTCGAGGTCCTCGGCCGCGAGGGTCAGGTCGAGCAGCCGGCCTCGAACCGCTACGTCGTGCGGCGAGAGTGGGGGGATCTCACTGTTCTCCTGGCGCCCGACCAGTGGGAGCAGGTGATCCACGGCACGGGCCGCGGCGTGCGCGAGTGGTCAGGAGCTCGGCTGGTACGCCTATCCGCCCGGAGCCGGGGACTGAGCTGCGGCGCCGGGCGGCTCTACCGTGGAGGGGGTGTGCTCAGCGCTGGGTCGGAGCGGGAGAGGTCAGAAGCCGCGCTCGCGGCGGCGACGCCACCGCTCCTCCATGCGCTCCATGAAGGGCCCGCCCGAGCGCTGCCGGGAGGGCCGGGCGGGACGACCGCCGTCGACGACCCCGAAGCCGGTGCGCCCGGAGGCGCGCACCTTGGGCGCCACCGGGTGGCCGGGACTGCGCGCGGAGGTGAGGGCAAGGATCGCGCCGGCGAGCATCACCACGAAGCCCAGCACGCCGACCACCGTCTGGAGGACGGCGGTGAGGTCGAGGAGCACCGCAACGATCAACAGCCCGATGCCGACGAGGAGCACGGCGCCGCCCAAGATCACTCGGCGGCGAGCCGCCCGCTGGAACGACGTGCCACGCAGGGTGGAGGCGAGCTTGGGGTCTTCCTCGACGAGAGCGCGCTCCATCTGCTCGAGCATTCGCAGTTCTTCCTCGGAGAGCTCCACGGTTCCTCCTCACCTTCTGGTGCAAGTCTAGGCACCCTGTTGCACCTACGGTAGGCGTCCCCCCGAAAATTCCACCCCGGCGCAGGGGACACGGCATCACACCAGGCTCGCCGGACGCACGGCGGCTGCCCCGAAGCGGCGCGTGGCACGGTCCACCGCGCGGTCGGCCTCGGCCCATCCGTGCTCGGGCTCGCCGAGCACGAGCTGTCTGTGCACCGTCGCGCGCGGGACCAGACCCTCGACGCGGACGCCCACCAGCCGCAGGCGCTCGCGCCGCAGTCGGAGCGCGTCGTAGAGCCGGGTCACCGCACGATGCACCTCGAGCGTCACGTCGGTCACCTCGGGCATCGTGCGCGAGCGCGTGATGGTGGTGAAGTCGGCGAAGCGGACCTTGAGGGTGATGGTGCGCCCGGCGACCCCGGCGGCACGCATCCGGCCGGCGACGCGGGCCGAGAGGCGCAGGAGCTCGCGGACGATGACGTCGCGGTCGGCGGTGTCGCGGGCGAAGGTCTCGTCCGCACCCATCGACCTCTCGGGCTCGTGGGGCCCGGACGTCGGGGCGAGCTCGCCGCGGTCGGTGCCCCACGCGAGCTGGTGCAGGTGGCGGCCGAGGTGGCGGCCCATCGTCTGCTGGAGGGCGGGGAGCGGGGTGTGCGCGACGTCGCCGACGGTGATCAGGCCGGCGCGGTGCAGCCGCGTGCGGGTCTTGTCCCCGACGCCGTAGAGCTCGCCGACGTCGAGGGGGTGCAGGAACGAGGTGACCTCGGCGGGCGGCACCACCACCACGCCGTCGGGCTTGGCGCGCCGGCTCGCGACCTTGGCCACCGACACCGTCGCCGCGACCCCGACCGAGCAGGTGATGCCCTGCTCGTCGTGGATCGTGGCCCTGAGCCGCTCGGCGATCTCCCTGGGCCCGCCGAGGCGCCGGGTCGCGCCGCGCACGTCGAGGAAGGCCTCGTCGAGCGACATCGCCTCGACCACGGGGGTGACGTCGCGGAAGGTCTCCATCACCGAGGCAGAGACGCCGGCGAAGGTCGCGTAGTCGGGCGGGAGCACCACGACGTGCGGACAGAGCCGGCGCACCCGCGCCATCGGCAGCGCCGAACGGATGCCGTAGCCGCGCGCGACGTAGTTGGCGGCGAGCACGACGCCGCGCCCGCTCCCGCCCACGACCACCGGCTGGTCGACCAGGTCGGGACGCTCCCGCAGCGCCACGGAGGCGAAGAACGCGTCCATGTCGACGTGGAGGATCGGGGTCTCGGTCACCGCCGCCCCCCACGGGGACGACGCTCAGCGTCGGGCGACGACGTGGAGCTGGGCAGCGAGCGGGAGGTACTCGGGGCGGGTGGCCACGGCCTTCTCGAGGTCGAGCAGGGCCGCGGTCGCGCCCGGCTCGAGGTCGAGGAGGCTGCCGGGGACGAGGTCGGCGAAGACCCGGACGGCGTGGACGCTCTCGGCATGCAGGCCGGCGGCGGTGAGCAGCTCGACGACCTCGTCGTGGGTGAACCGGTGCCCACCGCGCCCGGCCTGCCCGGTCGACGAGCCGGCGTCGTCGTCGAGCAGCTCGCGGGCGGCCTGGAAGTGCCCGGCCATGGCGCGCGCCACGACGGCGGCGTGACGCTGCGCCACGAGGAGGCTGAGGTGTCCGCCGGGGCGCAGCACCGCGGCGATCGAGGCCACCGACGCGGCGGCGTCGTCGACCATCTCCAGCACGCCGTGGCACAGGACGAGGTCGGCGTCGTCGACGAGGCGCGGCAGGTCGGACAGGTCGCCCTGCTGCCCGGCGACCCGGTCGGCGACGCCGCGCTCGCGGGCGCGCCGGTCGAGCGAGGCGAGCGCGTCGGGGCTGGGGTCGATGACCCGCACGGTGTGGCCGAGCTCGGCCAGGGGCACCGCGAAGCCGCCGGTGCCGCCGCCGACGTCGACGATGCGGGCAGGACCCTCCACGTCGTCGCGGTCCTGGAGGAGCCGGCGCACGGCGTCCCAGGCCACGCCGCTGCGGACGGACTGGCGGCGCTCACTGGCGGTCGGGCTGGCGGACGGCTGGGCCATGGGCGCCACCCTAGTGGCTCGGCGACCGCGGCCCGCGCGCGCACGCAGGGGCGGTCGGCCCGGCCGGGCGGGAGGACGCAGCGGTCCGGGGCCACCTCTCCCCCGCCCTCAGGCCACGCTCGCGTGCGGGACCAGGCCGAGCGCCTGCTCGACCACGGCCAGGAAGCGGTCGGCGTCGCGCACCAGGTCGTCGGCCTCCCGCTCGCTCACGGCACGCGTCGACCCCGCCTCGGCGGCGGCCCTCTTGCCTGCGCCCGCGGCGAAGAAGGTCGCCCACTCCGAGAGCTCGGGAGCGACCTCGGTCAGGAGCACCCACGCGTTCTTCTGCCGACGCCCGCGCGGAGCGGGTCGGGCCCGGGCCGCGAGCAGCGCAGCCGCCGCACAGAGGGCCGCGACGTGGGCACAGGCGTAGCGCGTGGGCACGTCGCGGGCCGTGATCGCGTCGCGCAGGGACGTGGCGGAGCGCTCGAGGTAGGAGTGGGCGGTGGCCGGCAGCAGGTGGGGGCCCGGGTGCGCCACCGCGCCGCGGTGGGTGCTCGCGGAGGCGCTCATGCCCGCCCCTCGATCCGGCCGTCCGGCCGGCTGCCGGGATCGTCCGTCGCACCGCTCCGCACCTCGACAGGGTCGTCGTACTGACTCATCGTGCCTCCTCCGCACCTCGGTCGACCCCGGGGCCGACCCGGGTGGAGGTGGGGGTCGAGGTCACCCCCACCCGGGTCGCATCGAACAGATGTTCGAACACCGCCACGGTACTACCTCCCACCGACAGCCCGTCAAGACCGGTCAGGGCAGGTCAGGGCGGCGGTCAGGGGCCGGAGGCGGAGCGAGCCGCGCTCGTCACTCCCCGCGCAGGAAGGCGGTGGTGTCGCGGTGCCACAGGAAGAACAAGAGCACCAGGCCCTCGATGATCACCAGCGCCGAGAGCACCACGAAGAGGGTCGGGAGGTGGGCGTCGAGGCACACCACCCCGACCAGGACGCCGATGCCGGCGGTGGCGGTGAGCACCGGCCGGGTCCAGGCATGGCCGCTGACGAAGAAGGAGCCGAGGACCAGGACGAGGGCGCCGAACCCGACGAACGCCACGACCGACAGGGCGACGAAGCCGGGCACGATCGGGCTCTCGCGCAGCAGCTCGATGCCGCCCTGGTCCAGCAGCCCCTGCGCCGACGGGTTGCCCTCGGCCCAGCCGAGGATCACGTCGTCGCGCATCAGCCGGATCAGCAGCGTGATCACGCCGGCCGTGGCCACGATCAGCACGAGCACGCGCAGGCTGTTGACGACGGATCCCGGCAGGTCGCGCGCCATTGGATCTCCCTGGGGCTGGTCGTCGTCCGGTCGCTAGGCTCCCGCCATGGCGACGGAGCACGCATCGATCACCTCGTTCCGAGATGACCTCCACCGGCGCGGCGGCACCGGTGACGTGGTCATCCTGCCCGACAGCGCCCACACCGCGGCACTCGCCGCGGCGGCGCTCGGCTGCGAGGTCGGCGCGATCGCCAACAGCCTGCTCTTCGACGCCGACGGCGAGCCGGTCCTCATCCTCACCTCGGGCGCCCACCGGGTCGACACCGCCGCGGTGGCGGAGCGCATCGGCGTCGTGCGCCTGCGACGCGCCGATCCCGACTTCGTCCGGCGCCACACCGGCCAGGTCATCGGCGGCGTCTCCCCCATCGACCACCCGGCCCCGATCCGCACCTGGATCGACCCGTGGCTGCGACGCCACGACGTGGTGTGGGCGGCGGCGGGTCACCCGGCCGCGGTGTTCTCCACCTCCTACGACGAGCTCGTGGCGATGACCGACGCCGTCGAGGTCGAGGTCGACTGAGGTGCCGGCCTGATGGACGCCCTCGCCCTGACGTTCTCGAGCGGGTGGGCGAGCGGCATCAACGCCTACCTCGTCGTCCTGGTGCTGGGCGTCGCCGACCGCCTCGGCTCCTTCGCCGACATCCCCGACGCGCTGGGCCGGTGGGACGTGCTGGCCGCGGCGGGCTTCATGTACGCCGTGGAGTTCGTCGCCGACAAGATCCCCTACCTCGACTCGACGTGGGACGCGATCTCCACCGCTGTGCGTCCCACGGCGGGGGCGGTCATCGGCGTGCTGCTCGCCGGGAACGCCTCCTCCCTCGAGCAGGCCGTGCTCGGTGTGGTCGGCGGGGGCACGGCCCTGCTCAGCCACCTCGCCAAGGCGGGCGGGCGGCTGGCGCTCAACTCCTCCCCTGAGCCGGTCACCAACGTGCTGGCCAGCATCACCGAGGACGTGGGGGTGCTGGCCGTGGTGTGGTTCTCCCTCCAGCACCCGCAGGCGGCCGCCGCGATCGCCGGTGTCCTGCTCCTCGTCGGCCTGGTGGTGCTGCTGCTCGTCGGGCGGCTGGTCCGCCGCGGCTGGCGCCGGTGGCGCGGGAGGGAGCCCGTCCACCGGGTCGCCTAGGGTTCCCCCGTGGCACGTGTGGTGGTGGTCGGCGGTGGCTTCGGCGGCATGGCCGCCGCGGCGCGGCTGGCCAAGCTCGGCCACGAGGTCACCCTCCTCGAGCGGTCGGAGCGGCTGGGTGGCGCGCTCTCGACGGTCGAGCACGACGGCTTCGCCTGGGACGCGGGCCCGACCAGCACCCTGCTGCCCGCGGTCGTGCGCGACCTGTTCCGCAAGTCCGGTCGTCCCCTCGAGCGAGAGGTCGACCTCCAGCCGCTCGACGTGGTGCGCGAGCACCGCTTCGCGGACGGGTCGTCGCTGCTCCTGCCCGGCGGGTCGCGCGCGGCCCAGCTCGGGGCGTTCGACGAGCTCGGCGCGGGCCTGGGACAGCAGTGGGTCGACCACGTCGCGTCCTACGGCGAGCCGTGGGAGCTGCTGCGCAAGGAGTGGTACGAACGCCCCTTCGACGCCGACGTCGCCCCGACCGAGCTGCTCCGGCTCCTCCAGCGGCGCGAGTCGCTGCACCGGAGGCTGCGGCGCGCGCTCGGCGACGAGCGGCTGCGGCTGGTCGCCGCCCACCGGGTCGTCATGGCCGGCCACGACCCGCGCGACGCGCCGGTGATCGCCGGCGTCGACGTCTACCTCGAGCAGCGCTTCGGGGCCTGGACCGTGCCGGGCGGGCTCGCCGCCCTGGGCAGGGCGATGGCCGACCGACTGGCCCTGCGCCGGGTCACCGTGCTGACCGGCACGCCCGCGGCCGACCTCGTGGTGCGCGGGGACCGCGTGGTCGCGGTGCGGACCGGCGACGGCAGCGAGCTCGACGCCGACAGGGTCGTCGTCGCCGTCGACCCGCGTCGCCTGCCGGCGCTCGCGACCCATGTGCGCCGCACGACACCGGCGTCCCCGCCGACGGTGAGCCACGTGGCGCTCGAGGGCGACATCCCGGACCTCGCCCACGAGGTGGTGCTGCACGGCGACCCGCTGCTCGTGGTGCGCACGGGCGGCCGGGCGCCCGACGGCGCCGCCGCGTGGACGGTGCTGGCGCGCGGCCGCGTCGATGAGGACGTGCTCACCACGCTGGCGCGGCGCGGCCTCGACGTGCGGCGCCAGGTCGTCGCCCGGATCGACCGCACGGCCCGCGACCTCGTCGAGGCGTGGGGCGGGTCGCCGCACGGCGTGCGGTGGCAGGGCCCGCGCACCGCTCGTACCCGCCTGGGACCCCGCACGCCGATCGAGGGCGTGCTCACCGCCGGCGCGCACGCCACCACCGGGTCGGGCCTGCCGTTCGCCGGCCTCAGCGCCGCCCTGGTGGCCGAGATGGTGGGGCGGGCCGAGGTCAGACGGTGATCTGCAGGTTGGCGAAGATCTCCCGCGTCGCCTTGGACCGGTTGAGCGTGTAGAAGTGCAGGCCCGGCGCCCCCGCCTGGAGCAGCGTCTCGCACAGCTCGGTCGCGATCTCGATGCCCTCGGCGCGCAGCCGCGCCGGGTCGTCGGCGTACGGCGTGAGCCGGTCGGTGACCTCGGCGGGGAGCTGGCGGCGCGACAGCTCCGCCATCCGCTCCATCGAGCGGAGATTGAGGATCGGCATGATGCCCGGGATGATCGGCAGGTCGGCCCCGACGGCCCGGGCGCGCTCGACGAGCGCGACGTAGTCGGAGGCACGCAGCACCATCTCGGTCACCGCGAACTCGGCGCCCGCGTCCTGCTTGGCCTTCAGCACGCGCGCGTCGTGGTCGAGGTCCGCCGCGTCGACGTGGCCCTCGGGGAACGCCGCCACACCGATGCGCATGTCGGCACGCTCGCGGATCAGGGCGACCAGCTCGTTGGCGTAGGTGAGCCCGCCGCCGGTCGGGGTCCACGGGGCGCCGGGACCGCCCGGCGGGTCGCCGCGCAGGGCCATGACGTGGCGCACGCCCGCGGCGCTGAGGTCGTCGAGGATCGCGCGGAGCTCGTCGGTGGTGTGGCCGACGCACGTGAGGTGCGCGACCGGCAACAGGCCCGTCTCGCGGGCGATGCGTGCGGTGATCGCGACGGTGCGGTCGCGAGTGGTGCCGCCCGCGCCGTAGGTCACCGACACGAACGTCGGGCCGTAGGGCTCGAGGTCGGTGATCGCCTGCCAGAGCTGCTCCTCACCCGCCTCGTCCTTGGGCGGGAAGAACTCGAAGGAGAACGACCGCTCGCCGCGCGCGAGGAGCTCGCGCATGCTCAGGCCGGGTGCGGACGTCATGGGAAACAGCCTACGGAGCACGGCCGTGGCCCCGGGTGTCGTCCCACTGATTAGGCTGCAGCGCGTGACCACCTGGGACCCCGCCGACTTCCGCGACCAGGTCCAGGAGGTGCTCGACGAGTTCCTCGCCGCCCGCGAGGCCGAGCTGGCTCCGCTCGGACCCGACGCAGGCCGGCTGGTCGCCGAGGCCCGGACGGCGGTGCGCGGCGGCAAGCGGTTCCGAGCGGCGTTCTGCCACTGGGGGCACCGCGCGATCCACCCGTCGGTGGTCGACGAGGCCGCCCTCGCCCGCGCCTGCGCCTCCCTCGAGGTGCTGCACGCGAGCGCCCTGGTCCACGACGACTTCATGGACGCCTCCGACACCCGGCGCGGCCGCCCGTCGACGCACCGCGCGTTCGAGGCCGAGCACCGCGCCGCCGGATGGCGCGGCGACCCGGAGCAGTACGGCGCGGCCGCCGCGATCCTGCTCGGCGACCTCCTGCTGGGCTGGGCGGGCGACATGCTGCGCGGCAGCGGGTTCGCCCCCGACGAGGTGGCGCCCGGGCTGGCGCTCTTCGAGCGGTGCCGCAACGAGGTCATCGCCGGGCAGTTCCTCGACGTGTCGGTGCAGGCGCGCGGGCGCGCCGACGTCGACACCGCGATGACGGTGCTGCGCTACAAGTCGGCCAAGTACTCCGTCGAGCGTCCCATCCACATCGGCGCGGCGCTCGCCGGCGCCACCTCCCGGCAGCTCGACCAGCTCGGCCGCTTCGGCCTGCCGGTCGGCGAGGCGTTCCAGCTGCGCGACGACCTGCTCGGCGTCTTCGGCGACCCCGAGGAGACGGGCAAGCCGGCCGGCGACGACCTGGTCGAGGGCAAGCGGACGGTCCTGGTCGCCCTCGCGCTCGACGCCGCCCCGCTCGCCGCCGCCGAGCGGCTCGACGCCGCGCTGGGGACCCCGCTCACCGACGCCGACGTCGACGAGCTGCGCGGCATCATCGAGGAGTCCGGAGCCCGCGCCCAGGTGGAGGCCGTCATCGGCCAGCTCGCCGACCACGCGGTCGAGGCGCTGCGGGCCGCCGACATCGACGCGCACGCGCGCGACGTCCTCATCGAGCTGGCGGCCGCCGCCACGCAGCGCACGGTCTGACCCACGCGCCCGCCGGGTGGGCCCGACGGGGAGTCCTGGGGGCCTCAGTCCAGGCTGGTGACGCCGGGCAGGAACGGTCCCTCGCCGCGCAGCAGCACGACGAACGGCACGCCCCGGTCGGCCTCGACACGTGAGCCCAGGACGCTCAGCGCGACGCTGAACGCCCTCTCGTCCGTCCGGGCCAGGGTCGCCCAGCCGTCCCACAGCAGCACGACGCCGTCGCGGTGCTCACCGATGTCGTGCAGGCAGTCGGCGAGGGCGTCGAAGTTCTGGCCGTAGTGGTCGGGGAAGTCGAGGGCCTGCCCCACCGCGGCGAGGAACGCGGGCTTGGTGTCGGCGCCGGTCCAGCCGTCGACGTGGCCGAAGCCCCACCCGGCGTGCTCCACCGCGTGGCGCACCTCCTCGACCTCGAACGCCGCGTGCCACAGGTGGATGCCGGGCGGCTCGCGTCCGGCCAGCACGGCGGCGAGCCCGCTCATGGACGTGCTCGCGTCGCTGGCTCGGTCACGTCTACCTCCGGATGCGGGAGAAGGAGCTGTAGTGGTCGCCGGTCCAGTAGAGCTCGCCGTCGTCGCCCGCGACGATGCGGCGGGCACCACGGTCGTCGAGACCCGGCGTGGGCACCGTGTACTCACGGTAGTGGCCCATCGGCCGGTCGGGCAGCAGCTCCTCGCGGTTGCCGAAGGTGCCGCCGTCGTGGTCCGGCTCGGGGAACGGGCCGCCCGCGTCGATCAGCTCCACCGTCCGCGCGGCCTCGGGCGGCAGGTCGGCGAGCCGGACGACCGGCAGGCCGTCGGACGTGGCGCCGGTCGGCTGGACCGTCGGTGTGGTCGTGGGTGTGGTCGTGGGTGTCGTCGTCGCGGTGAACCGGTGGCTCGGGGACGACGACGAGGACGACGGAGACGAGGACGACTCGTCGCCCGGCTCGGTCCCGCCCTTCCAGCCGCCGGTCACCAGCCAGACGACGAGCAGCACGGCCGCCACGAGCAGCAGCAGCCAGCGGTAGTGCTGCCTGCCCCTCGCGCCGGCAGGGGCCATCAGTACTCCAGCACCTGCGCGCGGCGCTTGACCTCGCTGCCGCGGTTCTCGCGCAGCGCGTCGATCGGACGGCCCGGCAGGTCGTCGTCGGTGAAGAGCCAGGCGATGCACTCGCGGTCGTTGAAGCGGTGGTCGTGCAGCAGCGTGAGCAGGCCGGGAAGACCCTTGACGACGAGACCGTCCTGGATGAAGTCCGCCGGCACCCGCGGGCCCGCGCCCGGCTCGGAGACCGCGGCGGCCAGCTCGTGGTCGCGGATCATGGTGCGCACCTTGCCGGGCGTGACACCGAGCAGCCTTGCGGCCTGGTCCCAGTCGAGCCATTCGGGGACGAGGGCGGCGAGGTCACGGTCGGCGAGGGGGACGTCACTCATGCGCGCAGCCTAGGTGAGGGTGGCCGCTGCGCGGCAGTCGCGGCCGACCAGGTGGGTTGTCGCCCCGGCGGCCGGTCCGTAGCGTGTCGTCGATGCACCCCCTCCGACCAGTCCTCGCGGCGACCCTCGTGGGCCTGCTGGCCCTGACGCTCTCCCCCGTGGTCTCCCCCGCCTCCGCCGACCACTACGACGGCGCCCCCGGACCGGTCCACGCCGGCAACACGTTCGGCTGGTACCAGCACGGCGTCTTCCGGCAGGAGTTCGTCGGCCCGAAGCCGGGGTTCTGGAAGAAGAAGGGTCGCGGCGTCGTCCGCACCCAGAACGGCATGCTGACCCTGATGAGCACCACGCGCGGCAGCGTGTCGGCCACGCTGGACCTCGAGGGCCACACCTACGGACGGTGGGAGATCCGGATGCGGGCGCGCACCATGTCGAAGGTCAAGGGCGGCAAGCCCTTCAAGGTCGTCACCGAGCTGGTCCCGGGCGGCACCCGTCACCAGCGCTGCGGCGGTCGCGACATCGCCCTCGAGAACTTCACGCTCGGCACCAACACGGTGAAGTCCTACGTGCACACGCTGCCCGACAACTCCTACCGCGGCTTCCTCGGGCGCCACCTGCGCAACGACCGCTGGCACACCTACGCCGTCGAGGTCGCCGAGGACCACGTCTCGTGGTTCGTCGACGCCCACGTCATCCACACCGAGCGCCGCGCCGAGGCGCTCGACCCGGTGCCGCGGCAGCTGAAGTTCGAGCTGCGGGCGCAGGACGGCAAGAAGATGGATCCGGCCCGGATGCAGATGGACTGGATGCGCTACTGGACGATGCGCGCGCCCAACGAGAAGTCGATCAAGGCCCCGCAGCTCGAGCTCAGCACGTTCCACGGAGCCTGCTGACGCCACGCCGGGGCCGCGCCTGAGCGTGGGCGGGGTCCCGGCTTCCGTACGATGGGCGCGCCGGTCCCTTCCCCGCCCGGTGATGGAGGTCGATCGTGGAGCCACCCGAGCACGCCCGCGCGACAGCGCCCGGCGCTGCTGGCGACCCCCTGGTCGGACGCCTCCTGGACGGTCGCTACCGCATCATCGCCCGGGTGGCGCGCGGCGGCATGGCCAGTGTCTACGAGGCCACCGACCTGCGGCTCGACCGCACGGTCGCCGTGAAGGTGATGCACCCCGGGCTCGGCGACGACCAGGAGTTCGCGCAGCGGTTCGTCCGCGAGGCGCGCGCCGCCGCCCGGCTCAACCACCCGCACGTCGTCGGCGTCTACGACCAGGGCGACGACACCTCCGACGGCACCGACACGATCTTCCTGGTGATGGAGTACGTGCCCGGCCACACGCTGCGCGACGTGATCCGCAAGGAGGCCCCGATGCCTCCCCGCCGGGCCGTGGCGCTGATCGAGCCGGTCGTCTCGGCGCTCGCCGCCGCCCACCGCGCCGGACTGATCCACCGCGACGTCAAGCCGGAGAACGTGCTCATCGCCGACGAGGCGCACGGCGGCGGCGTCAAGGTCGCCGACTTCGGCCTGGCCAAGGCGGTCAGCGCCGACACCCAGCACACCGCCACCGGGGGCGTGCTGATCGGCACCGTCTCCTACCTCGCGCCCGAGCTCGTCGTCGACGGCCGGGCCGACGCACGAGCCGACGTCTACGCGGTGGGCGTCGTGCTCTACGAGCTGCTGACCGGCACCAAGCCCCACGAGGGCGAGTCGCCCATCCAGGTCGCCTACCGTCACGTGCACCACGACGTGCCGATGCCGTCGCTCGCGCAGCCCGGCATCCCCGACTACGTCGACGCCCTGGTCGCCCGCGCGACGTCGCGCGACCGCGACCACCGCCCCGCCGACGCCACCGTCCTGCTGCACCACCTGCACCGCGTCGAGCAGGCGCTCCGCGAAGGCCTCGACTCCGACCCCGAGCTCGCCGCCGACCTGCTCCCCCGCCGTCCCAGCGCGGCGCCCGACGAGCCCGCCGTCGGCACCGACACGACGCCGGAGCCCTTCGACGCACGCGCGCTCGCCCTGCTCACCGAGGTCGACCCGCGCGACTCCGGGCTCGTCGACGACGGCACCCCGGATCGCACGACGGCCCTGGAGCGGCACCCGGCGGCACCCGCAGGTCCGTCCGAGGCGCCCGTCCCGGCCGGAGCGCCCGGCCGATCGGGAGCCCCCGCCACCGTGGCGATGAGCACCATGGACCCGGTGAGCTCCATGAGCCCCGTGGCCGCGGTGCCGCCCGCCACCGCCGCCCACCCCGCGGCGCGCGACGGCGCGCGCCCGGCTCCCGGCCGGGGGCCGAGTCGGCCGGCGCCGGTCACCACCACCGCCCGCCGCAGGTCGGTGAAGGGCCCCGTCGTGCTGCTGCTGGCCGTCCTGCTCGTCGCCGGCATCGCGGGAGGGGCGTGGTGGTTCGGCTGGGAGCGCTACACCACGACGCCCGGCGTGCTGGGACTCGACGAGGCGGCCGCGACCGCCGAGCTCGAGGACGCCGGCCTCGCGGCCGAGGCGGGCGAGCCGGCGCACTCCGAGAACGTCGCACCCGGGCTGGTGATCGCCACCGACCCCGGACCGGGCGGCAAGGTGCTCGACGGTGGCACCGTGACCCTCGTCCTGTCCCTCGGCCCCGAGCGCTACGACGTCCCCGACCTCACCGGTCAGACCGAGGACCAGGCCCAGGACTCGCTCGCCGCGACCAACCTCGCGTTCGGGTCGAGCAAGGGCCGCTGGAGCGAGACCGTGCCCGAGGGGCAGGTCATCCGCACCGCCCCGAAGGCCGGCACCACCCTCAAGCCGGGCGCCGAGGTCGACCTCGTCCTCAGCCGCGGCCGCAAGCCGATCGAGGTCAAGGACTGGACCGGAAAGTCCTTCGACGACGCGCGTGCCGCGCTGGAGAAGCGCCGATTGGCTGTCACCGTGAGCGCGGAGGAGCACAGCGACACCGTCCCCGAGGGCGACGTCATCTCGCAGGACCCGACGACCGGCACCCTCTACCGCGGCGACACCGTCTCGTTCGTCGTCTCCCTCGGCCCCGAGCTGGTCGAGGTGCCCCAGGTGCGGCGGATGGGCGTCGAGGCGGCCACCGAGCTGCTCGAGGACCTCGGGTTCGAGGTCGAGACCGAGCAGGCCGACATCTACCTCGGGCTCGGCTACGTCTCCGACTCCGACCCCGGTCCGGGCGAGAAGGTCCCCCAGGGCTCGACGATCACCCTGTTCCTGGTCTGACGCTCGTCCCGTCGCTCGTCCCGTCCGCGCGTCGCGTCCGTCCTGTCCACGCCGGCAGGCGGCGCCACCGGCTCTCTTCGGCTGGCCTAGCCTTTTTGCGTGACCGCCGAGCAGACCCGTCGTACGTCCCTGCTGGCGGCGGCCGCGCTGCTCGCGCTCGCCGCATGCTGGGGCTCGACGTTCTTCATGATCAAGGACCTGCTCGAGCGCGTGCCCACCCTCGACTTCCTGGCGGTGCGCTTCGGCATCGCCGCGCTCGTGCTGCTGGCGGTGGCGCCCAAGGCGCTCGGGCGGCTGTCGCCGGTCGTGTGCCGCCACGCCGTGGTCCTCGGCCTGCTCTACGGCGTCGCGCAGATCCTGCAGACCGCCGGGCTGGCGCACACGCCCGCCAGCATCAGCGGCTTCGTGACCGGCCTCTACGTCGTGTGCACCCCGCTGCTGGCCGCCGCCATCCTGCGCACCCGGATCCCGCCGGTCACGTGGGCGGCCGTGGCGCTCGCGACCGTCGGCCTGGGGGTGCTGGCGCTCAACGGCCTCAGCATCGGCTACGGCGAGCTGATCACGCTCGCCTCAGCGGTGCTCTACGCACTGCACATCGTCGGACTCGGCGCCTGGTCGACCGCGCAGGACGCGGTCGGCATGACGATCCTGCAGATCGTGGTCATCGCGGTGGTGTGCACCCTCGCGACGGCCCACGACGGGATCGTGCTCCCCGACCGGGCCGCCGACTGGTGGGCGGTGGTCTACATGGCCGTGGTGGTCGGCGCGCTCGGCCTGCTCGGCCAGACCTGGGCGCAGGCCCACCTGCCGCCGACACGCAGCGCGATCATCATGAGCATGGAGCCGGTGTTCGCCTCGCTCTTCGCCGTCTGGCTCGGCGGCGAGGACGTGACGACGCGCCTGCTGCTCGGCGGCGGGATGGTCCTGGTGGCGATGCTGACCGTCGAGCTCGCGCCGCGCCGCGCCGTCGAGGGTGAAGTGCCGCACATCGCCGTGTGAGCCGGCCCGCATCGTCGCGACTGCGCCCCCGAGGTGGGTGCACCCCCCTATCGTTGGGCCGTGGACACGTGTGTGGCGTGCGGCGCCGAGCTCGGGGTGGGGCGGTTCTGCCTCAACTGCGGGCACCGCATCGGCGCGCCCGCACCGACTCGTCCCGAGCCTCCCGCAGTGCCCCGCCCGGCGGCGGCGGCCGTCGACGGCCCGGCGGTCGCTGCGGCACCGGCGCGCGGTGCCTCCCCTGACGTCCCCGGCTCTGTCGACGACGCCGGCTCCGACCCCGCCGACCGGGCCGGCGAGCATCCCGGCCCCGCGCCGACCGCCACCGCCCAGTCACCCGTCCAGCCGCCCGTCCAGGCCGCGGACCCGACCCCGGTGCCCCCGACGCGCCCGCCCGCCAACGCCGACGCGCCGACCGAGGTCGCGTTCGGCCCCGAGCCGGAGCGCCCCGCGTGGGACCCCGGCGAGGACCTGCTGCCCTACGAGGAGGTCGACGACCTCGACAGCGAGCTGCCCGTGCGCGGCAAGGCGTGGATCGGGTGGGTCGTCGGGGCCCTGCTGCTGGTGGGCCTGGCCCTGCTGCTCCTCCGGGTCCTCGGCACCGACGGCGAGGACGTCGCGAGCGACCCGGCGGCGAGCAGCGCCTCCGCCGACCCCGACGCGTCCGGCCCCGGCCAGGGCGGGGGCGACAACGGGGCAGACGACGGCGACGACCAGGGGGACGAGCCCGCCGAGGGCACCAAGGCGCGCAACCTCGCCCGGGGATCGAGCTTCGAGGTGCCCGGCACCTCGCCCCCGACGACCGACCTCGACGGCAACCTCGTCGCCTACGAGGCCGCCCAGATGGGCGACGGCAACCCGGCCACCGCGTGGCGCACGGCCGGCGACGCCACCGGTGAGACCATCACGATCACGCTCCCCGAGCCCGCGGTCGTCACCCGCGTCGGGGTGATCAACGGCTACGCCAAGACGGTGGCGGGCGTCGACTGGTATCCCAACAACCGACGCACCCTCGCAATCCGGTGGGGCTTCGACGACGGCTCGTCGGTCGAGCAGGTGCTGGCCGAGCGACCGGGGATGCAGCAGCGCGACGTGCCTGCGGTGGAGACGTCGACGGTCACCCTCACGTTCGTCGACGTGACCGAGCCCGGCACGGGCAGCCTCGGGCGCGACTACACCGCGATCAGCGAGGTCAGCATCATGGGGCGGCCAGCCGACTGAGCACCGCGGCCGCCCGCTCGGCGTCGTCGCGCGAGATGTCGAGGTGGGTCACCAGCCGCACGGCCCGCGGCCCCACGGCCGCGATGCGCACGCCCTCCGCGGCCGCGCGCTCGACGAACGACACGGCGTCGGGGCGCTCGACGACGACGATGTTGGTGTCCACGTCCGCGGGGTCGAGACCGAGCGCCTCGCCCAGCAGCCGGGCGTGGGCGTGGTCCTCTGCCAGTCGGTCGACGTGGTGGTCGAGGGCGTACGCACCTGCCGCCGCGAGCACGCCGACCTGGCGCATCCCGCCGCCCATGCGCTTGCGCCGCACCCGCGCCGTCGCGATCGCGTCCGCCGAGCCCACCATCAGCGAGCCGATGGGCGCCCCGAGGCCCTTCGAGAGGCAGACCGCGAGCACGTCGGCGATGCGACCGTAGTCCGCGAGCGGCGTCCCGGTCGCCACGTGGGCGTTCCACAGCCGCGCCCCGTCGAGATGGACCTTCGTCCCGCTCTCGTCCGCCCACGCGCGCAGGGCCCGCAGGTCGTCGATCGGCAGGACCGTGCCGCCGGCGAAGTTGTGGGTGTTCTCCACCGACACCGCGGCGGTGCGCACGAAGAACGGGCCCATGTCGGGTGCGTACATCGTCTCGATCGCGGTCAGGTCGACCTGCCCGCGCGGGTGGGTCCAGGTGCGCATGGTGAGGCCGGTGATCGCGCCGTGCGCGCCGAGCTCGGCCCGCGCGATGTGGGCCGACGACTCGCACAGCACCTCCTCCCCCGGAGCCACGACGCTGGCCACGGCCAGCACGTTGGCCATCGAGCCGGTCGGCGTGAACATGGCCGCCTCGTGCCCGAACATGGCCGCGACCCGCTCCTCGAGCGCCGCGACGGTCGGGTCCTCGCCGTAGACGTCGTCGCCCACCTCGGCGCGGGCCATCGCCGCGCGCATCGGGTCGGACGGGCGGGTCAGGGTGTCGGAGCGCAGGTCGATCACGCGACCATCCCATCACGAGATCAGGGGCAGACCGCGGAGGTGGTCGGTGGCCCGTTCAGCGGGTTCGGGATGACCGTCCGCAGCGAGGGCGAGGCGCACGTGGGCGTCGGCTCCCGGGATGGCCGCGTGACCGCTCTTCCCCAACCGTCCGTCGACCGGGCGGGCGGAACATGGACCACGAAGAGCCTGCCGCGCACCGGCCCCACGGCCCGCGGGTCCGGGTCGTCTGGGCCCGACTGCTGGTCCGGCCCGTCGCTCGAGTCCGGGGCGCCGGTCTCCGCGGGCTCGACCCGGAGGTCGTCGCGCGGCAGCAGCCGCCAGCCGCTCTCGGGTCGGCGCATCCAGAGGCCCGCGTGCTTCGCGGTGACCGCGACAGCCGCTCCCGCCTCCATGTCGAGGACGGCCAGGTGGATGAGGAAGGCCGACGGCTCGTCCCCACAGCCCGGGTCCTCGCCCTCGACCGAGCGGGCCTGCTCCTCCTCCCCCACCGCGAGGTCGGCCGTCCACGTGACCCCGCCATCGTCGGAGATCTCGACGACCTCGTCCTCGATGCGCCAGCACGTCATGCCCGTGCGCTCGCACGCCACGCTCCCGAAGGTCGCAGGCTCGACCAGGTTGTCGTGGTCCTTCGCCGGGAAGTCGCTCACGGCCGCCGTGAGCGGATCGACCTTCAGCCAGTCATAGCCGTCCTCGACCACGAAGAACTCCTGCTGGTCGGTGCCCGTGAAGCGACCTTCGACCGCCTCGACATCCGTGGTCCCCGGGTCGGTCTCGCACGACGTCGCGCTCGTGGCGAGCACCCCCACCGGCAACAGCGCCGCTCCGAGCGCCACCCCGACTGTGTGCCGCCACCCACCCTCCACGCGGAGGGCGACCGAGCGGTGGACCCACCAGGCGGCACCGAGCGCCGGGAGGGCGAGGAGGTCGGTCGCGTCGGCGCGGATCATGGTCGGCGTGCCGAAGAGGCTCCAGGCCGCACTGGTCAACGCGGCCCCGGCCACCGACGTCTTGCAGAAGACGAAGCCGGCGCCGGTGGCCGCCAGCGCGACCTGCGCCGACCGCGGTACGCCCAGCAGCGCCAGCAACGTGGCGAGCAGCAAGGGCGCGACGACGAGCCCGGCGACGTCACTCAGCTTGCCGGTGACCCAGCCCGGCCACGCCTGCTTCAGCACGTGGTCGTTGAGCACAAGCACCACCAGTGCGAGCACCGCACCCGGGTGCGTCAGTGCTCGCAGCGCCGTGCGTACGTCCCCCATGCGCCGAGGATGGACCCGCGCCGCACCGGACGTGCCTCGTCCGCCTCACGATCCGGTCACGAAATGCGCGTCGCCCGTTGGGCGGTGGGCCAGCAACCTTTCTCGTCCCCGAAACGGTTGCCCACTCACCGCCTCACGGCGACCCCAGCCACCAGCGGTGCGCCAGCAACCTTCCGTGCCGAGGAAAAGGTTGCCCACTCACCGGCCCACGGCAACCGCAGGAGCGCTCAGGCCTTGCGCAGCATCTCCGCGACGAGGAAGGCGAGCTCGAGGGACTGGACCCGGTTGAGCCGCGGGTCGCAGACCGACTCGTAGCGGTGGGACAGGCCGACCTCGTCGATCTCCTCGCCACCGCCGACGCACTCGGTGACGTCGTCACCGGTGAGCTCGACGTGGACGCCGCCGGGCCAGGTGCCGAGGCTGCGGTGCACGTCGAAGAAGCCCTGGACCTCCTCGATGACGTCGTCGAAGCGGCGGGTCTTGTAGCCGGAGGAGGCCTCGAAGGTGTTGCCGTGCATGGGGTCGCAGACCCACGCGACGTTGAGGCCCTCCGCGCTGACCTTCTCCACCAGGGCGGGCAGGCCGTCGCGGATCTTGCCGGCGCCGAAGCGGGTGATGAACGTGAGCCGCCCGGGCGTGTTGTCCGGGTTGAGCCGCGCGGCGTAGGCCAGCGCGTCGTCGGGCGTGGTCGTCGGACCGAGCTTGATGCCGATGGGGTTCTTGATCTTCGACAGCAGCTCGACGTGCGGCCCGTCGAGCTGGCGGGTGCGCTCACCGATCCACACGAAGTGCGCCGAGACGTTGTAGGGCAGGTCGGTGCGGGAGTCGATGCGGGTCAGGGCCTGCTCGTACTCCAGCAGCAGCGCCTCGTGGCTGGAGTGGAAGTCGACGCGGTGGAACTCGTCGGGGTCGGCGCCGATCGCCTTCATGAAGGTCAGCGCGCGCTCGATCTCGTCGGCCACCGCCTCGTAGCGCTCGCCGAACGGCGAGCTCTGCACGAAGTCGGTGTTCCAGGTGTGCACCTGGCGCAGATCGGCGTAGCCACCGGTCACGAACGCGCGGACCAGGTTGAGCGTCGCCGCCGAGGAGTTGTAGACCTCGACCAGGCGCTGCGGGTCGGGGATGCGGGCCTCGGGGGTGAAGTCGTAGCCGTTGACGGCGTCGCCGCGGTAGGCCGGCAGCGTCACGCCACCGCGGGTCTCCTCGTCGGAGCTGCGCGGCTTGGCGTACTGCCCGGCGAGCCGGCCCAGCTTGACGACCGGCACCGAGGCGGCGTAGGTCAGCACGACGGCCATCTGCAGCAACACGCGCAGCTTGTTGCGGACGTTGTCGGCGGTGACGCCGGCGAAGGTCTCCGCGCAGTCGCCGCCCTGGAGCAGGAACGCCTCGCCCCGGGTGACGGCGGCGATCTTGTCGGTGAGGTCGTCGCACTCGCCCGCGAAGACGAGCGGCGGCGCGGTCCTCAGTCGGGCCACGGCCGCATCGACCGCCCCGGCATCGGGGTAGGTCGGCTGCTGGAGGGGCCCGAGCGCGTGCAGCTGCTCGAGGGTGGGGATGGCGCTCACGCGACAAGGGTACGGCGACGCCGGCCCCCTGCCCGAACCGTGACCGCTCCCTGAACGCGTGACCCCCGGCACGGACGCCGGCGGGCGGGCGCCTGCGACGCAGTGCGGGGCTCAGCCGCGCGGGACGAGCACGCCCTCGGCGTCGTCGACGCGCACGCCGCCCGCGCGGGTGCGGCTCGCCACCAGGGTGCCGGTGACGATCGAGCGGGCGGGGTAGGAGATCTGCGCCGGCGCCCCCTGGCGCGAGGTGGTCCAGAGCCGGGAGTCGAAGCCGACGGTGCCGCGGAACTGGCGGTTCTCGAGGACGAGCCGGTCCTGCGTGGCCTGCCCCACCACGTAGGACGCCTCGCCGCGGTAGAAGAGGGAGCCGTGCGACACCTCGAGGATGCCGTCGCGATGGCGGACGGTCTGGTCGTGCACCTCGCCGCTGAGGTAGACGTCGACTCCCCCGTCGACCATCGTGCGCCACAGGTCGGACGAGCGGCCCTTCTCGTAGACCAGGTGGGTGGAGTTGCGCACCCGCACCGCACCGGGCATCGGCGTGTGGGCCTGCACCATCACCCACGGCACGTCGTCGCGCTCGGCGCGCCGCAGCACCCCGGCCAGCCACCGGAGCTGGGCGGGGTCGACCGAGACGTGCACGTCGCCACCGCGCCGCTCGAAGACGTCGAGGGTCACCAGGAGCACGTCGCGGTCGAGCCGCACGGCGTAGGCGGTGTGCCGGGCCGGCCCGCGCCGGGGACGGTCGGCGAACCGGGGTCGACCGTCACTCCCGCTCAGCGCGTGCTGGGCGAAGACCTGCTTGAACTGCGGGAGGTGGCGGCGCTTGAAGTCGATCCAGGGGTTGCGCTGCCGGACCCGCCACGGGTCGTCGCCCATCTCGTGGTCGCCGACCGCCGGGTAGGTGGTCAGGCCGCGGTCGGCGAAGCGCTCGAACCAGGCCGGGTAGTAGACGTCGGCCGCCCGGCGCCACGCGCGCAGGCGCTGGGCGTCGGTGCGGACCGGGCCGAACACGCCGGTGCGGGAGTCGTCGCGACCCCAGCGGCCCTCGACGAGGTCGCCCGCGACCAGGACGTCGTCGGCGCCGTGGGTGGCCATCTCGTCGATGACCCGGCCGAGAGCGGTCTCGTAGTCCGCGTTGGTCGAGTTGGCCACCTCGCCGGTGGCCGCGACGACGTGCTGCCGACGGCCGCCCGCGGTGAGGTCGGCGACGTCCTGGTTGAGGAAGTCGGGTGCCGAGACGAACCGGTAGGCCCCGGCCAGGTCGGGCGCGGACGGCACCGGCGGGCGGTCGCGGGGGCCACGGGCGCGGTCGGACGCCGCGCCCGACGCCCCGGCGGCGGACGAGAGCGACGCGCTCGGCGCGGGGTAGTCCGACCCCGGCGCCGCGCCGGCCGAGGGCCCGGACGGGGCGACCGCGGAGCATCCGAGCGCACCGGCGACGAGCACCGCCAGCAAGGGCCCGAGAGGTCGTCGCGTCACCCGGACAACCGTAGAGGGAACGGCCGACTTCCGCGCGAGGGACCCGCGCATGTCGCCGCCCGGCGCGTCACTCGTCGAGGTGGTCGATGTCGCGGAACCCGGTCTTCTTGGCCCGCACACCGCGGTTGGTCATCCAGGTCAGCGCCCACAGCACCACGCCGATGGCGAGCAGCCCGGCGGCGATCTTGTACTGCACCATGTCGGCCTCGAGCCTCGCCCACGGCCCGAGGAGGTAGCCGCAGCAGACGGCGCCGACGACGGGCAGGAACGACGGCGCGCGGAACGCGGCGTCCGGCGTGGGGTCGCGCCGCAGCACCAGGCAGGCGATGTTGACGATCGTGAACACCGCCAGCAGCAGGAGCGCCGTGGTGCCCGAGAGCGCACCGACGACCGAGGACTCCGAGTCGAGGGTGACCACCGTGATCAGGGCCAGCGCCAGCAGCGTGGTGAAGAGGATCGCGGTCCACGGCGACCGGCGACCGGCCAGCACCTTGCCGAGCGAGCGCGGGAGCACGTCCTGGCGCGCCATGCCGTAGATGAGCCGGCTCGCCATCAGCATGTTGATGAGGGCGGTGTTGGCGACCGCGAAGACGGTGAGGAACGGGAAGACGGTGTCGATCGGCAGGTCGGGGGCGCCGATCTTGACCACGTCGAGCAGGATGCCGGCCTCGGCGTTGGTCGGCTCGAGGATCTGCCCCGACGGGATGACCGCCACGACCGAGATGGCGACGAGCATGTAGATCACGACGGCGATGCCCAGGCCGGTGAGCATCGTGCGCGGGAAGATCCGCAGCGGGTCCTGGGTCTCCTCCACCATGTTGACGGAGTCCTCGAAGCCAACCATCGAGAAGAAGGCGATCGCCGTGGCGACGGTGACCGCCATGAAGAGGCCCTTGTCATCGGGGCTCTCGAAGACCGTGATCCGTCCCAGGTCACCGTCGCCGCGGCCGACCACCCAGATGCCGATGCCGATGACGATGGCGAGGGCCGTCATCTCCACGATCGTGAGGAGCACGTTGAACTTCACGCTCTCCCCGACGCCGCGCAGGTTGATCGCGGCCAGCACCACCATGAAGACGAGCGCCGTCACGAGGGTGGCGGTGGTGCTCGGGTCGTCGTTGCCGAAGCCGATGAGCAGGTTGGCGGCCAGGAGGTTGGAGGACGTCGAGGCGCTCGTGACGCCCGAGCACACCACCGTGAAGGCCACCAGGAACGTGATGAAGTGGATGCCGAATGCCTTGTGCGCGTAGAGCGCGGCGCCCGCGGCCTGCGGGTACTTCGTGACCAGCTCGAGATAGCTGAACGCCGTCACCGTCGCGACCGCGAAGGCGACCAGGAACGGCAGCCACGCGATGCCGCCGACCTGACCGGCCAGCTTGCCCGTGACGGCGTACACGCCGGCGCCGAGGATGTCGCCGACGATGAACAGGAGCAGCAGCTTGGGGCCGAGCACCCGCTTGAGCTCGGTGGACCCCGATCCGTTGACGTCCTGCTCCGCGGCTTCTGTCGCGCTCATCCGAGGCTCCCATCGTCGGCCCGTGCCCCCGCACGGCGTCCCCTCACAATGGCCCTGCCGCGCAGACGTGGCAACCACCCCTGCACCCCGGACGACGTCGTGTCGCGCGCGGAGCGCCGGCGGCACGACCGAAGGGGTGAGCCGGGCGGCCCGATGGACGCCCTACCGGGCATGTGAACGATCCAACTACCCTTCCCCCATGCCGAAGCGTGTTGCGATCCTGACTGCCGGCGGCTACGCGCCGTGCCTGTCCTCCGCCGTGGGGGCACTCATCGAGACCTACGACGCCACCGACCCCGACATCGAGCTCATCGCCTACCGGCACGGCTACCACGGGCTCTTGACCGGCAACAGCATCACGGTCGGCCCCGAGGAGCGCGCCGGTGCCGCCCTGCTCCACCGGTTCGGCGGGAGCCCGATCGGCAACAGTCGCGTCAAGCTGACCAACGACGAGGACTGCCGCAGGCGGGGCCTGATCGGCGAGGGCGAGTCCGCCCTCGAGGTGGCCGCCGCGCGACTCAAGGCCGACGGCGTCGACGTGCTGCACACCATCGGGGGCGACGACACCAACACCGCGGCGGCCGACCTGGCGGCGCACCTCGCCGCCCAGGGCTCCGAGCTGACGGTCGTCGGCCTGCCCAAGACCATCGACAACGACATCGTCCCGATCCGGCAGAGCCTCGGCGCGCAGACCGCCGCCGAGGAGGCCGCACGCTTCGCCCGCAACGTGCTCGCCGAGCACGGCTCCAACCCGCGGATGCTGATCGTGCACGAGGTGATGGGCCGCGCCAGCGGCTGGCTCACCGCGTCGGCCGCGCGCGACTACATGGCCTGGCACGCCGAGCAGGAGTGGCTGCCCGGCATCGGCCTGGACCCGCGCACGTGGGCGATCCACGCGGTCTACGTGCCCGAGATCGGCATCGACCTGGCCGCCGAGGCCGAGCGGCTGCGCGAGGTGATGGACGAGACCGGGTGCGTCAACATCTTCCTCGCCGAGGGGGCCGGCATCAACGACATCGTCGCCGACCTCGAGGCGGCCGGGGAGACGGTCGGTCGCGACCCCTTCGGCCACGTCAAGATCGACACGATCAACCCGGGGCAGTACTTCGCCGGCCACTTCTCCGAGGCCATCGACGCGGAGAAGACGATGGTGCAGAAGTCGGGCTACTTCTCCCGCTCGGCGCCGGCCAACGAGACTGACCTGGCCCTGATCCGCGAGATGGCCACGCTCGCCGTCGCCTGCGCCCTCGAGGGCCGGGCGGGCGTCATCGGCCACGACGAGGACCGCGGCGACGAGCTGCGCGCCATCGAGTTCGAGCGGATCGCGGGCCACAAGCCGTTCGACGCCTCGCAGCAGTGGTTCACCGACCTGCTCGCCGACATCGGCCAGGCCTGACCTACGCCGCCTCCGGCTCCGCCTGCCCGGTGCGGTCGGTGACCCGCCTCCCGGCGGCCGGCAGCACGCGGGGCAGCCGCTGGAGGTAGGCCGCGCTGACCACGGCGACCAGCGCCAGCACCCACCACACCGTGGTCTGTCCGTGCGCGAGCAGCCAGGTGAACGCGATCGGGGTCACCGCTCCGCCGATGCCCCAGCTGAGCTGGAACAGCCCGAGGTAGCGGCCGCGGAGGTGGTCGGGGGCGGCCTCGGCGGCCGTCGCGCTGAACACCGGCCCACCCGCGAGCTCGCCGCCGGTGTAGACGGCGACGCCGACCAGCATCGCCACGGCCGCGAGCCACACCGGCAGCCAGCCGGCCACGACGAACAGCGCGTAGCCGGCGACGAAGGCGACCTGGGCCAGGCCCATCATCCGGGCCCGGACCTGCCCGTTCATCCGGCGTACGACGAGTCCCTGGCACAGCCCGACCATCGCGGTGTTGAGGGTGAAGATCGCCCCGACCACCCAGCCCGGGAGCTCGATGGTCTCGGCGACGTAGACCGGCAGCGCGAAGTTGAGCACCATCATCCCCGCCACGAACCCGAACTGGCCCGCCACCAGGCGCAGGTAGGCCCCGTCGCGGAGGACCACACCCCATCCCTCCACCGGCGCGTCGTCCGCATGGGCGGCGCGGTGGTCGGGCACGTCGAGGAGCAGGACGAACGCCAGGAGGAAGGTCACCGCGTTGACCACCACGACCGACTGGTAGGCCATGTCGGTGCCGATCTGCAGCGCCAGGCCGGCCAGCACGCCGCCGACGGAGTAGCCGAGGTTGCGCACCGCCTGGAGGAAGCCGAACCACACCTCCCGCTCCCCCGGTGCCGAGATCGCGGTGACGACGTTGCCGAACGACCCCCAGAACGACTGGCGTCCAAGGTTGAGCAGGGCCGTCCACAGCGCCACGGCGAGCAGCGAGTCGGCCCACAGGTAGGCCACCATGCCGGCGGCCTGGACCAGGTTGCCCGCGAGCATCATCCGGCGCGGGCCGAACCGGTCGACGAGGCTGCCGATCACGAAGGCGCCCGGCATCGTCAGCACCGCGGAGAGCGACAGCGCCGTCCCGACCTGCACCAGGGACAGGTCGGTCATCGCGATGAAGTAGAGCAGCGTGATCGGCATGAACAGGCCGCTGCCCACGGTGTCGGCGACGATGGCCGCGACGAACCTGCGGTGCTCCCCGACGCGGGGGAAGCCGAGACGAGTCAGCACGTGCTCACACTAGGGTCGGGCCATGACGTTCTCGATCGTGGCCCGGTCCGACGACGGTGAGTCGTGGGGCGTCGCGGTGGCCTCCAAGTTCCTGGCCGTGGGCTCGGCCGTCCCTGCGGCCGCGGCCGGCATCGGCGCCATCGCCACGCAGGCCGACGCCAACACCTCCTACAAGTACCTCGGTCTCGCCCACCTCGACGACGGCGCGACCGCCCAGGTCGCCCTCGACCGGCTGGTGGAGGACGACGAGGACCGCGAGCACCGGCAGGTCGGCATCGTCGACTCCGACGGCAACGCCGCGACCTTCACCGGAGCCGAGTGCTTCGCCTGGGCCGGCGGGACGACCGGACGCAGCGGTGAGCGGGGCGGCTACGCGATCCAGGGCAACATCCTCACCGGACCCGAGGTGGTGGAGGCGATGGAGCGGGCATGGATCGGCGCCGAGGGCCGCTCGCTCGAGCGCCGCCTGCTCGCCGCGCTGACGGCGGGCGACGAGGCGGGCGGCGACAGCCGCGGGCGCCAGTCCGCGGCGCTGCTCGTCGTGCGCGACGGAGCCGGCTACGGCGGCCACGACGACGTCGCGGTGGACCTCCGGGTGGACGACCACGCCGACCCCGTCGCCGAGCTGACGCGCCTGGTCGAGCTCAACGAGCTCTACCTGACCGCCTCGACGCCCGAGGAGCAGGTGCCGGTCGACGACGCACTGATGATCGAGCTCGAGTCGCTCGCCAAGGCGGAGGGCAAGGACAGCTTCCGGGAGTGGGTCGGGTCGGAGAACTACGAGATGCGCGTCGCGCCCGGCCTGCGACCGGCCTGGATCGACCGCCGGGTGCTCGCGATCCTCCGGGGCGACGCGCAGTGAGCATCCTGGCCATCGACGCCGGCACGACCGGGGTCACCGCCGTCGTCGTCACGCCCGACGGCCGGATCGAGGCCACGGGCTACCAGGAGTTCCGCCAGCACTTCCCGCGGCCCGGCTGGGTCGAGCACTCGGCCGAGGAGATCTGGCAGGCCACCATCGAGGCCACCCGCGAGGTGCTCACCAAGGTCGACCAGTCGGAGCTGACGGCGATCGGCATCACCAACCAGCGCGAGACGATCGTGCTGTGGGACCGCGAGACGCTCGGCTCGCCGCGGCGGGCGATCGTGTGGCAGGACCGGCGCACGGCAGACATCTGCGACCGGCTCCGGGCCGAGGGCCACGAGGACCGGGTCGCCGAGCTCACCGGCCTGCGCCTCGACCCGTACTTCTCCGGCACCAAGCTGACGTGGCTGGCCGAGAACGAGCCGCACACGTGGGCGCTCGTCCAGTCCGGCAGGTACGCCGTCGGCACGGTCGACTCCTACCTCATCGCCCGGATGACGCGCGGCACCTGGCACGTCACGGACGTCTCCAACGCCTGCCGCACCCTGCTGCTCGACCTCGAGTCGGGCGAGTGGTCCGACGAGCTGTGCGAGCTCTTCGGCGTCCCCCGCGACGCGCTGCCCGACCTGGTGCCCAACTGGGGCGAGATCGCGCCGACCGACCCGGCCACCTTCCTCGGCCTGTCCCTGCCGATCGCGGGGGTCGCGGGCGACCAGCAGTCCGCGCTCTTCGGGCAGACCTGCTTCGACGAGGGCGAGTCCAAGTGCACCTACGGCACCGGCTCCTTCGTGCTCACCAACACCGGCGGCACGGCGGTGCGCAGCGACGCCGGGCTGCTGTCGACCGCCGCGTGGCGCTCCCCCGGAGGTGAGCTGACCTACGCCCTGGAGGGCGCCATCTTCGTCACCGGGGCGGCGGTGCAGTGGCTGCGCGACGGGCTGCAGATCGTGGGCAGCGCCGCCGAGACCGCGGCCCTCGCCGCGACCGTGGACGACTCCGACGGCGTGGTCTTCGTGCCGGCGCTCACCGGGCTCGGGGCCCCGCACTGGGACCCGCATGCGCGGGGCGCCATCCTCGGCATCACCCGCGGCACCACGCGCGCCCACCTCGTGCGCGCCACGCTCGAGGGGATCGCCTTCGAGGTGCGCGACGTGCTGGAGACCCTGCCCGAGCTCACCACGCTGCGCGTCGACGGCGGCGCGGCGGCCAACGACTTCCTCTGCCAGCTCCAGGCCGACCAGATGGGGCGAGCGGTGGAGCGACCGGAGATCGTGGAGACGACGGCGCTCGGCGCGGCCTTCCTCGCCGGGCTCGGCACCGGGGTGTGGGACTCGACGGACGACCTGCGCGAGACGTGGTCGCTGGACCGGCGCTTCGAGCCCGGGGGCGACCGCGGCGCGCTCGACGCGGCCTACGCCAGGTGGAGCGAGGCGGTGGAGCGGTCGAAGGGGTGGGCGAGCCTCGGCTGAGCGGGGGTCAGCCCTTCAGCCGCTCGCGCGCCTCGCGTGCCGCCTCGACCTGCGACCTGGCCTCGTCGACGGCCTCCTCGACCTCGGCCTGTGCCGCCTCGGCCTCGGCGAGCTCCTCGTCGACCTCCTCGAGGGTGTCCTCGAGCGAGGCGATCCGCCCGCGCAGCTCGTCGATCTCGGATTGGACCTGGAGCGTGCGCGCCTGCAGCTTCTCCACCGACCGGCGGGCCGCCCGGTGCTCCTTCTCGTGCTCCTTCAGCGTGGCGCGCGCCTCGGCGAGCCGCTCGTCGGCCGCCGCCCGCGCCTTGACGTCGGCGTCGGGGTCGGGGACGACGTGGAGCTGCGGGCGCTGCGTCGGGTCGGGGCCCGGCGCCGGGCGGGCCTTCGCGCTGAAGCCGAGCGCCTCGGGCACGGCCACGGCGCCGCTGAGGTCGAGGTCGCCCAGCCCGGTCGCCGACAGCGCGGACACCAGCAGGCCGCTCCGCACGGCGCGCGCCGCGTCGGGCTCCAGCATGGCGGCCGTGAGGGTGGCCTCCACCTGCTCGGCCACCGACTCCGTCGTGCGCACCCCCTCCTCGCGCGCCATCCGGCGCGCCGCCGTGGTGACCGACGCGGTCAGCTGGCGGCGCTGCTTGGTGAACTCGCGCAGCTGGGTGGCGTCGAGGTTGTCCTGCGCGTCGCGCAGGGCCTCGCCGACGGCCAGCACCTGGTCGACCTGGTCGGGGTCGCGGCGCACGAGCAGGTTGACCACCCACGCCGCGACGGACGCCTTGCGCAGCCCCTTGATCGAGGCGGCGAGGTCCTTGTCGGCCTTGTGCTCCTTGACGAGCGCGTCGCGCGCGGGCGTGAAGTCGGCGAGGGGCAGGGCGTAGAGGTCGTCGGCGATCTCCAGCAGCGGGTCGGCGTCCGGCATGCACCGATCCTAGGGAGCCGCGTACTCCACCTCGGTCGGACAGGGCGGCCAGGGGCACTCCTGGGTGACGCCGGTCGGCGCCCAGCCGAGGGACCCGTAGAGCCGGCGCGCCCGGGCGTTGGCCTCGAGGACCCACAGCCGCCGTGCTCCCGCCGCCTCGGCACGGAGGAAGCCCTCCCGGCCCAGCCCGGCGTTCCAGTGGTCGGGTCGCACCGCCAGGTGCCGCAGCGTGGAGCCGTCGTGGGCGGCGAGGGCGACCAGCCCGTGCTCGTCCTCCACGACCTCCACGATCACGCCCGCGTCGTCGAGGAGCAGCGCCCAGCGCGCGAGCACGTCGTCGTCGGGGTAGGGCAGCTCTCCGAACACGTGGGCGAGCCCCGTGCGGCTCGCGACGCGCTCCAGGTCGCGCAGCGCGACCACGTCGTCCGCGGTGGCCCGCCGCCACTGCCGCGCCGTCACGGCCGACCCGCGTCGTCCCAGGCCCGGTGGGAGGCCAGGGTGCGCTCCCACAGCGAGGTCCACTCGTCGTCGGTGACGTCGTCGACGGCGAGGAGCAGGTCGTCGGCCAGCGCGCCGCGCCACTCGTCGTACGACGTCAGGTCGCGCTGGTCCTTCCCGGCCGGCGTCATGACCTGGTGCACCAGTCCCCGCACGGTGAGCTGGCGCGCCCCGTCGATGCGCTGGACGACGACGACGCGCCGGAAGGGCGAGTCGGCCGCGCGGCTGAGCGTCGCGTGCGCCGCCTCGACGGCCTCGGCCGAGTGGTCGCGGGACGTGACGACCATGCCCCGCAGCACCCCGCCGGGCAGGTGCCGGTAGGTCCAGGCCGCGGGCCCGGTCGGGCGCCCGGCCGCCTGGGCGCCGTAGCCCGCACCGATGCCGAACGACCACCCGTCGACCAGGTGGTCGCCGCGCACGAGGGGCAGCGGCTCGGCGAAGCCCTCCCCCAGACCGGCGTCCGCCCACCAGTGGCCGCCGGGGTTGTCGTCGGTGGGCAGCCCGGAGACGACGAGCATCAGGTGGTTGAGCGCGGTGCCGAGCTCGTCCTCGGGCCGGAACCAGACGTGGCCGTGGCGGCGGCTGACGGCGAACCCGAGCCGCTCCAGGAGCCAGCCGAGCGCGCCGTTCTGCTGGAAGCAGTAGCCGACCCGCCGGCCACCGGCGGCACGCGCCGCGGCCGCGACCCGGTCGACCGGGTCGGGACGCCCGAGCATCGTGGAGAGGTTGTCGTAGGGGATCGTGGCGACGTGGGCCCGGTGGACCTCGCGCAGCCCGGCCAGGGTCGGGGGCGGCACGGCGTCCAGCCCGATGCGCGCGCGGTAGGCCTCGACCACGGTCTCGTCGTCCACGCTGCTCCTCGCTCTCGCCCGCCCGGCCACCGGGCGAGACCGACCGTAGCCCGTGGCCCGGCGAGACGTGCGTGGGCATACCCCATATCGGGGTTGAGCCGCCCGATCGGCGGGTGTTCAGGTGAGGACGGTCTCCCGCTCGGGACGCCGGGCTCTGGGGGTGTGGTGGGGATGCGTCGACGACTTCGTGCACTGGTGGCGGCAGCGTGTCTGCCGCTCGTGGTCGGCCCGCCCGCGAGCGCCGACACACCGGCACCAGCGCCCGCCCGGGTCACCGTCATCCAGGCCGTGCCCGGCGCCTCGGTCGACGTGTCCGTCGACGGGCGCGAGGTCGCCGCGGGTGCCGCGGTCGGCGACGTGCTGGGCCCGTTCGACCTGCCGGCCGGCGACCACGAGATCACCTTCCGCGGCGACGGCGTCCGGGTCGACTCGACCCTCGACGTCGGCGCCGGCGAGGCCAGCGACGTCGTCCTGCACCTGCCGGCCGAGGTGGGCGGCGATCCCGTCGTCCACTCCTACGCCGCGCCCACTGGCCACATCGGCCCCGGCAAGGCCCGCGTCCTCCTCGCCCACACCGCGACCGTCGCGCCGGCCGACGTCGAGGTGGACGGGCAGACCGTCTTCACCAACATCGCCAACGGGGAGTTCGCCGACGCCGACGTGCCGGCCGGGTCGATCGAGGTGGCGCTGCTGCCCGCCGGGACCGACGCCGACCCCATCCTCGGGCCGCTCGACGTGGCGCTGGAGGCCCGCACCCTCTCGATGATCTACGCCTACGGCAACCCGCGCGACGGCTCGATGAACGTCATCGCGCACACGGCGCAGCTCGCCCCCGACGGGAGCGTGCGTCCCTCCCGCATCGACACCGGCGCGGCGGGACTGGTCCGCGACCCGGTCGCCCCGTTCGCCGCACCCGGCGCAGACCTGCCCACCGCCGGCCCGTCGGACGGGGCGTGGCCCGCCGTCGCGGCGACGGCGCTGGCGGCGCTGATGGCGCTGGGCCTCCTCGTCGTCTCGCGACGCTCCCGCACCAGCACGCGTCACCCGCGAGCCGGCACCTCCGCGCCACCACCCGCGGGATGACCCGCAGCGCACCCGGGGTCCTGGTGTCCGCCTGCCTCCTCCTCGGCGCCGGGTGCGCCGGGGCCGGCACGGTCGCCACCCCGCCGGCTGCCGACGAGACGACGACGCAGTCCGCTGGTCCCGGCGCCGCACCGGTCCGCCCCGCGCGCCGCGCGCGCTCGGAGGTGTCCCCGCGCCGGCCGGCCAGCGCCACGCTGCCCAGCGGACGCGTCGTGCCCGTGGCCGCCGCCGGCACGACGGAGGCCGGCGTCCTCGACGTGCCCGACGACGTCGACGTCGCCGGGTGGTGGCGCGGCGGCTCCCGGATCGGCGACCCCTTCGGCTCGATCCTCGTCGCCGCCCACGTCGACTCGCGGTCCGAGGGACTCGGACCGTTCGCCGAGCTGCTCACGACGCAGGAGGGCGCACGGGTGCGGCTCGAGGCCGACGGCCTCCGGCAGGACTTCGAGGTGACGTCGCGCCGGCTGGTGCCGCAGGGCAGCCTCGCCGACGACGCCTGGATCCACGACGCGGCCGGCGGGCTCCGGCTGACGCTGGTCACCTGCGCGCCGCCCTACGACGCCGGACGCGGCGGCTACCAGAACCTGGCCGTGGTGAGTGCCCGGCCGATCGGTCCCCCGGAGACGACATGAGCCCGAAGAAGCCCTACCAGAAGCGCCTGCCCACCGTGCTGCCGCCGGCGCCGCGCCGTGCCCCCGAGCAGCGCGCGCCCGCGCCCCGCGCCGCCCAGCCGGCGCCCCCGTCTGCTGCCCCGTCAGGTTCCCCCGCGCCCACCTCCGAGGCGCTCCCCACGGCGAATCCCGCGGACTCCCGACCGGCTCCCCCGCCGCCCCGCGCACCCCAGCCGGCACAACCCCGCGTCGTCGCACCCGCCTCGCCGGCGCCCGCCCGCACCCCCACGCCCACTCCCGCTCCCACTGCCGCTCCCGCTGCCCGCCCGGACCGACCGGCTCGCCGGACGCTCGTGCTGGTGGCGCTCGCGCTCGCGGGGGTCCTCGGAGGTGCCGTCGCGGTGTGGCAGGTCGTCGGGGTGGACGGGTCCTCGCGCCCGCCGGCGGCGTCCCTGCCGATCGACGGCTGGCCGGCGGCCGGCGAGTCGCGGGCGGTGACCGACGTGCTCCCCGACGGCGACCTCGAGGTGACGCACTGGATCCACGCCGATCGCCCCCTCGACGAGGTCGGGCTCGCTCTCCCGGACCTCGGCGGGGCCGGCGAGGTCGCCGCGTCCGACGTGGAGGTCGTCGCCGACGGCCGCACCGCACCCGGGCCGCGCGTCGTGCCGGCGGGCGGGTCGTCGTACTCCTTCCCCGACGCGACCCGCATCCAGGTGCGCTACCGGCTGACGGGGGCGGTCGAGCGGAGCTCCTCCGCGGAGGGCCGGGGTCTCGCGACCACGACGTCGCTCGACGTCACCGCCACCCAGGCGCGCGACGTGCGGGTGGTGCGGTCGCGGGAGGTGCTGTCGCTCGCGTGCGCCGCGGCCGACCGGCAGCCCACGCCGTGCGGCACGTCGGGCGGGGTGTCGGGCGGCACGGACCAGTGGCGCGTCGAGCTCACCGGGGACGACGCCGTCGACCGGGTGCTCGCCGTGGTGACGATCCCGTCGTGAACCGGGAGGTCAGGCCCCGTCGAGACCGTGCTCGATGGCCCACCGGGTCAGCTGGACCCGGTTGTTCATCTGGAGCTTGCGCAGGGTGTTCTGCACGTGGTTCTGCACGGTGCGGTGCGAGAGCACCAGGCGTCCGGCGATCTGCTTGTAGCTCATGCCGGTGGCGACCATCTTGAGGATCTCGGTCTCGCGCTCGGTCAGCTGGTCGCGCGGGTCGTCGGCGGGACCGTCGGCGATGCGCCGGAACTCGCCCAGCACCAGCCCCGCGAGCCCGGGGGTGAACACCGTGTCGCCGTCGGCGACGCGGGTGACCGCGTCGATGAGCTCGGCGCTCGAGGCCGACTTGACCAGGTAGCCCGTGGCGCCCGCCTTGATGGCGTCCAGGACGTCGTCCTGCTCACCGCTGGCGGAGAGGATCAGCACGCGGGCGGTGGGGTCGTGCTCGAGCATCATGCCGGTGACCTGCACCCCGCTGTGGTCGGGCAGCTGGAGGTCGAGGACCACCACCTGCGGCGCCGCCGCGGGGAACCGCGCCATCGCCTCGCGTCCGTTGGCCGCCACCGCCACGACCTCGTGCCCGGCCGCCTCGAGGTCCCGCTCGACCGCGTCGCGCCACATCGGGTGGTCGTCGACCACCATCACCCTGACCATGTGTTCCCCCTCCGAGAGCTGGGAGGAGACTAGACCAGTCAGCCGGCCGGTGGGACGTAGCGACCCCGGCGGTGCGTCAGGGGCTCGTCGTCCTCGCCGACCACCACCTCGTCGAGGGTGCAGGTCACCAGCCGGGACCACCCCGCCTCCGCCTCGGTCTCGACGCTGACCAGGGCCCAGGTGCCGGCCCGCGCGAGGCGCGGCCCGTGCGACGTGGCGACCCAGTCGGCCATCCGCCACGGCCCGCCGGGTGCGGGGGCGGTGCCGGCGAAGGCGTCGGCCAGGTCACGGTCGTCCCACGACAGCAGCTGCACGACACCCCGCCCCGACTCGAGCAGCAGCTCGGTGAGGTCGGCGTCCGGGTCGAGCAGCGCCACCACCCTGCCGGGCTCGCCGCCCGCCACCAGCCACGACGTGACCGTCAGGCCGGCGCGCTCCGTGTCGTCCCCGGCCGTCCACAGCGAGACCGTCCCGCCGAGGCGCCCGCGCAGGCGGCGTACGGGGTCGTCCGGTGTCGGGAAGGGATGGCCGGAGTGGATCGTCATGGCATCGCCCGCTCGGTCAGGTCTTGCTGATTGTCCCCACGCAGGCGCGTGGAGATGCCTAGTATCTCGGCGACGTAGGAGGCGCTCGTGCTCGACACCCCGGCCATCGATGAGCCACAGACCATCGCCGCTCCGCCGATGGCCGAGCCGCCTCCGCGCGGGGCATGGATCGCAGTCCTGTTCGCTGCCACCTCACTGCTCGGGGCCAGCCTGCTCTTCATGGTCCAGCCACTGGCGGCGAAGCTCATTCTGCCGTCGTTCGGTGGCTCGGCCACCGTGTGGAGCACCAGCTCCCTGTTCTTCCAGGTCCTGTTGCTCCTGGGCTACGTCTACGCCCACGTCAGCTCCCGCCGTCTCGGGGCGTGGTGGCAGCCACGACTGCACATCCTCGTGCTCGTCGTGCCACTCATGTTCCTTCCGGTGGCCCTTCCGCTGGACGCCGCCCCGACAGCGGATGCCTCACCGACCCTCTGGCTGCTCAGGACACTCACGCTGATGGTCGGCGTGCCGTTCCTCGTTCTTTCCGCAACTGGTCCGCTCATCCAGCGGTGGTACTCGTGGTCGCGCGGGCCCCGCGCGGATGATCCGTACTTCCTCTTCGCCGGGAGCAACCTCGGCAGCTTCCTCGGTCTTCTGTGCTATCCGTTCGTCATCGAGCCGATGCTCACACTGAGCGAGCAGCGCTGGACGTGGACCATCGCGCTCGGCATCTTCCTCGTCCTCATGACCACCTGCGCAATGGTCGTTCGCGCTCCCCGCACCTCTCGGGAGCAGAGGGTCGCCACCGCCCCACGACGCCCGGGACCCGCCGCCCCGCAGGTGTTGACCTGGTGCGCGCTCGGCTTCCTTCCGTCGTGCCTGATGCTGGCGGTGACGGCTCACCTGTCCACCGACGTCGCGCCCATCCCACTCCTGTGGGTGCTCCCCCTCGCGGTGTACCTGGCATCGTTCGTGGCTGCCTTCGCACGACGCACCCGTCACCCGCCCGTGGGAATGACGCGTGCCGCGGTCGTGAGTGCGGTGCTGAGCGGCGTCCTCTCGCTCGTCGGTTCGGCGCTGCCGATCTGGGCGGTGATGACGGTGGATCTCACCACGGTCGCCCTCGTCAGCTATGCGGCACACGCACGACTGGCGGCGACCCGTCCGTCCACCGAACACCTCACCGGCTTCTACCTCATGATCTCCGTCGGAGGCGCTCTGGGTGGCCTGGTCAACGGTGTCATCGCACCCATGTTCTTCAATCGCGTGTGGGAGTACGGTCTGAGCCTCGCCGCGGTGCCGCTGCTCATGGGCGGTCTGCTGACCCAGCGATCGACGTGGTTCACGCGCCGCTACCACCGGTCGTTCAGGGTGGCCGTCGGCGCCCTTGCCATCAGCCTGGCGATGTTCGCGGCAGCCGCCGGTCTGGTGGTCACCGCTCGGGTCGGCATTCTCGCTGTCGTGCCGGTGCTGGCGCTGGTAGCGGCAGGCGCGTGGTTCATCGCTCGTCAGCCGGTGGCACTGACACTGTGTCTGTTGGTCGGAACGGGTGCCCTCGGGCTCCAGGCGTTCGCGACGTCCACGGAGCTCGAGCGAACGTTCTACGGCAGCTACCGCGTGGTGGACCAGGGAGGAGTCCACAAGCTGTTCCACGGAACCACCCTGCACGGCGTCCAGTTCCAGGACGGCGCGCGCCGGGGGCGGCCCACTGCCTACTATGCCGAAGGAGGGCCGCTCGGAGCGGTCATGGAGACGGTCGACCATTCACGCATGGCCGTCGTCGGGCTCGGCACTGGTGCGATCGCCGCGTACGGACGCCCAGGCGATCACCTCACGTTCGTTGAGATCGACCCCGCCATCCAGACGATCGCGGAGCGGCAGGACTGGTTCACATTCCTCGACGACAGTGCCGCGGACGTCGACGTCGTCGTGGGTGACGGACGGCTCAAGCTGGCCGAGCAGCCCGCCGGGGAGTTCGACGTCATCGTCCTTGACGCGTTCAGCTCTGACTCGATTCCCGTCCACCTCCTGACCCAGGAGGCCTTCGCCGAGTATGCCGGCCGGCTAGCACCGGGTGGCAGCCTGGTCATCCACATCAGCAACCGCATCTTCGACCTCGCGCCGGTGCTGAGCGCCCACGCCGACGAGTTGCGCTGGACTGGTGTGCGCGGCGTCGCCACCGGTGCGCCCGGTGCTGACCAGGTGGGGAGCGACTGGGTGGTGCTCACTCCGGACAACGCCACAGTCGACGCTCTGACGACACGAGACGGGTGGTCCAGGCTCGACGACCACGACCAGGTCACCTGGACGGACAACTACGCGTCAGTGCTGTCCGTCCTCAGATGACCCAGCGGCACCGCCAGCTCCCACTCGGTGCCCCACTCGCCGCTCTGCACGGTCGCGGTGCCGCCGAGCCCCTCCACGCGACCGCGGATCGACGACGCCACGCCCACGCGCCCCTCGGCCTCGGCCTGGTGGAGCCGCCCGGGCGCGATGCCGGGACCGTCGTCGCGCACCGAGACGGTGATGGCGCGCGGCGCGGCCTCGGCCAGGACCCAGGCGGTGGCGTCGGGACCGACGTGGGCCAGCACGTTGTCGAGGCACGCCTTGACCGCCGCCACGGTCTCGGCGACCACGTGGGCGTCGATCGGCACGGCGCCGCCGGGGGTGGCGACCTCGACCCGCACCGGGTGCGCGGTGGCCATGGCCTCCAGCGCACCGGCGAGGTCGACCAGGTCGCCGGCGCCGGCCGGCACGGTGTCCTGCTGCCGGATGAGCGAGCGCAGGCCGCGCTCCTGCTCCCCCGCGAGCCGACCGAGGTCGGCCCACTGGCCGCCGGCCGCCGCGCCCTGGCGCTGCACCATCGCCAGCACCTGCAGGACGCCGTCGTGGACGGCGCGGGCGAGGCGGGTGCGTTCCTCCGCGGCCGCCGCCGCCCGCTCGGCGTCGTCGCGCTCGCGCGCCATCCGCTGGAGCGACTCGCACATGTAGCCCACGATCGGACCGCCGATGACGACGAGGAAGACGTTGCCGTAGTTGCCCTGGTCGACCACCTGGCGCGGCAGCAGGTCCGTCGCCGACAGCACCACGGCGGCGACCAGGCCGCCCTTCCAGTGCCAGTGGATCGCCCACGCCAGCAGCGCTCCCATCACCCAGAAGCCCGGCAGCGTGGCGAGGAAGCCCTCCGACTTCAGCCACGGCGTCACGGCGATGGCCGCCACGGCGATCAGCAGGTCGGCGACGAGCAGCGCCGGCGTACGCGTGGAGGGACGGCTGTAGAGCCAGATCGCGACACCCGTCCAGACGACCAGCCCCAGCACGACGGCGAGCGCGACGTCGGGGTGGGCGAAGCTGTCGCGGCGGTAGGCGTTGAGGCCGACCATGTTGACGGTGACGACCACCCGCACGAGCGCGAGCGCGGAGTAGAGGCGGTCCTCGACGGCGAGGGCGGAGTCGGCCCGCGGGTGCCCCGGCAGCGGGCGCCGCAGGACGCTCAGGACGCCTTCTGCTCGGACTGCTCGGGCTGCTCGCCCGACTGCTCGCCCGACTGCTCGCGCGCCGCCTTCTCCCGCTCGGCCTTCTCGCGCTCGGCCTGCTTGGCCTTCTCCTTCTCGAGCTCCTTGGCCTTGCTGGCGTAGAGGTCGACGTACTCCTGGCCGGAGAGCCGCATGATCTCGTACATGATCTCGTCGGTGATCGAGCGGAGGATGTAGCGGTCGTTCTCCATCCCGGCGTAGCGGGAGAAGTCGAGCGGCGTGCCGAAGCGCACGACCGGGCGGGTCCAGGTGCCGTAGACCTTGCCCGTGGGGGCGACGACGTCGGTGCCGACCACCGCGCACGGGATGACGGGCGCGCCGCTCTCGAGCGCGAGCCTGGCCACCCCGGTCTTGCCGCGGTAGAGCCGGCCGTCGTGGGATCGGGTGCCCTCGGGGTAGATGCCGAAGAGGTCGCCGTCGGCGAGGATCCGCATCGCCGACTTCATCGCGCCCTCGGCGGCGTTGGCGCCGGAGCGGTCGATCGGCACCTGGCCGGCGCCGGTGAAGAACTTCTTCTGGAACCAGCCCTTGATGCCGGGGCTGGTGAAGTACTCCGCCTTGGCGACGAAGGTGACGCGACGGTTGAGCGTGAGCGGCATGAACAGCCAGTCGGCGTACGACAGGTGGTTGCTCGCGAGGATCGCCGGACCCACCTCGGGTACGTTCTCCACACCGTAGGCCTTGGGCCGGAAGACGAGTCGCAGGACGGGCCCGAGGGCGATCCACTTCAGGAACCAATAGAGCACTGTCCGAGACTATCCCTGCTGCGCGGCGGTGACCCGCTCGATGAACTCGGCGGACTCGGCGAAGATCCGCGGGGCGTCGTGGTCGAGGGTGGCGACGTGGTAGCTGTCCTCCAGCACCCGCTCCTCGAAGTCGGTGGAGGAGAGGCGGGCGTGCAGCGCGCGCGAGCTCGCGATGTCGACCACGTGGTCCTCCGCCGAGCGGAAGAAGAGCACCGGGACGGTGATCCTCGGCAGGTCGCGTCGCAGGTCGGCGTAGCCGGCGAACATCGACGCGGCCGCCCTCAGCGGCGTGGTCGGGTAGCCGTGCTCGTCGGCGCCCGGCTTCTTGATGTCGTTGGCGATGCCCGGCATCCCCGGGACGACGTGCTTGAGCAGGGGCAACAGCCTGACGTCCTTGCGCAGCGTGTCGACCGCGGGGTTGACCACGACGATGCCGGCGAGCTGCTCGCCGTGGTCGGCCGCGAGCCGCAGGCACAGCGCGCCGCCCATCGAGAGCCCGACGGCCACCACGGCGTCGTTCTCCGACGACAGCTTGTCGAGGGCCCCTTCGACGGTCGCGACCCAGTCGGCCCAGGTGACCTTGTTGAGGTCCTGCCAGCGGGTGCCGTGTCCGGGGAGCAGCGGCATCTCGACGGCGTAGCCGCGTGCGGCGAGGTCCTCGGCCCACGGACGCATCGAGGCCGGGTTGCCGGTGAAGCCGTGCTGCACCAGCACGCCGATGCGCCGCCCTCCCGTCAGCTCCGGCCGCGCGGGGGTCGACATCGGCGCGACCCGCTCGGGGTCGAGGAGCGGGGCCCGGGTGCCCAGGAGGGGGAGCTTCACGCGCACAGTGTGCACCAGCGCGGCGCGGTCGTGCCCCGGGCGCGTCGCACGGGTGGCGAGCGACCCGCGACGCGGAACCAGCCCCCCGCTACCGTTGACCACGTGAGTCGCCCGGAGGACGAGAGCCGCACCGAGCTCGCGTGGCGCGAGATCGTCGCCCACTACGGCGAGCGCGCCGTCCTCGACGACCAGGAGCGCTCGTCCCCCGGCGCCGACACCCCTCCCGCCGACCGGGTCGAGGGCCCGAGCGACGACCGGCCGGGCGATCCGGACGACGACTCCGCGGAGCCCCTGACCGACGAGCTGCCCGAGCACCTGCGCGACGTCGACGAGGTCGAGCGTCGCGAGCAGGCGATCGCTCGCGCCGAGAAGTTCCAGCCGCCTCCCCCGCCCCCCTTCCCCGTCCCGCGCACGTGGCAGCGGGGCCTGGCCTGGGCGGGGGTGTTCCTCTCGCCGGTCATCGCACTTGTCATTGGACTGTTCTCGTTCTACGTCACGCCGCTGGTCGGCTGGGCGCTCGTCGGCTGGTTCGTCGGCGGGTTCGTCTACCTCGTCCTGGACATGCCGAAGGCACCGCGCGATCCTTGGGACGACGGCTCGCGCGTCTGAGCCCCGGCCCGGCCTCGCGGGGCGTATGGTCTCGCGCGTGGGGGCGCGCGAGACGGTCGAGATCACGGGTCACCTGATGGACAGCGGCATCCTGTCGCGCGTCCTCGACGACGTGCGGGAGTACGGCGGCGACTACGTCATCGAGGAGTTCGACGTCGGTCACGACGCGCACGACCCGAGCTGTGCCCGCATCACCGTCGAGGCGCCCGACGAGGACTCGTTGCAGCGCCTCCTGATGCGGCTGCAGACCCGCGGGGTCAACCAGGTGCTGCACGGCGACGCGACGCTGGTGGCCGCCGAGCACGACGGCGTCCTCCCCGACGGGTTCTACGCCACGACCAGCCTCCCGACGCGCGTCCGGCTGGACGGGCGCTGGCACGACGTCGAGGCCCCCGAGATGGACTGCGGCCTGCTCGTCGAGACCACGCCCTCCGGTGAGCACCGCGTCCGGACGATCCCGATGCCCGACGTCGTGCGCGGCATGCGCGTCGTGACGGGTGCCGCCGGCATCCAGGTGAGCGTGCCGGGTCGCCGGATGGCGCCGGCCGCGGGCGGCTCCGGTGAGGGTGACGGGCCCGACCGTCCGCAGACGGTGTTCGTGCGCCAGGTCGCCGACGGGATGCGCGCGGCCCGGGCCGACGGCAAGCGGCTGCTCTGGGTGGCCGGGCCGGGGGTGGTGCACGCCGGAGCCGTGCCCGCTCTCGTGGCGCTCGTCCGGGACGGGTGGGTCGACGTCCTCTTCGCCGGCAACGCCGTCGCCGCCCACGACGTCGAGGCGGCGCTCCACGGGCCGGGCATCCGGGGTGTGCGGGGCTACGAGCACGGCCACGAGCACCGCGTGCGGGCCGTCAACACGATCCGCAAGGCCGGCTCGATCGCGCAGGCCGTCCGCGACGGGGTGCTGTCGAGCGGGCTGATGCACGCACTCGTCACGCACGACAAGCGCTTCGTGCTCATGGCCTCGGTCCGCGACGACGGGCCGATGCCCGAGGCCTACACCGACGTCGTCGAGGGACAGCGGGCGATGCGCGCGGAGGTCCGCGACGTCGGCCACTGCATGATGCTGGCGACCCGGCTCCTCGCCTCCGCCACGGGCAGCCTCCTGCCCGCCACCGTCCCGCTGGTCTGCGTCGACAGCGACCCCGCCACGGTCGGCCGGCTCACCGACCGGGGGGCCAACCCCGGGCGCGGCATCGTGACCGACGTGGCCCTGTTCCTCGAGCAGCTCGCGCTGGAGCTGGTGCCCGACTACCGCTGGGCGTGAGCCGCGGACACCAGCAGGGCCGCGCCGATCATGCCCGCCTGCGGGCCGAGCCGGGCCGGGAGGACGTCCGGGGTGCGGCGGTGGCCGCCGCCGACGAGCGAGCGTCGCAGCGCCGCGCGCGCCGGCTCCAGCAGCAGGTCGCCCGCCGCGGACAGGCCACCGCCGACGACCACGACCTCGGGATCCAGCGCGGCGACGAGGTTGGCCGTGCCCACACCGAGCCAGTCGCCGACAGCGGCGAACGCCTGCGCCGCGACGGAGTCACCGCCCTCGGCCGCGGCCGTCACCATCGGTCCGGTCACCCGGTCGACGTCGCCGTCGGTGGTCTCGTGCAGGACCGACGGCTGCTCGGCCATCAGGGCGCGGGCGTGACGGACGAGGGCGTTGCCCGACGAGTACTGCTCCCAGCAGCCGCGTCGCCCGCACTCGCACGGCAGCCCGTCGGGAACGACCTGCATGTGCCCGAACTCGCCGGCCATGCCGTTGGCACCCCGCACGACGCTCCCCTCGAGGAGCACCGCACCGCCGATGCCGGTGCCCATCGTGATCATCAGCGCCGACCCCGCCCCCCGCGCGGCACCGTGGGCCGCCTCGGCCCGCGCGGCGCAGTTGGCATCGTTGTCGAGCAGGACGGCACAGCCGAGTCGGTCCGCCAGCAGCTCGCGCAGCGGCTCGCCCTGCCACGGCAGGTGCGGGGCGAACATCACCCGCTCCCCCTCCCGGTCGACGAACCCCGCGGCAGCCACGCCCACGCCGGCGACCGGCGCACCGCCCGCGGCCTCGACGACCGCCTCGACCAGCGCGTCCTCGACCCGGCTGGTCACCACCCGGCGACCCGGGGTCGTACGCCGCGCCGTGCGGGTGACCCGCCCCTCGGCGTCGACCACACCGGCCAGCACCTTGGTGCCCCCGATGTCGACCCCGACCACCACCCCGGGCACCGCGCCGGGCACCGCGCCGCTCACGGGTCCTCCGGCCACTCGTCGTCGAGATCGATGTGCTCGACGCCCGCGCTGTCCTCGCGGCGAGGCGCCCGTGGCTCCCTCGTCGCCACCAGCGCGGAGAACGCCTGCGCCAGCGACGCGGCCGCGGTCCCGAGGTGGGCACTCACCTCGGGACTGGTCTGGCGCACCGCGGCCACGAGCCGGCACACCGGACACACCGTGCACTCGGCCGCGCCGGTCGCGAGGTGGTCGTCGACATCGTGGGCCGAGGCCGCGACGTGCGACGCGAGCCCGGTCAACCCGTCGCCCGCCTCCTCCACGTGCTCGCGCGCCCAGCCGGAGAGGGCCCCGAGCAGCTTGGCCGCCTCCTCCCCCAGCGACCCCACGGCATGCGGGTCGGGATGCGGGTCGGCATTCGGGTCGGCATGCGGGTCAGCGTGGGGGTCTGCGTCGGTCACGAGGCCTCCTCGGGCGCGTCGTCGGGTGCGGCGTCGGCCGGGGCGGTGAACCGGACCTGCAGCTCGCCGTCGCGCACCCGGGCGCCGGCGACGCGGTGGCGGGCGAGCCCGGTCGGCAGCGTCAGGAGCCGGCGGTAGGACGCCACCGAGACGATCAGCTCGTCGCCCTTGCGGACCAGGCCGACGTCGTCCTGGGCGGCGAGTGGCAGGGGAAGCGACACGACGACGGCGCCGGGCGTGGTGCGCACCGACATCGGCGGCGCGGAGGTGCCGTGGCCGAGCGGGTCGGAGCCGTCGTACACCGACGCCGCGAGGTCGAGGAGCTCGTCGCGGCCCACGGGCTCCGCCGCCCGGTAGACCGACCGGTGCAGGTCCAGGCCGGCGAAGGAGTCCGCCGCGTCCTCGAGCCGGCGCCGCTGGGCCTCCACCCAGGTGCGGCGCCACTCGTCGGCCCCCTCCTCGGGGAAGACCCGGTTGACGATCGCCGCGTCGACGCTGTAGCCGAAGAGCGTGAGGAACGTGTAGGCCCGGCGCGCCTCGGCCAGCACGACCGACTCGGGAGTCAGGACCAGGCGCACCGATGTCTCGGGCCCGGTGAGCACGGTGCGTACGTCGTCGAGGTCGGCGTGGAGCCGCTCGATCGCGTCGAAGACCGAGTCCTCGGGCATCGGCACGCCCGCCGCGCGCGACAGCACCGGCTTGAGCGCCTTCACCACGCGCCGCTCGACCGGCAGGACGCGTCGCATGTACCACCCGAGCGCCTCGGGAAGGGCGAGCAGGCGCAGGGTCTCGGCCGTCGGCGCGCAGTCCACCACGAGGACGTCCCACTGCCCCGACCTCGCCTGCGCGCGCACCTCCAGCAGGGCCAGCACCTCCTCGGCGCCGGGGATGACGGTCAGCTCCTCGGCGGCGACGGGGTCCACCCCGGCCACGTCGAGCACGCTGAGGAGGTAGCCCTGGATGTCGGACCACGACCGCTCGAACCGCTCCTGGGCATCGACGTGCTGCACCCACAGGTTGTCCGCGGCCTCGGTGGGCTCGGAGGAGGCGGCGACGTCCAGCGCGTCGGCCAGCGAGTGCGCGGCGTCGGTCGACAGCACGAGGGTCCGGTGCCCGGCCGCGGCCGTCGCGCACGCCGTCGCTGCGGCCAGCGTCGACTTGCCGACGCCGCCCTTGCCGGTGAACAGCAGGATCCGCATGCCCGGACCGCGCGTCAGAGCGACTCGACGCGCTTCTTGAGGCCCTTCAGCGCGGCGTCGATGAGGATCTTCTCGCCCTTGCGCTTGAGCATGCCGATGAGCGGGATGCTCACGTCGAGCGCGAGCCGGTAGGTGACCTCGGTGCTGCCGTCGCCGCGGTCGACGAGCGTGTACGCGCCGTCGAGCGCCTTGAGCATGTTGCCCTCGACGAGGGTCCAGGTGACCTCGCGGTCACCGTCCCAGTCGTAGGCGAGGGTGTACTCGTCCTTGATCGGGGAGACGTCGAGCGCGAAGTAGACCTGCTCGGCCCGGTCGCCGGTGCCCGGGACCGTGACCTCCGCCTTCTGCACGCCCTTGGCCCACTCGGGATAGGCCTCGAAGTCGGCGATGACGGCCATCACCTCGGCCGGAGGAGCGTCGACGACGATCGACGAGGAGGTCTGTTCGGCCATGGCCGGAGCCTAGCCCACCGCGGCGCGCGTGACGGCCCGGTGCCACCGGGCCTGCGCCCGGCGGAAGTCCGGGGGATAGCCTGCGGATCGCAGTCCACCATCTCCAGGAGGTTCCACCGTGCGTGAGTACTCCACGCCGCTCTCCATCTCGATCCCCACCACGGGGAACCTCACCGACGACGTCGTGACCAACGCGCGCGACTTCGCGGAGACGGCTGTGTTCAGCCGCCCCACCGACGACGCCGGCTGGGTCGACGTCACCGCGGCCGAGTTCCATGACGACGTCCGCGCCGTCGCCAAGGGGCTCGTCGCCGCAGGCGTGGAGATCGGCGACCGGGTCGCCCTGCTGTCCAAGACCCGCTACGAGTGGACGCTCCTCGACTACGCCATCTGGTTCGCCGGCGCCGTGACGGTGCCGATCTACGAGACGTCCTCCGCCGAGCAGATCGGGTGGATCCTCCAGGACTCCGGCACGCGGGCCGTCGTCGCCGAGGGCCCCGACCACCTCGCCCGGGTGCGTGAGGCGCGCCGGTCCAACGACCTCGCCGAGCTGCAGCACGTGTGGTCGCTGCAGGACAACGCCGTCGACGTGCTGCGCCGGCTCGGCTCCGACATCTCCGACGAGGTGCTGGAGCAGCGGCGCACGGCGGCGACGCCGCTCGACCTGGCCACCCTGATCTACACCAGCGGCACGACGGGCAAGCCCAAGGGCTGCATGCTCACCCACGGCAACTTCATGTTCGAGCTCGGCGTGGCCGTCGACGAGCTCGCGGAGCTCTTCGACACCGAGGACGCCTCGACGCTGCTGTTCCTGCCGCTCGCCCACGTCTTCGCGCGCATCATCCAGGTGGGCTGCGTGAAGAGCCGCGCCAAGATGGGCCACAGCTCCGACATCAAGAACCTGGTGGCCGACCTCGGAGAGTTCCGACCCACCTTCATCCTGGCCGTGCCCCGGGTGTTCGAGAAGGTCTTCAACAGCGCCTCGCAGCGCGCGACCGCCGACGGCCGCGGGAAGATCTTCGACCGCGCGGCGGACGTCGCGATCGCCTGGTCGCGCGCCTCCGACGGCAAGCGGGTGCCCGCGCGCCTTCGCGTCCAGCACGCGCTCTTCGACCGGCTCGTCTACGCCAAGCTGCGCCAGGCGCTGGGCGGCAGCTGCCGCTACGCCATCTCCGGCGGCGCGCCGCTGGGCGACCGGCTCGGCCACTTCTACCGCGGCATCGGCGTCCCGGTGCTCGAGGGCTACGGCCTCACCGAGACCACCGCCGCCCTGTCGGTCAACCTGCCCGACGCCACGAAGATCGGCACCGTGGGACGCCCGTTCTCCGGCACCAGCGTGCGCGTGGCCGACGACGGCGAGCTGCTCTTCCGCGGCGGCCAGGTCTTCGCCGGCTACTGGGGCAACGAGGAGGCCACCGCCGAGGCGATCGACCGCGACGGCTGGTTCCACACCGGCGACGTCGGCGAGGTCGACGACGAGGGGTTCGTGCGCATCACCGGCCGCAAGAAGGAGATCATCGTCACCGCCGGCGGCAAGAACGTCGCGCCGGCCGTGCTGGAGGACCGGCTGCGCGCGCACGCGCTCATCGACCAGTGCCTCGTCGTGGGCGACGGCCAGCCCTTCATCGGCGCGCTGGTCACCATCGACCGCGAGACCTTCCCCGCCTGGGCGGAGCAGCACGGCAAGTCCCCCGACCTGAGCACCCTCGTGGACGACCCCGACCTGGTCGCGGCGGTGCAGGAAGCCGTCGACGAGGCCAACAAGGCGGTGTCGAAGGCGGAGTCGATCCGCAAGTTCACCATCCTCCCCGATGAGTGGACCGAGGAGGGTGGCCAGCTCACCCCCAGCCTCAAGCTCAAGCGCCGCGTGGTCATGCGCGAGACCCGCGACGAGATCGAGGCTCTCTACCTCGGCTGACGCCGCCCCACTGGCCCGGCCATGACCAGGTCGGACTAGTCACTTCGGGCCATGCCCGCACGACCATCGGGTGGTTTGCGAGGTTTAGCCCTCGCCCCGCATCGCAGGCCCCTAGATTCCTTTCGCTGGGGATCATCCGGGACCCCCGACGACCTGCGAGAGGGGTGCAACCCGCGTGTCCGCACACAGCCTCAGGCCCCGCGCACGTCGGCAGCATCCTGCCCGTACGCCGTCGTCCCCGGCCCCGGTCATGTGACCCCGCACGGACTCCCCCTCCCCGAAGGAAGAACCCATGGCCCGCCGTTCTGTACTACTCGCAGTCGCGCTCGTCATCGCGCTCGTCGGCACCGCCCTCATCGTGCTCTACGTCCAGGGCATCGACAAGCGGGCCGTCGCGGGCCAGGAGCTGGTCGAGGTGCTCGCGGCCACCGACACCATCGACGCCGGCGAGTCGGTGGCCGCGGCGATGGAGGCGGGCAAGTTCGAGGAGCGGCGAATCCGGCGCGAGGACGTGGTCGACGGCGCACTCTCGTCCACGGGCTCCATCTCCGACCTCGTCGCACTCGGCACGATCTACGCCGGGGAGCAGGTGATCGCCCCCAAGTTCGGCACGCTCAGCGACACCGAAGGGCTCCTGATCCCCGACGACAAGGTCGCCATCTCGGTCGAGCTCAGCGACCCGGCCCGGGTCGCCGGCTTCGTCAACCCCGGCTCGGTCGTCGCGATCTTCCTCTCGGCTGATCCGGTCCTCAAGAAGCCCGACGGGACGGAGCAGACGCTCCCGCCCTACACGCGCCTGCTGCTCCCGAAGGTGCAGGTCATCGGCGTCGGGACGTCCAGCATCTCCGCCAAGACGACGACCACCGACGCCGGCGAGCAGATCGTCGAGCAGGTGCCCCGCGCCATCCTCACCCTCGCCGTGGACCAGAAGCAGGCCGAGAAGGTCATCTTCGCCGCGCGAAATGCCGAGATCTCCTTCGCGCTCCTGTCCGAGGACTCGAACGTTGACGACGGACCGGGCGTGAGCGCCGCCGACCTGATGCCCGAGATCTTCCGGACAGCGTCGTGACCGCGATTGTCGAGTCGGATCGCGGGCAGCTCGCCCTGCTCCAGGCGATGCTGCACGGCTCCCGCGCCTTCGGCACGATGGAGGAGCTCGGCGACCACATTCAGGCCTCCCCCACGGAGTTCGCGGTCGTGATCGGCCCGTCCATCACCTCGGAGGACGCCTCGACGCTCGCCCAGTGGGCGCGGGTCAACCGCCCGGACCTCGGCGTCATCCTCCTGCGCCACGAGGTGGACAGCAACGCGCTGTCGCTGGCGCTCCGCTCGGGCATGCGCGAGGTCGTGGCCGCCAAGGACCTCGCCGGCATCACCACAGCGGTCCAGCGTGCACGCAACGTCGCATCGGCGATCGCCCAGACCCTGGAGGGCGAGGTGCAGGCCGCCACGCAGAGCGCCGTGCAGTCGGCCCAGGCAGCGGCCGCCGCCGCGACCGAGGCGGAGAACGCACCGCGCGGCAAGGTCGTCACCGTGTTCGCGACGAAGGGAGGCGTGGGCAAGAGCCTCGTCGCGACCAACACCGCGGCAGCCCTGGCGGACCTGGGGCACGAGGTGTGCATCGTCGACCTCGACGTCAACAACGGCGACGTCGCGATCATGCTCCAAGCCACCCCGATCCGCACCGTGGGGGACCTCATCGCCTTCAACGGCGACATCGACGCATCGGCGGTCCAGTCCCTGGTGACCCAGCACTCGCCCGGGTTGTCGATCATTGCCGCGCCGGTGCACCTCGACGCCGTCGACAAGGCGACCAGCGAGGACGTCGGCAAGCTGCTGGAGACGCTGCAGGCGATGTACGACTTCGTCGTCGTCGACACGTCGGGGTCGTTCGACGACCTCGCCCTCGCCTCGCTTGACCGCGCGGCGACGATCGTGCTGGTCGCCACGCTCGACATCCCGTCGCTCAAGGGACTCAAGCTGGCCACCGGCACCCTCGACCTGCTCAACTTCGAGCGCAGCTCGTGGAAGCTCGTCCTCAACCGCGCCGACGCGAAGGTGGGGCTGAGCGTCGACGAGTTCGAGTCGACGGTGAAGCTCAAGGCCGACCACTCGCTGGAGTCGAGCCGCGACGTGCTGGCCTGCGTCAACCGCGGCGAGGCGATCGTGCGTGCCCACCCCCACCACGCCAACAGCAAGGCCATCAAGGCGCTCGCTGCCTCCTTGGCGGCGACGATCGCCCCGACGGTACCCGCCCAGACGACCGCCGAGAGCCGGAAGCCCGCTGGCCGTCTCCGACTGAGGAAGGCCTGACGTGAGCCTCACCGACCGCTTGGCTGCCGCCCGCTCCCGCGCCGACGCCCCCGCCGCGTCCACGGCCACCGGCCCGGCCGGGGCCACGCCCGCCGACCCGGCGAAGGTGCCCGCCGTCCCCGCCGCTGCGACACGCAAGAAGACGACGGGTGCCGACCCGTTCCTCGACGTCAAGCGGGTGGTGCACGCCCAGCTGGTCGAGGCCCTGGGCCCGAAGCTCTACGACGTCCACATGACGCACAGCGAGCTCGAGCAGCAGGTGCGGATCGCGCTGCAGAAGGCCATCGGCGAGACCGAGCGCCCGATGTCGTCGACCGACCGGACACGGGTGTCGCAGGAGATCGCCGACGACATCTTGGGCTACGGGCCCATCGAGCCGCTCCTGCGGGACTCCAGCCTGTCCGAGGTCATGGTCAACGCCTACGACTCCATCTACGTCGAGCGCGGTGGCAAGCTCGTCAAGGTGGACACGTCGTTCTCCGACGAGGCCCACCTGCGCCGCACCATCGACAAGATCGTCAGCAAGATCGGCCGCCGCGTCGACGAGACCAGCCCCATGGTGGACGCCCGCCTGCCCGACGGCAGCCGCGTCAACGCCATCATCCCCCCGCTCGCACTGGACGGCTCGAAGCTCACCATCCGCAAGTTCTCCGAGGACCCCTTCACCGTCGAGGACCTGATCCGCTTCGGCAGCCTGAGCCGCGCGTCCGCGAGCCTGCTCGAGGCCTGCGTCCGCGGGCGGCTCAACATCCTCGTCTCCGGAGGCACCGGCGCCGGCAAGACGACCACCCTCAACGTGCTGTCGTCGTTCATCCCCGAGGACGAGCGCATCGTCACCATCGAGGACGCCGCCGAGCTCCGGCTCGGGCAGGACCACGTGCTCCGCCTCGAGTCGCGACCGCCGAACATCGAGGGCAAGGGCGCGATCCTGATCCGCGACCTGGTCAAGAACTCCCTGCGCATGAGGCCCGACCGCATCGTCGTCGGTGAGATCCGCGACGCCGCCGCGCTCGACATGCTCCAGGCCATGAACACCGGCCACGACGGGTCGATCTCCACCCTGCACGCCAACACCCCGCGCGACGCGCTCGCCCGTCTCGAGACGATGGTGCTGATGGCCGGCATGGACCTGCCGGTGCGCGCCATCCGCGAGCAGGTGTCGAGCGCGGTCGACCTCATCATCCAGCAGACCAGGCTCAAGGACGGCACCCGTCGCATCACCGCGATCACCGAGATCGTCGGCATGGAGGGCGACATCATCACCACCCAGGACGTCTTCCTCTTCGACTACAACGCCGGCGTCGACGAGAACGGCAAGTTCCTCGGCCAGCTGATGTCGACCGGGCTGCGCCCGCGCTTCCTCGAGCGTCTGCAGGACCACGGGGTCCGGGTCGACCCCGCCGTCTTCATGACGGGCGCGCGAGCATGAGGACGGAGCTCCGGCGGGTGGTCGCCGCGACGATCGCCGGCTCGTTCCTCGCACTGGGCAGCGCCCTGCCCGCGCAGGCCAGCAACGAGATCAACATCGACCACGTGGAGTCCACCTCCGGCCGCGTCTCGATGCTGGTGTCCGCGGACGGCCTGCCGAGCGGCAGTGTCGTCGACGGCGACACCCTCTCCGTGCTCGTGGACGGCAACCCCGTCCAGGCGAGCGTGGAGACCGCCGACACGGGCGGGATCCAGCGCTCTACGGTCCTCGTGCTCGACACCAGCGCGAGCATGGAGAAGGGCGACAAGTACGACGCCGCGATCGCCGCCGTCAACGCCTACCTGGAGGCGACACCGCCTGAGATTGCGGTGGGCCTGGTGACCTTCGCCGGCAAGGTCAAGGACCGCATCGCTCCCACCGCCGACCGCGCAGCGGTGCTGGCGGCGGTCGAGGACGCCAAGCTCTCGAAGGGCACCAGCGTCTACGACGCGATCGACGCCGCGCGTGAGCTGCTCGGCGACGACGGTGCGCGGTCGCTGCTGGTCCTGTCCGACGGGTCGGACACCAACAGCGTGACGACCCTCGACGTCGCCACGGGCGGCGCCGTGGAGGCTGGTGTCGTCGTGGATGTGGTGGCACTGCACGGAGCCGGTCAGGACGAGCGAGCGAGCACTCTCGCTGACGGCACCGGTGGCCGTGTCATCCCGGCCGACCCCGACGCCTTGAGCGCCGTGCTTGCCGAGCAGGGTGACGCCCTTGCTCACCAGCTCGTGGTCAGCTTCGAGGTCCCCGACGGCATCGAGGGCGAATCGTCGATCGACGTGAAGGTCAGCAACGGCGACGAGACATTCTCCGACTCGGCCTTCGTCTCGCTCGGCGCCGTCGCGGTCGAGATCCCGGACGTCGTGCAGACGGGCAAGGCGCTGGTCAGCACGCCGGTCATGCTGATGGGGGCGCTCGCGGTGTTCCTCGGGCTCGGTGGTGTCCTCGTGATCGCCCTCACCGGACCGCGTGGACCCTCGACCGCCGAGTCCCGCCTCGACGCCTACTTCGCGGGCACCGACCGTGGCTCGGGAACCACCCGGCGGAAGAAGAAGAGCGCCACCGAGGCAACGAGCCTGCGTCAGTCCGCGCTCGCGGTGACCGACAAGGTCGTCAACGCCGACCTCGAGACGAAGATCTCCCGCCGGCTCACCGGTGCCGGATCCGCATTGACGGCGTCGGAGTGGCTCCTCCTGCACGCCGGGATCGCGATAGGGGCAGCGTTCGCCGGATTCGTGTTGGGCGGCCCCGCACTGGCAGCCTTGGGTCTGCTCCTCGGCGCCATCGCGCCGTGGTTCTACCTGAGGTGGCGGCACGGCCGTCGGCTCAATGCCTTCAACGGCCAGCTGGCACAGACCCTCGGCCTGATGGCGGGCGGCCTGCAAGCCGGACTGTCATTGCCGCAAGCGGTCGACACCGTGGTGCGCGAAGGGCACGAGCCCATGGCCGGGGAGCTGCGGCGGGCGCTGGTCGAGCAGCGTCTCGGTGTCGACATCACCGACGCGCTTGCCGGCGTCGGCGACCGGATGGACAGTGAGGACTTCGGGTGGGTCGTGATGGCCATCCGGATCCAGCGCGAGGTCGGTGGCAACCTGGCCGAGATCCTGCACACCGTCTCCGACACCCTGCGGGAGCGGGAGTACCTCCGTCGCCAGGTGAAGGCCCTGAGCGCCGAAGGGCGGCTCTCCGGCTACATCCTCGTCGGCCTGCCGCCCCTCATCTTCGTCTACATGCTCTTCAGCAACCGAGAGTACGTCGCCGTGCTCTACACCACGGGAATGGGGATCGCCATGCTCGCTGCGGCCGGCACCCTGCTCTGCATCGGCTCCTGGGCCATGTCCAAGCTCGCGACAGTGAAGGTGTGACCTGATGCTCCTCATGCTGGGTGCCGTCCTCGTCTTCGTGGCACTGACCCTGTGCCTGTCCACCATCGGCGTCCTAACCGGCGAGCGCCGCGGTGTTGCCCGATCGGTCGCCGCGATCCAGGCGATGGACCGGGCGCCCGACATCGTCAAGCAGGAGCTCGAGCGCCCGTTCGCCGAGCGCGTGCTCGGTCCCCTCGGCGACCAGCTGGTCGGCACGGGACGCAAGCTGGTGCGGGCCGACACCGCGAAGAAGCTCCACTACCGGCTCAACGTCGCGGGCAACCCGGAGGGGTGGGACGTCAACCGGCTCATCGGCCTCAAGGTGCTCGGGATGTCGGTGCTCGGCGGCGTGGGCCTGCTCTACCTGCTGGGCATGGACCTGCCCTTCTACCGCGTGGTCGGGGGCACGGCACTCATCGCCTCGTTCGGCTACTGCCTGCCCAACCTGCTGCTCTACAACGCGGGCCAGAAGCGGGAGACGTTGATGCGCAACGCCCTTCCCGACGCGATCGACCTGCTCACGGTGTCGGTCGAGGCCGGTCTGGGCTTCGACGCCGCCGTCGAGCGGGTGGCCCGCAACACCACCGGGCCCCTGTCGGAGGAGTTCGCGCGGCTGCTGCAGGAGATGCAGATCGGCGTGGGCCGGGTCGACGCGATGCGCGCCATGGCCGAGCGGAGCTCGCTGGAGGACCTCAAGTCGTTCTGCCTGGCCATGGTGCAGGCCGACAGCCTCGGCATCCCGATCGGTCGCGTGCTGCGCATCCAGAGCTCCGAGATGCGCACCAAGAGGCGCCAGCGCGCTGAGGAGAAGGCGCAGCAGGTGCCGGTGCGGATGATGATCCCGCTGGTCCTCTTCATCCTCCCCTGCCTCTTCATCGTCATCCTCGGACCGGCCGGGATCCAGATCGCCGACACGTTCAGCAAGACGTGACCTCGCCATGACACCGATGGCGCCGCTGGACACAGGGGTCGTCCGTCCGGCGCTGCAGTCGTGGCGCACGACGACGGCTGTCCGCGTCTTCGCCACCGCCCTGACCGCAGGGACCGCGCTCCACGCCGGAACGCTGGTGGAGTCGGCGCCGCTGGTGGTCGTGCTCGCGCTCGTCGCCGCCGTCACCTCCGTGCTCGAGTGGATGACGCGCAGCCGTCCCACGCACTGGCACGCGGTGGCTGAGGCGGTCGCCGTCACGGCGCTCATCGTCGCCACGCGCTCCACCGCCGAGCTGGGGGCCTACCTGGCCGTGCCCCTGATCGTCGCCGGCGTGCGCCACGGCCTGGTCACCACCCTCAACGTCACGCTCGTCTCCGCCCTCACCCTCGGCGCCGCCATCGCCGCCGACCCGGCCGACGACGCGCTCGCACGCGCGGCCGACGCCGCGCCGTGGTTGCTGATGGGGCTCGGCGTGGGCGTGCTGGCCAGCTGGCAGTCCCGGTCCACGCGCACCCTGATGGCCCGGCAGGCCCCCCACGCGGCGGCCTACCAGCTGATGGAACGGGTCCACGAGCTCGCCAGCTCCGGTGACCTCGGCCTGGACACCGCCTCGCTGGCGATCGATCTCGACGCGGCCATGCGGGAGTCGACCGGATGCGCGCGCACCACCGTGCTGGTCGCGGATCCCGACGGCACGCTCCGTTCACTCCACGGCGAGGACGACCTGCGCCGGCTGGTCCCCGAGATCCACCTGCCGCGCGCCGAGCGCACCCCCGGAACCGCGGTCGTCCCGCTGCGTGGCGCGCAGCAGACGCTGGGCTACTGCGTGCTGGTGGGCGTGCCGCGGTGGACGCACGAGCTCGACGAGCGCGCCCTCGAGGTGGCCGACGAGTTCGCCGTGCGCCTCGACACCGCCGTGCTGTTCGACGACGTGCGTGCGTTCGCCACGTCGGAGGAGCGCAACCGGATCGCCCGCGAGATGCACGACGGCGTCGCCCAGGAGATCGTCGGGCTCGGGTTCCTCGTCGACGAGATCGAGGCGGTCAGCGACCATCCGGAGACCCGGGAGCTCGTCACCGCGCTGCGCACCGAGATCACCCGCCTCGTGTCCGAGATCCGGTTGTCGATCTTCGACCTGCGCCACGAGGTCGCCGACGGCCGGCTGGCGGCATCGCTGTCCGACTACGCGCGGGAGGTGGGCCACGCGACCGGGCTGCGGGTGCACCTGTCCCTCTCCGAGTCCGGCCCCCCGCTGTCCCCACGACACGCCACCGAGGTGTTGCGTGTCGCCCAGGAGGCCATGTGCAACGTGCGCAGGCACGCACGGGCCGACAACCTCTGGGTGACCTTCGACACCGACGGCACCCGCCTCCGCCTCGAAGTCGCCGACGACGGAGTCGGCAACGCCGGACCCCGTGAGCGCCACTGGGGCCTTCAGGGCATGCGCGAGCGTGCCGAGAGGGTCGGCGCAGCTCTGGACGTGGCCCCACGCCCAGGCGGCGGAACGCTCGTCACCCTGCGGTCGCACGAGACCGCACCTCACGAAGGAGGAACCGTGCATGGGCATCACCGTGTTGCTCGTTGACGACCACGAGCTGATCCGTCAGGGCCTCGCCCGGGCGTTCGAGCGTGACGACGACATGAGCGTCGTCGGCCAGGCCGGGAGCGTCGCCGACGGGGTCGCGGCGTGGGCCGACCTCCGACCCGACGTCGTGGTGACGGACCTCCAGATGCCCGACGGCCATGGTCTCGACGTCGTGCGGGCAGTCCGGAGGACGAGCGAGTCCACGGGCCTCGTCGTGCTGACGATGCACGCCGGTGACGACCAGATCTTCGCTGCCATGGAGGCCGGCGCCTCCGCGTTCGTCGGGAAGGACAGCAAGGCCTCCGACGTGGTCAGCGCGGCCAAGCACGCCGCCGTGGCGCCACGGACCTTCCTGTGCGCCGGGCTGAGCGCGGCGATGATGAGACGGGCCGCGGGTCCGTCCACGCCGCGGCTGTCCGGGCGCGAGGAGGAGGTGCTGGTCCTGCTGGCCGAGGGCCTGGGCACGGGTGAGATCGCCGGCCGGATGTACCTCAGCGAGTCGACGGCGAAGACGCACATCACGCACATCTACCAGAAGCTCGGCGCCGCCAACCGGGCGCAGGCCCTGGTCACCGCGATGCGGATGGGGCTCCTGGACCGTCACTCGCCCACGAGGTTCTGACCGCGCTCCGACAGGGGCGAGCCGGTGGTCCGACGAGACATGGGCGACTAGTCACAAGGGACTACTCACGTGCGGCCGATCACCCGATTCGCCGGGTGCGGGAAACGACGAGGATTCTTCATGACGGGTCCACCGGGGCTCGGACATCCGGACTCATCATCCACACTTCAAGGGGTTATCACCATGATCCAGTTCCTCACCATCATGCTCAACGCTCGTCGTGACGAGGAGAAGGGCGCCACCGCCGTCGAGTACGGCCTGATGGTCGCGCTGATCGCCGTCGCCATCATCACCGTCGTCGCCGCCCTGGGCGACAACCTCGCCGGCCTCTTCACCAACGTCGGCAGCGAGATCAAGGACAACAGCACCCCCAAGCCGTGACCCAGTGGCTCTGAAGGGTCCGCCGCCGCACACACGGTGGCGGACCCTTCTGCCTCTTCAGACCTCACAGGAAGGACTCTCATGGAGAAGCTGCACGCGGCGCGCGACGAACGCGGCGCAACAGCCGTCGAGTACGGCCTCATGGTCGGCTGCATCGCCGTCGCCATCATCATCGCCGTCATGGCGTTCGGGCTGACGGTCAGCGACCTCTTCCTGATCCCCGCCGAAACCTTCGACGGTCCCTGAGCTGGGCGGTGACGGGCCTCCCCGCTCGCCGGGCACTCACTGCACGTCCTGAAGGCGACCGCCCGGTCGCCTTTCAGTGCTTCCTGGCCGCGTCGACCAGGGCCTGGAGCCGGTGACGCCACCCGGCGGCGAGCCCGTCGGCCGTGAGGCCGGCGCGCCGCAGGGCCGTGGCCGGCGACCGCCCTCCAGCGGCCGCGTCGTAGAGGTCGACCAGGCCCTGCTCCCCCAGCCGCTCCGCGACGATCCGGCACGCCAGCCACGCCTCCTCGTAGCGAGCCTGGAGATCACTCCCCCGCGTGTCGAAGTCCGCGGCCGCCGGCAGCGATCGCGGCACCCCGTCGCGCCGGACCGCCTCGATCGCGCGGCCGAGGGCGACCGCGTCGGGCAGCTGCGTGTCGCGCAGGGCGACGTAGTCGGCGAACCCCTCGAGCAGCCACGGCTCGACCGGCCTGCGCACCGCCTGCGTGGCGACGTGGACGAGCTCGTGGCTCATCACCACCTGGGCGCCGGCGGGGCGCAGACCGTCGGTCACGTCGGGGTTGACGAACACGTGCACCGGCCCCCGCTCGTCCGCCCCGTCACCCGCCGCCGCAGTGACGGCGGCTATCCCGGCGTAGGTGCCCGACCCGACGCCCAGCGCCGCCTCGAGGCCCGCGCCGGAGGCGGGGACCTCCACCACCACGGGCGCGGTCCACCCGGGCAGCACCCGGCGCACGACCTCGATGCCGCGCTCCACCCGCTCCCGCACGACCTCCGCCTCGCCACGGGACCCCTCCGACATCACGAGCACGCCGGGCGCGCGCGCCACCGACAGCTCCGCTCGCAGCCAGAGGGGCAGCCGGGCGCCCGCTCCCGCCTGCCCACCGAACCCCGCGATGGCGAGCCGATCGCCGTCGGGCACGAACCGCACGACCACCTCGCTGCGCGCGGGTGCCTCGTCGTAGCCGCGGAGCCGCCACGTCAGCTCGGCCACCCCCGTCCACGACCCGTCCGCGGCCACCGCGCCCCGCTGGTCGACGTAGCGAGCGGTGACCGCGGTGAGGTCGAGCGACCGCGCATTGGTCGCGACGGCGGACATCAGGGCCTCGGCCGCGGGTGCGCCGGGGGGCGCCAGCCGCCTGAGGGCGGCGACGTCGCGCTGCTCCACGCCGTCGACGAAGGCCGCCAGGGCGGCGGCGGCGCCGGCCGGGCTCGCCCGTGGCCCCTCCACCAGCCCCTCCACCGACTCCGGCGGGGCCACCTCGTGGCCCACGTCGCGCACGAGGACGACCGCGACGACCAGGCACAGCGAAAGGCCGGCCGCCCACAGGAGTGGACGACCGGCCTTCGCGGAGTGCGTGTCAGCCAGGACGGACCGCGCCGACGTAGGGCATCGAGTGGAGGCCGGAGACGACGACCCCGGTGCCCGGGTTGGCGGCGTGGACGATCATCCCGTTGCCGATGTACATGCCGACGTGGCTGATCGGGCTGTAGTAGAAGACCAGGTCGCCGGGCTGCAGGTCGCTCGCGGCGATCCGCGGACCGGAGCCGAACTGCGCGCTGGAAGAGTGCGGGAGCGACACGCCGGCCTGCGCCCACGCACGCATGGTCAGGCCGCTGCAGTCGAACGCGTTCTCGCCCATGGCGCCGTAGACGTAGGCGTCGCCGACCTGGGCCATGGCGTACTGCACGGCGGCGGCGGCACGGCCCGAGGCGGGCACCGAGCTCGGCGTGCGCACCGTGGTGCTGCGCGAGGCGAGCATCCGCTCGCGCTCCTCGGCCTCGAGGTCGGCGAGCAGCTCCTTGGCCTCGGCGAGCTTGTCGTCGACGGTGTCCTTCTCGGCGCTCAGCTGCTCGGTGAGCTCGGCGATCTCGTCGGTGCGGTCACTGGTGGCCTCACGACGGATCTCGAGGGCCTGGAGCTCGGTGTCGTAGTCGGACAGCAGCGAGGACTGGAGGTCGTTGAAGGACGACATCGTCGAGAGCGAGTCGAGGAAGGCTCCCGGGTCCTCGGAGACGACGATCTGGCCCATGGTCGAGATGCCCTCGCCCTCGAGCTGTCGCACGACGGCGTCGGAGACCTGGTCGCGGACGGCGCCGAGACGCTCGTCCTGGCGCTCCTGGTCGGCCTTGAGCCCGCGCAGGTCGCGACGGAGGTCGGCCAGGTCGAGGCGGGCGTCGTGCAGGCGCTCCTGGGCGGCCTCGGCCTCGTGGTAGAGACGGTCGACACGGACCTTGACGTCGTCGATGTCGGGGTCGGCCTGCGCGGGGGTCGCGGGCACGAAGGCGATGGCAGCGATCGCGGAGAGACCGATGACGGTCGCACCAACTCGCTTGCGGGTGTGAGCCACGAGCGGGGGAACTCCTCGGGGTGTCGTACGCCTACCAGGTGAGCTGACGGGTTCGGCACGACTGGCCTACCCCTGCTCCTCGTGCCGCTCGCGCGGCACGCCTCGCAGGGGATTCACCCCAGGGGGAAGTGTGGTTCCCCGGCTCGCGGACCACGGGTGATGCGGGGGTGTGGTCCACGACTCGGCGCGACGCCCGCGCGGGCCGGGTGACCCACTGCCACGGACGTCAGCCCACACCATAGGCCGCTCATGGGGCCGCCGCCAATCTTCGCCGCCGATTGAGGACGAGCGTGTCCTGGCGAGCCTCACGCCGACTCGATGACCGGGCCGGCCACGGGCTCCACCAGCCGCAGCGGCGGCACCAGCCCTCCCGAGGCCAGCACGTCGAGCGCGGCCATCTCGTCGTCGTCGATGGTCAGCTCGGGCGGCGGCCCGAGGAGCACTGTCACCACGCAGTCGTGGCAGTGCAGCCCGCGCACCACGCAGGTGTCGCAATCGATCCGTGTCGTCATGCCCCGAACGGTGACAGGGGCCACCGACAACGCCTCGGGGAGCGGCGCGCGCCGGCGTGTCGGGCTAGGAGCCGAGAAGGCCGAGCAGGGCCGCGACCGGCATCGTGCGGGCGCCGTCGCGGGCGACGTCGCGGCCCACCGCGCGGTCGTCGGTCACCACCACGACCACGCGGCCGCGCGGCTCGGCCGCGACGAGCTGGCGGATGACGTCGTCGGCGATGACCCCCTGCGGGCTGAACACGACCCTGACCCCGCGCGGGGCCGGCATGGCCGTGCGCACCGTGGACTCCGCGGCGTCGAACACCACTGTCGTCTCCGCCCCGGTCCGCGCGACGAGCGCACCCAGCGCGGCGACCAGCCGGCTGCGCTGGGCCTCGAGGCTCGCGGTCGGCCACCTCTCCTTGGTCACGTTGTAGCCGTCGATCACCAGCCGGGCGCGGGGCAGCCCGAGCGTCTGCTCGAGGAGCGCAGGCGACGCAGGCGCGCTCGACACCGGCGCGCCGACGACGCCCGCGAGCGCCGACTCGACCGCGTCGCCGGGACTGCCCGTGACGGCCGGGAGCGCCAGCTCGCGGCGCAGACCCGTGGCGGCGTCCACGACCGCGTCGAGGAGCAGGCGGGCCCGCACGGTCGCGGCGTCGCGGCCGGAGCGGGCGTCGCGGCGGCTGGCCGCCAGACCCGACTCCGCCTCGTCGAGCTGCGCGCGCAGTCGTCGGACGTCGGCCTCGGCGGTGCGGGTCGCTCCCTCGGCCGCCGCGAGCGCCTCGTCGCGGGCGGCGTAGGCCGCGTCGCGGGCCTCCTCGGCGGCACGCAGCACGCCCCGGGCCTCGCCGAGGCGCTGGCGCAGCACCTTGTGCTCGGCCTTGGCGCGGGCGAGCTCCTCGCGGTGCTCGGCCCGCACCGCGCCCAGCTCCGCCTGGAGCGCGACCACCTGCGCGGCCAGGCGAGCGTGCTCGGCCTGGACCTGCTCGTCACGGGCCCCGTCGCGACCCAGCGAGTCCGCCACCTCGGCGACGACGGCCTCCCACCCCTCGTCCCGGGCCAGCCAGGCTCGAGCGGCGACGTCGACCGGGTCGTCGGGGTCGGCCGGCAACGCCGCCACCTGGACGGCCGCGTGCTCGCGGAACGCGTCGTCGTCCAGCGCCGACCAGATCGCGGCGGCACCGAGCCGGGCACGGCGGGCGGGTGCGAACCCGGCGACCTTGCGCAGCGCCGGCGGCACCGGCGTGACGGAGGGGAGGACGGCCGAGACCATCGCGACCACACGCAGGCGCAGCCGCTCGGGCAGTGCTGCGGGGCCGGTCACGGCGGGCTCGTCACCCGGCGGCGGGGTCGCCGGCGGTGTCGGCGGAGGCACGGTCGACGACCTCGATCGCGTCGCTGCGACCGCACCAGCGGCACGACACCGTCTCGACCGCCTCGGAGCGCACGGTCTCCTCCTCCACCTGGTGCTCGCCGGCGAGGTCGAAGTGCCAGTACTCCGTCGTGCGACGGGTGCGCGTCACGTCGAAGCGGGTGAGGTTGCCGCAGCCGGCACAGCGCCACCGCTCGCCGTCGCCGGGTACGCGGAGGTCGGCGGTCTGCTCGGGCACGGGTGGCTCCTCGTGGGTCGGGCCCGGGTCGGGCCGGGTCTGTCGGGCGCGGTCAGCGTAGTCCGCGCGCCATCACCGCCGATGTCGGATCCCACGTCTAGCGTCGTGCCACATGAGCACCACCGCCCACCGCCCGACCCGGGAGCGGTCCCGTTGGGAGGCCCAGCGCAGCTTCGACGAGCTGGGGCGGCCGCTGCGCGACCTGACGTTCTGCGTGGTCGACCTCGAGACCACGGGCGGCTCCGCGGCGGGCGGCTCGATGATCACCGAGATCGGCGCGGTCAAGGTCAGGGGTGGCGAGGTGCTCGGGGAGTTCCAGACCCTCGTCAACCCGCACGCCGAGATCCCGGCGTTCATCGCCGTGCTCACCGGCATCAGCAACGCGATGGTCCACGACGCGCCGCCGATCGAGTCGGCGCTCCCGGCGTTCCTCGACTTCGCCGCCGGGTGCGTGCTCGTGGCCCACAACGCGCCCTTCGACGTCGGCTTCCTGCAGCACTTCTCGCGCCAGCAGGGTCGCCCGTGGCCGAAGTTCGAGGTGCTCGACACCGCCAAGCTCGCCCGGCGGGTGATCACCCGCGACGACGCGCCCAACTGCAAGCTGTCGTCGCTGGCCAGGCTCTTCAACTCCACCACCACGCCCAACCACCGCGCGCTCGCCGACGCCCGCGCCACGGTCGACGTGCTGCACGGGCTGATGGAGCGGCTCGGCGGCCTGGGCGTCCACACGCTCGAGGAGCTGCAGACGTTCTCCTCCCGGGTCAGCACCGCGCAGCGGCGCAAGCGCCACCTCGCCGAGGGCCTGCCCCATTCCCCCGGCGTCTACCTGTTCCGCGACGAGCGCTCGCGCGTGCTCTACGTCGGCACGTCGAAGGACCTCCGCACCCGCGTCCGGACCTACTTCACCTCCTCGGAGACCCGCACCCGGATGGGCGAGATGGTCGGCCTGGCCGAGTCGGTGACCGGGATCGAGTGCGCCACGCCGCTCGAGGCCGAGGTGCGCGAGCTGCGACTGATCGCCGAGCACAAGCCGAAGTACAACCGTCGCTCGCGGTTCCCCGAGAAGGTCCACTTCGTCAAGCTGACCCGTGAGGCCTGGCCGCGGCTCTCCCTGGTGCGCAAGGTGCTCGACGACGACGCCGACTACCTCGGCCCGTTCTCGTCGAGGAAGACGGCGGAGAAGTGCCTTGCCGCGCTCCACGAGACCTTCCCGGTGCGGCAGTGCAGCGGCCGGCTGCCGCTCGCGCCGTCCCGCTCGGCCTGCGTGCTGGCCGAGATGGGCCGCTGCCTGTCTCCCTGCGACGGCTCCACCGACGCCTCGGCCTACGCCGCCGTGGTGCGCCAGCTGCGCGACACGCTGCTGCGCGACCCGCAGGAGGTCGTCGAGGCGATCAACCAGCGGATGACCGCGCTGGCCGACCGTGAGCGCTTCGAGGAGGCGGGGGTGCACCGCGACCGGCTCGCCACCTTCATCCGTGCCGCGGCCCGCACCCAGCGACTGTCCGCGCTGACCCGGTGCGCGGAGATCGTGGCGGCCCGTCGCGAGGACGACGGGCGCTGGTCGGTGCACGTCGTCCGGTTCGGCCGCCTCGCGGCGGCGGGGCGGATCCCCGCGGGCGCCGACGCCCACCAGTACGTCCGCGAGCTCAGGTCGAGCGCCGAGACGGTCGCCGGCGCGCCCGGCCCGGTGCCCGCCGCGACCGCGGAGGAGTCGGAGAAGGTGCTGCGCTGGCTGGAGTCGTCGGGCGTGCGGCTCGTCGACGTCGACGGCGAGTGGGTCTGCCCCCTCAGCGGAGCCGCCCGACACCTCGCGCTCTACGACGCGGCCAACCAGTCGCGGCTCTCGCTGGTGCCCTTCGACGAGCAGCGCCTGCCGTCACCGGTGCACCGGCCGGTGCGCTGACGAGGAGTCAGTCGAGGCCGATGCTGAAGGCCGCCTCGAGGTCGTGCCGGGAGTAGGTGCGGAAGGCGATGTGGGTCTCCGTCTCGGTGACGCCGTCGACCTTGTTGAGCCGGTCGGCGACGACGGCAGCCACGTCCTCGTGCTCACGCACGCGCACCAGGGCGATGAGGTCGACCTGCCCGGTCACTGAGTAGACCTCGCTGACCCCGTCGAGGGAGGCGATCGCCTCGGCCACCTCGGGGATGCGCGCGACGTCGGCCTTCACGAAGACGATGGCGGTGATCATGGCCTCACCGTAGCGTCCGCGCGCGTGTCGGCCGATCGGGCGGAGCCCCTAGTCATTTGTGACCACCGGAACCGATTCCGGGACCCGATGGCCTCCGCGCGACCTAGCGTGGCGGCGTCTGAGCCACGCCACGAGGGGACCTCCGGGGATGTCACGAAAGCTTGTCGGATCATTCGCGCGCGCTGCGGCGATCGCCGGTCTGTGCCTGGGGGTCCTGGTCGCTCCCGCGCAGCTGACGCACGCAGCGCCACCGGCACCGACCAGCCTGACCGCCCAAGGAGCGCCCATCCCGACTCTGTCGTGGGATGCGCAGCCGGGCGCGACCAGGTATCGGGTGCAGGGCTCGGAGAGCTCCTCGTTCGCCTCCCTCCTGTTCAACCAGGAGACGACCGCCACCTCCTACACCCCGGCCCGGGTCCTGCGGGCTGGCGCGCTCCACTGGCGGGTCCAGGCCGTCGACAGCAGCGGCGCGAGCGGCTGGACCGTGTCGTCGGTCGACATCGGCGATCTCGTCAAGCCGTCCAACGTGGTCGTGTCCCCCGGCGAGCGGGTGCTGCCGCCGGTCTCTCCCCCGATCATCTCGTGGGACGCCGTTCCGGGCGCCGTCTCCTACGAGGTGGAGATGGACGCCGAGGGCGATGGTGTCGGCGGATCCGTCAAGGACGTCAAGACGACCACCTACGTGTGGCCGGATCCCCAGGGCGTCGGGGAGCGCCAGGGGACCGAGGACTTCTTCGTGCGCGTGCGGGCGAAGTTCGACAACGGCCTGCAGAGCGAGTGGACCGCCTACACGAGCTACGACGTCACCCAGCTGCCGCCGGTGACGTCGTCCACCTGCAGCCCCGGGCTCGTCTGCGCTCCCGACCGGGCCAGCGGGATCCGTCCACGCGTGGAGGTGCAGGACGTCGTCTTCGACTGGGACCCGGTCAAGGGTGCCAAGGAGTACGAGATCTGGGTCGCGCTCGACCCCGACTTCAACACCCAGATCGAGAAGCGCAAGGTCCTCTCGACCCGCTACTCCCCCATGACGACCTACGACAACAACACCTACTACTGGAAGGTGCGGGCCTACAACGCCGCCGGCGAGCCGACCCCGTGGCCCGCCGCCCCGAGCGTGTTCGACCGGCGCTGGCCCTTCAAGCCGTCCCTGGTCTACCCCCCCGTCTCCTCGACGCCCGTCGGCGACGACGTCTACTACCAGTGGACACCCGTCCGACACGCGACGCGATACGTGCTCGAGGTCGGCAACGACGAGAACTTCACGCCGGAGACGTTCGAGTCGTGCGCGACACAGTCCACGACCTACGTCCCGGGATCCGCGAACGGCCGGTGCATGCCTTCGCAGGGCACGACCACCTACTGGCGTGTCCGAGCGTTCGACGGACCCCGTTCCCCCCAGGTCAACGGCGTCTACTCCGACGCCGGCCGTTTCGTGTACGACAGCGGCCGGATCCAGCCCATCTCGCCTGCCAACGGCAGCACCGTCGCCGTGCCGACCTTCCGCTGGCAGCCGAGCCCGGACGCCAACGCCTACCGCATCACGCTGACGGGCGCTGCCGGGACGGTGACGGCCACGACGTCCGCCCTCTCCTGGACCCCGACCGCTGCGCTTCCCTCCGACACCGACACCGAGGACCCCGCGCGCAATCCCGACCTCTTCACCTGGCAGGTCGCCGCGATCGACGGCGACAACCGAGTCTCACCGACCTTCACGATGGGCACCGTCCGGGTCCTCGAGGATCCGGTCGCTGCCGGCACCACGCCGCTGGCACCCCTCCCGCTCGCGTCGAACCAGATCACCTCACGGTTCCCCGCCCTTGCGTGGGAGCCGATCGCGTCGACCGTCGACGCCCCCGTCTACTACAAGCTCCGCGTCTCCGAGACGGAGGGATACGTCCTTCCGGAGAGCACCACCCCCATCCTGTCCACGAAGCTCGCCTACCCCGCAGTGACGGACCTCTCCACGTACTTCCTCCGGCCGGGCACCAGGACCTGGTGGGTCGAGGCGTTCGACGCGAGGACGAACGCCCGCCTGGGCACAGGCCAGAGGTCCACCTTCACGATCGAGGCGCCCACCCGTGCCGCCGGGCACCAGGTCGCCCTCGACGGACGTTCGGTGGACTCGGGGCACTCGTGCACCAAGCGCCTCGTCGTGGTCGGCGGCGTCACCGACGAGCAGACCGTCTGCATGGGCATGTCGGCCACTCCGGTCCTCGACTGGGAGTCCGTCCCCGGCGCCGGCGGCTACCAGGTCTACGTCGCCGAGGACCCCGACTTCACCAACCTCGTCTACGACGGGGTGCAGACGATCTCCTCGCGGTTCACCCCGGCCGAGCACCACAACCCGAGCGCCCTCCCCGACAACGAGTCGGGGTCCGCGTACTACTGGTACGTCCGTCCCTGCACACGCGTGATGTCGACGCACAACTGTGGCCCCGGGCCCACCGGTCAGATCGACTCCGGCGCAAGCGCGTTCCGCAAGGTCTCCCCGCGGGTGCAGCTCGAGTCGCCGTCCGCGGACGCCACGCTGGCTGACCAGCTGACGTTCCGGTGGACCGACTACCACCTCACCAACCAGGCGGCGCCGCCCGTCTACGGCGGATCGGTCGCGCCCTACCAGACCGCGCAGCGCTACCGCCTCCAGGTCGCGCAGTCGGCCACCATCACCGACAGCAACACCATCGACGATGTGCTCGTCGATCAGGCCACCTACACCGCCTTCACCAAGACCTACCCCGAGGGCGACCTGTGGTGGCGCGTCCAGGCCATCGACGGCAACAACAACCGTCTCTCGTGGTCCGAGACGCGCAAGATCGTCAAGGCGACCCCGGCGACCAACCTCGACCCCGGCACCGCCGCGGCGCCGGAGCGAGGCGTCGTCGACCCGGCAGCCCTCCCCGCCTTCAACAGCCGTCAAGCGGCGGGAAGCACGCTATTCAGGTGGAGCGCCGAGGACTACGACGCCTCGTGGGAGCTGCAGGTCTACAAGAACGACGACACGGTCCCGTCCTCAGGCAACCTGGTCTTCTCCACCGCCACCAAGCAGGCGGCCTTCGTCCCGGCGACTCCCCTCGCCGCGTCGTCGGAGCCCTACCGCTGGCGCGTGAGGCGCACGGACGTGGGCGGCAAGGCGGGGCGCTGGTCCGACCTGGGTCGGTTCTACGTCGACCCGCTCCCGGTGCAGCTCACCAGTCCCACCGACCAGGCCTCCGTGCAGCCCGTCGGAACCGCCTTCCGGTGGGCGAGCTACGGCCACGCTGCCGCCCGTGCCGCCAAGTACACGATCGACATCGAGCCGGCGAGCAGTGGGGCGACCAATCCACCCGCGGTGACGACGGCCGCGACTGCCTGGACGTCCCCGGCCAACCTGGCCGACGGCACCTACACCTGGTCGGTCAGGGCGCTCGACGTCGCCGGCAACAGCATCGGCTCGAGCCCGACCTGGACCTTCACGGTGGACGCCGGCCTGCGCGCGATCACGCCGGCCCAGATCACGGCACCCGAGGGGTCGTCGGTGGGCAAGACGCTGACCAGCGTGGCCCCACTGTGGAACCAGGCCGACGTCCAGGTCACCTACCAGTGGCTGCGCAACGGATCCGCGATCCGCAACGCGGTCGGACCGGCGTACACGCTCACGACCGACGACTACAACCGAGTCGTGTCCCTGCGCGTGACGGGAGCCAAGGCCGGCTACGTCAACGGTCAGTCCGTGAGCAACGAGATCAGCGTGACGGCGGGAGGCGCGCTGCAGAGCGCGGGTGCGCCCACCATCACCGGCTCCGCGAGCCCCGGAGGAAGCCTACGGGCGACCACCGGGTCGTGGTCTCCCGCAGCGACGACCTTCCGCTACCAGTGGCTCCGGAGTGGGGTCGCCATCCCGGGCGCGACGAGCGGCAGCTACCGCGTCACCTCGGACGACGCCGGCAAGGACGTGTCTGTCACCGTGTTCGCCTCTGCGGCGGGATTCAGCGAAGGAGCAGCCACCGCGGCAGCCGTCGCCGTGGCCCGGCTCGGGTCCACCGCGGCCGGCGCGCTCAAGGCGTCGCGCGTCAAGGTCGGCAAGCGGGCGAAGCTGACCGTCACGATCACCGTCACCGGCCTCAGCACGCCGAGCGGCGTGGTGCAGGTCCTCGACAAGGGCAAGAAGATCGCCCAGTTCACGATGGCCCCCGTGCACAAGGGCAAGAAGACGCTCAAGCTGCGCAAGCTCGCCAAGGGCAAGCACCGTCTGCAGGTGGTCTACCTGGGCAACGGACAGGTGTTCGGCTCGAAGTCGAAGAAGATCGTGCTCTACGTCATCAAGTGATCCCGCCGGCGGTCGGGTCACGGCGGGATAGTCTCCCGCCGTGACCTGGCTCGCCGACCACTGGCTCGACCTCCTCGGCTGGGGCGGCAGCGCCCTGCTCGTCTACTCGCTCCTCCAGGCCAGCGTGCTGCGCCTGCGCGTGCTCAACGCGGTCGCGTGCGTCATCCTCATCGTGTTCAACGCGACGCTCGAGGTGTGGCCGATGGTGGGCATGAACACCGTCCTCGTCGCCATCAACGCGTGGTTCGTCGTCCGGATGCTGCGCGAGCGGCACGACGAGTCCGCCTTCGAGGTGCTCGAGGTCGGCCCGTCCGACGCCTACCTGCGCCACACGCTCAGCGTGCACGGCGCCGACATCCTCAGGTTCAACCCGTCGTTCGCCCACGACCCGGGCGAGGACCAGGACGCCTTCCTCGTGCAGAAGGGCAACGAGACGGTCGGCGTGGTGCTCCTGCGCAGGCACGGCGACACGGCGGACGTGCTGCTCGACTACGTCACCCCGCGCTACCGCGACTTCTCCCCCGGTGAGTTCGTCTGGCGCAAGAGCGGGCTCCTGGCCGAGCGTGGCATCCGGCGCGTCGTGACGCCGCCCGGGATGGTCGGCGCCTACTACGACCGTCTCGGGTTCCGGCGCGAGGGACGGTCCTACGTGCTCGAGGTCTGAGCCCGGGTCCGCGCCCGGGCCTGATCGAGCCTCAGCGCGACGTGGCCTCGACCCACCGCTCGAGCGCCGACCGGGCGGCACCGGAGTCGATGGCCTCGGCGGCCTTCGCGACGCCGGCCGCGAGGGCGGCCTCGACGTCGCCGCCGGGTGCGTCGTGGACGGCGAGCGCGGCGCCCGCGTTGAGCACCACGGCGTCGCGCACCGGCCCCTGCTCACCGGCCAGGACACGGCGTACGACGTCGGCGTTGTGGGCGGCGTCGCCCCCGCGGAGGTCCTCCGTGGTGGCACGGGCCATGCCGAGCGCGGCGGGGTCGACGGTGCTCTCCACGACCCGGCCGTCGTGCACGTGCCACAGGGTCGAGGTGGTCGTGGTGGTCAGCTCGTCGAGCCCGTCGTCGCCGCGGAACACCCAGGCGTCCACACCGCGGCCAGCGAGGACGCCGGCCATGACCGGCGCCATCCGGGCGTCCGCGCACCCGATCGCCTGGGCCTGCGGGCGGGCCGGGTTGGTCAGCGGCCCGAGGATGTTGAAGGTCGTGGCGATGCCGAGCTCGCGGCGCGGCACGGCCGCGTGGCGCATGGCGGGGTGGAAGGCAGCGGAGAAGCAGAACGTGATGCCGGCCTCCTCGGCGACCTCGGCGACACGCGCCGGGGTGAGGTCGAGGCGGATGCCGAGCTCCTCGAGGACGTCGGCCGAGCCGGACTTCGACGACGCCGAGCGGTTGCCGTGCTTGACCACGCGGGCCCCGGCACCGGCCGCGACGATCGCGGCCATCGTGGAGATGTTGACCGACATGGACCGGTCGCCCCCGGTGCCGACGACGTCGAGCAGCCGCCCGGGCACCGAGATCGGGTTGGCCGCGGCCAGCATCGCGTCGGCGATGCCGGAGACCTCCTCGACCGTCTCGCCCTTCGCGCGCAGCGCGACCACGAGGCCGGCGAGCTGGACGGGGGTCGCCGCGCCGGCGAAGACCTCGTCCATGGCCCACCGCGCCTGCTCGGTCGTCAGGTCGTCACCGGCGACGAGCGTGGAGAGGACGTCGGGCCAGGTGTGGGACATGGGGATCAGGCTAGTGGCGCGCGGCAGCGCCGCCCGAGCGGTGTCAGGAGGTGGCCGGGACCGACGGCTTGAGGAGGCCGACGACGGCCTCGGCGAGCTGGATGGGGTCGATCGGGTGCGGCACCGCGGCCTCGGCACGCGACCACGTGGCCAGCCAGGCGTCCTGCGGACGACCGGTCAGCACCACGACGGGCGGGCACTGGTAGATCTCGTCCTTGAGCTGCTTGGCGATGCCCATGCCGCCGGCGGGGACCGCCTCGCCGTCGAGGATCGCGAGCGCGATGTCGCCGCGGTCCATGTTCTGCAGGACCACCGGCTCGGTGGCGACCTCGACGTACTCGAGCTCGGGCATGTCCGGGTGCGGGCGGCGGCCCAGCGCCAGGATGACCTGCTGGCGGGTGTTCACGTCGTCGCTGTAGACGAGGACCTTGAGCGAGCGGTCTGCGGCGGCATCAGTCACGGGAGGCATCGTAACCGTCGCCCTCCCGAGCCCGCGTGGAGGCATGCGTCACAGTGTGAGCCGGTCGGGTGCCCGTCGCTCGGCCAGGTCGAGCCGGCGGTCCTCGCGGGCCGCCTCCTTCATCGACGAGCGCACCCACTGAGTGAAGAGCACGCCGAAGAACAGCACCCCGATCAGGTCCCCGCTGGCCCACAGGATGCCGCCGGCCAGGTGCTGGTCGTCGAGCACCGGGGGCAGCCACCCGCCCATCGGCCCCTCCCGGAGCGCGAGGTAGTGCTCGGCGCCGATCAGCCTGGACTGCCCCATGATCGTCACGCCGAGGAACGCGTGGAAGGGCAGCGTCATCAGCGTGAGGAGCACCCGGAACGGGTGGCTGACCCGGCCCGGCACCGGGTCGACGCCCATGAGTGGCCAGAAGAAGAGCGTGCCGACCAGCACGAGGTGGATGTGCATCATCTGGTGCACGTAGGACGAGCTGAGGCTGGCGTCGTACCACGGGCTGAAGTAGAGCGCCCACGGCGACAGGACGTAGAGGGCGAACGCGAGCGGGGGGAAGGCCAGGACCTTCGCCACCCGCGAGTGCAGCACCGCGAGCAGCCACCGCCGCGGGGCCCCGGGCAGGGTGCGGAGGGCGAGGGTCACCGGCGCGCCGAGCGCCAGGGCCAGCGGCACGACCATCGACAGCACCATGTGCTGGACCATGTGCACGCTCAGCAGGGTCGTGTCATAGATCCCCAGGCCCGACATCGTGGCGAAGCCGAACGACCCCATGCCGAGGCCGACGAACGCCAGCGTGCGTCCGAGCGGCCAGCGATCGCCGCGGCGCCGCAGCACGGCGACTCCGAGGAGGTAGAGCCCGATCGCCCAGACCATCACCACGAACGGGATCGGGTCGATCCCCCAGTCGGTCAGCACCCGCCCGGGCGTGAATCGGGGCAGGACCTCCGTGGTGTCCGAGGAGAGGGCGGAGAGGGTCGGCAACACCCTGTGAACTCTATGTCGGACCAACACAGGGGGTCGGGGTGCCCCTCGTCCTCGCCAACGGCCATAATGATCTTCGTGGCGACAGCAACTGCGACGATTCCGGCCTCCCGTCTTCACGGGCACCACGACCGACCCAGCATGGTCAGCGTGGGGACGATCATCTGGCTCGCGAGCGAGCTCATGTTCTTCGCGGCGCTGTTCGCGTCCTACTTCACCATCCGGGCGGTGAGCCCGGAGCTGTGGGCGCAGGAGACCGACAAGCTCAACGTGCCGTTCTCCACGGCCAACACCGCGATCCTCGTGGCGTCGTCCTTCGCCTGCCAGTGGGGCGTCTTCGCCGCCGAGCGCGGCCAGGTCGGGCGCACCGGCAAGCTGTACAACATCGCCAAGTGGGGCCTGCGCGAGTGGTTCGTCCTCACCTACGTCATGGGCGCCATCTTCATCGGCGGACAGGCGCTCGAGTACGCCGAGCTGATCGAGCACGGCGTCACCATCCAGAGCTCGGCCTACGGCTCGATGTTCTACCTGACCACCGGCTTCCACGGCATCCACGTGGCCGGCGGACTCATCGCCTTCCTCTTCGTCCTCGGCCGCACCTATCTCGCGCGGCGCTTCACCCACGAGCAAGCCGTGACCGCGATCGTCGTGTCCTACTACTGGCACTTCGTCGACGTGGTCTGGATCGGCCTGTTCTTCATGATCTACGTCATTCAGTAAGCACCGAAACCGCAACCGGCAAGGACTAATCGTGCGTTTGCTCAACCGAACCGCTGGTCGTCTCTCCCGGCACCGTCGGGGACCGCTTGCGGGTCTCGCCGTGCTGCTGCTGGGTCTCCTGATCAGCGGCTCCCTCTACACGGCCTTTTCCCCCGCCCAGGCTGACAGCCAGCCGAGCGAGACCGAGAAGGTCGCGCAGGGCAAGGAGCTCTTCCTCGCCAGCTGCTCGTTCTGCCACGGCAAGAACGGCGAGGGCGTGCCCACGGTCCGCCCGGGCTACCAGCTCGGCCCGTCGCTGGTCGGCGTCGGCGCCGCCGCGGTCGACTTCCAGGTCGGCACCGGACGCATGCCCCTGGTCCAGCAGGGCCAGCAGGCCGAGCGCAAGCCGCCCGTCTTCAACGACGAGGAGGTCTCCGCCCTGGCGGCGTACGTCGCCTCGCTCGGCCCCGGCCCCGCGATCCCCAACACGGCCGACTACTCCATCGAGGACCTGTCCGACGAGCAGCGCCAGGAGGCGATCTCCCGCGGCGGCCAGATCTTCCTCACCAACTGCACCGCCTGCCACAACTTCAACGGCGCCGGCGGCGCGATGCCGCGCGGCGGCTACGCACCCACGCTCCACGGAGTGGAGCCGAAGTACATCTGGGAGGCCATGATCACCGGGCCCCAGCAGATGCCCAACTTCAGCAACGGCAACCTCTCCCCCGACCAGAAGCGCGACGTCATCGCCTACCTCGGGAGCCTCGAGGAGACGCCTGAGTACGCCGGCTTCACCCTGGGCGGACTGGGACCTGTCTCCGAGGGCCTCTTCGCCTGGGTGATCGGCATCGGCGGACTCGTGGGCGCGGCGGTCTGGATCGCCTCGCACACGACCCGCAGCAAGAAGAGCAAGGTGAACGCGTGAGCAACGACAACTCCTCGACGCCTGAGCACCCGGTCAACGCACCGGACGGCACCCCGCTGCCGTACGGCGAGGGCCACGTGCCCGCGCACCGCGAGGCCGAGCCGATCCCCGACCCGGGCCTGCCGGCGCACACGTGGCGCCCGACCGACGTCGACCCCAGGGCCGAGAAGCGCGCCGAGCGACAGGTCGTGGCCATGTTCGTCGGCGCCATGATCAGCGCCGTCCTCTTCGTGGTCGCCTACTTCACCTTCCAGATCGGCGACAACTGGGACACCGTCGGCGGCCTCGGCGCATCGACGGTCAGCCTCGGCGTGACCCTCGGCGTGAGCCTGCTGCTGATCGGCATCGGGATCATCCACCTGGCCCGCAAGCTGATGGCCGACCACGAGATCGTGGAGATGCGCCACGCGGCCGCCTCCCCGCCGGAGGACCGCGAGGCCACCGTCGAGGCGCTCAACGAGGGCCTCGCCGAGGCCGGCATCGGTCGCCGGCCCCTGGTCCGCAACACCATGATCGGCGCCGTCGGCCTGCTCGGACTGCCCGCCGTCGTGCTGCTGCGCGACCTGGCCCCCGGCAAGGCCCTCGACATCGACGCGCTCGCGCACACCATCTGGAAGCCGGGCATGCGCCTGGTGCGCGACGTCGTCGGCACCCCCATCCTCGCGAGCGAGGTCGAGATCGGTGACCTCGTCAACGCCACCGCCGAGGCGCTGTTCCCGTCCGAGGAGAACGGCTACCCCGAGCTGACCAACCTCGACGAGCAGGTCCAGAAGGCCAAGGCCGCGATCATCGTCGTGCGGATGAACCCCGACGAGATCATCCCGCTCAAGGGCCGCGAGAAGTGGACCGTCAGCGGAATCATCTGCTACTCCAAGATCTGCACCCACGTCGGCTGCCCGATCTCCCTCTACGAGCGCACCACCCACCACGTGCTGTGCCCGTGCCACCAGTCGACCTTCGACCTCGCCGACCACGCCAAGGTCGTCTTCGGTCCGGCTGCCCGTCCTCTTCCCCAGCTGCCGCTCGCGGTGGATGACGAGGGCTACCTGGTCGCACAGAGCGACTTCACCGAGCCCATCGGGGCCAGCTACTGGGAGCGTGAGAAGCAAAAGTGAGCACGGACTCCAGGATCGACACCAGCAAGGTCGCCACCACCAACGGCACCGCTGCCGCGACCACCACCAAGCCCGGCCCCGCCGGGTCCCTCGCCTCGTGGGCCGACGACCGCCTCGGTCTGGCCACGGCGATGAAGAAGAACCTGCGCAAGGTCTTCCCCGACCACTGGTCGTTCATGCTCGGCGAGATCGCTCTGTGGAGCTTCGTCGTGCTGCTGCTGACGGGCGTCTTCCTGACGCTGTGGTTCAACCCGTCGATGGGACACGTCACCTACGAGGGCTCCTACGACCAGCTGCGCGGCGTCGGGATGTCGGAGTCGATGGCCTCGACCCTGGCGATCTCCTTCGACGTGCGCGGCGGACTCCTGCTGCGCCAGATGCACCACTGGGCCGCGGCGATCTTCATCGCCTCGATGATGGTCCACCTGCTGCGCGTCGCCTTCACCGGCGCCTACCGCAAGCCGCGCGAGCTCAACTGGGTGATCGGCTGCCTGCTGCTGCTCCTGGGCACGCTCGAGGGCTTCACGGGCTACTCGCTCCCCGACGACCTGCTCTCCGGCACCGGCATCCGCGCCGCGGACGGCTTCCTGAAGGCGACCCCGGTGGTCGGCACCTACATGTCGTTCTTCCTGTTCGGTGGCGAGTTCCCGGGTGAGTCGATCATCCCGCGCCTCTACATCGTGCACGTGCTGCTGATCCCGGGCATCCTGCTCGCGCTCATCGCCGCCCACATGCTGCTGCTCGTCTACCACAAGCACACGCAGTGGCCCGGGCCCGGCCGCACCGAGCAGAACGTCGTCGGCTTCCCGATGCTCCCCGTCTACGCCGCCAAGGCCGGTGGCTTCTTCTTCATGGTCTTCGGCGTCATCGCCCTCATGGGTGGCCTGATGTCGATCAACCCGGTGTGGAAGCTCGGCCCCTACGACCCGACCAAGGTCACGGCCGGCTCGCAGCCCGACTGGTACATGGGCTGGCCCGACGGACTGCTGCGCATCATCCCGACCGGGTGGGAGTCGGTGTTCTTCGGCTACACGTTCTCGTGGAACGTGATGCTGCCGATCCTCATCGTGCCCCCGCTGATGCTCGTCATCTTGATCCTCCTGCCGTTCATCGAAGGCTGGATCACCGGCGACAAGCGCGACCACCACCTGCTCCAGCGCCCGCGCAACGCTCCGACGCGCACCGCCGTCATGGTGTCGCTGATGACGTTCTACGGCCTCGCCTGGGCGGCCGGCGGCAACGACATCATCGCCATCAAGCTCGACCTGAGCATCAACCAGATCACCTACTTCATGCGGGTGGCCATCTTCCTCGGCCCCCTGCTGGCGTTCTGGATCACCCGGCGCTGGTGCATCTCGCTGCAGCGCCACGACAACGAGATGCTGCTCCACGGCTACGAGACGGGCATCATCACCCGCTCCCCCGAGGGCGCCTACTCCGAGCGTCACCTGCCGATCGACCAGACGGCCGCCTACACGCTCACCGCGCGTGAGCGCGACGAGGTCTACGCGGTCGACGGTGACACCGACGCCGCCGGTGTGGCCGCGCCCGACTCGCGCAAGGAGAAGCTGCGGGCCAAGCTGTCGTCGTGGGCGTTCAGCCACAACGTGCAGAAGCCCACGCGGGCCGAGCTCGAGGAGGCGCACCACCACGCCGAGCACGAGGCCGAGCTCCAGGCAGGGCTCGACCACCCGGCCGACGGACACCAGTTCGACGACCACCAGCTCCGCGACACCGAGGACGTCCCGCTGCGCGACCACTGAGCGCACGCGACGCACGAGGGCCCGCCGGGATCATCCCGGCGGGCCCTCGGCTCGTTGGTGGGCAGGTGCGGGGAAGCAGAGCCCTCCCACCCCGGCGCGCGGGCCACGCCTTTCCGAACGCTGATCGTGGAGGATCCGAGCCACCTGGTGACCCAGATCCTCCACGCTGTGCTCCACGGGATGCGGTGACTGCTCCCCGACCGCGCAGGCACGGGGGTACGCCGCTGCGACGGTCCGTGACCGACCTGCTCCAAGTGGGCGGCCGGCGGCTCAGACACCGCGCGCTCTCCCCCGCACACCTGCGTCCGCAGGCCCGACTCCCCGCGCGCCGCCTGCCGGGCGGACGCGCGGCCGTGGCGGGTCAGCTGAGGGCCGAGCCCTGCTTCCAGTCGGCTGCGGAGAGGTTCCAGTCGCCGTAGCCGTTGTCGAGCGTCATCTGCCGCGCGGAGCCGGTCACCTCGACGACGTCGCCGCGGCTGGTGCGGTCGTAGAGCCACTGCGCGTCGGCGACGCTCATGCCGACGCACCCGTGGGACACGTTGGCGCTGCCCTGGGAGCCGACCGACCACGGGGCGGCGTGGAGGAACTCGCCGGAGTAGGTCACCCGCAGGGCGTACTCGACGTTGGACAGGTCGTAGTACTCCGGGTCGCTCTCGGAGACGCCGATCGTCGCGGCGTTCATCCGCTTCTGCCGGAACTTCTCGATCACGACCTTGGTGCCCGAGCGGGTCTCCCACCCCGGCTTGCCGGCGCTGATCGGGATGATGCGGGCGAGCTTGCCGTTGACGAACGTGCGCATCGTGTGGCTGCGCACGTCGACGCGGCTCACCACCGAGTCTCCGACGTGGAAGTCGAGGCGACGCGACTCCTGGCCGTAGATCCCGTTGCCGGCGGGCAGACTGTTGAGGTCGAGGTCGACGGAGACGTCGGTGCCGGGCTTCCAGTACTTCGCGGGGCGGTAGTGGGCCTCACGGTCGCTCAGCCAGTACCACGAGCCCTCCTGGGCGGGCGTGCTGATGACGCTCATGTGCCGCTCGAACCGCGCCCGGTCGGTGACGGGCAGGTCGAAGGTCACCACGACCGGCATCCCGACGCCCACGGTCTCGCCGTCCAGCGGCGCCACCGAGGGGAAGGTCTGCTCGTCGAGGGTGAGGTCGACCGTGTGGAAGGAGCGGGCGCGCTCGACCGTGCTGCCGTCGGAGCGCGTGGCGGAGGCGACGAGACGATAGTCGGTGCCGGGCTCCAGCCGGCCGGAGGCGGTCCAGGTGCCGTCGGCCACGCTGCCCTGCACCGGACCGGCGGGCGAGGTCACGCGTACGTCGTCGAGGTCGCCACCCTCGGTCGAGACGGTGAGCGGAGCGTCGATCGGCACGGCCTTCGGGTCGGTGAACCCGGTCGTGAGACGCACCGGCTCCGGCTTGGCTGCCTCGGAGGCGCCCGCGGCACCCGACGCGGCTGGATCGTCGTCGGCGCCGTCGGAGGTCGACCCCGCCGTGCTGCAGGCAGCCAGACCCGCCATCATGACCAGCGCCGCAGCGGCCGCCGTACGACGGCGTGCCGGGCGCGCTGAACGGAGCACGCGTGAGCGCATGCGACGTCACCCCCCAGAAGAGCCCGCCCGGACGGACGGTGGAACAGCAGAACCCGTCCAGCGTACGTCGCGGACGGGCTCTGCTGAAAAGGGCGGCTCAGTGGGCGTGTTCGCCCCGGTAGTACTCGAAGACGAAGCCGCACACCACGATGGCGCCGGTGGCGAAGCCGATGATGGCCAGCCACCAGGCCGACAGGGCGATGCCGTAGACGATCACGCCGAGCGCCAGGGCGCACCACAGGGGCCACCACGAGTAGGGCGGGAAGAAGCCCAGCTCACCGGCGCCGTCGGCGATGTCGGCCTCCTTGCGGTCCTCCGGCCTCGGGTCCATGCGCGAGGCGTGGAAGCCGAGGTAGAGGGTGATCATGCCGGTGAGGAGCGCGGTCATGACGAGCGCGGAGGTGCCGGTCCAGTCCTCGGAGAGGAACCAGTAACCCGGTGCCACGACCCCCACGAACACGGTGGTGATCCCGAAGATCCATGCCTCGGCCTTCATCGGTCCCTCTCCTCGTCGGTCGGCTCGGCAGCCTCGCCGGCGCGCTCACGCAGCAGCTCCTCGCGCCCCGCCACCTCGGGGGCGTCGGCAACGGCGCCGTCACGCTCGGCGTCGTTGTCCTCCAGCTCGAGCAGCGCGACCTCCGGGTGGTGCAGGTCGAAGGCGGGCGACTCGGAGCGGATGCGCGGCAGCGTCGCGAAGTTGTGACGCGGCGGCGGGCAGCTGGTGGCCCACTCGAGGGAGCGGCCCCAGCCCCACGGGTCGTCGACCGGGACCTTCGGGCCCTTGGCCGAGACGTAGACGTTGTAGAGGAACGGCAGCGTCGAGGCGGCGAGCAGGAACGAGCCCACCGTCGAGATCTGGTTGAGCGTGGTGAAGCCGTCCTCGGGCAGGTAGTCGGCGTAGCGGCGCGGCATGCCCTCGACGCCCAGCCAGTGCTGGACCAGGAAGGTGGTGTGGAAGCCCACGAACAGCACCCAGAAGTGCAGCTTGCCGAGGCGCTCGTCGAGCATCCGCCCGGTGAACTTGGGCCACCAGAAGTAGAAGCCGGCGAACATCGCGAACACCACCGTGCCGAACACGACGTAGTGGAAGTGCGCCACCACGAAGTAGGAGTCGGAGACGGTGAAGTCGAGCGGCGGGCTGGCCAGGATGACTCCGGTGAGGCCACCGAACAGGAAGGTGACGAGGAAGCCGATCGACCACAGCATGGGGGTGTCGAACGACAACGATCCGCCCCACATCGTGCCGATCCAGTTGAAGAACTTCACTCCTGTTGGCACCGCGATGAGGAAGGTCATGCCGGAGAAGAACGGCAGGTCGACGGCGCCGGTGACGAACATGTGGTGGGCCCACACGGCGACCGAGAGCATCGCGATGCCGAGGGTGGCGGCCACCAGGCCGACGTAGCCGAAGATCGGCTTGCGGCTGAAGACCGGGAGGATCTCGGAGACGATGCCGAAGAACGGCAGCGCGATGATGTAGACCTCTGGGTGGCCGAAGAACCAGAACAGGTGCTGCCACAGGATCGGACCGCCGTGCGAGGGGTCGAAGACGTGGGCCCCGAGGATTCGGTCGGCCTCGAGCGAGAGCAGCGCCCCCGCGAGGATCGGGAACACCATGATCACGAGCATGCTGGTGATCAGCGTGTTCCACACGAAGATCGGCATCCGGAACATCGTCATGCCGGGCGCGCGCATGCAGATGATGGTGGTGATGAAGTTGACCGCACCGAGGATCGAGCCGAGGCCGGCCATCCAGAGGCCCATGATCCACAGGTCGCCACCCACGCCGGGGCTGCGCACGGCGTCGGAGAGCGGCGTGTAGGCGAACCAGCCGAAGTCGGCCGCGCCGGACGGGGTCAGGAAGCCTGAGGCGGCGATGAGGCCGCCGAAGAGGAACAGCCAGTAGCTGAACATGTTGAGTCGCGGGAACGCGACGTCGGGGGCGCCGATCTGCAGCGGCATGATCACGTTGGCGAAGCCGAAGAACAGCGGCGTCGCGAACAGCAGCAGCATGATCGTGCCGTGCATGGTGAACAGCTGGTTGTAGAGCTGCTCGCTCACTACCTGGCCGCCCGGGTAGGCGAGCTCGGCGCGGATCAGCATGGCCATCAGGCCGGCGATCAGGAACCACGCGAACGAGGTGCCCAGGTAGAGCTTGCCGATCAGCTTGTGGTCGGTCGTCGTCAGGATCCGCACGACCTGCTTGCCGAGCGGCTTGCGCTCAGGCGGCGGCGTCGCGGCCTGGGGTGCGGCAGCGGTGGTGGCAGTCACTCCTGGCTTCCTTCCTGGGACTGGCTCTCGCCCAGTCCGGTCTGCGTGGTGGCTTCAGATCCGCCCAGGAGCGGCTCCGCGACGGTCTGGCCGGTCTCGGCCAGGTCGGCGAGGTATGCCTCGTACTCCTCCTGGCTCACCACCTCGACCTCGAAGAGCATCCGCGAGTGGTAGACACCGCACAGCTCGTAGCACTTGCCGGGGTAGGTGCCCTCCACGGTCGGGGTGACCTGCAGGTGGTTGATCCGGCCCGGGATGACGTCCATCCGGGTCAGGAAGGAGGGCACACCGAAGTTGTGGATCACGTCGGGCGAGTGGAGGTTGAACTGGATCCGCTGGTTGACCGGCAGCACCAGCACCGGGATCTCGTTGCCGTCGCCGACGGTGTAGACGTACTCGTCGTAGGCGTAGTCGCCGTCGTAGCCGGTGGCGTCGACGTTCTGCTCGCCCAGGCCGTAGTTGAAGGTCCAGCTCCACTGCTGACCCATGACCTCGACGGTGACGTCGGGGTCGGGCTCGACCTCGGTCATCACGTCCTGCACCCGCACCGTGTGGAAGAAGAACACCACGCACATCAGCACCGGGGCGATCGTGTAGAAGACCTCGAGCGGCAGGTTGTAGCGCGTCTGCCGCGGCACCTCGTCGGGGCTGCGGCGGCGGAACCTCACCACGGCGTAGATGATCAGGCCCCACACGAGGACACCGGTCAGCAGCGCGGCGACCCAGGCCCACTTCCAGAGCTCGTAGGTGTAGGGGCCCTGCTCGCTGGCCCTGTCGGGCATGGCGAGGTTGCGGATCTGGTGCTGGTCGGCCTCGGAGCACGCGGCCAGCGCCATCATCGTCACGCCCAGCAGCGCGACCTTCAGGGTGCGCCTCACGGGCACGCCCGACAGGCTGGGGACTTGCAGACCCACTGACGAGCCTCTCTCTCGGTCCTTCTCGACACCACAGAGCGTATCCCCAACTCGCCGTGCCGTGCGGGGCAGGGTCGGGTGTCGGCCCATCTGCGCAGGTCAGCGGCGGTCCCCGCCCGCCGCCGGGTGGCCGTGGCATAAGTTGCCCCTGTGACTGCCCCTCCCCCCGGGCCCGGCGACCTGGACGGCGCGTCCTCGGCTCCGCTGCACCCGGCGGCCCGCGAGGTCCTGCTCGCCGCGCTGGAGCGGGGCTACGCCGACCCGCGCCGGCTGCACCGCCCCGGACGCGAGGCGCGGCTGCTGCTCGACAACGCCCGCGAGGCGACGGCCGGCGCGCTCGGGGTGCGTGCCGACGAGGTGACGTTCACCCCCAGCGGCACCCACGCGGTCCACCTGGGCGTGCTCGGCCTCGTGCGGGGCTCGCGCCGCGGCGACGGGGTCGCGCTCTCCGCGGTGGAGCACTCCGCGGTCCGGCACGCGGTGGCGTGGGGCGCCCGCGGGGTCGAGGTGGGCGTGGAGCCGGACGGCCGGGTCCGCCGGGAGCGGCTCCTCGAGGCGGCCCGCTCCCCCGGCGTCGGCACCGTCGCCCTGCAGACCGCCAACCACGAGGTGGGCACCGTGCAGCCCGTCGGCGAGCTCGGCCTGCCCGACGACGTCGCTCTCTTCGCCGACGCGTGCGCCTCCATGGGCCGCCACGCCCTCCCCGAGGGCTGGGCGGCGGCCGCCGGCTCCGCGCACAAGTGGGGCGGACCGGCCGGCGTGGGCGTGCTCCTGGTCCGCAAGCGGGCACGGTGGCGCAACCCGTTCCCCGGCGACGACCGCGTCGACGAGCGCTCCACCGGCTTCGAGAACGTCCCGGCCGTGCTGGCGGCCGCCGCCGCGCTCCAGGCGGTCGTGGCCGAGCGCGAGGAGGTCGGCGCCCGCCAGCACGCGCTCGTGGACGTCGTACGCCGCCGGGTGGCCGCCGAGGTGCCCGACGTGGAGGTGGTCGGCGACCCCGAGCACCGGCTGCCCCACCTGGTGACGTTCTCCTGCCTCTACGTCGACGGCGAGGCGCTGGTGAGCGAGCTGGACCGGCGCGGCTTCGGCATCGCCAGCGGGTCGGCCTGCACGGCCTCCACCCTGACCCCGAGCCACGTGCTGGAGGCGATGGGGGTGCTCACGCACGGCAACGTCCGCCTGTCCCTCCAGCGCGACACCTCGCGCGCCGACGTGGACGCCTTCTGCGACGCCCTGCCCGGCGTGGTCGCCGAGATCCGGTCGCGGGTGGGCATGTGAGCGCGCCCGAGGTGGCCCTGGAGCTGGACTGCCGCGACCTGCCCTGCCCGATGCCGGTCATCGAGCTCGCCCGCCACCTCGGCGACGTGGCGGTCGGCGAGCTGCTCGCGGTGGTCGCCCGCGACCCGGCCGCGGCCGTCGACGTGCCGGCGTGGTGCCGGATGAAGGGCCAGGGCTACGTCCGCGCCGACACCGCCGACGACGGGACGCCCCGCTACGTCGTACGACGCCTGGGCTGAACGGGACCGGGCCTGCCGGTCAGGGGCGGATCGTGCGCAGGTGCGGCTCGAAGTCGGCGACGGACTCGTCGCCGTAGGTCGCCGCGCACCGCGCGAGGAACGCGCGGCGCGAGATCTCGTACTCCTGGGTGCCGACCTGCTCCACCACGTGCACGGCGAGCAGGCAGCCCAGCTGGGCGGCCCGCTCGTGGCCCAGGCCCCACGTCAGGGCGGCGAGGAAGCCGGCCCGGAAGGCGTCGCCGACACCGGTCGGCTCCACCTTCTCGATCTCGGGCACCGCGGCCACGACGACCGACTCCTCGCCCGCGCGTTCGATGCGCACGCCCGCCGGGCCGAGGGTGACGACCCACGTGCCGACGCGCGCGAGGACCTCCTCGCGGCTCCACCCGGTCTTCTGGGTGATCAGGCTGGCCTCGTACTCGTTGGAGAACAGGATGTCGGCGCCGTCGATGAGCTGGCGGATCAGCGCGCCGTCGCCGAAGGCGAGCTGCTGCGAGGGGTCGGCCAGGAACCGGTAGCCGCGCTGGCGGCACTCCTCGGTGTGGCGCAGCATCCCCTGCGGGTCGTCCGGGCCGATGATCACGTAGTCCGGGCCACCGACGCGGTCGACGATGGGCTTGAGCTCGATCTCGCGCGACTCGCTCATCGCGCCGGCGTAGAAGCTCGCGATCTGCGCCATCGAGGAGTCGTTGGTGCACACGAAGCGGGCCGTGTGGCGCGTCTCGGAGACGTGCACCGAGTCGCAGTCGACGTTGTGCCGCTCGAGCCAGGCGCGGTAGTCGGCGAAGTCCTCCCCCACCGCGCCGACCAGCACCGGGCGCAGGCCCAGGTTGCCGAGGCCGAAGCAGATGTTGGCGGCGCAGCCGCCGCGGCGCACGTCGAGGTCCTCGACGAGGAAGGACACCGACAGCTTGTCGAGCTGGTCGACGACCAGGCTGTCGGCGAACTTGCCCGGGAAGGACATCAGGTGGTCGGTTGCGATGGATCCGGCAACGAGGAGGGACACGCCGCGAGACACTACCTCCCGGTACGGCTCGGGATACGCATCAGTAGCCAATAGCGTCGTCGCCATGACGACGTCCCGACGCCCCGCGACCCTCTTCAGCGACGAGCTGGGCACCCCCGCCGAGATGGCCGCCGACGGCCACGCGACCAGCCGCAACCTCGGACTGCAGAGCCGCCTCGAGCGCGCCGCGCGCACCGCCGGGCAGCCCGCGCCGAGCCTCCACTTCGACGACTACCCCGCCGAGGTCGGCAAGCGCGAGATCCGGGTGTCCGAGGCCGCCGCGCGCCTCGCGAGCGCCCTCCACCTCCACCTCGACTGACCCGCGCACGACTGGCCCGCGCACGACGAAGGCCCCCGCCGGAGGCGGGGGCCTTTCGTGTGTCGGCTAGCGAGCCGGGCTCAGTGGAACGAGTCGCCGCAGGCGCACGAGCCGGTGGCGTTGGGGTTGTCGATCGTGAAGCCCTGCTTCTCGATGGTGTCGACGAAGTCGATCTCCGCACCGTTGAGGTAGGGCACGCTCATCCGGTCGACGACGACGGTCACGCCGTCGAAGTCGGTGGTGACGTCGCCGTCGAGCGTGCGCTCGTCGAAGAAGAGCTGGTAGCGCAGACCCGAGCAGCCACCAGGCTGCACGGAGATCCGGAGGGCCAGGTCGTCGCGGCCCTCCTGCTCCAGGAGGCTCTTCACCTTGCCAGCGGCGACAGCGGAGAGGTTGATCTGGTCGGTCCTGCGCTCGGTGGTCGCGCCCTGCTCGGTCATCTCATCACTCCAGAAGTCTCGGGTACTGCTTGCCTCAATGGTCGCACACCGGCGGATATTCCCGGACCCGCCGGAGCAGACGGCTCAGCGCGACCAGGTGCGCGCGACCCGGGCCGCGAGGTCGGCGAGGGCCTCGGCCGGCGCGCTGAACGCCCGCTCCTCCCCCACCAGGTCCACGAGGGAGTAGGCCGACTCGATGCCGAGGGCACGCATCTCGCGCGAGCCGACCAGCACCTTCCCGGCCAGCGCGATGCAGGGACGCAGCGCCTCGGAGGCGATCTCCGCCACGCCGTAGGGCACCTTGCCCGCCCGGCTGGAGAAGTCGAACGCGCCCTCGCCGGTGACGACGAGGTCGGCCGCGCGGGCCCGGTCGACGAGCGAGACCGCCTCGGCGACCAGGCCGATGCCGGGCTCGCGGGTGGCGCCCAGGGTGAGCAGGGCGTAGCCGATGCCGCCGGCGGCCCCGGCGCCCTTGTCGAGCGACGTGCGCCGGTCGGTGGCGACCGCGAGGGACTCCAGCCACCCGTCGACCTCGGCGATCCGGTCCTCGGTGACGCCCTTCTGCGGGCCGAAGGTCTTGGTGGCCCCGAACAGGCCGGTGAGGGGGTTGTCGACGTCACTCGCCGCCAGCAGGGTCACCCCGGCCAGCCGCTCCTTCGCCGCCGACAGGTCGACGGTGGTCACCGACGCCAGCGGCGCGGCACCGCCGTCGAGCGGGGCATCGGCCACCGCGCCGAGCGCCGCCAGGACGCCCGCGCCGCCGTCGTTGGTGCCGGTGCCGCCCAGGCCGACCACGACCGTGTGCGCGCCGCCCTCCACCGCGGCCAGCACCAGCTCGCCGACGCCGACGCTGGAGGCGGTCTCGACGTGGCCGGAGACCAGGTGCAGGCCGGCCGCCTGCGCGCTCTCGACGTAGGCCGTCGTGCCGACGCGGAGCACCACCGCGGGGACGGGCGCGCCGTGCGGGCCCGAGACCGTCACCGCCGCGAGCTCGCCGCCCATCGCGGCGTGCAGCACGTCGACGAACCCGGGGCCGCCGTCCGCCATCGGGGCGAGGTCGAGCTCGTCGTCCGGTGCCTGCCGGCGCCAGCCGGCGGCGACGGCCTCGGCGGCCTCGACCGCGGTGAGGGTGCCGGCGAACTTGTCAGGGGCGATCAGCACGCGCATGGCTGCATCCTGTCAGTGCGGGCGTCCGGCATGCTTGGCGCATGAGCCTGGACCCGATCGTCGCCGAGATCACCGTGCCGGTGACCCCGACCGAGGCCTTCGTCGGCTTCACCGCCCAGATGGGCGAGTGGTGGGACCCGATGCTGACCCCCGACCCGGCCACCTTCACCGGCATCGCCATCGACCCCGACGGACCGGTGGCCTCGGTGCACGGCGACGAGCAGTACGTCTGGGGCCGGGTCACGAGGTGGGACCCGATCGGCCACTACACCCAGCAGTTCTGGCTCGGCCACGCCGAGGAGGAGCCGACCACCCTCGACGTCGTGTTCACCGAGGCCGACGAGGGCGGCACCCTGGTGCACCTCGAGCACAGCGGCTGGGCCGACGGCAGCGAGGACGTGCGCGCGAAGTACACCCACTGGGACGAGCTGCTCCGGCGCTACGCCGTCCACGTGTCGTGACCGCGCCTGTCGTTCGCCCGATGCGCGAGGACGACGTCGAGGCGTTCGCCGAGATCACCGCGACGTCCTACCACGAGGTCGACACCCGCACCCACCAGCGCGCCTGGCCCGACCCCGTGCGACGTCCCGCCGCGCGCAACGAGCACTGGATCCGGCGCACCCGCCGGACGGTGGTCACCGACCCGGGAGGCTGCTGGGTCGCGGAGGTCGACGGCGAGGTCGTCGGCGGGGCCGTGTCGCGGGTGCGGGAGCTGATGTGGATCCTCTCGTCGTTCGCCGTGCGGCCCGAGCACCAGGGCCGCGGCATCGGCACCCAGCTGATGGCGGCCGCGTTGCACCACGGCCGGGGCTGCCTGCGCGGCATGTTCGCCGCGAGCGCCGACCCAGGCGCCGTGCGTCGCTACCGGCTCGCCGGCTTCGACCTGCACCCGCAGATGATGCTCACCGGGGTCGTCGACCGCAGCGCCATCCCGGTGGTGGACCGGGTCCGCGAGGGCACGGCCGGTGACCGGGAGCTGATGGACTCGCTCGACCGGCGCACGCGCGGCGCCGCACACCTCGGCGACCACGACCTGCTGCTCGAGCAGTACCGCCTCGTCGTGACCGACCACTCGACCGGGTCGGGCTATGCCTACGTCGACGACGACGGCGCGCCGGTGCTGGTGGCCGCCACCAACCGCCGTACGGCGTCGGGGCTGGTCTGGGAGGCGCTGGCGTCGTCGGCCCCGGGCGCGCAGGTGAGCGTGCACCACGTCACGGCGGCCAACGCGTGGGCCCTCGACGTCGGCCTGGCCGCCCGCCTCGCGATCTACACCAACGGCTACCTGTGCCTGCGGCAGATGAAGCCGCCCGCGCCCTACCTGCACCACGGCTCCCTGCTCTAGCCGCGAGACCGGGAGCGCTGGTCGTCAGCCGGCGGAGCCCGGCTCCAGGCGGGCGCCGGCCGCGACGGTGCCGGAGACCTGCGAGTCGCGCCCGACGAGCACGAGGTCGTCGTCGTGGGCCACCCGGCGAGACGGCTCGGCGCCGACCCGGGCCCTGGCGAGCACCTCGCAGCGCTCGTCGAGGACGGCCGTGCGGACCACCGAGCCGGCGCGGATGACGCAGTCCTCCATCACGATGGAGTCGTGGACCTCGGCGCCCTTCTCCACCACCACGCCGGGGCCGAGCACGCTGCCGACGACCAGGCCGGCGACGTCGGTGCCGGGCGACAGCAGGGAGTCGCGGCACTCCCCCGTCGCCCGCACCCGCGCCGCGGGGCGGTCGGGCCAGTGCGAGATCACCGGCCGGCCGGGGTGGTCGAACACGTCGACCCGGCCGGCGAGCAGGTCGCGGTGGGACTGCAGGTAGAGGCCGGGCTGGCCGACGTCGCGCCAGTAGCCGGTCAGCGGGACCGCGGCCGCGCGGCCGGTGTCGACCAGCCGCGGGAGCAGGTGCTCGCCGAAGTCGCCGATGCCGCTGTCGCCGTCGTCCTCCTGCTCGCCGGACAGCTCGCGCCGCAGGTCGCGCAGCGTCCCCAGGAGGGCCTCGGTGTCGTAGAGGAAGATCTCGGTCGCCACCGTGCCCGCCGACGGCCGCGACGGCTTGTTCTCGATGCCGGTGATGGTGCCGTCGCCGCGCGCGAGCACCACCACGTTGTCGGCGGCGTCCTTCTTGGTCACCTCGCTGGTCATCACGGTGGCCACCCGGCCCGAGGCCACGTGGTCCTCGACCACGGGCCCGAGGTCCATGTTGAAGACGTGGTCGGCGCTGCACACCACGAGGGTCGGTGCGCCGAAGGCCTCGATGTCGGCCGACATCCGCAGCAGCAGGTCGCCGTTGCCGTGCGCGAAGCCGCTCTCGGTCGCCGGCCCGGTCCCGGTCTGCGGGACGATGCGGCGAAAGCCGCCGCGGTTGCGGTCCAGGCTCCAGGGACGTCCGCCGGAGAGGTAGTCGTCGATGGAGGTGACCTGGTACTCCAGGGACACCCACACGTCGGTCAGGTCGGCGTGCACGAGGCTGGAGAGCGCGAAGTCGATCAGCCGGTGCACGCCGCCGAACGGCAGCGCGGGCTTGGCCCGCTCACGGGTCAGCACGTCCATGCGAGAGCCCTGCCCACCCGCCTGGACCAGCGCCAGGACCTCACCTCGTCGCGTCATGATCACAGCATGGCACCCGCAGTGTCATGGCTGCGTCCCCTCCTAGGATGAGGCCATGACCCATGCCGCACGACGTACGTCCCCTCCGTCCCGCGTCGGCGGCTCGTGGTGCGGGGACGCCGCATGAGCCTCGTCGACCTGCCGCTCCTCCCCCTCGGCAAGGGCCGCGACCTCGACGCCGAGCGCGGCGTGGAGTGCCCCGGCGACCTGCCGGCGGCCTCCGACCCCGACCTGGTGGCGCGGGCCCGGGCGGCCAAGGAGGCGCTCGGCGAGCGCGTCTTCGTGCTCGGGCACCACTACCAGCGCGACGAGGTCATCCAGTTCGCCGACGTCACCGGCGACTCGTTCAAGCTCGCGCGCGACGCGGCGGCCCGCCCGGCCGCGGAGTTCATCGTCTTCTGCGGCGTGCACTTCATGGCCGAGTCGGCCGACATCCTCACCTCGCCGAGCCAGCAGGTGGTCCTGCCCGACCTGGCCGCCGGGTGCTCGATGGCCGACATGGCCCGCCTGCGCCAGGTCGAGGACGCCTGGGACGCGATGGCCGACGCGGGCGTCCAGGACGCCGTGGTCCCGGTGACCTACATGAACTCCAGCGCCGACATCAAGGCGTTCTGCGGGCGCAACGGCGGCGTGGTGTGCACCTCGTCCAACGCCGACGTCGCCCTCGAGTGGGCGTTCGCCCAGAAGGCCGAGGCCGCCGGCGGGGCCAAGGTGCTGTTCCTCCCCGACCAGCACCTCGGCCGCAACACCGCGGTGCTCCAGATGGGCATCGGCCTCGACGAGTGCGTCGTGTGGGACCCGCTCCAGCCGGGTGGCGGGCTCACCCCCGAGGAGCTCCGTCAGGCCCGGATGATCCTCTGGAAGGGCCACTGCTCGGTGCACGGCCGGTTCTCCGAGGACGTCGTCGACGAGCTCCGCGCCCAGCACCCCGGCATCAACGTGCTGGTCCACCCCGAGTGCCGGCACGAGGTCGTGCTCAAGGCCGACCTGGTGGGGTCCACCGAGTTCATCATCAAGACCATCGAGGCCGCCGAGCCCGGCACGGTCTGGGCGATCGGCACCGAGCTCAACCTCGTCAAGCGGCTGGCCGACGCCCATCCCGACAAGACGATCGTCTTCCTCGACCGCAACGTCTGCTACTGCTCGACGATGAACCGCATCGACCTCCCCCACCTGGTGTGGGCGCTGGAGAGCCTGGTCGCGGGCACGGTGGTCAACCGCATCGCCGTCGACCCCGAGACCGAGGCCGACGCGCTCGTGGCGCTCCAGCGGATGCTCGACCTGCCCGGCAAGTCGCACCGCGACTGACCGGGCGGGGGCGGAGGCAGCAGTGGCACGGCGGCGGGTCGGCGACGCCGAGCGCCGGCGCCGCATCGCCGTGCGCCACGCGCTGTCACCGGCGCACCGGCAGCCGTCGGTCGAGGCGGTCACGCGGGCGATGACGGTGCTGCACGCCACCGAGGCCGCCACCGTCCACCTCGCCGTCGCCGCCCGCTCGGACGGCCTGGGCCCCGCCGACGTCGACGCAGCGCTCTACGACGACCGCTCGGTGGTCAAGCAGCTCGCCATGCGCCGCACCCTCTTCGTCTTCCCCCGCGAGCTGCTGCCCGCCGCCTGGGGCAGCGCCTCGGCCCGGGTGGCCGGGTCGGAGCGCAGGCGCATCGCCAAGGCGATCGTCGCCGGTGGGGTCGCCGACGACGGCGAGCGCTGGCTGGACCTGGCCTGTGCGGCCACCCTCGAGCGGCTCGCCGCGGGGCCGGCGACCACCGCCGAGCTGCGGGCCGCGGTGCCCGAGCTGGCGGGGACGGTCGGCGGCACCTCGGACAAGCCGTGGGACCGGCCGGTGCCGGTCGGCCTGTGGGTGCTCACCGTCCTCGGGCTCGAGGCCAAGGCACTGCGGGGGCGCAACGCCGGCCACTGGCGGCTCAACAAGCCGACCTGGACGACCGCCGAGGACTGGCTGGGCATCGTGGAGCGTCCCCTGGAGGCCGACGCCGGCTACGCCGCGCTGGTCGGCGCGTGGCTGACCACCTTCGGCCCCGGCACCGCGGCCGACATCCAGTGGTGGCTGGGCTCGACGAAGACCGCGGTCACCCGCGCCCTGGGCGACGTCGGTGCCGTCGAGGTGGAGCTCGACGACGGCTCGACGGGCTGGGTCCACGCCGACGACGTCGACGAGGTCGAGCCGGTGGAGCCGTGGGCGGCCCTGCTGCCGACCCTCGACCCCACCGTGATGGGGTGGAAGTCGCGGTCGTTCTACCTCGACCCCGCCTACGTCCCCTACCTCGTCGACACCAACGGCAACGCCGGCACCACCGCGTGGTGGGACGGGCGCGTCGTCGGCTGCTGGGTCCAGGACGAGGCAGGCGTCGTGCGCCTGTCGCTGCTCGAGGACGTCGGAGCGGAGGGGCGCGCCGCGCTCGAGCACGAGGCGCAGCGGCTCACCACGTGGCTCGACGGCGTCGTGATCGGCAACGTGTACGCGTCGCGACAGATGAAGCACGCCAGGCTGCCCTGACGCCGCGCCGCTGCGCTCAGGCGTCGGGGCGGGGCAGCTCGAACCAGAACACCGACCCGCCGCCGTCACGGGCCTCCACGCCCATCCGGCCGCCATGGGCCTCGACGATCCGGCGGCACGTCGCCAGCCCGATGCCCGAGCCATCGACGCTCTTGTCGAGCCGCGCGAGCGGGGCGAAGACCCGTTCGCGCATGTCGTCGGGGACGCCGCGGCCGCGGTCGCGCACCTCGACCCGGTGGTGCCCGTCGACCGCGACCGAGTCGACATCGACCTCCGGCACCGCTCCGGGCCCGGCGAACTTCGCCGCGTTGTCGAGCAGGTTCATCAGCACCGCGCGCAGCTGGGCCGCGTCACCGCGCACGAGCGGCAGCACGCCCACCTCCACGCGTTCGCGCGGGAGCCGCCCAGCCAGGTCGTCGAGCGCCGTCGACACCTCGGCGGCGAGGTCGACGACGTCGTCCCCCGGCGCCCGGCCCTGCTGGGCGAACTCCAGCAGGTTGGCGATCAGCCCGGTCATCCGGTCGACGCCGCGGCGCGCCCGGGCGAGGGTGTCGAGCTGGTCCGGCGCCTCGACGTCGAGCTCGAGCGTCTCGAGCGACAGGGAGATGGAGGTCAGCGGGTTCTTGAGGTCGTGGCTGACCTGCCCGGCGAAGTTGGCCAGCCGTTCGTTGGAGGTGCTGAGCCGGGCGTTGGCCTCGGCGAGGCGACGCGAGGCGAGCTCGAGCTCGAGGACGTCGACGACGCGGTCGGCGAGCTGCGCCAGGCCGTGCGCCGCCTCGCTGCTCACCTCGTGCGGGCGGTCGTCGAAGACGCAGAGCGTGCCGATGGTGACACCGGACGGCGTGGTGAGCGGGTGCGAGCCGTAGTACCTCACGTGGGCGATCTCGCCGGTCGTCCAGGGGTTCGTGGCGAACCGCACGTCGCGGCCCGCGTCCTCCAGCATGATCGGCTCGCCGCTCTCCACCACCAGCCGGCACATCGAGCGGTCCACCGGCGAGTCCGCCCCCGCGAACCCCGTCGTCGCGACCTGGTGCTGCACGTCGGAGCCCAGCAGGTTGACCGCCGCGTACGGCACGCCGGCCACCTGGGCGGCGAGCTGCACGAGCGAGTCGAGCTCGGGCCGCGGCGGGTCGCGGAGGACGCCGTATGCCGCGATGGCGCGCTCGCGCGCCTCGCCGTCGTTCACAGGCCGGGCGCCTTCCACACCGCCAGCCACCGCTGGAGGTCGGCCTCCATCGGCAGCTCGGACTGCAGCAGGTCGCGCACCGACAGCTCGAGCAGCGTGTCGCGCGTCTGTCCCCCGGTCGGCGCGAACGGGTAGAACGTGCCCTGCTTGTAGAGGTAGGTGAGCCCGAACCGCTGACCGGACGCGTTGGCGAACGGCACCATCGAGCACAGCAGCCCCGACTCGAAGCCGTTGAGCTCCAAGGTGGTGTTGACCGCGTGGAGGTCGGTGCACAGGCCCGCCATGTCGTCCTTGTCGCCGGTGACGACGAGCCAGGTGAAGCCGAAGTCGTCCTGGGTGAGCTCGACGTCGGGCGCCTCGTCGTCGTCGCGGAGCAGGCCCAGCACGTCGGACTGCGTCTGGGCGAACGCCGCCCCCGCCGCCGAGCGGTAGCAGACCGACCCGATGCCGGTCGGCTCGAATCCCAGCGCCGTCTGCAGCGTGATCGCCGCGCTCGGCACGTGGAAGAGGGCGTCGAGGTTGTTGCGCTTGGGCTGCGTCCGCGCACGCAGGACGTCCCAGAGTCCCATCCGGGCCCCCTCAGCCGGTCGGCCGGCCGAGCTCGGCCTGGATGCGGGCGAGCTGCTCGAGGCGTTGCTGGAGCGGGGGGTGGGTCGCCATCAGGCCGCCGAGGCCGCCGTGCAGGGCCGGGACGATGCACAGCGCGCTGGCCGCGCCGACGTCGCTGGAGGCCCGCAGGTCGCGCTGCGGGGTGGCCGCGGCCTCGCCGCTGATCTTCTGCAGGGCGCTGGCGAGCGAGCCCGGCTTGAGGGTCAGGTAGGCGCCGGCCCGGTCGGCGCTGAGCTCGCGGTAGCGCGAGAGCAGGCGCAGCAGCAGGAAGCTCACGGCGTAGACGACCAGGCTCACGAGGACGGCGACCAGCACCGCGGGCAGCGCGCTGTTGTTGTTGCGCGAGCGGCTCATCCCGCCGAACTGCGCGAAGCGCATCAGCAGGCCGGCCGCGATGCCGGCCGACGAGGCGACGGTCATCACGAGCACGTCGCGGTGGGCGACGTGGCTCAGCTCGTGCGCGAGCACCGCCTCGAGCTCATCGGCGTCGAGGGTGCGCAGGATCCCGGTCGTCACGCACACCACGGAGCGCTCCGGCGAACGTCCGGTGGCGAAGGCGTTGGGCACGGCGAGGTCGGAGACCCCGACCCGCGGCTTGGGCATGTCGGCCAGGGCGCAGAGCCGGTCGATCATGCCGTGCAGCTCGGGGGCCTCCTCGGGCGTGACCTCGCGGGCGCGCATGGCCCGCATCGCGACCTTGTCGGAGGTCCACCACTGCCAGAACGCCACGCCGATCGCGATCAGCGCCACGATCGGCGCGGAGCCGGCGCCCACGAACTGGATCACCACCACGACCAGCGCGACGAACAGCGCTCCGAGCAGGAACATGGTCAGGGTCATCCGGGCGGTCAGCCCGGAGTCCTTGATGAAGCGGGAGGTGGCCACCGGTCGGGGCGCCTCAGCCGGGGATCAGGCCGTCGTCGCCGAGGAGCGCACGGACCTCGTCGATCGTCGCGTCGGGCGGGGGCAGGATCAGGTCGGACTCGTCGAGCGCGTCGAGGGAGTGGTGGGTGCCGCTGGAGCGCACCGCGGACAGCAGCCCGTGCAGCGCCGTGCGGAACATCTCCTCGTCACCCGACTCGATCGCCTGCTCGATCTGGGTGTCGAGACCGTTGAGGGCCTCGAGGGCATGGTCGTCGAGGTCGTACTGCCCCTCGCCGAGGATGCGCACGATCATGCCCGTCCGCCCTCGGTGCCCTCGTTGTCGGCCCGCACCGACTCGGGCGACTCCGCGAGGATGTCGCCGTCGCCGGCCTCGATGGCCTGGGGGTTGCTGGCTGCCTTGAGACGGGCCAGCTCGGCCTCCACGTCGGAGCCGGAGCTGAGCGCGTCGAGCTCGCGCGCGATGTCGTCGCCGGCGTTGACCTGGGAGGCGTCGTCGAGCGCGCCCGAGGCGATCAGCTCGTCGATGGCCTGCCCGCGCGCCTGCATCTGGGCGGTCTTGTCCTCGGCACGCTGGATCGCGAGGCCGACGTCGCCCATCTCCTCGCCGATGCCCGACATCGCCTCACCGATGCGCGTCTGCGCCTCGGCCGCGGTGTAGGTGGCCTTGATGGTCTCCTTGCGGGTGCGGAAGGCCTCGACCTTCGCCTGCAGCCGCTGCTGGGCCAGGACCAGCTTCTCCTCCTCGCCCTGGAGCGTGGCCTGCTGCTCCTTGAGCGCGGTGATCTGCGAGGCGAGCCCCGACTTCCGGGTCAGCGCCTCACGGGCGAGGTCCTCGCGCCCGGCGGCGATGGCCTTCTCGGCCTGTCCCTGCAGCTTGGCGGCCTGCTGCTCGATCTGGTTGACCTGGAGCTCGACGCGCTTGCGGCTGGTCGCGACGTCGGCCACGCCGCGCCGCACCTTCGAGAGCAGCTCGAGCTGGCGCTGGTAGCTGTAGTCGAGGGTCTCGCGGGGGTCCTCCGCCCTGTCCAGGGCGTTGTTCGCCTTGGAGCGGAAGATCAGGCTGATGCGCTTCATGAGACTCATCGGGGTGGAGACCCTCTCTTGGTCATGCGGAGGTGGTGGCTGGATCGCGGCGGGCTGATTGTTCTCACCCTAGAACCAAACCCAAGTGCGAGGTAGGCCATCCCGCGACGCGGCACCCGTGGAGCGCGACGATAGGCTGGCCCCAGCATCCGATCCATGTGAAGGCAGCACGCGTGTTCCGACGTACCAGTCCCGAGCCGGAGACCCCCACCACCATCGACAAGGTGGGTGGCAAGGGTCGGCCCACGCCGACGCGCAAGGAGGCCGAGGCGGCCGCCCGTGCCCGCGCGAAGGTGCCCCGCACCCGCAAGGAGCAGGCCGCGGCACAGCGGGCCGCACGCGGCGACAGCTCCCGCAAGATGCGCGAGGCGATGAAGACCGGCGAGGAGCGCTACCTGCCCGCCCGCGACCGTGGTCCGGTGCGCCGCTTCATCCGCGACTTCGTCGACTCCCGGTTCTCGTTCATCGAGCTGATGATCCCGCTGCTGATCGCGTCGATGGTCCTCGGCTACTCCGGCAACCCCAGCATGGTCCAGCTCGGCAACACCGTGCTGTTCACCACCTTGCTGGTGATCGTCTTCGACATCGTCATGCTCCGCTTCCGCCTGCGCCGCGAGCTCGCGCGCCGCTTCCCCGGCGAGCCGACGAAGGGCGCCACCCTCTACGCCGCGATGCGCTCGCTCCAGATGAAGTTCCTCCGGCTGCCCAAGGCGCAGGTCAAGATCGGCCAGAAGCTCCCCGAGACCTACCGATGAGCCGGCGCCGATGAGCCACACCCACCCGCCCGCCGGCGCCGGGCCCACCGCCGACGTGTCCGTACGCGTAGCCTGGGCCGACGACGCCGCCGCGATCGCGGCCGTGCAGGTGCGGGCCTGGCCCGACCTCTACGCGGGCCTCGTGCCGGCCGAGGTGCTGCCGAGCGACGTCGACGCCGTCGCCGCCCAGTGGCGCCAGGCACTCACGCGCCCCGCCGACGCACGCAACCGCGTGCTCGTCGCGCTCGAGCGCAACCGCGTGGTCGGCTTCGCGCTGACCTCGCCCGCCGCCGACCCCGACTGCGACCCGGTCTCGGACGGCGAGCTGGCCGAGGTCACCCTCGACCCCGGCGAGCGGGCCAAGGGCCACGGCTCACGGCTGCTGCAGGCGGCCGTCGACACCCTGGCCGCCGACCGCTTCACCCGCGCGGTGACCTGGGTCAACGCGGCCGACGACGCACTGCGCACCTTCCTCGTCGACGCCGGCTGGGCACCCGACACCGCCCACCGCGAGCTCGACCTCGACGGCACCGGGACGACCACCGTCAAGCAGGTCCGCCTCCACACCGCGATCGCCTGAGCACGACCGTCGTCCTTGATGGGACCTTGATTTTTTTGTGACGCGCGTCACCATGGAGGTCCGGCCACCTCGCCGGTCCACCCCGGGAGTCCAGATGCTAGGTCCCCTTCCCGCCCTCCACCGGCTGGTGATCGTCGTCTCGGCCCTCGTCGTCTGCGTCGGCATCGGGCTGTGGATCGGCACCGTGCCGGCGGTGCCGCTCAACCTCCGCGTCGGCCTGGTCGCGGGAGGCGTCGCGGGGGCGCTCGCGGCGTTCGCGCTCGTCCACGACTTCCAGCAGCGCCGGCGTCCTGTGCGGCCGCGGCGCCACTGAGACGGCACCCGGGGCGCCCTCCCGGATGACCTAGCCTCGGGTCGTGCCAGACGCTGCCCTCACCCCCGGTGAGCGGTCGGGGATCGTCCGCGACGGCCTCGCCGTGGGCGTGGCCACCGGTGCCTACGGCATCGGGTTCGGGGCCGTGTCCGTCGCCTCCGGGCTCAGCATCGCCCAGACGTGCGTGCTGTCGCTGCTGATGTTCACCGGCGCCAGCCAGTTCGCCCTGGTCGGCGTCGTCGCCGCGGGGGGTACCCCGCTGTCGGGTGCCGCCACCGCCCTGCTCCTCGGCACCCGCAACACCCTCTACGGCCTGCGGATGGCCCCGCTCCTGCAGTGGCGGGGGTGGCGGCGGGCCGCGGCTGCGCACGTGCTGATCGACGAGTCGACGGCCATGGCGGTCAACCGCGGCACCACCGAGGGCGCCCGCCTGGGCTTCCTCACCACGGGGGCGGCGGTCTTCGCCCTGTGGAACCTCGCCACGCTCGCCGGGGCGGTCGCCGGCGAGGCCGTCGGCGACCCGCGCACGTTCGGGCTCGACGCGGCGGTCGGGGCGGCCTTCCTCGCCCTGCTCTGGCCGCGGCTGCGCGAGCGGCGCAACGTCCTGGTCGCCGTCCTCGCCGCAGCCGTGGCGCTGAGCGTCGTGCCGGTGACCGCGGCAGGCGTGCCGGTGCTGGCCGCGGGAGGCGTGGCGCTGCTCGGCGGGGTGATCGGCCGACGTCCGGACCGGGCCGCTGGGCCGTCCGACGACGCGACGGGAGGCGCCCCCTGATGTGGACCGCGGTCCTGGTGGCCGGCGTCGGCTGCTACCTCCTCAAGCTCGCCGGGCTGTCGCTGCCCGAGCGCGTCCTGGCCCATCCCACGGTCGAGCGGGTCGCCGACCTCATCCCCGTCGCCCTGCTCGCCGCGCTGGTCGCCGTGCAGGCGTTCTCCACGGGCACGTCGCTGGCGCTGGACGCCCGTGCCCTCGGCCTCGCCTTCGCCGTCGTCGCGCTGCTGCTGCGGGCGCCGTTCCTCGTCGTCGTGGTGGGCGCGTCGGTCGTCGCGGCGCTCGCCCGGCTCGTCTGAGGTCCCCACCCACCCGGCAACGGGCGGCGGCGGTGGCTCACCCGAGGTCGAGGAACTCCTCGAGCCCGACCGTGAGGCCGGGGTGGTCGGCGATGGCCCGCACGCCGGTGAGCACGCCGGGGGTGAACGAGACGCGGTCGAGCGAGTCGTGGCGGATCGTCAGCGTCTCCCCCGCCGCCCCGAGGACGACCTCCTGGTGCGCGACGAGGCCACGGACCCGCAGGCCGTGCACGCGTACGCCGTCGACGTCGGCGCCGCGGGCGCCCTCGAGGCCGGTCGAGGTGGCGTCGGGCATGGGGGCGCTGCCGGCCTCGCGGCGGGCCGCCGCGATGAGCTCGGCCGTGCGACGGGCGGTGCCCGACGGCGCGTCGGCCTTGTCGGGGTGGTGCAGCTCGACCACCTCGACGGACTCGAAGAACGGCGCGGCCCGGGCGGCGAACCGCATCATCAGGATCGCCCCGATCGAGAAGTTGGGCGCGATCAGCACCCCCACGCCCGGCGCGTCGGCCAGCCACTCCTCGAGCTGGTCGAGGCGCTCGCGGTCGAAGCCCGTCGTGCCGACGACCGCGTGGATGCCGCGCTCGATGCAGAAGCGGAGGCTGTCCATCACCACGTCCGGGTTGGTGAAGTCGACGACCACCTCGGCGCCGGAGCGGACGAGCTCCTCGATGTCGTCGCCGGCGTCGACGGAGGCGACCAGCTCGGTGTCGGGGGCGGCCTCGACCGCCCGGCACACCTCGGCGCCGACCTTGCCGCGTGCGCCGAGCACACCGACCCTCGTGCGGTCACCGGCTGGTCCGTCTGCAGTTGCGCTCACGCGTCAACCGTATCGGCAGGAGGCGTCCGCCGAGTGGCGGTGGCTGACTCGGGTGCTGGCGTCTGGCAGGCTGTAGGCCATGCCACCATCGACCATCCCGCCGCGCATCAAGTGGGCGGTCGACCTCATGGACGTCCAGCCGGCTGACCAGGTCCTCGAGATCGGGTGCGGCCCCGGCGCCGGCGCCGAGGCGATCTGCGCGCGGCTCGAGACCGGCAAGCTGTTCGCGATCGACCGCTCCGAGTCGGGCGTCGACCGCACCAAGCGCCGCAACCAGAAGTACGTCGACGCCGGCCGCCTCGTCGTGCGCCAGATCGACCTCGCGACGCTGCGGGTGCCGGTCAAGCGGCTCAACAAGGTCTTCGCCTTCAACGTCAACCTGTTCTGGGTCCGCTCGTGCGACGACGAGATCGCCCTGCTCCACGAGCGGGTCGTCCCGGGAGGCGCGGTCTACCTCTTCTACGAGGCGGCGCGCCCCGAGCTGGTGCCCAACATCGTGAAGAAGGCCTCGGAGAACCTGCTGCGCGGCGGGTTCCGGGTGAGCGTGGTCGAGCAGAAGGCTCCCCCGGTCATCGGGATCATCGCCCGGCGCTGAGGCTCATCGCGAGGCCGTCGGCTCCCCGAACCGCGCTGCCACCGTCTCGAGCGCGGCGAGCACCCGTCGGACCGCCAGCCGCTGGGCGCGGTCGGCACGCATGATCGCGACGACGTGCCGGCCCGACTCGATGCCCGCGAGCGGGCGCAGCACGACCGCGTCCCCCGCAGGCGCGGTGAAGCGCGGCAGCACGGCGACGCACTCCCCCGCTCCCACCAGCGCCTCGACCAGCCGGTTGTCGCGCACCCGCTGGCGTACGTCGATGCGCCGCCCCGTCACCTCCTCGACCGCCAGCCGCACGCTGTCGAACGGGTAGCCCAGCGGGACGCCGATCCACGGCCACCCGACGAGGTCCTGCGGCGTCACCCGGTCCTGGGCGACGAGCGGGTGGCCGGCAGCCATCGCGACGTCCAGCGGTTCGCGCACGAGTCGGCGCACGAGCAGGCCCTCCGAACGCGGCGGGATGCGGTCGGCGCTGTGCGCGATGACGACGTCGTGGTCGGTGACCTGGCCGGCGTAGGCCGCCTCGGCGATGTCGAGGTCGGTGCAGACGACCTCGATCGGCTCGTCGACGAGCTCGCGAAGGACCCCGGGAAGCAGGAACGTCGCGGCGCTCGGCAGTGCCGCGAGCGAGACCACGCCGCTCGCCGTGCCGCGGAACTCGTCCCACCGCGCCTGGGCCTGGGCGACCGCGATCGCGACGTCGCGTCCGGCCGCCGCGAGCACCCGACCGGCGTCGGTCAGCCGGACTCCCCGTCCCTGGGCCTGGACCAGCGGGGCGCCGAACGCCCGCTCCGCGCTGCGCAGCTGCTGCGAGACCGCGGACGGGGTGCGGTGGGTAGCAGCGGCGACGGCGGTCACCGAGCCGCGGTCGTCGAGCTCGCGCAACAGCTCCAGGTGCCGGACGTCCATGCAGCGATCCTAAACAGACCATGTACGACATTTCGCTTGTCCTTCACCCTCCCCGGCGACGAGGGTGTGGGCGTGCCGACCCGTCACCGCCTCCTTGCCGCGCTCGTCGCCGTGTGCTGGGGGCTCAACTTCCTGGCGATCGACGCGTCGCTGCAGCACTTCCCGCCGTTCTTCCTCGTCGCCCTCCGGTTCGCGCTGCTCGCCGTCCCGACGGTGCTGCTCGTCCCGCTGCCCCGGGTCCCGCTCCGCTGGCTGGTCGGCTACGGGCTCGGGTTCGGCACGTTCCAGTTCCTGTTCCTCTACTGGGGAATGGCGGCCGGCATGCCCGCCGGGCTGTCGTCGCTGGTGCTGCAGGCATCGGCGCCGTTCACCGTGGTCCTGGCGAGCGTGCTCCTGCGCAGCCGGCTCACGCCCCGCGCGGCACTGGGGGTGCTGGTCGCGGTGGCGGGGCTCGGCGTCGTCGGGGCGCAGCGACTCGACGGCCCGGCGGCCTTCGTGCCGTTCGTGCTGGTGCTCGCCGGGGCGCTCTCGTGGGCGGTGGGCAACCTCTGCTCGGCGCAGGCGCGGGCATCGAAGCCGCTCCACCTCGCCCTGTGGATGTCTGTGGTGCCGGTGCTGCCGATGCTCGCCCTCTCGCTCGTCGTCGAGGGTCCTGACCAGATCGCGGACTCGATGACCCGGTGGGACTCCCCCAGCGCGCTCCCGGCGGTCGTCGGCCTCGGCTACACCGTCCTGGTGGGCACGGTGCTCGGCTCGGGCATCTGGACGTGGCTGATGGCCCGGCACCCGGCCGGGACGGTGGCGCCGTTCTCGATGCTGGTGCCGGTCGTCGGGATGAGCGCCGCCTGGGTCGTCCTCGGCGAGGCCGTCAGCCCCGGCGAGGCGGTGGGCGCGGTGCTGGTGGTGGCCGGAGTGCTGATCGCCACCCGCCCCCAGCGGCCCGCGGCCCCGCCGGTCAGGCCTTCGGCCCCACGACCGCGAGCAGCTCGGGCTGGCTGAAGAGCTCCGCGGCGAGCGTCGCCACGTCGTCGGCGGTGACCGCCTCGATGCGCGCGACGACCTCGTCGATGGTGAGCAGCTCGTCGTGGACGAGCTCGGCCTTGCCCAGGCGCGACATGCGCGACCCGGAGTCCTCCAGGCCCAGCACGAGGCCGCCCTTGAGCTGGCCCTTGCCGCGCTCGACCTCCTCCTCGGTCAGGCCGTCGGCCGCGACCTTGGCGAGCTCGGCGCGCACGGTCTCGAGCACGGCGTCGTACTTGCCCGGCAGGCAGCCCACCGAGACGCCCACGACGCCGGCGTCGGCGTGGTGGGTGGCGAAGGAGTAGACGGAGTAGGCCAGGCCGCGCAGCTCGCGCACCTCCTGGAACATCCGCGAGGAGGTGCCCCCGCCCAGGGCGGTGTTGAGCACGCCGAGGGCGTAGCGGCGCGGGTCGGTGCGGGTGAGGCCCTTGACGCCGACGACGAGGTTGACCTGCTCCTGCGGGCGGATCGTGCGCGACTCGCCGGGGTGCACCTTGCGGGCCCGCTCGGACTGGACGGAGGCGGTCGGCTCGGCCTCGACGTCGAGGAAGCCGCCGCGCCCGAACGCCTGCCTGACCTGGCGCACGACGCTGGCGTGGTCGATGTTGCCGGCGACGGACACGACCATGTTGTCGGGTCGGTAGTGGCGCCGGTAGAAGCGGTGGATCTGGGCCCGGGTCATCGCGCTGATGGACGCCTCGGTCCCGGCGATGGGCCGCCCCAGCGGGGTGTCGCCCCACGCCTGGAGGGCGAACATGTTGTGCACCACGTCGTCGGGGTCGTCGTCGTGCATGGCGATCTCGTCGAGGATGACGTCGCGCTCTGCCTCCACGTCGGCCTCGGTGAGGGTCGAGGCCGTCACCATGTCGCCCAGCACGTCGACCGCGGTGGCGAGGTCCTCGTCGAGGACCCGCGCGTGGAAGACGGTGTACTCCTTGGTGGTGAAGGCGTTGAACTCCCCGCCGACGGCGTCGAGCGCCACCGAGATGTCCATCGCCGTGCGCTCGGGGGTGCCCTTGAACAGCAGGTGCTCCAGGAAGTGCGAGCACCCGTGCAGCACCGGCGTCTCGTCGCGCGAGCCGACCCCGACCCATACGCCGATGCTCGCCGAGCGGGTGCCGGCCATCTGCTCGGTGACGACGCGCATGCCGCTGGGCAGGACCGTGCGCCGTACGCGCGAGGTGACCGCTCCGTCGGCGTCCTTCACCGTGTGGAGGGTGCGGGTGGTGCCGTTCTTCTGCACTGGGGTCCTTCCGGGGCCGGGACGCGCCCGGAGGGCCGTCTCGAGGGGGTGGATCGGGGGGAAGCGCCACGACCGGCCGGCCAGGTGGCCGACCGGTCGTGGGGTGGAGCGTCAGACGAGGGTCACTCGTCGTCGGACACGGGGGCGGTGTCGGAGCCGGCCTCGGCCGCCTCCTCCGAGCCGCCCTCGTCCTCGACGACGGGGACCAGCGAGAGCTTGCCGCGGTCGTCGATCTCGGCGATCGAGACCTGGACCTTCTGGCCGACCGAGAGCACGTCCTCGACGGCCTCGACACGCTTGCCGCCGGCGAGGGAGCGCAGCTTGCTGATGTGCAGCAGGCCGTCCTTGCCGGGCATGAGCGAGACGAAGGCACCGAAGTTGGTGGTCTTCACCACGGTGCCGAGGTAGCGCTCGCCGATCTCGGGCATCGTCGGGTTGGCGATGGCGTTGACCGCCGCCTTCGCGGCCTCGGCGGCCTCGCCGTTGGTCGCGCCGATGTAGACCGTGCCGTCGTCCTCGATCGAGAGCGTCGCGCCCGTGTCGTCCTGGATCTGGTTGATGACCTTGCCCTTGGGCCCGATCACCTCGCCGATCTTGTCGACCGGCACGCGGACGGTGATGATGCGCGGCGCGTGGATCGACATCTCCTCGGGAGCGTCGATCGCCTCGCCCATCACGTCGAGGATCGCCAGGCGCGCGTCGCGGGCCTGGGTCAGCGCGGCGGCCAGCACCTCGGCGGGGATGCCGTCGAGCTTGGTGTCGAGCTGCAGCGCGGTGACGAACTCGCGGGTGCCGGCGACCTTGAAGTCCATGTCGCCGAACGCGTCCTCGGCGCCGAGGATGTCGGTCAGCGCGACGTACTCGGTCTCGCCGTCGACCTCACCGGAGATCAGGCCCATCGCGATGCCGGCGACGGGGGCCTTCAGCGGCACACCGGCCTGCAGCAGCGACAGGGTCGAGGCGCAGACCGAGCCCATCGAGGTGGAGCCGTTGGAGCCCATCGCCTCGGAGAGCTGGCGGATCGCGTAGGGGAACTCCTCGCGCGAGGGCAGGACCGGGAGGAGCGCGCGGCGCGCCAGGGCGCCGTGGCCGACCTCGCGCCGCTTGGGCGAGCCCACGCGGCCGGTCTCGCCGGTCGAGAACGGCGGGAAGACGTACTTGTGCATGTAGCGGCGGTGCTTCTCCGGCGACAGCGTGTCGAGCTGCTGCTCCATCTTGAGCATGTCGAGGGTGGTGACGCCCAGGATCTGGGTCTCGCCACGCTCGAACAGCGCGGAGCCGTGGACGCGCGGGATCACGTCGACCTCGGCGTGCAGCGGGCGGATGTCGGCGAGGCCGCGGCCGTCCATGCGGATCTTGTCGCGCAGGACGCGCTCGCGCACGACCGACTTGCTGACGGCGCGGAACGCTGCGCCGATCTCCTTCTCCCGGCCCTCGAACTGGCCGGCGAGCTTCTCGAGCAGCCCGGCCTTGAGCTCGTCGCTGCGGGCCTCGCGCTCGAGCTTGTCGCCGATCTGCATGGCGGCGCTCAGGTCGTCCTTGACCGCGGCCTCGACGGCGGCGTAGACGTCGTCCTCGTAGTCGAGGAAGACCGGGAAGTCCTGCACGGGCTTGGCGGCCTCGGCGGCGAGCTGCGACTGCGCCTCGCACAGCTGCTTGATGAAGGGCTTGGCGGCGTCGAGGCCACCGGCCACGACCTCCTCCGTCGGCGCCTTGGCGCCGCCCTGGACGAGCGCGATGGTCTCCTCGGTGGCCTCGGCCTCGACCATCATGATCGCGACGTCGCCGGTCTCGGTGACGCGGCCGGCGACGACCATGTCGAAGACGGCCGACTCGAGCTGCTGGTGGGTCGGGAAGGCGACCCACTGGCCGTCGATGAGGCCGACGCGCACGCCGCCGACGGGGCCGGAGAACGGCAGGCCGGAGAGCTGGGTCGACATCGACGCGGCGTTGATGGCCAGCACGTCGTAGGGCATGTTGGGGTCGAGCGCGAGGACGGTGATGACGACCTGGACCTCGTTGCGCAGGCCCTTCTTGAACGTCGGGCGCAGCGGCCGGTCGATCAGGCGGCAGGTGAGGATCGCGTCCTCGCCCGGGCGGCCCTCGGAGCGGAAGAACGAGCCGGGGATCTGGCCCACGGCGTACATCCGCTCCTCGACGTCGATCGTCAGGGGGAAGAAGTCGAAGTGGTCCTTGGGGTGCTTGGACGCGGTGGTGGCCGAGAGCAGCATGGTCTCGTCGTCGAGGTAGGCCGTGACGGAGCCGGCGGCCTGGCGGGCGAGGAGGCCCGTCTCGAACTTGATGGTGCGCTTGCCGAACGCGCCGTTGTCGAGGACGGTCTCGACAGCGGAGATGATGGGTTCACTCATGGAAGCAGGATCCTGCTTTCTCTTCGCGGAGCGATCCGCGGCGTCCACCCCTCATGTGGTGGACCATCGAAGGTCCCGCGGGGCCGGTCTTCGATCGAGGCCCGCAGATCGTCCCTGCCTGAGGCGGGGATCTGAAGGCCACTACCGAGGACCGGGCGACGAGGCGGGTCGCTCCTGTTGGGTGTGTTTCAGTTGTGCCGGGTCGACACTAGCGCGGCGAGGCCCGGATGTGAGAGGAGCGGCCCCCCCGTGCGGGGAGCCGCTCCTTCGCTCAGCGGCGGAGGCCGAGGCGCTCGACGATCGAGCGGTAGCGCTCGATCTCGGTCTTCTGCAGGTAGTTGAGCAGCCGGCGACGCTGGCCGACCAGGAGCAGCAGGCCACGCCGGCTGTGGTGGTCGTGCTTGTGCGTCTTGAGGTGCTCGGTGAGGTGGGAGATGCGGTGGCTGAGCAGCGCGATCTGCACCTCGGGCGAACCGGTGTCGCCCTCGGTCAGGGCGTACTCGGCGATGATCTTCTTCTTGGTCTCCGCGTCGGTACCAATCGACATGGGGGCTCCTTCGGTTCTCGTTGCGCGGCGCGCCCGGGCCTGTTCACCGGGGCACTCTGGGTCCGCGGCCGTTCATACGGCGTGTCGCCCTCCCGGGCAACCGGCTGAGCGTACCAACGCCGTGGGCGGCTTCCCCAATCCACGACGGCCCCCTGCGGCGGCGCACAGGAGCCCCCGCCGAGGTCCGGCGGGGGCTCCTGTCACGTACGGGTCGAGCGACTCACACGGCCGGCGGCGGCGGGTCGGACTCGGTGGTGCGCTGCGTGGACGCCTGGCGTCCCTGCGCGTCGGTCGTGGTCGCGGTGGTGACGTGACGGCGCCGGGTGTTCTGCTGGACCACGGTCAGCACCAGCCACAGCGCACCCGCGACGACGAGGATCCATCCCAGTGTGGTCACCTCGAGAGGACCCACCTGCTGCTGGTTGAACGCCAGCGCGAGGATCAGTCCCACGACGATCAGGCCGATCGGCCCTCCGAAACCCATGACGTGCTCCATTCTGTTGGGGATGTCGCTCGCCCGGTGAGCGTGAGCCGCGGGCAGGCCCGGGAGAGTCTGGCCCGATGCCGGCACTCTGTCACCCCCCTGCGGGGTGCCCGGACGTGCGACGATCCGAGGCATGGGTGAGAAGCGCATCGGCGTGTGCAACCTCTGCGAGGCGATCTGCGGCCTCGAGCTGACGATCGAGGGCCGCGAGGTCGTCGGCGTCCGGGGCAATCCCGCCGACCCGCTGTCGCGCGGGCACGTGTGCCCCAAGGGGGTCGCGATCGGTGACGTGTACGCCGACCCCGACCGCCTGCGCCGCCCCGTCCGCCGCATCGGGGAGGGCGCCGCGGCCCGGTGGGAGGAGATCGGCTGGGACGAGGCCCTCGACCTGGTCGCCGACAACCTCGCGCGGGTCATCGACGAGCACGGCGCCGACGCGCTCGGCATCTACCTCGGCAACCCCAACGCGCACAGCCTCGGCTCGATGACCCACGGCACCGCGATGGTCAAGGCGCTGCGCACCAGGAATCGCTTCTCCGCGACGTCGGTCGACCAGCTCCCCCACCAGCTCGTGGCCCACCTGGTCTTCGGCCACCAGCTCTTCCTGCCGGTGCCCGACATCGACCGCACGTCGTGGTTCCTCGTGGTCGGCGGCAACCCGATGGCGTCCAACGGCTCGCTGATGACGGTGCCCGACTTCCCGCGGCGCGTGCGCGACCTCCGCGCCCGCGGCGGACGCATGATCGTGCTCGACCCGCGCCGCACCGAGACCGCGAAGGTCGCCGACGAGCACCACTTCGTGCGCCCCGGCACCGACGCGTGGGTGCTGCTCGCGATGCTGCACGTCCTCACCACCGAGACCACCGAGACCACCGGGCAGCCGCCCGCCGTCGCGTCGTACGTCGACGGGCTGGAGACGGTGGTCGACCTCGTCGCCCCCTTCACCCCCGAGCGCGCCGAGGCGATGAGCGGGCTCCCCGCCGCGGAGGTCCGTCGCCTCGCCCACGAGCTCGCGGCCGCCGAGTCGGGCGTGGTCTACAGCCGGATCGGCGTCTCGGCGGGACCGTGGGGCACGGTGTGCCAGTGGGCGGTCACCTGCCTCAACGTGATCAGCGGCAACCTCGACCGACCCGGCGGGGCGATGTTCACCACCCCCGCGATCGACGCCGTCGGCACCGGGCTGATCGGTCGCGGCCACCATGACGTGTGGCGCTCGCGCGTGCGCGGGCTCCCCGAGACGGCCGGCGAGCTGCCGGTGGCGGCGCTGCGCGAGGAGATCGAGACGCCCGGGGACGGCCAGGTGCGCGCGATGCTGACCGTCGCCGGCAACCCGGTGCTCTCCACGCCCGACGGCGCCCGGCTCGACCGGGCCCTGCGCGGGCTCGACTTCATGGCGTCGGTGGACATCTACGTCAACGAGACCACCCGGCACGCCGACGTGATCCTGCCCCCGACGACGGCGCTCGAGCGCGACCACTACGACATCGTCTTCCACCTGCTCGCCGTGCGGAACACGGCGCGGTTCACCCCGGCGGTCTTCGACAAGGAGCCCGACCAGCGCCACGACTGGCAGATCTTCCGCGAGATCGCGCTGCGCACGGCGTCCCGGCTCGACGGCAAGCCGCCCCTGCGCACGCGGCTGCGGCAGCGGGCCCGGCTCAGCGCAAGCCCCACCTTCCTCGTCGGGCAGCTGCTGCGGCGCGGGTCGAGCGGGGTCACCCTCGCCAAGCTGAGGGCGCGACCGGCCGGCATCGACCTCGGCCCGCTGCGCGGCGGGCAGCTGCCCGACCGGCTGCCCTCACGCGGCAAGCGGGTGGACCTGGCGCCCGCGCTGGTCGTCGAGGACGTCGCCCGGCTCGCGGCGGTGCCCGAGCCGGCGGGCGACGGCCTGCTCCTCATCGGCCGGCGCCACCAGCGCGACTGCAACTCCTGGATGCACAACTCCGAGCGGCTCACCAAGGGGCGCGCACGCCACCAGCTGCTGATGAACCCCGTCGACCTGGCCGACCGCTCGATCGCCGACGGCTCCCGCGTGCGGGTCAGCTCGCGCATCGGGTCGGTGGAGGTCGAGGTGGCCGCGAGCGACGACCTGATGCCGGGCGTGGTCTCCCTCCCGCACGGCTACGGCCACGCCGCGGAGGGCGTCCTGATGGCGCGCAGCCGCGCGGTCCCCGGCGTCTCGGTCAACGACCTGACCGACCCCGAGCGGCTCGACGTGTCGGGCAACGCTGCGCTCAACGCCGTCCCCGTCGAGGTCACGGCCGCCGCTCCCGCCGCACCCTCCCCCGCCTCCGTGCCCGCGTCCGCGCCCACGTCCGCGCCTGGCTGACGACGAACGGACGGGGCCGCCCCCGTGGGTCGGCCCCGTCCGCACCCGGCCCCGCCGGGGCCCCGGCTCGGCTGGGCCGAGCCGGGGCGAGTGGGTCAGACGCTCACGCCGTCGAGCACGGCGAGCACCTCGTCCGGCGTGGTGGCCGCCCGGAGGCGGGCCACCTGCGACTCGTCGGCGAACACGGTCGCGAGCGAGCGGAGCAAGGCGAGGTGGTCGTCGCCGGCGCCGGCGATGCCGACCACGAAGAAGGCCTCCTTGCCGTTCCAGTCGATGCCGTCGTCGTAGCGGACGAACGACAGCGCGGAGCGGTGGATCGCACCCTTCGCCTCGTTGGTGCCGTGCGGGATCGCGAGCCCGTTGCCCATGTGGGTCGAGACCGACCGCTCCCGCTCGTGCATCGCCTCGACGTACGACGGGTCGACGGCGCCGGCCGCGACGAGGAGCTCGCCCGCCTCGGTGATCGCGTCGTCGCGCGTACGGGCCGAGCCGTCCAGGACGATCGAGTCGCGCGACAGCACGTCGCCCGCCGCGGTCCCACCGTCGTGCCCGGCCGCGGCACCCGCCGTGGCGCCGGTGGTGGCGCCAGGCGTCTCGTCGTCCAGCATCTCCACGATCTCGTCGTAGCGGGGGCTCGCCATGAAGTTGTCCACCGAGACGTGCACCGCCGACGGCGTCCTCTCCCTGGCGCGGTCGGTGAGGTCCTGGTGGGTCACCACGAGGTCGTAGCTGTCGTCGAGGTTGCTGATGGCCTTGTTGACCACGCTCACCTCGCCGTGGCCCGCGTCCTGGATCTTCTTGCGCAGCACCGAGGCGCCCATCGCCGACGACCCCATGCCGGCGTCGCAGGCGAAGGCGATCGAGCGGATCGGCTCGGAGCCGGCGGCCCGGCCGGCGAGCGCACCGGCGACCGACGACTTCTTGCCCTTGTTGGCCTCCATCTGCGCGGTGGCGGCGGCGAGGTCGCCCTCGTCGTCGGAGCGGTCGAGCTTGAGCAGCAGCGCGGCGACGGCGAAGGTGACCGCGGCCGAGGCGAGGACCGACAGCGTCACGCCGAGGTAGCTGTCGCGGGCGGTCTGGGCGTAGACGGCGAAGATCGAGCCGGGCGCGGCGGGGGCCCGCAGGCCGACGTCGAGGGCGACGTTGATCGCGACGCCGGTCATGCCGCCGGCGATCATTGCCAGGATCAGCCGGGGCTTCATGAGCACGTAGGGGAAGTAGATCTCGTGGATGCCGCCCAGGAACTGGATGATCGCCGCGCCGGGAGCGGTGGCCTTGGCCACGCCCCGGCCGAAGATCGAGTAGGCCACCAGCAGGCCGAGGCCGGGGCCGGGGTTGGCCTCGAGCAGGAACAGCACCGACTTGCCGGTCTCGGCCGCCTCGGTGAGGCCGAGGGGCGTCAGCACGCCGTGGTTGATGGCGTTGTTGAGGAAGAAGACCTTGGCCGGCTCGATGAGCAACGACGTCAGCGGCAGCAGGTTGTTGTCGACGAGCGTCTCGACGGCGTTGCCGAGCACGTCCATGACCTCGTTGACGACCGGTGCGACCACGTAGAAGCCGACCAGCGCCATGAGGAAGGCCACGATGCCGGCCGAGAACATGTTGACGAGCATCTCGAAGCCCGCCCTGACCTTGCCCTCCCACAGCGCGTCGAGGCGCTTCATCACGTAGGCGGCGAGGGGGCCCAGGATCATCGCGCCGATGAACATGTGGACCTGGCCGAGCTGCGAGGCGTCGGGCGGCAGGGTCGCGTTGAACTCCGCCACCAGCAGGTCGGAGCCGGCGATGGCGCCCATCACGGCGAAGGCGCCGACCACGGCGCCGCGGTCGCCGTGGACCATGCGGCCGCCCGTGGCGGCGATGAGGATCGGGAGCAGGTAGTGGATCGTCGGGCCGACCAGCGTGGCCAGGTCGGCGTTGGGGAGCCAGCCGACGTCGATGAACAGGGCGGTGAGCAGTCCCCACGCGATCAGTGCCGGGATGTTCGGCATGATCATGTTGGAGAGGAAGGTGCCGAACCGCTGCACGCGGACGCGCGCACTGGTGCCCGAGGCGGGCGTGGAAGTCGTGGTCGCCATGCTGATGTCCTCCAGGTGAGCGCGGGGTGAGTCCCATCACATGATTCCGCGATTAAACCTCACGAACGGGCATGTTGCCAAGCGTTCGGGCACGAATTGCTGCCCGAGTGTGTGGCTTTAACCCCACTCCACCCGTTAACGTGGTGAACAGGGCACGACACCGACCCCGCCTGAGGACCGTTCCCGACGGCGTCGCGGTCGCTCCCGAGCCGCCGATCCCCTGCCGACCACCACGAGAGGTACCAGCCCATGAAGGCCCTTCGCTTCTTCGCCCCCGAGGACGTCCGTCTCGTCGACGTGCCCGAGCCCGAGTGCGGCCCCCGCGAGGTCAAGATCAAGGTGCGCAACTGCTCCACCTGCGGCACCGACGTGAAGATCAAGAAGAACGGCCACGTCAACATCACCGGCGAGACCACGATGGGCCACGAGGTCGCCGGTGAGGTCGTGGAGGTCGGCGCCGAGGCGCTCGGCGGCTTCCAGGTCGGCGACCGCGTGCAGTCCATCGCCGCCGTGCCGTGCGGCGAGTGCCACGAGTGCCGCAAGGGCTGGATGGAGGTCTGCGAGAACCAGACGTCGGTCGGCTACCAGTACGACGGCGGGTTCGCCGAGTACATGATCGTGCCCGAGCAGGTGCTCAAGGTCGACGGCCTCAACCGCATCCCCGACAACGTCGGCTTCGACGAGGCCTCGGCCGCCGAGCCGTTCGCGTGCGCCATCAACGCCCAGGAGCAGCTCGGCATCGAGGAGGGCGACTTCACCGTCGTCTTCGGCGCCGGCCCGATCGGCTGCATGCACATCCGCATCGCCCGCGGCGTCCACAAGGTCGGCACCGTCGTGCTGGTCGACATCAACGAGGCACGGCTGGCAATGTCGGCCGACGCCGTCCAGCCCGACCACGTCATCAACGCCTCCGAGGTCGACGTGGTCGAGAAGGTCATGGAGCTCACCGGCGGCCGCGGCGCCGACATCGTCATCACCGCCACCCCTGCCAACGTCACCCAGGAGCAGGCCATCGCGATGGCCGCCCGCCAGGGCCGGATCTCCTTCTTCGGCGGCCTGCCCAAGACCGACCCCTACATCAAGGCCGACTCCAACCTCATCCACTACCGCCAGCTGCACGTCCACGGCGCCAACGGCTCCTCCCCCGAGCACAACAAGCGGGCCCTGGAGTACATCTCCACCGGCCAGGTGCCGGTCAAGGACCTGATCACCCGGCACGTACCCCTCGACGACGTGATGAGCGTCTTCGACATCGTCGCCAAGGGCGAGGCGATCAAGGTCACCGTCGAGCCCTGACCCGGCTGTCCTCCCTCGCCCCCTCCCGCGCGGCGCGATCAGTGCCCGAGCAGCTCGCGTACGGCGGCGCGGCCGGCCATCGGGTCGGGCGCCCCGAGTGCGGCCTCGGCGGCCGCCTCGCAGGTGTCGAGGCTGACCTTGCCCAGCTGGGCGCCGACCGGGCGGACGGCGCGGGCCGCCATCGAGAGCGAGGAGATCCCCATCCCGATCAGCGCGGTCGCGAGGAGGGGGTCGGCGGCGGCCTCGCCGCACACGCCGACGGGCTTGCTGGCCTCGGTGCCGGCATGCGCGGTGATCGCGATCAGCTGGAGCACGGCGGGCTGCCAGGGGTCGGTGAGGTGGGCCAGGTCGGTGGCCATCCGGTCCGCCGCCATGGCGTACTGGGTGAGGTCGTTGGTGCCGATCGAGAGGAAGTCGACGACCTGCAGCATCCGGTGGGCGAGCAGCGCAGCGCTCGGGATCTCCACCATCACCCCCGCCTTGAGCCCGCGGTCGTGGACCTTCGCGGCGAAGTCGGCGGCCTCCGCGACGGTCGCGACCATCGGCGCCATCACCCGGGTGTCGGTGCCGGTGCGCTCGGCGGCGAGCGCGATGGCGTCGAGCTGGCGCTCCATCAGGCCGGGGTTGTCATAGCTCAGCCGCAGGCCGCGCACGCCGAGCGCGGGGTTCTCCTCGCCCGCCCGGGTGGCGAACGCGATCGGCTTGTCCGACCCGGCGTCGAGGGTGCGGACGACGACGTAGCGCCCGTCGGCGTAGGGCGCGAGCACCTCGGCGTAGATCTCGGCCTGCTCCTCCACGCTGGGCTCCTCCTTGCGGTTGAGGAAGCACAGCTCGGTGCGGAACAGCCCGACGCCCTGGACGGGCTCCCCGCTGGCCGACTCGGCCGAGGACCCGTCGGCGACGTTGGCGAGGAGCCTGACCGGCAGGCCGTCGGAGGTCGCGGCGGGCCCGCTCCACCCGGCGAGCTCCTCGCGCAGGCGGCGGCTCTCCTCGACGCGGGCGCGGGCCGCATCGGGGTCGGCGCCCTGCTCGATCGTGCCGGCCTCGCCGTCGACGACGACGAAGGCGCCCTCGGCCACCTCCATGACGCCCGCCGCGCCCACCACGCACGGGATGCCGAGCTGGCGGGCGATGATCGCGGTGTGGCTCGTGGCGCCGCCCCGCTCGGTGACGAGCGCGGTGACCAGGTCGGGGTCGAGACCGGAGGTGTCGCTCGGCGCGAGGTCCTCGGCGACCAGCACGGACGGCTCGCTCGGCGTCGGCACGCCCGGCGCCGGCTCGCCGACGAGGTCGGCGACGACGCGGCGCTCGATGTCGCGCAGGTCGGCCACCCGCTCGGCCATCAGGCCGCCCATGTTGGTGAAGATCGTGACGAACTGCTCGACGGCTCCCTGCACGGCCGTCACCAGGCCCTGCCCCGACTCGAGGTTCTTCGCCACGCCCGAGCGCAGCCCCTTGTCGCGGGCCAGCGCCGCGCTGGCGGTCAGCACCTCGGCCGCGGCGCCCTGCGCGGAGTCGGCCTTGTCGGTGAACGTCCTCGCGACGGCGCGCACTGCGTCGTCGTACGCCGCGAGCGCCGCGTCGGGATCGGCGAAGCCACCGTCGCCGAAGCGCTCGATCGCGTCGGGCGAGACCTCGCCGCGCACGTGCAGCACCGGACCGGCGGCGACCCCCGGGACGACCGGAGTGCCGCGGAGGATGGTCTCGGACGACTCGGCCGATGTGGTCATGAACACACCGTAGATCACGAGGTGGTTGACAAGCAACACATTCGGGACTAAAACAACATATACACAGATGTCTCGGGAAGGGGTGGACCGAATGTACGCGGAAGAGCGGCAGCAGGCGATGGCCCACCTGATCAGCCGGCGCGGCCGGCTCTCGGTCGTCCAGCTGGCCCAGGAGTACGCGGTCACCACCGAGACGGTGCGCCGCGACCTGTCCACCCTCGACCGGATGGGCCTGGTGCGGCGCGTCCACGGCGGCGCGGTGCCGGCGGGATCGCTCACGGTGATCGAGTCGGGCATCGGCGAGCGCGACCAGGCCAACACGCAGGCCAAGGAGGCGATCGCCAGCGCCGCGGTGGCCCTCCTCCCGCCGCCCGACTCGGTCGTGGTCATCGACGCGGGCAGCACGACCGCACGCTTCGCGGCCGCGCTCCCCCGCGACCACCGGCTCACCGTCATCACCCACGCCGTGCCCGTCGCCACCCGTCTCGCCGGCCTGCCGCAGATCGAGCTCCACCTCCTGCCGGGCAAGGTGCGGCCCACGACCCACGCGGCCGTCGGCGCCGAGACCGTCGCGGCCCTGGCCGAGCTGCGCGCCGACGTCGCGTTCGTCGCCACCAACGGTCTCGCCGTCGGCCACGGCCTCACCACGCCCGACAGCGACGAGGCCGCGACCAAGCGCGCGATGATCGCCTGCGCGCGCAAGACCGTCGTCCTGGCCGACTCCACCAAGCTCGGGGTCGAGACGGCGGTCCGCTTCGCGACCCTCGACAGCATCGACGCGCTCGTCACCGACAGCGACATCGAGCCCGCCGACCGGCGCGCGCTCGAGTCCGCCGGGATCGAGCTGGTGGTCGCGTGATCCTGACCCTGACGCCCAACCCGAGCATCGACCGCACGGTCGCCCTCGACGGCGAGCTGACCCGCGGGCAGGTGCACCGGGTCGCCTCGGTGACCTCCCAGGCGGGCGGCAAGGGGGTCAACATCTCCCGGGCCGCCGTCAGCGCCGACGTCCCGAGCATCGCCGTCGTCCCCGCGAGCAAGGACGACCCGTTCGTCCTCGAGCTGCTCGGCGCCGGCATCGACTGCCGACCCGTCCCGCCCGCCGGCGACGTGCGGGTCAACCTCACCATCACCGAGCCCGACGGCACCACGACCAAGCTCAACTCCCCCGGCGCCGCCGTGCTCCCGCTCCACTGCGAGCTGATGGCCCAGGCCGTGCTGGTCCGAGGGGGCACCGCCGACTGGACGGTGCTGGCCGGGTCGCTGCCCGCGGGGGCCCCGGCCGACTTCTACGCCGATCTCGTACGACGCCTGCGCGAGGTCGGCGGCCGGGTGGCCGTCGACACCAGCGACGCGCCCCTGCTGGCGCTGGTCGACGCCCTGCCCGACGCCGCACCCGACCTGATGAAGCCCAACGGCGACGAGCTGGCGTCGTTCACCGGTGGCGACCCCGACGAGCTCGAGGCCGACCCCCGCGCCGCCGCGGCCGCCGCCCGCCAGCTGGTCGAGCGTGGCGTCGGCGCCGTGCTGGCCACCCTCGGGGGCCACGGTGCCGTGCTGGTCACGCCCGAGGGCGCGTGGCATGCCGCGCCTCCGCCCACCACTGTCGTCAGCACCGTCGGTGCCGGCGACTCCAGCCTCTTCGGCTACGTGCTCGGCGACGTGCGGGGGATGCCTGCCCCCGAGCGCCTGGCACTGGCCGTGGCCTACGGCAGCGCCGCCGCGGGTCTACCCGGCACGACCATTCCCCTGCCGTCGCAGCTCCGCACGGAGCTGGTCGCCGTGACCGCCCTCGGAGGCACCCCATGACCTCGCTCATCACCACCGACCTCGTCCGGCTCGGCGCCGGATGGGGCTCCGACAAGCACGACGTGATCCGCGCCCTCGCCGACGTCGTCGACGACGCCGGCCGGGCCACCGACAAGGACCAGCTCGTCACGGACGCGTTCGCGCGCGAGGACACCTCGTCGACGGGCCTGCCGGGCGGCATCGCCATCCCGCACTGTCGCACGACCGGGGTCGAGGAGCCGACGCTGGCCTTCGCCCGCCTCGAGCCGCCGGTCGACTTCGGTGCCAAGGACGGTCCGGCCGACCTCGCCTTCCTGATCGCCGCCCCCGCGGGCGGCGACGCCGACCACCTCACCATCCTCACCAAGCTCGCCCGGGCGCTGGTCAAGCCCGCCTTCACCGACGCGCTCCGCTCCGCCGAGAGCGCGGAGGAGGTCGTCGACCTGGTCGCCCACGAGCTGGGCGAGCCCGCACCGGCGGCGAAGACCGCCGCACCGGCGTCCGGTGCACCCTCGGGGGCGGCCACGCCGGGCGGCGGCGAGACCACCGACCCCGCGCAGGCGAGCTCCAGCACCCCGTCCGACGGTGGAGGGAGCACCGACCCCGCCGCGACGGCTGCCACGGCCCCGGCCGGGACGACCTCCCTCGTCGCGGTCACGGCCTGCCCGACCGGCATCGCCCACACCTACATGGCGGCAGAGGCGCTCGAGGCGGCCGCAGAGCGCGCGGGGGTCGCGATCCACGTCGAGACGCAGGGCTCGGCCGGCTCGACCCCCCTCGCCCCCGACACCATCGCCAAGGCCGGCGCGGTGATCTTCGCCGTCGACGTGGGCGTGCGCGACCGTTCCCGCTTCGCGGGCAAGCCGATGGTGAGCTCGGGCGTGAAGCGTCCGATCGACGACGCCGACGCCATGATCGCCGAGGCGCTCCGATACGCCGCCGACCCGTCGTCGGCGCCGAGGGTCGAGGGCGAGGCGGGTGGCTCCTCGGAGGGCACCGGCAACGCCGGTCAGGAGACCTGGGGCGGTCGCACCCGCCGGGTCCTGATGACGGGCGTCAGCTACATGATCCCGTTCGTCGCCGCGGGTGGCCTGATGATCGCCCTCGGCTTCCTCTTCGGCGGCTACGAGATCGTCGACCACGCCCAGGCGATCCTGCTCGGCAACTCCTTCACCGATCTGCCCGACGCCTCGGAGATCGGGCTCGACCACGCGCTGCTCGGCTCCGACTTCTTCGCCTACCTCGGGGCACTCCTGCTGATCATCGGGCAGACCGCCTTCGCCTTCTTCATCCCCGCCCTCGCCGGCTACATCGCCTACGCCATCGCCGACAGGCCGGGCATCGCCCCGGGCTTCGTGATGGGCGGCCTGGCCTCCAACGTGATCCGCGTGAGCGGTGACTCGGAGTACCCCGCGACGGGCTTCCTCGGCGCGATCGTCGGCGGTGTCCTCGCCGGCCTGATCGCCCACTGGATCGCCGGCCGCAAGGTGCCCGCCTGGGCGCGCGGACTGATGCCCGTGCTCGTCATCCCCCTGGTCACCAGCATCGTGGCGGGCTTCTTGATGCTCGTGGTCTTCGGGCGACCGATCTCCTGGTTGATGGGACAGCTCGAGGACGGGCTCAGCTCGATGAGCGGCGGCAGCGCGGTCGCCCTCGGTGTCATCCTGGGCCTGATGATGGCCTTCGACATGGGCGGCCCGCTCAACAAGGTCGCCTACAGCTTCGCCGCCGCGGGCGTGGGCGGTGCAGCGCTGACCACCGACGCCCCCGAGCTGCGCATCATGGCCGCGGTCATGCTGGCCGGCATGGTCCCCCCGATCGCCCTCGCCCTGGCGACCGTCGTCCGGCCCGGCCTGTTCTCGGCCCCGGAGCGCGAGAACGGCAAGGCCGGCTGGCTCCTGGGCGCCTCGTTCATCACCGAGGGCGCGATCCCGTTCGCGGCCGCCGACCCGCTGCGCGTCATCCCGGCGATGATGGCCGGCAGCGCCGTGACCGGAGGCCTCTCCATGGCGATGGACGTCGGCGTGCGGGCTCCGCACGGCGGGATCTTCGTCCTGTTCGCCGTCGACGGCGTCGTGGGCTACCTCGTCTCCCTGGCCGCCGGTGTCGTCGTCGGAGCCGTGCTCGTCATCCTGCTCAAGAGCATGGGCCGCCGCGACGCGGACGTCGCTACTGTCTGATAGCGACCCGTCCCGCACCGCACCGCACCCCCGCACGACCGCAGCCAGGCACCAGCCCCAGCCCGACCCTCGAGGAGAACCATGCCCACCAAGTCCGTCGTCGTCGGATCCGCCGTCGGCCTCCACGCCCGTCCCGCCGCGATCATCGCCGAGAAGGCGGCCGAGCTCGGCTCGGACGTGACCATCAACGGCGTCGACGCCAGCTCCTCGCTGATGATCATGACCCTGGGCGCCGGCAACGGCGACACGGTCGAGGTCGCCGGCGACGACCAGTCCGCGGTCGACGCCATCGCGGCGCTGGTCGAGCAGGACCTCGACGCCTGAGCCGGTGCGGGCGCCGCGTCAGCGGCGCTCGCGCACCGCCAGGTAGACCGTCCGCATCCCGACGGCACGCTCGAGCTGGCTCTCGACCACCCGGAAGAAGTCGCGCCGGTAGGTGTCGTCGGTGACCGCGGACACCGTGAAGTAGAAGCCGCTGAACGAGGCGAGGAACAACGAGACCTTCACCAGCGAGAGCGACACGCTGGACAGGAACGGCACCTCGCCGACCGTGTCCGCGCCGGTCCAGGCGAGCTGGGTCTCGACCTGCATCACCAGCGACCCGAACAGCATGAAGAACACGAAGACGGTCACCGAGAGCAACAGCACCTGCACCGCCTGGATGACCAACAGCACGAGGATCAGGTTCCACCGCTCGAAGCCGGAGACCTGGGCGTGCTCGCGGGGATCGATGCCCGGGTCCGCCGCGACCTCGCGGCTCGCCTGCTCGAGCGGAGTGCCGGCACATGCCCGCACCACAAAGTCGTCGTCGACCTCGTCGTCGACCCGGTCGACCTCCTCGGGCAGCCGCACGAGCAGGAAGAGCACGGCCAGGCCGAACATCAGCAGCACGGTGAACCACAGCAGGCCGAACGGCAGGTTGGTGGTCATCTGCCACGCCTCGGCGTTGACGAAGAGGAACGTCACGAAGACGAGCAGCAGCGGGAGGGCGCGCGAGGCCATGGGCACGAGGAAGCGCACGCTGCCGAGCGTCCGCGACAGCGCGAAGGCGAGGATCGGCCGCGCACGCAGGGCGGTCGAGGCGTACCAGAGCAGGGCGATCAAGGTGATCGACAGCCAGAGCGCGGGCCCGGCCGCGTAGTCGTCGGACGCCCACGCGAGCAGGCCCGCGACCGCCGCGAGGACCAGCACCACCACGGCCAGCGACACCAGGCGCCGCGGCTGCAGGCCGGAGCGTGCGGCGGCGCGCTCCTCAGCGACGAAGTAGGGCAGGCCGTGGGCCAGGAACCACGCCTCGACCGCCGTGCGGTCGTGGGTCACGCCAGCAGGTCCCGCGCGCGGCGCACGTCGTCGTGCATGGTCTTCACGAGCGCATCGACGCCCTCGAACTTCACCATGCCGCGCAGCCGGTCGACGAACGCCACCTCCACCTCGACGCCGTAGAGCTCGAGGTCGTCGCGGTCGAGGACGTAGGACTCCACGCGGCGCGCGCGCTCGCCGTCGAAGGTCGGGTTGGTGCCCACCGAGATCGCGGCGGGGTAGCGCTCGCCGGTGTCGAGGCGGGTGAGCCAGCCGGCATAGATCCCGTCGGCCGGCGCGGCGTCGATGGGCGGCACCGGGACGTTGGCCGTGGGGTAGCCGAGCTCGCGCCCGCGCTTGTCCCCCTCCACGACGACACCGCGCACCGTGAACGGGCGTCCCAGCGCCTCGGCGGCACCGGCGACGTCGCCGGTGGCCAGGCACTGGCGGACGTAGGTCGAGCTCCAGACCTGCGGGCCGCCGTCGAGCGGCACCCCGACCGTCTCGAAGCCACGGCTGCCGCCGGCCTCGACGAGCGTGGCGACCTCGCCGGCCGCCTTCGCCCCGAAGCGGAAGTTGGAGCCCACCACGACAGCGCCGGCGTGCAGCGTGTCGACGAGGATCCGGTCGATGAACTCCTCCGGCGACCACGACGCGACGCCGCGGTCGAAGGGGATCACCAGGATCGCGTCCACGCCCGCGTCCTCCAGCAGCCGCGCGCGGGTCTCGATGGAGGTGAGCGTGGGCGGGGCGTGATCGGGCCGGAGCACCGCCATCGGGTGCGGGTCGAACGTCACCGCCACCACGGTGTCGATGCCCAGCCCCTCAGCGGTCGTGCGCGCCTCGCGCAGCACGTGGGCGTGCCCGAGGTGCACGCCGTCGAAGTTGCCGATGCTCACCACGGTGCGGCCGAGGTCGGCCGGCACGTCGTCGACGTCTCGCCAGATCTGCACCCGGGCAGCCTATCGGCGGGGCACCTGTCCGCGAGCGACTCCCCCGCCCGTGGGGCTAGACGAAGACCGCGACCGGCCGGGCCCGCTCCCCGCGCTGCTCGTAGAGCGCGAGGAACTGTCCCCCGGGCGCGAACACCGCGTGCGGCCCGTCGCCGGGCAGCTCGAGGTCGAGACCCCGGCCCACGCGTACGTCGGCGGCCTGCCCGTCGTCGAGGTCGACCGACGAGAAGGTGGCCCGGGCCGCGTCGGCGATCGGCACGAGGGAGAAGTCCTCGCCGAGCTGATCGAGGGTGCGGGCCACGGACAGGTCGAAGGGGCCCACGGCCGTACGCCGCAGCGCGGTCAGGTGCCCGCCCACCCCGAGCGCCTCGCCCGCGTCACGGGCGATCGCGCGGATGTAGGTGCCCGAGGAGCAGCGCACCGAGATGTCGACGTCGAGGCACTCCCCGACGAGGCGCTGGTCGTGGACCTCGAGCGAGTGGATGGTGACCGGTCGCGCCTTCAGCTCGACCTGCTCGCCGTCGCGCACGCGGGCGTAGGCCCGCTTGCCGTCGACCTTGATCGCAGACACCGCGGTCGGCACCTGCATGATCTCGCCGACCATGGCGGCGAGCTCGGCCTCGACCCGGCCCGGGTCGAGGTGGGACGCCGCGCGCGAGCCCGTCACCTCGCCCTCCGCGTCGTCGGTGGTCGTGGAGACGCCGAGGCGCACCGTGGCGTCGTAGGACTTCTCGGTGAGCATCAGGTGGCCGAGCAGCCGGGTGGCGCGGTCGACGCCGAGCACCAGCACGCCGGTGGCCATCGGGTCGAGCGTGCCGGCGTGCCCGACCTTGCGGGTGCCGGCGAGCCGGCGGACCCGGGCCACCACGTCGTGGGAGGTCATGCCCGGGGCCTTGTCGACGACGACCAGGCCGGGGTCGACCATCAGGCGCGGTCGTCCTCGTCGTCGCGGTCGAGGGGGTCGACGGCCTCGTCGGCCTCACCCTCGGCCTCGTCCTCGGCCGCGTCGTCGTCCTCGGCCGCCCGCGGCTTCTTGTAGGGGTCGGGCTCGCCGGCGTAGGCCTCCACCCGGCGGGCGGCGACCTCCTCGTCGAGCTTGCGGGCGCGCTCGAGCACCTCGTCGAGGGCGCGGGCGCTCTCGGGCAGGGCGTCGGGGATGAAGGTCAGCGACGGCACGATGCGCATGCCGAGCTGCTTGGCGACCTCGGAGCGGATCACGCCCTTGGCCGACTCCAGGGCGGCGGCCGTGCTCGCCAGCTCGTCCTCGGTGCCGAGCACCGTGTAGAAGATCGAGGCCTGCTGGGAGTCTCCGGTCACGCGGACGTCGGTGACGGTGACGAAGCCGAGCCGGGGGTCCTTGATCCGGCGCTCGAGCATCTCGGCGACGATCACCTGGATGCGGTCGGCGATCTTGCGCACGCGGGGGTTGGTCATGGGCTCACTCTCTCAAATGCCGCGTCCTCTGGTTTCCCCGGTCAGGCGGGGAAACCCAGACTTATGGGGGCGTACAAACCACGAGAAGTCCCGGTTTCCCCGCCTAGGCGGGGAAACCGGAACTCCTCAGGTGATCAGCTGCGCGGGATCTCGCGCATCTCGAAGGCCTCGACGACATCGCCGATCTTGATGTCCTGGAAGTTGCGGAGCACCAGACCGCACTCGAAGCCCTCACGGACCTCGGACGCGTCGTCCTTCTCGCGGCGCAGTGAGGACAGGTCGAGGTTGTCGGCCACGACCGCCCCGTCGCGCAGGACGCGCACCTTGGCGTTGCGGCGGATGACACCGGAGGTGACCATGCAGCCCGCGATGTTGCCGGCCTTGGACGAGCGGAAGATCTCGCGGATCTCCGCCTGTCCGAGGGTCGACTCCTCGTAGACGGGCTTGAGCATGCCCTTGAGCGCCGCCTCGATCTCCTCGATCGCCTGGTAGATGACCGAGTAGTAGCGGATCTCGACACCTTCCTTGTCGGCCATCTGGCTCGCCTTGCCCTGCGGGCGGACGTTGAAGCCGATGATGATGGCGTCGGAGGCGGCGGCGAGGTCGACGTTGGTCTCGGTGATCGCACCGACACCGCGGTCGATCACGCGCAGGGAGACCTCGTCGCCCACGTCGATCTGCGACAGCGCGTCCTCGAGTGCCTCGACCGAGCCGGACACGTCGCCCTTGAGGATGAGGTTGAGCTCCTGGCTCTCGCCCTTCTCCATGGAGGCCATGAAGTCCTCGAGGCTGCGACGCACACGACGCTTGGCCTGCATGGCCGCACGCTCGCGCGCCTCGCGCTTCTCGGCGATCTGGCGGGCCATGCGGTCGTCCTCGACCACGATGAAGTTCTGGCCCGCTCCCGGCACCGCGGAGAGGCCCAGCACCATCGCCGGACGCGACGGGTCGGCCTCGGTGAGCTCGTTGCCGTGCTCGTCGAGCATCGCCCGGACACGGCCGTGGGCCGGACCGGCGACGATCGAGTCGCCGACTCGCAGCGTGCCTCGCTGCACCAGCACCGTGGCGACCGGACCGCGACCGCGGTCGAGGTGCGCCTCGACGACGAGGCCCTGCGCGTCCTGGTCGGGGTTGGCCCGCAGGTCGAGCGAGGCGTCGGCGGTGAGGACGACGGCCTCGAGCAGCTTGTCGAGGTTGGTGCCGGCCTTGGCCGAGACGTCGACGAACATCGCGTCGCCGCCGTACTCCTCGGGGATCAGGCCGTACTCGGTGAGCTGGCCGCGGACCTTGGTCGAGTCGGCCTCCGGCTTGTCGATCTTGTTGACCGCGACCACGATCGGGACACCGGCGGCCTTGGCGTGGTTGAGCGCCTCGACCGTCTGCGGCATGACGCCGTCGTCGGCCGCGACCACGAGGATCGCGATGTCGGTGGCCTGGGCACCACGGGCACGCATGGCGGTGAACGCCTCGTGACCGGGGGTGTCGATCAGGGTGATGCGACGGTCCTGGCCGTCGACCTCGGTGTGGACCTGGTAGGCACCGATGTGCTGGGTGATGCCACCGGCCTCCTTGTCGACCACGTTGGCGTCACGCAGCGCGTCGAGGAGCTTGGTCTTTCCGTGGTCGACGTGACCCATGACGGTCACGACCGGCGGACGGACGACCAGGTCGCCCTCGTCGCCCTCGTCGGCGCCGAACTCGAGGTCGAACGTCTCGAGCAGCTCGCGGTCCTCGTCCTCCGGGGACACGATCTGGACGACGTAGTTGAGCTCGTCTGCGAGCAGCTCGAACGTCTCGTCGCCGACCGACTGGGTCGAGGTCACCATCTCGCCGAGCGAGAACAGCATCTGGACCAGGGCGGCCGCGTCGACGTTGATCTTCTCGGCGAAGTCGGTGAGCGAGGCACCGCGCGGCAGGCGAACGGTCTCGCCGTTGCCCTTGCGGACGCGCACGCCGCCGATCGTCGGGGCCTCCATGGCCTCGAACTCCTGACGACGCGCCCGCTTCGACTTGCGACCACGGCGCGAGGGACCGCCGGGACGACCGAACGCGCCCTGCGTCTGGCCGCGCTGGCCGGGACGACCGCCGCCCGGACGACCGCCGCCGGAGGGGCCGAAGCCACCGGGACGACCGGGAGCGCCACCGGGGGCGCCGGCGCCGGGACGACCCGGAGCACCGGTGCGACCGGGAGCACCCGGACGGCCGGGACCGCCACCGGGTCCACCACGGGCGGGACGGCCACCGGGGCCGTTGCCGAAGGCGGCCGGGGACTTGGGCATCATCGCCGGGTTGGGACGCGGCATGCCGGGGCGTCCCTCGCCGCCGGCCGGCGGACGCGGCGGGCGGTTGTCGTCGCCACCGGTGCGCGGGGCGGGGCGCTGGCCCATGCCCTGGCTCGGGGCGAACGGGTTGTTGCCCGGACGCGGGGCGCCGGGCCTGCCGACGGGGCGAGGCGCCGGGCTCGGCGACTTCGCCGCCGGGGCGGCGGGTGCCTCGGGCTCGGCCGGCGGAGGCGTGGGCTCGGCGGCGGGTGCCTTCGGGCCGGGCCTCGGGCCGGGACGGGCGGACGGGGATGCCGGCTCGGCGACCGCGGGTGCGACCGGCTCAGCGGCCGCGGGTGCGGCCGGCTCGGCGGGCTGGGTGGGGGCGACCGGCTCGGCGGGCGCCTCGGCCGGAGCCTCGGTGGCCGCCGGGGCGGGAGCGGGCTTGGGGCCGGGCTTGGGCGCGGCCTTCTTGGCAGCCGGCTTGTCGGCCGGCGCGGCGGTGTCGGCGGGCGCGGAGGCCGCAGCGGCCTTCAGCTCGTCGCCGTACTGCTTCTTGAAGCGCATCTCGACGGGCGGCTCGACAGTCGACGATGCCGACTTGACGAACTCCCCCATCTCCTTGAGCTTCTCGAGAACGAACTTGCTCTCGACTCCGAACTCCTTGGCGAGTTCGTGGACTCGGGTCTTTGCCACGGTTGTTTCTGCTCCTTCTGGTCCGTGACCCCAGAAGGAGAGGGGAAACGGAACAGCTAGTGGGTGTGCAAACTCATCGCGAGTTACTCATCGAGTGCTCATGAGCTGCGTGCTCCAGTTTCTGGTCGGTGCTGCTGTGATTCGGACTGGTGCGCGGTGAGGTGTTCCTGCACCGGCGCGCCGCTGAGGTGCTCGCCCGAGCGAAGGGCCCGGGATGGTGCTCGGCGTCGCACGGCGAGCTCCCAACACTCCTGCGTGGGGTGGATGTGCGCCCCTCGCCCGGGTGCCCGGCGGTCCGGATCGGGCACCAGGGCCGGCCGGCCCTCGGCGTCCGAGCCTGCGACCATCCGCAGCAGCTCGCTCGCAGCGGCCTTGGCCCGGCAACCCACGCAGGTCCGGACGGGTCCGGGGGCAGGGGTGTCAGACGTGGTGGCCACTGCCCCCCACTCTAGCCGGTGGAGCCAGTGGTTTACGAACTGGGCTCGGGAGCCTCGTCGCTGCGGATGTCGATGCGCCAGCCGGTGAGCCGGGCCGCGAGGCGGGCGTTCTGGCCCTCCTTGCCGATCGCCAGCGAGAGCTGGAAGTCGGGCACGACCACCCGGCACGAGCGGGCGGCGAGGTCGACGATCTCCACCGAGTTGACCCGGGCCGGCGACAGGGCGTGGGCGACGAGCTCCGCCGGGTCCTCGGCCCAGTCGACGATGTCGATCTTCTCGCCGTGCAGCTCGCTCATCACGTTGCGCACGCGCTGGCCCATCGGGCCGATGCAGGCGCCCTTGGCGTTGACGCCCGGGACGGTCGAGTGCACGGCGATCTTGGTGCGGTGGCCGGCCTCGCGGGCGATCGCCGCGACCTCGACGGTGCCGTCGGCGATCTCGGGCACCTCGAGGGCGAAGAGCTTCTTGACGAGCGTCGGGTGGGAGCGCGACAGCGTGATCTGCGGCCCGCGCATGCCCTTGCGCACCGAGGTGACCAGGCACTTGATGCGCTCGCCGTGCACGTACTTCTCGCCCGGGACCCGCTCGCTGATCGGCAGGATCGCCTCGATCTTGCCGAGGTCGACCATCACGTCGTCGGGGTTGCGGCCCTGCTGGATGATCCCGGAGACGATGTCGCCCTCCTTGCCGGCGAACTCGCCGAACTTGATCTCGTCCTCGGCGTCGCGCAGCCGCTGGAGCATGACCTGCTTGGCGGTCGTGGCGGCGATGCGGCCGAAGCCCTGCGGGGTGTCGTCGTACTCCGGGCCGGCCGTGCCGTCCTCGTCGATCTCCCGGGCCCACACGGTGACGTGCCCGGTCTTGCGGTCCAGCTCCACGCGGGCCGGGCGCTGCGACTCGGTCGCGCGCTGGTAGGCGGTGAGCAGCGCCTGCTCGATGGCCTCGGCCAGCACCTCGAAGGAGATCTCCTTCTCCCGCTCCAGCATGCGCAGGATGCTCAGGTCGATGTCCATCAGTCGTCCTTCTCGTCGGTCTTGCGGTTGAACTCGATCTGAACGAGCGCCTTGGTGACGTCGGCGTAGGCGACCTCGCGGCGCTTCCCCGACACGTCGAGGGTCACCGCCTCCTCCGACGACGACAGCACCCGCCCGGTCAGGCTCGAGCCGTCGGCGAGGGTGGCCTTGACCAGCCGGTCCTCGTTGCGCCGCCAGTGGCGCGGCAGGGTCAGCGGGCGGTCGACGCCCCGGGAGGTGACCTCCAGCGTGTAGGGCATCTCGCCCATCACGTCGGACTCGTCGAGCACGCGCGACACCTCTCGGGTCGCGTCGGCGACGTCGTCCAGGGTCACTCCGCCGTCCTTGTCGACCGCGACCCGCAGGACGCGGCGCTTGCCCGCGGGGGTCACCTCGACGGCCTCGACGTCGAGGCCCATCGCTCGCAAGGGGTCGACCAGCTCCGCCTCGATGCGGTCCCGGGTGGCGTCCTGGTGGGGGGTGCTCATCGGGGTGCGACCTCCTTGTGTAGTTGTCCGGCTCCACGATAGCCGTCCTCACCCGCACCGCGACAAACCCCGCCGGCCGGTCCGGACCGGGGCGCCGGGCGGCTAGGGTTCGGGGGTGCCCGCACGCCCGCTGACCCGTCGTACGACGGTGGGCGCGGCGCTCGCGGCGCCCCTCGTGCTGGCCTCCTGCGACATCGACCCGCCGCGCCGCGACGCCAGGTCGACGGACGCCGAGCCGCCCCCGCCGGAGGACTCCGAGCTGGTGGCCGGAGTGGTCGCGGCGCTGGTGCGGGCCCGGTCCGTGCTGGAGGCGGCGACGCTGGCGGTCCCCGGCCTGACCCCGCTCCTGGAGCCCGTGGCGACCGCGCACACCGCCCAGCTCACGGTGCTGGCGACGGCGGTCTCCGACGCCGACGTGCCCGCCGTGGACCCGCCCGTGGTCCCGTCCGTCCCGCGGCAGGCGCTGGCCGCGGTCCGCCGCTCGGAGCAGCGCCTGCTGCGCGAGGTGCGGCGCGGCTGCCTCGACGCGGCGAGCGGCGACCTCGCGCGGGTGCTGGCCAGCGTGGCCGCCTCGACCGCGCAGCACGCGGCCGTCCTCGCCTCCTCCGCCCCCTCCGCGTCCGGGCCCGGGTCCGCGTCTGGGTCAGCCTCTGGGTCAGCCTCTGGGGACGCGGGATGAGCGTCCTCGACGCGCTGCAGGCGACCCTGGCCGACGAGCACGCGGCGCTCTACACCTACGGCGTGCTCGGCGCGCGGACCTCCCAGGCCACCTCCCCCGAGCTGTTCGACTCCCTGACCGCCGGCTACCGGCGGCACCGCGCCCGGCGCGACCAGCTGCGGCTGATGGTGGGCGACGCCGGTGGCGTGCCGGTCGCCGCCGCCGCCGCGTACGACGTGGCGGGCGCCCTGCGCCGACCCGAGCAGGTCGAGCGTGCGGTCCAACGGCTCGAGGCAGCGAGCGTCGAGGTGCTCCTCGCCCTCGTGGCCCAGTCCAGCGGCGCCGTGCGGGAGTGGGCGCTCACCGAGGCGACCTGGTCGGCGGTGTGGCAGGTCGAGCTCGGCGGCAGCGCCGCCACCTGGCCCGGGGCGCCGGAGCTCGACGAGGCCTGACCGCCCCACCCCCGGAAACGGGAAGAGCGGCCCGCGGCCTCAGCCCTTGGGAAAGTCCCGAGATCTCTCCCAAAGGCCGAGGACGCGGACCGCTCCCATGGGGTTGGTCAGCATCACCCTGTGTCGATCGACCTGTGGGGGAGGTCGAGCGACATGCACAATCATGCATTCGATCCCGGCCGAACGTAAGACGGAACGACTCGCATGTTCATGCAACGCACGAAGTTGCAGAACCGGTGCGCTCAGGCGGTGCCGAGTCGGCCCACCACGTCGGGCACCTGCGCCAGCGAGGTGACCGTCGCGTCGGGCTCGCCCTCGGTGTGGCCGACCTGGGCGACCGGGATGTTGCTCAGCGGCACGTGGATCGCGCGCATGCCGGCGTTGTGGGCTCCCCACACGTCGTCGAAGAGCCGGTCGCCGACGTAGACGCACGCCGCCGGGTCGTCGACGCCGACGGCGTCCATCGCGGCGCGGAAGGCGCGCGGGGAGGGCTTGGTCCACGGGATCTCGCTCGTGTAGACGTCACCGTCGACGAGGTCGTACACGCCGTCGCGCTCGAAGAAGCCGACGTGCCACTCGCGCGGCCAGATCGTGTTGGACAACACCCCGACCTTCAACCCCGCCTCGCGCAGCTCCTGCCACATCGGCCCCACCTCGGGGTCGGTGGCCGTGTGCGGCTCCCAGAACTCGTAGTAGGCGGCGAGCAGCTCGGGGTCGTGGTCGAGGCCCGCCTCGGTGAAGAGGTCGGCGATCGTCGCGCTCTGCTGGTGGTCGCGGCTGCGCCCCCAGATGACGTCGCCGGCCCGGTGCAGCCGCGTGGCCCACGCGTGGTGGTCGTCGTCAGGCGTGGGCGTACGACGTACGGCCTGGGCGAGCGCGACCGACTCGGCGTGGAAGTCCACGTCGTGCCAGCGCGTCAGCGTGCCGCCCCAGTCGAAGATGACCGCCTCGATCTGCCCGTGGGCCATGCCGGAGAACCCCTTCGTCGTCGACGGTCAGCTGCGGACGATGTCGGTGATGCGCACGGCGGCCGAGCCGACCGGGACGTCCTCACGGTCGCCGGTGCGCCGGTCGCGCACCTCGACGTTGCCGTCGGCGAGGCCGCGGCCGACCGTGACGATGGTCGGCACGCCGATGAGCTCGGCGTCCTTGAACTTCACGCCCGGGCTGACCTTGCCGACGCGGTCGTCGAGGAGAACCTCGAGGCCCGCGCCCTTGAGCTCCTGGGCGAGCACCTCGGCGGCGGCGAGGATGGCCTCGTCCTTGCCGGCGGCGACGACGTGGACGTCGGCGGGCGCGACGTTGCGCGGCCAGCACAGGCCGAGCTCGTCGAGCGTGCCCTCGGCGATGGCCGCCACGGCACGCGACGGGCCGATGCCGTAGGAGCCCATCGTCACCGTGACGAGCTTGCCGTTCTCGTCGAGCACCTTGAGCCCGAGCGCCTCGGCGTACTTGCGGCCGAGCTGGAAGATGTGGCCCATCTCGACGCCGCGCGCGGACTCGAGGGTGCCCTGGTCGCAGCTCGGGCAGGCATCGCCGTCGCGGACGTCTGCGGCCTCGATGGTGCCGTCGGGGGTGAAGTCGCGCCCGACGACGAGGTCGAGCACGTGCGACCCGGCCACGTTGGCGCCGGTGACCCAGCGGGTGCCCTCGACGACCCGGGGGTCGACGAGGTAGCGGATGCCGGACGTCGACTCCTCGCCCAGCATCTCCGGGCCGATGTAGCCCCGGACCAGGGCGGGGTGCTTGGCGATCTCGGCCTCGTCCATCGCCTCGACCTCGATCGGCTCCAGCTGGCCCTCGAGGCGCTTCTGGTCGACCTCGCGGTCACCGGGGACGCCGATGGCCAGCGGCTCACGGGTGCCGTCGGGGTGCTTGAGGACGACGAGCACGTTCTTGAGCGTGTCACCGGCCGTCCACGGCCGGTCCTCGCGCGGGTAGGCCGTGTTGAGGTGCTCGACCAGGGTGTCGATGGTGGGCGTGTCGGGAGTCTCCTCGACATGCGCGGCGGGGACGTCGTCGTACGCGAGGGCGGCCGGCGCGGGGACGGTGACGGCCTCGACGTTGGCGGCGTAGTCGCAGTGGGTGCAACGGACGTAGGTGTCCTCGCCGACCTCGGCCTTGGCCAGGAACTCCTCGCTCGCCGACCCGCCCATGGCGCCGGAGGTGGCCTTGACGATGACGTACTCGAAGCCGAGCCGGTCGAAGATGCGGATGTAGGCGTCGCGGTGCTTCTGGTAGGACTCCGCCAGCCCCGCGTCGTCGATGTCGAAGGAGTAGGAGTCCTTCATGACGAACTCACGCCCGCGCAGCAGGCCGGCACGGGGTCGCGCCTCGTCGCGGTACTTGGTCTGGATCTGGTAGATCGAGAGCGGAAGGTCCTTGTAGGAGGAGTAGAGGTCCTTCACCACGAGGGTGAACATCTCCTCGTGGGTGGGGCCGAGCAGGTAGTCGGCGCCCTTGCGGTCCTGGAGCCGGAAGATGTTGGGGCCGTAGTCGTCCCAGCGGCCCGTGGCCTCGTAGGGCTCCTTGGGCAGCAGCGCAGGGAACGACAGCTCCTGGGCGCCCATGTCGTCCATCTCCTGGCGGATGATGTCCTCGATCCTGCGCAGCACCCGCAGGCCGAGCGGCAGCCAGGTGTAGATGCCCGGAGCGGCACGGCGGATGTAGCCGGCGCGCACCAGCAGCCTGTGGCTCGGCACCTCGGCGTCGTTGGGGTCGTCGCGCAGGGTGCGCACGAACAGGGTCGACATGCGGAGGATGCGGCCAGTCATGGGCGCAACGATAGGGGTGGGCTCGCGGGCACCGCGAACCAGATTGCCCGCTCGCCCTGGCGAGGGCGAGCGGCGCGCCGCTCAGGGCCGAGCCCGGGGATCGAGCTCAGAGATCGATCCAGCGGCTGGTCGCCGACCGGCGACCGTCTCCCAGCGTGAAGCGCACGGCCCCGGTGGGCGCGGCGGTGAGGACGAAGAACCCCACGTCGTCGAGGCCCGTCGTCCAGCGCTGGCCGTCCTCGGCCTCCACCACGACCTCGACGGACTCCATGTCCCCGTCGAAGTCGAGCAGCTGCCCGCGCACCTGCCCCTCCTCGATCTCGGCGTCGAGCGACCAGCCCTCGGCGGCGGTGAAGTAGAGGATGCGCGAGGTGGCCACGCCCCTGACAGCGGCCGCAGGCTCCTCACGCGAGTCGCGCACCAGCTCGAGCATCGCCCACTCGTCGTCGAGGTCGGCGGCCGCGACGGCCGCGATCATCGTCTCGGTCAGTCCGGGCGTGGGCGGGTCGTAGGTCGCCCACATCTCACGCAGCCGTCCCAGGAGGGCAGCATCCCCGTCAGTCATCGCGTTCCTCCATCGTTGAGTGCGGTCCGGACCTTGGCCAGGCACCGGGCCCGCGTGGGCCCGATGCTCCCGACCGGCATGTCGAGCTCTCTGCTGAGCGACTGGTAGTCGGGGCGGTCCATGAACGCCACGACCCGCAGCAGCTTGCGGCACCGCTCGTCGACGCTCGCGACCGCTCGCCACAGCCGAGCCGCCTCGTCGTCCATCACGGCGAGGGCCTCGGCCGACTCCGCGTCCGGGAGCGCGGCGTGCAGCGCCTCGTCCTGCACGGGGGTCGCACGTCGCGCGGCCCTCGCCTGTGCGGCAGCGCCGCGCCTGGCTGAGGTGATCAGCCAGGACGCGACCGCCTGCGGGTCCTCGATGGTCCGGTGCAGCCGTACGAAGCCCAGCCAGGTCGCCTGCATCACGTCCTCGGCGACCTCTCTGTCGTGCCCGTAGGCCCGCACCACGTGCCAGAGCACCGGTGTCATCGCGGAAACCAGCTCGTCCACCGCACCGGCGTCCCCCGAACGCCACGCAATGAACGCCCCACTGGCCATGTCCCACGGTGACTGGTCGGACTGCCCCTCAGCCCTTCGGTCCTCTGACATGGTGACCATTGTCCCCATGTCTACTCAGGTGCGCGTACACCTCTGCGTGATACGTCGGCCCCGGAGCTTTTTTTCTTCTCGCCCGGTCCGTGCCGCCTGCCGACCCGCGTGACCGGATCTGCCGGACCGGTGACGGGCACGCGCGGGCGCCGGCGGTGGGCCGCCGGTCCGGTTTCGGCCACAACCGAACGGGGGTAGGAACGCGTCACACCAGTGCGTCGTCCGCCCGCGCACGCCTCTCGAGAGGAACCCATGAACCCGCTCCACCCCCGTCGTGCCCGACCCGGCCGGATCGCGCCTGCGCGTGCCCTGTCCGCCGCCACCGCGTCCGCGGTCGCCCTGTCGGCCGTCGTACTGGCAGGTCCGGCCCTGGCGGCTCCCGACGCCGGCGACGCCGCCTGGGAGTCCGCCTGGGCCGGCGCAGAGGCGGACGCGGGCACCGTGTGGGTGACGGGGTCGGTCATCGACCCCGCCACCGGCGCCGTGCTCACCTTCGGTCACAACAGCGACCTGCCCGGTCACAAGCGGCTGCGCCGGGTCTCCGGGGAGACCGGGACCACCCTGTGGGAGGTGGGGATGTCGCCGACGGCCTCGGGGGCGATGGCGCTCGCCTACGACCCGGGCGCCGCACGCGCCGTCGTGGCGGGCCAGGACGGGTCCACGGCCGTCGTTCACTCGGTCGCGTCCGACGGGACGCTCGGCTGGACGCGAGAGGTGGCGGGCAAGGGCGAGCTGGTCGAGCTGGTCGTCGACCCGGGCACCGGCACCTCGTGCCTGTCCTCCCGGGACTGGACCCGGACGCCGAAGCGGGCCACCACGTGGCACCTCACCTGCCTGGACCGGGCCGGCGCGTCCACGCTGGACGCGTCGTTCACGCACACCCGCTCGGGCACGACGCCGGTGCTCGCGGTCGACCCGGTCCTCCATCGCTGGTACCTCGCGGGCACCCACCGCACGAAGAACGGCCAGCGCCTGGTGCTGCTCTCCTACGACGCGACCGAGGGGCGCGTGTGGAAGCGCGTGCGGAACCGCCGCGGTGCCTTCGATGCGGAGGCGTCGGCGATCGCGGTCGACCCCGGCAACCACCGGGTGCACGTCGGCGGGTCGGTCACGCGCCGCACGGACCAAGGCACCGTGACCGCCTGGAACGCCACGGGCACGCTGACGTTCGATCGCACCTGGAGCTCCACGCACAGCCGGGGCGTCCTGGACCTCGAGGTCGATCCGCGCAGCCACCGTGTGTTCGCCGCGACCGCGACGGCCCGCGGCGGTGCGAGCGTGCGGTTGATGTCGAGCAGTGGTCGGCTCACGAAGGTGATCCGGCACGACGACCGCGCCGCGCAGGCCACCGCCGAGCTGGAGATCGACCGCGCCCGCCGCCTGGTGCTGATCGGGTCGCGCTCGGTGGGCGCCTACACGTGGGGCGGCAAGCGGGTCTGGCGTGACACCAGCACGAAGCGCTTGGTCCACGACGCCGACTACGACGCCGACCGCGGTCGGCTGGTCGTCTCGTGGGACAGGCTGGACGAGCCGGGCGCCGAGCTCGCGTGGGTCACGGCCTGGTCGTCCTGAGCCGTCGGGCTAGAACATCAGCGTGGCGAAGGTGGCCGTCTGCCGGAAGCCCACCCGGGCGTAGGCCGCCCGAGCGGGGGCGTTCCACTCGTTGACGTAGAGCGAGACGACGGGCGCCATGCCCGAGCCGAGGACGTGGGAGACGACCGCCGCCATGCCACTGGTGGAGAGCCCCTCCCCGCGGCGGTCGGGGCGCACCCAGACCCCCTGCACCTGGGCGGCGTACGGCGTCAGGCAGGCCACCTCGGCCTTGAAGACCACCCCGTCGGCGTCGAAGCTCGCCATCGACCAGCCGCGCCCGATGAGCTGCTGGATGCGGGCGCGGTAGAGGTCGCCCCCTCCGGTGTCGTTCTCCGGGGAGACGCCGACCTCCTCGGTGTACATCGCCACGCACGCCGGGTAGAGCAGCTCGAGGTCGCGGGAGTTGGTGACCCGAACGCCCGGGTCGGCCGCCACCGTCGGGACCCGGTCGGCCTCGAGGTGCGGCTGGTCGGAGCGGATCTCACGGGGTCGTGCCCAGCGCGGCTCCACGATCTCCCACAGCGCGGCCACCACGTCGGCCGGGCCCACGATCGTGCCGACGGTGCTGCGACGGCGCAGGGCGACGTCGGCGAACGCGCCGACGTCGTCGGGGGTGCACTGCACGGGGACCAGGTTGGCGCCGAGGTGGCAGCCCGCGACGAGCTGCCCGTCCTCGAACCGGCCCCAGACCTGGCCGCCGAGCCACCGCTCGTCGAGGTTGGTCAGGCGCGCCCGGTAGTCGGCGAAGACGTTGACCACCGGGTCCTGCTCGGCGAGCGCGATGAACGCGTCCCGGTCACCCGGGCCCAGCACGCGCACCTGCTCGCGGGTCCTCAGCACGGGGGTGAGCCTAGGGGGACGGGGGCGGTGCGACCAGCGGCCCCCACCCCTCGAGCGTCAGGACACGCTGACGCTGGCCTCGGCGCCCTCGACGGTCTCCATCCCCTCGGCGAGGCGCATGGCCTCCTCGATGAGGGTCTCCACGATCTGCGACTCGGGCACGGTCTTGATGACCTCGCCCTTGACGAAGATCTGGCCCTTGCCGTTGCCGGAGGCGACGCCGAGGTCGGCCTCGCGGGCCTCCCCGGGGCCGTTGACGACGCAGCCCATGACGGCGACGCGCAGCGGCACCTCCATCCCGTCGAGGCCCGCGGTGACCTCCTCGGCCAGCTTGTAGACGTCGACCTGGGCGCGCCCGCACGACGGGCACGAGACGATCTCGAGCCGACGTGGCTTGAGGTTGAGCGACTCGAGGATCTGCAGGCCGACCTTGACCTCCTCGACCGGCGGAGCGGACAGCGAGACCCGGATGGTGTCGCCGATGCCCTTGCTCAGCAGGTGGCCGAACGCGACGGCCGACTTGATGGTGCCCTGGAAGGCCGGCCCCGCCTCGGTCACACCGAGGTGCAGGGGCCAGTCGCCGGCCTCGGCGAGCAGCTCGTAGGCCCGCACCATGACGACCGGGTCGTTGTGCTTGACCGAGATCTTGAAGTCGTGGAAGTCGTGCTCCTCGAACAGACCGGCCTCCCACACCGCGGACTCGACGAGCGCCTCGGGCGTGGCCTTGCCGTACTTCTCGAGCAGCCGCTTGTCGAGGGAGCCGGCGTTGACGCCGATGCGGATGGAGGTGCCGCGGTCCTTGGCGGCCCGCGCGATCTCCTTGACCTGGTCGTCGAACTTGCGGATGTTGCCGGGGTTGACCCGCACCGCCGCGCAGCCGGCGTCGATGGCCGCGAAGACGTACTTGGGCTGGAAGTGGATGTCGGCGATCACGGGGATCTGGGAGTGCCGGGCGATCTCGGGCAGCGCGTCGGCGTCGTCCTGGCTGGGGCAGGCCACGCGCACGATGTCGCAGCCGGTGGCCGTGAGCTCGGCGATCTGCTGGAGCGTCGCGTTGACGTCGGAGGTCAGCGTCGTGGTCATCGACTGCACCGAGATCGGCGAGTCGCTGCCGACGCCCACCGAGCCCACCTTGATCTGGCGGGTCCTGCGGCGCGGGGCCAGGACGGGGGGCGGCAGGGCGGGCATGCCCAGCGAGACGGATGGGCCGGAAGTCATGGCGCCATCGTACGGGCCGGGCAGCAAGGCACCGCTGCTCGGGCGCGCCTCCCGCGCCGGGCCCGGCAGCGGTGCCCCCGGGCAGGATCGCACACCGCCCAAGCCGCGTGCGCCGATCCCACGACGGGGGTGGCCGCGATCAGCTCAGGCGCAGCGGGACGACGATGTCGGCCACGATCAGCACCACGCCCATCACCAGCATGGCGAGCCCCACGACGTAGGCCACGGGCAGCAGCTTGGCGACGTCGACGTGCCCGGGGTCGGGCCGCCCGCGGAGCCGGGCGAGACCGCGCTTGAGGCCCTCGTAGAGCGCGCCGGCGATGTGACCACCGTCGAGCGGCAGCAGCGGCACGAAGTTGAACATGCCGATGAAGAAGTTGAAGCTCGCGATCAGGAAGAGCAGCGTCACGACCTTCTCGGTCAGCGGGAACGCCTCGCTCGACGCCGCCTCGCCGGCGAACCGGCCACCGCCCACGATGGACACCGGGCTCTCGGGGTCGCGCTCCTGCAGGCCCACGACGGCGCGGCCCACCTCGTAGACCTTCACCGGCAGCTGGCCGAGCGCCTTGAGCGTCTCGGCGGCCATCGTCTCCATCTGCCCGGCGGTGTAGAGCAGCCCGCCCGTGGCGAAGCGGGTCTCCGGCTGCACGCCGAGGAAGCCGACCTCGGTGAGCGTCTGGTCCTCCACGGACGCCTGGCGCAGCGTGACGGTGGTGTTGGTGGTCAGCGTGAGCTGCTCGTCGCCGCGGCGCACCTCGATGACGGCGTCGCCGTCGGCGTTGGCGCGGATCTGCGACTGGAGGCTGTCCCAGTCGCGGAACGGGGTGCCGTTGAAGCTCAGGATCTCGTCGCCGGGCCGGATGCCGGCTTCCTTCGCCGGGGTCGGCGGGTCGTCGGCGGTGCAGGCGCGACCCTGCTCCTCGGCGGGGATGACGCACTCGGGCACGGCCGCGACGACCGGGTCCACGACCTGGTCGCGCGGGTTGCCGTAGGTGGCGAACAGCACGGCGAACAGACCGAACGCGATGGCGATGTTGACCATCGGCCCGCCCGCCATCACGATCACCTTCTTCCACCACGTGAGGCGGTAGAAGAGGCGGCCGGTGTCGTGCTGCTTGACGTACTCCCACTCCGCGGCGCGGGCGTCGGAGATCAGCTGCGTGAACATCCCGGTGTTGGATCGCCGCACCTTGTGGACGGCCTCGCCGTCCTCGTCGTAGGTCGTCTCCTCGACGAGGTGCTCGGCCCCCGGGGGCAGCATCCCCCCGATCTTGACGTAGCCGCCGAGCGGGATGGCCTTGATGCCGTACTCGGTCTCGCCGATCGTGCGGCTCCACACGGTCGGCCCGAAGCCGATGAACCACTGCGGCACCTTGCAGCCGAACTTCTTGGCCGGCACGAGGTGCCCGAACTCGTGGAGCCCGATCGAGACCAGGATGGCCACGACGAAGGCGACGACACCCAGGGTGTAGAGCAGGGCGGACATGTGTGAGGGCGATCCTTCGGGAGCAGACGTCAGATGAGAGCCGCGGCCTCGGCTCGCGCCCAGGCGTCAGCGGCGAGCACGTCGTCGACGGTGAGGTGCTCCTTCGATGGTACGTCGTGGCGCTCCAGGACGTGGGCGACCGTGACGACGATCTCGTGGAAGCCCAGCCGGCCCTCGTGGAAGGCGTCGACCGCGACCTCGTTGGCCGCGTTGTAGACCGCCGGCGCGGTGGCGCCCCGCTCCCCCGCGGCCCGCGCCAGCGTGACGGCCGGGAAGACGACGTCGTCGAGCGGCTCGAAGCGCCAGTCGGCGGCCCTCGTCCAGTCGATCGGCGCCTCGGCGTCGGGGACCCGGTCGGGCCAGCCCATCCCGAGCGCGATCGGCACCAGCATCGTCGGCAGGCCGAGCTGCGCGACGACGGCGCCGTCGACGAACTCCACCATCGAGTGGATGAGCTGCTGGGGGTGGACCACCACGTCGATGCGGTCGAAGGGGATGTCGAAGAGCAGGTGCGCCTCGATGACCTCGAGTCCCTTGTTGACGAGCGTGGCCGAGTTGGTGGTGATCACCCGGCCCATCGCGAAGTTGGGGTGCGCGAGCGCCTGCTCGGGGGTGACCCCGGCCAGCTCGTCGGCCGACCAGCCGCGGAACGGTCCGCCCGAGGCGGTGAGGACGAGGCGGCGTACCTCGTCGGCCGAGCCCGCGCGCAGGCTCTGCGCGATGGCGCTGTGCTCGGAGTCGACGGGCACGATCTGACCGGGCCGCGCGCGCTCCTTGACCAGCGGGCCGCCGATGATCAGCGACTCCTTGTTGGCCAGCGCGAGGGTGTTGCCGGCGTCGAGCGCCGCCAGGGTGGGCCGCAGCCCCACGGCACCCGTGATGCCGTTGAGCACGACGTCGCACGCCCGAGAGGCCGCCTCGGTCGAGGCCTCCTCCCCCAGCCCGGAGAACGCCGGCGCGAACTCCGCGACCTGCGCCTCGAACAGCTCGGGGTGCGAGCCGCCGGCGGTCAGGCCCACGACCCGGAAGCGGTCGGGGTGGGCGCGCACCAGGTCGAGCGCCTGGGTGCCGATCGAGCCGGTGGAGCCGAGGATCACGATGTCTCGCGCAGTCACCCCCGCAGTGTGTCAGCGACGTGGCCGCGCGTACGACGCTAGTCGGCGCCCGGCGCGTCGAACGACCACACCGTCAGCCCGCCGACCTCCACGAGGGTGGCCCCCGCGGGTGCCTGCGGACCGTGGCCCTCCGACGCGCCGAGGGCGTCGAGCACGGTGAGGGTGTCGGCACCGTGGCGCGACAGCACGGCGTCGCCGGGCACGTCGGCGCACCCGGCAGGGTCCGTACGCCCGGCGCGCAGCGCGACGTCCCACGGGACGTGCTCGTCGTCGACCGCGAAACCGAGGCCGTCGGGCCCGCCGCGGACCACGACCTTGCCGGTGGCCCCGGCCGAGTCGTCGTACTGCACCACCGCGCCCACCCGCGCGGCCGCCAGCACGACGAGGACGCCGGCCTCCTGCGGCACGGAGCCGAGGGCCACCTCGTCGCCCACCCCGACGCCGAAGGCGCGGAGCACACCGGCGCACGCGGCGACCTCGCCCAGCAGCCACGCGAAGGTCCGCGGGGTGCCGTCGAGGACGACCGCGACGTCGTCGGCGCGGCCGCGGACCACGTGGATGTCGAGGGCGTTGTAGCAGGCGTTGAGGGTGCCGGGGTCGTCGCCGGACGGGGCCCGGAACCAGGTCACCGCCGCGGTCTCTCGCGTCATCGTCGTCACGCCAGCCCGTTGCCGGCGGTGGGCGCCGGCTTGGCGGGCGTGCGCAGCCAGGCGTCGAAGAACGAGCGGAGGTCGTGCCCGCTGACGCGGGCCGCCATCTCCTCGAACTCCTCCGTCGAGCCGTTGCCGCCGCGCTGCTCGCGGATCCAGGTGCGCACGACGCGCCAGAACGTGGCGTCGCCGACGCGGTTGCGCAGCGCCTGCAGCGTCATCGCGCCGCGGCCGTAGACGGCCGAGTCGAAGACCTTCGCTGCCCCCGGGTCGCCGACCAGCACGGTCCAGAAGTCGGAGGTGGCAGCGACCCCGTCGTAGTGGCTGCGCAGGATCGCGTCGCCCGACCGGCCGCCGTGGGTCTCGGTCCAGCGCCACTCCATGAAGCTGGCGAAGCCCTCGTTGAGCCAGATGTCGGACCAGCCCTCGACGGCGATGTCGTCGCCGAACCACTGGTGCGCGAGCTCGTGCACGACGAGGGTGGTGTAGCTGGCGCCGACCGCGGGGTAGGTCGGCCGGGTCTGGTTCTCCAGCGCGAAGCCGGGACCGAGGCCGGTGGTGATGCCGCCGACCACGGAGAACGGGTAGTCGCCCAGGTCCTTCTCCAGGCCGGCGACGACGGCCGGGGTCTTCTTCATCAGCCGCATGCTCGCCTGCTGGTCGCCCTCGCCCAGCTGCTGGGAGACCGCGACCAGCCACGGCAGGCCGCCGCGCCTGCCCTTGGCGATGGTGAAGTCACCGGCTGCGAAGAACGCCAGGTACGGCGCCATCGGCTCGTCGGCGCGCCAGTGCCACTCGGTGGTGGTCCTGCCGACGTCGCGGCCGCGGAGCTTGCCGTTGGAGATGACCTCGCGGCCGTTGGGCACGCGGATCCTCACGTCGACGACGGCCTTGTCCAGCGGGTGGTCGTTGGCCGGGAACCACCATGGCGCCATGTGCGGCTCGTTCATCGTGACGACCTCGCGCTTGTTGGCCAGCCAGTTGCGCTCGCCGGCGTAGGCGTGCCTGCCCGGCTTGTCGGCGTAGGCCACCACGACGGTGTGCTCGGTGCCCGCGGCCAGCGGCCGGTCTGGGGTGATGCGCAGCTCGTGGCCGCGGTCGGTCGTGGTGAAGCTCGCCCTGCGCCCGTCGACGCGCACCGCGGACACCTTCAGCAGGAAATCGAGGGAGAAGCTCGCGAGGTCCTGCGTCGCGGTCAGCTCGATCGTCGTGCGGCCCGCCAGCCGCTGGGTCGCCAGGTCGTAGCGGTTGTCGATCGCGTAGCGGCGCACGTCGATGCCGCCGTTGCCGTCGAGCGGCCAGTAGGGGTCGCCGATGCCGGAGGCCCCGTCGACGGGAGCGCCGAGGAGCCCGCGGGGCTCGGCGGGGGTGTCTGCGCGGGTGTCTGCGGTCGCCGCGCCGGTGATCCCCACGGCCAGCACCGCGACGAGTGCGGAGGACAGCAGGGGCCGGGAGAGGGCTCGGATGCTCACCGTCCGAACCTAGCGCGAATCAAATGCGTTGCGGAGCGCTCGACGCGGCCGTCACCATGGACCCGACGAGGCGCACACGCGCGCCCGCCCGCCGCGTGCCGACGCACGCCGTGCCCCGTGACGAGAGGAGCCGTGACATGTCCATCGCTGTCCTCGGCCTGCCCGCCGACCACCTCTCGCACCCACGGAGCACCCGCGTTGTCGCACCCCATGTTCGATCCCACGTCCCAGCCCACGTCCCACCCCACCCCCCACGGCACACCTGAGCCGTCCGCTCCCCGCACCCCGGAGGAGCTCCTCCGCACCGACGGCCGTCCGCCCCTGGAGGGCATCGACGAGTCGTTCGTGTTCACCTACCAGACCTACGCCGACGAGCTCGGCGACGGCCAGCGCTGGTCCCGCTGGGAGGACCTCGAAGCCCTGATGAAGGGCCCCGAGCCACGCCCTGACTGGGTCGTGACCTCCAGCGGCGCCATCGACACCGACCTCGGCGTGCTCAAGACCGGCAAGGAGGCCGACGTCTTCCTCCTCGAGCGGATGGACCCGCACCGGCCCGACGAGGCGGTCGTGATGGCCGCCAAGCGCTACCGCGACACCGACCACCGCACGTTCCACCGGGCGGCGTCCTACACCGAGGGCCGCTCGATGAAGCGGTCGCGTGACAACCGCGCCCTCAAGCGCAAGTCCACCTGGGGCCGCCAGGTCGCGGCCGGGGAGTGGGCGGTCTCGGAGTGGAACGCACTGCGCCGCTGCTGGGAGCTCGGCCTGCCCGTCCCCTACCCGGTGCAGATCGACGAGACCGAGATCGTCATGGAGTGGATCACCCACCGCGTGGACGGCGAGGTCGAGACCGCGCCCCGCGTGGCCCAGGTCCGCCCCGAGCGGGCGGTCGTCGAGAGCTACTACGAGCAGCTGCGCGACGCGTTGACCACCCTCGTCCAGGCCGGCCAGGTCCACGGCGACCTGTCGCCCTACAACACCCTCGCGGCCGGCGACCGGCTCGTGATCATCGACCTGCCGCAGATGGTCGACCTCGTCGGCAACCCGCGCGGCATGGACTTCCTGCTGCGCGACTGCGCCAACATGTGCGCCTGGTTCCGCTCGCGCGGGCTCGAGGTCGACGAGCAGGAGCTGTTCGGCGAGCTGATGGCCCACGCCTTCTGAGGCGCCGAGCGGGAACCGGGGTGCTCGCCCGCCACCCTCCACGGGACGTGGGCGGGCACCCTAGGTTGGGCGGCGTGAAGCACTCCCACGGACGCGTCGTCGACGTCACCACCCTGGCTGACCTCGACCGCAGGCTGGCCGCCGGCGCCCGCTCACTCGCCGGCTGGCGCCTGCTGGGCCTCGACCTCACCCGTCGCGGCCCCGCCCTGCTCGAGCGCTCGCTCGACCAGTCGCTGTTCTTGGGGTGCGACCTCACCGACGACGACGAGGACGCCGTACGCCGCGCCGGGGCGATCGTGCTCCACGAGATCCCCGGCATCCCGGTCGACCCCTACCGCGCGGGCCTCTACTCCCCCACCGAGCTCTACGACTCCTCCCGCTACCCCGCCACCCTCGACGCCCGTGCCTACGCCTGGTCCCGCCGCGACACCAGCCCCGAGGACACGCTGGCGATGGCCCTGCACGACCACCACGTCGACGCGGCCCTGGCCGGCTGGGTGGCCGGACGCGACGTGGTCGGCGTGATGGGCGGGCACGCCCTCGAGCGGGGGAGTCCGGCGTACGCCGACGCGGCTCGCCTCGGGCACGCGCTCGGCGACCACCTCACGGTCGCCACGGGCGGGGGCCCGGGAGCCATGGAGGCGGCCAACCTCGGCGCGTTCGTCCCCGGGGACCTCGACGGCGCGCTCGCGGCCGTGGCGACGGTGCCGTCCTTCCGGCCCGACGTCGGCGCCTGGGCACGCACGGCCCTCGACGTCCTCGCTGCCACCGCGGCCGGCCGCGAGTCGCTGGGCATCCCCACCTGGCACTACGGCCACGAGCCGCCCAACGTGTTCGCCACCTCGATCGCGAAGTTCTTCGCCAACGCCCCCCGGGAGGCCCTGCTGCTCGAGGTGTGCACCGCCGGCATCGTCTTCCTGCCCGGCGCGGCCGGCACCGTGCAGGAGGTCTTCCAGGACGCCTGCGAGAACTACTACGCCGACGTGACCGCGGTGGCCCCGATGGTGCTCGTGGGCCGCCGCTACTGGACCGAGGAGCTGCCGGTCTGGCCCCTGCTGCGGGCCCTCGCCGCGGGCCGGGCGATGGAGCCGCACGTCCACCTCGTCGACACCGTCGAGGAGGCCGTCGACGTCGTCCGGACGGCTGCCGGCCACCGCGCCGGCGGCTGACCCCCGCTGACCCCCGCTGACCCCCGCTGCTGCCTGCTGCCCCCTGGGGGCTACTCCTTGGCCGCGAGCTGCCCGCAGGCGCCGTCGATCTCGCGACCACGCGTGTCGCGCACCGTGGTCGGGATGCCCTTGGCCTCGAGCCGGCGGACGAACTCGCGCTCGTCGGCCGGGTCGGAGGCGGTCCACTTCGAGCCCTCGATGGGGTTGAGCGGGATCAGGTTGACGTGCACCCAGCCCCAGTCGCCGTAGGAGTTGAGCACGTCGCCCAGCAGGTCGGCCCGGTGGGCCTGGTCGTTGATGCCGCGCATCATGGCGTACTCGATGGAGACGCGGCGCTTGGTCTTGGCGGCGTAGTTCCACGCGGCCTCGACGGTCTCGGCCACGGAGAAGCGGGTGTTGATCGGGACGAGCTCGTTGCGCAGCTCGTCGTCCGGCGCGTGCAGGCTCAGCGCCAGCGTGACCGGGATGCCCTCGTGGGCGAGCTGGTTGATCCGGGGCACGAGGCCGACGGTGGAGACGGTGATGCCGCGCGCGCTCATGCCGAGCCCGGCGGGCGAGGGCTCCGTGAGGCGGCGGACGGCACCGATGACGGCCTTGTAGTTGGCCAACGGCTCGCCCATGCCCATGAAGACGACGTTGGACACGCGGCCGGGACCGCCGGGCACCTCGCCACGCGCCATCGAGCGGGCGCCTGCGACGACCTGCTCGACGATCTCGGCGGTCGACATGTTGCGCTGCAGGCCGCCCATGCCGGTGGCGCAGAACGGGCAGGCCATGCCGCAGCCGGCCTGGCTGGAGACGCACACCGTCGCGCGGTCGGGGTAGCGCATCAGCACCGACTCGACCAGGGCGCCGTCGAAGAGCCGCCACAGCGTCTTGCGCGTCGTGCCCTTGTCGGCCTCCATCGTGCGCAGCGGCGTCATCAGGTCCGGCAGCAGCGCCGACACGAGCTCGTCGCGCTGACCGGCGGGCAGGTCGGTCATCTCGGCCGGGTCGTCGACCAGGCGGGTGAAGTAGTGGTTGCTGAGCTGCTTGGCGCGGAAGCCGGGCAGGCCCATCTCCTCGAGCTGCGCCTTGCGTCCGGCCTCGTCGAGGTCGGCGAGGTGGCGCGGCGGCTTCTTGCGGCCCCGCGGCTCGTTGAACACGAGGGGCAGGGTCGTGATCGGCTGCTGGTCGGTCGGCGTCTCGGACATCGTGGCGATTGTCCCACCCCGGCGGTCGGCGGCGCGATTCGCAGACCGGTCAGCGGGTCAGGCGTCGACCATGAAGTAGAGCACCAGCGACGCGACGCCGCCGACGACGAGGGCGGTCACCACCATGCCGACGAACATGAACTGGGCGAACCGGCGGGTCTTGCGCTTGACCAGCATCGCGATCGGGAGGGCCAGCGCGAGGACCACGAACGGGAAGAGCCGCTCGGCCGTCTCGTAGGAGAACAGCAGCCGCAGGATCCCCGCGAACGCCCCGGGCAGCGCGGTAACGTAGAGCATCCCGGCGAAGAAGCCGGTGATGCCCGCGAACGTCGGGTGGCTGTGGTGCCACCACTCGAAGTGCCGTTCCTGCGGCACCTCGTGCTCCTGTTGCATCTCCACGGCGCCACCCTAGGCGCTCGCGCGTCCCGCCGCGCACGTGGCGCGCGGGGACGGGCGACGTCGGGAGGTCGGGGACGCGGCGAGCAGGGTCAGGGATCCACTGTGATGACGTCGGGCATCGCGAGCGCCTCCCAGCGGTCCAGGTCGGGCTGCTGCCCGGTGAGGTCGGCGACCACGAGGGTCCAGGCCGTGCCGTGCCCGACGAGGACCACGTCGTCGGTGCCGTGCACGTCGAGCACCCTCCGCACCGCGGCCACGACCCGCTCGCGACACGCCGTGAGGGGCTCCCACCCCGCGACGGCCGGCACGTCGGGGTGCGCGAAGGCGCGGCGCACGGCGCCGGCGAAGTCGTCGACCCACTCCCCCGACCGCTCGTGCTCGCGGAGGTCGTCCAGGATCCCGACGTCACCGTCGGTCAGCAGTTGGGCGGTCTGCACCGCCTTGGGCTCGGGCGAGGTGAACCACGCCGCCGCCGTGGGCAGGCGCCCGGAGGACCGCAGCGCCCACACGTCGTCGTACGCCGCCGGGTCGAGGTCCCACTGCGCGGCGGGGACCGCGCGCCGCACCAGCGGGCGGCCGTGCCGGACGAGGTGGAGGGTCATCGCACGATCATCGTGCCAGGAACTCGCGGGCGCCGCGCAGGCGCGTCGAGAGGAGCGCGGCGGCGCGGGTGGAGTCGAGGCGTACGTCGACGGGGCCGGGCACGGCGAGCTCCGCCCGGGTCGTCGCCCGCAGCGCGTCGGGGTCGAGGCCGTCGCGGCGTGCGATGAGCCGGCCCAGCTCGTGCCGGCTCGTGCCGTCGGCACCGGCCACGTGCAGCACGCCCCGCACGTCGCCCTCGGCGAGCTCGACGAGGGCCCGCGCCAGGTCCTCGACGTGGACCGGGCAGCGCCGCTCGTCGGCGAAGAGGCCGCCGTCGGCCCCGGCCGCGAGCCGTCGTACGAGCACCTCGTGCTGCGAGGCCCCGTCGCCGAGGATGAGCGAGGTGCGGGCGACGACCGCGCCCTCGCACGTGGCGAGCACCGCGTGCTCGGCGGCCACCTTGGCCTCGCCGTAGGGCGTGACGGGGTCGGTGGGCGCCGTCTCGTCGTAGGGCTCGTCGGCGCCGCCGAACACCACGTCGCTGGACACCAGCACCATCCGCGCGCCGACGCGGCTCGCGGCCTCGGCCACGTGGGCCGCGCCGTCGGCGGTCACCGAGCGGTCGGACTGGACGTAGGCCGTGTGGACCACGGCGTCGGGCCGGTGGTGCTCGAGGAGGTCGAGCACGGCCGCGCGGTCGCGCACGTCGGCGTCCCCGGAGCCGACGGGCACGACGTCGTGGGCCGCGGCGGCGGCGACGACGTGGCGCCCCAGGTAGCCCGTGCGACCACCGGTGACGAGGAGCCGCACGTCAGAAGACGAGGTAGTAGAGGACCAGCCAGATCGGGGCCACCGTGGCCAGCAGGGAGTCCAGCCGGTCCATCAGCCCGCCGTGCCCGGGGATGACGTGGCTCATGTCCTTGACGCCGAGGTCGCGCTTGATCACCGACTCGCACAGGTCGCCCAGGGTCGCCATCACCGCGGCGATCACGCCGAGCAGCACGCCGACCCACCAGTCGCCGCCGAGGAAGGCCGTGACCAGCCACACGCCCACCACGACAGTGGCGGTCATCGACCCGGCGAAGCCCTCCCACGACTTCTTCGGCGAGATGACCGGCGCCATGGGGTGCTTGCCGAACAGCACGCCCGCGATGTAGCCGCCGGTGTCGGAGGCGACGGTGATCGCGATGAAGGTGATGACCCCGCGCACGCCGGGGTCGTCGACGTCGAGGCCGAAGCCCGGCGCGGTGCCCCCCTCGCCGAGCAGCAGCGCGACGAACGAGGCGAGGAACGGGACGTAGACGAGGGTGAAGACCGACGCGGTGGCGTTCTTGACGTAGCCCTCGACGCCGCGGCGCAGCAGCCACAGCATCACCACCAGCGCCGTCACGGCGGTCGCGGTCACCAGCGCCGGGGCACCCCAGACGTAGGCCACCACGACCATCACGACGCCGCCCAGCATCAGCGGCTGCTCCGGCATGTCGATGCCTTTGACCGCGAGACCGCGGTGCAGCTCCCACACGGCGACCACGACGGCGATCGCGACGATGCCCATGAAGGCGGGCTTCCAGAGCACCAGCGACAGCAGGACGGCGCCCACCAGCAGCACGGCCGAGGTGACGGCTGCCTTGAGGTCGCGGCCGGCACGGCCGTGGCCGTTGGGCGCCTGCGGCTGCGGGGCCGGCGCGGCCGGTGGGTCAGGAATGGTCATCGACGGGGGTGCTCAGACCTCGAGCAGCTCGGCTTCCTTGTGCTTGAGCAGCTCGTCGATCTTGTCGGTGTGGGTCTTGGTGAGGGCGTCAAGGCGCTTCTCCGCACCCGTGACGTCGTCCTTGCCGACCTCGCCGTCCTTCTCGAGCTTCTCCAGCGCCTGCTTGGCCGTGCGGCGCACGTTGCGCACCGAGACGCGCCCGTCCTCGGCCTTCGACCTGGCGAGCTTGATGAACTCCTTGCGGCGCTCCTCGGTCAGCTCGGGGAAGACGCAGCGCAGCACCTTGCCGTCGTTGGCGGGGTTGACGCCGAGGTCGGAGTCGCGGATGGCCTTCTCGATGTTGCCCATCGCGCCGATGTCGAAGGGCTGGATCAGGATCGTGCGGGCGTCCTGCGAGGTGAAGCTCGCCAGCTGCTGCAGGGGCGTGTGGGTGCCGTAGTAGTCGGCCGTGATCTTGGCGAACATGGCCGGGTTGGCACGACCGGCCCGGATGGCGGCGAACTCCTCGCGCGTCGACTCGACCGACTTGCCCATCTTGGCGTCGGCATCGTTCATGACGTCCTTGATCACGGTTGCTCTCTCTCCTCGTACGTCGTGTGCGGGTGGGCTCGGGCCCGGTCAGGCCGAGCTGCTCACCAGCGTGCCAATCTTCTCACCCCGCACCGCCCGCACGATCGTGCCAGGCGTGGAGAGGTTGAAGAAGACGATGTCCATCCGGTTGTCGCGGGCCATCGCGATGCCGGTCGCGTCGGCGACCTTCAGGTCGCGGGCGAGGTACTCGTCGTAGGTCAGGCGGTCGAACTTCACCGCCGCCGGGTTGGTCTTGGGGTCGGAGTCGTAGACGCCGTCCACGCCCTGCTTGCCCATCAGGATGACCTCGCACCGCGTCTCCAGCGCCCGCTGGGCGGCGACGGTGTCGGTGGAGAAGAACGGCATGCCGGCGCCGGCGCCGAAGATCACGACGCGGCCCTTCTCCATGTGCCGGATGGCGCGGCGCGGGATGTAGGGCTCGGCGACCTGGCCCATGGTGATCGCGGTCTGCACGCGCGTCTCGACGCCGTGCTTCTCGATGAGGTCCTGGAGGGCGAGGCAGTTCATCACGGTGCCGAGCATGCCCATGTAGTCGGCGCGGGCCCGCTCCATGCCGCGCTGCTGCAGCTCGGCGCCGCGGAAGAAGTTGCCCCCGCCCACGACGATCGCGATCTGCACGCCCGACTTGGCGACCTCCGCCACCTCGCCGGCGAGTGCGTTGATGACGTCGAGGTTCAACCCCACCTCGCCTCCGCCGAACACTTCACCGGAGAGTTTGAGGAGGACTCGCTTGTACGCCACGTGCATCCCTTCGAGCGCCTGGGTGGTCACCCGAAACCTACCGGACCCGGCGGTGCCCGACGAACCGAGCGGCTCCCGGGGGTGGGGTGGGACACGTCCCGGGACGACCGGGCCTCCTGACGCCGCCTGACATGCGACGAGGGGCCGTACGCCGATGGCGTACGACCCCTCGTCGGGTGTCGGGGTGGGGCTGGCTCAGGCGCCGACCTCGAAGCGGGCGAACCGCTTCACGGTGGTGCCGGCCTCGTCCAGGACGGCCTTGACCGACTTCTTGGACTCGGTGACCGACTCCTGCTCGAGCAGCACGATCTCCTTGAAGAAGCCACCGAGGCGACCCTCGACGATCTTCGCGATCGCCTGCTCGGGCTTGCCCTCCTCGCGGGTCTTCTGCTCGGCGATCGAGCGCTCCGACTCGACGAGGTCGGCGGGGACCTCGTCGCGGGTGAGGTACTGGGCACGCATCGCGGCGATCTGCATCGCGGCGGCGCGGGCCGCGGTCTCGTCACCCTCGAACTCGACCAGCACGCCCACGGCGGGCGGCAGGTCGGCGGCACGCTTGTGCATGTAGGTGACGGTGTTGCCGTCGAAGTAGGCGACGTCGCCCAGCTCGATCTTCTCGCCGATGGTGATGGCGAGGTCCTCGATGACCTGGCCGACGGTCTTGCCGTCGAGCTCGGCGGCCTTGAGGGCCTCGGTGTCGGTGGCCTTGACGGCGTCGGCGACATCGGCGATCTGCTGGGCCTTGGCGATGAAGTCCTCGTTCTTCGCCACGAAGTCGGTCTCGCTCTTGAGCTCGACCAGCGCGTTGCCCGAGGTGGCGACGAGGCCGGCAGCGGTCTCGCGCTCGGCGCCGCGGGCGGCGGCCTTGGCGGCACCCTTGACGCGGAGCAGCTCGACGGCCTTGTCGAAGTCGCCGTCGGTCTCGGTGAGCGCCTTCTTGCAGTCCATCATCCCGGCCTGGGTGAGCTCACGGAGCTTCTTGACGTCGGCAGCGGTGAAGTTGGCCATGGTCCTTCTTCCTTGCGGTTCGGTGGAGGCGGACGCGGCGGCGCGCAGGTCCTGCGCGCCGCCGCGATCGGGGACGATCAGGCCGTGGGCTCGTCGGCGGCGGGCTCGGCGTCCTTCTCGGCCGTCGCGGTGTCGACCGTGGCGGCCTCGGCCGCAGCGGCGTCGACGTCGGCGGTGACCTCGGCGGCCGGCGCGTCGCTGCCAGCGGCAGGGGCGTCGGTCGCGGCCTCGGCGGCGGCGTCGGCCTGCGGGGCCTCGGCGGCGGCACCGGTGGCCTCGGAGGCCGGGGTCTCGGCGGTGGCGTCACCGGTGGCGGCCGCGGCGGCCTTCTCGGCGTCACCCGCGAGGAGCTCGCGCTCCCACTCGGCGAGGGGCTCCTCGGCACCGACGGCGCCCTCGGTGGTGCCGGACTTGGCGCCCGAGCGGGCGATGAGGCCCTCGGCGACGGCGTCGGCGACCACGCGGGTCAGCAGGCCGACCGCGCGGATGGCGTCGTCGTTGCCCGGGATCGGGAAGTCGACGACGTCGGGGTCGCAGTTGGAGTCGAGGATGCCGATGATCGGGATCCGCAGCTTGCGCGCCTCCTCGACGGCCAGGTGCTCCTTGTTGGTGTCGACGATCCACACCGCGGAGGGGACCTTGGACATCTCGCGGATGCCGCCGAGGGTCTTGTCGAGCTTGTCGCGCTCCCGCTTCATCTGCAGGAGCTCCTTCTTCGTGCGACCCGAGCCGGCGACGTTGTCGAAGTCGACCTCGTCGAGCTCCTTGAGGCGGTTGATCCGCTGGTGCACGGTCTGGAAGTTGGTGAGCATGCCGCCGAGCCAGCGCTGGTTGACGTAGGGCATCCCGACGCGCGTCGCCTGCTCGGCGATGGCCTCCTGGGCCTGCTTCTTGGTGCCGACGAACATCACGACACCGCCCTTGGCGACGGTCTCCTTGACGAAGGCGTAGGACCGGTCGATGTAGGCGAGCGACTGCTGCAGGTCGATGATGTAGATGCCGTTGCGCTCGGTCATGATGAAGCGCTTCATCTTCGGGTTCCAGCGACGGGTCTGGTGACCGAAGTGGACGCCGCTCTCGAGCAGCTGGCGCATGGTGACGACTGCCATGGATTCTCCTGTGGTGACGGAGGCGCTCGCCGACGTGCCCGACCTTGCGACAGGTCGGACCGGGAGCGGGCTCCTGCTGGTTTTCAGTTGCTGCGCCCGGCGGGTGCCGGGAGCCCTGACGCTCGCGCGCCGGTCCGATCACGCCGGCGGGACCGGCGCGAACTGAGGACCGACGCCCACGGGCGGTCCGGAACCAGGGATGCATTCCGACGCGGTCAGCGAGCGTGCGAAGTCAGTCCGGGTGGACTGCTCCGCACATCGTAAGCCCGCGCCTCCCCGCGGGGCCAATCGCAGCGGGTGCCGGGCCGAGCGTGGGTTGAGCGTGGCCCGAGCGTGCGGGCGAGCGCAGGGCGGGAGGCAGGGCGGGAAGCAGCGCGGACCGCTACTGGTCCACAGGCACGCGCTCGCGTCTCTCGTCCACAGGCCGCTCCACCGGCGCTGTCGCGCTCCGCGGTGCCGGGCGAGGGTGGAGCGCATGCGAGCCCTCCTCTGCGCCGTGCTCGGCGCGCTCCTGATGACCGTCGTGCTCGGGGTCTCCGGGTCCGCCGCCGGCGAGACCGACGACCCGGGCGACGAGCCGACCGGCGTCTGGCCGCTCCACCCCGAGCCCGACGTCGTACGCCGCTTCGAGCCGCCGCCCCACCCCTACGCCTCCGGGCACCGCGGCGTCGACCTCGCCGGCGCACCGGGCCAGGCGGTGCGCGCGGCGCTGGCCGGCTCGGTCGGGTTCGCCGGCTCGATCGGCGGCAAGCCGGTGGTGACCGTGCTGCACGGCGGTCGCCGGACGACCTACGAGCCGGTCATGGCGTCCGTCGAGCGCGGCCAGGAGGTGGCCGCGGGCGCGGTGATCGGCCGCCTCGTGATCGCCGACGGGCACTGCGTCCCCGCCGCCTGCCTCCACTGGGGACTCGTCGAAGGAGACGGCGACGACCGGGTCTACCTCGATCCACTCTCACTGGTCGGGGGCGGGCCGGTGCGGCTGCTGCCCCTGTGGCGCGACGAGCCCACGACCCTCCGGCTCCCGTGGAGCCCGCCGCTCTCACAATGGCGGCGCCCGGTGGACTGGCTCGCCTGAGCACCCACCCGCGGGGCTCCCCCGCCGCCCGGCCTGCTGCGTCATACGAACCGGCACCCAGGACTGCGGGTTCGGATGACGCTCAGGCGCGGGGGTGGGCCTGTTGGTAGGCCCGGCGCAGCCGGTCGGTCGTGACGTGGGTGTAGAGCTGGGTCGTCGCCAGCGAGGCGTGCCCGAGCAGCTCCTGGACCGACCGCAGGTCGGCGCCGCCCTCCAGCAGGTGGGTGGCCGCGGAGTGCCGCAGGCCATGGGGCCCGATGTCGGGCGCGCCCGGGACGTCGACGATGCGACGGTGGACGAGATCGCGTACGGCGCGCTGGTCGATGCGGCGCCCCCGCACCCCCAGGAACAGCGCCGGTCCCGAACCCTCGACGCGCAGGTGCGGACGCCCAGCCGTCAGCCAGCGGTCGACCGCCTTACCGGCCGGGGCCCCGTAGGGCACGGAGCGCTCCTTGCGGCCCTTGCCGAAGACGCGTACGACGCGGCGCTCGGCGTCGAGGTCGTCGATGTCGAGCCCGACGAGCTCGCCGACGCGGATCCCGGTGGCGTAGAGCAGCTCGAGCATGGCGACGTCGCGCACCCCGACCGGGGTGCCGTCGTCGGCGAGGTCGGCCGCCGATCGGATCAGGGCCTCGGCCTCGTCGGCGCGGAGCACCGACGGGAGGGTCTTGTGCTTCTTCGGCGACCCGAGCGCCGCGCCGGGGTCGGCGTCGAGCCGGCCGGTGCGGTGCAGCCAGGCGGTGAAGACGCGCGCGGCCGTGGCGCGGCGGGCGATGGTGGTGCGGCTGCGGCCGGTCGTCTGCAGCCGCGCGAGCCAGCTGCGCAGGGTGCGGAGGTCGAGGTCGGAGATCTCGGTGATGCCGAGCCGATCACAGTGGTCGAGCAGGCCGGCGATGTCGCCGAGGTAGGCCCGCACCGTGTGGGGCGCGAGGTCACGCTCGGAGACGAGATGGCGCTCGTAGTCGCCGAGCAGCCGCACCATGGACTCGGACAGGCCGCCCGCGGCCTCGGCCTCGACGTCGGCCTCGACGTCGGTGCCGCCGGCCTCGGGAGCGGCCGCGCCGGTCGCTTCGTTGCTCACCCCCGCAGCCTAGGTGCGCGGGAGCCCGTCACACGTCAGGCGCGAGTCGCCACCCGCCCTCCTCGTAGCGGACGAAGCTCTTGTCCAGCAGCCGCTGGAGCGCTGCCTCGGTCTGGCGGATGTGCAGCGAGGCGAGGCGGGCGATCGAGTCCACACCGGCCGGCGTGCCGACCGGCACCCACTCCAGCACCTGCCGGTCGACGGGGGTGAGGGTGTCGCGCGGCCGCTGCTCACCCCGCCGCTCGTCGACCAGGTGCTCGCCTGCCTCGCTGATCAGCTCGAGGACCTCGGCGCCGTCGCTCACCACCGTGGCCCGGCCCTCCCGGAGCCAGTGGTTGACCCCTTGCGAGGTGTAGCTCGTCACCGGGCCGGGCACGCCCATCACCGGCCGGTTGAGCGCCTCGGCCCACGCCGCAGTGCTGAGGGCCCCGCTGCGCAGGGCGGCCTCGACGAGCACGGTGCCGCGGGTCAGGGCCGCGATCAGCCGGTTGCGCGCGAGGAAGCGCGGCCGGGTGGGGGCGGAGCCAGGGGGTTGCTCGGAGACCACGGCGAACTCGGCTGCGAGGTGCGCGAGCAGGGGGCGGTTCTGCGTCGGGTAGACCCGGTCGACGCCGCATGCCAGGACCGCCGCTGTCGTCCCTCCGGCTTCCAGGGTCGCGTCGTGGGCGACGAAGTCGATGCCGATCGCGCCACCCGAGACCACCGGCACGCCTGCTGCCGCCAACCGGTCGCAGATTCCGCGGGTCACCTCGACGCCGTAGACCGACGCGGTGCGGGAGCCGACCACGGCCACGGACGTGGCGAGCTCGGTGAGGGGCATGGGTCCCCTCACCCACAGCCCGGGTGGAGTGCCGCCCACCCCCTTGTCGGTGATCGCGTCGTCGAGCTGGTCGAGCGCGGTCGGCCACTCGGGGTCGCCGGGAACGAGGAACCGGATGCCGCACTTCGCGGCCTGCTCGAGCCGGCGGGCCGGGTCGACCTCCTCGAGGCGTTGGTGCAGGCAGCTGCCGGGCTTGGGCACCAGCAGGCCCTCGAGCGTGCGGACGGCGCCGATCTGCCGGACGAGCGACGACGTCGTGCCGTCGCCCGGCTCGACACCGCAGCTGAGCACCACCCGGGCGAGTCGCTCGGCGTCCGCGGCCGACCCCGGGTCGGTGGTCATGACGCAGCCACCGAGACCACGCGCGCCGGCAGGCTCCGGGCCGCGTCGTCGGACCGCAGCGCGAGGGCGATCTCCGCCTCACGGACGCCGGGTCGCGACACCCCCGCGCAGTCGGCGACCGTCCAGGCCAGCCGCTGCACGCGGGTGAGCCCGCGGCGGGTCAGCGTGCCGTCAGCCAGCGCCGCGTCGACCAGCGCCTGGGCCGCGGGCTCGAGCGGCCATCGCTCGGCGAGGACGGGGCCGGGGCAGGAGGAGTTGAGGAGCCAGGCGCAGTCGCGGTAGCGGCGGGCCTGGCGCTCACGGGCCTCCGCCACGCGGGCCCGCACGTCGGCCGACGACTCCGGCTCCGGCCCGAACGACACGGCCCGGCGCCCACGCTGGGGGCGTACCTCCATCCAGATGTCGACCCGGTCGAGGATCGGCCCGGTGAGCTTGCGGCGGTAGTGGGAGCGCTGCACCTCGCTGCAGTCGCAGCTGCCGCCGGAGAGGCCGTGGAAGTTGCCGCACGGGCAGGGGTTGGCCGCCAGGACCACCAGGGAGCGCGCCGGGTAGGTGGCCGACTCCTCACCCCGGGCGATGGTCACCTCGCCCGACTCGAGGGGCTGGCGCATCGCCTCGACGACGTCGGCGCGGAAGTGCGGGAACTCGTCCAGGAACAGGACCCCGTGGTGGGCCAGGCTCACCTGACCGGGGCGGACCCTGCCGGTGCCGCCGCCGAGCACGCTCGCCGCGGTGGCCGAGTGGTGCGGGGCGAACCACGGCGGTCGGCGCAACAGGCCGCTGCCGTGCGGCAGCGCACCGGCGACCGAGTGGAGGGCGGTCACCTCGAGCGCCTGCTCGGTGGTCAGGTCGGGCAGGATCGTCGGGATGCGCTCGGCGATGGACGTCTTGCCCGTCCCGCGCGGCCCGATGAGCATCATCGGGTGGCCGCCGGCCGCCGCCACCTCGACGGCGTAGCGGACGTCCTCCAGCCCGTCGAGGTCGCGCAGGTCGAGGTCGGCAAGGCGGTCCTCGCCGCGCCACGTCGCCAGTGGGCTGGCCGACGGGGCGACCACCGGCGGCGCCTCGGGCACCTCGACCCCGCGGAGCACGGCGGACACCTGCGCCAGCGACCGGACCCCGAACACGGTCATCCCCGGCACCAGCGCCGCCTCGGCGGCCTGCGGCTCGGGCACGAACACGCGGGTGATGCCGTGCGCCGCCGCGGCGATGACCATGGGCAGCACCCCCGGCACCGGCCGCAGCCCGCCGGCGACGGACAGCTCACCGATGAAGGCCCAGCCCTCGAGCAGGTCGGGCGTCAGCTCCTGCTGCGACTTGTCGGCGGCCAGGACGGCGATCGCGATGGCGAGGTCGTAGTGGGTGCCGCGCTTGGGCAGGTCGGCGGGCGCCAGCAGGATCGTGACCCGCTTGGTCGCCGGCCAGCGCCCGCAGTCGTTGTTGATCGCCATGCGGACCCGGTCGCGGGCCTCCGACAGGCTCTTGTCGACGCGGCCGATGATCGTGGTGGTGACCAGGCCCGGGGACACGTCGACCTGGACGTCGATGACGTGGCCGTCGGCCCCCTTGAGCGCCAGCGAGCGGGCGGTCGCGAAGGCCATCAACCGACTCCCTCGACGTGCTCGACCTCGACCGGTCGACCGCGCGGCGTGAGCACGCCCACCAGGTCGAGGCGGATGTCGTCGGGATGGCAGTCGTGGGCCAGCAGCCACCGGGCGGCGAGGCGTCGCAGGCGGTCGGCCTTGCGCCGGTCGATCGCCTCCAGCGGCGTGCCGTAGTCGGTGGACGTGCGGGTCTTGACCTCGCAGACGACCAACACGTTGCCGTCGCGCAGGACGAGGTCGATCTCGCCGGCGTCGCAGCGCCAGTTGCGGTCGAGCAGGACCAGGCCGAGCCCGGTGAGGTGTCGGACCGCGATGCTCTCGCCGCGCGCCCCCAGCCGGCGGCGGTGCTCGGCGGCGGCGTCGAGGGCGAAGGGAGAGGCGGCAGCTGGTCGGGCCATCGTGGGTGCCTTCCGGTGGACGGGTCGGTGAGCACCCAGCACACCGCGACCCTCCGACGCCCCTCGGCGGTCCGGCCGGCAGCCTGTGGAGAACGGCCGGACGAGGGTGCCTGTGGACGTTCCGCGGCCAGGTCGGTGCCGCCCCGGCCTGAGCGACGCGTCGTACGCCCGATGGTGCGAGACCCGGCTTGGAGGCCTTGTCTGACACTTCGAGGCGGTTGCAACCCCCTCCAGGTGTCGGAGTCCCCGCTCGAGCGGGGACTCAGACGACCACGGAGGCCCGCAGGGGGCGGGTCAGTCCTTGGGAGGGTCGATCTCCTGGGGCGCGAGCTCCTCGACGTTGACGTCCTTGAACGTCAGCACCTTCACGTTCTTGGCGAACCGGGCGGGCCGGTACATGTCCCAGACCCAGGCGTCGGTCATCGACACCTCGAAGAACACGTCGCCGCTCTCGGAGCGCGCCTTCACGTCGACCTGGTTGCACAGGTAGAAGCGGCGGTCGGTCTCCACCACGTACTTGAAGATGCCGACGACGTCGCGGTACTCGCGATAGAGGGTGAGCTCCATCTCGGTCTCGTACTTCTCGAGATCCTCGGCGCTCATGCGTCCTCCTCGGTGGTGCTTCCCGTTCCACGGCCGAGACTAGCCACCTCGTCCCCGCCCGCCGCCTCCAGCCCCGCCGCCCGGCGCACGTTGACGAACCGCATGCGGTGGACCGGCGAGGGCCCGTGCTCGGCGAGCGCGGCCTCGTGCTCGGCGGTGACGTAGCCCTTGTGGGTGCGGAAGTCGTAGTCGGGCCACTCGTCGTGGAGCCCGACCATGAGCCGGTCGCGGGTGACCTTGGCGATCACGGAGGCGGCGGCGATGCAGGCGGCCACCCGGTCGCCCTTCCACACCGCGAGCCCCGGCACGCCGAGGCCGTCGACGGGGAACCCGTCCGTGAGGACGTACGACGGCCGCGTCCCCAGGCGGGCCACCGCGCGCCTGAGCGCCTCGACGTTGGCGACGTGCATGCCGAGCCGGTCGCACTCCTCGTTGTCGACCACGACCACCGACCACGCCAGCGCGCGGCGCACCACCTGGGCGTAGACGCGCTCGCGGGCAGCCTCGGTGAGCAGCTTGCTGTCGGCCAGCCCCGGGACGATGCCCGCCCTTCCCGGCGGCAGGACGACTGCGCCCGCGACGAGCGGCCCGGCGCACGCGCCGCGGCCCGCCTCGTCGACGCCGGCGACGGGCGCCAGCCCTGCCCGGCGCAGTGCGCGCTCGTAGCCGTAGATCCCGGCGTCGCGGCGCACGGTGACACCGCCCGGCAGCGGCTGGGGCGGCAGGTGGGACGGGGCACTCACGAGGACGGGTCCGGCACGTCCTCGAACGTGTCCGGGCGGGTGTTCCAGCGGAACCGGTCGGCGGGCCACAGCAGCACGAAGACCTTGCCGACGACGAGGTCGACCGGGACGAACTCGTCGCCCGGCACGCACTCGGTCTCGTCGGGGCGGCACATCTTCTGCGAGCTGTCGGCCGAGCGGGACCGGTTGTCGCCCATCACGAAGACGTGGCCGTCGGGGATCGGGCCGACGGACCACTCCTCGTCGCAGGCGCCGTTGGTCGGCATCGGGCCGTTGCAGCTCGCGCCGCCGCGCTTGACGTAGGCGGACTCGTCGAGCGGCTTGCCGTTGACGATGAGCCGGCCCTTGTCGTCACAGCACTCGATGGTGTCGCCGGCGACGCCGATGACGCGCTTCACGAGGTGGCCGCCGGTCGGGTAGAGGCCGATCTTGGCCATCACCTTCGCGACCGGGTTGGTGGGGCCCGCCGAGTCGACGGGCGGCAGCCAGCCACCGGGATCCTTGAAGACCACCACGTCACCGCGCTCGGGCTCGTCGTCGCCCCAGTAGGAGACCTTCTGGATCAGGATCCGGTCGTTGAGGATCAGCCCCGGCTCCATCGACTCGGACGGGATGTAGAACGCCTGGACGAAGAACGTCTTGATCACGATCGCGAGCACCAGCGCGACGCCGAGCAGGAGGATCGTCTCCTGCCACAGCGGCAGCTGCTTGCGCTTGCCACGACCGGCCTTCGGGTCGGCGTCGCGGCGCGTGCGTCCGGTCATCGCGTCGCCCTCCGGACCCTGTCCCGGGACCTGCACCGAACGCGACGACCGCGGTCCCTCGCCCATCGAGAGGGACGAAGAACCGCGGTCATCAGAAGTCACTCGCAGAGACTAACGAGTCGCTGGTCGGGTCCACGCCGGGGGCGTGGCTCGACGGATCACGCCTCGCGGCGCTCCTTGATCTTGGCGGCCTTGCCGCGCAGGTTGCGCAGGTAGTAGAGCTTGGCCCGGCGCACGTCACCGCGGGTGACGATCTCGAGCTTCTCGAAGATCGGGGAGTTGACCGGGAAGGTGCGCTCGACGCCGACGCCGAAGGAGACCTTGCGCACGGTGAAGGTGCGGCCGATGCCCGATCCGTGGACGCGGATCACGACGCCCTGGAAGACCTGGACACGCGAGCGGCTGCCCTCGATGACCTTGACGTGGACCTTGACGGTGTCGCCGGCGCGGAAGTCCGGGACGTCGTCACGCTTGATGGCGGTGCCGAGATCGGCGATGACGTTGGTCATGTCGTTGCTCCTCGCGGGTGCCACAGGTCAGCCGCGGATTCTGGTGGTGATGGACTTGGCTGGTGCCCGGTGCGGCCGGCCGGTGCGCCCCCTGTGGCAGGTGCGGTGCGGCGGGACCCCGGAGCACGCATCGGAGGATGCGACCGGGCGACCCTGGCCTCGAGCGGACCAAGGGTGAAGTCTGCCAGAGCGAGCGGGTCAGCGTGAAATCCGGCGCCGGACCTGCTTGGTCAGCACCACGGCCCCCGGCGGGGCCGGGCGGTCCGGGCGCAGCCGGAAGCCGGCCTTCTTGTACATCCGGAGGTTGTCGGTCGAGCCTGCCCCCGTGAAGAGGACGTAGGTCGTCACCTCGGACGGTGCCAGCCCCTCGACGAGCTCGAGCAGCGCCCGGCCCAGCCCGCGACCCTGCAGGTCGGGCGCGACCATGATGCGACCGATGTCCCACTCGCCGTGGGAGTCCACGCGACCGCGCACGGCACCCACCAGCCGGCCGGAGGACGGCTCGCGGGCGACCATGACGGTCCACTCCCCCAGCCCGCGGCGTACGTCGTCGAGCGACTCGCGCAGCGCCGGGATCTCGACCCCGGGATTGGCCTCGAGCTCCTGGAGCCAGCAGGCCCGCTGGAGCGTGTAGAGCTCGCCGGCGTCGGCGGGCACGGCCGGGCGTACGTCGAGATCGCGCAAGGCGCCCACGAGCGCACCGGCGCCGAGCAGGTCGGGCCGGCGCTCGGCGGTGCGGAGGGCGGCCTGCTCGCGCCGCCACGCCGCGATCCGGGCGTGGTCGCCCGAGAGCAGCACCTCGGGGACCTCGCGACCCTGCCACGAGGCGGGCTTGGTGTAGACGGGGTACTCCAGCAGTCCGTCGGCGTGCGACTCCTCGACGAGGGACTCGGCGTTGCCCATGAAGCCGGGCAGCAGCCGGACGACCGCCTCGGTGATGGCGAGCGCGGCGACCTCTCCCCCGTTGAGGACGTAGTCGCCGAGGGAGACCTCGCGCACGGTGCCGAGCGTCGCCGCGTGCTCGATGACCCGCTGGTCGATGCCCTCGTAGCGTCCGCAGGCGAAGACCAGGTGCTCCTGCCCGCTCAGCTCGTGGGCGAGCGCCTGGGTGAACGGCTCGCCGCTGGGCGTGGTGAAGACGATCGTCGCGCCGGCCGCCACGGCGTCCAGCGCCCGGCCCCACGGCTCCGGCTTCATGACCATGCCGGCGCCGCCGCCGTAGGGCGTGTCGTCGACGGTGCGGTGCCGGTCGGTGGTCCACTGCCGCAGGTCGTGGACGGTGACGTCGAGCAGGCCGCGGTCCTGCGCCTTGCCCGGCAGGCTCAGCCCAAGCGGGGCGAGGTAGTCGGGGAAGATCGTGACGACGTCGATCCTCATGGGCGGTCCTCGTCGCTCGCGCCGTCGCTCGCCCCGTCGGTCGCCTCGTCGGGGAACGGCGAGACGAGGCCGGGGCGGTCGGCGACGACGACCCGGCCGGCAGCGAGGTCGACCTCGGGCACCAGGGCGGACACGAACGGCACCAGCGTGTCGCGGCCGTCGGGCGTGCGCACCGTCAGCAGGTCCTGGGCGGCGCCGTGCACGAGCGCCGTGACGGTGCCGAGCGGGCTGCCGTCGACGTCGACCACGTCCAGGCCCACCAGCTGGTGGTCGTAGAACTCGTCGGGGTCCTCGGGAGTCTCGTCGCGGCCGATGGTGGCGTAGAGGACCGTGCCGCGCACGGCCTCGGCGGCGTTGCGGTCGGCCAGCTCCTCGAAGGTCACCAGGAGGGTGCTCTGGTGCCAACGGGCGCGGGTGACGGTCAGGCTGGTGGGGCGCCGGTCGGCGCCGGCCGGTGCCTCCGCGCGCAGGGTCGTCCCCGGGGCGAAGCGACGGTCGGGCTCGTCGGTGCGTACGTCGAGGGTGACCTCGCCGCGGATGCCGTGGGGCTTGCCGATGCGAGCGATCACGACCTCGATGTCGTCCGCGTTGTCCTCGTTCACGCGCCGAGGCTATCGCCGCACCCGGGGACGGCCGACGGGCACCACCCCTGCTCGGAGTGATGCCCGTCGATGAGGCTGTCGGTCGCTCAGCGGCGCCGGTCGGTGTCGACGAAGTCGACCCGCGCACCGCCACGGCCGGCGAGGGCCGAGACGACGGTGCGGAAGGCGGTCGCGGTGCGACCGTTGCGGCCGATCACCTTGCCGAGGTCGTCGGGGTGGACCCGGACCTCGAGGATGGAGCCGCGACGCAGCTGCTTGTCGCGGACGACGACGTCGTCGGGGTGGTCGACGATGCCCCGCACCAGGTGCTCGAGTGCCTCGGCGAGCACGATCAGGCCTGCTTGTCCGCGTCGACGCCGGAGGTGTTCTTGCCGGCGTCCTCGGCCGTGACGTTCTCGAGGTCGGCGTTGGCGTCCGCAGCGCCCTCGGGCGTCTCGGAGGCCGGGACCGGGGCGGGCGCCTCAGCCTTCTCCTCGGTCTTCTCCTCGGTCTTCGCCTCGGTCTTCTCGGCCTTCTCCGCCTTGTCGGCCTTCTTCTTCGAGGTCACCGCGCCACCCTTCGGGTCGGCGGAGACCTCCTTGAGGGCCTCGTTGAAGATGTCGAGCTTGGAGCGCTTGGGCTCCTTGACGCGGAGGGTCCCCTCGGTGCCCGGCAGACCCTTGAACTTCTGCCAGTCGCCCGTGATCTTCAGGATCGCCTCGACGGCCTCGGAGGGCTGCGCGCCCACGCCGAGCCAGTACTGCGCCCGGTCGGAGACGACGTCGATGTAGGACGGGTCCTCCTTCGGGTGGTACTTGCCGATCTCCTCGAGGACCTTGCCGTCGCGCTTCTTGCGCGAGTCGACGACGACGATGCGGTACTGCGGCACCCGGATCTTGCCCAGGCGCTTCAAGCGAATCTTGACGGCCACGTTTGTGGTGTCTCCTCAGAAATTGTCGTGGGTGAGGGACCGTTGCCAGGTGGGGTCACCGGTGCGGGTCACTCGAAGGGCGCTGCGTGATCGGAGAGAGGGTCCGGGCACGCAGGACACAAGGACTGATTCTGCCAGAGGCGAGGCACGACGACCAATCCGCCCCGTGGCGGCGACCCTACGCGTCGAGCCCGATGAAGGCCCGGACCGCCTCGGCCCCCGTGACGCGGATCGGCTCGGCGCCACGGACGAACGCCTCCGGCGTCAGCACCAGCCCCTGGTTGAGCGCGAGCTCGCCCTCCCGGCGCTTGTACCGGCGCACCGCTGTGGTCCGGTAGCCGACCTTGCGCGAGACGGCCAGCGAGGCGGGGTTGTCGAGGAACGCCGCCGAGGTGATCTCCTCGAACCCGAGGTGGTCGAAGAGCAGGGCGCACATCGCCTGCCGCATGGCGGTGCCGAGCCCACGGCCCTGGAACTCGCGCCCCAGCCACGAGCCGGTCTCCCCGGTCCGGGTCACCGGGAAGTGCGTCGCGGAGACGCCCTGGCAGCCGACCACCCGGCCGTCGAGCAGCACGGCGAGGTCGAGGCAGAAGTCGTCGGGCGAGAACGTCGACCGCTTGCCCCAGTGGTAGGCCGCGGTGTTGCGGGCGAGCTGGCCGGGAGGCGCGGCCGTCCACGGGAAGTAGAACGGCATCTCCTCGGGGTCGTGGATGCCGGCCTCGACGAGGTCGCACACCTCGAGGATCAGCTCGTCGGTGAGCCCCCGCAGCTCGAGCGGGCCGGCCACCACGTGCAGGCCGAGGGGCGGGAAGAGGTCGACGAGGGTGCTCATGGGCGCATTCCATCGCGTGCGGGGGCTCGGCTCCCAATCCTTTTCCCGGGCCCACGCGAGCGGGGTGAGCAGCGTCCCACGGACCTGACCGCCGCACGGGCGTGCCGGTCGTCCGACGTCGACTGAGGGCCGGTCGGCTCAGACCACGCTGCGCCCGCGCAGGACCACGCGCGTCGGCGTACGCAGCACCGACAGGTCGGCCCGCGGGTCGCGGTCGTAGACGACGAAGTCGGCCGAGGCGCCCTCGACCAGGCCGTCCACCCCGAGCCACTCCCGGGCCCGCCAGCTGGCCGCGCCCAGCGCGTCGTGGGCCGGCATCCCGATGCGGACGAGGGCCTCGACCTCGCCGGCGATGTTGCCGTGGCGGCTGATGCCGCCGCCGTCCGAGCCCGCGTAGATCGGCACGCCCGCCTCCCAGGCCGCCATGATCGTGGCGGGCATCCGGGCGTAGAGGTCGGTCATCGTGGCGGCGTAGGCGGGGAACTTCTCCTGCCCGGCCGCCGCGTGCTGGGGGAACTTGTCGAGCTGCATGACGGTCGGCACCAGCCGGGTGCCGTGCTCGACCATCGCGTCGATCAGGTCCTCGGTGAGCCCGGTGCCGTGCTCGATGCAGTCGATGCCCGCCTCGATCAGGCCGGGCAGGACGCCGTGGCCGAAGCAGTGGGCGGTCACCTTGGCGCCCTCGGCGTGCGCGGCGGCGATCGCGTCGGCGAAGGCCTCCGCGGGGAACGACGGCGCGAGGTCACCCTCCTCGCGGGAGATCCAGTCGCCGACGAGCTTGATCCACCCGTCGCCGTTGCGGGCCTCCTGGGCGGCGTAGGTCGCCAGGTCGGCGGGCTCGACCTCGTGGGCGTAGCCACGGATGTAGCGCCGGGTCGCCGCGATGTGGCGCCCGCACCGGATCAGGCGGGGCAGGTCGTCACGGTCGTGGATCCAGCGCGTGTCGGAGGCCGAGCCGGCGTCGCGGATGAGCAGCGCCCCGCCGTCGCGGTCGGCGATCGCCTGCTGCTCGGTGGCCTCGTCGTCGGTGGCGCCGAAGTCGTCGAGCCCGAGGTGGCAGTGGGCGTCGACGAGGCCGGGCACGATCCAGCCCTCGGCGACCGTGTCGGCGCCGGCCTGCGGCTCGAACGTGATCCGGCCGTCGACGACGTAGAGGTCGGTGGGCTCGCCGTCCGGGAGGACGGGCCCGCGGAAGCGCTGCGCTGGCTCAGGTGGCATGCGGCGGAGGCTACAGCCGCTCGAGCAGCCACGACGGACTGACCACCTGGGCGGGCGAGACGTTGGCCGCCAGCGCCCGGTCGGCGGTCGCCACCACGACCTGCGCACCCGCCTCCGCGGCGCGACGGGCCTGCTCGCGGATCGTGGCGTCGCCGTCGCGCGGCGCGTGCACGGTGCGTACGTGGGCGTCCCTGCCCGCCCGGACGCCCGCCTTGGCCTGCCCCTCCAGCACGAGCACGACCTCGTCGTAGGACGTGTCGGCGACCAGCAGCCGCTCGTGGAGGCGGCGTGCCGCCCCCGCACGGTCCTTCCACCAGCCGTCCGGCACCGAGCCGACGACGTTGGCGCCGTCGACGACGAGGACCCTCACTTGAGGAACTGCGAGAAGTCCTTGGGGAGGTTGAGCTGCTCGGCAGCCTTCTCGTAGTCGATGTCGGCGCCGTCGGGGTTGCCGAAGGGGTTGGCACCCTTGTCGGTCGCGGCGGCCTTCTGCTGGGCCTTCTGCTGGGCGGCCTTGGCGGGGTTGCCCGAGACCCGCTTCTTGCCCTTCTTGCCCTTCGCCTGGGCCTGCCGCGCACCCGCGCGCTTCCCCCCGCCCAGCCCCGGCATGCCGGGCATCCCGGGCATGCCGGGCACCCCGCCCCCGCGGGCCATCTGCTCCATCATCTTGCGCGCCTCGAAGAAGCGGTCGACGAGCTGGTTGACGTCGGAGACCTGGCGGCCGGAGCCGGCGGCGATGCGGGCACGGCGCGAGCCGTCGATGATCTTGGGGTTGTCGCGCTCGGCGGGCGTCATCGACTGGATGATCGCCTGGATGCGGTCGATCTCGCGCTCGTCGAAGTTTTCGAGCTGGTCGCGGAACTGCCCCATGCCGGGGAGCATCCCCATGATCTTGGTCATCGAGCCGAGCTTGCGGATCTGCATCATCTGCTGGAGGAAGTCCTCCAGCGTGAACCCGCCCTTGGTGGCGAGCTTCTCGGCCGCCTTGAGCGACTGCTCGGAGTCGAAGGCCTTCTCGGCCTGCTCGATCAGGGTGAGCATGTCGCCCATGTCGAGGATGCGCGAGGCCATCCGGTCGGGGTGGAAGAGGTCGAAGTCGGTCATCTTCTCGCCGCTGGAGGCGAACATGACCGGCTTGCCGGTGATCGAGCGGATCGACAGGGCGGCGCCACCTCGGGCGTCGCCGTCGAGCTTGGTGAGCACCACGCCGTCGTAGCCGACGCCGTCGAGGAACGCCTGCGCGGTGGTGACGGCGTCCTGGCCGATCATCGCGTCGACGACGAACAGCACCTCGTCGGGCTGCACCGCGTCGCGGATGTCGGCGGCCTGCCGCATGAGGGTCTCGTCGACGCCGAGGCGACCGGCCGTGTCGATGATGACGACGTCGTGCACCTTGCGCTTGGCCTCCTCGAGGGAGGCGCGGGCGACGTCGACCGGGTTGCCGGTGCCGTTGCCGGGCTCGGGGGCGAAGACCGGCACGCCGACCCGCTCGCCGTTGACCTGGAGCTGCTGGACCGCGTTGGGCCGCTGCAGGTCGGCCGCGACGAGCATCGGCGTCTTGCCCTGCTCCTTCAGCCACAGCGCGAGCTTGGCCGCCAGCGTGGTCTTGCCGGCACCCTGGAGGCCGGCGAGCATGATGACGGTCGGGCCGGTCTTGGCGTAGCGCAGGCGGCGGGTCTCGCCGCCGAGGATCGTGACGAGCTCCTCGTGGACGATCTTGATGATCTGCTGCGCCGGGTTGAGCGCACCGCTGACCTCCTCGGAGCGGGCGCGCTCCTTGACCGCGCCGACGAACTCCTTGACGACCGGCAGGGCGACGTCGGCCTCGAGCAGCGCGATGCGGATCTCGCGCGCGGTGGCGTCGATGTCGGCCTCGGAGAGACGACCCTTGCCACGCAGGTTCTTGAAGGTGTCGGCAAGGCGGTCGGAGAGTGTGGCGAACACGGTGTGGGTCTGTCCCTCGCATCGGTGGTGGATCAGGGGCGGATCGGTGGTGGTACGACGCCCAAGACTAGCCGCCGGAGCCGCGCGGGGCTCAGCCGCCGAGCGCGGTGCGCACCGCGTGTGCCGCCTCGGCCGCACGCTCGTCGGTCGGACGCACCCCGCCGAGCTCCTGCACGTAGAACACGTCGACGGCCTGGGGACCCAGTGTCGACACGTGCGCTGACGCCACGGTCAGCCCGAGCCGGGCGAGCGTGGTGAGGACGCGGTGGACGACCCCGGGCCGGTCGGACGTGCGGATCTCCAGCACCAGCGACGCCCGCGAGGCGTCGGGGCGCACCTCCACGATGGGCGGCAGCTCGCCGTCGGGGCGGGCGGGCAGGTCGGGCAGCCGCTCGGTGCCCTCGACGACCCGCCGGATCCGCTCGCGGACGACGGCGGCGTCGAGGTAGGCGTCGGGGACCTCCCACGCGCTGATGCCCCACTCGCCGTCGGCGTCGACCTGTCCCCAGGCGCGGGCCGCGTGCACGGGCACCCGCAGCGCGGCGAGCCCGCCGGCCACGTCGGCGAGCAGGCCGACCCGGTCGGCGGCCACCACGGTGACGGTGGCGCCGACGTCGTGCGGGTCGACCTCCACCGACACGGCCGTCGGGTCGCGGCGTACGACGTCGGGCACCGGCACCGACCCGGGCGCGGCGACGTCGACGACCTCGGCGCCCAGCGCGTGCCGGGCCCGCGAGACCAGGCGGTCGACCAGCGAGGCGCGCCACGTCGTCCACGCGGCCGGCGAGGCGGCGCGGGCGTCGGCCTCGGTGAGGGCGCGCAGCAGCTCGAGGCTGGCCGCGTCGGGGACGTGGGTGAGCAGCTCGGCGGTGGTGGCCGGGTCGTCGGGGTCGCGGGTGGTCGCGAGGTCGGCCAGCAGCAGGTGCCAGCGCACCAGCGAGGCGACCACCTCGGCGTCGAGGTCGGTGAAGCCCATGCGGGCCACGACCTTGCGCGCCACCGGCTCACCCGCGACCGAGTGGTCGTGCAGCGAGCCCTTGCCGATGTCGTGCAGGAGCGCCGCCACCAGCAGCAGGTCGGGTCGCCGGACGGTGCGGATCAGCGCACCCGCCTCGGCGCAGGTCTCCACGACGTGCCGGTCGACGGTGAAGCGGTGGATGGCCGAGGCGTGCGGCAGGAGCCGGATCTGCTCCCACTCGGGCAGGAAGGTGTCGATGCCCTCGACCTCGTCGAGGGTCTCCCACACGGGCAGCAGTCCCGGCCCGCTCGCCAGGAGGCGGACCAGGGCGTCGCGGGCCGCGGCGGGCCAGGGCACCGGGAGGGCGCCCCCCTCCCGCACCAGGCGGGCGGCGGTGGTGGGCGCGAGGACGGCGTCGCGGCTCGCGGCCTCCGCCGCCGCGCGCAGCAGGAGGGTGGGGTCGTCGGCGGGTCGGGTGCCCGCGTCGAGGACGACCTCGCCGCGCGAGAGCGCGATGCCGGGCGCGATCCGCTCCAGCGCCGGCGTGCGGCGGCTCCGCTCCCCCGTGGGGCGAGCCGTCACCGCGTCGGTACGACGCCACGCCAGGCGCGACAGGTGGCCGATGCGGCGCCCGAGCGAGCGGACGTGGCGTTGGGCGGCCTCGGCGTCGTCGAGGCCCAGCCGATCCGCGAGCGGGCCCCACGCCTCGGGGGCGATGCGGTCGTTGGGGCGCCCGGCCAGGTCCTGCACCTCGTCGCGGACGTCGAGGAGCATCTGCCGGGCGGCCTCGAGCGCCGGGGTCGACGCGTCGACGAGCCAGGTGGCTTCGATCGCGCGCAGCACACCGGCGTCCCGCAGGCCGCCCTCCGCCTCCTTGACGTCGGGGACGGAGGCGTGGGCGAGCTCGCCGGTGACGCCGTGCCGCTTGAGCGTCATCGCCTTCAGCTCCGGCAGCCGCGTCCGGGCCCGGCGCCGCCAGTCGGCGAGCATGGTCGTGCGCAGCCGCAGGCTCAGGCCGGGGTCGCCGGCGAGGTGCCGGACGTCGAGCAGCCCGAGCGCGACCCGCAGGTCGCACGCGGCCTCGAGGACCTCGCCCATCGATCGGACCGCGTGGTCCAGGCGCCGCCCGGAGTCCCACAGCGGGTACCACAGGGCGGTGCCGAGGTCACCCAGGTCGACCCCGTCGTCGTGGACGAGGACGACGTCGAGGTCGGAGTGGGGGGCCAGCTCGCCCCGGCCGTAGCCCCCGACCGCGACCAGGGCCACCCCCGTGGCGGGCCCTGCCGAGGAGGCGTACGCCTCCCGGCAGAGCTCGTCGGCGGAGGTGGTCCTGGTGCGTCGGTCTGCTGCGCTCATGCGGTCACGTCCCGAGAAGACGGGGCCATCAGAGAGCGGACGCGTCCTGCTCGCCGGTCCGGACGCGGACGACGGTCTCGACCGGGCTCACCCAGACCTTGCCGTCGCCGATCCTGCCGGTCTGCGCGGTCTTGACGACGATCCCGACGACGTCCTCGGCGTCGGCGTCGTCGACCACGATCTCGATGCGGATCTTGGGGACGAGGGCGATGTCGTACTCCGCGCCCCGGTAGACCTCGGTGTGGCCCTTCTGGCGGCCGTAGCCGCTGACCTCGGACACCGTCATCCCGGCGACCCCGAAGGTCTCGAGGGCCTCGCGGACGTCCTCCCACTTGTGCGGCTTGATCACCGCGGTCACGAGCTTCATGCGCTGGCTCCTTCGGTCTTGGTGGTGGCGGCCGGGGCCGCGGTGGACGAGGCGAGGACACTGCTCGCGCCGCCGCTGGTGCCGCTGTGCAGGTCGTACGCCGACTCGCCGTGGGCGGCCAGGTCGATCCCGTTGACCTCGTCCTCCTCGTCGAGGCGCAGGCCCATCGTGTACTTGATCGCGAGTGCGATCACGGCGGTCAGGACGCCCGAGTAGATGACGGCCACGACGACGCCGAGCGACTGGTCGGCGAGCGAGCCGAAGCCGCCGCCGTAGAGGAGGCCGTCGATCCCGCCGGCACCCTCGGCCGTGGAGAACACGCCGATCAGGACGGTGCCGACGACGCCGCCGACCAGGTGCACGCCGACCACGTCGAGCGAGTCGTCGTAGCCGAGCTTGTACTTCAGGCCGACCGCCCAGGCGCAGACGCCACCGGAGATCAGGCCGATCGCCACGGCACCGGAGAGGTTGACCGCACCGGCGGCCGGGGTGATCGCAACCAGGCCGGCGACGATGCCGGAGGCGGCGCCGAGGGAGGTGGCCTTCTTGTGGATCAGGCGCTCGACGACCAGCCAGCCGAGGATGGCCGCCATGGTGGCCAGCGTGGTGTTGGCGAAGGTGCGCCCGGTCTCCATCGCGAACTGGGTCTCCGGGTCGTCGCCGAAGACGATCGAGCCGACGTTGAAGCCGTACCAACCCATCCAGAGCAGGCCGGCGCCGAGCATGGTGAGCGTCAGGTTGTGCGGACGCATCTGCTCGCGGGGCCAGCCGATGCGCTTGCCGAGCAGCACCACGAGCACGAGGGCCGCGACGCCGGCGTTGATGTGGACGGCGGTGCCGCCGGCGTAGTCCTGCGCGCCGATCCGGCCGCAGATGAGCGAGTCGTCGGTGCAGCTGAAGACCATGTGGGCCATCGGGAAGTAGACGATGAGGGACCACAGCGGCACGAAGACCACCCAGGCGGAGAACTTGAGCCGGTCGGCGACGGCGCCGCTGATCAGCGCGGCGGTGATGATCGCGAAGGTCATCTGGAACATCACGAAGATGTAGTCGCCGGTCGACACGCCGTCGAGCCAGAGCAGCTCGAAGGGGTTGGCGAAGAAGGTGCCGTCACCCCCGAAGCCCATCGACCAGCCGACAGCGACGTAGAGGATGCCGACGATGGCCGCAGCCACGTACGACATCATCATCATGTTGAGCACGGACTTCGAGCGCGACATGCCGCCGTAGAACAGCGCCAGCGCGGGCACCGTCATCATCAGGACGAAGGCAGTCGCCACCAGCATGAAGGCGTAATAGCCGTCCACAGGACCTCCAGGAGTTGAGCACGTACGGAGCGGGGTTGGTCACCCGGGCATGACGCCGATGTCATGCCGGTGCCCACGTGATGACCCGCAGCCTGCGCGGACGACGTTTCACCGGGCCGCGACGGATGTTGCGCGCACGCAACGGAATGAGCGCTCGTGTTACGGGTGTGTGAACGGATCGGGGTCCGGTGCCACCTTGTTAGTGTTCGGCCGTGTCCAGACTGGCCGTGATGGCGCACTACGACGTCGCCGGGGAGCTGCGGCCCCACGTGCGAGGCCAGGTGGAGGCGCTCGCCGCGTCGGTCGACACGCTCCTCGTGTGCACCACGGCGAGCCTGCAGGACTCCGCGCGCGCCTGGCTGAGCGAGCGGGCCGTGCTGGTCGAGCGCGCCAACTACGGCTACGACTTCTTCAGCTACAAGGTCGGCCTCGACGCCGCCGGTGACCTCACGGCCTACGACGAGGTGGTGGTCTGCAACGACACCTACGTCTTCGCCCTCGACTCCTACGACCCGGTCTTCGCCGAGATGGCCACGCGTCCGTGCGACTTCTGGGGCCTGACCGCGGCCGAGCGCGTCGCGCCGCACATCCAGTCCTTCTTCATCGCCTTCCGCCCGTGGGTGGTCGGCTCCAGGGCGTTCACGACGTTCTGGGAGGAGATGGAGCCGATCTCGAAGCGGCGCCAGGTCATCCGCCGCTACGAGGTCGGCATGTCGCACCGGCTCTACGAGGCGGGGTTCGCCTCCGACACCTACTTCCGGGAGACGCCCGAGGACCGCCGCATCGCCCGCGAGCGGATGCGCTGGTGGGCCGCCCACCGCTCCCACTTCCCCCGCACCCGGGCCGAGGTCCGCGAGTGGCGCGAGCGCGCCAACGAGCCGTGGAACCCCGCCCGCAGCCTGGCCGATCGGGTGCTCGACAACGCCCGCCTGCCCTACGTCAAGATCGACACCCTGCGCTACGACCCCTACAACCTCGACGCCCGGCGCCTGCTCGAGCTGTGCGAGCGCCGCTTCCCCCAGCGCTTCGAGGGGGTGCGCGAGTTCCTCGAGGAGACCGCCCAGTACTACCCGCTGCGCGACACCGAGCGACTGCTGCCGACCCCGCTGGCCCTCGAGCCCCTCTTCCCGCGGGTGAGGTACTCCGATGCGCGGTGACCGCCGCCGGCACGGCCAGGTGCGGCTCGACGACGCCGCCGACGTGATGGTCGACTCCGGCCTCATCGACGTCGACTACGTCGCCGCCCAGCTCGGCACCACCTTCGCCTCCCCCGCCGAGGCCGCGCGCGCGGTGGTGGAGGCCGGCGACGTCTCCCCGCACCCGCTCTTCGAGGCGCAGTGGATCGGGCGACGCCGCTCGTGGCAGCGCGCCGGCCAGCACCCCGTGCTCTGGTACGTCTCCGAGCGCCGCCGCCGCAACCGCATCGCGCCGCACCCGCTGGTCGACCCGCGCATCGTCTTCGCCGCCTACCCCGAGGCCCGGCACCACCCCTACGGCGCGCTGTCCTACTGGCTGTCGGTCTCCGGGCCGGCCACGCCGCTGCCCACGCGCATCCTGCCCCGCAAGGTCTCCTGGTCCACCTACCGCGCGGCCGCCATCGCTGCCGCCGCCCAGTGGCGCGACGAGGTCGTGCGCGAGCGTCCCCCGCTGGTCGGGCCGACCCCTGAGCTCCCGGCCCTGACGGGCGCCTCCCCCGCCGTGACCGTCGTGATGGCGGCCCAGGACGACGGACCGCTGGTGCGCCGGACGGTGGCGTCGCTGCAGGCGCAGTCGTTCACCGACTGGCACCTCGTCGCCGTCGACCGGGGCTCGCACGACGACACGGCGGCGGTGCTCCAGGGCGTGGCGGCCTTCGACGACCGGATCACGCTCGTGCGCGAGTCGCGGTGCAGCCGCGCCCGGGCGCTCAACGTCGCCCTCGAGCACGGGACCGCCGAGCACGTCGCCTTCCTCCCGCTCGGGCGCGAGTGGCTGCCCGACATGCTCCGCGACCTGCTCGCGCACGCCCACGAGAGCGGCGCGGCCGCCGTGCTGGCCGGCGCCGGGGCGGTCGGCCGCTCGCGCCACGAGCTCCTCGCCGGACGCCCGGTCGACCTCGCCACCGCCCTGCTGCGGCGCGACGCCGTCAAGGACGTCGGGGGCTTTGACGAGGCCCTCGGCGGCGCGGTCGAGCGCGACCTGGTGCTCCGGCTCACCCGCGACCACGAGCCGCTCGCCGTCGACGTGCCCGTGCTCAGGCGTCCCGACGCGCCGCCGGCGGGCTTCGCCGACGACTGGGACTCCGCGGTCCTCGAGCGCCAGCTCGTCGACTGGGAGGAGGCGGCGGCGCGCGAGACCGACGAGGCGCTCGTCAGCCACGTCATGCCGGTCGGCCCGGAGCCGCGTCGCACCGTCGAGTGGCTGGGCTCGGTGCCGCGCGAGGGCTCCGAGCTCGTGCTCGTCGGCGTCCGCCTGCGCCGGGCGCACCACGTGCTGGCCGCGTCGATCGCCGCGGTCATCTCGCGGGCCCGCTTCGTCTCGGTCCCGGCCAACGTCTCGATGTCGGTGGCCACCAACGTCGGCATCACCCAGGCCGCCGGCAGCACCCTGCTGCTGGTCCGGCCCGAGGCGATGCCCCCGCGGCAGCCGATCGCCGAGCGGCTCGCGGGCGTGCTCCGCGAGCCCGGGGTCGGGCTGGCCCAGCCCCTGGTCGTCGACCTCGACGGCGTGGTGCTCAGCGCCGGGGCGCGCTTCGCACCCGACAACCCCCACCCCGAGCTGTTCCTCTCCGGCCTGCCCACCAGCGACGCGCTGCGGATCGGCACGACCACAGTCGCGGCTCCCGCCGCCCCCCTGGTGGCGCTGCGCACCGACACGGCCGTCGCCCTGCACGGGCTCGGCGCGCGGTTCCGCACCGTGCTCGCCGAGACCGACCTCGGGCTCCGGGCCGCGCAGGCCGGGCTGGGCCGCACGGTGCTCGTACCCGACACCGTGATCACCTCCCGCACCGCCTACGCCGACGTCGAGGAGCTCATCGGCGCCCTGTCGTCGCTGCGCGCCACCGTGCTGGACGTGCCGCACCCGCTTCCCGACGACTCCCACGAGCAGCTGCTCACCGCCGGGCTCGAGGTGACCGACGAGCGCAACCGCCGGGTCACCGCCGACCCCGACGACCCGGCCGCGCCCGCGGTGCTGGTGCCCGAGCTGGTGGTGCGCGCTGTCGAGGGCATCCGCGAGTCACCCCCGCGGCTGCGGTGGGCCGTCGACATCGCCGCGCCGGCCGCCCAGCGCGGCGACCGGTGGGGCGACACCTACTTCGCACGGTCGCTGGCCGAGGCCCTCGAACGACGCGGCCAGCACGTCGCTATCGACCGGCGGGACGCCCGGCACCGCGACTCGCGCGACCACGACGACGTGCTGCTGGTGCTCCGCGGCCTCGACCGTGTCACGCCGCGCCCGGGACTGCTCAACGTCGAGTGGATCATCAGCCACCCCGACATGATCACGCCCGACGAGGTGGCCGGCTTCGACCTCGTCTACGCCGCCAGCACCAGCTGGTCCGAGCGGGTGAGCCGCGAGTGGGGCACCCCCGTCACGCCGCTGCTCCAGTGCACCGACACGCGCTGGTTCCACCCCGACCGCGCCCGGCCCGACACGGGCCCGGCGCTGCTCTTCGTCGGCAACTCACGCGGCATCTACCGCTACGCCGTGCGCAGCGCGCTGGCCATCGGCGCCGATCTCACCCTGCACGGCAACGACTGGACCGACTTCGTCGAGCGCGACCAGATCGCCTCCGGCGGCGTCGACAACCGCGAGGTCGGCGTGCTCTACGCCTCGGCCGGCATCGTGCTCAACGACCACCACCTCGACATGCGCCGCGACAGCTTCGCCTCCAACCGGCTCTTCGACGCCGCGGCCTGCGGGGCCAGGATCCTCAGCGACCGCATCGACGGGCTGGAGGAGATCTTCTCCGGCCTGGTGCTCCCCTTCGACAACGAGCATGAGCTGGCCCGCCTCGTGCAGCCGCCCTACGACGCGTTCCCCGACGACGCGACCCGTCGCGAGATCGCGATGCGCATCATCGCCGAGCACAGCTTCGACAAGCGCGCCGAGACGCTGATCGACGATGCCGTGCGGAGCCTGCTGGCCCGCCGCTGACGGCCTGGCGGACTGTCGAGTCGGCTCGTCCTGACACCCCAGACCCGTCGAGTCGGCCCGTCCTGACCGCCCAGACCCGTCGAGTCGGCCCGTCCTGACCGCCCAGACCCGTCGAGTCGGCCCGTCCTGACACCCCAGACCCGTCGACCCGGCTCGTCCTGACACCCCAGACCCGTCGACCCGGCTCGTCCTGACACCCCACACCCGTCGACCCGGCTCGTCCTGACACCCCACACCCGTCGACCCGGCTCGTCCTGACACCCCACACCCGTCGAGCCGGCTCGTCCTGACACCCCACACCCGTCGAGCCGGCTCGTCCTGACACCCCAGGGGCGTCGAGCCGGCTCGTCCTGACGGATGGAACGCGAGGACGCGCCGACTCGACCGCGCAGCGGCGCCAGGACGCGCCGACTCGACAGCCCAGCAGCGCCACGACGCGCCGACTCGACAGCCCAGCAGCGCCACGACGCGCCGACTCGACAGCCCCGCAGCGCCAAGACGCGCCGACTCGACCGCCCAGCGACGCCACGACGCGCCCACTCGACCCTCCAGCGGCGTCAGAACGCGCCCATTCGTCAGCCGAGCAGTGCGTCGACGAACGCGGCCGCGTCGAACGGCGCCATGTCGTCGGGGCCCTCGCCGAGGCCGACGAGCTTGACCGGGACGCCCAGCTCGCGCTGCACCTGCACCACGATGCCGCCCTTGGCGGAGCCGTCGAGCTTGGTGAGCACGATGCCCGTGACGTCGACGATCTCGCTGAAGACGCGGGCCTGGATGAGGCCGTTCTGACCCGTGGTGGCGTCGAGGACGAGGAGCACCTCGGTGACGTCGGCCTGCTTCTCGATGACCCGCTTGATCTTGCCGAGCTCGTCCATCAGGCCGGCCTTGTTCTGCAGGCGGCCGGCGGTGTCGATGAGCACGGTGTCGACGCCGTTGTCCATCCCGTGCTTGACGGCCTCGAACGCCACGCTCGCCGGGTCGCCGCCCTCGGGGCCGCGGACCACCTCGACGCCCACCCGCTCGCCCCACGTGGCGAGCTGGTCGACGGCGGCCGCGCGGAACGTGTCGGCGGCACCGAGGGTGACCGACAGGTCCTCGGCGACGAGGATCCGGGCGATCTTGCCGACCGTCGTGGTCTTGCCGGCGCCGTTGACGCCGACGACCAGCACGACACCGGGCTTGCCGTCGGTGCCGGTCACCTGCACCCGGCGGTCGAGGTCGGTGCCGACGAGCTCGATGAGCTCCTCGCGCAGCACCTCGCGGGCGTCCGGCGCCTGGCCGCCCTCGACCCGCAGCCGGGTGCGCAGCCGCTCCACGAGCGCCTGGGTGGGCGCGACCCCGACGTCGGCGGTGAGGAGGGTGTCCTCGATCGCCTCCCAGGTGTCCTCGTCGAGGCGGTCGCGGCTGAGGAGGGCCAGGATGCCCTTGCCCAGCCCGCCCTGGGAGCGGGAGAGGCGCTGGCGCAGCCGGACGAGCCGCGACGCCGTGCTCTCGGGCTTCTCGACGGTCGGGGCCGCCGGTGCCTCAGGCGCCGCGGGGGCGGTCGGCTCGGCGGTGCCCACGGCGGGCTCGGGCGGCGCCTCGGTCGCGACGTCGGCCTCGGTCGGCGGCGGCGCGATGACGTCCGTGCCGCCGCTCGGGGGCGCCGACGTGCGCCGGCGTCCCGAGGTGAGCAGCGCGCCGAGCGTGAGGACGCCGACGACTGCGATGGCGATGATCAGATAGAGCCAGTCATCCATGGGCCCAATCCAACCACCACCGTCCGGCGTCCCGGTCGGGCGGTGTGCCGTGCGCCGGAGACGCGTGGCGACTCAGGTGCGGGACTCGGAGTCCTCCAGCGTGGGCAGCGAGTCGACGCCCTTGCGCATGGCGGTGCCGAGCTGAGGCGCCACGGGCAGCTTCTCGCCGCGGTGGGGGTAGGCGACGTAGACCGCTACGGCGGCGGCGACGAGCACGCCCAGGGACATCATGAGGATGATCGCGAGCACGGGGTTCCTCCGAGGTGGGGCCGGTCGGGTCCATTCCACCGTGACACACCGCGGCGGAGCGTCCCGCATCGAGCCGGGCCGGGCGAGTCGTGGGTGTGGCGACCCTCACGCCTCCGGCCGCAGGAGCGGGACGACCGCGGCCCGCACCACGTCGGGCACGGGCACCACGGGCCGGTCACCGGCGCCGCGGGCGTTGTCGACGTAGACGTGGACGAAGCGCCCCTCGGCCGCCGCCTCGTCGGAGGGCCCCTGGAAGAGCCCGATGCGGTAGACGATCGAGCTGGTGCCGACCTTGTCCACGACCAGGCCCATCTCGATCGGCTCCGGGAAGCCGATCTCGCGGTAGTAGTGGCAGCCGGTCTCGGCGACCACGCCGATCTGGGGCAGCGCGCGGACGTCGACGCCGGTGGCCTCGTAGAGGTGGGCGTTGACGGCCGTGTCGAACAGCTCGTAGTAGGTCGCGTTGTTGAGGTGGCCGTAGGCGTCGTCGTCGCGCCACCTCGTCGTCGCACTGCGCCAGGCGACGTAGTCGGCCCGGGTCGGCCGGCGCCGTCGGGTGCTGCCCCCTGCGGCGCTCATGCGCTCTCGGCGTCGCGCAGGCGCTGGCTGATGACCGCCGACACGCCGTCGCCGCGCATCGTCACGCCGTAGAGGGCGTCGCCGACCTCCATCGTGCGCTTCTGGTGGGTGATGACGAGCAGCTGGGAGTTCTCGCGCAGCTCCTCGTAGATCTCCAGCAGGCGCCCGAGGTTGGTGTCGTCCAGCGCTGCCTCCACCTCGTCGAGGATGTAGAACGGCGAGGGCCGGGCCTTGAAGAGCGCGACGAGGAAGGCGACCGCGACGAGGGACCTCTCGCCGCCGGACAGCAGCGAGAGCCGCTTGACCTTCTTGCCTGCCGGGCGGGCCTCGACCTCGATGCCGGTGTTGAGCATGTCGCCGGGGTCGGTGAGGACCAGGCGGCCCTCGCCGCCGGGGAACAGCCGGGCGAACGTCTGGTCGAAGGCCTTCTCCACGTCGGCGTAGGCCTCGGTGAAGACCTGCTCCACGCGGGTGTCGACCTCGCGCACGATGTCGAGGAGGTCCTTGCGGGTGCGCTTGAGGTCCTCGAGCTGCTCGGTGAGGAACTTGTGCCGCTCCTCCATCGCGGAGAACTCCTCGAGCGCGAGCGGGTTGACCCGGCCCAGCATCGACAGCGATCGCTCCGCCGCGCGCAGCCGCTTGACCTGCTCCTCGCGGACGTACGCCGTGGGCTCGGGCGGCTCCTCCCCCTCCGGCACCTCGCCGGTGAACGGGATCGGGGCGTCCGGGCCGTAGTCGGCGACCAGGCCGTCGGGGTCGAGCCCGAGCTCCTCCAGCGCGCGCTCCTCGAGCTGCTCGATGCGCATCTTCTGCTGGGTGCGGGCCATCTCGTCGCGGTGGACCGAGCTGACCAGCTCGTCGTGCTCGCGGGCGAGGTCGCGCAGCCGGGTGCGCACGGCCATGAGCTCCTGCTCGCTGCCCTGCCGTGACTCCTCCACGGCGGCCCGCTCGTCGGCGGCCAGCATGACCGAGCGCTCGAGCTGGTGCAGCACGACGCGCACGGCGGACGACACCGCCTCGGCGGCGCGTCCCTCGCGGATCAGCCGCTCGCGTCGCTCGGCGGCGCGGGCGCGGGACTCGCGCTCGGCCTGTGCGGCGCGGAGCAGGGAGTCGGCACGTCCGTGCAGCGCGCGGGCACGCTCCTCGGCCGTGCGCAGCGCGAGGCGGGCGTCCATCTCGGCCTGGCGCGCCTCGCGGGCGGCCTCGGCCAGCCGCTCGCGCTCGCTCGTGTCGGGCTCCTCGTCGGTGACGTCCTCGGCCGCGGCCAGGCGGGCCTCGAGGTCGACCAGTCCGGCGAGCGCGGTCTCGCGGGCCTCGCGGGCCGTGGCGATCGCCCGCTCGAGCCGGTCGGCCTCCCCCTTGGCGGCACGGGCCTGCGAGCCGTACTGGCCGAGCTCCTCGGCCACCGCGGCGAGCGTCGCGTCGGACTCGTGCAGCTTGGCCAGCGCGACGTCGACGCGCTTGACGGCGTCGTGCCGAGCGGCCTCGAGCCGCGAGATCTCGAACCCGAGGCGCTCGGCGGTCGCGGTTGCGTCGGCGAGCCGGGTGCCGGCCTCGTCGACGGCCGCCTGGATCTCGATCAGGCTCGGCTGGCTGGACGAGCCGCCGGCCGCGAAGTGCGCGCCGAGCAGGTCGCCCTCGCGGGTCACCGCGACGACGTCGGGGTGGTCGGCGACCAGGCCCCGGGCGGCGGCCAGGTCGTCGACGACGGCCACGCGGTCGAGGAGCCGCACCAGCGCGGGACGTACGTCGTCGGGCGCGGAGACGACGTCGACGGCGTAGGTCGCGCGGTCGGGCAGGGCCGGCCAGTCGCGGTCGGTGGCGGGCGCGCCCCCGAGCAGCATCCCGGCGCGACCGAGGTCGTCGGCCTTGAGGTGGCCGATCGCGTCGAGGGCCGCGGCGGCGTCGGAGACCACGACGGCGTCGGCGGCGGAGCCGAGCGCGGCCGCCACGGCCGTCTCGTAGCCGTGGTCGACGTCGAGGAGCGCGGCGACGGAGCCGAGGAGCCCGGCCACCTCGTCCGTCGCGGCGAGCAGCGCGCCGACGCCGTCCTTGCGGTTGAGGCCCAGCTCGAGCGCGTCGCGGCGCGCGACCAGCCCGGTGCGCTCGCGCTCGGCCTCCTGGGCGTCCTCGCGGGCCCGGGCGAGCTGCTCGTCGATCTCGTCGAGGGCCGCGACGGCGTCCTCGTGCTCGGTGTCGAGGCCCTCCTCGCCGGCGTCGAGGCCCGCGACGCGGGTCTCCAGTGCGGTGAAGTCGCGCTGGGCGCGCTCGGCGCGGGCGACGGCGTCCTCGCGGGCCTCGGTGAGCCGCTGGATCTCCGCGTCGGCCGCCTCGGAGCGCGACTTGAGCGCGTTGACCTGTCCGGTCAGCCGGGCGAGGCCCTCCCGGCGGTCGGCGGCGGCGCGCTGGAGGGCCGCGATGCGCTTGTCCTCCGCGGCCGCGGCCTCCTCGGCCGCCCGCTTGGCGACGACGGCGGCGTCGAGGGCGGCGCGCTGCTGCTCGACCTGGGCGGCGATCTCCGCCTCCTGGCGGCGTACCCGCTCGGCCTGGGCCTCGAGGTCGTCGGGGTCGCGACCGGAGTCGACGGTGTCGCCCTCGCTCGCGCCGGCGGCGTTGCGGATCCGCTCGTCGGCCAGCGACGCGGTGCCGCGCAGTCGCTCCTTGAGCCCGGACAGGGCGAACCACGTCTCCTGTGCCGCGGCCAGCCGGGGCAGGTCGTCGCGCAGGGCCGCCTCCAGGCCGGCCTCCTTCTCGCGTCCGGCGGCGATCTCGGCCTCGACCTGCTCGCGCCTCTGCACCAGCAGGGTCTCGTCGGCCATCTCGGACTCGAGGGCGGTGCGCGCGCTGACGAGGTCGTCGGCGAGCAGGCGCGCGCGGGCGTCGCGCACGTCGGCCTGCACGGTCTGCGCCTGCCGCGCGACCTCGGCCTGGCGGCCGAGCGGCTTGAGCTGGCGGCGGATCTCGGAGAGCAGGTCGGCCAGGCGGGTGAGGTTGCCGTCGGTGGCGTCGAGCTTGCGGAGCGCCTTCTCCTTGCGCTTGCGGTGCTTGAGGACGCCGGCCGCCTCCTCGATGAAGCCGCGACGGTCCTCGGGGGTGGCGTGCAGGATCGAGTCGAGCTGGCCCTGCCCGACGATCACGTGCATCTCGCGGCCGATGCCGGAGTCGCTCAGCAGCTCCTGCACGTCGAGGAGCCGGCAGCTGCTGCCGTTGATGGCGTACTCCGAGCCGCCGTTGCGGAACATCGTGCGGCTGATCGTGACCTCGGCGTAGTCGATCGGCAGCGCGCCGTCGGAGTTGTCGATGGTCAGCTGCACCTCGGCGCGACCCAGCGGCGGGCGACCCGACGTGCCGGCGAAGATGACGTCCTCCATCTTGCCGCCGCGCAGGCTCTTGGCGCCCTGCTCGCCCATCACCCACGCGAGGGCGTCGACGACGTTGGACTTGCCGGAGCCGTTGGGGCCGACGATGCAGGTGATGCCCGGCTCGAGCTGCAGTGTCGTCGAGGAGGCGAAGGACTTGAACCCCTTGAGGGTCAGGCTCTTCAGGTACAACGCGGGCTCCTCACCGGATCAGACCGCTCCCACCGTCCTCGGGGAGGCTGAAGACTGGGGACGCTCAGCGCCGCTCACCCTACGGCACGGGCGCGCGCCGGAGACGGTTGCACGCGGCGTGGCACAAGGCGTGGCACAAGGCGTGGCACGGGGCGGTCAGCGACCGAGCACGTCCTTCAGCGCGGCCAGCACGAGGAGCACCGCGTCGGGGCGGGCGTTGCGACCCATCAGCCCGATCCGCCACACGCTGGCGGCGTACGCCCCGGCACCCGCGCCGATCTCGATGCCGTAGCGCTGGAGCAGCTCCGCGCGCACCGCAGCGGAGTCGACGCCCTCGGGCACCTTGACGGTGGTGAGCTCGGGGAGCCGGCTGCCCTCGGCGGCGAACAGCTCGAGGCCCATCTCCTGGAGCCCGGCCTGCAGCGCGTCGCCGGCGGCCTGGTGGCGCGCCCACACGGCCTCGAGACCCTCCTCCAGGATGCGGGTCAGGCCGCCGTGGAGGCTGGCGACCATCGCGGTGGGCGCGGTGTGGTGGTAGGTCCGCTGCCCCGTGCCGCCGTCCTTGACCCCGGCCTCGCCGACATAGCCGCCGAGCATGCCGAGGTCGAGGTACCACGAGCGCGGCTTCTCGACGCGGCGCTCGAAGGCGCGGTCGTTGATCGTGAACGGCGCGAGGCCGGGCGCCACGCCGAGGCACTTCTGGGTGCCGGCGTAGCCGATGTCGATGCCCCAGTCGTCGGCGCGCAGCTCGATCCCGCCGATCGAGGTGACAGCGTCGGTGAGCAGCAGCGCGTCGCCCTTGCCGGCGCCGAGCGCGGCGATGTCGGAGCGCGCGCCCGTCGAGGTCTCGGCGTGGACTGCGGCGATGACCGCCGGCGAGTCGTGGGCCGACAGGACGCGGTCGACGTCGACCGGCTGTCCCCACTCGTGCTCGACCGCGACGACCTCGGCGCCGCAGCGGGCTGCGACGTCGGTCATCCGCTGGCCGAAGAGGCCGTTGACCGCCACGACGACGACGTCGCCGGGGTGGACGGTGTTGACGAACGCCGCCTCCATGCCGGCCGAGCCCGTGGCGCTGAGCGGCAGCGTGCGGGCGTTGCCGGTGCCCCAGACCGTGCGGAGCATGTCGCAGGTCTCGTCCATGATCCGGAGGAACTCGGGGTCGAGGTGACCCAGCAGCGGCTCGGCGAGCGCGCGGGTGGCCTCGGGGTAGGGGTTGGACGGGCCGGGGCCGAAGAGGTGCCGCTCGCGGATCATGGGACCGACCGTAGCCAATCGGCGCCCGTCACAGCACCGCCCCGGGGTTGAGGATGCCGGCCGGGTCGAGGGCGTCCTTGATCCGCCGGGTCAGGGCCATCACGTCCTCGCCGAGCTGGTCGGGCAGCGCGGACTTCTTCGTGCGCCCCACCCCGTGCTCGCCGGTGATCGTGCCGCCGAGCCCGATCGCGGCCTGCAGGATGTCGTCGAACGCGGCGCGCGCCCGCCGCTCGGAGGCGGGGTCGGCGGCGTCGTAGACGATGATCGGGTGGGTGTTGCCGTCGCCCGCGTGGGCGACGGTCGGGATCTCGACGTCGTGGCGCGCGGCGATCTCGGTGACCGCGGCCAGCAGGTCGGGGAGCAGCGGCACCGCGGCGCCGACGTCCTCGAGCAGCAGCGCACCGCGCGCCTCGATCGCCGGGAACGACATCCGCCGCGCCTCGACGAACATCTCCCCCTCGGCCGGGTCGTCGGTGAGCACGACCTCGCTCGCACCGGCAGCGATGCAGGCCGCCTCCACGACCGCGATCTCGGCCACCCGGGCCTCCCCCGGCGCGTCGGACTGCACGAGCAGCAGCGCTCCCGCGGTGCGGTCCAGCCCGCGCGGCGCGTAGTCCTCGACCGCGTTGATCGTGGCCCGGTCCATCAGCTCCATCATCGAGGGCCGCAGCGTGCGGCGCACCGCGACGACCGCCTCGGCAGCGGCCACGACCGAGGCGAACGACGCCACGAGCGTCGCGGGCGGCAGCGGCACCGGCACCAGCCGCAGGATCGCCCGGGTGACGATGCCGAGCGTGCCCTCGGAGCCGACGAAGAGCTTCACGAGCGACAGCCCCGCGACGTCCTTGATCCGCTTCCCGCCCAGGGTGATCAGCGTGCCGTCGGCGAGGACGACGTCGAGGCCGAGGACGTAGTCGGTGGTGACGCCGTACTTCACGCAGCACAGCCCGCCGGCGTTGGTCGCCACGTTGCCGCCGATCGAGCAGATCTCGAAGGACGACGGGTCGGGCGGGTACCAGAGCCCGTGCTCGCGCGAGGCGGCCTTGACCTCCGCGTTGAGCGCGCCGGGCTCGACGACGGCGACCTGGCAGTCGGTGTCGATCTCGATGCCGCGCATCCTCTCCAGGCTGAGCACGATGCCGCCGTCGACGGCGCTGGCGCCTCCCGACAGGCCGGACCCGGCCCCGCGGGGCACGACCGGGACGCCGTGCCCGGCCGCCCAGCGCACCGCGGCCTGCACCTGGGCGGCGTCCTCGGCGCGCACCACCGCGAGCGGGGTGCCGGCGCCGACGTCGCGCGACCAGTCGTGGCGGTAGCTCTCCAGCGTCGCCGGGTCGGTCGCGACGACACCGTCGGGCAGGGACTCCACGAGCTCGGCGAGGGCATCCACGCACACATCGTGGCACGGCGTCCGCGCCGGCGGGGGGTCCGACGACCTAGGGTCTGCAGGCATGAGAGCCGCACGCCGCGCCCGGATCGTGGGCGACGCGGACCTCGCCCGGGGACGCTGCCTGGAGATCGGCCCGCTCGCCAACCCGGTCGTCGACCCGGCGGTGGCCGACGTCCGCTACGTCGACGTGCTCGACCGGGCGGGGCTGCTCGCCCACTACGCCGGCAACCCGGCGGTCGACCCCGACGCCGTCCCCGAGCAGCACTTCTGGCTCACCCGGCCCGACGGCACGGTGTCGACGCTCGCCGAGGCGGTGGCCGCGGACGCGCCCTACCAGCACGTGGTGGCCAGCCATGTCATGGAGCACGTGCCCGACATGGTCGGCTGGCTGCACGACGTGGCACAGGTGCTGACCGACGACGGCGCGCTGCAGCTCGCGCTCCCCGACCGCCGCTACTGCTTCGACGCCCGCCGCACCCCGACGACCGTGGGCCAGGTGGTGCAGGCCCACCTCGACGGCGACCGGACCCCGTCGGCACGGGCGGTCCTCGACCACTTCATGCGGGCCGTCGACTTCTCCGCGGCGCAGGCATGGGCCGGTGAGGCGCCGCCCGCGCAGGGCTCCCACCCGATCGACGACGTCCGGCGCCACCTGGCCCGGCAGCGCGCCGGCGACTACGTCGACTGCCACGTCTGGCCGTTGACGCCGCGCGACCTCGCCGACCTGCTCGACGACCTCCTCGCGCTGGGGATGGTCGACTTCGCGGTCGAACGGCTCACCGCCACGCGGGTCGGCGAGCAGGAGTTCTACGCGACCCTGCGGCGCCTGGACCCCCACGGCGACCCGGCGCGAGTGACCGGGGAAGCGCGCGCCGCCCTCGCCCGGCTCCGTGCGGCACTGCCCGACGAGTCGCCGGGAGCACCGGCGGGCGAGACCGTGCCCGCCCACCACCTGGCCGATGTTGAGCAGCGGCTCGCCGAGACGCGGGCGCGCCTGGCCCGGGTGCGGGCCGCGCGCGACCGCGCCCGCCGCCAGCGCGACCGGGCGATCGCGCGTGCGACCGCGTCGGCACCCGGAGCGGCCGAGGAGGCCCCGGCGCCCCGGCTCGGCCGCCGCCTGGGTCGCCGGCTCCGGCGACGCTGAGCCGTCGCCGGGCCTTCGCCGGCCCCGGTCAGGCGTTCGCGGTCGCGGCCTCGTCGGCGTGCGCGATGTGCCCGAGCGAGCGCCACACGAGCGCGAGCGTGACGCCCGAGCCCACGAAGGCGAACCACCACGGCGCGGTCAGCCCCCACGCGCCGGCGATGAGGCCGCCGAGCAGCGAGCCGAGGAGCATGCCGCCCATCACGCAGATCATGTAGACCGAGCCGACCCGGCCCTGCAGCTCGGCCGGCACGGCGCGCTGGCGGACGGCCTGCGACAGCGTGCCCCACACGAAGGCGTACGCCCCGAAGAAGAACATCAGGGGGTACGCCGCCCACGGCGAGGTGGTGAGCGCCATGGCGAGGTGGAAGACCACCTCGGCCAGCAGCACCGCCCGCATGAGTGTGGCCAGCGGAACCAGCCGCTCGAGGCGTCCGTAGGAGAACGTGGCCAGCAGGCCCCCCAGCGCCGAGGCCGTGGTGAGCAGGCCGAAGCCCGCCTCGCCGATCCCCACCCGCTCGAGCGCCCAGAGCACCAGGACCGACCACGGGGCCGCCCAGGTGACGTTGAAGACGACGATGATGATCGCCAGCGTCCGCACCGGCCGGTTGCCCATCAGCCAGCGCACGCCGTCGGCGATGTCCTGCCGGAGGTGGGTGTCGACCTCGCCGCGGACCGCCCCCGGCGGCGTGCCGATGCGCGAGACCAGCACCACGCCCACGGCGATGCAGGCGACCGTGACGGCGAACGGCCAGACCATGCCGACCGAGAACAGCAGCGCGCCGATGGCCGGGCCGACGAGCTGGTTGCCCGTGATCATGCCGGCCATCAGGCGCGAGTTGGCGATGCCGAGGTCGCGCTTGTCCACCAGCATCGGGGTGAGCGTGCCCGCGGTGGCGTCGACGAACGTCTCGGCCGTGCCGAGCGCGAGCAGGGCCGCGAGCACGAGGGCGATGTTGACGTGGCCGGTCGCGATGACCACGCACAGCCCGGCCAGGACGAGACCGCGCACCGTGTTGGCGGCCATCATCACCAGCCGGCGGTCGAGCCGGTCGGCCAGCGCGCCGGCGAACAGCCCCACCAGCAGCCACGGCGCCTGGAGGGCGATCATGGCGGACGCGACCAGGATCGGGTTGCGGGTCTGGGACGCGACCAGCAGCGGGCCTGCCGCGATCAGCGCCCCGTCGCCCAGGTTGGTCATCCAGGACGACCCGACGAGCCACCGGAAGCCAGTCCCGAGGCGGGCCGGGAAGACGGTCTCGACGATGCGGCTCACAAGCAGGAGAGCCTACGGGCGCCGCACCCGGGCGCGCACCGAGGTTTCGGGCGGGCTGTTCTCAGGCGGGCTGGAGGTCCTCGACGGTGCGCTCGACGCCCCGGGCCGCGGCGGCGAGCCGGTCGTTGTCGGCCTCCAGCCGCAGCACCAGCGCCTCGAGGTCGGCGACGCGGCGGCGGAGCCGATGGTTCTCGGCGGCGAGGACGGACGTGCTCCGCACGTCGTTGTTCACATGACCCAACAGCGCCTTGGCCATGGGGAGCCTTTCGAAAGGTCGAGTCGTTCGGCCGACGATCCGGCCGTCTCCAAGAGTCCCACCGCGCGGGGCAGGGGTCAATGCGCCCGGGGGCTCCGCGCACGGGGCGGCCGCTGGCACCGCGGGCAGAAGAACGACGACCGGTTCATGAACGAGACCCGGCGGATCGGCGTGCCGCAGCGCCGGCACGGCTCGCCCTCGCGCCCGTAGGCGTCGAGGGAGCGGTCGAAGTAGCCGGACTCGCCGTTGACGTTGACGTAGAGCGCGTCGAAGGAGGTGCCGCCCTGGGCCAGCGCCTCGCCCATCACCTCGCGCACCTGCCCGAGCAGGCCGCGGAGCACCGGGCCGGTGAGCCGGTCCCCCGGCCGCTCGCCGTGCAGGCGCGCGCGCCACAGGGCCTCGTCGGCGTAGATGTTGCCGACGCCCGACACCAGCCCCTGGTCGAGCAGCAGCCGCTTGATCGCCGACGTGCGCCGTCGCGCGCGCCGCACGAACTCGTCGTCGTCGAACTCGGGGTCGATCGGGTCACGGGCGATGTGCACGATCTCGGTCGGCAGCTGCGCCCCGCCGGCCGAGACGACCAGCCCGCCGAACATCCGCTGGTCGACGAAGCGCATCTCGAGCGGGCCCCCGTCGGCGGCGAGGAGGCGGAAGCGGACCCGCAGGTGGCGCTCGTCGAGCGCGCCCGGCTCGTGGAGGAGCATCTGCCCGCTCATGCCGAGGTGGCCCAGGAGGGCGTCGTCGTTGTCGAGCGCGAGCCAGAAGTACTTGCCGCGGCGGCGGACGGCCTCGATGCGCCGGCCCTGCAGGGCGGCGACGAATCCGGTCGACCCGCGGTGGTCACGACGCACGGGCCGCGGGTGGAGCACCTCGACGGCGTCGATGCGAGCGCCCACGACGTGGCGCTCGAGGCCGGCCCGGACGACCTCGACCTCGGGGAGCTCGGGCACGGCTCAGGCGTCGGCGCCGGACACGGCGGCCGGCTCGGCCGTGCGGCCGGCGGCGTCCTTGATCTCGCGGTAGGCGGTCTCGGCGGCGCCCTGCTCGGCCTCCTTCTTGGAGCGACCGGTGCCGTTGCCGAGGACCTGCTCGCCGACGCGCACGCGCGCCACGAAGGTCTTCATGTGGTCGGGCCCGTCGTCCTCGATGAGGTACTCGGGCACGCCGAGGCCCAGGTCGGCGGAGAGCTCCTGCAGGGAGGTCTTCCAGTCCAGGCCGGCGCCCATCGACGCCGCGGCCTCCATGACCGGGTCGAAGAGCAGGTGGACGACCTTGGCGGCCTCGTCGATGCCGCCGCTGAGGTGGATCGCGCCGATGACCGCCTCGACGGTGTCGGAGAGGATGGAGGCCTTGTCGCGACCGCCGGTGCTCTCCTCGCCGCGCCCCAGCTTGATGTGCCGGCCGAGCCCGATCTGGCGGGCGACGTCGGCCAGGGCGCGCGCGTTGACCACCGCGGCACGCAGCTTGGCCAGCCGGCCCTCCGAGAAGTCGGGGTGGGCGCGGTAGAGCGTCTCGGTGACCACGACCCCGAGGACGGAGTCGCCGAGGAACTCCAGTCGCTCGTTGGTCGGGATCTGACCGTTCTCGTAGGCGTACGAGCGGTGCGTCAGGGCACGCTGCAGCAGCTCGGGATCCAGGACCGGATCACCGAGCGCTGCGCGGAGCTCGTCGCTGGTCAGAGGACCTGGCGACGGTCGGCCCGGGCGCCGTACTGGCCGCACTGGCCGCACGCACGGTGCGGGAGGTGCTTGGCACCGCAGGCGGGGTTGGCGCACGTGACGAGGGTCGGCGCGACGGCCTTCCACTGCGAACGGCGGTGACGCGTGTTGCTGCGCGACATCTTCCGCTTCGGAACAGCCATGGTGGTCTCCTGTTGCTTGCGTTGCTCTGCCGGGGATTCCCGGCGAGGTGGTTCAGTCCTGGGGGTCGTGCTGGGGGTGCTGCTCGCTGTCCTGCTCGGTCTGCGCCAGCTGCTGGAGCCCTGCCCAGCGGGGGTCGATCGGCGCGTCGTGCGTGTGGTCCGGGTCGTCCGCGAGCCGGGCACCGCACTCGGTGCACAACCCTGGGCAATCGTCCATGCACAGCGGCTGGAAGGGTAGTGCGAGCACCACCGCGTCCCGCAGCAGGGGCTCGAGGTCGAGCAGGTCGTCCTCGAGCCGGCTGGTCTCGTCGTCGAGGTCGCGGTCGTGGTTCTCCGCGGCCTTGTCGTGCTGGTCGGGGTAGACGTAGAGCTCCTGCAGCGTCACGTGGACCTCGTCCTCGATCGGCTCCAGGCAGCGTACGCACTCCCCCTCGAGCGCGGCCGTGGCCGTGCCCGTGAGCAGCACTCCCTCCATGACCGCCTCGAGTCGCAGGTCGAGCTCGACCGGCGATCCCTCGGGGACACGGAGGACTTCGATGCCAAGCTGTGCCGGCGCCGGAACGGAGAGCTCGAGCTCACGCTGGGACCCCGGACGGCGCCCGAGCTCGCGTGTATCGAGCACGAGCGGCGACCTCGGGTCCAGGCTGCTCACGTCGAACTCCCACATCTGGACACCAACACAACCTCGGAATCGTATCCGGCGCCCCACCGACGGGGCAAAACGAGTGACGGACGGGGGTCGCGGCGCGCTCAGCTGCGCCGCTCCGCGAGCCGCGCCACGAGCCGCTCGCGGACCGGCTCGGGCACGAAGCCGCGGACGTCTCCGCCGAGCGCCGCGACCTCCTTGATCAGGCTGGAGGAGACGAACGCGTTGCTGACCGCCCCGGGGAGGAACACGGTCTCCACCGAGGTGAGGTGGGAGTTCATCTGGGCCATCGGCAGCTCGTACTCGTAGTCGCCGGCCCCGCGGAGGCCCTTGACGATGGCCACCGCCTCGATCTCGCGGCAGAAGTCGACGATGAGGCCGTCGAAGCCCGCGACGCGCACGTTGTCGATGCCGGCCGTGGCCTCCTCGAGCATCGCGATGCGCTCGTCGGGGGTGAAGAGCCGGTTCTTGCTCATGTTGGTGCCGACGGCGACGACGACCTCGTCGAAGAGGGTGGCGGCGCGAGCGACGATGTCGAGGTGACCGTTGGTCACCGGGTCGAAGGAGCCGGGGCAGACAGCGCGACGCACGGGCGTCCTTCCTTCGCAGGGACGGCTCTGCTCCCGCAGGGTGGCCGGCGGGATCAGGGGGCCAGGGTGGCGTGACCGTACCAAAGGGCGGTCTCGCCGTAGCGGCGCGTGCGGTCCTCCTCGATGCCCGGCGGCCAGGTGAGCACCGTGCGCTTCGCGGCCCGCTCGACGACCACCAGCGCGCCCGGCACGAGCCAGCCCTGCGCGACCAGGGTGGCCAGGTCGGCGTCGACCGCGGCGTCGGGGGTGGGGTAGGGCGGGTCGGAGAACACCACGTCGTAGGGCGCCGCGGGAGGCGAGGAGAGGAACGTCGAGACCGATGCCGCCACCACCCGGGCCCGGGAGAAGCCGAGGGCGGCGGCGTTGCGCGAGATCAGGGCGGCCGTGCGGCGGTCCTGCTCGACCATGGTCACCACGCCCGCGCCCCGCGACCACGCCTCGAGGCCCACGGCGCCCGAGCCGGCGTAGAGGTCGAGGAAGCGCAGCCCGTCGAGCGAGCCGGTGCGCGACTCGATGGCCGAGAAGAGGGCCTCGCGCACCCGGTCGCTCGTCGGCCGGGTCGTCTGGCCGCGAGGCGTCTCGAGCCGTCGACCTCCAGCCGTTCCCCCGATGATGCGAGTCATGTCCGCGTGGTCAGCCCTTCTCCATGAATCCCGACGCCGCCGAGCGCTCCACCTCCGCGACCGCGTCGGCCAGGTCGGGCGCCTGCCCCAGCGCGGAGTCCTCGGAGAGTAGCGCCTCCGCGGCCTCCCGGGCCCGGACGATCGTCTTCTCGTCGCGCAATACCCGAAGTGTGACGAGGCTGGAGCGGAAGCCCGACTGGTTGGCGCCGAGCACGTCGCCCTCGCGACGCTGCTCGAGGTCGACCCGGCTGAGCTCGAATCCGTCGGTCGTCGAGGCGACGGCGTCGAGGCGCTCGCGAGCCGCGCTGCCGGCCTCGGCGTGGGAGACCAGCAGGCACAGCCCGGGCAGGCCGCCACGACCGACCCGGCCGCGCAGCTGGTGGAGCTGGGAGACGCCGAACCGGTCGGCGTCGAGGAGCACCATCGTGGTGGCGTTGTGGACGTCGACCCCCACCTCGATGACCGTCGTGGACACCAGGACGTCGATCTCGCCGGCGGCGAAGGCGCGCATCGTGCGGTCCTTGTCGTCGGGCGCCATCCGCCCGTGCAGGACCGCCGTGCGCAGCCCCGCCAGGGGGCCGGCCGCCAGCTCGGCGTGGACCTCCTCGACCGCTGCCAGCGACCGCTTGGGCGTGATCTCGGCCCCCTCGTCGTCGAAGTCGAGCTGGTCGGTCTCGCCCTCCTCCCCCGCGTCGCCGGAGATGCGGGGGCACACCACGTACGCCTGGTGCCCCTTCTCGACCTCCTCGCGCACCCGCTGCCACACCCGCGCGATCCAGGTGGGCTGCTCGGCCAGCGGCACGACGTTGGTCTGGATCGGCGCGCGGCCCGCGGGCAGCTCGGCGAGGACGGAGGTCTCGAGGTCGCCGAAGACCGTCATCGCGACGGTGCGCGGGATCGGCGTCGCCGTCATCACGAGCACGTGCGGCGGCGAGCCGGCCTTGTCGGTCAGCGCCGCGCGCTGCTCGACGCCGAAGCGGTGCTGCTCGTCGACCACCACGAGGCCGAGGTCGGCGAACTCGACCCGGTCCTCGAGCAGCGCGTGGGTGCCGATGACGATGCCGGCCTCGCCGGTCACGATCCGCAGCATCGCCTCCTGGCGGGCCGCCTTGCCCATCGACCCGGTGAGCAGCACGACCTGGGTGGCGCGCGGGTCGCCGCCGAGCATGCCGCCCTGGGCGAGGTCGCCGAGCATCGCGGAGACCGAGCGGTGGTGCTGCTGGGCCAGGACCTCGGTGGGGGCGAGGAGGGCGGCCTGTCCCCCGGCGTCGACCACCTGGAGCATCGCGCGCAGGGCGACGAGGGTCTTGCCCGAGCCCACCTCGCCCTGGAGCAGCCGGTTCATCGGGTGGTCGCGGCCGAGCTCCTCGGCGACGAGGTCGCCGATCTCGCGCTGGCCGCCGGTGAGCTCGAACGGCAGCCGCTCGTCGAAGGCGGCCAGCAGGCCGTCGTCGCGGCGTACGCGCGCCCGGGCGCCCTGGGCCCGGTGGGCCGCGCGCCGCCGGGCCAGGACGAGCTGGAGCACCAGCGCCTCCTCGAAGCGGAACCGCTTCTGCGCGGCCCCCACCTGCGTCCAGTCGTCGGGGGCGTGGATCCAGCGCAGCGCCTGCATCACGTCGAGCACGCCGAAGCGCTCCCGCAGCTCGGGGGTGAGCACGTCGGGGACGCCGGTGACGAGGTCGAGCGCGGTGGCCACGACCTTCTGGATGTCCCAGGTGTAGAGCTTGGCGGTCAGCGGGTAGACCGGCATCAGCTTGCTCAGCCGCGGCGCGTTGGGACCGTCGAGCGCGAAACCGTGGGGCTGCTCGAGCTGCCAGCTGCCGCGGAACTGCTTGGCCCTGCCGGTGAAGACGGCCCGCGCACCGGGGCGGAACTCGGCCTCGTGGCGCTCGACCATGCTGGCGTAGGGGCTGAACAGGGTGACGGAGAAGTCGGGACCGTCGGTCCGCAGCCGCACCGTCGTGCGGAACTGCCGGCGGTTGCCGCTGAAGAAGGACGCGCTCTCGCACGAGCGCACCTCCCCCACGATCGTGAGCTGGTCGCCGACGACCGGCGTGGCGACCTCCGAGAGCTCGGTGGCCGGGACGTAGCGGCGAGGGAAGTGGCGCAGGAGGTCGCCGACGGTCTCGAGGCCGAGGCCCTCCTCGGCCAGCTTGCGCTTCTTGTGGTGGTTGCCGAACACCGCCCCGATGGGGCTGTCCGGGGTGATCGCGACCATGCGTGAATCCTGCCGCTCACTCCACGCTGACCAGCAGGGGGTAGCGCGACTGGCCGCCGTCGTGGACCGCGACGTCGACGTGGGGGTGGCGCTGCTCGACGTGGGCGGCGACCTGGCGGGCGAGCTCCTCGCCGCCCTCCCCCGACACGATCGTCACCAGCTCGCCACCACCGGCGAGGAGGCGTTCCAGCACGTCGGTGGCGACCTCGCCCAGGTCGGAGCCGACCACCGCGAAGTCGCCCGCGATGACGCCGAGCGCGTCGCCGGGCTCGCACGGCCCGGCCATCGTGATGGCCCGGCGGGCGGCGATCGTCACGGCGCCGTGGCGCACGTGGCGGGCGGTTGCGGTCATCTCGCGCACGTCGGCGTCGAAGGCACGGCCGGGCTCGTGGACCGAGATGGCGGCCAGGCCCTGCACCTGCGCGTGCGTCGGGATCACCTCGACGTCGATGTCGTGCTCCGCCTCGGCCGTGCGCGCCGCGATCTCGGCGGCCCGCACGCTGTCGGCGTCGTTGGGCAGCACCACGACCTCGTGCGCGCCGCAGTCGACGACGGCCTCGAGGAGCTGGCCGGTCGAGGGGCGCCGGCCGGGCCCGCCCGGCACCACGACCGCGCCGGCGGACGCGAACAGCTCGGCCAGGCCGTCGCCGGCGGCGACCGCGACGACGCGACGACCCGTGCGGGTCGAGGCCTTCTGCCGGCCGGCGACCTGGTCGGCGAAGTGGGTGACCCGGATGCGGTGCGGCCGGCCGGCGGCGATCCCGGCCTCGATGGCGGCACCGACGTCGTCGACGTGCACGTGCACGTTCCACAGGCCCTCGCCCCCGACGACCACGAGGCTGTCGCCGAGCCGAGCGAGCCGCGCACGCAGCTCGGCGACCCGCTCCTGCTCCACCTCGGGGGCGACGTCGAGCAGGTACATCACCTCGTAGCCGGGGCCGTCCTCGGTCAGGTCCTCACCGGGGGCCACCGTGGCCACCGGGATGTGGTGCGTGCCGAGGGGGGCCGAGTACGGCGACGGCCGGCGGCCCGTGGCGGTGGTCTCGACCGCGTCGAGCACGACGCACAGCCCCCGGCCGCCGGCGTCGACGACGCCGGCCTGGGCCAGCACGTCGAGCTGCTCGGGCGTGCGCAGCAGGGCCGCGCGGGCGGCCGCCGCGGCGGCGGTGAAGACGTCGCGGGTGCGCGCGCCGCGCGCCGCCGCCGCCTCGACCGCGGCGTCCGAGGCGGCCCGGGCGACGGTGAGGATCGTGCCCTCGACGGGCACGCCGACGGCGGCATAGCTGGCCTCGGTCGCCTCGGCCATCGCCGCGGCGATCGTCTCGGCCGGCCGGTCCGCGACCGCGGCGCCGGCGAGGTGGCGTACGAAGGCACGCAGCATCTGGCTGAGGATCACCCCGGAGTTGCCGCGGGCGCCCATGAGCGCGGCGCGGGCGAGCACGGCCATCCCGTCGCCGAGCGCGAGCCCGGGGTCGTCGGCCATCGCCTCGCGCAGCGCGTCGCGAGCCGCGGAGACGGTGAGGAACATGTTGGTGCCGGTGTCGCCGTCGGGCACCGGGTAGACGTTGAGCGCGTCGATCTCCTCGCGCGCCGACGAGAGCGCGTCCGTCGCGATGTCGACGAACCGCGCGACACCGTCGAGGGTGATGCCGTGGGTGACGTGCTCCATCGGGTCGGTCTTCTCCGGTGTCTCGTAGGGGTCTCGTAGGTGTCTCGTGGGGGGTGCTGCAGGCGGGTCCGTCGTACGATGTGGTGCGCGCCACAGGGTAGTGCCCGGATTGCGCGGGGCTACGATTTCATCCCGCCGCCGGTCCTCGGCTACTCTTGCGCGGTTGCCAGCTGCCGCTTCGTGCGGGGTGCAGGCCTCATGGACATCTCTATCAACCTCGAACGGATCGGAGTGCACGGTGGCTGCCGTCTGCGACATCTGCGCCAAGAAGCCGGGCTTCGGAAACAACCGTCCCTGGTCGCGCAAGATCACCAAGCGTCGTTTCAACCCCAACATCCAGCGCGTCCGGGCGACCGTCAACGGCACGCCCAAGCGCCTCAACGTCTGCACCGGCTGCCTCAAGGCCGGCAAGGTCTCCCGCTGACCTGACGTCGTCGATCGAAGCCCCCGCCGCTCTGCGGCGGGGGCTTCGTCGTTCTCCGCGGGCTCTCGCTCGCGCTCGCGCTTGCGGTTACGGTTGCGGTTGCGGTTGCGGTTGCAGTTGCGGTTGCGGTTTCCCCGGTCAACCGGGGAAACCCCGACTTGTCGGGGCATACAAGCCCCGACAAGTCCGCAACTCGCGGAAGAGGTGTCCGTTGAGTCTCTCGGAGACTCACGGGCCAGGATCCTCAGAAGTGGGTCCAGCCGGTGGGGCCGTCGTACGTCCCGCCGTCGACGGTGACGCCCTCTCCCTCGAGCACCTCGCCGATCACCTGCCACCCGCCGGGCACCGACGCCACGTCGGGGAAGGTGGCCAGCAGGGAGTGGTCGTCGCCGCCGCTGAGGATGAACTGCATCGGGTCGGCACCGAGGGCGGCGCCCACGGCCTGGAGCGGCTCGGGGATCTCGAACGCCCCGGTGCGGACGTCGATCGCGACGCCGCTCGCGTCGGCGATGTGCCCGGCCTCGGCCAGGAGGCCGTCGGAGATGTCGATGAGCGAGGTCGCCCCCGCCTCTGCGGCGACCCGGCCCGCGGCGTACGGCGGCTCCGGGCGGCGGTAGGCCTCCACCAGCACCCGCGGCGAGCGGAACCCGCGGCCGAGGACGGCCAGCCCGCCGGCGGCCCACCCCTGGCGGCCGGTCAGCGCGAGCACGTCGCCCGGCCGGGCGCCCGAGCGCAGGACCGGCGCCTGGGCGCACTCGCCGAGGACGGTGACGGCGATCGTCAGCTGGTCGGCGCGGGTCAGGTCGCCGCCGACGACCGTCGCGCCGATGCTCGCGCACTCGTCGGCGACACCGCGCGCGAAGTCGAGCGCCCACGCCACCGGGAGGTCCGCGGGCGCGGCGAGGCCGATGGTGAGGTGGCGCGCGACGCCGCCCATGGCGTTGACGTCCGAGAGGTTCTGCGCGGCCGCCCGGTGGCCCACGTCCGAGGCGCTGGCCCAGTCGCGGCGGAAGTGGCGGCCCTCGACCATCAGGTCGGTGGAGACCACGACGTGGCCGCGCTTGACCCGCAGCACGGCGGCGTCGTCGCCGGGGCCGACGAGCACGTGCTCGTCGGCGTCGGTGGCATCGCCGAGCTGGGCGATGAGCTCGGCGATGAGCCCGAACTCGCCGGCCTCACCGAGGGTTGCGTCCGCTGCCAGTGCCATGGGCCCATCCCACCAGACCGGAGGCCCGCCCGGTCGCACCCGTCCCCTGTCGGCGCCGGCTCGCGGCGCGGTAGGTTGTGCCGGTCACACCCGATGAACGAGACCCGATGAACGAGACCGAGGAGTCCACGATGGTCGTCCAGGCCTACATCCTGATCCAGACCGACGTCGGCAAGGCCGCCGAGGTCGCCCGTGAGATCGCGCAGGTCAACGGCGTCACGCTCGCCGAGGACGTCACCGGTCCCTACGACGTGATCGTGCGCGCCGAGGCCAAGAACGTCGACGAGCTGGGCAAGCTCGTCGTCTCCAAGGTGCAGAACCTCGACGGCATCACCCGCACGCTCACCTGCCCGGTCGTCCACATCTGAGCCACCCGGCCCCCGTGCAGCCGCATCGACGCCTCGGCCCCACCACGGGCCGGGGCGTCGTCACGTCCGGCGTCCTCGGCGTCCTCGTCCTGCTGACGGGCACCGGGTGCTCGAGCACGCCCACGATCGACGACGTCGACCTGTCCGCGCGCGACCGCGCCGCGTGCGAGGCGCTGGTCGCCGACCTGCCCGAGACGCTCGCCGGACAGGAGCGGCGCGAGGTGGAGCCGGCCGACGCGCTGGGCGCGGCCTGGGGCGACCCGGCGTACGTCCTGTCCTGCGGCGTGGAGCGGCCCGGCGACTACGAGCCCACGGCGGAGTGCAGCGTCATCGAGGGTGTCGGCTGGTACGTCACCCCGGACCAGCTCACCGACATCTCGGAGACCGCGACACCGGTGGCGCTCACCCTCGACCCGCTCGTCGAGCTCACGGTGCCCGCCGACTACCGCACCGAGGGGATCGACCGCGCGCTCGCCGACCTGGCGCCGGCGCTGAAGGAGCACCTGCGCGAGGGCCTCCCCTGCCTCTAGCTCAGCGCAGGCCGGTGTCGCGGCGCAGCGCCAGCTGGACGAGCCGGTCGACGAGGTCGGGGTAGGACATTCCGGTGGCCGCCCAGAGCTGCGGGTACATCGAGGTGGGCGTGAAGCCGGGCATCGTGTTGAGCTCGTTGATCACAAGCGACCCGTCGGGCATGAGGAAGAAGTCGACCCGGGCGAGCCCCTCGCACGACAACGCCTCGAACGCCCGCACCGCCATCGCGCGCAGCTGCTGCTCGGCCTCGGCCGGCACGTCCGCCGGGATGTCGATCTCGGTGTGCTGGCCGGGGAGGTACTTGGCCTCGAAGTCGTAGAACTCGTGCTCGCCACCCGTGCGCACCTCGCCGGGGCGCGAGGTCTCGGGCGGTCCCTCGAACGTGCCGAGCACGCCGCACTCCACCTCGCGGGCGCCCTCCATCGAGTGCTCGACGAGCACCTTGGGGTCGTGGCGGAACGCCTCCGCGAGCGCGTCCGCGACCTCGGTGGCGTCGTGGACCTTGCTGATGCCCATGCTCGAGCCGGCGCGGGCCGGCTTGGCGAACGACGGGAACCCGAGCTCCTCGATCCGGGCGCGGCAGCCGGCGGGGTCCTGCTCCCACTCGGTGCGGGTCACGACGATGCCGTGCGTGACCGGCAGCCCGGCCGCCTGCAGGACCACCTTCATGTAGGCCTTGTCCATGCCGATCGCCGAGGCGAGCACGCCGGAGCCGACGTAGCGCACGCCGGCCATCTCGAGCATGCCCTGGAGGGTGCCGTCCTCGCCCCACGGCCCGTGGAGCAGCGGGAACACCACGTCGACCTCGCCGATGACCGACGGGACGCTGGACGCCTCGGTGACGACGAGGTCGGTGCCCGTGGTCGCGCCCCGCAGCGCGACGGGCGACCGGTCGGCGTCGACCCGAGGGAGGTCGTTGCCTTGGATCGCGAGGCGCGCCGGCTCGTCGCTCTCGAGCACCCACCGCCCGTCGGTGGCGATCCCGACCGGCACCACGTCGTAGGCCTCGCGGTCGATCGCGGCCAGCACGCTCCCTGCGGTGACGCAGGAGATGCCGTGCTCGGAGGAGCGGCCCCCGAAGACGACGGCGACGCGCGGCTTGCGCGCGGCGTGGCGCGCCGAGGGGTCCGCCGAGTGATCCGGAGCGGAGTCGGGCGTGGGGTCCGAGGTGGTGCCGGGGGGAGTGTCGTTCATCGCCTCGACCCTATCCACCTACGCTGGCGCGCATGGCTGCAGACTCACCGCTCAGGCCCGGCACGATCGCCGTCACGGCCGGCCGGCCCGACAAGGTCCCGGACGCCCCGCTCAACACCCCGATCACGATGGCGGCTACCTACGTCGCCGGCGGCCAGGTGGAGTACGGGCGCTACGGCAACCCGACGTGGACGGCACTGGAGGACGCGCTCGGCGCGCTGGAGGGCGGCCGCTGCCTGACCTTCGCGTCCGGGCTGGCCGCGGTCTCCACCGTCCTCGACCTCGTGGGCGCGGACGCCAAGGTCGTCGCGCCACGGCACGGCTACACCGGCACGATCATGCAGCTCGCCGACCTGGAGGCCCGGGGCCGCATCCGGGCGGAGCTGGTCGACGTCACCGACACCGACGCGGTGGTGGCGGCCTGCGACGGCGCCGCGCTGGTGTGGCTGGAGTCGCCCACCAACCCGGCCCTGGAGGTCGCCGACATCCCCACGATCACGAAGGCTGCGCACGAGGCCGGGGCGTACGTCGTGGTCGACAACACCTTCGCCACTCCCCTGCTCCAGCGGCCACTCGACGACGACGTGGACATCGTCGTGCACTCCGCCACCAAGTACCTCGCCGGGCACTCCGACGTGCAGATGGGCGCGATCGTCGTCCGCGACGACGAGCTCCATGGCGTGCTCAAGGGACGTCGCGACCTCGTCGGGGCGATCCCCGGCCCGTTCGAGGCGTGGCTGACCCTGCGCGGCCTGCGCACCCTGCACCTGCGCGTCGAGCGCGCGCAGGCCAACGCCCAGGAGCTCGCCCGCCGGCTCGCCGAGCACCCCGCGCTGTCGGAGGTGCGCTACCCCGGGTTCGGCGCGATCGTCAGCATCGTCCTCGCCCAGGGCGAGATGGCCGCCGACCTGCTCAGCCGCAAGACCCGCCTGTGGATCCACGCCACGTCGCTCGGCGGCGTCGAGTCGAGCCTGGAGCGCCGCCGGCGGTGGAAGGCCGAGGCGGCCACCATCCCCGACGGCCTGGTGCGGCTCTCGGTCGGCATCGAGGACGTCGAGGACCTCTGGGACGACCTGCGCGCGGCGCTGGACGGCTGCGTCGGCTGACCCGTCGCCGCCGCGTACCAGCGGATGTCGCTCAGTGCAGCTCGGGCTTGGTGTCGCGGGCGATGAACGAGTTCATCATGTCGTGCGCGGTCATCTTGCCGTCGACGACCGCATCGACCGCCTCGGCGATCGGCGCGTCCACGCCGGTGCGCCGCGCCAGCTCGAGGAGTGACTTGCAGGACTTGGCGCCCTCGGCGACCTGGCGCGTCGTGGCGTAGATGTCGGCGGTCGTCATGCCCTGGCCGAGGCGCTCGCCGAAGGTGCGGTTGCGCGACAGCGGCGACGAGCAGGTGGCGACCAGGTCGCCGAGCCCCGCGAGGCCCATGAGGGTGAGGGGGTTGGCGCCCTGTGCCGTGGCGAGGCGGGCGGTCTCGGCGAGGCCGCGGGTGATCACCGACGCGGTCGTGTTGTCGCCGAATCCCAGGCCGACCGCCATGCCGACGGCGAGGCCGACGACGTTCTTGTAGGCGCCGCCGATCTCGCACCCGAGGACGTCGACGGACGTGTACGGGCGCCACGACGGGCCGTGGGTGAGGGCCTGGATGTGCTTGGCGCGGTCCTCGTCGACGCAAGCGACGACCGAGGCGGCGGGCTCACGGCGCGCGATCTCGCGCGCCAGGTTGGGGCCGCTGACGACCGCGATCCGGTCGCCAGGCGCGTCGGTGACCTCCTCGATGACCTCGCTCATCCGCATCAGGGAGCCAAGCTCGACACCCTTCATCAGGGAGACGAGCGTGGCCCGCTGCGGCAGGACCGGCGCCCAGGTCGTGAGGTTCTCGCGGAGGCTCTGCGACGGCACGGTCAGCACGACGACGTCCGCGTCGGCGGCGACCTTCTCGGGGTCGGTCGACGCCGAGATGGTCGGCGCCAGCTCGATGCCCGGCAGGTAGTCGGTGTTCTCGCGACGGCCGTTGATGGCCTCCACGACCTCCTCGCGCCGCGCCCAGATGGCCACGTCGTTGCCGGCGTCGGCCAGCACGAGCGAGAAGGCGGTGCCCCACGACCCGGCCCCGAACACTGCGATCTTCGTCATCGGGTGCGCTTCCTGTTCGTCCGGTGGCCCCGGTCGGGGGCCTCGTCGTGGGGGTTGCCGATCTCGCGTACGCCGCTGGCGCGCGGGTCGAAGCGCTGCGCCGGGGCGTCCTCGCCGCGGATGTCGGCGACCAGGGCGGTGATCGCGGCCATGATGCGGTCGGTGGCCGCCGCGATGGTCTCCGCCGACTGCGGCAGCGCGAGGAGGTCGTCGAGCGGGACCGGGTCGCCCGCCTTCATCACGATCGTCTTGCGCGGCACGAGGTGCGGCCGCTTGGTGTAGGGCGGCAGCACCTCCTGGGCACCCCACTGCCCCACCGGGATCACGGGACAGCCGGTCGCGAGCGCGATCCGCGCCGCGCCGGTCTTGCCCTTCATCGGCCACAGGTCGGGGTCGCGGGTCAGCGTGCCCTCGGGGTAGATGATGAGGCACTCGCCGTCGTCGATCGCCTGCACCGCGGCGGCGTAGGCGCCGATCGCGTTGCGGCTGAGCCGCTCGACGGGGATCTGGCCGGCGGCGGTGAGGAAGGCGCCGAGGTACTTGTTGGTGAACAGCCCGGACTTCGCGAGGTAGCGCGGCAGCCGGCCGTGGTCGTAGACGAAGTGCGCCGAGAGCAGCGGGTCGACGTGCGAGATGTGGTTGATCGCCACGATGCAGCCGCCGGTGGCGGGGATCTTCTCGCCGTCGACCCAGGTGCGCGAGGTGGCGCTGAGCAGGGTCGGCTTGAGGATGGACGCGGCGACGGTCATCGCCCAGCCGCGCTTGCGCTCAAGCTTCCTGACGCGCACCGTCACCCCTCCCGATCCTGCTCTGCTCGCGGGCCCGGCCCGGACGCTCCCTGTGTGTCGCGAGCAGGCTATCCGGTCGGCGCCGCGCAGGGACGACACCGGCACGCTGGACCCGGGTGGCAGGATCGCCGGGTGCCCGCCGTTGCCCCCACCGACCGCTGCGTGGTCGTCGTTCCCGTCAAGCCGCCCTCCCACGGCAAGTCCCGACTGACCGCGCTCGGCGACGACGAGCGCCGCGCCCTGGCCGAGGCGTTCGCGCTCGACACCGTCCAGGCCGCCGGCGCCACGCCGGGCGTGGACGCGGTCCTCGTCGTGACCGACGACCACCGCCTCGCCGCGGCCGTGCGCACGCTCGGGTGCGCGGTGATCCCCGACGGCGTCAGCGACGACCTGAACGCCACCCTCGTGCAAGCTGCCGCGGAGGTGGCGCGGCGCTGGCCGGGCGCCGTGCCGGTGGCGCTGTGCGCCGACCTGCCGGGGCTGCGGCCCGTGGAGCTGGCCGGCGTGCTGGCCGAGGTGCGCGAGCAGGTCGCGGCCGGCCGCAGCGCGTTCGTGCGCGACCGCGACGGTGCGGGCACCACGGTGTACGCCGCCGCTGCCGAGCGGTTCGACCCGGCGTTCGGCCACTCGTCCGCGTTCCGGCACGAGCAGGCCGGTGCGGTGGAGGTCGGCACCCGGGCGACCAGCGTGCGCACCGACGTCGACGACGCCGACGACCTGGCCGCCGCGATGATCATCGGCGTCGGCCCGCACACGACGCGGGCACACGACGGGCGGGCCACCCGCCAGGGGTGACCCGCCCGTGTCGGCGCGGCAGCAGGGCTGCGGCGTCAGGACTTCTTCGCGGTGCTCTTCTTGGCCGTGGTCTTCTTGGCGGGGCTCTTCTTGGCCGGTGCCTTCTTGGCGGTCGAGGAGCTCGTGGACTTGCTGGCGGTCGACTTGGCGGCCGTCTTCTTCGCCGGCGCCTTGGAGGCGGCGGTCTTGGAGGCGGCGGTCTTGGTGGCCGAGCTGCCGGCCTTCTTGGCGGTCGACTTCTTGGCGGTCGTGGTCTTGGCCGTCGTGGTCTTGGCGGTGCTGGACTTCTTGGCCGCGGTGGACTTCGAGGTCGTGGTCTTGGCCGGTGCCGACTTCTTGGTGGCAGCTCCCGTGACGGCTGACGCAGCAGCCCGGACAGCGGGCGGCTTGGGCATCGTCGCGGCCGTCAGCCTCGGAAGCTTCTTCGCACCCGAGATGACGTCCTTGAGCTCCTTGCCGGCGGAGAACTTCGGCACGGACTTCTTCTTCGACTTCATCCGCTCGCCGGTCTGCGGGTTGCGGACCCAGCGCGCGTTGCGGACGGCCTTCTCGAAGGAGCCGAAGCCAGTGATCGCGACCTTCTCCCCCTTCGCGACCTCGCGGGTGATGGTGTCGAGCACGGACTCCAGTGCGTGGGCCGCCTGCTTGCGGTTCCCCTCGTAACGCGCGGCGAGCGCGTCGATGAGCTCTGACTTGTTCACTAGCTTCCCTTCCCAATGAACCTCGGACGCCGAGCTCGTGCTCGACCCTCTCTAGCACGCTAGGGACATGGGAGGGTGAGGACAATCACCATCGCCCTTGTTTACGGGGTTTTTCAGGCAGTGACGGGCTTCCAGCTCGGTCGCCCCGCCTCGAAGGCGGTGATGGCGTCGTCGTGGGAGAGGGTGATGCCGATGTCGTCGAGGCCCTCGAGCAGCCGCCAGCGCGTGTAGTCGTCGATGTCGAAGGAGTCCTCGACGGCGTCCTCGCCCATGCCTGCGCGGACGGTGCGGCTCTCCAGGTCGACGGTGATCACGCCGCCCGGGTTGTCGTCGAGCCAGTCCCACAGCCGCTGCACGACCTTCTCGTCGACCTGCGCCGCCACCAGCCCGGCCTTGCCGGAGTTGCCGCGGAAGATGTCGGCGAAACGCGAGGAGATGACGACCTTGAAGCCGTAGTTCTGCAGCGCCCACACGGCGTGCTCGCGCGAGCTCCCGGTGCCGAAGTCGGGACCGGCGACGAGCACCGACCCCGTGGCGTAGGTCGGGTCGTTGAGCACGAAGTCGGGATCGTTGCGCCAGGCCGCGAAGAGTCCGTCCTCGAAGCCGGTGCGGGTGACCCGCTTGAGGTAGACGGCCGGGATGATCTGGTCGGTGTCGACGTTGCTGCGCTTGAGCGGTACGCCGACGCCGGTGTGGGTGGTGAACTTGTCCATGGGTCAGACCTCCTGCAGGTCGGCGACGGGAGCCAGGTCGGCGGGCGAGGACAGGGTGCCGCGCACGGCGGTGGCCGCGGCGACGGGCACCGAGACCAGGTGCGTACGACCGCCCTTGCCCTGGCGGCCCTCGAAGTTGCGGTTGGACGTCGACGCACTCCGCTCGCCCGGGGCGAGCTGGTCGGGGTTCATGCCCAGGCACATCGAGCAGCCGGCGCCACGCCACTCGGCGCCCGCGGCGACGAAGACCTTGTCGAGGCCCTCGGCCTCGGCCTGGAGGCGTACGCGCACCGACCCCGGCACGACCAGCATGCGGGTGTCGTCGGCGACGCGGCGGCCCTCGAGGATCGAGGCCGCGAGCCGCAGGTCCTCGATCCGGCCGTTGGTGCAGGAGCCGACGAACACCGTGTCGACCTTGACCTCGCGCAGCGGCGTGCCGGCCTCGAGACCCATGTACTGCAGGGCCTTCTCGGTCGCGACCTTGTCGTTGGGCTCGTCGAAGTCGTCGGGGCTCGGGACGCTCGCACCCAGCGGCGCGCCCTGGCCGGGGTTGGTGCCCCAGGTGACGAACGGCGTCATCGTGGACGCGTCGAGCACGATCTCCTTGTCGAAGACGGCGTCGTCGTCGGTGCGCAGCGTCTTCCAGTGGGCGAGCGCGGCGTCCCAGTCGGCGCCCTTGGGCGCCTCCGGCTTGCCCTCGATGTAGTCGAAGGTGGTCTGGTCGGGAGCGATGAGGCCGGCCTTGGCGCCCCACTCGATCGACATGTTGCAGACCGTCATGCGGCCCTCCATCGAGAGCTCCTCGATGGCCTGGCCGCGGTACTCCACGATGTAGCCCTGGCCACCACCGGTGCCCGTGTGCGTGATGAGGGTGAGGACCAGGTCCTTGGCGGTGACCCCGTCGGGCAGGCTGCCGTTGATGGTGACCGCCATGGTCTTGGGCCGGGCCTGGGTGAGGGTCTGGGTGGCGAGGACGTGCTCGACCTCGGAGGTGCCGATGCCGAACGCGATGGCGCCGAACGCTCCGTGCGTGGAGGTGTGCGAGTCGCCGCACACGATGGTCATGCCCGGCTGGGTCAGGCCAAGCTGGGGGCCGACCACATGGACGATGCCCTGCTCGACGTCGCCGAGCGGGTGCAGCCGGACGCCGAAGTCGGCGGCGTTCTTGCGCAGCGCCTCGACCTGCGTGCGGCTCACCGGGTCGGCGATCGGCTTGTCCCAGTCGAGGGTCGGGACGTTGTGGTCCTCGGTCGCGAGGGTGAGGTCGGGACGGCGCACCGGGCGGTTGGCCAGCCGGAGCCCGTCGAACGCCTGGGGCGAGGTCACCTCGTGGAGCAGGTGGAGGTCGATGAAGAGGAGGTCGGGCTCCCCGGGGGCGCTCCGGACGACGTGCTCGTCCCAGACCTTCTCGGACAGGGTCTTGCCCATGACTCGATCTCCTTCTCTGCGTGCGGTGTGACGACGCTACATCTTGCATCCCACTCCCTGAGATGACAATATCGGCATATGGACAACGGATCTGGCGTCGGCGTTCTCGACAAGGCGGCGCTCGTGCTCGCCGCGCTGGAGGCCGGACCGGCCACCTTGGCGGGCCTCGTCGCGGGCACCGGGCTGGCCCGTCCCACCGCGCACCGCCTCGCTGTGGCCCTCGAGCACCACCGCCTCGTCGCACGCGACATGCAGGGCCGGTTCGTGCTCGGCCCGCGGCTCGCCGAGCTCTCCGCCGCCGCCGGCGAGGACCGCCTGCTCGCCGCGGCGGGCCCGGTCCTGGCCCGGCTGCGCGACATCACCGGCGAGTCCGCGCAGCTGTGGCGCCGCCAGGGCGAGCACCGCGTGTGCGTGGCCGCTGCCGAGCGCCCCTCGGGGCTCCGCGACACCATCCCCGTCGGCTCCCAGCTGACCATGAACGCCGGCTCGGCCGCGCAGATCCTGCTCGCCTGGGAGGACCCCGAGCGCATGCACCGCGGCCTGCAGAACGCTGCCTTCTCCGCCACGGCGCTGTCGGGCATCCGCCGCCGCGGCTGGTCGCAGTCGGTGGGCGAGCGCGAGCAGGGCGTCGCCTCGGTGTCGGCCCCGGTCCGCTCCCCCGGCGGCAAGGTGATCGCCGCGGTCTCGGTCTCCGGTCCCCTCGAGCGCCTCTCGCGCCAGCCCGGGCGGATGCACGCACCTGCCGTCCTGGCCGCGGCCGACCGGCTCTCGGAGTCACTGCGCCGCGCCGCTGCGGAGTAGCCCGGAGGGCTTCTCAGCACCGCCGCCCGTCGGGCAGGGTGGACGCATGACCGAGCTCGTCGACCTCGCCCCCGCTGCCGAGCAGCTCGCCGACGTCGTCGTCGACGTCACCGACGAGCAGCTGGCCGCGCCGACCCCCTGCGAGGGCAGGACGGTGGGCCAGCTCCTGCAGCACCTGGTGGGGCTGACGCCCGCCTTCCGCGCCGCCGCCGACAAGGACTTCGGCCCCCTGACTGACACCAGTCCCGACGACGGCGGGTGGCCGGACGCCCAGCCCGGCTGGCGCGAGGCACTGGCCCACCAGCTGCCGGCGCTCGCCGCCGCCTGGCGCGACCCCGCTGCGTGGGAGGGCATGACCCGCGCGGGTGGCATCGACCTGCCAGGCCAGGTGGCCGGTCTCGTCGCACTCGACGAGATCGTCCTGCACGGATGGGACCTCGCCTGCGCCACCGGCCAGGGCTTCGACTGCGACGACGCGACCGCCGGCGCGCTCGCGGCCTCCGTGGAGGGCTTCGACGCCGACGGCACGCCAGGGATGTTCGGCCCTGCCGTCAGCGTCGGCCCCGACGCGACGGCGTTCGAGCGCCTGCTCGCCCGGTCGGGCCGCGACCCGGGGTGGGCACCGGCCTGAGCCCGGGTGTGGTGTCCCCCGCACAGACGGCACACGGCAGGGTGGAGCCATGCGTCCCCTCATCCCAGCCCTCGTGCGCCTCGTCGTGCTGGGCGCCGCGCTCGCGGCCTACTACGCCGCGATCCCGTTCCTGTTCCCCGACGCCGCCGACGCCAACATCGGCGCGGGCCTCATCGCGTTCGGCGCCGTCGCCCTGGTCAGCCTCGGCTGGGCGTTCGCCGACGGACGTCGTCTCGGCGCAGGGTCGGCCTTGGCCGTGTGGGCCGTCGCCGCGGTGGCGCTGGGAGTGCTCTGGCTGCTCGCGCTGGCCACCATCGGGGCCGACGACAGCATCGGGCTGGCCGAGAGCCTGCGGCTCGACGCCTCCCTCGCGGTCTTCGCCGCCGGCCTCGTGTTCCTGCCCGCAGCGCTGGGAGCGGGGCTGGGTGCCGGCACGCACCGTCCGGGACACTGAGCGGCCCGGCCGCGCCGGCCCTCAGCTCATCAGAACAGCGCGTCCTGCTCGAGCTCGAGCAGCTGCTGCTTGCGGAGCAGGCCGCCGGCGTAGCCGGTGAGCGTGCCGTTGGCGCCGATGACCCGGTGGCACGGCACCACGATGGGGATCGGGTTGCGGCCGTTGGCCAGGCCGACGGCCCGAGAGGCCGCGTTGGTCATGCCGAGCCGGCCGGCGATCTCGCCGTAGGACGCGGTACGGCCGTAGCCGATCTGCTCGAGCTGGGACCAGACGCGGCGCTGGAAGTCGGTGCCGACCGGGGCGAGCGGGAGGTCGAAGTCGGTGAGCTCGCGGTCGAAGTAGGCCGTCAGCTGCCGCACGGCCTCGGCGAGCACCGGGTGGTCGTCGGAGCGCGCGCCCAGCGGACGGCCGTCGGCTGGCTGGCGGAACGGCGAGAACTCGATCGCCACGATCGATCCGTCGCGCTCGACGACGCGCAGGTCGCCCACGGGCGAGGGCATCACGGTCCACATGTCAGGTCTCCTCGGTGGGGGCGGTGGCAGGCATCAGGGTGTTCCAGAGGTGCATCAGGGCGTAGGAGCGCCATGGCCTCCAGGCCTCGGGGTCCGGCTCGCCGCCGATGTCGGCCAGCAGCCGGCGCACCGCGAGGTCGGTGGGGAGGAAGACGTCAGGATGCCCGAGGGCGCGCATCGCCACGTAGTCGGCGGTCCACGGCCCGATCCCGGGCAGCTCGAGGAGCGCACGTCGTACGTCGTCGCGGTCGGGGCCGCGGTCGAGCACGACGCGCCCCTCGGCCAGCGCGGCCGCGAGGCCGACGAGCGCGCGGCCCCTCGAGCGCGGCATCGGCAGCGTCTCCGGGTCGGCGGCCGCGAGGGTCGCGGCGTCGGGGAAGAGGTGGGTCAGGCCGGGCACCTCCGACTCGATGCGACGCCCGTGGGACCGAACGAGGCGGCCCGCGACCGTGCGGGCGCCGGCGACGCTGACCTGTTGCCCGATGACGGTGCGGATCGCGGTCTCGTCGCCGTCGACCTGGCCGGGGACGCGCAGGCCCGGGGTGGCGCGCACGAGGTGGCCCAGGACGGGGTCCGCGCCGAGGTGGCCGTCGACGGCGCGCGGGTCGCAGTCGGCGTCGAGCAGGCGGCGTACGCGCTCGCTCGCAGCGGCGGTGTCGCGCAGGTCCTCGAGCCGGAACTCGGCGATGACGAAGCCGGTGCCGCCCGCCGGGATGTCGGCGAGCTCGAGCCGGACCGTGCCGCTCCCGTGCGGAAGGTCGAGGGTGCGCGCGTACCAGCCGGGCGCGGCGACCTCGACGCCCGGCACGAGGTGGTGGGCCAGGAAGTCGAGCATGCGCTGCCCGGCGAACGGGGTGCGGACGGGCAGGCGCATGGTCACCGCGCCGGCGCTGCGGGTGCGGTGGCGGCGTCCGCGCAGCTGGCTGGGCGAGGCGGCGTAGATCTCGCGCAGGGTCTCGTTGAACTGCCGCACGCTGGCGAACCCCGCCGCGAAGGCCACGTCGGTCAGCGGCAGGTCGGTCGTCTCGATGAGCACCCGGGCGCTCTGGGCCCGCCTGGCCCGCGCGAGCGCCAGCGGCCCGGCCCCGAGCTCCTGGGTCAGCAGCCGCCCGAGGTGGCGCGGGGTGTAGCCGACGCGGCGGGCCAGCCCGTCGACGCCCTCCCGGTCGACGAGGCCGTCGGCGATCAGGCGCATCGCCCGCCCCGCGACGTCGGCCGCGACGTCCCACTCGGGGCTGCCGGGTGTCGCGTCGGGCAGGCAACGCTTGCAGGCGCGGTAGCCCGCCGCGTGTGCGCTGGCGGCCGTGGGGTGGAAGGTGACGTTGCCCTCCGCGGGGGTGCGCGCCGGGCACGACGGTCGGCAGTAGATGCCGGTGGTGCGCACGGCGGTGTAGAAGACGCCGTCGAAGCGGCGGTCCCTGCTGCGGACCGCGCGGTAGCAGGCCTCGGCGTCGAGGTGCCCGGTCGGTGTCATGGCTCCATCGTGACCCCCGCGCCGCCGGACCACCAGCGGAAAACGGACACGGCCGTGGGACGCGGTCAGCGCCTCAGGAGCCGATCGGGCGGTAGCGGCGCTCGGGTCGCCCTGCCCCGCCGTACTGCAGCCGCACCTCCGTGCTGCCTCGCGCCACGAAGTGCTCGAGATAGCGCCGGGCGGAGACCCGGGAGATGCCGACACGCTCGGCGCACTCCCCCGCCGAGAGCTCGCCGGCGACGCGGAGGGCCTGCGCCACGACCTCGGCAGTCTCCGGGCTCAGGCCCTTCGGCAGGCTCACCGGTGCGGGAGACGCGCCGATGGCCGCCGCGCCGAACACCGCGTCGATGTCGCACTGGGCGGGCGCACCCGAGCCCGCGAGCGCGAGCAGCGCGGCGCGGAACGACTCGAGCCGCACGCGCAGATCCTCGTAGTCGAACGGCTTCACCAGGTAGTGGACCGCGCCACCGGAGGCCGCGGCGCGCACCGTGTCGGCCTCGCGGGCCGCCGTGACCACCAGCACGCCGACGTCGTCGCCGCCGGCCCGGAGCCGTCGCAGCACCTCGATGCCGGTCATGTCGGGCAGGTGCACGTCGAGCAGCACCAGGTCGGGGCGGAGGCGGGCCACCTCGTCCAGCGCCGCCTGCCCGCTGCTGGCGACCCCGACGACCGTGAAGCCCGCGGTGCGCTCGACGAACTGGGTGTGGATGCGCGCGACCATGAAGTCGTCGTCGACCACCAGCACCGTGACGTCGTGCGTCGCGTCGCTCGGCCGACCGGCCGTCCGCGTGCTCATCCGACCTCCGCTCCCGGCAACCGCACCTCGAAGACGGCGCCCGTGCCGTCGTCTCCCGCGCGGACCGCGGCCGCGCCGCCCCGACGCTCGCAGACGACCTGCACCAGCGCCAGTCCGACACCCCTGCCCTCGCTCGTGGGTGCCTTCGAGCTCCAGCCGCGGCGGAAGATCCGGCCCACCTCGTCCGGCGCGACGCCGGGTCCGGTGTCGGCCACCGCCACCCGCACCACGTCACCGTCGAGCCCGAGGTCGACCTCGACCGACGTGCCGCCGACCGACACCGACGCGTCGACCGCGTTGTCGACGAGGTTGCCCAGGACAGTGCCGACGTCGGTGGACGTCTCCGGATCGAGGCGGGGCAGGCTGCTGGTCGCCGATACGCGCAGGTCGACCCCGCGCTCGGCCGCCAGGCTGGTCTTGGCGATCAGCAGGGCGGCGACGGCGGGGTCGCCCACGTGCGCGAGCACCGCGTCGGAGATCTCGCGGCGCCGCCGGCTGAGGGTGCCCACCAGCCGTGACACCTCGTCGTACTCGCCGAGCTGCACCAGCCCGGAGATCGTGTGCAGCTGGTTGTGGAACTCGTGGGTCTGGGCGCGCAGCGTGTTGGTGATCGACTCCCGCGCGCTGAGCTCGCTCTGCAGGGCGAGCAGCTCGGTGCGGTCGCGGAGCGTGGTCACCGACGCCACCCGCCTGCCGCCCTCCACGACCGGGTTGCGGTTGACGACCAGCACCCGCTGGCCGAGCACGACCACGTGGTCGCGGATCTCGGCGCCGTCGGAGAGCAGGTCGCGCACGGCGGGGTCGAGGTCGAGGTCGTCGACGGCGCGCCCCTGCACGTCGACGTCGAGCCCGATGAGCTCGCGGGCGCTGTCGCTCACCACGGTGATGGTGCCGTCCTCCCCGACCGCGACGACGCCCTCGCGGATCGAGTGGAGCAGGGCCTCGCGCTGGTCGGCGAGCGCGGCGATCGCCGCCGGCTCGAGGCCGCGTGTGCGGCGGCGGACCAGCCGGGAGAGCAGGAACGAGCCGGCGACGCCCAGGCCGAGCCCGAGACCCGCGACGGCGAGCAGGTCGGGCAGCACACCGCGCGCCCGCTCGGCCATGGACGGGTAGGACTGCGCCACCATGGAGATCCCGACGAGGGCACCCCGATCGTCGATGATCGGCACCTGCGCCGCGATGGACCGCTCGCCGAAGTCGTCGACGTCGCCGGTCCACGTGCGCCGCTGCTGGACGGTGCTGCCGTCGAGGTCGACCCGACGCCCCCGGCCGGCGAAGTCGCTGCTGACGAGCACGACCCCGTCGGGGTCGGCGAGGTAGACGCCCCCGGCCTGGAGGTCGTTGCGCACCCGCTGGGTGTACGACGTCAGCGACGCGCGGCGGCGCTCGACCAGCCCCTGCACGAACGGGTCACGAACCGCCGCGATGTTGGCCATCGCCTCGGCGGCCGCCCGCAGCCGAGCGCCCCGGGTGTCGCGGAAGTCGGCGTCGCTCTGCTGCACCGACACCGCGCTCGCGACCGCGACGACGGCCAGGAGCACCGTCAGCTGGAGCACCAGGACCTGGCCGGCGAGCGTTGCCGGCCACCAGCGCGAGCGCGACCACAAGTTCCACAACCTCCATTGCTTACCCAAGCGTGACGTCCGCCACAGGAGTCTTGCACCATCGGTGCGTCTGCACGATCGAGCGAGGGAGACCACATGCTGCGCCAACGGACCAGGCGGGTCGCGGCCACGGCGACGGCGCTCGCCAGCGTCGTCCTGCTCGCGACGGGCTGCGGGGTCACCCGGGGCGACGCGAGCGCCGACATGACGATGCTCATCCCCAACAGCCCGGGCGGCGGCTACGACCAGACCGGGCGCGCGGCCGTGGCCGTGATGGAGAACGGCGACATCACCGGCGGGTCGTTCGAGGTGACCAACGTGATCGGGGCCGGAGGGTCGGTGGCGATGACCCGGCTGATGAACGCGGAGGGCGACGAGCGCACGATGATGACCGCCGGGCTCGGCGTGGTGGGCTCCCTCTACTCCTTCGGTGCGCCCTACCGGCTCGACGACGCCACCCCGCTGGCCCAGCTCATCGAGGACCAGGAGGGCGTCCTGGTGCCGGCGGACTCCCCCTTCGAGACCATCGACGACCTGGTGGCGGCCTGGCAGGACGACCCGGGCTCCGTCGTCGTCGGCGGCGGCTCGTCGCCGGGCGGACCCGACCACCTCTTCCCGATGCAGCTCGCCGGGGCGGTCGACGTCGATCCGCGCGAGCTGCGCTACGTCCCCTACGACGGCGGCGGCCCGCTGACCAGCGCGCTGCTCGGCAACAAGATCGACGTCGGCTTCTCCGGCGTCGGGGAGTTCGTCGGCCAGCTCTCCTCCGGCGAGCTGCGGCTGCTGGCCGTCTCCGGCGAGGACCGGCTCGACGGCGAGGGCATCAGCGAGGCACCCACCCTCACCGAGTCCGGCATCGACCTGGTCTTCACCAACTGGCGCGGCGTCTTCGCGCCCCCCGGCATCAGCGAGGAGCGGCGCCAGGAGCTGATCGCCGACCTGGAGGCGATGCACGCGACCCCCGAGTGGCAGCAGGCCCTCGAGGACAACGGCTGGATCGACGAGTTCAAGACCGGCGACGACTTCACGACGTTCCTCCGGGAGCAGGACGAGCGCGTCGCCACCACCCTCGAGGAGCTGGACCTGCTGTGAGCACATCAGTCGACACCCCCACCCCCGCCGAGGCTCCGCGGACCACACCGGGCCGCGACCGCGACCTCGCCCAGCTCGGCCTCGCGGCGCTGCTCGTCGTGGTCGGTGCCTACACCTTCTACGACGCGACGACCCTGCGGATCGGCTTCGGCGACCCCGTCGGGCCGCGGATCTTCCCCTACGTGATCGGAGCGGTCACCGTCGTGCTCGGACTCCTGCTCGTGGTGGCGACGCTGCGCGGTGACGTGCCGCAGGCCGAGGGCGGGGAGGACGTCGACCTGCGGCACCCGGCCGACTGGGTCACCGTCCTCAAGCTGGTGGGTGTGCTGCTGTTCACCGCGGTGACAGTCTCCTTCCTCGGCTGGGCCGTCAGCGGTGCGCTGCTCTTCACCGGCGCGGCGTGGTCGCTGGGCAGCCGGACGCTGCTGCGCGACGTCATCGTCGGCACCGTGCTGTCGGTGAGCAGCTGGTACTTCTTCCACGAGGTGCTGGGCGTGATCCTCCCCGCCGGGATCCTGGACGGGGTGCTCTGATGGACAACCTGACCCTCCTGATGGACGGCTTCGGCGCCGTCCTCACCCCGCAGAACCTGCTCTTCGCCGCCATCGGCGTGCTGCTCGGCACGTTCGTCGGCGTGCTGCCCGGCATCGGCCCGGCGATGGCGGTGGCACTGCTGCTGCCGGTCACCTTCGGCATGGACCCGATCCCCGCCTTCATCATGTTCGCCGGGATCTACTACGGCGGGATGTACGGCGGCTCGACGACGGCCATCCTGCTCAACACACCCGGTGAGTCGGCGTCTGTCATGACCGCGCTCGAGGGCAACCTGATGGCGAAGGCCGGCCGGGCCTCGCAGGCCCTGGCCACCGCCGCGATCGGGTCGTTCATCGCCGGCACCATCGGCACGCTTCTCGTCGTCTTCTTCGCCCCGGCCCTGGCGTCGGTCGCCAACGAGATCGGCGCTCCGTCCTACTTCGCGCTGATGGTCCTCACGATGGTGATGGTCACCAGCGTGCTGGGCGGGTCGTGGTTGCGCGGGTTCATCGCCCTGTTCCTCGGCCTCACCATCGGGCTCGTCGGCCTCGACCTCAACACCGGCCAGACCCGGCTGAGCTTCGACCAGCCCCTCCTCGCCGAGCGCATCGACGTGGTGGTGGTCGCGGTCGCGATCTTCGCTCTGGGCGAGGCGTTCTGGGTCGCCGCCCACCTGCGCCGCACGCCCGCGCACGTGATCCCGGTCGGCCAGCCGTGGCTGAGCGGCACCGACCTCAGGCGCTCCTGGGGTCCGTGGCTGCGCGGCACGGCCTACGGCTTCCCGTTCGGCGCGCTGCCCGCGGGCGGCGCCGAGATCCCGACCTTCTTGTCCTACATCACCGAGAAGCGACTCGCCGCGCGTAGGGGACGCGACGAGTTCGGCCGCGGTGCCATCGAGGGCGTCGCCGGCCCGGAGGCGGCCAACAACGCCTCGGCCGCCGGCACGTTCGTCCCGCTGCTGGCGCTCGGCCTGCCCGTGACGGCGACGTCGGCGGTGATGCTCGCGGCGCTCTCGGGCTACGGCATCGAGCCGGGACCGGGGCTGATGACCGACCAGCCCGAGCTGGTGTGGGCCCTGCTGGCGAGCCTCCTCGTCGGCAACGCGCTGCTGCTCGTGCTCAACCTGCCGCTCGCGCCGGTGTGGGCCAAGCTGCTGCGGATCCCGCGACCGCAGCTCTACGCCGGCATCCTGTTCTTCGCCACGCTCGGGGCCTACGCGTCCAACCTGCAGGCGTTCGACCTGCTCCTGCTGCTGGCGCTCGGCCTGCTCGGGCTGCTGATGCGCCGCTTCGCCCTGCCGGTGCTGCCGCTGATCCTGGGGGTCATCCTCGGGCCGCTGATGGAGTTCCGGCTGCGCGAGGCGATGGCGATCTCGGGCGGCGACGTCTCGGCGCTGTGGAGCGAGCCACTGGCCGTGGTGATCTACGTGATCGTGCTGGTGGTCGTGGTGGCGCCGCTCGTGCTGCGCGCCCTGCGCCCGGCATCCGTGGCGCTCGCCGACAACGGCACCCCGCGAGACGACAGCGACTTAGACCGGAGCGAGGAGAAGGTGTGATGACGACGATCGTGGTGGGCTGGACGCCCGACGAGTTCGGTGAGGCGGCGCTGCGCCGTGGCATCGAGGAGGCCCGGCTGCGTGGGGGCCGGATCGTGGTGGTCAACGCGACCAGGGGCGACGCGCTCGTCGACGAGCGCTACGCCGACGACGAGCAGCTGGCCGCGCTGACGACGGAGCTGGGTGGGGCCGGCGTCGACGTCGACGTACGCCGTTCCATGGGCGCCGACGTCGGCGACCAGGTGCTGGCGGTGGCCGACGACGTCTCGGCCGACCTCGTGGTCATCGGGCTGCGCCGGCGCTCCCCTGTCGGCAAGCTGCTGATGGGCAGCGTGGCGCAGCGCATCCTGCTCGGTGCGGACTGTGCCGTGCTGGCGGTGAAGCCGCCCGCCTAGGTGGTGCGGCGGCGGTGCCAGATGGCCAGCGCGCAGGCACCGGACACGAGCACCACGCCCGCCGGCAGCACGAGCCCGCGGAGCACCGTCCCGGACCCGTCGCCGGCGGTGGGCGAGGACGCTTCCCCGCCGTCCTCGCCGGTGGCGGCCTCGCCGACCTGGAACGTGATCTCGCCGGCCATCTCGTGGCCGTCGGAGGACACCACGTCGTAGGTCAGGGTGTAGGCGCCGTCGGGCCCCGCCCAGAGGTTCTGCCGCACCTCGGGGCCGGCGGCGGTCGCGGCGCCGTTGGCGACGCTCCCGTCGGGACCGGTCACGGTCACCTCGTGCACCTCGGTGACCGGCCCGCTGAAGGTGAGGATGGCCCGCGACGGCAGGGCCGTGAGCACCCCCGCCTCAGAGGGGTCGGAGAAGAGCAGCTCGTCGTGGGCGGCGGCCGGGGGCGCCCAGGCCAGCAGCGCGGCGAGGAGCGCGAGGATGCCGGTGGCGACGGCGCGCCGCAGCGCGGAGCGGGCGCTCACGACGCCAGCCCCTCGCGCCAGGCGACGAGGTCGTCCCACTGCTGGGCGAGCCGGTGCTCGGTGCCGCCGACGGGGTCCTTGAAGAAGAAGGCGAGCTCGGCGAGGGCGCCGGTGCGCCCGGCGGCGTGCGCCGCGGAGACCAGGCGGGCCAGGTCGAGCACGAGCGGCGCGGCGAGCGCGGAGTCGCAGCCCTCCCAGGTGAGCTGGAGCGTCATCCGGGTGCCGAGGAAGCCGTCGAAGCGCACGTGGTCCCACGCGGTCTTCCAGTCCCCAAGGTCCTCCACCTGCTCGATGTGCATGGGGCCGGGCACCGGGCGTCCGACCATCGCGTCCAGCCCGCTGCGCTTGGCGAGCGTCTTGCTCCGCGCCGCCTCGGGGTCGGCCAGCGTCGCGCCGTCGCCCCCGCCGAGGAGGTTGACCGAGGTCCAGGACCGCAGCTCGAGGGCCCGGGTGACGAACATGGGGGCGAGCGCCGACTTGAGGAGCGTCTCGCCGGTCTTGCCGTCGCAGCCGGCGTACGGGACGCCGCTGCGGCGGGCGGCCTCCACCACGACCGGCAGCCGGAGGCAGGGGCTGGGGGTGAAGGAGACGAAGGAAGCCCCCGCGTCGAACGCGGCGAGGGCGTAGAGCGCCGCGACGGGCAGCTCGTCGTCGACCGACGTCACCGCGTCGGGGTCGGCGACGGGCGGCTGGGTGCTGGCGACGTCGACCACGACCACGCGGTCGAGGCGGTGGCGCTCGCGCCACTGCACGATGTCGTCGGTGAGCCGTCGCAGCGCGCCGGCCGCGGACCCCGCGCCCGGCTGGTGACCGGGGCGCACCTCGGCGTCGACGGCCTCGAGGTGGTCGTGGGCGGCGCGGACGAGGACGGGCGGTACGACGCCACCGGCGGCCAGCTCGTCGGCCCGCTTGGCGAGCGACTGCGACCCGACGTCGTGGCCGCCGAAGACCAGCCCCGACAGGGGCGGCAGCCCGTCGGGACGCAGATCGGGGAGCTCGCTCACCAGCGCGGTGGTCGGTGCGAGGCCATGCGCCACGGCGTACGCACCGACCACCGCTGTGGTGGCCACCGAGCCCCGCGCACCCACGAACCACACGCCAGTCCTGGCCGTCACCTCGGGCGGGTGGGTCATGTCGTCCTCCTCGGACGCGTCGGGCGGGGGCACGGTGGACGTCAGGTGGGGATCACGACGACGTCGAGAACGCGGCGTCGAAGGCCGCGGTCGGCGCGTCGAAGGCGAGGCGACGCACGAACTCGAGCGCCTCGGGGGCACCGACGAGGCGGTCCATGCCGGCGTCCTCCCACTCCACCGAGATCGGGCCGTCGTAGCCGATGGTGTTGAGCATCCGGAACGACGCCTCCCACGGCACGTCGCCGTGGCCGGTGGACACGAAGTCCCAGCCGCGGCGGGGGTCGGCCCAGGCGAGGTGCGAGCCCATCCGGCCGTTGCGGCCGTTGCCGACCTGGCGCTTCGCGTCCTTGCAGTCGACGTGGTAGATCCGGTCCTTGAAGTCCCAGAGGAAGCCGACCGGGTCGAGGTCCTGCCACACGAAGTGCGAGGGGTCCCAGTTGAGGCCGAACGCCTCGCGGTGGTCGATCGCCTCGAGAGCCGCGACCGTGGTCCAGTAGTCGTAGGCGATCTCGGAGGGGTGGACCTCGTGGGCGAACCGGACGCCCTCGCTGTCGAAGACGTCGAGGATCGGGTTCCAACGGTCGGCGAAGTCCTGGTAGCCGGCGTCGACGAGGGCCTGCGAGGCCGGCGGGAACATCGCGACGTACTTCCAGATGGAGGAGCCGGTGAAGCCGACGACGACGTCGACGCCCAGCTTACGGGCGGCGCGGGCCGTCATCTTCATCTCCTCGGCCGCGCGCTGGCGCACGCCCTCGGCGTCGCCGTCACCCCAGATGCGGTCGGGGAGGATGTCGCGGTGGCGCGCGTCGATCGGGTCGTCGCACACCGCCTGGCCCTTGAGGTGGTTGCTGATCGCGAAGACCTGCAGGTCGTACTTCTTCAGCATCTCCAGCTTGGCCGGGACGTAGGACTCGTCCTCCACCGCCGCCCACGGGTCGAAGTGGTCGCCCCAGCAGGCGAGCTCGAGGCCGTCGTAGCCCCAGCCCGAGGCGAGCTTGCACATCTCCTCGAACGGCAGGTCGGCCCACTGGCCGGTGAACAGGGTGATGGGGCGTGGCATGTGTGCTCCTCATGGTGTGGTGGTGGTGCGTTCGGCTGGTGCTGCCGTGGCAGCGGGGTGGTGCGCGGGGGTGGGTATCGGGGTGGTGCTGGTGTGGGCCCGGTGGGCCCGGGGGGTGTCGCTCTGTGGCCCTGGTCTGGTCGGGCCGACGCGGACCGGTGCCGGGACGGAGCGCCGTGTCCCGGCACCGGCCGCTGAGGGCGGCGCCTTGCGGCGCCACCCCCCGCCCGGCCGGGGGCCCGGCCACCGACTCGCACGCAGGGCCGATCCTGCGTACGTGCCGGCTCACGCACCCGGAGGTGACGTGGTGGCCGAGCCGCCCGACTGCGGACGTTCTGTGCTCGGACCGGCGCCTACAGCTGCGACTTCAGCGTGCGCGACAGGCGCTTCAGAGCGAGCCTCACCTCCTTGTCCTTCACTCGCGACGCGAGCTTCTCGAAGCGGTTGAGCGCCTTGCGCGCCTGGCGGTCGTTGCCCGCCTTCTCCGCGCGCTTGGCGATCGTGAGCTCCTTCTTCAGCTTGGCCGCGAGCTTCTTGCCGACCAGGTTGTCGGCGTCGAGCCTCTTGACGAGCTTCTTGCCCGCTCCGAAGGACGCGACGACCTTGAAGGTGATCGTCTGCACGGTCTGGTTGCCGGCCGCGTCGTACGCGGTGACCTCCAGGCGGTGCTTGCCCGGTCGCAGCGACATGGCGTCGATGCGAGCCGGACCGGTGACGACCTTGCCGTCGATGCGGACGACCTGCTCGGCGGCCCCGGACGTGGCGTCCGTGACCGTGATCCGAGCCGTGCGGACCGCCGCGACGTCGAGCTTCGCGCCGTCGGCGATGCCGGCGACGGCCAGTGTGGGCGCCGTGCCGTCCTTCTTGATGGTGGTCGTCTCGACGGCCGAGGTCTTCCCGGCCGCGTCGGTCGCCCTGGCCTGGACCAGGGTGACACCGTCGTCGGACACCGTGATCGGCGCGGTGTACGCCGTCCACGGACCGTTGCCGACGCGGTACTCCACGCTCAGCTTCCCCTCACCGCCGGCACCCGCGAGGGTGACGGTGACCGGCGAGGTGAACCAGTTGCTGCGACCGTTGGCTGCGGCCGGCGACGTGGTGAGCGTGACGGTCGGCTTCGGGCCGGGCTCCGGCTCGGCGCCCTTCGGCACGACGACCGTGAACTCGCCGGTCGTCTCGTTGCCCGCCGCGTCGGCGGCCGTGTAGGCCACCTCGTGCTCGCCGGGCTCGGAGATCACGAACGGACCGTCGTAGTCGGTCTCGGCCCCGCCGTCCACCGTGTAGGTGAACGAGGTGACCTCGACGTCGTCCGCGGCATCGAGCACCACGGTGCCCGCGCCGGTCAGGTCGAGGTCGACGCAACCGATGATCGCGCCGCCCCGGTGCAGGGCCAGGATGCCGCCCTCGATGCGCGGCGCCCACGGGACCGTGGCCGTCGCGAACGAGGAGCCGTCGGCGTCCGCCGTGATCCTGGCGTCACCCGAGGCGGGGTCCCACCCGGGGTTGGTCGGCCACAGCTCGTTGGGCGGCGTGCCGGCCCCGGCGGGGTCGTCACGGTAGTGACCCTCGAAGCCACCGCACGTCGTGCCGACGTGCAGGTGCGACTCGTAGTCCTCCTCGGGGTCGAGACCCTCGAGGGACAGCTCCACCGTGGTGGTGTAGCCGTCACCGTCGACGGCGGAGACCATGGTGGCCTCGCCGCTGACGCCGCCGCTGGCCTGGTCGACCAGGTCTCCGGCGTAGGAGCCGAGGACCGTGGCGTCGACCGTCGGGTCGGTGGTGTCGACCGGCGGCTCCTCCCCGTCGGGGGCGCACGTGGCGTCCTCGCCGAGGGTGAACCAGTCGAAGGTGGCCGTGATCCCGGCACCCGCGGCCTGGTTGGCCGCGGAGATCAGGCCGATCCGCGGGTCGTCGATGCCGGTCAGGTCGTAGCCCCCCGACATGTCGGTCCACGTCTCGCCGTCGGTGCTGTAGCTGCCGAGGACCTGCTCACCGTCGGTGCTGGTCAGGCGCAGCCACACCGTGGTCGGGAACTCCGCTCCGAGCGCCGGTGAGTTGGTCTCGAGTGCTGTTGCGTCGGTCTCCTTCGCGGTCTGGATGATGTTCTGCGCGGCGTTGGCACCGTTGGTGCTGCGGCCCTGGAAGACGTGCTTGATGTAGTTGTCGTCGTCTCCGTAGATGAGCAGGCCCGCCGACTGGTAGGCCTGGTTGATCGGCGCGGTCACCTTGGTGGTGGCCACGAACGGCCCCTCGGGGAGGTCGGTGAGGACCAGGTCCCGTGCGGTGTTGGTGGTCTGGTAGAGGTCGGTCGCCTCCATCGGGATGCTGAGCGCCCCACCCGACACCGTCAGGTTGCCGCTCGGTCGGACCGTCGACCAGTCCGAGGTGAGCGTCGAGCCGTTGAACTCCTCCACGAAGCACCCGTTGCCGCACGGCACGGCCGTGTCGTCCGGGGTGAGGGTGAAGTAGTCGAACTCCGCGACGAGGTTGTCCGCCCCACCGGCCGCCGTCGCCCCGAGGGCGAGCAGGCCGACCTTGGGCGCGGTGATGCCGCTCAGGTCGCGCGCCGGCGCCGGGCCGCTGCTCGTGGCGAGCGGCACCCAGGTGTCGCCGTCACTGCTGTAGGAGGCGGTGACGGAGCTGCCGTCGGTGCTCGACATCCGCAGCCACACGGTGTCGGGGAAGTCCGCGCCCAGGTTGGCGGAGTTGGACTCCGTCGCTGTGGCGTTGGCCTCCTTGGCGAACTGGATGACGTTGGCCGCCTTGCTGCCCGCCGCCGCAGTCGAGCGGCCCGAGTAGACGAGCTTGAGGTAGTTGTCGTCGTCGCCGTAGACGATCAGACCGGCCTGCTGGTAGCCCTTGGTCGCGTTGAGGGTCACCTTGGTGGTGGCCTCGAACGCCCCGCCCGGCAGGTCCTGCAGGATGATGTTGGGCGTCGTGTTGGTCGTCTGGTAGAGGTCGGAGTTGGTCAACGGGATGTTGAGCGCCCCGTCGGCGACCGTCAGCGACTGGTTGACCCGGACGTTGCGGTTCCACCGCGTGGTGTCGAGCTCGTTGCCCACGAAGTCGTCGGAGCGACCGCTGAAGCAGATGTCCGACTTCCTCCTCGCCGTGATCTCCGTCGTGCGGGTCGCCTGGGCTCCTCGCGCGTCGGTGGCCGTCAGCGAGACGACGTACTTGCCCGGCGTGGTGTAGGTGTGGCTCGGGTCGGCCTCGGTGGAGGTCGCGCCGTCGCCGAAGTCCCACGCGTAGGTGACGGGGGTGTCACCGTCGGGGTCGGTCACCGTGCTGTCGAACGAGACCGGCAGGGGCACCTCACCGTTGGTGGTGCTGGCGGTGAACGCCACGGTCGGCGGCTGGTTGTCGGTGACTCCTCGACCGTTGAACTCGAGCCAGTTGACGTTGGCCCCACCCGTCGTGGCGACGAAGTACAGCGGAGCGCTGGTCGTCGTCGCGCCGGTGAAGGTGGTGCTCACCGTCTGGTAGGCCTGAGCGCCACCGGTGTTGGGAACCGTCAGGGTGCCGATCGTGGTGCCCGTCGGCGAGCCCTGGCGCACGGCGAACGTCGCGCCTGCCGTGGTCGAGGCGGCCCGCATCGAGACGCCGTCGATCCCGGTCAGGTTCATGACGTCCCAGCGGAACCAGTCACCGGTCTCGACGCCGGTCACGTTCTGACCGCCCCCGGTGTCGCTGGTGGTCTGCGTCGTGACGCCGGCCGTCCCGGAGGTGTTGTCGCCGGTGCGACCGGTGGCGTCGTAGAACTCCGCCTCCTTGTGCTTGGTGTGCAGGACGATGCCGTCGACGCTGGTCAGCGCCCCGGCGGCGCCGTTGCCCTTGTCGGTGTAGGTGGCCTTGATGGTGCCGAAGATGTTGGCGCCCACGTGGCCGGCGTCACCGGGCAGCGGGAACGAGCCCTCGCAGCCGGTGTACTGCTCGTAGTCGTGCGAGTGCTGGTCGTGGCCCAGACCCGGCTGGACGACGACCTTCGAGCAGTCGATGGTCCCGTCCTCGACGTCGCTGACGACGACCTTGTACTTCACGTAGTCACCGAACTCGAAGAAGCCGCCGTTCTCGGGCAGGACCAGGTCGACGCTCGGGGCGGTGTTGCCGGCCGTGATGTCGATGTTGGTCGTGCCGGTGCGGCCGTCGACGTCGGTCACCGTCAGCCGGGCGGTGTAGTCGCCCGCCGTCGTGTAGGTGAAGCTCGCCGTCGGCGTGGTCGCGTCGGTGGTGCCGTCGCCGGTGAAGTCCCACGCATAGGTGAGGCCCGTGTTGTCTCCGGTGTCGGGGTCGAAGGACCCGGTGCCGTCGAACTCGACGGTGAGCGGGGCCGGACCGGAGGTCCGGTTGGTCGTCGCCCTGGCCACGGGTGCACGGTTGCCCTCGACGTAGTCGATCCGGTAGACGCCGGAGTCGGTGTTGTTGCCGTCGAACCCGCTGCCCCATTCGATCATGTAGAGCGCGCCGTCCGGGCCGAACTGCAGCGCGTGCGGACGCCTCATGGGCAGGTCGGACAGGAACCGGTTGATGTCGGTGTAGCCGGTCCCGGCCTGGTTCATCTGCACGGTGAACAGGCGGCTGTTGTTCCAGTCGGCCCAGATCGCCTTGCTGTCGAAGTACTCCGGCCACTTGCGGTCCGAGGCCAGGTCGGGGTCGTAGGAGTAGGTGCCCGAGGTCATCGGGGCACCGCTCGCGCCGATCTCCGGGGTCCCGGTGATCGAGCCGGTGTTGCTCTGCCAGATGACCGCGGGCTTCGCGGGCGGCAGGTTGGTCAGGCCCGTGTTGTGGGGCGAGTCGTTGACCGGGGCAGCGCAGTCGAACGCCGCGCCGGCCGTGCTGTTGGCGAAGTTGTAGTCGTTGTACGGGGTGTTGTTGCCCACGCAGTAGGGCCAGCCGTAGTTGCCGGGCTCGTCGAGGATGTTCCACTCCACGCGACCGTTGGGTCCGCGGGTGGCGCTCACCGAGCCGGCGTCCGGACCGTAGTCGGCCACCAGGATGTTGTTGTTCTGCTCGTCCAGGCCGATGCGGAACGGGTTGCGGAAGCCCATGGCGTAGATCTCGGGGCGGGTCTTCTGCTGGGTGTCGGCCGCCTCGTCGAAGAGGTTGCCGTCGGGGATCGAGTAGCCACCGGCGGCCAGCGGCTTGATGCGCAGCACCTTGCCGTTGAGGCTGTTGGTGTTGCCCGAGGTGCGCTGGGCGTCCCAGGCGCCGCGGTTGGGCCGCTCGTCGATCGGGGTGTAGCCGTCGGACGCGAACGGGTTGGTGTTGTCACCCGTGGCGAGGTAGAGGTTGCCGTCGTTGTCGAACTCGAGCGACCCACCCGCGTGGCAGCACTCGTTGCGCTGCGTCGGGACGTCGAGGATCGTCACCGCCGTGTTGAGCTGGAGCGTGTCGCCCGACATCGTGTAGCGCGCGATGCGGTCAATCGGCTCCGAGCCCTGCGGGGAGTAGTAGAGGTAGACCCAGTTGTTGGTGGCGAAGTCCGGGTCGAGGGCGATGCCCAGCAGGCCGAACTCCTGGCCCGTGTAGACCGGGACCGTGCCCGCGGTCACCACGCTGCCGTTGTCCTTGATGATGCGCACGGCGCCGTTGCGGTCGATGTAGAACACCCGGCCGTCGTCGGCGATGGCGAGCTCCATCGGGTTTGAGGTGTTCTCGTCCAGCGCGACCTTCTCGAAGCTCGGCGTCAGCGTCGCCTTGCAGTCGGCGTCGACGACGCCGGCAGCGGTCTGGATGCCGCCGAGGATGTGCTGGAGGAACGCGGTGTCGGTGAACGCGGCCTCGGTGTGGCCCATGCCGGTGTACCAGCTGCGGCCGCCGTCGTAGTCCTGGCACCACGCGATCGGGTGCTCAGCGCCCATCGCGCCGTTGCCGGCCGCATAGGTGGTCTCGTCCATCGACGCCAGCACGTGGAGCTTGGTGCGCGGGTTGGCCGCCGGGTTGGAGCGGAAGTTGTACCACTCGTCGGTGCGCTCCCAACGGCGCGGGAGGCCCTTGGTGGACGGGTGGGCCGGGTCCTCGACCTTGACGGTCGCGGTCGGCGTGCCGTTGGGGTGGTTGTTGAAGTAGGCGCCGACCAGCTGGCCGTACCAGGGCCAGTCGTACTCGGTGTCGGACGCGGCGTGGATGCCCGCGTAGCCGCCGCCCGCCTGGATGTAGCGCTCGAACGCGGCCTGCTCGGCCGGGTTCAGCACGTCACCGGTCGTGGAGAGGAAGATGACGACCTCGTACTGCGCGAGGTTCTCGTCGTTGAACGAGCTGCCGTCCTCGGTGACCGTCACCGTGAAGTTGTTGTCGGCGGCGAGCGCCTGGATCGCGGTCGTCGCCTCGTCGATGTTGGAGTGGCGGAACGCGGCGGTCTTGGAGAACACCAGCGCGTCGAACGACTCGTCGGCCGCTGCGGCCGCCGAGGCGGCCGGGTCGGCGGTCCACGGGACCGCTTCACCGAGGGTGCTCTTCTGCGCGGGCGTGAGGTCGGCCTTCTTCGTTGCCTTCTTCGCCGCCTTCTCGGCGGAGGCGGACGCGCGGTCAGGTGCCGCGTCGGGCACCGCCGCACTCGCCGTGGAAGCCAGGCCGATCGTCGCACCGAGTGGTAGCGACACGACCAAGGCCATGGTGGAGCCGACTGCGGCACGGGAGTGCTTCTGCAGTCGCGTGATGAGTCTGTTCATCACGATCCCTTCTGTGGTGACGGATGTGCGCTCCATCGGTTCCGGGGCGGGTCCCCGGGCGTTCGGCCCCTGTCAAGCGGTGTGGTGCGGGTGTCATGCGGGTGGTGCGGGTGTCATGCGGGTGGTGCGGGTGTCATGCGGGTGGCGCGGGTCGTGCGGGTGTGCGTCCGAGATGGTGTGCCCGGCGGGTTCGGCGCCCGCCGGGCCAGGGGTCGGTCAGCGCACCCCCATCAGGTGCTCGAGGGCGAGCTGGTCGAGGGCCTCCATGCCGACGCTGCGCTCCGCGAGGCCCGCCACGTCGTAGGAGGCGGCGCGGAGGTCGGCGAGGGACTCGCCCTCGCCGAGCGTCGGGGTGCGCAGCGTCTCGACCTCGGCGGCCGCGAGGGCCGCCTGGACGTCGGGATCGGCCCGGAAGGCCTGCACCTTGTCACGAAGGATGAGGTAGTTGCGCATGCAGCCGCGCGCGGACTCCCACACCCCGTCCTCGGCCTCGGCCCGCGGGGGCTTGAAGTCGAAGTGGATGTAGCCGTCGTAGGCCTTGCCCGTCCCGGCGCCCAGCAGCGCGTCGACGGTCCAGAACGCGCCCCGCACGTTGCCCGCACCGAAGCGCAGGTCCTGGTCGAAGCGGGGACCGTGCTGTCCGTTGAGGTCGACGTGGAACAGCTTGTCGTGCCACAGCGCCTGGCTGATGCCGTGGGCGAAGTTGAGCCCGGCCATCTCCTCGTGGCCCACCTCGGGGTTGAGACCGACCATCTCCGGCTGCTCGAGCTCGGAGATGAGCGCCAGCGCGTGGCCGATCGTCGGCAGCAGGATGTCGCCGCGCGGCTCGTTGGGCTTGGGCTCGAGGGCGAAGCGGATGTCGTAGCCCTGCTCCTTGACGTAGGCGCACAGCAGGTTGAGCGACTCGGCGTAGCGGTCGAGCGCGGCCTGCACGTCCTTCGCGGCGCCGTGCTCGGCGCCCTCGCGGCCGCCCCACAGCACGAACGTCTTGGCGCCCAGCGACGCGGCCAGGTCGACGTTGCGCAGCACCTTGGCCAGGGCGTAGCGGCGCACCTCGCGGTTGTTGGCGGTGAGCGCGCCCTCCTTGAACACCGGGTGCCCGAAGAGGTTGGTGGTCACCATCTCGACGGCGAGGCCGGTGTCGGCCAGCGCCTTCTCGAAGCGCTCGAGCACGGAGTCGCGCTCGTCGTCGTCGGGGACGAGGTCGTCGTCGTGGAACGTCACGGCGGCCGCGCCGAGCTCGGCGAGGCGGTAGGTCGCGTCGACCGGGTCGAGCAGGGCGCGCGAGCTGGGCCCGAACACGTCGGTGCCCTGCCAGCCCACCGTCCAGAGGCCGAACGAGAACTTGTCCTCAGGGGTCGGGGTGTAGTCGGTCATGCGGGAATCTCCTGCCACGAGTCGTTGTCTGAGCTGGTCTCGACCGCGGCCAGGACGCGTTGCACCTGGAGTCCGTCGGCAAAGGATGGGGCGGGGTCGGTGCCGGCCGCGATGTCGCGGACCAGGTCGACCGCCTGGTGGATGAAGCCGTGCTCGTAGCCGATGACGTGGCCGGGGGGCCACCACGCACCGACGTAGGGGTGCTCGGCCTCGGTCACGAGGATGCGGCGGAACCCCGCGGTGCGGGAGTCCTCGGTGCCGTCGAAGAAGTGCAGGACGTTCATGTCCTCGAAGTCGAAGGCGAGGCTGCCGCGGGAGCCGTTGATCTCGACGCGGATCGCGTTCTTGCGGCCCGACGCGAAGCGGGTCGCCTCGAACACGCCCATCGCTCCCCCGCGGAAGTCGGCGAGGAAGGTGGCGGCGTCGTCGACGGTCACCGCGCCGGTGCCCGACCCCGCGGTGCCGGACAGGCCGGCGTGCTCGCTGGGGAGCGGGCGCTCGTCGACGAAGGTCCGCAGCCGTCCCGTCACCCGGGCGATGGTGTCGCCGGTGATGTACTGCGTCATGTCGATGATGTGCGCCCCGATGTCGCCGAGGGCGCCGGAGCCGGCCTTGTCCTTCTCCAGCCGCCACGACAGCGGCGCCTGCGGGTCGACGATCCAGTCCTGGAGGTACTGGGCGCGCACGTGGTGGAGGGTGCCGAGGCGACCCTCGGCGACGAGCTGGCGCGCCAGCGCGATGGCCGGGACACGGCGGTAGGTGAAGCCGACCATGGCGCGTACGCCGTCGGCGGCCGCGCGCTCGGCGGCGCGGGTCATCGCCTCGGCCTCCTCGACGCTGTTGGCCAGGGGCTTCTCGCACAGCACGTGCTTGCCGGCCTCGAGGGCGGCGATGACGATCTCGGCGTGGGTGTGGCCCGGGGTGCAGACGTCGACGAGGTCGATGTCGTCACGCGCGACCAACGCCTGCCACGAGGTCTCGGTGGACTCCCACCCGAGGCGCGCGGCGGCGGCCGCGACGCCTTGGGGGTCGCGGCCCGCCACGGCCCGCATGCGGGGTCGCAGCGGCAGGTCGAAGAAACGGGGCGCGGTGCGCCAGGCGTGCGAGTGTGCAGCGCCCATGAACGCGTACCCGACCATGCCGACCGACAGGTCGCTCCGGTTGTCGGGGACATCGGGAGTGGTGGTCATCGGACCTCCTCGTGTGCGGGCTGGGGCGGGGCGTCGTGGCGTGCGAAGGCATGCCTCGTAGCGCCCCTGTCGCCGGGCGGGTGCCGGCGCGGGTCGTCAGCGGGGGGGTGGGCCGCGGCGGCTCCCGGTCGGGAGCCGCCGCGGAACCCGTCAGGACTCGAAGGCCGAGTCGATGTACTGGTCGACGTTGTCCGAGGTGACGACCGGCGCGTAGAGCTGCACCGTGCGGGGCACCTCGACCTCGACGAGGTCGCTCATCGCCTTCTCCTGCAGGAGCAGACGGGCGAGCTTGACGCCGTCGGCGCCCTGGGTGGAGGGGTAGATGACGGTCGCCTTGAGCACGCCGTCGCCCTCCTGGATCGCCCGCATGGCGTTGGCCGAGCCGGCGCCGCCGATCATCGCGAACTCGTCACGGCCGGCGTTCTCGATGGCCGCCAGCACGCCGACGCCCTGGTCGTCGTCGTGGTTCCAGAGGTAGTCGATCTTCGGCTCGGCCTGCAGCAGGTTGCCCGCGACCTTCTCGCCGCTCTCGACGGTGAACTCGGCGGCCTGGCGGGCGTCGACGTCGAGACCGCACTCGGACAGCGCGTCCTCGAAGCCCTGGCTGCGGTCCTGGGTCAGCGGCAGCGAGTCGATGCCGGCGATCTCGGCGACGACGACGTCCTCGTCGCCTCCGGCCTGCTCGCAGACGTACTGCCCGGCCGAGACGCCCATGCCGTAGTTGTCACCGAGCACGGTGACGCGGGCGGCGTTGGGGTCGTCGAACTCGCGGTCGACGTTGATGACCGGGATGCCGGCCTCCATCGCCCTGAGGGCGATGGGCGTCATCGCCGCGCCGTCGAACGGCAGGAGCACGATGGCGTCGACCTTGTCGTTGATGAAGGTCTCGACCTGGCTGATCTGCAGGTTGACGTCGTTGGTGCCCTCCGCGATCTGGAGGTCGATGTCGGGGTACTGCTCCTGGAGGTCGCGGACGTTGTTGGTGATGGCGGCCATCCAGCCGTGGTCCGCGGCGGGCGCCGAGAAGCCGATGGTGACCTTGTCGCCCTCCTCGTCGTTGCTGCCGGCGGCAGCGGCGGGGGCGGCGTCCGAGCTGCCGTTGTCGTCGTCGTTGGCCGCATCCTCGGCGCTGCCGGTGCAGGCGACGAGGGACAGCACGGCGACCGCGCCGACCACGAGGCCGGCGTAGCGGCGGCTCTGGTGCCGTCGGAAGGGGGTGCGCAGTCGCATGGGTGGTGCTCCTTGTGTTGTGTCGGTGGGTGCGGTGCTGCGGCCGGCGCTACGTGACGTGCCGGCGTGGTGGTGGTGCGGTGGTGGTGCGGTGGTGGTGCGGTGGTGGTGCGTGGTTCCGAGTCGGGGAAGGGCCCGAGAGCTAGGTCGAGGTCGCGTTGCGGGCCAGGCGCTGCTGGAGCAGCACGGCGACCACGATGATCAGCCCCTTGGCGACCGCCTGGGTCGAGGTGTCCTGGTTGTTGAGGGTGAACACGTTGCTGAGGGTGGCGAAGATCAGCACCCCGACGACCGTGCCGACGATCGTGCCGCGTCCGCCCGTGAGGAGCGTGCCGCCGATGACGACCGCAGCGATCGCGTCGAGCTCCCACAGGGTGCCGTGGGTGGAGCTGCCGGTCGTGGTGCGGCTGACCAGCATCAGGGCCGCCAGCCCGCAGCACACTCCGACGAGGACGTAGAGCATGACGGTGTGGCGGTTGACGTTGATGCCCGCCAGGCGCGCGGCCTCGGGGTTGCCGCCGACGGCGAGCGTGCGCCTGCCGAAGGTCGTGCGGTTGAACAGGACCCAGCCGATGATCGAGACCAGCGCGAAGATGATGACGAGGAGCGGCACGCCGAGGACGTCGGCGGAGAAGAAGTCCTTGAACCCTTCGACCGTCACGATCTGCGTGCGTCGCTCCGAGATGATCTCGGCCAGGCCACGGGCGGCGGCGAGCATCGCCAGCGTCGTGATGAACGGGACCACCTTGCCGTAGGCGATGATGATGCCGTTGACGAGACCGGCTCCGGCTCCCACGGCCAGCGCGGCGAACACCATGACCAGCCAGTGGGTGTCCTCGGCCATCGTCTGGGTGGCGAACGTCGTCGCCCAGACCGAGCACAGGGCCGCGATGGCCCCGACCGAGAGGTCGATGCCGCCACCGGTGATGACGAAGGTCATCCCGATGCTCACCACGCCGATGGTGGAGGCGAAGCGCAGGATCGTGAGGGTGTTGTCGATGCTGGCGAACCGGTCGCCCGCGGTGATGACACCGGCTGCGCAGATCAGGAGGAGCGCGACGACCAGGCCGAGGTTGCGCCCGAACGGGCCGCTCATCAGTCCTCCGCCGCCGCGCTCGCTCTCGGCGGCGGCGCGCTCCACCGTGACCGTGTCGGTCGTGGGCGTGACGGTGTTCTCCACCGTGCCCCCGTCCCGGCTCGTGCTCTGCTCGCTCATGCGACCTTTCCTTCCATGACGAGGTCCAGGACGCGGGACTCGTCGATCTCACCCGCGGGACCTTCGTGAACGACACGGCCCTCGCGGACCACGAGGACCCGGTCCGCGAGCCCGAGCACCTCCTCGACCTCGCTCGACACGACCACGACGGCGACGCCGGAGTCGGCCAGCGAGCGGACGAGGGCGTAGATCTCGGCGCGAGCGCCGACGTCCACCCCTCTGGTCGGCTCGTCCAGGAGCAGCACGCGACACTCGCGGAGCAGCCACCTGGCCAGGACGACCTTCTGCTGGTTGCCGCCCGACAGGAGGCGCACGAGGCGATCGACCCCGGCCGGACGGACGTCGAGGGACTCCGCCACCTCGGCGGAGCTCTTGCGCTCGGCACGCCGGTCGAGCAACCCGAACCGGCTGAAGCGGCGGAGCGTGGAGACGGTGATGTTGCTGTAGACGGCCTGGTCGAGGAGCAGGCCCTGGCTCTTGCGCTCCTCCGGGGCCAGCCCGACGCCGGCCTTCACCGCGGCGGGCACCGACCCGCGGCGCAGCTCGCGGCCCGCCACGCGCACCGTGCCGGCCGACGGGCGTCGCGCGCCGTAGAGGGTCTCGAGGATCTCCGAGCGCCCGGCGCCGACGAGCCCGGCGAGACCGACGATCTCGCCCGCGTGCACCGCGAGGTCCACGCCGGTGAAGACGCCCGGCAGCTCGAGGCCGGTGACCTCGAGGACCGGGTCGCCGGTGGCGGCCACGGCCTCGCCGCGCGGCGGGAACACGTATTCGATGGAACGGCCGGTCATCAGCTTGATCAGCTCGCTCGTCGGCGTCTGGTCGACCGCGAGACCGGTGGCGACGCTGCTGCCGTCCTTGAGGACGGTGATCCGGTCGCCGATCTGGCGGATCTCCTCGAGGCGGTGGGAGATGTAGACGACGGCGACGCCCTCGGCGGTGAGGTCGCGGATGACACGGAACAGGTTGTCGACCTCGCCCTGGTCGAGGACGGCGGACGGCTCGTCGAGCACGAGCAGCCGGGTGTCCTGGGAGAGCGCGCGGGCCATGCTGACGATCTGCTGGGCCGCGGGCGAGAGGCGACCCACCGTGCGGGTGGCCGGGATCTCGCTGTGCCCGAGCCGGGCGAGCAGGTCGCGGGTGCGGCGGAGCGTCTCGGCGCGCTGGCTGAAGCCGGCGGTGCTGAGCTCGTGGCCGAGGAAGATGTTCTCCGCGACGGTGAGGTCGGGGACCAGGTCGAGCTCCTGGTAGATGGTGGAGATGCCGAGGCTCATCGCCGCCTGGGGCGTCGACGGCGCGACCTGCGTGCCGTCCCACATGATCTCGCCCTCGTCGGGCAGGTAGCTCGCCGACAGGATCTTGATCAGCGTGGACTTGCCGGCGCCGTTCTGGCCGAGCAGGCAGTGCACCTCGCCCGCGCGCACCTCGAGATCGACTCCGCCGAGCGCGAGGACGCCGGGGAACCGCTTGACGATGCCGCGCATGGTCAGCAGCGGGGCGTCGTTCATTGCATCACCTCCAGGGTGGGGACCACCCGAGGCACGAGGGTCGGGTCGTCGTAGACGTGGTCGATGGCAACGGCGGCGGCGCCGTGCACCGCTGCCGAGAAGCCGAGGGCCGAGAGGGCGATGCGGGTGCCGCCGGCGTCGGGGGCGAGCACGCCCGCGGCGAGCTCGGCCTCTGCCTCGGCGCGGAACCACTCGCCGATCTCGCCGAGGTAGCCCGAGAGCACGATCATGCCGGGGTTGAGCACGTTGGTGAGGACCGCGGCGCCGATGCCGACCCAGCGGCCGACCTCGCGCAGCGCGGCCAGGGTCTTCTCGTCGCCGGCGGCGGCGCGGCGGCCGATCTCCTCGACCTTGCCCTCCAGGTCGAGGAGCGGCGAGCGCAGCAGGTCGTCGTCGTCGGCGGCGGCGAGGTCGATGAGGTGGCTGAGGCCGATGACGGTCTCCCAGCAGCCGGTGCGACCGCATCCGCAGCGGATGCCGTCGCGGCGGTCGACCACCATGTGGCCGAACTCGCCGGCGTAGCCGCGCCGGCCGGCGAACGGGCGCCCGTCGGCGACGATCCCGCCGCCGATGCCGACCTCGCCGTGGATGACGAGGATGTCGCGCCGCTCGGGATCGCCGGGCGTGGCCTCGGCGACGGCCGCGAGGTTGGCCTCGTTGTCGACCTTGATCAGGTAGTCCGGGTCGCCGAGCTCGGCGCGCAGCAGGCTGGCGAGCCCGACGTCCTGCCAGCCGAGGTTGGCAGCGACGGAGACGGTGCCGCCGTCGTGGTCGACGAGGCCCGCGACGCCGACGACCGTCGAGACGGGCACGGCGCCGAGGGCGGCCAGGTCGTCCAGCGTGCCGTGGAGCAGCTCCCCGAGCCGGTCGACGACCTCCTCGGGCTCGAGCCCGCGGGTGTCCATCGAGGTGCGGTGCTCGCTCACGACGGTGCCGGCAAGGTCGACCGCGCGGGTCGAGACGTGGTGGACGTTGATCTCCGCGCCCACGCCGTAGGCGCCCGCACCGTCGATCTCGACGATCGTGCCGGGCCGGCCGACGGCACCGCGCTCGGCGCTGCCCTCGCGCACCAGGCCGCGCTCGAGGAGCTCGGTCACCAGGCTGGAGACCGTCGCCTTGTTGAGGCCGAGGTCGGCCGCGAGGCGTGCCCGGCTGCGGCCGCCGTCCTCGCGGAGGCTGCGCAGGACGAGCGACAGGTTCGCGCGGCGGACGGTGCCCTGGTCGGCACCTCCCGAGCTGGTCGAGGACCAGCCGTCCCGCACCTGCGACATCGCGTCCTCGATCCTGCTCTGTGACTGGCGTCACCAGTTAGTTTGGTGGACCGCCAAACTAAGTCGGTGACGCTGGTCACGTCAAGGGGCTCGTCCCAAGATTCTCAGGTGGTCCGGTCCAGGTGTCGCGAGCGGCCCTCGGCGTAGCGCGCCCGCACCTGCGGAGCAGGGTCGGCGGCGTAGCGCCGGGTGCCCTCGCGCACCCACTCCGGGGGCGCGTCGGCGCCCGCGAGCGCCCAGGCCGCCTGCCGCGCGGCGCCGTCGGCGACGTACTCCCCCGGCGGCGGGACGTCGACCGGGACCCCGAGCACCTCGGCGGCGACCGTGCGCACGGCCTCGGACGCTGCCGCCCCACCGACGAGCAGCACCCGCGACGGGGTGACCCCGGTGGCGGCCACCGCGTCCAAGCCGTCCGCGAGGCTGCAGACCAGGCCCTCGACAGTGGCGCGGGCGAAGGCCGGCCGGGTGGCCGTGGCGAGGGTGAGGCCGTGCAGCGACCCAGTCGCGTCGGGCAGGTTGGGGGTGCGCTCGCCCTCCAGGTAGGGCACCAGCACCAGTCCGCCGGCGCCCGCGGGTGCCTCCAGCGCGAGGCGCGACAGGGTGTCGTGGTCGACGTCGAGCAGGCGCGCGGCGGCGTCGAGCACCCGGGCGCCGTTGAGGGTCGCGACCAGCGGGAGGAACAGGCCCGTGGCGTCGGCGAACCCCGCCACCGACCCGGTGGGGTCGATGGCCGGTGCGCCGGTGACGGCGGTGACGACTCCCGACGTGCCGATCGAGACGACCACGTCGCCCTCCCCCGCGCCCAGGCCCAGGGCCGCGGCCGCGTTGTCGCCGGCACCGGCGCCGAGGAGGGTGCCGGCGCGGACGACGGTGCCGGCCGAGCGCGCGGCGACCTCACCGGGAGCGACCACCCGCGGCACGTGCGGCGCGGCGCCGAAGGCGCGCTCCAGCAGGTCGGTGCGGTAGTGCCCCGTCGCCGCCGACCAGTAGCCGGTGCCGCTGGCGTCGCTCCGGTCGGTCGTGAGGTCGGCCAGGTCGTCGCTGCCGGAGAGCTTCCAGGTCAGCCAGTCGTGGGGCAGGCACACCGCGGCCGTGCGCCGGGCGTTCTCGGGCTCGTGCTCGGCGAGCCAACGCAGCTTGGTCACGGTGAACGAGGCCACCGGGACGACGCCGACCGCCTCGGCCCAGGCCCGCCCGCCCTCCTCGAGCCCGCCCAGCTCGTCGACGAGGTCGCGGGCGGCACCGGCCGAGCGGGTGTCGTTCCACAGCAGCGCGGGGCGTACGACGGCGCCGTCCTCGTCGAGGCAGACCATGCCGTGCTGCTGGCCGCCGACGCTGACGGCGGCGACGTCGTCGAGGCCACCGGCGTCGGCGACCGCGGCCTGCAGGGCGGCCCACCAGTGGTCGGGGTGCACCTCGGTGCCGTCGGGATGGCTCGCGCGTCCCTGCCGCACGAGGCTGCCCGTCTCGGCGTCGCGGACGACGACCTTGCAGGACTGGGTGGAGGAGTCGATGCCGGCGACCAGCCGGGGCCCGTCAGTCATGGGCGCGGATGCTAGCCCACGGCCTCCGCCCGAGCCCGGCGCGACGACTCCCCCTGACCGCTCCCCTGGCCGCTCCGCTGGCCGCTCTCCTGGTGCGCTCCCCGGACGACGACGAAGGGCCCGGTCTGGTGACCGGGCCCTTCGGGTGCCGTACCCCCGACCGGATTCGAACCGGCGCTACCGCCTTGAGAGGGCGGCGTGCTAGGCCGCTACACAACGGGGGCTTGCAGGGTGCTGCTCCGAGGAGCAACGGAGCTGAACTCTAGCGGGGCTGGAGTGACGCTCCAAATCCGGGCCCGAGGGCCTGGATCTTGCTGGGGTACTAGGACTCGAACCTAGAACAACTGGACCAGAACCAGCCGTGTTGCCAATTACACCATACCCCATGGGGGTATCGGATCACTGTCCGACCACCCACCTGGTCCGGGCGTGGAATCCCTCCCGAACCGACCCCGAACACTACATGCCGGGTGGCGGCGGGGCCAAAACGGGGTCCCGCTGGCCCGGCGGCAGCGCGGCTCCCCCGACGGGAGGTCCGACGTCGACCAGTCCCATCGCCTTCGCCACCCACGAGGCGAGGAAGAGGTAGACCAGCGACTGCGTCATAGTGGAGAGGATGGTCCACCAGCTGCTGCCGCCCTCCGCGTTGAGCGCGGTGGTCAGGTCGCCGAACGCGAGCGCCAGCCCGAACGCCAGGAAGTTGTTGAGCACGTGCATGGCGATGGGCGCCTCGAGGCCGCCGGTGCGGATGACGAGGATGCCGGCGACGACACCGAAGGCGAAGCGGTCGAAGAACACCGGCCAGTCCTGGGACAGGCCGTGGAACAGCGCGAAGATCAGCGCGGGGCCGAGCACCGCCAGCGCCTGGGAGACGCGCCTGCCCCACACCAGCGAGCCGAACGCCTGGGTGAGGTAGCCGCGGAACAGGTACTCCTCGCCGGCCGCCTGCAGCGGCGTCAGGAGCAGGATCACGATGATGAAGTCGCGGGTCTGCGCGGTGAAGTCGTTGACGGTGCCCACCGGCGTGTCCCCGGCCGACACCGGCAGCAGCATCGCGACGCCGAGCGAGGCCATCAGGGCCACCACCGACAGGCCCAGGCACACCAGCAGGTAGCCCCAGCGCAGCCGGGGCGCGACCGAGGAGACCCACCGCGGCTTGAGCCGGTGGAGCCACCAGGTGACCAGGAAGGTCAGGGGGATCGCCGCCGCGATGATCGCGTTGAGCAGCGCGAGCCCGGCCGGCGTCGCCTCTTGCGTCACGTCGAGGACGGCTGCGGCCTGCTCCGCCGTGTCGCCGGTCGCGAGCAGCAGCACGAGGGCGAGGAGGCCGGCGGCCAGCGGCACCAGGCCGAAGACGAGGACCAGCAGGAGCAGGGCGCCCACGATCGAGCGCCACGCGCCGGGGCGCCCGACCCGGTGCAGCTCGTGGTAACGCGGCCGGAAGTCGGGCGGCAGTGGTCGGGCCACGACGTCAGGCCAGGGCCGACTGCAGCCGCGCCAGGCTGCGCTCGCGGCCGAGCAGCTCCATCGACTCGAACAGCGGCGGGCTCACCCGCTTGCCGGTCACCGCCACCCGCACGGGACCGAAGGCCACGCGCGGCTTGAGCTCCATGCCCTCGATCAGCGCGACTCGAAGCGCCTCCTCGATGGCCGCGGTCGACCACTCCTCGATCCCGACCAGGGCGTCGTACGCCGCCTGGACGACGCCGCGGCCGGTCTCGTCGAGCACCTTGGCGACGTCGTCGGGGTCGCGCTCGAACGCGGCCTCGTCGACGAAGAGGAACCCGAGCATGGGCGCGGCCTCGGTGAGCTTGTTGATCCGCTCGGCCACCAGCGGCATCGCCAGCTCCAGCAGCTGCGCGTCGGCGTCGCTGACCGGGTCGCCGACGACGCGCTCCGCCTTGAGGAAGGGCAGCGCCCGGTGGGTGATGTCCTCGACCGTCAGCAGCCGCATCTGCGAGGTGTTGATGGCCTCGGCCTTCTTGAGGTCGAAGCGGGCGGGGTTGGGGTTGACGTCCTTGATGTCGAACGCCTCGACCATCTCGGCCATCGAGAACACGTCGCGGTCGGCCGCGATCGACCAGCCCAGCAGCGCGAGGTAGTTGAGCAGGCCCTCGGGCAGGAAGCCCTGCTCGCGGTAGGCCAGCGCGTGCGCCTCCGGGTCGCGCTTGGAGAGCTTCTTGTTGCCCTGGCCCATCACGTAGGGCAGGTGGCCGTACGCCGGGACCTGATCGGCCACGCCGAGCTCGACGAGCGCCTCGAAGAGCGCGAGCTGGCGCGGCGTGCTGGAGAGCAGGTCCTCGCCGCGCAGGACGTGGGTGATCTGCATCAGCGCGTCGTCGACCGGGTTGACCAGCGTGTAGAGCGGGTCGCCGTTGGCACGCGAGAGCGCGAAGTCGGGCACGTTCTCGGTCGCGAAGGTGATCTCGCCGCGCACCAGGTCGTCCCAGCCGACGGTGCCGTCGGGCATCCGGAACCGGACGACGGGGCGGCGGCCCTCGGCCTCGAACGCCGCGCGCTGCTCGTCGGAGAGGTCGCGGCAGAACCCGTCGTAGCCCTGCATCTTCGAGCCCGACGCCTTGCGGCGCGCGTCGACCTCCTCGGTGGTGCAGAAGCAGTCGTAGGTGTAGGACGACTCGCGCAGCCGCGTGAGGACGTCGCGGTAGATGTCGCCGCGCTCGCTCTGCAGGTAGGGCCCGTGGGGGCCGCCGACCTCGATGCCCTCGTCCCAGTCGAGGCCGAGCCAGCGCCACAGCTCGAGGATCGCGTCGTAGGACTCCTGCGTGCTCCGCTCGCGGTCGGTGTCCTCCATCCGGAAGACGATCTGCCCGCCGTGGTGGCGCGCGAAGGCCCAGTTGAACAGGGCCGTGCGGACCAGGCCGACGTGCGGCGAGCCCGTGGGCGAGGGACAGAAGCGGACGCGGACGGGGCTGCTGCTCATGTGGGTGGCTCTCTCGTGTGGCCGGTCAGCTGCGCCGGGCGACGGGGTTGGTCAGGGCGCCGATGCCGGCGATCGAGATCTCCACCTCGTCGCCGACCTGCATGGGACCGACACCCTCGGGGGTGCCGGTCAGGATGACGTCGCCGGGCAGCAGCGTCATGACCGACGAGACGTGCGCGACCAGGGCCGGCACGTCGAAGATCATGTCGGCCGTCGAGCCGTCCTGGACGACGTCGCCGTTGAGGTGGGTCTGCACCGCGCGGCCGTCGATGAACGCCTGCGGGTCGAGGTCGGTCTCGATCCACGGGCCGATCGGGCAGAAGGAGTCGAAGCCCTTGGCCCGGGTGAACTGCACGTCGGACCTCTGGAGGTCGCGGGCGGTGACGTCGTTGGCGATCGTGTAGCCGAAGATCACGTCCGTCGCCTGCTCGGGGGGCACGTCGCGACAGATCCGGCCGATCACCACGGCCAGCTCGCCCTCGTACTGCAGGTTGCTGGTCTGCGACGGGTAGAAGATCGGGTCGCCGGGGCCGACCACCGCGGTGTTGGGCTTGAGGAACATGAGCGGCTCGGCCGGGAGGTCGTTGCCGAGCTCGGCGGCGTGGGCGGCGTAGTTGCGGCCGATCCCGACGACCTTGCTCCGCGGGATGATCGGCGCGAGCAGGCGTACGTCGCCGAGCCGGTGCTGCTCCTCGAGCGGCTTGACGCCGGCATAGAGGGGGTCTCCGGCGAGGGCGACCACCACCGAGTCCTCGTCGGCCTGGCCGAACTCGTCGACCTCCCCGGTGACGACGCCGAAGCGCGGCTCCTCGCCCGTGCTGAACCGACAGATGCGCATGGGTCGAGGCTATCCAACCGCGGTCTGCCGGGCCCACGGCGGGAGGCTTCGGCCGTGGGGCCCGCTACTGCCCCGCGGCACGGTGCAGCGCGGCCAGGGTCGCCGCGACGTCCTCGACGGTCGTCGACCAGTTGCTCACGCTGACTCGCAGCACCGCGCGGCCGTGCCAGGTCGACCCGGTGGTCCACGCCGTCCCCTCCGCGAGCATCGCCTCGACCACGGCCCGGGTGCGGTCGTCGTCCCCGAACGTGGCGCAGACCTGGGTGAAGACGACGTCGTTGAGCACGTCTGCGCCCTCGATGGCGGCGATCCCCTCGGCGAACGCCTCCGCGTGGTCGCAGAAGCCGTCGACCAGCTCGGCGACGCCGTCGCGCCCCAGCGCCCGGAGCACCGCCCACACCGGGAACGCCCGGCCCCGTCGGCTGATCTCCGGCACCTTGTCGAGCGGCTCCCCGGCCGCGTCGTGGATCAGGTAGTCACCGTGCATGCTCATCGCGGCCCGCAGGGCTGCCCGGTCGCGGACGATCGCGAGCCCGCAGTCGTAGGGCACGTTGAGGGTCTTGTGCGCGTCGGTGGCCCAGGAGTCGGCGCGGTCGGCGCCGGCCAGGAGGTGGCGCCGGCGTGGGGAGGCGCCCGCGAAGAGCCCGAACGCGCCGTCGACGTGGACCCACGCCCCGGCGTCGTGCGCGGCGGTGACGGCGGCGTCGAAGGGGTCGAACGCGCCGGAGTGGACGTTGCCGGCCTGCAGGCAGACCACGGTCGGGCGCCCGTCGCCCGCGTCGAGCGCGCTGGCGAGCGCCGCGGGCTCGATGCGCCCCTGGTCGTCGACCGCGACCGGCTCGGGCGCGCCGAGGCCGAGGTAGCGCAGGGCCAGGTCGATGGTGTCGTGCCGCTCGGCGCCGACGAGGACGCGCACGCCGGGCGAGCCGGCGAGCCCGCGGTCGGCGACGTCCCAGTCGGCGCGCCGCAGCACCTCGTCGCGCGCGGCGGCGAGGCAGGTGAAGTTGGCCATCGTGCCGCCGGTGACGAAGCCGACGGCGCTGCCGGCGGGGAGGCCGAGCAGGTCGAGCACCCACGACTCGGCCACGTCCTCCACGGCCGAGTGGGCGGGAGTGAGCACCCGCAGGCCGGCGTTCTGGTCCCACGCGCTGACCAGCCAGTCCACGGCGAGGGCCGCCGGGTGGGTGCCGCCGATGACGAACCCGAAGAAGCGCCCGCCCGGCATCGCCGTCAGCCCGGGATCGCAGGCGCGGGCCAGCTCGTCGACCACCGCGACCGGGTCGGTGGGCCCGTCGGAGAGCAGCGGGTCGAGGCGGGCGAGCATCTCCTTGGCGCCCAGCCGCGGCGGCACCGGGCGGTCGGCGAGCGAGGCGAGCCACTCGACCGCGTGCTCGTGGGCACGGTCGAGACCGGCGGTGCGGTCCATCTCGGCAGTGTCCCCCCGGCGCCGCCGCACGTCGAGTGCCCTCGAGGCGGTCCGACGGGGGCGGCGGCACTAGCCTTGGGTCGGTGCACGTGCTGTCAGCCGCCGAGTGGCGTCCCCTCGCCGAGGCGCACGCCGCCCGGGTCGACGACCTCGTCGGGCCGCACCTCGCGCGCCGGGCGGGCCAGGTCCAGCACCCGGTGCACGACTTCTTGTTCACCTACTACTCCCAGCGGCCCGCCCAGCTGCGGCGCTGGCACCCGGGCCACGGCGTCGCGCTCGAGGACGCGGCGGAGCACGCCGGCCTCAAGGGCTACGCGGGCGACCCGGTCGCGGTCACCGACGCGTACGTCGCGTCCCAGCAGCCGCTGCTCAGCCAGCTCCACACCCTGCTGACCGCGACCGCCGCCCGGGCCCCGCAGCTCGGCTGCTTCGGCCTGCACGAGTGGGCGATGGTGCACCGCGCCGACCGGGTCCCCGGCGGCACCCGCCACGACCGGCCGCTGCGGCTGGGGCAGGAGGGCACCGACGCGGTCGTCGAGTCGCACCGCATCGCCTGCTCCCACTTCGACGCCTACCGCTTCTTCACCCCCACCGCCCGCCCGCTCAACCAGCTGCAGCCGGGCCGCGACGATCGTCCCGCCTTCGAGCAGCCGGGCTGCCTCCATGCCGGGATGGACCTGTACAAGCACGCCTTCCGGCTCACGCCGATGATCTCCAGCGAGCTGGTCGCCGACTGCTTCGAGCTCGCCCGCGACATCCGGGTGCTCGACATGCGCGCGGCGCCCTACGACCTGACCGACCTGGGCTACTCCCCCGTCAGGATCGAGACCGCCGAGGGCAAGCGGGAGTACGTCGAGGCGCAGCGCGGGTTCGCCGAGCGCGGCGCGCCCCTGCGCGCGCGGCTGGTCGCCGAGTGCGAGCGACTGCTGGCACTCGTCCGCGAGCCCGTCTGACCCTCGCCGGATCAGGACGCCTGGCCGACGGAGAGGTCGACGACCTCGAGGTCGGGATCGGCCGGTGGCTCGTCCAGGTCGAGGCAGGACCACGCGGTGACGTCGCCGTGCTCGTTGGACGCCCGCACGCACGGCCGGTCAGGCGCATCGGCGCGCACCTCGACCCCCACGCCGGCCGACGACGTGAAGCTCTCCCCGGCCAGCTCGACCGACTCGCCCGGCGCGAACTCGAGGGGCTCGGCCCGCCCCGTGGACAGCACGGACTGGTACTGCAGCCACTCCATCCGGCTCCGGTCGTCGTACATCGCGCGGGTGCGGTCGACCCGGGAGTCCACCTCGAGCACGACCGGGGTGAGGGCGGCGAAGAGCGCGGCGATCGCGAGGAGGCCGAGGGCCACGGGGCCCGGCCGACGGCTGCGGGCGTTGGGCGACGTACGGCTGGACATCTCGCTCCTCAGAACTCGTAGCCGAAGGCCTCGATGGTGTCAGCGAACACCGTCGCCACGCGCTCCCTGGAGGCAGGGGTGTAGAGCTCGCGGTAGTGCCCCGCCGGCCGGGCGTTGCCCTTGGCCCGCGGCAGGTCGGGCTCGCCGGGCAGCCCGAGGTGCGCCCAGACCTCGCGGAGCTCGGCGTCGAGGGTCTCGTAGCGCAGGACGCGGTCGAGCGCCATCTTGCCGCGGATGCGGTAGAGGCGGCGGTTGTTGGCCAGCTGCTCGATCCATATCTCCTGGACGTAGGTCTCGAAGTCGGGCAGCTCGGGCCGGTCCTTGTACTTCCAGAAGTAGAGCGAGACGACGGCGTCCCACGGGTTTCGCTCGATCGCGAAGGTGAAGTAGTCGTCGAACACCTCGGCGCCGACGAGGTCACGGGTGGCCTTGGCGCCCATGTGGTTGTAGGCCTTGCGCGGCAGCGGCGGGGACTGGAAGTTCTGCGGCGCACGGCCCCCGGCCGCCTGGCGCAGCTTCTCGTCCTCGGGGCTGATCTCGGTGATGATGTCGTCGGGACCGCATACCTTGGACAACGCGATCTCCACGCTCGTCCCCGCCGTCTTGCGGGTCTTGAGGAAGATGAAGCGGTGCTGGTGGGACGCGATCACGGGCACGACCCTATCCGTCGGACCGGACCGACCCCACGGCTACGGTGACGCCGTGATCGAGCCGAGGACAGCCACCGGGACCCATCTGCGCGGTGAGGACTGGTACGGCGACGACCTCGGCGCGGCGCGCTTCGTCGAGTGCACCTTCACCGATGTGGACCTCTCCGAGACGACCTCGTCGGGCGCCACGTTCGAGCGGTGCACCTTCCACGGCACCCGCTTCAACGACTCGGTGCACACCGCGACGGCGTTCGTCGGCTGCGACTTCCGCCGCGCGTCGTTCTTCGGCGCGACGCTCGACGGCTGCAAGCTCGTCGGCTCGGTCTTCTCCGAGTGCACGATGCGCCCGCTCACGGTCGTCGGCGGGTCGTGGCTCGGGGTGACGATCCGCGGCACCAACCTCTCGCGCCTCGACCTCACCGGCGTCGACCTGCGCGAGGCCGACCTGTCCCAGTCCGACCTCACCCTCACCGTGCTGGCCCGCGCCCGTCTCGACCGTGCCGTGCTGCGGCAGGCCACGCTGGACCGCACCGACCTCCGCGGCGCCGCCCTCGACGGCGTCGACCTCGCCGCCGCCGACCTCAGGCGTACGCGCCTCGACCTCGCCGGCGCCGTACTCCTCGCCGAGCTCCACGGCGCGGACGTCGACACCTCTGCCTGACTGGACACGTCCCGTCCCCGCTAGGACACCCGGATCCCGGCCGTTGAGCGGGGACGTCCCCGCTCAACCCCTGTCGCGCAGCCGCGCCCGCAACCCGTCGACGAGGAGGTCGAGCCCGAGGTCGAAGTCGGGCAGCGAGTCGAGGGAGCGCTCGACCGCGCCGAGGCGCACGGCCTGGCGGGCGGTCTGCTCCTCGAAGGCGTGGCCGAAGACGTAGTGCACGAGCGCGTGGGAGGCGACGGGCACGAGCTGTGCTGAGACGTCGGCGTCGGTGAGGACCTTCTCGAGCTCGGCCACCGGGGCCGCCGCGCCGAGGCCGAAGGCCCACACGGTCGCCACCACGTCGGCGCCGTCCGTGCAGGCGAGCATCGCCTCGCGCAGCTCGGAGCAGACCTCGCGCAGCCGGTCCGGCCACTCGGAGGCCGTACGCGGTCGCGCGCCGCGGGCGAGGATCTCGTCGGCCACCGCCGCCAGCAGGGCCTGCTTGCTCGGGAAGTGGTGGTAGATCGCGCTGGGCTGGACGTCGAGCTCGGCGCCGAGGCGTCGCATGGTCAGCGCGGCGAGCCCGTGGGCGTCGAGCAGGGCGACGGCGTGGTCGAGCACGTCGCTGCGCCTGTGCGCCACGCACCCTCCCGGTTCCTGGACGTCGTTGACGGGTCGTCGGCACCACCTTAACCTGAACACCGTTCAGCCTGAACAGCGTTCAGGTCGCCAGCCGACCCGCCGAGGACCCCCGTGACCGCCTCCACCCCCGACACCGTCGTCCACGAGCGGCACGCCCGCTCCTCCCCCACCCGCGACGTCGCGCTCGTCGCCGCGTTCGGGGCGCTGATCTGCGCCAGCGCCTACATCGGCGCCGTCCCGGTCGGGAGCGCCGGCGTGCCGATCACGCTCCAGACGCTCACGGTGATGCTGGCCGGCTGCGTCCTCGGCCCGCTGCGCGGCTTCTCCGCCGTCATGCTCTACCTCGCGCTGGGAGCCGTCGGCCTGCCGGTCTTCGCCGAGCACTCCTCGGGCATCGGGGTGTTCAGCGGGCCGAGCGGCGGCTACCTGGTCGCCTTCCCGCTGGCCGCCGCGCTCGCCGGCTTCCTGGTCGAGTACGTCGCCCGCGACCGCCGCACCCGGGCGATCGTCGTCTTCGCGTGCTCGTTCACCGCCAGCGCGCTGGTCATCCACGTCCTCGGGATCCTCGGGATGATGCGCTTCTTCGACATCTCCTTCGCCGAGGCCGCCGCCTACGACGCGCCGTTCTGGATCGGCGACGTGGTCAAGACCTCGCTGGTCGCGATGATCGCCGCCGAGGTGCACCGCGCGTTCCCCCAGCTGCTCCAGCGCGACTGACCGGGACGACGCATGGCATCGATCCACTTCGACCGCGCGGGGGCGCGCGTGCCCCTGCCGGGGCGCGGCGAGCGCGAGATCCTGGCCCCGACGACGCTCACGCTGACCGAACGTCGCATCGCCGTCGTCGGCGCAAACGGCTCGGGCAAGTCCACGCTCGCGCGCATGGTCAACGGGCTGGTCCGGCCCACCACCGGGCGGGTCACGGTCGACGGCCGCGACGTCGCCCGCGAGGGCGCCGCCGTGCGGCGGCGCGTGGGCTTCTGCTTCACCGACCCGGCGGCGCAGCTGGTGATGCCGACGTGCGTGGAGGACGTCGAGCTGTCGCTGCGGCGCACGATCAAGGATGCGGGCGCGCGGCGCGAGCGCGCGATGGCGGTGCTCGCGGCCAACGGCCTCCAGGAGCACGCGCACGACTCGGTCCACTCGCTCTCCGGCGGGCAGCGCCAGCTGCTCGCGCTCGCCGGGGTGCTGGCCCTCGAGCCGTCGGTGGTGGTAGCGGACGAGCCGACCACGCTGCTCGACCGGGCCAACACCCGCCGCGTCGGCGACGCGCTCCTCGGGCTCGACCAGCAGCTGCTGCTCGTCACCCACGACCTCGACCTGGCCGCCCGGTGCGACCGGGTGCTGGTGGTCGACGCCGCCCGCGTGGTCGCCGACGGCGCGCCGCGCGAGGCAATCGCCCACTACACCGGGCTGGTCGACGCGTGAGCGACCTGATGGCCGGGCTGCACCAGCCCGGCGACACGTTCCTGCACCGGCTGCCCGTCGGCGCCAAGGTGCTGGGGCTCGCGGTGCTGAGCCTCGCGGTCGTCGCGGTGCGTGACGTGCGTGCCGCGCCGGTGTTCCTGGCGGTGACCCTGCTGCTCGCCGCCGCGGCGCGGGTGCCGCTGCGCTCGGTGTGGCGCGCGGCGCGCGGCGTGCTGCTGATCGCGGCGGTCGCCAGTGCGTTCCAGTGGTGGTGGTACGGCCCGGGGAAGGCGGTCGAGACGTTCCTCGACCTGCTGACGCTCGGTCTCGCCGCCCTGTCGTTGACCGCGACGACGACGATCGACGCGATGGTCGACGCACTCTCGCGCTGGGCGCGGCCGCTGCGCCTCGTCGGCGTCGATCCCGAACGCGTCGCGCTCACCGTCGGCCTGACGATCGGGGCCCTCCCCGGCACGATCGCCATCGCCCGCGAGACCCGGGACGCCGCGCGGGCGCGCGGCGTGGAGCGCAACCCCCGGGCCTACCTGTCCCCGTTCGTGATCCGCGTCGTCGCCCGCGCCCACGAGTCGGGCGACGCGCTGCACGCGCGCGGCATAGGCGACGACGACGGCACGGGTCCGCCCGACTGACGTCCCGCTCAGCCCACGGGCTGGCTGACGAACCAGCGGTGCCCGAACGGGTCGCGGAACACCGCCAGGCGACCGGCCGTCGGATCGTCCTCCGGGCCTCGGTCGAGCGCGACGCCTGCCCCCGTGACACGGGCGCAGAGGTCGTCGACGTCGGCCACCTCGAGGTGCAACGACACCGCGGCCCCTCGCGACGGGTCGGGCGCGGCGACGCCGGCCGAGTCGAACTCGTCGGACATCATCCAGCGTCCGCCGTCCACGGCGAGCTCGACGTGGCCCACGCGCCCGTCGTCCATCACGATCGGCTCGAACACGACCTCGGCGCCCAGCACGTCGACGTACCACTCGATCGCGCGACGCGCGTCGTCGACGCAGAGGTACGGCGTCAGCTCACCCATGCCGCCCACCTCACCAGCCGGGCGGGCGCCTGTCCACCCACGCCCGACCGGATCCGGCCTGCGCTTCCTCCACCTGGGCGGCGACCGCGAGGAGCAGCTCCTCCTCGGCGGGGCGCGCAGCCAGCATCACGCCCACCGGGAGCCCGTCGTCGGTCCAGTGCAGCGGCAGCGACACGGCCGGCATGCCCGTGACGTTCCAGGCGCTCGTCCACGGCGTGAACGCCTTCTGCTGGGCGAAGTCGCGCGCCGGGTCGGCGTCGTCGCGCAGCTCGCCGACCAGCGCCGGCGGCCGGGCGAGGGTGGGCGTGAGGACGACGTCGTACGGCGCCAGGGCGGCCAGCGCGGCGGCGGCGTGGCGGCGCATCCGTCCGATGGCGAGGGCGAACTCGGGGCCGCTGACCGCGTGGCCGAGGCCACCCAGCCACCGCGTCAGCGGCCGCAGCCGGTCCTCGCGGCCCGGCGGGACGGGCGACAGGGCGGTGAGCACCGACCAACAGGTCTCGAAGGCCTCCGTCGCCTCGGGCGGGATCGGCACCGGCACGTCCTCGACGTCGTGGCCGAGCGACTCCAGCAGCCGCGACGCGTCGTCCCACGCCGTGACGCTCGCGGGGTGGACGTCGGTCTGCGCGATGACCGGGGTGATGAAGCGCGCGACGCGCAGCCGGCCGGGCTCGCGGTCGCAGGCGTCGAGGAAGCTCCCCGACGGCGCCGGCGCCCAGTACGGGTCGCCCACCCGGCGCCCCGCGAGGACGTCGAGGAGGGCCGCCGTGTCGCGGACGGTGCGCCCCAGGGTGCCGGGCGTGGCGAGCCCGGTGGGATCGCCGTACGTCGGGGCGCCGCTGATGCGCCCGCGCGTGGGCTTGAGTCCGACGAGCCCGCAGCACGCGGCCGGGGTGCGGACGGATCCGCCCCCGTCGGAGCCCGGCGCGACGGGCAGCAGCCCCGCCGCGACCGCGGCGGCCGCACCGCCGGACGAGCCGCCCGCAGTGCGCGTGGTGTCCCACGGCGTCACGGCGGGCGGTGCGACGTCGGGCTCGGTGTAGCAGGGCGAGCCGAACTCCGGTGTGTTCGTCTTGCCCAGGCTCGGCATGCCGGCCGCCTCGACGGTGAGCACGAGGTCGTCGGAGGCGTCGGGCACGTGGTCGGCGTACGCCGCCGAGCCGAAGGTGGTGCGGACCCCCGCCGTGGGATGCAGGTCCTTGATGCCGGTGGGCACGCCCCAGAGCGGGCCGGCGTCGGCGGGCCGGCCCTGCTCGGTCAGCCGGCGGGCGTGGTCACGTGCCAGGTCGTGGGTGGGCGTGATGAAGGCGCCCACCCGGTCGGCACGGCCCGCGTAGTGCTCGACCAGCTCGAGCGGGGTCAGCTCGCCGCGGCGCACGGCGTCGCCCTGCTCGAGCGCGGTCAGGTCGTGGAGCACATCACCGACCGTACCGTCGGGTGCCGATCTCAGGCGGCGGCGTCGGTCTCGTGCGCGACGAGCGCGTCGAGGGCGCCCAGGAACCGCTGCACGGCCGCCTCGTCCTCCAGCGGGTCGCCCGCGACGGCGGACTCGTCGACGACGATGCCCTCCACGACGATGGCCCCGGCGATGGTGGCCGAGTGCCGCGCGTGCTCGTGCGACCACTTGCCGCCGTACGGCGTGGGGGTGGCGCCGATGGCCGCGAAGGGCTTGCCGACGATGGCGCCCTGGCCGTAGGGGCGCGAGAGCCAGTCGATGGCGTTGTTGAGCACGGCCGGCATGGTGCCGTTGTACTCCGGCGTCACCGCCAGCACGCGGTCGGCGCTCGCGACGGCCTCGCGCAGGGCAACGGCCGCGGGCGGCACGGTGTCGCCGTCGAGCTCCTCGTTGTAGAACGGGACGGCGTCGAGGCCCTCCACGACGTCGACGGCCACCCCGGCGGGGGCGTGGGCACGGAGGTGCTCGGCGATGCGGCGGTTGAGGGAGCCGGCGCGGTGGGAGCCGAGCAGGACGGCGACGCGGGTCTGCGTGTCAGTGGTCATACTGGGCTAAACGGACCGCGGTCCGCTTGTATTCCGGTCTCGGCGGACTTTCCTGTCTCCTACGCTGGCGGGGTGACCCGCCTGCTGCCGATGGCCGACGACCCCGCGCCGGAGCGGGCCGACGCGGCGCGCAACCGCGAGGCCATCCTCGCAGCCGCACTACGGCTGGTGGAGACCCACGGGGTCAGCGCCGTGACGATGGACACGGTCGCGGCCGAGGCGGGGGTGGGCAAGGGGACGCTGTTCCGCCGCTTCGAGAGCCGCGAGGGCCTGATGGCCGCCGTGCTCAACGAGTCGGAGACCGCGTGGCAGGCCAGCGTCATCTCGGGCCCGCCGCCGCTGGGGCCCGGCGCGCCGCCCCTCGAGCGGCTGCTGGCCTTCGGTCACTCGCGGCTGCGCGCCAACCTGCTCAACAGCGACCTCATCGCGGCGGCCGGCCGGCCCGGCGCACGCTCCACGGCCGCGCTGTCGTTCGCCAACCTGCACGTGCGCCACCTGCTGCGCGAGCTCGGCGTCACCGGCGACCTGCTGATGCTCGCCACCGCGCTCCTCGCCCCCCTGGAGATGGTGGTGCTCGAGCAGCAGGTCGTGCGCGAGAACATCTCGATCGAACGCGTCGAGGCCGGTTGGGACGACCTGGTGCGGCGCGTGGTCGGCTGACCCCGGGCGGGTGCCGCGGGGCCGCCGGCCGGGCTCAGCCGTCGAGGGACAGCAGCTGGCGCTTCATCGCCGCGATCTCGACGGCCTGGTCGCTGGCGATGTGGCTGGCCAGCTGGAAGACCGCGGACTCCTGGCCGCCCCGGCCACCGGCGAGGAGCGTCTCCACCATCACGATGGCGCCCTCGTGGTGGCGGATCATCAGCTGCAGGAAGAGCCGGTCGAAGTCGCGCCCACGCGCCGCCGCCAGCTCCGCCATCTCCTCGGGCGTTGCCATCCCCGGCATGTCGGCGTGGTCGCCGTGCTCGTCGCCGTGCTCGTCGTCCCCGGAGGCGTGGTCGTCCTGCCCGCCGCCCGCACCCTCACCGCGGCGGGTCAGCCACCCCTCGAGCTGGTCGAGCTCGTCGACCTGGGAGATCTCGATCCGCTCGGCGACCGTGAGGAGGTCGCGGTCGCCGGCCCGGTCCGGCACCAGTGCGGTCATCTCCAGGGCCTGCGCGTGGTGGGGGATCATCTCCTCCACGAACGCGACGTCGGCCGCGGTGTACGTCGGTTCGGCGAGGGCCTCCGCCTCCTCCGGCGACAGGGTCTTGCCGGGCTCGCCCGGTGCGCCGAGATGGACGACGGGCGCCCCGTTCTCGGCCTCGCGCGGGGGCTCGTCGTTGGTGCAGCCCGAGGCGCCCAGCGCCATCGCGACCCCCACGACGACGGCTCCCATCCTCACCAGCGCGCTCATGTGGACTCCATCTTCCGCTCGAGATGCGACCAAGGGATGCTGGCGGTCGGCGCCGGTCGTCGCTACGTTTCTCGACATACTAGGTCGACCGGCCGCGGCTCATGCCCGGCCATCCGGGCGACCCCGTCTCGGAAGAAGGTCGCCACCCATGACGCCACCACGTCGCCCTCGTCGATTCCGCCGCCCGGCCCTCGCGGCGAGCCTCGCCGCGCTGGTCGCGGCGCTGCTGCCCGCCGCGGCCAGCGCAGCCGACGACCCCCGCATCGGCCTGGCCCCGGGCTACCTCCCCTACTCGGACGCGAGCAGCAACATCGAGCTGCTCGACAACAACCCGCGTGAGGGTGTGTTCGACGGTCCGCCGGGCGGTTCGAGCATCAACTCCGACCTCGCCTTCACCGGCGACCACGCCATCGTCGGCAACTACCTGGGCTTCCAGGTCTACGACGTGTCCGACCCGGCCGACCCCACCCTGAGCGGCTCGTTCGTGTGCCCCGGCGGGCAGGGCGACGTGAGCGTCTTCGGCGACCTGCTGTTCTTCTCGGTCGAGCAGACCTCGGCCCGCGTCGACTGCGGCACCCAGGGTGTGGAGGGCTCGGTGAGCCCGGAGCGGTTCCGCGGCATCCGGATCTTCGACATCTCCGACCTCTCCGCCCCCGTCCAGGTGGGCGGCGTGCAGACCTGCCGCGGCTCGCACACGCACACGGTCGTCAGCGACCCGGACGATCCCGACAACGTCTACCTCTACAACTCCGGCACCGCCGGCGTGCGGTCGGGCGACGAGCTCGCCGGCTGCGAGAGCGTCAACCCCAACACCACCACCGGCCCCGTCACGACCGGCAACCCGGCCCAGTGGCGCATCGACGTCATCAAGGTGCCGCTCGCCGCGCCCGAGGACGCCGCCATCGTCAGCCAGCCGCGGATCTTCACCGACCCCGCGACCGGCGCCTACAACGGACTGCAGAACACGCTCCCCGGCACCCAGCACCCCTCGGGCACCAACTACTCGCCGCTGCCCAACACCAACACCTGCCACGACATCACCGCCTACCCCGAGCTCGGCCTCGCAGCCGGCGCGTGCCAGGGCAACGGCATCCTGCTCGACATCACCGACCCGGTGAACCCCGAGCGCATCGACGCGGTGTCCGACCCCAACTTCGCCTACTGGCACTCGGCGACGATCAACAACGACGGCACCAAGGTGATCTTCACCGACGAGTGGGGCGGCGGCTCGGGCGCACGCTGCCGCGAGACCGACCGGCCCGAGTGGGGTGCCGACGCGATCTTCGACATCGTCGACGGCAAGATGGCGTTCCGCAGCTACTACAAGCTCCCGGTGCCGCAGACCGCGCAGGAGAACTGCGTGGCCCACAACGGCTCGCTCGTCCCCGTCCCGGGCCGCGACATCATGGTCCAGGCGTGGTACCAGGGCGGTCTGTCGGTCATCGACTTCACCGACTCCGCCAACCCGGTCGAGCTCGCCTACTACGACCGCGGGCCCGTGAACACCCCCAACCCCACCAGCCTCAACCTGGCCGGCTTCTGGTCGACCTACTGGTACAACGGCCACATCTTCGGCTCCGAGATCGCGCGCGGCTTCGACGCCTTCGCGCTCACGCCGAGCGACCTGCTGTCGGCCGACGAGATCGGCGCCGCGGGCGAGGCGGTCGTCGAGGAGTTCAACGCCCAGCACCAGACGACGCTGCGCTGGGACCCGAGCTTCAACGTCGCCGGCTCCTCCCTCGACCAGGCGGCCCGTTCCGGCGCGCTGGCCGGCGAGACCCTGACGGCCGTCCGGGCGAGCTTCGGCACCGCCCGTGAGCTGTCCGCGCAGGGGGCCTCGTCGGCGCCCCTGGTCAGGTACCACCTCAACGCGGCGCGCCGACTCCTCGGCGACAACGTCGGCCAGGTCCAGGCCCGGCGTGCCATCACCGAGCTGCGCGACAGCCTGCCGTGCGAGGCCGGCTGCAAGCTGCCGACCAAGGTGGGCGCTGCGCACTCCCCCGAGCCGTCCACCTCCGGACAGGCGTCGACGGCGACGGTCACCGTCGACCGCGTCGGCACCGAGGGCGCCCTGCCCACGGGCAGCGTCGTGGTGACCGACAAGGCCGGCACGCAGCTCGGCAAGGCCACCCTGGCCCGGGGCACCGCCACGGTGGGCCTGCCCGCCGACCTTCCGGTGGGCACCCACACCCTGACCGCGGCCTACGCGGGCGACGACACCAACGCCGCCTCGTCGGCGACGTTCACCGCCACCGTCACCGCCGCGGCGCCGACCGGAAAGGTCACGTCCCGGACGAAGGTCACGGTCAAGCCGAAGAAGCCCCGGTTCAAGCAGGACGTCACCGTCGTGGTGGCCGTCAAGTCCCGCGGCGCCGACGCGACCGGCACGGTCACGGTCCGGATCGACGGCAATAAGGTCGGGGCCGCCCGGCTGTCCGACGGTCGGGTCGTCGTCAAGGTGAGGAAGAACCTGTCGCTCGGCAAGCACAAGGTGTCCGCGAGCTACGGCGGGTCCGACACCGTGACGAAGAGCCGGACCACGGCGACGTTCCGGGTCGTGCGCTGACCCGGCAGCGCTGCTGACGCAACGACACGAGGCCCCGGCGGAGAGATCCGCCGGGGCCTCGTCGTACGTCCCTCGACGTCAACGGTGGTGCCGGCGCAGGCCGAAGGTGAGGCCGTCGACCAGAGCGCCCCACGACGCCTCGATCACGTTGGCTCCGACGCCGACGGTGACCCACGACGACTCACCGTCGGTGGTCTCGATGAGCACCCGCGTGATCGCGTCGGTGCCGTGGCCCTGGTCGAGGATGCGGACCTTGTAGTCGATCAGCTCGAACTTCGCGACCTCCGGGAAGGCCTGGCCGATCGCCTCGCGCAGCGCGGCGTCGAGGGCGTTGACCGGACCGTTGCCCTCGCCCGTCACGACGTAGCGCACGCCCGCCGAGCGCAGCTTGACCGTCGCCTCGGAGATCGCCTCGCCGTCGGTGCGGGTCTCGGTGATGACGCGCCAGGACTCGACGCCGAAGTAGGACGGGCGCGCGCCCTCGACCTCCTCGGCGAGCAGCAGCTCGAAGGACGCGTCGGCGGCCTCGAAGGTGTAGCCGCGCTGCTCGAGCTGCTTGACCCGGTCGGTGACCCGGGTGACCAGCTCCCGGTCGTCGGACAGGTCGTAGCCGAGCTCGCGGCCCTTGAGCTCGATGGACGCGCGCCCGGCCATGTCGGAGACGAGCAGGCGCATGTCGTTGCCGACGACCATCGGGTCGAGGTGCTGGTAGAGGTCGGGGTCGACCTTGATCGCGCTGGCGTGCAGCCCGGCCTTGTGCGCGAACGCCGACGTGCCGACGTAGGGCTGGCGCGAGGCCGGCGGGACGTTGGTGACCTCGGCGACCGCGTGCGCGATGCGGGTGGCCTCGCGCAGCAGGCCCTGGGGCAGCACGGCGCGGTCGAGCTTGAGCTCGAGGTTGGCCACGACGGTGACGAGGTCGGCGTTGCCGGTGCGCTCGCCGTAGCCGTTGATGCAGCCCTGCACGTGCGTCGCGCCGGCCGCGACCGCCGCGAGGGAGTTGGCCACTGCGCAGCCGCTGTCGTTGTGGGCGTGGATGCCGACGCGCGCGCTGGTGGTCTCGATGACGTCGAGCACGACGTCGGAGACCCAGTCGGGCAGCATCCCGCCGTTGGTGTCGCACAGCGCGACCACCTCGGCGCCCGCCTCGGCGGCGGTGCGCAGGACCTCGAGGGCGTAGTCGCGGTTGGCGCGGTAGCCGTCGAAGAAGTGCTCGGCGTCGAGGAACACCGTCTGGCCCTCCGCGCGCAGGTGGCTGACCGTGTCGCGCACCATCGCGAGGTTCTCCTCGAGCGTGGTGCGCAGGGCGAGCTCGACGTGCCGGTCGTGTGACTTCGCGACCAGGGTGACCACGCCCGCGCCCGAGTCGCGCAGGGCCGCGACGAGCGGGTCGTCCGCCGCGCGTACGCCCGCCCGGCGGGTCGCGCCGAACGCCGCGAGCCGCGCGTGGCGCAGGTCGAGCTCCTCGCGGGCCCGGCGGAAGAACTCGGTGTCCTTGGGGTTGGCGCCCGGCCAGCCGCCCTCGATGTACCCCACGCCCAGGCCGTCGAGCTGCTTGGCGATGCTCAGCTTGTCGGCGACGGAGAGGTTGAGGCCCTCCTGCTGGGCGCCGTCGCGCAGGGTGGTGTCGTAGACGTGGAACGAGCCGTGCAGGTCCATCGGAGGTCTCTCGGTCGGTGCGGTCGGGGCAGAAAAAAACCTCCTGGGGTGCAGGAGGTGGGCGCGGCGGGTGTTCCCGTCGCGCTAGGCAATGATGATGGTGAGGGTGCTCACGAGGCCCATCGTGCCACCGATCGACGTGCGGTGAGACGGACGTCTCGGAATCCGGTCGCCGCGGGTCACGTCGCGTCGAGGCTCGCGCGCCGGTCGGCGCCGACCTCCGACGCGGTGAACCTCCTGCGGTACATGAGCAACAACTGCGACCTCGCGAGCGCCGTCGAGGCGGAGGGGCTCGGCGTGGCGCTGGTCAGGAGCGACCTCGGCACGTCGGCGACCCGGGGCCGGGCGGCGTTGGCGGGCTAGCGCACCCAGGTCGCCTTCGCGCCGCCGTCCTGCGAGGAGTTGACCACCATCTGGCCCTCCTCGAGTGCGACGCGGGTCAGGCCGCCGCGGGGCACGGTCACGTCGCGGCCGTCGAAGAACACGAAGGGCCGCAGGTCGACGTGGCGCGGCTGCGGCACGCCGTCGACGATCGTGGGCTGCGTGGAGAGGGACACGACGTCCTGCACGATCCAGCGCTGCGGCTCGCTGCGCATGGCCTCGCGGGTCGTCGCCAGCTCCTCCTGCGACGCCGACGGCCCGATCACCACGCCCTGGCCACCGGCGCCGTCGCGCGGCTTGGCCACCAGGTCGGGGAGGCGATCCAGCGCCTCCTGCAACCGGCCGGCGTCGGTGAGGTCGTAGGTGCGCACCGAGCGCACCTGCGGCTCCTCGTGGAGGTAGTAGCGGACCATGTCGTCGACGTGGGCGTAGACCGACTTGTCGTCGGCGACGCCGGTGCCGTAGCAGTTCACCATGCCGACGCGACTGGCCTGCCACGGCGCGAGCAGCCGGCCCGCGACGTCGGCGGCGGGATCGGTGGCGCGCAGCCCGTCCTGCTCGGTGCGCCGGTAGACCGCGCGCACCGGCGTCCCGTCGGCCAGCCGCAGCCCGTCGCCGTCGGGCCGCAGGCCGTCGAGCTCGACCAGCGCGAGCCCCGCCTCGTCGGCGAGGCGGCGGTGCTCGTAGTAGGCGGAGTTGTCCGGACCGTCGGTCAGCAGCACCAGCGCGCCCTCGCCGTCGGGGTTGGTGGCCTCGAGGCAGCCGCGCAGCGCCGAGGCGCACTCCTCGAGGCCGGCCGGCTGCTCGACGTCCAGCACCTCCGACACGGCCTCGGAGACCGCCATCGCGTACGCCATCCCGGACGGCGTGCGGACGTTGTCCTCCAGCACCAGCAGGGTGCCGCTCTCGTCGCGGACCACGTCGAAGCCGGCGACCGAGATCCAGGCACCCGCCACCGGCGCGCTGCCGCGGAGGTCGGGCTCGAGGTAGGGGGTGGCGTCCAGGACGTGGGCGGGCACGACGCCGTCGCTCACGCAGCGGCGCTCGGCGTAGACGTCGGCCACGAAGGCGTCGAGGGCGCGGATGCGCTGCGCCAGCCCAGCCGAGAGGAGCTCCCACTCCTCGGCGTCGAGCAGGCGCGGGACGGGGTCGGCACGGAAGGCATGGCCTCCTGCCCCACCGAAGCGGACCCCGCGCTCCTCCAGCACGGCGTTCACGCGTCGGCTCAGGTCGTCGCGCTCGCCGGGGGACGAGGGACGCTCGGTCGGGTCGGGGTGGGATGTCATCGCCCCTGTCTACCGACAAAGGGCGGCGAGCGCTCATCCGCGGGGGGACCGGCGCCCACCCCAGACGGGCTGCTACGGCACGCGTGCCGAGGGCTCGAGTGGGTATCGGCGACATGACCGACCACGAGCTCCCCCTGGACAGCTACGACAACCTGGCTCCCGGCTCGATCGAGTCCCGCTCGCACGCGCTCGACCCGGCCGGCGAGGCTCCCGCCGCCTCGATGACCGAGGGACCGCCTGTCAACCCGCCGTCGCACGCGACCCGACCAATCCCGCCCAGCCGCGCGGCTGAGGCGGTCGGACGCGCGCGAGCCCCCGACCCGCCCGGGCCGGGGGCTCGCGCGATGGTTCACTCGGTGCCGGCGGGCTCCTCGTCCACGACCTCCGCGTCGAGCAGCACCGGGTCGTCGGCGACCGGGTCGTCGACGACGTGGACCGCGGCCTCCTCGGCTCCGGCCGCGGCACCGTCGATGCCCACGTCCTCGGCGACGAGGTCCTTCTCGGTGTCGGTGCGTGCGCCCTCGTCCTCGGCGACGAGACGGCCCGCGCGCTCGCCCTCGGCCGCCTCGACGTCGGCCTGGACGGCCTCGCCGTCGCTCGAGTCCTCCGCCACGAGCGGGGCCAGCTCGCCCCGGTCGGCCTCCTCGGCCGCCTGCTCGTAGGGGTCGGGCTCGACGACCTCCTGCTCCACCCGTTGGTCGAGCGACTCCCCCATGCTCTCCTCGAGCGGGGTGTTGCCGTAGCCCTGCGCCGCGGACCACTTCTCCGGCGGCGAGTAGCCCTCGTCCAGGGGCTCGGCCAGGCCCCGGTCGTCGACGAGGCTGTCACCCTCACCCTGCGGCTGGTTCTCGTCGTCGACGCTGTAGCCGTGGTAGCTCTCGTTGTCGGTGGTGTCCCCGGTGACGTCCACCGCGGGGTCCGTGCCGATCTCGGTGCCGATGTCGGGCTGGTCGGAGCTCATCAGTCCTCCTGCTGTCGGTGGGTGAACCCGTCAGGTACCCCCGACGCCCGCCGCTACACGGCGAGGTCCGTCACAGCCAGGCGGGCAGGCGCACGCCGGAGAACGGCGCGGAGTCGTCGGGCGCCCAGTTGGTGCCCTGTGCGGTCGCGGCCGCGGCCAGGCCGGAGCCGGCCGCCGCGACGAGCAGGGTGGCGAGCAGCCACGGCACACCGCGGCGGGCGAGCGGGTCGAGCAGGCGGTGGACCGGCGAGCGGAGCCGCTCGGAGCCCGGACCCCACCAGGTCGAGATGGCGAAGACGACGCCGATCGCGGCGAGCGAGGTGGTCATCGACAGCGACGCCGCGAAGCAGATCAGCGCCACGGCGCACGCGATGCCCGCGCTCCACAGGAAGAGCACCAGCGAGCCCCCGGCGCCGGCCACCGCGTGCCACGGCGCGGACAGCAGCACCTGGATGCCGTCGTACCAGCGCGCCCCGCGTCGGTCGCGACGGCTGCCGGCGGACGCCGCGGCGAGCGAGCCGCTGCGCAGCAGCCAGACCACGACGAAGAGGACGCCGAATGCGACGTAGGGGGCGAGGGTGATGGCGCCGGCCACGACGCCGCCGAGGGCCAGCAGGGTGAGCGAGCGACGCACGCGCTGGCCGGTCGGCACCTGCGCGCGCTCGGGCGGCCCGTAGTCGGAGACGTACTCGACCGAGCCGTCGGGCAGGACGCGCGTGTGGCGGTGGGGCGCGGTGGCGGCGTCGCCCCACCCGATGGTCGCGTCGTCGTCGCGCCACGCGTCGGTGCGGTCGTCGTCGCGCCAGTCGTGGGCCGGAGCGTCGTCGTGCCAGTCGTCCGTGCGGTCGTGGCCGGGGTGGTCCCAGTCGTCGGACCAGTGCACGGGCTCCGCGGGCGCGCCGGGCGCGACGGTGCCGACGCGGGTCGGTGCCTCGAGGTCCTGCCGGACGCCGGCGACGTAGGGCAGGGTGATCGGGCCGGACGTGCGGCGGGCGGGCTCCGATCCGACCGACGAGCCGAGGTCGTCGAGCCAGTCGCGCACCTCCGTCAGGGAGGGCCGGTCGGCGGGCTCCGGGGCGAGGGCCTGCTCCACCAGCTCGAGCATGTCGGGGTCGAGGCCGACCAGGTCGTGCTCGCCGCGGCGCACGCGGTCCATCACCGCCACCGACGGACCGCGGCCGAACGGCGCGCGACCCGTGCCGGCGTACGCCACCGTCGCTGCCCAGGCGTGCACGTCGGAGGCGGCCGTGGCGTCGTCGCCGTAGAGGATCTCGGGGGCGAGGTATCCCGGCGTGCCGAGCAGCCAGCCGTTCATGGTGATGCGCGAATCCTCCGCGACCCGGGCCAGGCCGAAGTCGATGAGGATCGGCGTGCGGCCCTCCATGATCACGTTGGACGGCTTGATGTCGCGGTGCAGCACGCCGACGGAGTGGACGGCCTCGAGCGCTTCGGCGAGGCAGTCGGCGAACCAGACCAGGTCGTCGCCCTCGAGCGCCCCCTCCTCCTGCACGTGGTCGTGGAGAGAGAGGCCCGGGACGTAGCGCGTGGCGACGTAGGGGATCTCGCCGAAGGGGTCGGCGTCGACGATCTCGGCGATGCGGCGACTGCGGACGCGGCTGAGCGAGCTGACCTCACGGGCGAGCCTGCGACGCGCCTCGTCGTCGCCGACCACGTGCGGGCGCAGCACCTTGATCGCCACGGGGCGCTCCCCCGGCCGCTGGCCGAGGTGAACCACTCCCATGCCGCCCTCGCCGAGGCGGGCTCGCAGGGCGTAGCCGCCCACCGTCAGGCCGGGCGGCGGCGCCTTCGGGGACGTCGTCACGGCACGAGGATAGTGCCGCAGGCGTCGGATCCCCGTGATCGCGGCTCCCGCGGCGCAGCCGGTGGCGGCTCGCACGCGGCGCTGTCGGTGCCGTCGGCGACCATGGTGTGGTGGACGAGACACGGCGACGGTTGGCCGACGAGCGCGACCAGGCCCTCGCGCGCCTGGCCGGCCTGACCGGCGACTACGACGCCGTCGTCGCGGCGTCCCTCGACACCAACGCCGACGACGAGCACGACCCCGAGGGCGCCACCATCGCGTTCGAGCGCTCGCAGATCGGCGCCCTCGTCCGGCAGGTGCGAGGCCGCGTGGCCGAGGTGGATGCGGCGCTGGAGCGGGTCGACGCCGGCACCTACGGAGTGTGCGAGTCGTGCGGGCGACCGATCGGCGACGCACGGCTCGAGGCGCTCCCGGCAGCGCGCACCTGCATCCGGTGTGCGGGGCGCGACCCGGGCTCGCGCTGACCGCACCTGTCTGCTCGGGGGGGTGTCCGGCCCTGCCGACCCGGTCCGTCGTGGGGGGTGCCGGGTGGTCCCGTCCCCGCCGCGAGCCACGCCCGGCGTCACCCCTCCACAGATCGGCGACGGCGGGCGAATGTCGGTGGTCGACGGTAGAATCGAACACACGATCGAGACGCTGGCGTGGCCACGGGCGGGTGGGGTCGAGGACCTCACCGCCGGTGACCTGCTCGCCTCGATCAAGAGGTCGCGCGAGACCGAGAACGCCGAGGCCGCGCGCCAGCTCGTCCTCGCCGCGAGGTGGGCCGACCCGCACCCGCCGGAGTCGATCCACTCCGCCGCGACGTTCACGGTGGCGGGATGTGAGCACGAGGAGCCCATCGCCGGCGAGGACACGCCGCTGGTCGCGGAGTTCTGCGTCGCAGAGCTCGGCTCGGTGCTCGGCGTCTCGACCGTGTCCGCGAAGAGGCTCATCGGCCACGCACTCGAGCTGCGCCACCGCCTGCCGCGACTGTGGACCCAGGTCCACTCCGGCAGGGTGCCAGCATGGCGGGCCCGGGCGGTCGCCGAAGCGACGATCCACACCACCCCGGCGCTCACTCGTGAGGCGGCGGCGTACGTGGACGCGCAGGTGGCCGCCGTCGCCGGGCGCATTGGCCCGGCGCAGCTCGACCGGCTCGTCGCCGAGACCATCAAGCGCTACGACCTCGCCGCGCCCGACCCGGCCTCCGATCCGGAGGACGGCTACCTCTACGTCGACCCCCGCCACGCCACCCTCCACGACCAGGAGGTCCACTTCGCGGGCACGATGTGGTTCGAGGCAGAGCTCGACATGGCCGACGCCATCGACCTCGACCGCGCGCTCGCCCACGGCGCCGCCACCCTGGCCGCGCTCGGCTCCGCGGAGTCGCTCGACGCGCGCCGTTCCGCAGCCCTCGGCGACCTGGCCCGGACGCAGGCCGCCCTCGACCTCCACCACCAAGGCGCCACCGCGACGTGCTCCGCGGACGGGCTGCCGGTCGCGCGGGAGGTCGTGCTGCACGCCCATCTCGACGCCAGCCTCTCCGGCGACGCCACCGTCTTCGGTCCGACCGGTCGCCTGGAGGAGGGCCAGCGGCTCGTCCTGCTCGACCAGATCAAGGACTGGTGTGCCGACTCTCGCACCAAGATCACCATCAAGCCGGTCATCGACCTCAACGCGAGCCTGCACACCGACGCCTACGCGGTCCCCGACCGGCTCCGCGACCAAGTCGTTCTCCGGGACCGCACCTGTGTGTTCCCGTGGTGCACCCGCCCCGCCAGGGGCTGCGATGTCGACCACGTCATCGCCTACGACCACGACGCCGCAGCCGAGGGCAGACCACAGGCCGGCCCTACCCAGACCGACAACCTCGCCGTCTTGTGCCGGTCCCACCACCGCCTCAAGACCCACACCGCCTGGCGCTACGAGATGACCGCGCCCGCCACGTACGAGTGGACCAGCCCCCACGGCCACCGCTACCGCCGCGACGCATCGGGCACCACCGCACTCGACCCACTGGCGCCACCCGGCATCCCGCGCCCCCGCCGACCATGACCCCGCCCCACACCCCGCCACTCACGGTGACGGGGCCTGAGCATGTCGTGGAGCACCGAGCGTCGACGCGAGGCTCGCGCAACATGCCCTGACAGCGCGTGACCCGTTTCCCAGACCGTGACCGCCCCGTCGTGGTGGGATCGACCCCACGACACATGGGGGCCTCACGGTGGCGAGGTCACGCCCTACCCGACCCGCGAGCTGTCGTGTCTTCGGCGCACATGGTTGCGTCGCAACCTGCCCTTGGTGCTGGCCATGGTCGCGTTCCACGGCGCCGCCGTCGGCCTCTCGACGTGGTGGGGCTCGGCCTTCGGCAACCCGTACGCCTGGTACGCCTGGTACGCCATCGGCCTCGTGCACGCCGGGCTCAGCGCGGCGCTTCCGCACCTGCTCAACAGCGCCGTCACCACCCACGAGCCCCGCGCTGTCTTCCAGCTGCGAGGCGCATGGGGCGAGGACAACAACCGGACGGCACTGGCGCGCGCCAAGAGGAAGGGACTGCGCTGGGGATGGGTCGACCGCATCACCGTGCGGGTCGGCGACCTCGACCACATCGGGGTCACCCGAAACGGCGGCGCCGTCCTGAAGAACGACGGGCGGGGCGACACCGCACCGCGGGCACGTGAGTGACCGTCGCGTCCTGCATCGTGCTGTGGGGCCCGGCCAGGCTCTCGGTGCCCGACGACCAGGTCATCGACGGCGTGCACTTCGTCAATGGCCGCGGCCTCCTGCACTTGGCTCGGCCGGCTTCCTCTGTCACCCGTCACCGGGGACGCGGCGATCGACCTGCTGTCCCGCTCACCGACTACCGCGACTCAGTCGACGCTCGCGGCTGAGCCGTCCTTCTCCGGTCCGCCATCCGGCGACACAGGGGTCAGCCGATCGGCCGAGGCGAGTCCTCCGACTGCTCGAGCGCCGCGATCAGCGTCCGGGCGTCGTGGGGGCCGATGTGGCGGGTCTGGCCGATGAAGAAGGTGGGGGTGCCCCGCACGCCGCTCTCCTCGGCCGACGCGACGTCCTGGGCGACGTGGCGGGCCAGCTCCTCGTCGTCGAGGTCGCGGAGGAACTGCTCGACGTCGAGGGCCAGGTCGGCGGCGTAGCCGGCGAGGTCCTCCAGCTCGAGCTCGTCCTGGTGGGCGAAGAGCAGCTCGTGCATCTCCCAGTAGCGGCCCTGCCGCGCCGCGGCCTCCGCCGCGAGCGCGGCCAGCTCGGCGTGCGGGTGGACCGGGAGCGGCAGGTGGCGGGTGACGTAGCGCAGCCGGTCGCCGAAGTGCGCGCGCAGCTCGTTGCCGACCCCGCTGACGCGGGCGCAGAACGGGCACTCGTAGTCGAGGTACTCCACGAGCGTCAGCGGCGCGTCGACCGGTCCGAGGACGTGGTCGCGCGCGGGGTCGACCGGCCGGCTCAGGGTCGTCGGCAGGGCGGCGTCGCCCTGGCCGAGGAAGCGGGCCGCGAAGCGGAACGCGAGCCAGCCGGCCAGACTCGCCAGCGCGGCGGCGAGCAGGACGCCGACGCGGGCCTCGTCCTGGAGCCGGGACGACTCGAAGGCCAGGCTGATGATCAGCAGCGACACCGTGAAGCCGATGCCCGAGAGCGCGCCGCCGGCCAGCGTGTGCCCCAGGCCCACGCCCTGCGGCAGGCGTCCCCAGCCGAGCCGCACGCTGGCCCAGGCGCCGGCGAAGATGCCGACCGACTTGCCGACCACGAGTCCCAGCACGATGCCCCACATCAACCGCGAGCCCAGCGCGTCGCCGAGGACGCCGTCGCGGAGGTCGACGCCGGCGTTGGCCAGCGCGAAGACCGGTACGACGACGTTGCTGGTCGGGGCGTGCAACGCCTCCTGGAGCCGCTCGTTGACCGAGATGGCCCGCGTCAGCGAGCGCCTCGCCGCCCGCTGCACGCCCGGCATCGGCGACTGCCGGAACGCACGGAAGCTGCGCGCCGCGTCCTCCACGTCGGAGCGCCGCGGGTCGAGCGCGGGGACCAGCAGGCCGCTCAGCATGCCGGCGATCGAGGCGTGCACGCCCGACTCCAGCGTGGCCACCCAGAGCACGAGCACGACCAGCACGTAGGGCGCCGCCTGCCACACGCCCGCGCGGCCCAGCCCGACCAGCACGAGCAGGCACGCCGCGGCGATCGCCAGCGACCCGAGCGAGAGGTCGTCGGAGTAGACGACGCCGATGACGCTGACGGCGACGATGTCGTCGATGACGGTGAGGGTCAGCAGGAAGATCCGCAGCTGCGTCGAGACCGCCGGCCCTACGAGCGCCATCACGCCGAGCAGGAAGGCGGTGTCGGTGCCGATGACCGCGCCCCAGCCGGCCGCGGCCTCGCCGGAGGGGTTGAGGGCCAGGAAGATCGCGGCGGGAACGAGCATGCCGGTCGTGCCCGCGACCAGCGGCACCACCACCCGGCTGCGGTCGACGAGCTCGCCGATGGCGAACTCCTTGCGGACCTCGAGGCCGATGACGAAGAAGAAGACGACCATCAGGCCGTCGTTGATCCAGTGGTGCAGGTCCATCGTGAGCCCGCCCTCGCCGAAGCGGACGGACAGCTCGGTGTGCCACAGGTCGACGTACGACTGCGACCACGGCGAGTTGGCCCAGACCAGCGCGACCAGCGCGGCGACCACGAGCAGGCCCGCCGAGCCGGACTCGGTGCGGATGAAGTCGCGCAGCGAGCGCGGGCTCTGCGCCTCGAACGCGACCGGCCCCCGGCAGGACGACTGGTCGGGGTCGCGGTCCGGTGGCGCCGTGCTCACCCGGATGAGGCTAGCGGGCGGATCACGGGTGTGCCCTCAGCAGACCTGGTGCATCCAGCCGAAGGAGTCCTCGGCGCGACCGAACTGCATGCCGACGAGGGCCTCGCGGATCTGCATGGTGAGCTCGGTGCTCGCCGGCGCCGGGGTCACGCTGCTGGGCGAGCGCAGCTCGCCGACCGGCGTGACGACCGCGGCCGTGCCGCACGCGAAGACCTCGGTGATGTCGCCGGACGCCACACCCTCGCGCCACTCGTCGATCGAGACCTTGCGCTCCTCGACCGCGTGGCCGAGCTTGCCGGCCAGCTCGATGATCGAGGCGCGGGTGATGCCCTCGAGGATGGTGCCGGTCTCGGGGGTGACGACCCGGCCGTCGGCGTGGACGAAGAACAGGTTCATCCCGCCGAGCTCCTCGATGTAGCGGAACTGCTGGTCGTCGAGGAACACGACCTGGTCGCAGCCCTGCTCGATCGCCTCGCGCTGGGCGGCCAGCGAGGCGGCGTAGTTGCCGCCGGTCTTGGCCGCGCCCATGCCGCCGCGCCCCGCGCGGGTGAAGGACTCCGACAGCCACAGGTTGACCGGCTTGATGCCGCCCTTGAAGTAGGCGCCGGCGGGCGATGCGATCACCATGAAGGTGACGTGCTCGGCCGGGCGCACGCCCAGGAAGGTCTCCGAGGCGAACATGAACGGCCTCACGTAGAGCGACTTCTCGCCCTCGCTCTCGGGCACCCACCGCTGGTCGGCCTGGACCAGGGCGTCCACGCACGCGACGAAGTCGTCGACCGGGAGCTCGGGGAACGCCAGGCGCCGCGACGAGCGCACCATCCGCTCGGCGTTCTGCTCGGGCCGGAACGTCCAGATCGAGCCGTCGTCGTGCCGGTAGGCCTTCATCCCCTCGAAGGTCTCCTGGGCGTAGTGCAGCACCGCGGTCGCCGGGTCGAGGGTCAGCGGGCCGTAGGGCTCGATGCGACCGGCGTGCCAGCCGTCGGCGGGCGTCCACTCGAGGGTGAGCATGTGGTCGGTGAAGTGCACGCCGAAGCCCGGGTTGGCGAGGATCTCCGCGAGGCGGGCGTCGTCGGCGGGTGCGGGGTTGGCGGTGGTGCTGATCTGCATGGGGTCAAACCTACTCAGGTGTGGCTCAGAGGCGAGCGGCGATGGCGTCCCCGACCTCGCTCGTCCGACGGCTCGTGCCGGGCGCGCGCTCGGTGAGGTCGGCCAGGACGGCCGCCTCGATCCGCGCGGCCGCCTCGGCGTGGCCGAGGTGGTCGAGCAGGAGCGCGCCGGACAGGATCGCGGCGGTCGGGTCGGCCTTCTGCTGGCCGGCGATGTCGGGGGCGGAGCCGTGGACCGGCTCGAACATGGACGGGGTGGTGCGGTCGGGGTTGACGTTGCCGGAGGCGGCCAGCCCGATGCCGCCGGTGACGGCGGCGGCGAGGTCGGTGATGATGTCGCCGAAGAGGTTGTCGGTCACGATCACGTCGAAGCGGGCCGGGTCGGTGGCCATGAAGATCATGGCCGCGTCGATGTGGATGTAGTCGGTGGTGACGTCGGGGTACTCGGCCCCGACCTGCTCGAAGAGCCGCCACCAGAGCGAGCCGGCGTTGACCAGCACGTTGGTCTTGTGGACCAGCGTGAGCTTCTTGCGCGCCCGGCCCTGCGCCCGGGCGAAGGCGTCGCGGACGACGCGCTCCACGCCGTAGGCGGTGTTGACCGAGACCTCGGTCGCCACCTCGGCCGGGGTGCCGACCCGCAGCGCGCCACCGTTGCCGGTGTAGGGACCCTCCGTGCCCTCGCGGACCACCACGAAGTCGATGTCGCCCTTCTCCAGCACCGACTCCGCCAGGGGTGAGGTGGAGCCGGGGAAGAGCCGCGACGGACGCAGGTTGACGTAGTGGTCGAGCTCGAAGCGCAGCCGCAGCAGCAGCCCGCGCTCGAGGATGCCCGGCGGCAGGCCGGGGTCGTTGGGCCGCCCGCCGACGGCTCCGAGCAGGATGGCGTCGTGCTCGCGGATCTCGGCGAGCACCGAGTCGGGCAGCACCTCTCCGGTGGCGAGGTAGCGCTCGGCGCCCAGGTCGTAGCGCGTCGTGTCGAACTTCACGGGGGCCGCGGCCTCGAGGACCTTCAGGGCCTCCGCGGTGACCTCGGGGCCGATGCCGTCGCCGGGGATGACGGCGAGGGTCGGGTTTCCGGTGTCGCGGGCGGCGGCGGGCTGCTGGGTCTCGGACATGCCGCGAAGGCTAGTTGTCGTCCGGACGCTGGCCACCACCGTCTCGCAGGTCAAGCGCCCGCTGGACGGCAGCCGCGGTGTTCTCGGCGCTGCGCGGGTTGTCGGGGTCGTGGGCGGCAGGGCCCCAGGTCTCGGGATACATCTGGTACATCTCGCTCACTCCTTGCGTGGTGCGTCGCTGAGGGGGGTGAGCCCGAAGCCGCCGACACCGCGGCGGGTGGGGAAGCAGGGGTACGGGGATCGCCCGGGCCCGGCTGCCGGCCGGCGAGGCGTGCGGGTCGCGCTGTGCTGCGCAGGACCCGCCGCGAAGGCGGAGACTTCGAGCTCGGCTGGGCTGGTGCCCAGCGGAGGGGGCGAAAGGCCGGGTGGCGGAACCTCGTCAACGCCGAACACCGCGACGAGGTGGCCTCTCTGTCAGGCCCCGCCGCGGCGATCGATAAGTACGAAGACGCTCCGCATGATGGACAGACCATACGACCGGGCGGGCGGTCCTCGCGCGGGGATGCCCCAACGTGTCAGATCGTGAGACGTGGGCCGGTGCACCGGGATCCCGGGCGAGGGATGACAGACTCGGCGACCTGATGTCTGCTCCCCCCGACCTCCCCCACATCGTCCAGCGTGCCTTCGACGTGTGCCGGCAGGCCGGCTACGTCGCGTTCTGCCGCAACGAGACCGGTCGCCTGCTGGCGACCCTCGCGGCGACCCGCGGCGGCACCATGGCCGAGTTCGGCACCGGTTGCGGGGTCGGGACGGCGTGGCTCCGCAGCGGCGTGCGCAACGGCGCCCGGATCCTCACCGCGGAGCTCGACGAGTCGCTGGCCGGGGCCGCATCGAAGATCTTCGACGACGACGCGAAGGTCGAGGTGCTCGCCGCCGACTGGAGCGTGCTGCGCGAGCACGGCCCCTTCTCGCTGCTGTTCCTCGACTCGGGCACCCCGTCCGAGGTCGGCGTCGACGCGATCGTCGACCTCGTCGAGCCCGGCGGCATCGTGGTGCTCGACGACTTCGCACCGTGCGAGTCCTGGCCGCCGATCACCTACGGCCGGGTCGACACGCTGCGCGAGCAGTGGCTCACCGACGAGCGGTTCACCGCGGTCGAGGTGATGGTCGCCGCGGACGCCTCGGCGGTCATCGCCACGCGCCGCTGAACCTCGCCCGCGACGCTCACTCGTAGAAGTTGGTGTCGCCCAGCAGGACGCCCTCGGCGGCCGGGTTGGGCTTGCCGCTCGGGTCGTGCTGGATGCCGATGACCTCGCGCTTGCGGGTGCCGTCGGCGTACGTCAACTCGATGATGCCCGTGCGGACGATCTTGTAGGTGCCGCGCTGGTCGGCGGGAGCGCTGGCCCAGTTGCTGCCCAGGCCCGTCCAGCTGCCGACCGAGTAGCCGCCCTCGACGAAGCGACCGCCGCGGTCCATCGTGAGGTAGTCGGTGTAGGCGGTGCACGTGATCGTGCAGAAGCCGGACCAGTTCTGGTGGTAGAGGTCCACGGCGAGCTTGGTGCCCTTCTTCGGCAGCGACAGCGGCTCGAGGTCCAGCTTCTCGCCGTAGCCGGGGTGCGTGAACGCGAAGCCCTCCGAGGTGACCTTGACCTTCTCCTTGCCGATCTTCAGCCGACCGGTGCGCGCGTCGTAGGAGTAGCGGCGGCACTCCTTGACCTTGGCAGAGCACCGCGGCTTCTTGCCCTCGGCCCACCCGGTGTAGGCCCACTTCCGGTCCACGAACCACACCGAGTGGTTGATCCACCCGGCCGACGAGGACAGGTCGGTGTCCTCCCATCCCCACCAGTAGGTGCCGGTGAGCTTCTTCGGGATCGTCGGCTTCGGCGTGAGGACGACGCTGAGGGTCCCCGTCGCGGGCGCGGCCGCCGGGTCGGTGACGGTCAGGGTGAGGGTGCGTGGCTTGGGCGCCTTCGCCTTCTTGCCCTTCTTCGACTTGGGCTGCTCGAGCCGCACCCGGAGGTCGAGGTACTCCGTCGAGCGGGCGTCGATCGGGCCGACGTCGATCCTCGGGGTCTTGATTTCGATGCCCTTGCCGGTCGCGGTGAGGCGGACCGCGGACGCGGCGCCGCGCGAGGTGTTGCGGACCTCGAGGCGCACCGTGGCCCACTTGCCCTTCTTCGCACCGACGACCTTGTCGTCCGCCTCCACCTCGAGCACCGGCTGGTAGACCGCGGCGAGGTCGGTGGGGTAGGCGATGCTGAGCAGCTGACCGTTCTCGACGTTCTGCGCCACCACGGCGTAGGCGCACGCGAGATCGGTGTCGCGCAGGGCCGGGTGCGGGGTGGTGGCGATGGTCAGCGTGGCGCCCTGCAGGCTGGCGCTCGCGCCGATCACGGACCCGTCGGGCACCTGCCCCTGCGCCGAGGAGGCGTCGCCCGTCGCGACGGCGGCGAGCGCCGGCGTGCAGGTGCTGCCCTGCCACGTCCCGGCCACGACGGCGACCACGGCGCTCGCGTCCGAGGGCGCTGCGTTGAGGGCCGCGGTGCCGGTGACTGTGCCTGCCTGCACGTCGATGACGACGTCGACGGCCGCGAGCTGCTGCTGCGGGGTGGTGCCGGGGGCGTGCTCGATCTCGGTGAGCCGCGCGGTGCGGCGCACGGCGCCGTCGGGCGCCCGCCCTTGCGCCCTCGAGCCCGGCGACGCCTCCTGGCCGCGAGGGTCGAGCCGGAGCTCGATCCCCGGGCCGGGATCGGCGAGAGCAACGGCAGGTGTGCCGGCCACGGCTACGCCGAGCAGGACCGGGACCGACATGAACAGACGTCGACGACGCATGGTTTCCCCCACAACTGGACCAAGGTGCCCTATCCCTACCATGGCGACACGGCTCGGGTCACCAGTCGAAAGGTCGACCGTGGGCCTGCTTGGATGACGCACGTGGCCCGCGACGAGTCTCCTCCGCTGCTCCGGGCGCGGGGGATCTCGCGCCGATTCGCCGACCGCACGATCCTGTGCGAGGTCGACCTGGACGTCGCCGCGGGCGAGGCGGTCGGGGTGGTGGGCCCCAACGGCAGCGGCAAGTCGACGCTGCTGCGCTGCGTCATCGGCACCGACCGCCCCGACGCGGGCGAGACGACGCTCGACGGGCGGGTCCTCGACGAACGCGAGCCGGAGATCCGGGCCGACCTGGCCGTGGTGATGGACGACATCGACTTCTTCCCCGACCTGTCGGTGGTCGAGCACCTCGACCTGGTGGCGCGGGCGCACGCCCAGCCGGACGCCGAGGAGGTCGTCAACGCCGTGCTCGACGAGGTCGGGCTGATGGAGGTCTCGGGCCAGCTCCCCTCGACACTGTCGTCCGGGCAGCGACGGCGGCTGGCGCTCGCCAGCGCGTTCGTACGCCCGCGCCGGCTGCTGGTGCTCGACGAGCCGGAGGCCCGGCTCGACGTCGAGGGCGTGCACTGGCTCGGCGCGAAGCTCCTCGCCGAGAAGGCCGCCGGGCGGGCCGTGCTGCTGGTGAGCCACGACCCCGACCTCGTCGCGCGGGTCTGCGACCGCGTGGTCCGCCTCGGGGACGAGCCCGACGATGACGACTGACCCGCCGGCGGTCGCGGAGGTCCCGTCCGCACGGGAGGTGCGCGCGGAGATCCGCGACTGGCGCCGCGGCCGCGCCGAGCTGACGTGGGGTGAGGTCCTCTCGGACGCCTACGTCGCCCTCTTCTGCGTCGTGATGATCGGCGCGATGGGCGGCAACGTCGTGCTCAGCCTGCGACGGCTCGCCGACGACACGTGCCTCGCCGCGTGCGCCGAGGTCCGCTCGGCGGCCCCGTGGCTGGCGACCCTCGCCGTCGCGCTGCTGGCGCTCGGCATGGCCCGGCTGCTGGGTCCGGTCTTCAGCCCGCCCGCGGCCAACGGGTGGCTGCTCAGCACGCCCGTCGACCGCGGCGCGCTGCTGCGGCCCGGCTGGTGGCGGACCCTCGCGTTCACCGCTCTGGGCACCGTCCTCCTGCTGCTGGCAGCGGCCGTGCTGGGCGGCTTCTCGTGGCACGAGTCGCTGGTCTACCTGGTGGCGGGCGGTGCCACCGCATCCGCCTGCGTAGGGGTGGCGGCATTGTCGCAGGTGCGCGAGGACCCGGTCGCGCGGTGGCTCACGTGGGGCGTCACCGGTGCGCTCTGGCTCGCGCTCGCGCTCGCCGCGACCCACCGGATCGGTGCCGTGCCCCGCGTGCCCGCGGCGGCCGGGATCGCCGCGGCCACGCTGCTCGTCGTGGTCGCGGGCGTCCTCGCGTGGCGCGCGGCGATCGCCGTCGGCCGGGTGCCGCGCCGCGTCCTGGGCTACACCGAGCACCTCTCCCCCAGCCTGTCGGGCGCACTGTCGTCGGTCGACCTCGGCCTGATGTACGACGTCCTGCTCGCCCGCCGCTGGGGTCGCGGCGCGCGCGTCAGGTCGCGCACCGGCGGTCCGCTCGGCTGGCGTGCGCTGGTGCACCGCGACCTGCTGCGGGCGGCGCGCTCGCCCCAGCCGTACGTCCTGCTCGCCGGCCTCGTCCTCGTCCCGTACGCCGCGGCGGAGGCTGGCGCCGGGCGGGCGGTCGTGCTGGCCACGACGCTGGCCGGGCTGCTCGGCGGGCCGCCGCTGTGCTCCGGCCTCCGCGTGGTCGTCCGCACCCGGAGCGTGGCGCGGATGCTGCCCCTGCGCCGGCGGACGCTGGTGCTCGCGCACCTGGTCGTGCCGGCGACGGCGCTGATGGCGTTCGCCCTGGCGACGACCTGGACGCTGCTGCCCGTCGTCGGCGAGGACGGCGGAGCGGTCAACCTCGCCGTCGCGTGCGGGCTGTCGTCGATCGCGGCGACCGTGCGGTGGGTGAGCGGCAAGCCGCCCGACTACGCCGCGCCCCTGATCAGCACCCCCGCCGGGGGCGTGCCGTCCGGAGTGTTCGCCAGCGCCGCCCGCGGCTTCGACGTGTGGGCGCTGACCGCCCTGCCGCTGATGTTCGGGACGATCGGCGTGCTCGTCTCGAGCGTGGTCAGCGTCGGCGTGATCGCCTACCTCGTCTCCGACGACGCCGGACCGGGCTGAGGCTCACTCGGCGGTCGGCGGCGCGAGCACGACGGTGAACCACGGCAGCATCAGCTGGGTGAGCGGGCCGATGGCGAGGGCGTAGACGACCGTGCCGACGCCGAGCACCCCGCCGAGGAGCAGCCCGAGCACCACGACGGTGACCTCGAGGCCGGTGCGGACGAGGCGGAGGGACAGCCCGGTGCGCCGGGCCAGGCCGGTCATCAGCCCGTCGCGCGGGCCGCGGCCGAGCTGGGCACCGATGTAGAGCGCACTCGCCGCGCCGCAGAGCACGACGCCGCCGAGCATCAGCCCCAGGCGCCCGGCCATCGCGTCGGGACGCGTGAGGACGCCGAGCGTCGCGTCGGCCGCGAGACCCACCACGACGGCGTTGCTGATCGTCCCGAGCCCCGGCATCTCGCGCAGCGGGATCCACAGCACCAGCACCACGAAGCTGAAGAGCACGACCGCCTGGCCGAGCGTCATCGGCACGTGCCGCACGAAGCCGGAGTGCAGCACGTCCCACGGCGCGAGGCCGAGCGCGCCGCGGACCATCATCGCCAGCGAGACGCCGTAGAGGAACAGGCCGACGTAGAGCTGCGGCAGGCGGCGGGCGAGGTGCCCGGCGCGGAGCTGGGCGATCGGACCGAGGTCGACGAGGGCTTGGCTTGAGCCGGCGGAGCGGGGAGAACGGGGCGACGTGGTGCTGGACATGGCACCAGCCTGCGCCCGATTGGCCTTGTCTGAAATAGCCAATACTGGAACAGTGGTCTGCATGAGCCGCGTCGTGAGCGCCCAGCGGATAGCCACACTGGTGGGCGAGTTCCCCCGCTCCCCCGCCTACCTCGGGCTGGCCGACAGCCTGCGCGTGCTCATCGGCGACGGTCGCGTGGGCATCGACGTGCGACTGCCGAGCGAGCGCGACCTCACCGCGGCGCTCGACGTCTCGCGCACCACGGTCACCCGCGCCTACGAGGTGCTGCGGGAGTCCGGCTACGCCGAGTCGCGCCGCGGGTCGGGCACCTTCACGACCGTCCCCGGCGGCCGGCGCCGTGCCTACGACCGGTCGCTGATGCCCGGCACCGGCGGCGAGGACGCCATCGACCTCAACTGCGCCGCCAGCTCCGCCCCGCCCGGTCTCGTCGAGGCCTACCAGCGGGCCGGCGAGCAGCTGCCCGCCTACCTCAGCGGGCCGGGCTACTTCCCGCTCGGGATGCCGGCCCTCCAGGCGCGCATCGCCGCGTCGTACGAGGCGCGCGGGCTGCCCACCGTGCCCGAGCAGGTGATGGTGACCGCGGGTGCCCTGGCGGCCGCCTCGGTGGTGGCGCAGGCCTTCACCGCCCCCGGGGAGCGGGTCGTCGTCGAGTCGCCGACCTACCCCAACGCGACCCAGGCCGTGCGGCACGCCGGCGCCCGGCTGGTCCCGGCCACCGTCGACCCCGACGGCTGGGACCTCGACGCGCTGGCCGCCACGCTGCGCCAGACCTCACCGCGGCTGGCCTACCTGATCCCCGACTTCCAGAACCCCACCGGGCAGCTGATGAGCGACGCCCAGCGCGAGGAGCTCGCCCGGGTCCTGGGCCGCACCCGGACGACGGTCGTCGCCGACGAGGCCCACCAGGCGCTCGCCCTGAGGCCGGGGCTGGCCGACGACATGCCGCGGCCGCTCGCGGCGTACGCACCGGATGCGATCACGATCGGCAGCGCCAGCAAGTCGTTCTGGGGCGGGCTCCGGCTCGGCTGGGTGCGCGCCCCGCTCGCCGACATGGACCGGCTGCTGCAGGCACGCATCGGCCTCGACCTCGGGGCACCGGTCTTCGAGCAGCTGGTGCTGGCCGACCTGCTGGACCACGCCGACGAGGTGCTGCCGGCCCACCGCGCGCGGCTGCGAGCGGGACGCGACGCCCTGGTCGCGGCGGTCCGCCAGCACCTGCCGTCGTGGCGCTTCCGGGTGCCCGACGGTGGCCTCGCACTGTGGTGCGAGCTGCCCGAGGCGCTCGGCACGGCGACGACCGCCGAGGCCGAGCGACGCGGCGTCGTCGTCGCCCCGGGGCCGGTGTTCGCGGTCGAGGGCGGCCTCGACCGGTTCGTGCGGATCCCGTGGACCGCGGACCCCGACCGCCTGACCGAGGCGGTGCGGCGGCTGGCTGCGGCCTGGGACCACGTGTCCACGGACGCGGCCCGGCCGGCGGCGCGCCGGCCCGCCGGCCGCGTGGTGGTCGCCTGAGGGCGAGTTGGGAGGGGCGGGTCAGGACAGGTCGACGGCCCGCACCGACACCGCCTGCATCGCGGTCTCGATCTCGGCCAGCGTCTCGGCCGGGATCGCCGAGTCGACGCTGAGCGCGACGAGGGCGGCGCCGCCCTTGTCCTGGCGCGAGACCTGCATCCCGGCGATGTTGACGGCCGCGTCGCCGAGGATGCCGCCGACGGTGCCGACCATGCCGGGACGGTCCTCGTAGGTGAGGAACGCGAGGTGGGTGGTGGGCTCGATGTCCACGTCGAAGCCGTTGACCTCGACGAGCCGCTCCTTCTGGGCGATCCCGACGAGCGTGCCGCTGACGGAGACCTGGGTCCCGTCGGCGAGGGTGCCGCGCAGCGTGATGAGGTTGCGGTGGTCGGGGCTCTCCGCCTCGGTCACCAGGCGCACCTCGGTGCCGCGCTCGGCGGCCAGCAGGGGCGCGTTGACGTAGGAGACCTGCTCCTCGACGATGTCGGCGAAGACGCCCTTGAGCGCCGCCAGCTCGAGCACCTTCACGTCGTACTCGGTGATCTCGCCGCGGACCTCGACGTCGAGCTGCTGCGCGACCTCGCCGGCGAGCGCGGTGAAGACCCGGCCGAGCTTCTCGGTGAGCGGGATGCCGGGACGTACGTCCTCGGCGATGACGCCGCCCTGCACGTTGACCGCGTCGGGGACGAGCTCGCCGCCCAGCGCGAGCCGCACGGACCGGGCGACCGCGATGCCGGCCTTCTCCTGCGCCTCGTCGGTCGACGCGCCCAGGTGGGGCGTGGCCACGACGTTCTCCAGCTCGAACAGCGGGCTGTCGGTGCACGGCTCGCTGGCGAAGACGTCGAGGCCGGCGGCGGCGATCTGGCCGGTCTTGAGGGCGTCGTAGAGGGCCGCCTCGTCGACGATGCCGCCGCGGGCGGCGTTGACCAGGACCAGGCTGTTCTTCGCGCGGGCGAGCTGGTCGGCGCCGATGAGGCCGAGCGTCTCGGGCGTCTTGGGCAGGTGGACGCTCATGAAGTCGGACTCGTCGAGCAGGGTGTCGAGGTCGACCAGGCGTACGCCCATCTGCGCGGCGCGACCGGCCTGCACGTAGGGGTCGTAGGCGATGACCTTCATCCCGAAGGCGCTCAGCCGCTGGGCGACGAGCACCCCGATGCGGCCCAGGCCAACGATGCCGACGGTCTTCTCGTAGAGCTCGATGCCGGTGTACTTCGAGCGCTTCCACTCGCCACCGCGCAGCGCCGCGTGGGCGGGGCTGATGTGGCGGGCGGCGGCGAGCATCAGCGCGACGGCGAGCTCGGCGGCGCTGACGATGTTGGAGGTGGGGGCGTTGACGACCATGACGCCGGCCTGGGTGGCGGCCTTGACGTCGACGTTGTCGAGGCCGACGCCGGCGCGGGCCACGACCTTGAGCCGGTCGGCGGCCGCGAGCGCCTCGGCGTCCACCTTGGTGGCGGAGCGGACCAGGATCGCGTCGACGCCGACGATCGCCGGGAGGAGCTCGGCGCGATCGGCACCGTTGCAGTGCCTGATCTCGAAGTCGGGGCCCAGCGCCTCGATCGTGGCGGGGCTGAGCTCTTCGGCGATGAGTACGACGGGCTTGACGGGTGCGCTCACAGCGTGGGTCCTCTGGGTGTCGTCGAGGGTGTCCGGGACTGCACGACGCTGTGCGGTGACCACCCTACCCGCGAGTGGATCGGGAGGCCCAATGCACCAGCATCCGGACGTCGTACCCGGCGCCTACGATCCCCTCATGGGTGCGATGGACGACGCGGAGCGGCTCGAGCCGGCCTCGGTCGAGGAGTGGAGCACGTGGCTGCGCGAGCACCACACGCAGACCACGGGCGTGTGGCTGGTCGCGCCGCGCCGGGCCGCCGAGCGGGCGTTCTCCTACGAGGAGGCCGTGCTCGAGGCCTTGCGCTACGGGTGGGTCGACTCGACGGTGAGGCCCGTCGACGAGGCCCGCGCGATGCAGTGGTTCGCACCACGCCGCAGGGGCAGCATGTGGACCCGGATCAACAAGGGTCGGGTCGCGCGCCTCGAGGAGGCCGGGCTGATGGAGCCGGCGGGTGCCGCCGCGGTGGCCATGGCGAAGGAGACGGGCGCGTGGACGCTCATGGACGCGGTGGAGGACCGGGTCGTCCCCGACGACCTCGCCGCTGCCTTCGACCGGCACCCCGGCGCGCGCGATCACTGGGAGTCGTGGTCGCCGTCGGCGCAGAAGCTGATCCTGTCGTGGATCGTGCTGGCCAAGCGACCCGAGACCCGCGCCGCGCGCGTGGAGACGACCGCGGAGAAGGCCGGGCGGGGCGAGAAGTCCCAGTAGGCCCAGTAGGCCCAGGAGGCCGCCGGGGCGCGGTGGATCAGATCGCGCAGCCGTCCGGGCCGCACGCCTCCCCGCCGTCGGCGCTCGCCAGCACCTCGATCGCCGGGTGCGACTCCGACCAGGCGCGCTCGAGCACCTGGGTGAACACCTCGGTCGGCTGGGCGCCGGAGACGCCGTACTTCCCGTCGACGACGAAGAACGGGACACCGCTGGCTCCGTAGGCCTGGGCCTGCGCCATGTCGGCGTGCACGTCCTGCTCGAACTCACGCGAGGACAGCACCTCCTCCACCCGGGCCGCGTCGAGCCCGCCCGTGACGGCGACCTCGCGCAGCACGTCGGGGTCGGCGACGTTGCGGGCGCCGGTGAAGTAGGCCTCGAGCAGCGCCTCCTTGACGCGGCCCTGCAGCTCGGGGCCGCCCTGCTGGTCGGCGAGGTGGATCACCCGGTGCGCGTCGACGGTGTTGAGGTGCATCGTCTCGGAGAGCCGGTAGACCAGCCCCTCCTCGGCCGCGACGGCCTCGACGCGCTCCTGCATCTGCTGCGCGCCGCTCGGCGACTGCCCGTACTTGCGCGCCAGCATCGTCGTCGTGGTCTCGGTCGGCTCCGTCGGCGCCCCCGGGTCGAGCTGGTAGGAGCGCCAGTGCACCTCCACCTCGTCGGCGTGGGCGAACTCCGCCAGCGCGTTCTCGATGCGGCGCTTGCCGATGTAGCACCACGGGCAGACGACGTCGGACCAGATCTCGATCTTCACGCCGACCCAACGCCGCCCGCCTGGCGGTTTGTTCCGGGTCAGCCGGCCTCCTGGGCCCGCACCTTCGCGCGGCGGGCGACGTAGGTCACCGCGAACCCGAGGACGAGGGCCAGCAGCACGCCGAGGTTGGCGTAGGGCCAGTTGCCGTCCCAGTAGGGCCCGGCGGGGTCGTCGACGTAGGTGCCCAGGCCGAGGGGGTGGAGCAGGAACCCCTGCCAGTTGTTCCAGGTGGCGTCGGCGGCGAAGTTGTTGACCACCAGGCCCCACCCGACGACCGAGGCGCCCACCATCGTGGCGATGGAGGTCCAGTCGACGCTGCCGTAGCGGCCGCCGCTGTCGAACAGCGCCTCGTCGTCGTAGTCGCGCTTGCGCAGCGCGATGTCGGCGATCATGATCCCCGCCCACGCGGCCAGCGGCACGCCAAGAGTGATCAGGAAGCTCTGGAACGGGCCGAGGAAGTCCTCGGCGAAGAAGACCACCCAGATCGTGCCGGCGGTCAGGATGAGGCCGTCGACGAACGCCGCCGCGGGGCGCGGGATCCGCACGCCCAGCGAGAGCAGCGTCAGCCCCGAGGAGTAGATGCCGAGGACGGCGCCGCTGACCAGCGCGAGGATCGCGGCCAGCAGGAACGGCACCAGGAACCAGGTGGGCAGCAGCGTGCCGAGGGTGCCGATCGGGTCGTCGACGATGCCGGCGCTGAGCTCGTCGGACGAGCCGGCGAGCAGCAGGCCGAAGACGACGAGCAGCACCGGGGCGACGGCCCCGCCGAAGGTGTTCCAGGCGACGATGGCCGAGCCCTTGGTGTCGCGGCGCTGGTAGCGCGACCAGTCGGCGGCGATGTTGATCCAGCCGAGGCCGAAGCCGGTCATCACCATGACCAGCGCCCCGACCATCTGCTGGGCGCTGCCGCTGGGGATGTCGCTCACGGCCGCCCAGTCGATCTCGTCGAGGGTGAGGCCGACGTAGACCAGCGTGGCGATGCCGGTGAGCCAGGTGAGCACCGACTGCATCCGCATGATCACGTGGTAGCCGGCGACGCTGGCCGCGACGATCAGGGCCGCGACCACGAGGGTCGCCACGACCTGCGTGGTGGTGCCGCCCGACCAGCCGAGCTGCTCGAAGATCGTCGCCGTCGCGAGCACGGCGAGGATCGCGAGGAAGGTCTCCCACCCGATCGAGACCAGCCACGACACGACGCCGGGCACCTTCTGCCCGTCGACGCCGAACGCCGCGCGGCTGAGCACCATCGTGGGGGCCGAGCCCCGCTTGCCGGCGATGGCGATGACGCCGCACAGGGCGAACGACACCACGACGCCGACCACCGTGACCACCAGGGCCTGGAGGAAGGAGATGCCGAAGCCCAGCACGAACGAGCCGTAGCTGATGCCGAAGACCGAGACGTTGGCCGCGAACCACGGCCAGAACAGGTCACGCGGGCGGGCCGTGCGGGCGGACTCCTCGATGATCTCGATGCCGGTGGTCTCGACGCCGAGGCGGCGGGCCTGCTCGAGCCCCGACGTCGGGGTTGCTGTGTCGCTCATGACGGCATCGTCGCGCACCGGTGGCCCGGTATCCAGCACCGCACCCCTGCGTCAGCCGAGCGGCCCGAGGAGCCGGGGGTCGAGGTCGGCCCCGGTCACCTCGAAGTGGTCGACGTGCGCGTCCTTCTCGACGAGCAGGTCGTCGTCGCCCGGGTAGAACACCGCGCGCTCGGGCTCGTCGCCGGCGAAACGGCGTACGTCGTCCATGGAGCCCCACAGCGACAGGGTCTCCACCTCGACGAGGCCGTCGTCGCGGAGCCGCTTGAGCACGAGGGCGCCGAGGTTGCCCTCGGTGGCACGGTAGTCGCGGACTCCGGTGTCGTCCTGGTGGCGCAGGTAGGCCTCGGCGTCCTCGGCCCGGACTGCTCCCCGCCATCTGCGCAGGATCATGGCGCCGACCCTACCGCTCCGGACGCCGCGCGCGGCGTCAGGCGAACAGCGCCTGGCCGACGTGCTCGCCCGCGCCGATGCCCGGGGGCACCGCGAACACCGCCGAACCGGTGAACCGCAGGTACTCCACGAGCGCGTCGTCCTTCGACATCGCCCGCTGCACCGGGACGAAGTGGGTGGCGGGGTCGCGGACGTAGGCGATGAAGAACAGGCCCGCGTCGAGGCCGCCGAGGGCGTTCGACCCGTCGACGAAGTTGTAGCCGCGGCGCAGCATCCGCGCGCCGCCGTGCGCGCTCGGGTGCACCACGCGGACGTGCGCGTCGGTCGGGATCACCGGCTGGTCGTTGCTGCCCGGCATGTCGAAGTCGGGCTCGGTCATCTCCTCACCGCCCGAGAGCGGCGCGCCGGTGCCCTTGGTGCGGCCGACGAACATCTCCTGGTCGCCGAGCGGCTGGCGGTCCCACACCTCGATGGCCATGTTGATCCGCCGGGCGACGAGGTAGGAGCCGCCGGCCAGCCAGCCGGCGCGCGCGTCGTCGTCGCCCACCCACACGTGCTCGTCCAGGGCCGCGGACTCCTCCGCCTTGACGTTGGCCGTCCCGTCCTTGAAGCCGAACAGGTTGCGGGGCGTCGACTGCGACGTCGACGTCGTCGAGGTGCGGCCGAAGCCGAGCTGCGACCAGCGCACCGACACCGTGCCGAACCCGATGCGGGCGAGGTTGCGCACGGCGTGGACGGCGACCTGGGGGTCGTCGGCGCACGCCTGGATGCACAGGTCGCCCCCCGAGCGCGCCGGGTCGAGGGCGTCGCCCGGGAAGTGCGGCAGGTCGCGCAGCGCCGCGGGCCGGCGCGAAGCGACCCCGAAGCGGTCGCGGCCCTCGGCGTCGCGGAAGAGCGACGGCCCGAAACCGAAGGTGATGGTGAGGCCGCTGGCGGGCAGGTCGAGGGCCTCTCCGGTGTCGTCGGGGGGCAACCGGACGTCGCCGCCGACCGCGCCGTCCCCGGCGGGACGACCCGCCGTCATCTGCTCGGCGGCGAGCGTCCACTGCTCGAGCAGCCCGACCAGCTCGTCGCGGTCGTCGGTCAGCACGTCGAACGCCGCGAAGTGCAGCCGGTCCTGTGCCGGGGTCACGATGCCGGCCTGGTGCGCGCCGCGGAAGGCGTACGTCGCCGAGCGGCCGGTGCCGGCGCCCGGCGTGCCGTCCGCGCCGGCGTGCGCGGACGTCCGGCCCGCGGCGAACGCCCCCGCGGCGCCGGCGAGCGCGACCCCGCCACCCAGCAGGCCACGCCTGCTGAGCCCGGTGGGGGTCGGCCGCTCGGTCAGGACAGCACCGCCGCGGTCAGCCGCGAGAGCGGCTCGGACAAGGCGTTGACGGCGTCGGAGAGCGCCTTGACCTGCTCGGGGGTGAGCCGGTCGTAGCTGACGAAGCCGTCGCCGCGGCGCTGCTCGTCGAGGAGCGCCTGGAGCGCGTCGAAGCGGGTGGTGAGCTGGTCGGCGAGGTCGGGGTCCTTCTCCTCGACGATCGGCTGCACGCCCTCCCAGGCGACTCGGGCGCCGTCGACGTTGGCCTGGAAGTCCCAGAGGTCGGTGCGCGACCAGTACTCCTCCTCGCCGGTCACCTTGCCGGTGGCGACCTCCTCGAGGAGGCCCCGCGAGCCGTTGGCGATCGCGTCGACGGTGTAGGTGAGCTCCTGCACCCGGGAGTCGAGCTCCTCGGTGTTGGCGAGCAGGTCGTCGGCGTAGGTCGCGCGCTCGGCGTCGGTGAGCGGGGTGTACTCCTCGGCGCGCTGCGGCCAGAGGTCCTTCTCGATGCGGTGCCAGCCGGTCCACTCCTGCCCCGGCTCGAGGTCGGCCTCGCGCGCGTCCATCATCGGGTCGAGGTCGCCGAACGACTCAGCGACGGTCTCGATGCGCTCCCAGTGGGTGCGCGCGACCGGGTAGAGCGCGCGGGCCGCGTCGTCGTCGCCGGCCGTGTAGAGGTCAACGAACTCCGCGGTCCTCTCCAGCAGCTGCGCGGACTGGTCCTCGACGTAGGCCGCGTAGTTGGCCTCGGCCCGGTCGACGAGCTCCTGCTCGTCGGCGCTGACCGCCACCTCCTCGTCGGACTCGGTGACGGTGAAGTCCCCGCGGATGCCCTCACCCGTCATGCCCGGCTTGCAGGCCGTGACGTAGGTCCCGGCGGGCGCGTCGACGGTGAGCGCGCGGCTGATGCCCGGCCCGACGTTCTCGACCTCGGCCACGATGCGCAGGCCGTCCTCGCCGAGCAGGTAGAACTCGGTGACCTGGTCGCCGGTGTTGGTGACGTCGAAGGTCAGCGTCCCGGCGGGCGCCTCGGTGGCCGACAGCGTGCACGCGTCGGCGGAGGACTCGACCGTCAGCGCCCGGGCGTCGGAGCCTCCCCCGCCTGCGGCGGCGGGCCCGCCGTCCGCGTTGTCGGTGCAGGCCCCGAGGAGGGGCAGGGCGACCAGGGCGGTCACCGCGAGGGTCGTACGCATGTGCGGGGCTTCCTTGTCAGGCGGCCGCGCGCGACGGCGCGGCGGGGGTGGTGGAGCGTCGGCGGGCGCCGACGAGGAACAGGACCATGACCGGCACGGCGTAGAGCAGCCACGCGGCCGCCTCGAGCTTGGTGGTGGCGGGCGAGAAGTTGAAGACGCCCTTGAGGAGGGCGCCGTACCAGCTGTTGAGGTCGACGGTGTCGGACACGTCGAAGGCCAGGTCGTCGAGGCCGGGCAGGAAACGGGCCTCCTGCAGGTCGTGGACGCCGTAGGCGAGCACGCCTGCCGCGACGAGGATGAGGAAGCCGCCGGTCCAGGTGAAGAAGCGCGACAGGTTGATGGAGATGGCGCCGCGGTAGATCAGGTAGCCGAGGGCGATGGCGGTCAGGATGCCGAGCGCGGCCCCCAGCAGCGGCTCCCACGTCGACGCGACAGTGCCCACGCCGCCGCGGGTGCCGGCCTTGGTCGCGGCCCAGAGGAACAGGGCCGTCTCGAGCCCCTCCCGGCCCACCGCGAGCACCGCCACCACCACGAGGGACCAGCGCCCGCCCTCGGCGGCCTGGTCGATGCGGCCGCGGAGCTCGCCGCTCAGGCTGCGGGCAGCCGAGGCCATCCAGAAGATCATCCAGGTGACGAACGCGACGGCGACGATCGAGAGCCCGCCCCCGATGAGCTCCTGCGCCTCGAACGTGAGACCGCGGGGACCGAAGGTCAGCGCGGCGCCGAAGGCGAGGCTCATCCCGACCGCGACGCCCACGCCCGCCCACACCCGGGGCAGCAGGTGGCGGCGCTCGGTCCTGACCAGGTAGGCGACCAGGATGCTCACCACGAGGGCCGCCTCCAGCCCCTCGCGCAGCCCGATCAGGTAGTTCGCCAGCACCACTGCAGGCTACACCTGAGGTTAGCCTTGCCTAATACCTTGGTCGCACGGATCGTTCAGGCCCTGATCAGCACCTCGCCGTGCAGCACGGAGAACCAGCCGTCGGGGTGGACGGCCCAGGCGCGCCAGGCGGCCGCGACCTCGGCGAGCTCCTCGACGGAGGCGCGTCCCTCGTCGACCAGCTGGCGGGCCAGCGCGGTCGTGGTGATGCGGTCGGCCCAGAGGCCGCCCCACCACTCGCGGTCGGCCGGGGTGGCGTAGCACCACGTCGACGACCCGGCGACCACGTCGGTGGCGCCGGCGGCGTGCGCCCAGGCGAGGAGCATCCTGCCCGCGTGGGGCTCGCCGCCGTTGGCGCGCGCGGCGGCCTCGTAGAGCTCGAGCCACCGGTCGAGCCCGCTCGAGGCGGGGTGCCAGGAGAAGTGGCCGTAGTCGCTGTCACGCACGGCGACCACGCCGCCCGGCCGGGTCACCCGCAGCATCTCGCGGAGTGCCCCGACCGGGTCGGGGACGTGCTGGAGCACCTGGTGCGCGTGGACGACGTCGAAGGCCCCGCCGAGGGCGCCGTCGAGGTCGAGCGCGTGGACGTCGCCCACCACGACCCTCGCGTTGGTGACGCCCTGGCGCTCGAGCTCCGTGCGCGTCAACGCCGCCGCCGTCTCGTCGATCTCGACGGCGACGACCTCCCGCACCAGCCGGGCCAGGTCCGCGGTGATGGTGCCGGGACCCGACCCGACGTCGAGCACGCGCTGCCCGTCGTGCAGGTGCGGCAGGAGGTGGGCCGCCGAGTTGGCCGCCGTGCGCCACCGGTGGGAGCGCAGGACGGCCTCGGCGTGCCCGTGCGTGTACGTGCTCATCGCTGGATCAGCGGGCGGAGCTGCCCTCGGTGTAGTCGGCGTCGTGCGACTTGACCCAGGACATCAGCTTGCGCAGCTCGCGACCGGTCTGCTCGATCGGGTGGCTCTCGGCCGTCTTGCGGAACGCGGTGAACTCGGGCGAGCCGGACTCCATGTCGGTGATGAACCGCTCGGCGAACGCGCCGTTCTTGATGTCGGCGAGCACGTCCTCCATGTTCTTCTTCACGTCGGGGGTGATCACCCGCGGACCGGAGACGTAGTCGCCGAACTCGGCGGTGTCGGAGACCGACCAGCGCTGCTTGGCGATGCCGCCCTCGTACATCAGGTCGACGATGAGCTTGAGCTCGTGGAGGCACTCGAAGTAGGCCACCTCGGGCTGGTAGCCCGCCTCGGTCAGGACCTCGAAGCCGTACTGCACGAGCTTGGAGGCGCCACCGCACAGGACCGCCTGCTCGCCGAACAGGTCGGTCTCGGTCTCCTCGGTGAAGGTGGTCTTGATGCCGCCGGCGCGCAGGCCGCCGATGGCCTTGGCGTAGGACAGCGCGAGGTCCCACGCCTTGCCCGACTCGTCCTTCTCCACCGCGACGAGCACCGGCACGCCGCGCCCGTCGACGTACTCACGGCGCACGAGGTGGCCCGGGCCCTTGGGGGCGACCATGAAGACGTCGACGCCGTCGGGCGGGGTGATGTAGCCGAAGCGGATGTTGAAGCCGTGGCCGAAGACGAGGGTGTCGCCCGGGGTGAGCGCCGGCTCGATCTCCTCGGCGTACAGCGTGCGCTGGTGCTGGTCGGGGGCGAGGATCACGATCAGGTCGGACTCCTCCGCCGCCTCGCGCGGGGTGAGGACGCGCAGGCCCTCGGCCTCGGCCTTGTCGCGGCTCTTGGAGCCGGGCTGCAGCCCGATCCGGACGTCGACGCCGGAGTCGCGAAGCGACAGCGCGTGGGCGTGGCCCTGGCTGCCGTAGCCGATCACCGCGACGTTCTTGCCCTGGATCAGGCTCAGGTCGGCGTCGTCGTCGTAGAACATCTCAGCCACTGGGGGCTCTCCTTCGTCGGTTTGTTTCTCGGGGTGGATCAGTTGGCGATGGCGGACACGGGGGCGGGCACGGCGACGGGGCGCTGGGTGCGCTCGCTGATCGAGCGCGAGCCGCGCCCGATCGCGACCATGCCCGACTGCACGAGCTCGCGGATGCCGAACGGCTCGAGCACGCGCAGCAGGTCGGCGAGCTTGTCGGAGTTGCCGACGGCCTGGACCGTGACCGCGTCGGGCGCGACGTCGACGACCTTGGCGCGGAAGAGCTGGACGGCGTCGAGCACCGCGCCGCGCGTGGCGGCGTCGGCACGGACCTTGACCAGCAGCAGCTCGCGGTTGACCGACCCGGGGCCGTCGAGCTCGACGATCTTGATGACCTCGACGAGCTTGTTGAGCTGCTTGGTCACCTGCTCGAGCGGGGACTCGTCGACGTTGACCACGATGGTCATCCGCGAGACCTCGGGGTGCTCGGTGGGGCCGACCGCGAGGCTGTCGATGTTGAAGCCGCGACGGGAGAACAGGCTCGCGATGCGGGCCAGGACGCCCGGCTGGTTCTCGACCAGGACGCTCAGCGTGTGCTTGTTGACGGCGCTCATGCCCGGATCTCCCAGTCGTCCTGCACGTCCTCGAACTGCGGCGCGAGGTCGCGTGCGTACTTGATCTCGTCGTTGCTCGTGCCGGCGGCCACCATCGGCCACACCATCGCGTCGCGGTGGACGCGGAAGTCGACGACGACCGGCTGGTCGTCGATCGCCATGGCCTTCTCGATCGTGGCGTCGACCTCGTCGGGCGACTCGCAGGCCAGGCCGACGCAGCCGTAGGCGTCGGCCAGCTTGACGAAGTCGGGGATCCGCTTGGAGTGCAGGTCGGTGTTGGAGTAGCGCTCGTTGTAGAACAGCGTCTGCCACTGGCGCACCATCCCGAGCGACTCGTTGTTGATGATCGCGACCTTGATCGGGATGTCGTTGATGGCGCAGGTGGCGAGCTCCTGGTTGGTCATCTGGAAGCAGCCGTCGCCGTCGATCGCCCAGACGGTGCTGTCGGGCATGCCGACCTTGGCACCCATCGCGGCGGGGACGGCGTAGCCCATCGTGCCGAGACCGCCGGAGTTGATCCACGTGTTGGGGTTCTCGTAGCCGACGAAGTGGGCGGCCCACATCTGGTGCTGGCCGACGCCGGAGCAGTAGATCGACTCGGGCCCGGCGATCGCGCCGAGCCGCTCGAGGACGTACTGCGGGGCGAGCGAACCGTCGGTCGGGGCGTCGTAGCCGACGGGGTACTTCTGCTTCACCCCGGCGAGGAACGCCACCCACGCCTCGTAGTCGCCGTCGGCGCCCTCGGCCTGCAGCAGCTCGATGAGCTGGGAGATGACCTCGCGGCAGTCGCCCACGATCGGGACGTCGGCCCGGCGGTTCTTGCCGATCTCGGCCGGGTCGATGTCGGCGTGGATCACCAGCGCGCCGGGGGCGAAGGAGTCGAGGTTGCCGGTCACCCGGTCGTCGAAGCGCGCGCCGAGGCTGATGATCAGGTCGCTCTTCTGCAGCCCTGCGACCGCGGCCACGGTGCCGTGCATGCCGGGCATGCCGAGGTGCTGGGGGTGGCTGTCGGGGAACGCGCCGCGCGCCATCAGCGTGGTCACGACGGGGATGCCGGTGAGGGCGGTGAGCTGGGCGAGCTCGCGCGAGGCGCGGGCCCGGATCACGCCACCGCCGACGTAGAGGACGGGGCGCTTGGCCTCGCGGATGAGGCGCACCGCCTCCCGGATCTGCTTGGAGTGCGGCGTGGTCACGGGGCGGTAGCCCGGCAGGTGCAGCTCGTCGGGCCAGGCGAACGTCGTCTGGGCCTGCAGCGCCGACTTGGCCACGTCGACCAGCACCGGGCCGGGCCGCCCGGTCGAGGCGATGTGGAACGCCTCGGCGATGGTGCGCGGGATGTCGGCGGGGTCGGTGACCAGGAAGTTGTGCTTGGTGATCGGCATCGTGATGCCTCGGATGTCGGCCTCCTGGAAGGCGTCCGTGCCGATCATCGAGGCACCCACCTGCCCGGTCACGGCGACCATCGGCACCGAGTCCATGTGGGCGTCGGCGAGGGGCGTGACGAGGTTGGTCGCGCCCGGGCCCGAGGTCGCCATGCACACGCCCACGCGGCCGGTGGCGGCGGCGTAGCCCTGCGCGGCGTGGCCGGCGCCCTGCTCGTGCCGGACCAGGATGTGCCGGATCCGGGTGGAGTCCATCAGCGGGTCGTAGGCCGGGAGGATCGCACCACCCGGGATGCCGAAGATGTCGGTCACGCCGGCCGCCTCGAGGGACGTCACCAGGCTCTGTGCGCCCGAGACCGGTCCGCTTCCCTGTCCGCCCTGCTGCGTCATGTCCTTCTCTCTCCTGCGTCTGCGTCGGCTCTGGGCCATGAAAAAACCCCTCGGCCCGGTGGGCGACGAGGGGTGACGCGCGTGCGTTGGGCCGGTGGCCGTCAGCTCACGCGTCGCGTGCGTACAAGAATCTCGGTGCGCATGCGACATACCGTCGTCGCCGGGGTGGTCCGACGTCAAGCAAGTGTGACAGGCGTCCCAACATTCGGAACGCCGGTCTCGCCATGTGGAGGAGCAGGCGTGGTCAGTCGCGCTCCAGCGGCGTGCAGATGCATGACCGGTTGCCGTCGGCGTCCTCCACGACCCAGAACGCCGGCGCCTCGGCGTCGCTCACCAGGCGCCCGCCGGCGTCGAGCACGGCCTGCAGGCGCCGCTCGGCCTCGTCGTGCGGCACCCACACGTCGAGGTGCCAGCGTTGCTCGTGGCCCTGGTCCGGCAGCGACGACGCGTCACCGTCGGGCGTCTGGAACCACACCCCGGGCACCTGCCCACTCGGGTCGGTGATCCCTCCGGGGCCGACCTCCGCGCCGAGGAGGGCGGCGTAGAAGCCGCCGAGCCGCTCGGCGGAGGCCGTGTCGAGGCCGGGCTCGATCTCGGTGAGCCCGGAGACGTCGGCGGACGCGCCCAGCTCGGCGGCCAGCTCGCTGATCCGCCGGGCCAGGGCGAGGTCGCGGCTGGTGATGCCTCCGACGTCGTGGCTGCTCAGCGTCACGACGACCTCCGGATAGGTCAGCGTGACGTCGGGGTGGTGGTCGGCCTCGTCGGCGGCCGCACCGATCCGGTCGACCAGCTCCAGGCCGGTGGCGAAGTCACCGGTGCGGAAGCGGGCCTTGAGTCGGTTGAGCACCTTGCGCCAGTCGTCGAGGCCGGCGCCGAGGATGTCGTCGTGGCTGAGTCGTGCCTTGGGATCGCTCATGGACCCGACCCTGCCACCCGGCACCGACGCCGACCAGCCCGACGGCTCAGGCGAGGGTCTGGGTGATCTCGTGGGTGGAGTCGTCGACGACGACGCGCGCCAGGGCGCCGTTGACCAGCGGCAGGTGCGGCGGCACGTGCCCGATCTCGAGGTCCCACACGATCGGCAGGTCGAGCCGGCCCAGGGCGTCGAGCACGGCCTCGCGCTGGGTGAGGTCCGGGTGGTCGGGCGCGCTCGTGCGACCGACCAGGACGGCGGTCGCCCGGTCGAACCAGCCGGCCAGCCGGAGGCCGTGGAGGAAGCGGCAGATGTCGACCGCGTGGTCCTCGCACGCCTCGACGTAGACGATCGTCGGCTCGTCGAGACCCTCCGCCCACCCGCGCACGTCGCCGTACGGCGTGCCGGCGAGGTGGCCGACCGTCTCGATGCAGCCGCCGATGAGCCGCCCGGAGACGTCGAGCGCGCCGCCGCCGTGGACCTGCCAGGACCCGGTGCCCACGTGCGTCCACTCGGTCGCCCGGGGGTCCTGCTCGAAGCGCACCCAGTCGGTGACCAGCCCGGAGTCGCGCTGCACGAACGGACCGGGCCCGCCGGCCAGGTCGAGCCAGTGCAGCAGCCCGTCGGGGACGGCGTACGGCGTGTCGGCGAGGTTGTCGCCGTGGATCGTGGCCCAGCCCAGCCGGGTGGTCAGCGGGACGAGGACGGTCGAGAGGTCGGAGTAGCCGACGAGCCAGGTCGGCTCGGCGTCGGCGAGCGCGTCCCAGTCGAGCAGGTCGACGAGGTCGATGGCGGTCTCGCCGCCCCACGGCGGGATGACGCACGCGACGTCGGGGTCGGCCAGCATCCGGGTGAGCTCGTCGGCGCGCTGCTGGGCCGGACCAGCGGTCAGCCCGCCCCCGACCAGGAACTCGCCGACCTCCACCTCGTAGCCGCGCCCGCGCAGCCAGTCGACGCAGAAGTCCATCCGCGCCACGCCGTCGCCCTCGACGCCCGCCGACGGGGCGGTCACCCCGATCCGGTCGCCGGGGCGCAGCGGGCGTGGGAAGAGGGGTGCTCGGGCCATGGCACCAGTCTGGCACTGTGTGTCCATGGCTTTGGGCGACATCGCGCGGCAGGCGATCCATGCCGGCACCGTGGTGCCGCGGCTCTACGTGGCGGCGGTGCGGGCCGGCCTCGGACCCGCCGGCGCGCTCGAGGTGCTGCGGCTCTCCCGGGCCGCCCTGCAGGTCGCGGCGGCGCAGGGCCGTGGCGTGCCGGGGCGCACCAACGCGATGCGCCACTTCATGTGGCAGGCGGTGCTGACGGCACGGTTCGGGGTCGAGACCGCCCGGGCGATCGCCACGGCGCAGGAGTCCGGGTCGCCCGCCCGCCACGACTCGCGGGTCGACGAGCACAACAACACCGTGGGGCAGGCGTACGGCGTCGCCAACGCCGCCGAGCTCGCGGGCACCGACGCGATGCGGCGCCTCGTGCCGGTCGCACTGGCGAAGTGGGACTCCGGCGAGCTGGTCTGGGTCGGGCGGCGCTGACGCGGGCCGCACCGGCCAGGTGCGCGTGCCCGGCTAGTGCGCCGCTGGTGGTCCGGGCGCGAGCAGCCGACGGACGGTGTCGACGAGGACGTCGCGCTGCCCCGCCGCGGTGAACGACTCGTCCACGGCGAGGCGGCCCAGGAAGCCGTCGATCACGACGAGCAGCCAAGCGGTGAGGTCGTCGGCCGACAGGTCGGTGCGCGCCCGGCCCGCGGCCTGGGCCCGGGCGACCCAGGGGCCGAGGCCCTCCTCCAGCACGCGGGTGTCGCGGGCGAGCGCCTCCTCGACCTCGCGCTCCCCCATCACCGCCCCGACCGCCCGCACGAAGCCCGCGAGCCGGGGGTCGGTCATCTCGTCCGCGGTGTGCGCGAGGTGCGCCTCGATGACGGCCATCGGGTCCTCGTCGGCCGACCGCGCGGCGAACCACGCCCGGGTCTCCTCGGTGCCCAGCTCCAGGATCGCCAGGAGCAGCGCCTGCTTGGTCGGGAAGTAGTGGAAGAAGGTGCCCGAGCCGATGCCGGCCTCCCGGCAGATCGCGGCCGTCGACGTGCCGGCGTACCCCGTGGCGGCGAAGCACGTCAGCGCAGCGTCGATGATCAGCAGCCGACGGGCCAGGTGCTTCTCGGGGTCGACGGTGCGAGCCACGGGTCACTTCCCTTTCTTGGAGTACGCGCTCTAGTATTGCATCCCATGGGGGACATCGAACGCTGGCACCTCGTCGACGGCGACCACGAGCACGAGGTCACCGTCGCGCAGGGTGCGCTCACCCGCGAGGTGGTGTGGACCCGCGACGGCACCGAGGTGGGTCGCACGAAGACCTCCGACGACACGATCGTCCTGGCCCCGAAGGGCGCGGACGGTGCCGTACGCCTGAAGTGCGGGATGTTCGGTCCCACCCGCCGGGTCACGCTGCACGAGGGCGAGGCCGAGGCGCACACGGGCCTCGGCGGCACCGACCTCGAACCGGCGGCCGGGTCACGGCCAGCGAAGCGAGCCGAGTGGATCGGCGCCCACCCCCACCTCCACACGGCGAGGCAGACCGCGAGCGCCGCCGCCGGCGTCGGGGTGCCGATCCTGCTCGTCTGGCTGCTGAGCCTGGTGCCGTGGCCGAGCGTGGACATCCCGTGGCCCGACATCCCCTGGCCCGACGTGACCCTGCCGTCGATCCCGTGGCCCGACCTTCCGTCGATCCCCTGGCCCGACATCACCCTGCCCTCGATCCCGTGGCCCGACCTTCCGTCGCTGCCGGCGTGGACCGAGCCGGTACGGAAGCTCCTGGTGCCGGTGCTCATCGCGTTCTTCATCGCGCGCGGCGAGGTGAAGCGTCGGCGCCGGGCCGAGGAGAGGGCCAAGGAGGCCAAGGAGGCCACCGGGGCGAAGGCGGCCACGGGGGCAAAGGCCAAGGAGGTTGAGACGGAGGCCGAGACGGAGGCCGAGACGGAGGCCGAGACGGAGGCCGGGACGGAGACCGAGACGGAGACCGAGACGGAGGCGCTGGGCCTTGAGTCTCCTGGAGACTCACGGCCCAGTGCGGTCACCGACCCCAGGCCGTGAGGCCCTCGCGGTCGTGCTCGCCGCCGGGCCAGACCGCGCGCACCACGCCAGCCGCGGCGAGGGCCTTGCGGCAGCCCGGGCAGGGCGGGTCGGTGATGTAGGCGGTGGCCCCCTTGGTGTCCCGGGTCGCGAACAGGAGCGCGTTGACCTCGGCGTGGATGGCGATGCAGAAGCCGGGCGTGCCGGGCCGGTCGTAGTCGCCGAGGCCGGGCACGTCGTCGTAGCCCAGCTGGCCGCGCGGGCACGCCCCGGCCAGGCAGTCGTCCTCCCCCGGCGCGGCGCCGTTGTAGCCGGTGGCGATGATGCGGTGCTCGATCGTCAGGACCGCGCCCACGCGGCGGCGCGTGCACTTGGCCCGGGCGGCCACGGCGTCGGCGATGCCGAGGAAGTAGTCGTCCCAGCCGGGGACGACGTGGCCCGGGCTCGTGGTGGTGGGTGTGCTCACGGGAGCACAGACTGCCCGATCGCACCGGGGTTGTAGGCCACTTCCCAGCGGAATCCGTCTGGGTCGGCGAAGTAGCCGGAGTAGCCGCCCCACTCCCGCTCGGTGGCCTCGCCGACCTGTGCGGCGCCGGCGATGCGCGCCTGCTCCAGCACGGTGTCCACGCCGGCCTTGGTGGCGAGGTTGTGGGCCAGGGTGATCGGGGGGACGCCGCCGCGCGTCGGGGTGTGGCCGACCTCCTCGACGAAGAACGACTCGGCCCAGAGGCTCAGCACGACCTTGTCCGCGACCCGGAACATGAGCACCTCGCCGACCTCGTGGAGCTCGGGCTCCCAGCCGAGGCCGTCGACGTAGAACTTGCGGGTGACCTCGAGGTCACCCACGACGAGGGTGATGAAGCTGAGGCGCTGGTCCATGTCACTGCTCCTGGGGGGCGTCGGGCTGGGGCGGACGGGCGGCCAGGCGGACGCGCTGGCGCCCCATGGCGTCGAAGTTGCGGTCGTCGAGCCAGTCGGCGAGCGCCTGGCGCACGCGCGGCCACTCGCGGTCGGTGATCGAGAACCAGTCGGTGTCGCGGTTGCGGCCCTTGAGCACCACGGCGTTGCGGAACCGACCCTCCCAGATGAACCCCAGGCGGATCGCCGCACGCCGCGAGGGCGCGTTGAGGCTGTCGCACTTCCACTCGTAGCGGCGGTAGCCGAGGTCGTCGAACACGTGACGCATGAGGAGCGCCATCGCCTCGGTCGCGGCGCGGCTGCGCTGCAGTTGGCGGCCGAACGCGATGCCGCCCACCTCGATCGTCCCCAACGCGGGGTCGATCCGCATCAGCGAGCAGAAGCCCGCAGCCCGGCCGGTCTCGACGGGGACGATGGCGTACATCACCCGACCCGGGTCGGCGACGGCGTCCTCGACGATGGCCGCGAGCTCGTCGCGCTCGCGCGGGCGCTCCCACGCGAGGTAGGTCCAGATCGGTTCGTCGTCCGCGCCGCAGAGGGCGGCGTAGAGGTCGTCGACGTGCTGGGGTCCCGCCGGCTCGAGGCGCACGCCCTGCCCGGCCAGCACCGCCGCGGGGTCGGGCCGGGCGGCCGGTGTCCACTCGACCGGACGGCCGATGCGCTGACCGTGGGCGTTGGTCCGCGGGGTGCCGCCGGGCGCGGCGGTCGGCTCGCTCATCGCGCGGTCTCCTGCAGTGCCTCGGCGACCGCGGCGATGCCGCGCTCGACCTCCTCGAACGACGTCGACAGCGGCGAGAGCCCGATGCGCAGGCCGCCGGGGTCGCGGTAGTCGGGGATGACGTCGCGCTGCCACAGCAGCGCGGTGACCTCGCGCATCCGCTCGTGGTGCAGGGTCACGTGCCCGCCGCGGCGCGCCGGGTCGCGGGGCGAGGCGAGGGTGACCTCGGGCAGCGACGCGTCGGCGAGCTCGACGGCGTACGACGTCAGCGCGACGGACTTGGCGCGGACCGCGTCGATGCCGGCCTCCTCGACGAGCTCGAGCATGCCCTGCATCGCGACCATGCCCAGGATCGGCGGGGTGCCGGAGATGAACCTGCGGATGCCGGGTGCCGGCGTGTAGCCGGGGCCCATCAGGAACGGGTCGGCGTGACCCATCCAACCCTGGATCGGCTGGGTGAGCTCGTTGTGGAGGCGAGCGTTGACGTAGCCGAACGCGGGCGAGCCCGGGCCGCCGTTGAGGTACTTGTAGGTGCAGCCCACGGCGAGGTCCACGTCCCACGCGTCAAGGGCGACCGGCACGGCGCCGGCCGAGTGGCACAGGTCCCACAGCACCAGCGCACCGGCGTCGTGGCTGATGCGGGTGAGCTCGGCGGCGTCGGCCAGCCAGGCCGAGCGGTAGGAGACGTGGTTGAGCACGACCAGGGCGGTGCGCTCGCCGACCGCCTCGCGCAGCTGGTCTGCGGTGACGCCCTCGGAGGTGTCGACCTCGATCCAGCGCAGGGTCATCCCGCGCTCGGCGGCGATGCCCTCGGCGACGTAGCGGTCGGTGGGGAAGTTGTCGGTGTCGACGACGATCTCGGTGCGGGCCGGGTCGGTGCGCACGGCGTGGTCGACCGCGGCCCGCATCAGCTTGTAGAGCCACACGGTGGTGGAGTCGCCGACGGCCGTCTGGCCGGCGGCCGCGCCCAGGCAGACACGGGCCAGGTCGTCACCGAGGGTCGTGGGCAGTTGCATCCACTGCTCGTCCCAGCCGCGGATCAGGCGCCCGCCCCAGTCCTGCTCCACGAAGGAGGCCAGCCGGTCGGCCGTGGCGGCGACGGGACGTCCCAGGGAGTTGCCGTCGAAGTAGACGAGGTCGCTCGCGGCACCGACGAACCGCTCCCGGAAGCGGGCGAGCGGGTCGGCGGCGTCGAACTCTGCTGCGGTCATCACGACCGCAACATATCCGCCGCCTCCGCCCGGCTCGACGTCAGTAGCAGACCGCCCCGTGCGCGGCGCTCTGGACCACCTTGCGGTACTTGCCGAGCACCCCGCGGGTGTACTTGGGCGGCAACGGCTCCCAGCCCTCGGCGCGCGCGGCCAGCTCGGCCTCGTCGACGTGCAGGTCGAGGGTCATGTTGGCCACGTCGAGCGTGATCTGGTCGCCGTCGCGCAGGAACGCGATCGGTCCGCCGTCGCTGGCCTCCGGGGCGATGTGGCCCACGCAGAGCCCGGTGGTGCCGCCGGAGAACCGTCCGTCGGTGATCAGCAGGACGTCCTTGCCGAGGCCTGCGCCCTTGATCGCGCCGGTGATGGCGAGCATCTCGCGCATGCCGGGGCCGCCCTTGGGGCCCTCGTAGCGGATCACGACGACGTCGCCGGCGGTGATCGCGCCCTCGGCCAGCGCGTCGAGCGCCTTGCGCTCGCCGTCGAAGACCCGGGCCGTGCCGGTGAAGGTGGAGTCGTCGAAGCCGGCGCTCTTGACGACCGCGCCGTCGGGCGCGAGCGAGCCCTTGAGGATGGTCAGGCCGCCCGTGGCGTGGATCGGACGGTCGAGCTGGCGCAGGATCTCGCCGTCGAGAGGCTTGGGGTCGAGGTCGGCGAGGTTCTCCGCCATCGTCTTGCCGGTGCAGGTGAGGACGTCGCCGTGCAGGTGCCCGGCGTCGAGCAGCGCGCGCAGCAGCACCGGGATGCCGCCCACGCGGTCGAAGTCGGTCCACACGAAGCGGCCGAACGGCTTCATGTCGGCCAGGTGCGGGACGGTGCGGCCGATGCGGGTGAAGTCGTCGAGGGTCAGGTCGACCTCGGCCTCGCGGGCGATGGCGAGCAGGTGGAGCACGGCGTTGGTGGAGCCACCGAGCGCCATGGCCATCGCGATGGCGTTCTCGAAGGCCGGGCGGGTCATGATCTGGCGCGCGGTGATGCCCTGGCGCAGCATGTTGACCACGGCCTCGCCGGACTTGTGGGCGAACCCGTCGCGGCGGCGGTCGACGGCCGGCGGGCTCGAGCTGCCCGGCAGGGACATGCCGAGCGCCTCGGCGACGCTGGCCATCGTGTTGGCGGTGTAGGCGCCGCCGCACGCGCCCTCGCCGGGACAGATGGCCCGCTCGATCTCGTCGACCTTCTCGCGGCTGATCTTGCCGGCCAGGCACGCGCCGACCGCCTCGAAGGCGTCGATGATGGTGACGTCCTTGCCGTCGACCTGGCCGGGCATGATCGTCCCGGCGTAGAGGAAGACGCTGGCCAGGTCGAGGCGCGCGGCGGCCATCAGCATGCCCGGCAGCGACTTGTCGCACCCGGCGAGCAGGACGGAGCCGTCGAGGCGCTCGGCCATCATCACGGTCTCGACCGAGTCGGCGATGACCTCGCGGCTCACCAGCGAGAAGTGCATGCCCTCGTGGCCCATCGAGATGCCGTCGGACACCGAGATCGTGCCGAACTCGAGCGGGAAGCCGCCCGCGGCGTGCACCCCGTTCTTGACCGCCTTGGCCAGCCGGTCGAGGGAGAGGTTGCAGGGGGTGATCTCGTTCCAGCTCGACGCGACGCCGATCTGGGGCTTCTCCCAGTCGTCGTCGCCCATGCCGACAGCCCGCAGCATGCCGCGGGCCGCTGCCTTCTCGAGCCCGTCGGTCACGTCGCGACTGCGAGGCTTGATGTCGGGTCCGTCGGCTGCGTGCGTCATGCCGTCAGGCTAGTAGCCCCCGCTCGGGCCGGTGCACGGTGTCTCACCCGGACGCCGACGCCGAGGCGCTCCTCACGTCGTTCGTCGAGGTGCTCGGCCTCAGCGGCCAGCTGCCACCTCGACGGATGGTCGTCGGGCGTGCCGTGGAGCAGGCGCTCGAGCCGGCGCCAGAAGGGGCACGTGGTGGCCCGGATCGACGGGTCCCGTCGCGCCCGCGAGCGGTCGCGCACCCGGTAGTACTCGACCATCGTCGTCATCAGCTGACGCGGGGTCCACCACCCGGTCGCTCGCAGGTCGGCGTGGGCGGGGAACCGGCTCCCGCCGTGCTTGCGCGCTCCGTCGTCGCGCATCGGCGTCACCTCCTCCCCCGTCTCCTCGTCGCGGTACGTCACGGTGAGCCGGGCCATCCGGAGCAGCTCGTGGAGCACGCACGCCCGCGGGCTGGTGCGGCCGGTCTCCCAGCGAGCCACCACCGACTGCGAGACGTCGATCAGGGCGGCCAGGCCCCGCTGGGAGACCTCCAGGATCCGCCGGACCCGGCGGACCAGCCCGGGTATCCCGCCGTCGAACGGCCCCATCCCGAACCACTCCCACTCCTCCTCGGTCCACACCGCCATCTCCGCGTCGGACACGTCATCGCGCCACGTGATGCGTGCTGTATCCGTCCCCATCGCCGGCCTCCTGGTCACGATCGCCTCGTCACGACCCATCACACGCCCGGCGACCGACAGGAGCGGCGCCCTTTCCACAGGGCTTCTCGAAATGCCCGCGCGCCCGCGCCTGTGGACGTTCCCCGGTCCGCGCCCGGAGGCTGCCCGCGCCCACCTCGTCCCTGCTGTGCCGTGAGTCTCTGAGGGACTCACGGCACAGCAGCGCGGTCGGCGGGCACCCCGGAGCGCGCCTTGGGCCTTGAGTCGCTCAGAGACTCAAGGCCCAGTAGTGGCGGGGGCGGGGATGCGCGGGGGTGGGGGTGCGCGGGTGGGTGCGCGGGTGGGTGCGCGGGTGGGTGCGCGGGTGGGTGCGCGGGTGGGTGCGCGGGTGGGGGTGCCCGGCTCGCGTGGGGTGGCCGGGCGACCCGCGTCAGGGGAGCTTCACGGCGCGGACGACGAGCACGTCCGGCAGGTCCTTGTGGATCTCCTGCCACGACGCTCCCTCGTCGGGCGAGGCCCAGACGCCGCCGTTGCGACCGCCGAAGTAGAGGCCGGGGACGTCGTGGTCGTCGACGCACATGGCGTCGCGCATGACGGCGGTGTAGTAGCCGTCGGGCAGGACGCCGTCACCCAGCGGCTCCCACGATGCGCCGGCATCCGTGGTGCGGTAGACCCGGGCGCAGCCGTCGACGGGCCAGCGGGCCTCCGCGCCGGTGATGGGGAAGTTGTAGGCCGTGTCGCCGCGGTGCGGGTGGGCGACCATGGCGAAGCCGAACTCGGTGGGCAGGCCGGGGGCGATGTCCTGCCAGGAGGTGCCGCCGTCGTCGGAGCGGTAGACGCCACCGTGGTTCTGCAGGTAGAGCCGCTCCGGGTCGGCGGCGTCCCTGGCGACCTTGTGCACGCACTGGCCGAACTCGGGATAGTTGCGCTCGCCGGGGAAGAACTCGGCCTTCACACCGGTGTTGGAGGGCTGCCAGGTCTCCCCGCCGTCCGCGGTGACGTAGACGCCGCCGGTGGACAACGCGGCCAGCACGCGCGAGGGGTCGTCCGGGTGGGGGAGGATCGTGTGGAAGGCCTGGCCGCCGAAGCCCGCGTTCCACTCCGCGCGGTGCGGGTGGTCCCACAGTCCGCGCACCAGCGAGAACGTCTCGCCACGGTCCTCGGACCGGAAGACCGCGCCGGGCTCGGTGCCCGCCCACACCACCTCGTCGCCGCCGTCGCCGGACGGTCCCGGCTGCAGCTGCCACACCCGGGCCACGGTGGCGCCGGTGTCCTCGGGGAAGCGGACGGCGCCGTTGGGCGTCTCGTCCCACGTAGCGCCGAGGTCGTCGGAGCGCCAGACCTGCGGGCCGAGCCAGCTCGACGAGGCCCCCGCCAGCAGCCGCGGCGCACTCCCACGGGTGTCGGCCATGACGGAGTAGACCTCCTCCATCGGGAAGTGGGGGCCCGTCCAGTCCCACGACTGCCGGGACTCGTCCGAGGTCCCGAGCCACATCCCCTTGCGGGTTCCGACCATGAGCAAGGTGCGCGACACGTTGGCCCTCCGGCGTCGAGACGATGACTATTCCGATTAGGAACACTACTCTCGGAGGATCATGCGTCAAGACCTTCCGGTGACCGGCTACGCGATCCTCGGCCTCCTCACGTTCGGCGACGAGCTGACGGGCTACGAGATCAAGCAGCGCGCCGACATCACGCTGCGCTTCTACTGGGTCTCCCCCGCGATGAGCCAGATCTACACCGAGCTGCGCCGCCTGACCGAGCAGGGCCTGGTGCGCGCCGACGCCCGCCCCGAGGGCGGACGGGAGGTGACGTCGTACGCGATCACCGAGGCCGGACGGACAGCGCTGCGCACCTGGATGGACCAGACGCCCGCCGGGTTCCCCGTCCTCAAGCACACGGTGCTGCTGCGGCTGCTGATCGGCCACGTGGGCGAACCGCACCAGACCAGGCAGATGCTGCGCGACTACATCGACGAGCTGCAGCAGGCCGCGTGGGACCTCGCCGACGTTCGTGCGGCGCTGAGGGGGTCCGACGGGCCCGGGGAGCCATTCCGGTTCCCCTCGCTCGTGGCCGACTGGGGCCTGGACTACTTCGCCGCCGAGCAGCGGCACGCGCGCCGGGCGCTCCTCGCCCTCGAGGACGACACGGCCGAGCAGCCCGACTGAACAGGGCTGTTCAGCCGGCTGACGAGCCGGGCTGAATAGGGTGGCCGGGTGACCCGGCGACCCAGCAGCGCCCTGCTCGGGCCGGTCGGCCTGGTGCTGGTGGGCATCTTGTCGGTGCAGCTCGGCGCGGCGATCGCCAAGGGACTCTTCGACGAGATCTCCCCCACCGCCATGGTGTGGCTGCGCCTGATCACCAGCGCGCTGGTGCTCCTCGCCCTCACCCGGCCCCGGCTCCCCGGCCGCACGCGGCGGGACTGGCTGGTCGTGCTCGGGTTCGGCGCCAGCCTCGCCACGATGAACTGGGCGATCTACCAGTCCATGTCCCGGATCCCGCTGGGGATCGCGGTGACGATCGAGTTCATCGGGCCACTGTCGCTCGCGATCCTCGGTTCGCGGCGCGCCCGCGACCTCGTCTGGGTCGGGCTGGCCGGTGCCGGGGTCGCGCTCCTCGGCATCGAGCGCACCGGCCTCGACCTCGTCGGCGTGGCCTGCGCCCTGCTCGCCGGCGCGGCCTGGGCGGCGTACATCCTGCTCAGCGCGAGCACCGGTCGCCGCTGGGAGGGGCTCGACGGGCTGGCCGTGGCCAGCGTCGTCGCGGCGGCGGGGATGACGCTGCCCGCGCTGATGAGCGCCGGTACGTCGCTGTGGGACGGCCGGGTGCTCCTCCTCGGAGCGCTGGTGGGACTGCTCAGCTCGGTCATCCCCTACAGCTGCGAGCTGGTCGCGCTGCGCAGCCTGCGCCCCGCCGTCTTCGGGATCCTGATGAGCCTCGAGCCGGCGGCCGCGGCGCTCGCCGCGATCGTGGTGCTGCAGGAGCACCTCTCACCGCTCCAGTGGCTGGCCATCGCCTGCGTGGTGGCGGCGTCCGTCGGCGCCACCCGGTCGGGGTCCGCCCCGGGTGGGCCGCCCGGAGGCCGCGGCGAGGAGCATTCGACGGCACCCGGCACACTGGCGACATGACGAGCAGCCCCCTGAGATCGCGACTGCTCCTCGGCTCGCTGGCCCTGACGCTGGGCGCCGTGGCGGGCTGCGCGAGCACCGAGCCCGACCCGATGCCCCGCACCACGCAGCCGACGGACCTGCCCGAGCAGCCGACGCCCTCCGACGCGCCGGACGAGTCGGGGTCCGCGTCGGAGTCGGCGGGGGCGTCGTCCGGACCGCCCGAGGTCGTCGACACCCTGGTGGAGGACCTGGAGGTGCCGTGGGGGGTCGACTTCCTGCCCGACGGCACGGCCGTGGCCACCGAGCGCATCTCCGGCCGGGTGCTCAGCATCGACGAGGACGGCGAGGTCGCCACGCTCGGCACGATCGCGGACGCCGCCCCCCAGGGCGAGGCAGGGCTCCTCGGCGTCGCCGTGTCGCCGGACTACGACTCCGACCGCACACTCTTCCTCTACCTGACCACCGCCACCGACAACCGGGTCGTCAAGGCCCGCCTCGACGGCACCCGGCTCGGCAGGCCCACGGTCGTCCTCGACGGCATCCCGGCCGGGTTCATCCACGACGGCGGCCGGATCGCGTTCGGTCCCGACGGCTACCTCTACGTGACGACCGGCGAGACGGGCGACCCCGAGCTCGCCCAGGACCCGGACAGCCTGGCCGGCAAGATCCTCCGGATCACCCCCGACGGCGACCCGGCGCCGGGCAACCCCGACCCCGACTCCCCCGTGTGGTCGCTGGGCCACCGCAACGTCCAGGGTCTGGCGTGGGACGACGAGGGCCGGCTGTGGGCCTCGGAGTTCGGCGACTCGGAGTGGGACGAGCTCAACCTCGTCGAGAAGGGCGGCAACTACGGCTGGCCCCGGGTCGAGGGGGCGGGCGACGACCCGGACTACGTCGACCCGCAGGTGGTCTGGCCGGTCGAGCAGGCCTCGCCGAGCGGACTGGCGTTCGCCGACGGGCACCTCTGGATGGCCGGCCTCCGCGGCCAGCGACTGTGGCGCATCGCGGTCTCCGAGGACGGCACGGCGTCCAAGCCGCGCGCCTTCCTCACCGAGGACTTCGGCCGGCTGCGCACCGTCGCCGCCGCGCCCGACGGCCTGCTCTGGGTCACCACCTCCAACCGCGACGGACGTGGCCAGCCGACCCCGGCCGACGACCGCATCGTCCGCGTCCGGCCCTGACCCGTCCGGCACCCACCCGGTCGGGACCCCGGCACCGACCCGGCGCTGATCGGGCCGCGCGGCTCAGCCCGGACGTACGACGGCGCGGCGGGCCGCCCGGCGCAGCGTGGTGAGGATCGCTGGACCCAGCACCACGATGGCGATGCTCGTCGTGATCGCGCGGCCGGTGTCCCAGCCGCCGGTGGAGGTGAGCAGGGTGTAGACGAGGAACCGGTGGGCGTTCTCGAGCAGCGGCGCGCCGGCAACGTAGGCGAGCGAGCCCTCGTGGCCCGGGACGACGATGCCGAGCGCGAACGGCCAGAAGCTGAGGTTCATCAGCATGCCGAAGAGGTAGGACGCGACGACCGCGTAGGCCACCAGCATGGCGATCTCGGCGCGACCGCCGACGCGGCGGGGCAGCAGGCCCGCGCCCATCCCGACCCAGGCCGAGCAGATCATCTGGAACGGCAGCCACGGCCCGACCCCCGCGGTGAGCAGCGCCGACGCGAAGATAGAGGTGCACCCGAGCACGAACCCGAACCCCGGCCCGAAGACCCGCCCACCCAGCACCAGCAGGAAGAACACCATCTCGATGCCACCGGTCCCGGCGCCGAGTGCCCGCATCACGGCGTTGATGGCGGACAGGACGCCCAGGACGGCCAGGACGCGGGCGTCCATGCCGCCCTCCCCCATCTCCGCGAGGACGACGACCATCACGAGGGGCAGCAGCGCGAGGAAGAGGAACGGCGGCTCGACGCGGTCGCCGGGCTGCACCTCCAGCAGGAGCGGCCAACACAGCATCATCAGCCCGGCGACGGAGGCGAGGACGAGCACGGCCGCCGTGCGCGGCCCGATGGGCAGGGCGACCGGGGGCGGGGCGCTGGGGCGGCGTCGCTCGACGGTGCTCATGCGCCCTCCCCGGTGCCGTCGCGCGTTGCTGCCCGGTCGGCCAGCGCGGCGGCGACCTCCTCGACGACGAGCCACGGCGGGCCGAGCACCTTGGTGACCTGGGGGGCGAACGACGGCGACTCGGCCAGCACCCGGCGCGGCGGGCCGCTCGAGACGACCTCACCCTCGGCCATCACGACCACCTCGTCGGCGACGTGGGCCGCGAACTCGACGTCGTGGGTGGCCAGGAGGACGGCGTGGCCGTCGTCGGCGAGGCCGGCGACGATGCGGGCCAGCTCGGCCTTGCCGGCGTAGTCGAGGCCGCGGGTCGGCTCGTCGAGCAGCACGACGGGCGGCCGGGCGGCCAGCACGATGGCGAGCGCGAGGGCGAGCCGCTGTCCCTCGGACAGGTCACGGGGGTGGATCGCGTCGTCGATCCCCGGGGCGAGGCGGTCGAGCAGCGCACGGCAGGTGCCGGGACCGGCGTCGGCACCGATGTCGGCCGCCGCGCACTCCTCGGCGACGGTCTCGAGGTAGAGCAGGTCGGCGGCGGTCTGCGGCACCAGCCCGACGTGGGTACGCCGCGCGGCCGGCGCGAGCGCGGCGGGGTCGTCGCCTGCGACGTCGACCGAGCCCGCGCGTCGCTTGCCAGAGCCCTGGAGCGCCCAGATCAGGCTGGACTTGCCCGAGCCGTTGCGGCCCATGAGGACGGTGACCCGGCCCGTGGACAGCGTGAGGTCCACCTCGCGCACGGCCACGTGGGAGCCGTGGACGACCGTGACGCCGCGGGCGACGAGCAGGGGGTCGGCGGCGGACTGGGGCGCAGGCGCGGCGGGCGTGAGCTCGGGGAGCGAGCGGGCGCGCCGGCGCGCGTCGCGCACGGTGAGCGGCAGGGGATCCCAGCCGGCCAGGCGGCCGAGCTCGACCAGGGGCGGAGCGACCGGTGAGTCGGCGAGCACGACCTGCGGGTCGTCGACGCGGATGCCGCCGTCCCCCGTCACCAGGCAGATCCGGTCGGCGAACGGCACGACGCGCTCGAGCCGGTGCTCGGCCAGCAGCACCGTCAGGCCCAGGTCGTGCACCAGCCGGGTGATCGTCGCGAGGACGTCCTCGGCGGCGGTCGGGTCGAGCGCGGAGGTCGGCTCGTCGAGGACCAGCACCCGCGGGTTGGTGGTGAGGACCGCGCCGATCGCGACCCGCTGCTGCTGACCGCCGGAGAGGGTGCGGAGGTCGCGGGCCCGCAGGTCGGCGATGCCCAGCAGGTCGAGGGTCTCCTCGACGCGGCGTCGCATCGTCTCGGGGGCGGTGCCGAGCTGCTCCATGCCGTAGGCGAGCTCCTCCTCGACGGTGTCGGCGACGAAGCCCGCGAGCGGGTCCTGCCCGACGTAGCCGACGAGGTGCGCCCGCTCGCGCGGCGGCTGCTCGACGATGCTGCGCCCGTCGAGCAGGACGTCGCCGGTGAGCACCCCGCCGGTGAAGCGCGGGACGAGGCCCGTGACGACGCCCAGGAGCGTCGACTTGCCCACCCCCGTGCGGCCCGAGACGAGCACCAGCTCGCCCTCCTCGAGACTCAGGTCGACGCCGGCCAGGACCTGGCGCCGGTCGTAGCGGAACCCGACGTCGCGCAGCTCGATGACGCCGCTGCCCGCGGCACGTGGCGCGCTCATGCCGCCGCCTCCCGTCGCACGGGCGCCGTGGCAGGCACCGGGGTGGCCACGGCCGGGAGCGTGCCGAGGACACCGAGCAGCAGGGCGAGCGGCGAGAGGTAGGGCGCGACGTCCACGCCGGGGTAGGCGACCGCGACCTGGGTGTGGCTCACGTACCAGGCCAGCACGGCGACCGTGACGCCCACGCCGACGGTGAACAGCTCGGGTCCGCGCCACGGGTCGGGGCGGTAGCGGGTGCGCTGCACCCGCCGCCCGGAGCTGACCATGCCGAGCACCGCGACGCTCGCGCCCGCCGCGAGCATCGGGAGTGCGAGGACGCGGGGCGCGGTGGGGTCGAGCCAGGCGTAGGTGCCGACGCAGATGCCGGTGAGGGCGAGCAGCAGGAGCGATCCGGTCGTCCAGCGCTCGCGAGGTGTCGCGTCGCCCGAGCGGCCGTAGCCGCGGGCGTCCATCCCGGCGGCGAGCGCCAGGGAACGCTCGAGCGCGTCCTCGAGCACCGGCACCAGGAAGCGGCGCAGCCGTCCGACACCCGAGGTCGCGCCGCCGCGGAGCGCCTGCGCGGCGCGGACGCGGCGGGCGCTGTCGGCGAGCTGGGGGAAGATCGTCACCGCGACGACGAGAGCGGTGCCGATCTCGTAGAGCGCGGGCGGCACCGACGCGAGCAGTCGCTTGGGGTTGGCCAGCGAGTTCGCGGCGCCGACGCACAGGATGATCGTGGCCAGCCGCAGCCCGTCGTACAGGCCGGCGAGCAGCGCCTCGCTGGTCACCGGCCCCAGCAGCCGGACGCCGGCAGCCCAGTCGGGCAGCGGCACCTCCGGCAGGTCGAGCAGCACGTGACCGACCTCCTGGCCGCCGAAGACGATGCGGAAGACGACCCGCAGCACCACGGTGAGCACGGCCAGGAGGACGTAGAGCCGGAAGGACCGGCCGAAGGGATGACCGGATCGGCGCGCCATCACCACCACCGTCGCCGCCCCCATGACGAGCAGCAGCAGCAGCGGGTTGGTGGTGAGCGAGGCAGCGGTGGCCAGCCCGATCGCCCAGGTCCACCAGGCGAGCGGGTGCAGGTCTCGCGGCAGCGCCGCCGATCCGGTCACGAGGCGTCAGGCCCCCCGTCGGCGGCGCGCCACGACCGCGCTGACCGCGATCGCGACCGCGAGCATCCCGAGCACGCCCCAGGTGAGGGCGGCCGGCACCCGCCCGGGCGCGTCGGCGCTCGTCGGGGCCGTCTCGGAGGACGCGCCCGGGGCCGGGTCGGCAGAGGCACCGCCGTCGGCGCTGGACGCTGAGTCTCCCGGAGACTCATCGCGCTCGGAACCCTTCGAGCCCTTGCCCGTGCCCTTGTCGGAGTCCTTGTCAGAGTCCTTGTCCGCCCCCTTGCCGTCGCCGCCCGAGCCCCCGTCGGGACCGTCGGACTCGGCGCCGCCCGGACCCTCGCTGCGCCGTGAGTCTCCTGGAGACTCATTGTCCAAGGAGGGCGCGGAGGAGCCGCCGGACGCACTCGGCGACGACGACGCCGACGGACTGGAGCCGCCCCCGGAGCCGGAGCCGCCGCTGCCGCCGGACCCGCCGGAGGTCGTGGCGGGACCGCTGGGCTGCGAGCCGCCGCCCGAGCCGCCGGAGCCACCCGACCCGCCGCCGGAGCCGCTGCCGGAGCCGCCGGTGCTGGGCGAGGCGGTCGGGGAGCTGCCCTGCGAGGGCGACGACGTCGGGGACGACGGCGACGGGGAGGACGTCGGGGTCGCGGTCTTCGTCACCGGGGGCGCGAGGCCCGGCGGGACGTTGGAGCCGGCCGTCCGGTCCTGCTGCCACGACCACGCCACCGACCCGCCGGCCGGCACGGTCTGCGAGCCGATGCCGGCCGCGGAGTAGGTCCACGACGCCTTCGACCCGTCGGCCCACCACATGCCCCAGTAGGCGTTGGGCGGCGAGGTGTTGACGCACGGGTCGCTCGCGGGGACGCCGTTGACCCGGCACACGAAGCCGGGCTGACGGGTGGCGTAGGTGATGCCCACCCCGACCGAGGCGAAGATCGCCGCGGCGCTCTTGCCGCCCCCGTCCGCCGAGCAGGCCGTGACCATGCTGCCGCCGAGCTCGCGGTAGTCGACGACCACGCTGACCCCGCCTGAGGAGGTGCAGGTGGCGGCGCCGGCCGGGGACGTGGCCCCGAGGACGACGCCCGGGGCGAGGACGAGCAGCAGCGCGACGAGCAGGCGGCGCGCGGCGCGGGCGGTCACCGCGGGGCCACCGTCGTCGAGCCGGAGCGCAGGGCGGCGAACTGCCCGACGGCCCGGATCCGGACCTTCGCGCGTCCCTCGGGGAGGGCGACACGGGCGAGGAACCTGCCCTTGGCGTTGGCGCGACCCGTCGCGACCGTCGTGCCGGCGATCCGCAGGCGCACCTTCTCCCCCGCGGCGAGGCGGCGGACCAGCACGCGCGTGCGGGGGCCGTCGCTGGCGAGGGTCGACACGGCGAGCGTCTTCTTGCCGAGCACGCGGACCCGGCCGGTGGCCCGGCCGTCCGCCCCGGTGAGCACGTACGTCGCCGCACCGGTCGTGCGCGGCAGCCGCACCACGCGGGTCAGCACGCCGTCGGAGCCGACGACGACGGTGGCGTCCGCGATCCCGGGACCACGGAGGGCGAAACGGGCGCCCGGAGCCGCGCCAACCACCTCGAGAGCCACCTTGCTGCCGGCCTTGCGGAAGCCGCTCGGCCCGGCGAGGCGGACGCCGGCGACCGACCCGCGCGCGGACTCGGCTGCGCCGACGAGCACGGTGTGGCTGGTCGCGCCGTCACGACCGGTGAGCGTGTAGGTCGCCGCGCCGGCGACGGCGGGAAGGCCGACCCTGGCGCTCAGGGTGCCGTCGGAACCCACGACGGCGGTGCGGCTGCCGTCGATGCCGGGCCCGGTGAGGCAGAAGCGGTCGCCGGCGGCCCCGCCGGTCGCGGTGAGGGTGGCGGTCGACCCCGGCTCGCTCCCGGCGGAGGTCACCGTGAGCGCCTTCGCCGAGCCGCGTGCGTTGGTCAGGCCGGCGACGGCCTGCACCGTCGCGCGCCACCACTGGTCGCGGCCCGCTCCGATGCCGGCGGTCGCGGCACCGTCCAGCGCCGCCCGGTCGTAGGCGAGCGCGCCCTCCTCGTCGGCCAGCGGCGAGCCGGCCGGCTGCTGGCCGACCTGGAGCGTGGCGACCCAGTCCGCTGCGCGGCCGGACCGCTCGCAGGCGCCGGTGACGGCGAACGCGCTCGCGGCGAGCCCGGTGCTGTTGGTGTTGGGGTCGGGGGTGAAGGGGCTGCCGCCGAACGAGCCGTCGGCGCGCTGGGTGGCCGCGAGCCACCCGACGGCCCGGGTGATCGCCCGGTCCACCGCCGCGGGTCGCGGCGACACCGCCGCGAGCTGGACGACCGCGAAGGCGGTGGCGTCGGTGTCGGCCGGGTCGGTGCCGTCCGCGCACGACTGGTCGGCCGCGGTGGCGTCGGGGGTGAAGAGGACGCGGAAGTAGCCGGAGGCGCACTGCTGCTGCAGCAGGAAGTCGGTGGTGGCGGCGGCCTTGGCCGACCCCGCGACCGACAGGCCGCGCACGGCCAGGGCCTGACCGAAGAGGTTGGCGTAGTCGCCGTAGGCCGACTGGTCGCGCAGGCGGCCCGCGCTCGGACCGCTCGCGACGACCCGCGCCTCCGTCTGGGCGACGAGATCGAGGCCGCCGTAGGTGCGCGGGTCGGCGCCGGAGACCTGGGCGAAGACCATCGCCTTGGCCAGCGAGCCGGCGTAGCGCTCGGTGACGGACGGCGCTGCGTACTCCTCGATCCGGCCGGCGAGCGAGGACCGGATCTGGCGCACCATGGCCTGGTCGCCGCCGACCTCGTCCATGCTGAGACCGATGTCCATGGTCAGGCCGAGGTCGTCGAAGTCGTAGGTGTCGTTGTGGATGACGCCGCCGGTGAGCTGCGTCGCCAGCCATCCGGTGGCCGAGCGCGCGGCCCCGGATGCCGGGGCACCCGTGGTGGTGCCGGCCGCCTGGGCGGGCGGGGCGAGGAGCGGCTGCGCGAGAGTGGCAGCGGCCAGGGTGAGAGCGAGACCCGACAGGGCGGATCCCGACGCGGAGAACTTCATGGTTCCTTCCCTCGCTGCGACAACGAGGGAAGGAGGCATCAGCCGGTCCGCCCTCGCTGCATTCCTCGACAGCGATGGTGATCAAGACGCGTCGAGGCGGGTGTTCCGGCTCGCACGGGATCGCTCCCGTGCCCACGGTTGCGGGTCAGCGCCGGTTTCGGACCGGCTTTCCCCAGCTCGGGCGTGTGTGGTGCCGACCCGGTCGGGACGGCCCGTGCAGCGTATCCCCCGGCGCTGCCCGGACGCACCTCGGCCCGGCGTCGTGGGACGCCGGGCCGAGGTGGTGGTGCGGGTCAGGAGTGCGTCAGTTGCGCACCCGCAGCGACGTACGCGCCTCGTCGTCCGCGGTCTTCACGAGAGCCACGCGGCGCTGGTTGCCGGTCGGCAGCACGAGCTTGCGCACGATCTTGCCGCCGTTCTTCTTGCCCGTCAGGTGCAGGAAGTCGCCCTTGACCTGCAGGCAGGCGCTCTCACTGGGAGCGAGGCCGAAGACCCGGAACTGGACGCGGTCACCGGCGCGGGCCTGCTTGCGCACCGAGACGATCCGCAGCTTCTCCGTGCTCGCCGGGGCGAACTGGAGACCGAGGATCGCCTGGGCGGTGGCCCGACGCCACTCGTCGCGGGCCGTGGCAGGGATGCCGGTGGTCTCGGCGGGCGCGATCTCCTGCCGGCGGTAGGCCACCGCCCCCGTGTCCTTGGTGAGCGCGGTGCGGCACTTGAACTTGTCGACCGGCTGGTTCTTGCGCACCCACAGCGCGGCCTTGAGCGCCGCGTCGCGGTTCTTCAGCAGGCCGAGGGCGTAGCCGCCGAGGGCCGTGGTGTTGGTGTTGATCTTGCTGACCGGCGCTGCGGCGCGGAACGCACCGCTCCCCCGCTGGCGCTTGGCCAGCCAGGTGCCGGCCTTGGCCAGGGCGCCCACGACGGCCGGGCTGTCGTCGCCCGACTCGACCAGGTTGATCACCGCGATCGCGGTGGCGTCCGGGTCGGCCGCGCTGCCGGCCGCGCCCTCGGTGCACGACTGGTCGGGCACGTCGGCGTTGGCGAAGGTGTTACGGAAGTAGCCCGACGCGCACTGCTGCTTGAGCAGGAAGTCACGCGCCGCGGCGGCCTCGGTCGACTGGGCCAGCGTGAGGACACGCGCGGCGTAGGCCTGGCCGATCACGTTGGCGTAGTTGCCGGACGCCGACTTGTCGAAGATCCGGCCGGCGATGGCCGCGGCCTGCGGCTGGGCAGCGGGATCCGCCGGCACGTCGGCGGTGCGCTCCTGGAGGCGGGCGATGAGGTTGACCCCGCCGTAGCTGGTCGGGTTCTGCTTGGCGGTCCAGGCGAACACGGCGGCCTTGGCCAGCGGACCGGCGTAGGACTCCGTGGTGCCGTCGCCGACGTAGTCGGCGATGCGCGGCTCGAGGGAGTTGTTGATCGCCGTGATGGTGCCGCCCTGACCGGCGACGGTCGAGAGCCCCAGGCCGGTGTCGACGGTGAGGCCGAGGTCCGGGCCGGACGAGCCGACGATCAGCCCGTTGCTGAGCTCTCCGGCCAGCCATTCTGCGGCGATCGTGGACGGGGTGCTGTCGGTGTTGACTGCGGCCTTGGCGGCGCGCAGGGCAGGCGTGGGCTCCGCCGATGCGGGCGGAGCGGCGAGTACGCCGACCCCCAGGGCTGCGGTCGACAGGGCGACCAGAGCCGTGCGGACGGGTCGAATGCGATGGTGCATGACTTCCTTCCCGCTCGCAGAGGTCGTCGCGACCGCATGCCGCGGCCGACCACTCCCCCGGTGCTGCGAGCGTTGGTTGGTGATGTGACCAATGTGACTCGCAATCACCCTAACAAGTTGTCTAGACCTGGCGGTCAACCGCCGAATCCGACGAAAGTCGCACTCAGGTGAGCTTCTCCAGGATCAGCTCGCGGACCCGTCCGGCGTCCGCCTGCCCGCCCATCTCCTTCATCACCGCGCCGATGAGGGCCCCCGCCGCGGCGACCTTGCCGTCGCGGATCTTGTCGGCCACGCCGGGGTTGGCGGCGATCGCGTTGTCCACCGCGGCGCCGAGCGCGCCGTCGTCGGAGACCACCGCGAGGCCGCGCTTCTCGACGACCTCGTCGGGGGTGCCCTCGCCCGCGAGGACGCCCTCGAAGACCTGGCGCGCGAGCTTGTCGTTGACGACCTTCTCGTCCACCAGCGCCTGGATGCGCGCCACGTCGGCGGGAGTGATCGGCAGGTCGACCAGGTCGACGCCGTCCTCGTTGCTGCGGCGGGCCAGCTCGCCGAGCCACCACTTGCGGGCGGCCTGCGGGGCGGCCCCCTCGGCGATGGTCTGCTCCACGAGCCCCAGCGCGCCGGCACCGACGGTGTCGCGCATCTCGAGGTCGGTGAAGCCCCACTCGGCCTGCAGCCGCGCCCGGCGCACGGTCGGGTTCTCCGGCAGCGTGCCGCGCAGCTCCTCGACCCACTCGCGGCTCGGAGCCACGGGCACCAGGTCGGGCTCGGGGAAGTAGCGGTAGTCGTCCGCGTCGGACTTCTCCCGGCCGCTCGTGGTGACGCCGGTGTCCTCGTGCCAGTGGCGGGTCTCCTGCAGGATCGTCCCCCCGCCGCTGAGGATCGCGGCGTGCCGTTGCATCTCGAAGCGCACCGCCCGCTCGACGGAGCGGAACGAGTTGACGTTCTTGGTCTCGGTGCGGGTGCCGAGCGTGCCGCTGCCCTTGGGCGCGAGCGAGAGGTTGACGTCGGCGCGCAGGTTGCCCTGGTCCATCCGGGCCTCGGACACGCCGAGGGCGACGATCAGCTCTCGCAGCTGGGCGACGTACGCGCGGGCCACGTCGGGCGCCTTGGCCCCCGCGCCGAGGATCGGGCGGGTGACGATCTCGATGAGCGGGATGCCCGCGCGGTTGTAGTCGACCAGCGAGTAGTCGGCGCCGTGGATGCGGCCGGTGGAGCCGCCGACGTGCAACGACTTGCCGGTGTCCTCCTCCATGTGGGCGCGCTCGATCTCGACGCGGTACGTCTCGTCGTCGCCCCCATCGACCGGCACAGTGACGTCCATCCAGCCGTCGAAGGCAATCGGCTCGTCGTACTGCGAGGTCTGGAAGTTCTTCGGCATGTCCGGGTAGAAGTAGTTCTTCCGGGCGAACCGGCACCACTCGGCGATGTCGCAGTTGAGCGCGAGGCCGATGCGGATCGCGGACTCGACGGCCTTGCGGTTGACCACCGGCATCGCCCCGGGCAGCCCGAGGCAGGTCGGGCACACGCCCGAGTTGGGCTCGCCGCCGAACACGGCCGGGCAGCCGCAGAACATCTTGGAGGCCGTGTTGAGCTCGACGTGGACCTCGAGGCCGAGAGCCGGGTCGTAGGCCGCCAGCACGTCGTCGAAGGGCATCAGGGTCTCGGTCACGTCAGTTCACCTCGGCGGTCGGGGCACCGGCCAGCGCCGGAGCCTTGTCGAGCAGCGGGCCGCCCCACTGGTCGGCGTGCAGGGCCTCCAGGGCGGCGCCGACGCGGTAGACGCGGTCGTCGGCCAGGGCAGGCGCGAGCACCTGGAACCCGGTGGGCAGGCCGTCCTCGTCGGCGAGGCCGTTGGGCACCGAGATGCCCGGCGTGCCCGCGAGGTTGGCGGGGATGGTGGCGAGGTCGTTGAGGTACATCGCCATCGGGTCGTCGAGCTTCTCGCCCAGCCGGAACGCCGTGGTCGGGGCGGTCGGCGACACCAGCACGTCGACCTCGCCGAACGCGGCGTCGAAGTCGCGGCTGATGAGCGTGCGGATCTTCTGCGCCTGCCCGTAGTAGGCGTCGTAGTAGCCGCTCGACAGCGCGTAGGTGCCCAGGATGATGCGGCGCTTGACCTCGTCGCCGAAGCCGGCGTCGCGGGTCGCGCGCATCACCTCCTCGGCGCTCGGGTCGCCCTCGGGGGTCACCCGGAGGCCGTAGCGCATCGCGTCGAACTTCGCGAGGTTGCTCGACGCCTCTGCGGGGAGGATGAGGTAGTAGGCGGCCAGGGCGTGCACGAAGGACGGGCACGACACCTCGACGACCTCCGCGCCGGCCTTCACCAGCAGGTCGACCGACTCCTGGAAGCGCGCCATCACGCCGGGCTGCCAGCCGTCGCCGGCCAGCTCGGTGATGACGCCGACCTTGACGCCGGTCATGTCGCCGGCGGCGCCGGCCCGCGCGGCCTCGGTGAAGGAGGGCCACGCCTGCTGGATCGAGGTGGAGTCGCGCGGGTCGTGACCGCCGATCACGTCGTGGAGCATGGCCGCGTCGAGCACGGTGCGGGTGACCGGCCCGGCCTGGTCGAGGCTGTTGGCGAGCGCGACGAGGCCGTAGCGCGAGACCCCGCCGTAGGTCGGCTTGACGCCGACCGTGCCGGTGACGGCACCGGGCTGGCGGATCGAGCCGCCGGTGTCGGTGCCGATGGCCAGCGGCGCCTCGAACGCGGCGACCGCGGCGGCCGAGCCGCCCCCGGACCCGCCCGGGATCCGGTCGAGGTCCCACGGGTTGTGGGTGGGGCCGTAGGCCGAGTGCTCGGTCGATGAGCCCATCGCGAACTCGTCCATGTTGGTCTTGCCCAGGATCGGCAGGCCGGCCTCGCGGAGGCGGGCCACGACCGTGGCGTCGTAGGGCGGCACCCAGCCCTCGAGGATCCTCGAGCCGCAGGTGGTCGGCAGCCCGCGGGTGGTCAGCACGTCCTTGACGGCGATCGGTACGCCGTCGAGCGGGCCGCGCGCCTCGCCGCGGGCGCGACGGGCGTCGGACTCGGCGGCCTGGGCGAGGGCGCCGCCGCGGTCGACGTGGAGGAACGCGTGCACGGCCCCGTCGACGTCGTCGATGCGGTCGAGGTGGGCCTCGGTGAGCTCGACCGAGGTGACCTCGCCGGTGGCGAGGCCCTCGGCGAGGGCGGCAGCGGTGCTGCGGGTGACGTCGCTCATCAGGCCTCCTCACCCAGGATCCGCGGGACCGAGAAGCGCTGGCCCTCCCGGGCGGGGGCGCCGGACAGCGCCTCCTCGGCGGTCAGGCCGGGCACCACGACGTCGTCGCGGAAGACGTTGGTCAGCGGGAGCGCGTGCGAGGTGGGCGGCACGTCGTCACCCGCGACCCCGTTGATGGAGGCGACCGAGTCGAGGATGACGCTCAGCTGGGGGGCCAGGTGGTCGAGCTCGGCGTCGGAGAGGTCGATGCGGGCGAGCATGGCCAGGTGGGCCACCTCGTCCCGGGAAATCTCGGGCATGGGGTTGATCCTAGGTCCACGTCCGGCCCGGGCCCGCCCCCGGTCGGGACCGTCGCCGGATCGTCCCGGCCGTCCGGGACCGCCGCCCCGTGCCCCGGGACGTGCCCGCGGACCACCGTCGTGACCAGGGCGCCGGAGGGCCGGCGCCACGGATCGAGGAGCGGGCGATGCAGCCACGACGGATGGTGGTCGCGGCGGTGGCGCTGGCAGTGGCGCTGGCCGTGCTCGCGACAGGGTGCGGGCCTGTGGAGCGAGCGGCCCAGCCGGGTGGGGACGGGGGGCGCGGAGGGGGACCGCGCACCGCGGAGGGGGAGGCCCGCCGGGCGGTGGACACGCCGCCGCCCGGCGGGCCGGGCGAGGCGACGCCCTCGCCGGCCCCGCGCGGCTCGGAGGACTGGCGCGTGCGCAGGCCGTCGCTGCACGGGGAGGTCGCGGCCTACACGACCCGCGCCAGCGGCGTGCCCGGCACCCGCATCGGGCTCAAGGTGTCGACGACGGAGGGTGGCTACGAGGTGGCCGCCTTCCGCATCGGCGCCTACGCCGGGGGCACGGGCGCGTTCGTCTGGGAGTCGGGGTTCCGCCTGGGACGCGAGCAGTCCGCGCCGCGCTACTCGTCGTACGAGCGGCGCACGGTGGTCGCGCCCTGGCGCCGCACCCTCACCGTCGACACCACGGAGTGGGAGCCGGGGTTCTACGTCTTCCGGCTGCTCACCGACACCGGGTGGGGCACCCAGGTCCCCTACGTCGTCGCCTCCCCGACGGCGGAGGGCACCGTCGCGCTGGTCGCGCCGATCACCACGTGGCAGGCCTACAACGAGTGGGGCGGATACAGCCTCTACGCCGGCGCCAACGGGGACCGGCCGAGCCACGCCGTCAGCTTCGACCGGCCCTACAACGGGGCGACGGGCGCCAACGACTACCGCACCGCGGCCCTGCCGGTCGTGGTGCGGGCGGAGCGCTCGGGCGTGCCGTTGTCCTACTTCACCAACGTCGACCTCCACACCACGCCGGGAGTGCTGGCCGGCGCGCGCGGCTACGTCTCGATGGGGCACGACGAGTACTGGACCAACACCATGCGCGACGTCGTCCTCGCCGCGCGCGACGCCGGGACCAACCTCGCCTTCCTCGGCGCCAACACGATGTACTGGCGGATCCGGCTCGAGCCCGCTGCCGGCGCGCCCGCCCGGGTGGTCGTCGGCTACCGGCACTCCGCCCACCTCGACCCGCTGCACGCCCGCGGCTCGGTCGACACGACGGCGATGTTCCGCGAGCCGCCCGTGCCGCGTCCGGAGCACGACCTGCTGGGCATGCAGTACGAGTGCTACCCCGTCGACACCGACTACGTCGTGGCCAGCCCGGGCTGGTGGGGCTTCCGCGGCACGGGCGTGCGGCGCGGCGACCACGTGCCCGGGCTGGTCGGCCCCGAGGCCGACCGGGTCTACCCCGACGCGCGCCTGCCGCGGCCGCTGCAGGTGCTCAGCCACTCGCCGTACTCCTGCCGGGGCGTGACCACCACGACCCAGTCGGTCTACTACACCGCCCGTTCGGGGGCAGGGGTGTTCAACGCCGGCACCCTGCGCTGGGGCTGCGCGATGGTCGACCGGTGCGAGCGTCCCCTCGGCGCCGCCACCGCCGACTTCACCCGGACCGTGACCGGCACGCTGGTGAGCGAGTTCTCCCGCGGCCCGGTCGGCGAGCGACACCCGGCCCGCGACAACGTCGCCGACTTCGACCTGTCCCCGGTCAACACGGTCCCCGCGAGCTGAGACAGGGGCGCGGCGCGTCGGACATGATGAACGCCATGGGCCACACTCGCCGCCGTGCCGGTCTGGCCGCCAGCGTCGGCGTGGCGCTCGCGGCGGGCATGCTCGCGACGGCCTGCTCGACCGACGACCCGGCCGACGACGACCCGCCCACCTCACCCAGCTCGGTGGCCTTGCGCGTGGAGACGGTCTCGGGGGCCGATCGGCTCGACGAGCAGGCACGCGCCGAGGTCGAGGGCGCGGTCGGCGACGTGCTCTCCGACTACGTCGTCGGGGCGTTCCTGGGCGACTTCCCGCGCCAGGAGTTCGTCCGCTCCTTCGCGTCGTTCACGAGCGGCGCCGCCCGCGACGCGGCGCAGGACATCGACCTGCTCACCGCGGCGTCGGTCCGCGACGCCACGGCCGTGCGGGCCACCGACCTCGACGCACGGCTCTCGTTCCTGACCGAGGCGGGCACCGTGCACGGCGCGAGCGCCCGGGTGCACTTCGCCTTCGAGGCGACGATGGAGGACGGCTCGACGCGGCCCCTGTCGCTCGACGGCCGGTTCCTGCTCGACGCCGAGCGGGACACCTGGTCGATCTTCGGCTACGACGTCTCGTTCGACGACGGCGCACCCGCCGGCGAGGCGGCGGCCGAGGTGCTCCCGTGAGGTGGCTGCGGCGGGCCCTCGCGCGGCTGGCGCTGCTCGCCGGCGTCGCCCTGGTGGTGCCGAGCGGCTCGGTCCACCCCACGACGATCAGCCTGTCCGCGGTGGGCACCGCCAGGGCCGTCGACGCCGGGGGCGGGGTCACCTGGGTGCTGGCCCTCGGGTCGCAGGCGGGCGCCGGTGAGGACGTGATGGGCGGGCTGACCGACGCGATCCAGCTCGTCGGCATCGACCCGGGCACCGGACACGCCGTCGCCTTCGGCCTGCCCCGCGACCTCTACGTCGAGCTGGGCACAGGTCGTGCGCGCCTCAACACCGCGCTGCGGGAGGAGGGTCCGGAGGGGGTCGCCCGGGAGGTCGACGAGCTGCTGGGGATCGAGCCCGACGTGGTGCTGGTGACCGGCTTCGAGGGGTTCCGGTCGATGATGGGCGCGGTCGGCGACGTGCACGTGGACTCGCCGATCTCCTTCACCACCGACGACGGCGGCGTGCGGGTGCGCCGGGGCGCCAACACGTTCGACGCCGAGCAGGCGCTCCTCTACGCCCGCACCCGCGACGCCCTGCCGGCGGCCAGCGACTTCACCCGCGTCGCCAACCACCAGCGGCTCCTCCTGGGGGTGCTCGAGCGGCTGCGGGCGGCCGAGGACGAGGCGGGCTTCATCGAGAGCACCACCCTGACGGCCCTGTCCGGGCTGCAGACCGACCTGTCGCCGTCGGCGGCCTACCGCCTCGTCCAGGCCCTCACCGCCATCGACCCGCGACGCACCACCGGTTGCATCGTCGGGGGCACCTTCGACGTGCAGTACGGCGCCTCGGTGGTGCTGCCCGACCTCGAGCAGGCAGCCGCGGTGGGGGCGGACGCGCGCGACGACGCCCGGCTCCAGGGCGGCTGCCGCGACTCCGGGTGAGCCTCAGCCCAGTCCGGCCTCCCGCGCCTTGACGATCGCCTGTGCGCGGTGGGCGACCTGCAGCTTGGTGAAGATGTTGCTGGCGTGGTTGCGCACGGTCTTGACCGACAGGTCGAGCTGCCGGGCGATCTCGCCGTTCTCCTTGCCCTCGGCGATGAGCCCCAGCACCACCCGCTCACGGTCGGTGAGGTCGGGGAAGGCGTCGGCGACCGGGCGACTGCGCACCCCGGCGAAGTAGGCCATCACGCGGTCGGCGATGCCGGGGCCGAAGATCACCTCGCCGGCGCCGACGGCCTGCACCGCGCGGGTGATCTCGGCGCGGCGCGCCCCCTTGAGGAGGTAGCCGCGGGCGCCCGCCCGCACGGCGGCGAAGACCGACTCCTCGTCCTCCATCATCGTCAGCACGAGCACGCCGATGTGCGGTGAGGACGCCACGATCTGCGCGGTCGCGTCGATGCCGTTGACCCGCGGCATGTGCAGGTCCATCAGCACGACGTCTGGCTGGAGGTCCAGGGCCATGGCGACCGCCAGCGCGCCGTCGGAGGCGGCGCCCACCACCTCCACGTCGGGCGTTGCGGCGAGCAGGGCCTCCAGCCCGCGCCGGAAGTCGTGGTGGTCGTCGGCGACCAGCACCCGGTAGCCGTCCATGGGGTCCTCCTCCCTCCCGGTCATCCCTGCTCGAGCGGAAGGCGCACCCGGACCAGGGTGCCCCCGCCGGGGCGGCCGACGACCTCGAACGACCCGCCGAGCTCCTGGGCTCGTTCGCGCATCGAGGACAGGCCTACACCCGCGTGACGGTCGTCGGCCAGCCCCGTGCCCGTGTCGGACACCTCGATCCGCATCACCGCCCCGTCGCGCGCCAGGCGGACGGCGCACTCGTCGGCGCGGCTGTGGTGCTGCACGTTGGTCACGGCCTCGGAGACGATGCGGTAGGCCGCGACCTCGACGGCCGCGGGGAGCGGCTCGAGATCGGGGTCGGCCTCGATCGACCACGGCACCCCTCCGGAGACCGTGCCGTGCTCGGCCGCCAGGTGCCGCAGCGCCGACACGAGCCCGAGCTGGTCGAGCGCCGGCGGGCGCAGCCCGTCCACCAGCCGTCGCACCTCGGCGATCTCCTCGCGAGCCTGGTCGGAGAGCCGGGCGATGAGCTCCGCGGCCTGGTCCGGGTCGTGGTGGACGAGGTCGGTGGCCGCCTCCAGGCGCATCGCCAACGACGCCAGGGACGGGCCCAGCCCGTCGTGCAGGTCGCGCCTGAGCCGTCGGCGCTCCTCCTCGCGGGCCGCGACCAGGCGCTGGCGCGAGACCTGGAGCTCGCGGTTGGTGGTGACGGCCTGCACCAGCGCGCCGACCTGCGTGCCGATGTCCTCCAGGAGCCGCCGATCGCCCCGGCCGAACGGGTCGTGGCCCGCATCGACCTCGACGCGGAGCCGGCCCAGCGTGGCGCCGCCGACGGTCAGGTCGACGGTCGCCGGAGCGCCTCCCGGGGAGCCGATGGACGCCGAGACGGGCCCCGAGGTCGGCGTGGCCAGCACCTCGACCGCCGCGTAGGACAGGTGCAGGCGCCGGGCGAGCAGCCCGAGCGCCTCGCCCAGCGACTCCTCGGGCGCGGTCAGCGCGTCGAGCCGACGCAGGTCCGACACGACGCGGTCCGGGAACTCCCGGTCGCCGTAGACCACCCGCCGCACCGCCCGCTGCACGGCCACGGCCACCGGCAGCAGGAGGAGCGCGAGCAGCCCACCGGCCAGCATCGATCCGGCCGAGATGTCCACCGCCGCGTCCGCCGCCCGGACCCCGCCCACGAAGGCGGCACCGACGACGACCAGGACGAGCGCCTGCACGAGCCCGCGCCGTACGCGCGGCTCGATGTCGCCGAGCCGGAAGTGCGCCGCCGCCGCCGCGACGCACGTCGTCGTGAGCGCCCCGGCGAGCAGGACGATCAGGTCCGGTCGCAGCACCTCGGCACCCGTGAGCAGGGCCGGCGCCGGACCGAGGACCACCCACGTTCCGAGACCGGCGCCGACACCCAGCAGGGCGAGCCTGGAGGCGAGCACGTCGACCCGGCGGCGCGCACGGAGGTGGGCGAGCGTCGCGCCGACCAGGAGCGCCGGCACCGCGGACCACAGGGCAGGCGACCACACCGTGGCCAGCACCGCGAGGCGGGCGAGCGTCGGCCCGACCCCGGGCAGTCGTGCGGCGAGCCACACCCCGTAGCCGAGCACCGGCACCGCGGGCAGCACCGCCGTCGCCCACACCGTCGCCCACCGGCCCGGGCGGCTCCCGCGGGTCAGCGTCGCGACCGCGAGCACCAGCGCGACGAGCCCGAGCGCGGCCCCCGCCTCCCCCACGAGCTGGGCCCACACGCCTCGTCCGCCGGCGAGGTCGATGGCCCCGAGGCCGAGTGGCGTGGCGGTGAGCATGAAGGGCAGCAGCGCCGTGGCGGCCAGGAACGCACGCGCGGGCACCGCCCCCGGTCTCGCCCAGAACACCGCCGAGCCCAGCGCGAGCAGCAGCCCGGGCAGGAGCACGACGTGCGGGGCGGCGCGGACCGCCGCCGCGACGGGATAGCGCTGGAGGGTGACGTCCACCTGCTGGATCAGGTCGAGGTCGGCCCCGGCCCGGCGCACCTCGTAGCGGACGACGTCGCCCACCTCTCGCCGTACGCTGCCGCGTTCACGCGCCCACTCCTGCGGCGACCGGCCGTCGACGGCCTGCACCACGTCGCCCGCGCGCAACGGCGTCTCGCCGTAGGTCGCCGCGACCCGCACCTCCTGACCCCAGCCCGGTGCGTACGAGGGCAGCAGCCGTGCGGAGAGCGACGTCCCGTCGGAGGGACCGGCCAGCAGGGCGGCGCCGGTCCAGCAGACCGGCACCAGCCAGGCCGCTGCGAGCACGAGCCACCTGCCGGTGCGCGACATGGGGGCATCGTGCCCCCGGGTGCGGTCGTGGGGGAAGCGGGCGCGTGGCGCCGGGTCAGCAGCTGGACCGCTTCTCGGCGGCCTTGCACGTGTCGTTGCCGCCGCGGCCGCGCGCGATGTCGAAGCCCTTGCCGCCGTCGAGCCGGTCGGGCTGCGAGGATCCGGTCATCACGTCGGCGCCGCCGCGGCCGTAGATCTTCACGCGGTGGTCGGGGTCGGCGGTGATGACCTCGGAGTCGTTGCTGCCCTTGAAGATCGACAGCGTCCGGGCCGGCAGCACGATGTCGCTGAACCCGTTGATCTTGCCCTCGACGGTGGCGGGGATCAGGCCGCGGATGGTGGTCCGCTTCAGCTGGTCGATGCGCACCGTGGGCTTGACCGCAAGGTTGGAGCTGGGCAGCAGCCGCAGCTTGTCCTGCCCGCCGTTGCCCCGCGCGGAGAAGCCCGACTCGGTGGGGAGCGGGAAGGTGACGGTGTCGACGCCGCTGCCGCCACGGAGCTGCTGGGGCAGCTCGGAGGTGGACGTCAGGGTGTCGGACCCGCTGCCACCGACGAAGGAGTCGGAGCCGGACGTGCCGCTCAGGGTGTCGTCGCCGGCGTCGCCGTAGAGGCGGTCGTTGCCCACGGCGTCGGACGCGTCGGCGAGGATCGTGTCGTCGCCGCCCCGGCCGAAGATCGTGTCGTCGCCCCCGCGGCTGTGGATGGTGTCGGCGGAGTTGGTGCCCTTGACGGTGTCGGCGTGCGGGGAGCCGATGAGGCGGACGCCGCCGTCGAGGCCGGTCACGGTGTCGTTGCCGTCTGCGGTGATGGGGACGGTCGCGGCCGCGCCGAAGTCGACCACCACCGGAGCCGGCGCGTGGACGTAGGTCACGCCGTCGGGCGTGACGGTGGTGCCGTCGCTGGCCGGGCGCGGGTCGTGACCGAGGTCGATGGCGTCGTCGCCGGCTCCGCCGGAGAGGGTGTCGCCCGTCTTCACCACGCGCCCGAACTGGTCGGTCCGGACCAGGTCGGCCTCGCCGTAGAGGCGGTCGTTGCCGTCGCCGCCCATGATCGTGTCGGCGCCCTCTCCTCCGCAGATCACGTCGTTGCCGCCGAGCCCGCGGATGGTGTCGTTGCCGCCGCGGCCCACGATGACGTCGCGCTGTGGGGTGCCGGTGAGGAAGTCGGCCTTGTCGTCGCCCACGATGGTGGCCCGCAGGCCGCCGCAGCTCGGCGCGGCGTGAGCGTGGGAGGCCACGGCGAGCGGCGCGGTGAGACCGGCCGCCGCGACGACGGCGGGGACGAGGTGACGGACGAGGCGCATGTTGACTCCCAGGACGTAGGTCGGTGCAGGGTTCCTGACCCTCGGGCGGGCTCCCCAAACCTCGCGGCGTCACCAAAGGGGTCAGGAGAGGCCGTCGGGTCCCTTCTCCAGCAGCACGGTGAACTGGTCCTCGTCGAGCACCGGCACGCCGAGCTGCTCGGCCTTGTCGGCCTTGGACCCGGCGTTGTCGCCCACCACGACGTAGTCGGTCTTCTTCGACACCGACCCCGACGCCTTGCCGCCGCGGCTGATGATCGCCTCCTTGACCGAGTCGCGCGTGTAGCGCTCGAGCGAGCCCGTCGCCACGATGGTGAGGCCCTCCAGCGTGCGCGGCACCGACTCGTCGCGCTCGTCGGCCAGGGAGAGGTGGCGCGACCACTTCTCCACGATGTCGCGGTGCCACCCGACCTCGCGCCACTCCACGACGGCGGCGGCGATCGTCGGGCCCACCCCCTCGGTGGCGGACAGCTCCTCCTCGGTGGCACCGTCGATCGCCTCCCACGAGCCGAACTCCTGGGCCAGCGCGCGGGCGGCGGTCGGCCCGACGTGGCGGATGGAGAGCGCCACCAGCACCCGCCACAGCGGCGCGGCGTGGGCCTTGTCGAGGTTGTCGAGCAGGCGCTGGCCGTTGGCGGACAGCTGCGGGCCGTCCTCGCCCTTCCTGGGCGCCCGGGTGAACAGGTCGGTGGTGCGCAGCTTGTCGGCGTCGAGGTCGAAGACGTCGCCCTCGTTGGTGATCGCCCCTGACGACAGCAGGGCGCTGGCCGCCTCGTAGCCGAGGCCCTCGATGTCGAACGCGCCGCGACCCGCGACGTGGAAGACCCGCTCGCGCACCTGGGCCGGGCAGGCCTCGTGGTTGAGGCAGCGCAGGTCGCGGTCGCCCTCCTTCTGTTGCGCGAGCGTCGAGCCGCACGCCGGGCACTCGGTCGGCATGACCCACTCGGCCAGGCCCTCGGGGCGCAGCGCGAGCACGGGTCCGACGACCTCGGGGATCACGTCGCCGGCCTTGCGCAGCACGACCGTGTCGCCCGGCCGGACGTCCTTGCGTCGCACCTCGTGCGCGTTGTGCAGCGTGGCGCGCTCCACGGTCGACCCGGCGACCTTGGTCGGCTCCATCACGGCGAAGGGCGAGACCCGCCCGGTGCGCCCGACCTGCACCTGGATGTCGAGCAGCCGGGCGTTGACCTCCTCGGGCGGATACTTGAAGGCGATCGCCCAGCGCGGCGCCCGGGAGGTCGAGCCCATCCGGCGCTGCAGGGCCACGTCGTCGACCTTGACCACGACCCCGTCGATCTCGTAGGGGACGATCGAGTGACGCTGCTCGCCGGCATGCTCGATGTAGGCCTGCACGTCGGCGAGGGTCGGCACCACCTGTACCTGGTCGGAGGTCGGCAGGCCCCACGCCGCGAGCGCCTCGTAGGCGTGGGACTGGGCCTTCGGCTCGAAGCCGCGACGCTCACCGATGCCGTGGCAGACCATCCCGAGGGCTCGGCCGGCCGTGACGCGCGGGTCCTTCTGCCGCAGCGACCCCGCGGCGGCGTTGCGCGGGTTGGCGAAGGCGGGGCGGCCGGCCTCGGTCATCGTCACGTTGAGCCGCTCGAACGCCTCGACGGGCAGGAAGACCTCGCCGCGCACCTCGAGCAGCTCCGGGACGGGGAAGCCGTCGGCGGCGGTGAGCCGGTGGGGCACCGAGTCGATGGTCTTGACGTTGGGCGTGACGTCCTCGCCGGTGCGCCCGTCGCCGCGGGTGAGCGCCCGCACCAGCCGGCCGTCCTCGTAGAGCAGGTTGATGGCCAGGCCGTCGACCTTGAGCTCGCACAGCAGGTCGGGCTGCGTGAGCCCCTCGCGCTCGAGGCGGGCGTACCACCCCTCGAGCTCCTCGTAGGTGAAGGCGTTGTCGAGGCTCTCCATCCGCTGGAGGTGGTCGACGGCGGTGAACTCGGTGGACACCGCCCCGCCGACCTTCTGGGTGGGCGAGTCGGGGGTGCGCAGCTCGGGGAACTGCTCCTCGAGCGCCTCGAGCTCGCGCAACCGGGCGTCGAAGTCGGCGTCGGAGAGCGTGGGGTCGTCGAGCACGTAGTAGCGCCAGCGGGCGTCGTCGACCTGCTCGCTGAGGTCGCGATGGCGCTCGCGCGCCTCGGGCGGGGCGGACGCGACGGAGGCGTCGGAGGTGGCCGGGGCGTCGCCGGCCTCGGGGCCGGTCTGCTGCGACGTGCTCATGGGCACAGTCTGCCGGTCGCGACCGACAGGGCGCGCGGGGTGCCGGCCGTGGCCCCGGGTGGACGGCGGCAGCGGTGGTGGTCTGGACCAGATGAAACGGACTTGTTCCATCGGGGAGGACGTGCCTAGGCTCGGTGAAACGAAACCGTACCGTTTCACTCGTCGACCCAGGAGGTGCCGTGATCCCGACCGAGACGTGCCTCCGCCCGCGGGTGAAGGGCCAGCGCGAGCTCGAGATCCTCGAGGCGACGCTGCAGGTGCTCGACGAGGTCGGCTACGACCTGTTGACCATGGACGCCGTCGCCAGCCGCGCCAAGGCGTCCAAGGCCACGCTCTACCGCCGCTGGAAGGGCAAGCCCGAGCTCGTCGTGGCGGCGATCATGGCGCACAAGGGCGAGAACGTCGTGCCCGACACCGGCACCCTGCGCGGCGACCTGATCGCCGCCTACTGCGGCACCGGCGGGCTCAACGACCCGATGGCGAAGAGCGTGCTGACGGCCGTGGTGACGGCGATGGGCCGCGACCCCGAGTTCGCCGAGATCTACCGTCGCGACCTCATCGGACCCAAGATCGCCACGTCCCGGGTGATCTACGAGCGGGCCCGCGAGCGCGGCGAGGTCCACCCCGACACCGACCTCACCATCCTCGCGCCCTCGCTCGCCGGCATCGTCCTGCACCGGGCGTTCCTGCTCGGCGACGCCGTCACGCCCGAGCTCGTCGCCCGGGTGATCGACGAGGTCATCCTCCCCGCGGCACTCCGCGGACCCGCGCCCACGGCCTAGCCCGTCCCCGGGCCACGAGCCACACCACGTCCGGCGCCGCTGTCGGACCCCTCTGCTCCACTCGACTGCACGACCGTTCGAAGGATGTTCCATGACCGACAGCACGCTGGTTGCCGACGAGGTGACCCCCGAGCAGCACCACCGCCTGCGGTGGGCCCTCGTGCTCATCTCCCTCGCGCAGCTGATGGTGGTGCTCGACAGCACCATCGCCAACATCGCCCTGCCCTACATCGGCACCGACCTGTCGATCGACCAGGCCAACCTGCAGTGGATCGTCACGGGCTACGCGCTGACCTTCGGCGGCTTCCTGCTGCTCGGCGGCCGGCTCGCCGACCTCTACGGCCGACGGCTGGTCTTCATCACCGGCGTCCTCGTGTTCGCCGTCGCCTCGCTGGTCGGCGGGTTCGCCCAGAACGAGACCATGCTGCTCAGCGCGCGCGGCCTCCAGGGCCTCGGCGCCGCGATGGCCTCCCCCGCCGCCCTGGCGCTCATCACGACGACGTTCCCGGCGGGCCGCGAGCGCAACCGCGCCTTCGCGGTCTACGCCGCCATGGCGGGCGTCGGCGCCGCCGTCGGCCTGATCCTCGGCGGCTGGCTGACCGGCCTCGACCCGATCCTCGGCCTGGAGGGGTGGCGCTTCACCTTCCTCATCGTCGTGCCCATCGGACTCGCCGCGGCGCTGCTCGCGCCCCGGTTCTTCGACGAGTCCGAGCGGCACTCCGGGTGGCTCGACGTCCCCGGCGCGATCACCGGCACCGGAGCCCTGCTCGCCATCGTCTACGGCCTGTCCCGGGCCGGCGACGAGCGCTACGGGTGGAGCGACACCACGACCGTCGCGAGCCTCGTCCTGGGTGTCCTGCTCCTGGGCATCTTCCTGCTCGTGGAGTCCCGGGTCCAGCACCCGCTGATGCCGTTCCGCATCTTCCGCAGCAAGAACCGCGCCGCCGCGTTCGCCGTGATGATGATCGTGCCGGCCGCGATGTTCGCGATGTTCTTCTTCCTCTCGCTCTTCATCCAGCTCGTGGTGGGCTACTCCCCGCTCCACACGGGCGTGGCCTTCCTGCCGTTCTCGATCGCGATGATCATCTCGGCCACCGCCGCCTCGAGGCTGATCAGCCATGTCGACCCCCGGCTGCTCTCCGGCGTCGGCACCCTGCTCTCGGCCGCGGCGCTCTACGGCTTCAGCCGGATCACCGTCCCCGAGGACCCGGGCTCGATCCTGGCGACCCTCCCGCAGTCGATGGGCGGCCAGGGCGTCGCCCTGGGCGACGGCGTCAGCTACTGGACCGAGGTGCTGCCCTTCGTCGTCCTGATGGCGTTCGGCATGGGGCTCAACTTCGTGCCGCTCACCCTGGTCGCCGTGCACCACCTGCGGGCGCAGGACACCGGCATCGGCTCCGGCGTGCTCAACACCATGCAGCAGGTGGGCGGCGCGCTCGGGCTGGCGACGCTGAGCACCGTCTCGCTCCACTTCGCCCAGTCGCGCGCCGACGAGATCGCGCCGGCCATCGCCGCCGCCGCACCCCGGCTCGACGAGTCGGCGCTCGGCAGCCTGGCCTCGCTCGGCTCGTTCACCGAGGGCGCCACGATGGCGTTCTTCGTGGGCTCGCTGATGATGCTCGCCGCGTCGGCGATCGTGTGGCTGTTCCTCGACGTCAAGCACGAGGAGCTCGCCACCGAGTCGGCACCGGAGGGTGTCGGCGCCCACTGAGCGGCGGCGTCAGAGGTTGCGGGCCACCGCGGCCGAGAGGCGTACGGCCCTTCCGGCCCACCCCGTGGTGGCGCCGGCGAGGCCGCACGTCGGCGTGACCACCAGGTGCTCGCCGACGGCGTCGGGGTCGAGGCCGAGCATCTCGAGCCAGCGCTGCACCCGCTCGGTGGTGCGCACCTCGGAGGCCTCGCCCGCGGGGTCGGTGGACGGCACCACGCCGAGGGCGACGGTGCGCCCCGACTCCAGCGCCTCCGCGAACGTGTCGAGGTCGGCCGGGCCGAGCGTGTCGAGGTCGGCCGACAGCCCGCGGGCCCCCGTGCCGGCCACGAGCGACCACGGCGTCTGCGCGGCGCACGAGTGCGCCCAGGCCTCTCCCCCGGCCTCCTCGACCGCCGCGACCACCCACTCCAGGTGCGCCGAGGCCTCGGGAAGGTCGACCGTGCGGTGCCGGCCGAAGCCGCTGGCGGTCGGCACCCGGCCGCCCACCACGGCGGCGAGGGAGGGCTCGTCGACCTGGACGATCCAGCGGTCGACCCCGCGGATGCGTCGCTGGAGGTCGGCCAGGTGGACGCGCACGCCCTCGGCGAGCGCCTGGGCGAGGTCGCGGCGGGCGCCGTGGTCGCTGAGCACCTTGTCGCCGCGGGGCTTCTCGACCGTGGCGGCGAGCGTCCACGGCCCGACGACCTGGGTCTTGAAGGCGCCGGCGTAGTCCTGCGCCTGCTCCTCGACGGTGTCGAGGTCCTGGGCGAGGAGCGAGCGCGCGCGCCGGTGGTCGACGCCGTCCGCGTCGGTGAGCCGCCAGCCGGCGGGCTGGAGGTCGGCGGCCAGTCCGTCGACCACGGCAAGCCCGCGCCCGATCATCCCGGCCGTGACGCCGCGGCCGGGCACCTCCGGCACGTGCGGGAGCTCGGACAGCTCCCCCAGCACCAGGCGGGTCGCCTCTGCGTGGTCGGTGTCGGTGGTGCCCGGCATCGAGCCCACCCCGGTCGCCCGCGTCACGAGTCGCCTGCCTCGGCCAGCAGCCGCGCGGCGGCGCCGTCGACCGAGCGGGTGGTCGCGCTCACCAGGGCGACCCCGGTGCCGCTCTCCCGGTCGATGCCGACGAACGAGCGGAAGCCGCCCGTTCCGCCGTTGTGCCACGTCACGGTGCGGCCCAGCAGCGGCCCGGTCAGCCAGCCGGCGCCGATGCGCATCGTGCCGACGAGCGGGGCGACCGGGTCCATCGCGTCCGCCCCGACCACCGTGCGGTCGAGCATCGCGCGCAGGAGCAGGGCGAGGTCGGTGGCCGACGACCGCACGCCGCCGGCAGGAGCGATCGCGTCGTTGGCCCACGGCTCGGTCTCGCGGCCGCTCCGGTTGCGCGGTGCGACCGCACCGGGTCGCAGCTGCTCGGGCGAGGTGGGCACATAGGTGTCGGTGAGCCCGAGCGGCTCTGCGACCCGGGTGGTGACCAGCTCGGGGTAGGCCAGCCCGGCGGCAGCCGCGACCGCGTGGCCGAGCAGCTCGAAGCCGAGGTTGGAGTAGGAGGGCCGCGACGACCGGCGCACCGTGACCGAGTCGAGCAGGGCCAGCAGCCCGTCGAGGTCCTCGCGGTAGGGATTGCGGCCGTGGCGCCAGAGGTCCCACGTGCGCCGAGCCATGTCGGAGCCGGCGAGGCGCGGCAGCCCCGCGCTGTGCGTGGCGAGGGCGGACAGCGGGATCCGCGCCAGCCGGGGCGGGACGTCGAGGTGCTCGCCGAGGAGCGCGTCCGGCGCGACCTCGCCCCGCACGACCGCGTCGCGCCAGAGGAACCCGGTGACGCCCTTGCTGACCGACCCGAGCTCGACGTCGGCGTGCTCGTCGGCGCCGGCCGCGCCCACCTCCACGCTCCCGGGGGTCACCAGCGCGACGACGTACGACGTGTGGCGCGGGCCGAGCAGCCGCCCGGCGCGCCCGGCGAGGTCGCTCATCGGGCCACCCCGACGGGACGCGTCGCGGCGATCGTCGCGGAGCCGACCACGCGGGTGCCGTCGTAGATCACCGCGGCCTGGCCGGGGGCGATGCCCTGGGCCGGGTCGAGCAGGTCGATCTCCACCCGGTCGCCCGTCACCGTGACCACCGCCCGGTGCTCGGCGCCGTGGGCGCGCAGCTGGACGGTGCCGTCGACGCGCTCGGGCACGGTGCCGCACCAGCGGGACCGAGTGCCGGAGACGTGGTCGACGGCGAGGCGCTCGCGCGGCCCGACGGTGACGGTGCCGCTGACCGGCTCGATGTCGAGGACGAACCGCGGCTTGCCGTCTGCGGCGGGAACGCCGAGCCGCAGGCCGCGGCGCTGGCCGATCGTGAAGCCGTAGGTGCCGGTGTGGCTGCCGACCGTCTCCCCCGTCGTCGCGTCGACGATGTCACCGCCGTGGTTGGGCGCCCGGTCGCCGAGCTTCTCGCGCAGCCAGCCGGCGTTGTCGCCGTCGGCGACGAAGCAGATGTCGTGGGAGTCGGGCTTGTCGGCCACCAGCAGCCCGCGCGACTCGGCCTCGCGGCGCACGGCCGGCTTGTCGGTGTCGCCGAGCGGGAAGAGGGAGCGCCGCAGCTGCTGCTGGTCGAGCACGCCGAGGACGTAGGACTGGTCCTTGGCGTGGTCGGTGGCGCGGTGCAGCTCGATCAGGCCGTCGGCGCCGGTGCGCAGCTGCGCATAGTGGCCGGTGGCGACGGCGTCGAAGCCCAGCGCCAGCGCCCGGTCGAGCACGGCGGCGAACTTGATCTTCTCGTTGCAGCGCAGGCAGGGGTTGGGGGTGCGGCCGGCGGCGTACTCGTCCATGAAGTCCTCCACGACGTCCTCGTGGAAGCGCTCGGAGAGGTCCCAGACGTAGAACGGGATGCCGATCACGTCCGCGGCGCGGCGCGCGTCGTTGCTGTCCTCGATCGTGCAGCAGCCCCGTGCCCCGGAGCGGTAGGACGCCGGGTTGCGGCTCAGGGCCAGGTGCACGCCGGTCACGTCGTGGCCGGCCTCGACCGCGCGGGCGGCCGCGACGGCGGAGTCGACGCCGCCGGACATCGCGGCGACGACCCTCAGCGGACCGGTCACCGGAGCTGTCATCGAGCCCGGGCGGCGCGCGCCCGCTCCACGACCGGGCCGATCGCCTCGACGAGGGCGTCGACGTCGGACGAGGTGGACGTGTGGCCGAGGGTGAACCGGAGCGAGTGCCGGGCCTGGTCGTCGTCGCAGCCCATGGCGAGCAGGACGTGGGAGGGCTGCGGGACGCCGGCGGAGCAGGCCGACCCGGTGGAGCACTCGATGCCCCGGGCGTCGAGCAGCATCAGCAGCGAGTCGCCCTCGCAGCCCGGGAAGCCGATGTGGGCGTTGCCGGGCAGCCGGCGGGGCCCGGGAGGGGTGCCGTGCAGGTGCGCGTCGGGCACCACCTCGACGACCCGGCGCACCAGGTCGTCGCGCAGTGCGGCGACGCGCAGGGCGTGCTCGGGCTGCTGCTTGACCGACGCCTCGACGGCGGCCGCCAGGCTGGCGATGGCGGGCACGTCGAGGGTGCCGCTGCGGATGTCGCGCTCCTGCCCCCCACCGTGCACCAGCGGACTCACGGCCAGGTCCCGTCGTACGACGAGGGCGCCCACGCCGATGGGGCCGCCGAGCTTGTGCCCGGTGAAGGTGAGCGCGTCCACCCCGCTCTCGGCGAAGTCGACGGGCACGTGGCCCACGGCCTGGACGGCGTCGGTGTGCACGGGGATGCCGTGCTCGGCGGCGACGGCGACGACCTCGTCGATCGGCTGCATCGAGCCGACCTCGTTGTTGGCCCACATCACCGAGATCACGGCCACCGACGCCGGGTCCCGGGCGACCGACTCACGCAGCGCGTCGACGTCGAGGACGCCCTCGGACGTCACCGGCAGCAGCTCGACATCGGCGCCGTCGGTCTCGGCGAGCCAGTGGAGCGGATCGAGCACAGCGTGGTGCTCGATGGCAGTGGCCAGGATGCGGGTGCGGCGTGGGTCGGCCGAGCGGCGCGCCCAGAACACGCCCTTGACGGCGAGGTTGTCGGACTCCGTGCCGCCGGAGGTGAAGACGACGTCACCGGGCCGGGCACCGACCACCCCCGCGATGGTCTCCCGCGACTCCTCGACCACCCGCCGGGCACCGCGTCCCGAGGCGTGCAGGGAGCTGGCGTTGCCCACGTCGCCGAGGTGGCGGGTCAGTGCCTCGACCGCGACCGGGAGCATCGGCGTGGTCGCAGCGTGGTCGAGGTAGACGAGGGGCTGGTTCATGTCCCGCCAAGCGTACGCGGCGACCCGCGTCACCCGGCCACCGTCCCCCGTGGACGCGCGGGCGTTGCTCGCGCCCGGACGCCGTGCCACGCGGAGACCGATCGCGCCCGCCGGACCACTGTCCGCGCGCCTACGTCGTGGCCGGGGTCAGAGCAGCACCAGGTCGTCGCGGTGGACGACCTCGCGCTCGTAGGCCGCACCCAGTGCCGTCTTGAGCTCGCTGGTGGAGCGGCCGAGGAGGACCGGCAGCTCGTCGGCGTCGAAGTTGACCAGGCCGCGGCCGACGCGGGTGCCGGAGGGGTCGAGGAGGTCGACGGCGTCGCCGGCGACGAAGCTGCCGTCGACCGCCGTGATGCCGGCAGCGAGCAGGGAGGCGCGGCGCTCGACCACCGCGCGCACGGCGCCGGCGTCGAGGGTGAGCGTGCCCTGCCCCGACGTGGCGTGAGCCAGCCAGAGCAGGCGAGTGGGCCGGCGCTTGCCGGTGGGCTCGAAGTGCGTGCCGACCTCGGCGCCGGCGAGCGCGGCGGCGGCCTGCTCGGCGGAGGTGAGGAGCACGTCGATGCCGGCGCCGGTCGCGATCCGGGCCGCGTCGACCTTGGTGGTCATGCCCCCGGTGCCGACTCCCGCCGCGCCGGCCGACCCGATGGTGACCGCGGCGAGGTCGTCCTCCGAGCGCACGACGGGCACCAGCCGCGCTCCGGGACGCGAGGGCGGGCCGTCGTAGAGCCCGTCGACGTCGGAGAGCAGCACCAGCAGGTCGGCGTGCACGAGGTGCGCGACCAGGGCGGCGAGGCGGTCGTTGTCGCCGAAGCGGATCTCCGAGGTGGCGACGGTGTCGTTCTCGTTGACGATCGGCACGACACCGAGCTCGAGCAGCTTGGCGAACGTCTGGTGGGCGTTGCGGTAGTGGGCGCGGCGGGTGACGTCGTCGACCGTCAGCAGCACCTGACCGGTCACGATGCCGTGTCGGGCGAACTCCTCCTGGTAGCGGTGGGCCAGGAGGCCCTGCCCGACCGACGCGGCCGCCTGCTGCGCGGCGAGGCCCCGCGGACGCCGCTTCAGCCCGAGCGGCGCCAGGCCGGCGGCGATGGCACCGGAGGACACGAGCACGACCTCGGCGCCGCGGCCGCGCACGGCGGCGAGCACCTCGACCAGCTGGCGCACCCGCGCGGGGTCGATGCCACCGGCGGCGGTGGTCAGCGACGACGAGCCGACCTTGACGACGACGCGGCGAGCGCCCTCGACCAGGGCCGAGCGATCAGTCGTCACTGCCGTCCCAGTCGGGGTCGTCCTTGGTGCCGATCTCGTAGGACATCGGGCCGACGCCGGAGCTGCCGGTGCTGCGCGAGCGGCCCTTCTTCTTGCGCTCCTCGTCGAGGCGCCTGGCCACGTCGGCGCGGGCCTCCTCCTCGGACTTGGTCTCCATCGCCTCGGCGATGTCGCGGCGCCGCTCGCGGGCCGGACGGTTCTCGCGGAGCCGCTCGTCCTCGCCGCGCCGGCCGAGCATCTCCGCGCCTGCGGCCTCGATGCTGGGCTTGAAGTCGAAGACCACCGAGTTGTCCTCGGGGCCGATGAGGACCGTGTCGCCCTCCTGGGCCCCCATCTGGGCGAGCTTGAGCTCGACCCCGAGCCGGTTGAGGCGGTCGGCGAGGAAGCCCACGGCCTCCTCGTTGCTGAAGTCGGTCTGGCGCACCCAGCGCTCGGGCTTGGGGCCGCGCACCCGCCAGCCCTCCTCGGTCTCGACGACCGTGAAGTCACCGCCGCCGTCGACCGCGGCAGGACGCAGCACGATGCGCTGCGCCTCGACGGCCGGCTTCTCGGCGCGGGCGGCCTGGACGATCTCGGCCATCGCGAACGCCAGCTCGCGCAGGCCGGCGCCGGACGCGGCGCTGACCTGGAAGACCCGGTGCCCGCGCTCGCGGAGCTCCTCCTCGACCATGTCGGCGATGTCCTTGCCGTCGGGCACGTCGATCTTGTTGAGGGCGACCAGCCGCGGCCGGTCCTCGAGCCCGCCGTAGCGGGCGAGCTCGTTCTCGATGACCTCGAGGTCGTCGAGCGGGTTGCGACCCGGCTCGATGGAGGCGGTGTCGACCACGTGCACCAGCGCGGCGCACCGCTCGATGTGGCGCAGGAAGTCGTGGCCGAGGCCGCGGCCCTCGGCGGCGCCCTCGATCAGGCCGGGCACGTCGGCGACGGTGAAGGTGGTCTCCCCCGCCGTGACGACGCCGAGGTTGGGCACGAGGGTGGTGAACGGGTAGTCGGCGATCTTGGGCCGCGCGCGGGAGATCGCGGCGATCAGCGACGACTTGCCGGCGCTCGGGAATCCGACGAGCCCGATGTCGGCGACGACCTTCAGCTCGAGGCGTACGTCGAGCTCGTCGCCGGGCTCGCCCAGCAGCGCGAAGCCGGGGGCCTTGCGCTTGGACGAGGCGAGGGCGGCGTTGCCCAGCCCGCCGCGACCGCCCTGGGCCACCACGAGCGTGGTGCCGGCACCGACCAGGTCGGCGAGGACGTTGCCGTCGGCGTCCTTGACGAGTGTGCCGTCGGGGACCGGCAGGACGAGGTCCTTGCCGTGGGCGCCGTTGCGGTGCGCCCCCGCCCCGTGGCCGCCGTGCTCGGCGCGGCGCTTGGGGCTGTGGTGGTAGTCGACGAGCGTGGTGACGCTGGGGTCGACCTCGAGGATCACCGATCCGCCGGGACCGCCGTTGCCGCCGTCCGGGCCGCCGAGGGGCTTGAACTTCTCGCGGTGCACCGAGGCCACACCGTTGCCACCCCGTCCTGCTGCGATGTGCAGCGTCACGTGGTCGACGAACGTGGGGAGGGCCATGGGTGTCCTAACAGAGGGTGGTGAAGCACGAAGGGCGCCCCCAGACAGGGACGCCCTTCGCAGGAATGCTCAGTGTCGCGGTGACGTCACTCGCCGGGGACGACGTTGACGACCTTGCGACCGCGGCGGGTGCCGAACTCGACGGCGCCGGCCTGCAGGGCGAAGAGGGTGTCGTCGCCGCCGCGGCCCACGCCGGTGCCCGGGTGGAAGTGCGTGCCGCGCTGGCGCACGATGATCTCGCCGGCGCCGACGACCTGGCCGCCGAAGCGCTTCACACCGAGGCGCTGGGAGTTGGAGTCACGGCCGTTCTTGGTGCTCGCAGCACCCTTCTTGTGAGCCATTGTTCAGTCCTTTGGGAATGAAGGGGTCGGGATGAGTGGTCGACCTCGAGCGTGAGCTCAGAGGGAGATGTCGGTGACCTTGACCTGGGTGTACTTCTGGCGGTGACCCTGGCGCTTCTTGTAGCCGGTCTTGTTCTTGTACTTCTGGATGATGATCTTCGGGCCCTTGGTGCGGCCGGTGACCTCGACGGTCACGCTCGCCTTGTCGAGACCGGTGGCGGTGACCTTGTCACCGTCGACGACCATCACCACGGGCAGGGTGAGGGTGTCGCCGGCTGCGGCCATCGCGTCGATCTCGATGACGTCGCCCACGGCAACCTTCTGCTGCTTGCTGCCACTGCGCACGACTGCGTACACGGCGAGTCACTCTCCTCGATACGAAAAACTTCAGGTAAAAGAACTGTCGGACTGCGCACGACACCGCCTGGTGGGCGAGTACGCCGCGGGGCGGGCGCGCAGAATCGGTGTGTCGAGCACCGAGGGTCAAGACTACGGGATCGGGTGCCGACCGGGCAAAACGAGGCCCGGTCGGCGCCCACCCGGGCTCAGCGCTTGCGCGAGCCCTTCTTCTTGATCGGGACGTGCTCGACGGTCGGGGACTCCCCCGAACCGCCGCCGGCACCGTCGGTGGCACCGTCAGTCGCACCGTCAGTGGCACCGTCCACCGGCGCCCCTGCTGCCTGGTCCACCCCGGTGGTCGCGGGCGGCTCGGAGCCCGCCGCGGGCGCGGTGGCGACCCCGGCCGGCGGGCCGGCGGGACGACTCGCGGAGCGGCGGCGCGTACGCGTCACGACGCGCGGCTTCTCGACCTCGACAGGTGCCGCCTCGGCGGGCGGAGCGGTGGTCCCGGCCGTCTCGGTGGCCTCGGTGGCCTCGGTGGCCGGAACGGTGGCCCGGCCGCCGTCCGGCTGGTCGGCCGGGGGCTCGACCTGGGGCTCGACGTCGGGCGTGGCGTCGGCCGTGGCCCCGGTCCCGGTCCCGGTCCCGGTCGCCTCGTCGGTGGGAGCCGCGCTCTCGTCGCCGGCCGGCTGGCCGGCCTCCACCGGGGACGGGGTCTCGGCGGACTCGGCGGGCTCGGTCGTCGCGGGGGTCTCACCGGCGTCCGAGGACTCGGCCTCGTCGGCGGCGGAACGCTCGTGGCGCGCCATGGCGGCCACGTCCTTGGGCGAGGGCGCGTGGGATGTCTCGGCGGGCTTGGTGCTGCTGTCGCCGCTGCCGGCGTCGTCGCCGGCGCCACGACGGCCGCGTCGCCGGCCGCTGCGGCGGCCCTCGCCACCCTCCTCGGAGCGGGCGTCGGGGTCGACGGGCTGGTCCTTAATGACCACCCCGCGCCCGTGGCAGTGCTCGCAGGGCTCGCTGAACGCCTCGAGCAGGCCGGTGCCGATCCGCTTGCGCGTCATCTGCACCAGGCCGAGCGAGGTCACCTCGGCGACCTGGTGGCGGGTGCGGTCGCGGCCCAGGCACTCGACGAGGCGGCGCACCACGAGGTCGCGATTGGACTCCAGGACCATGTCGATGAAGTCGACGACGATGATGCCGCCGATGTCGCGCAGCCGGAGCTGGCGCACGATCTCCTCGGCCGCCTCGAGGTTGTTCTTGGTCACCGTCTCCTCGAGGTTGCCCCCGGAGCCGGTGAACTTGCCGGTGTTGACGTCGACCACGGTCATGGCCTCGGTGCGGTCGATGACCAGCGAGCCGCCCGAGGGCAGCCAGACCTTGCGGTCGAGGCCCTTGTGGATCTGCTCGTCGATCCGGTAGGTCGCGAACACGTCGCCGCCGGTGCCACCCCGCTCGAACCGCTCGAGGCGCGACGCCAGGTCGGGAGCGACCGACTCGACGTAGCCGTGGACGGTGTCCCACGCGTCGTCGCCCTCGATGACGAGCTTGGAGAAGTCCTCGGTGAAGAGGTCGCGCACCACCTTGAGGGTCAGGTCCGGCTCGCCGTAGAGCAGCTGGGGGCCGGAGCCCTTGTTGGTCGCCTTCTTCTCGATGGCCTCCCAGCGGGCCTTGAGCCGCTCGACGTCGCGCGTCAGCTCCTCCTCGCTGGCGCCCTCCGCCGCGGTGCGCACGATCACGCCGGCGGTGTCGGGGACGATCTCCTTGAGCAGCGACTTCAAGCGGCTGCGCTCGGTGTCGGGCAGCTTGCGCGAGATGCCGGAGGTGGTGCCGTCGGGGACGTAGACCAGGAAGCGGCCGGCGAGGCTGACCTGGCTGGTCAGGCGGGCGCCCTTGTGGCCGACGGGGTCCTTGGTGACCTGCACCAGGACCATCTGGCCGCTGGAGAGCACCGACTCGATCTTGCGCGGCTGACCCTCCTTGTGGCCGAGGGACTGCCAGTTGACCTCACCGGCGTAGAGGACCGCGTTGCGGCCCTTGCCGATGTCGATGAAGGCGGCCTCCATCGACGGGAGCACGTTCTGCACCCGGCCGAGGTAGACGTTGCCGATGAGCGAGGTCTGCGACTTGCGCGCGACGTAGTGCTCGACGAGGACCTTGTCCTCCAGCACGGCGATCTGCGTGAGGTCCTCACGCTGGCGCACCACCATCACGCGCTCGACCGACTCCCGACGGGCCAGGAACTCGGCCTCGCTGACGATCGGCGCCCGGCGCCGGCCGGCCTCTCGGCCCTCGCGGCGGCGCTGCTTCTTGGCCTCGAGGCGGGTGGAGCCGGACACGGCGGTGATCTGGTCCTCGGCGGAGCGGACCTTGCGGACCCGCGTCACGGTGTTGGCGTCGCCGTCGTCGGACGAGCCCTCGTCACCGGCGCGGCGGCGTCGGCGCCGACGCCGCGAGGTGCCCTCGCCGCCGTCGCCCGAGTCGGAGTCGGAGTCGGAGTCGGACTGGCCGGCCGGCCCGCTGGCGCGGCCGCCGTCCTCGGACGCCTCTGCGGACTGGGAGTCGCCCGACTCGTCGCCGGACTCGCCGCTCGTCTCGCTGCTGCCCTCGCCGGACTTGCGGCGGCGACGGCCGCCGCGGCGACGACGACGGCGACCGCCGCCCTCGCCGTCGGACTCGTCGTTGTCGTCGTTGTCGTCGCTGCCCTCGGTGGTGGTCCCGGCGGGCGCCTCGGTGGCGGTCTCGGTGGCGGTCTCGGTGGCGGTCTCGGTGGCGTCGTCGGTGGCGGTGGCGGCCTCGTCGGCGTCCTCGTCCTCGTCCTCGGCGGCGGTCAGCGACGCGTCGGCGACCGGCTCGACGGGCGCCGCGGCGGCGGCCTTCCTGCCCGACCTGCGAGCGGGCTTCCGGGGGGCCTGCTCGGCGCCCTCGTCAGCAGCGTCCGTGGCCTCGACGGTGGACTCGACAGCGGGCTCGCCGGTGGCGGCCTCGGCCGGCCTGCCGGCGGACTTCTTCGCGGCGGACCTGCGGGCGGCGGACTTCCGGGCCGGGGCGGGTGCGCCGGTCTCGGTGGTCTCGGGGACCTCGGGGGTCTCGGTGACCTGGGCCGGCGTCGCGGCGTCGGTGGGCTCGCCGGCGGCCTCTGCCCGGGCCGGCTTCTTGCGCGCCCGACGCGTGGTGGTGGTCACGACCGGCGGCTGGAACAGCACGGCGTGGCCGGTGGCGGCGTCGGTGGCGGCGTCGGTGGCGGCGTCGGTGCCCGCGTCGGTCCCCTCGGCGGCGGTCTCGGCCGGCGCGGCGGCGTCGTCGGCAGCGGGGGCCGCTGCGGCCCTCTTGGCGCCGGCCCGCTTGGCGGGGGCCTTCTTCGCCGGGGCCTTGGCCGCGGTCTTGCGTGCCGCGCGCTTGGCGGGGGCGGCAGGCGCCTCGGACGTGCCCTCGGCGGCCGCGGGAGCCTCGGGGACGTCAGCGGTGGCGCTCGGCGCGTCCGGGCTGACCGGCTCGGGAGCGTCGGACTCCGGGGCCTGGGCCGTCTTCTTGGCGGCGCTCTTGCGCGCCGGCGCCTTCTTGGCGGGCGCGCGGCGCGAGGCCGTCTTGCGCACGACGGGTGCGTCGCCGGCCTGCTCACCGGTGGACTCCCCGGCGGCGGGCGTCTCGGTGGACTCCCCGGCGACGGGTGTCTCGGCGGGAGCGTCGGCTCCCGCTGCGGGGGCGGGCGCCGCCTTCTTGGCGGGCGCCTTGCGCGTGCGTCGCGTCACGACGGGCGCGGCGGGTGCCGTCGCGGCCTCGGGAGCCGGGGTTCCCGTCGCGGTGGTGTCGGGCTGGTCGGTCTGGTCATCACTGAGCATGTGGCGCTCCTCGGGCACCGTGGCGGTGCCGGTACGGCGTCCGCCGCTCACGCGGGACGATCACGGGGACGCAAAGCTTCTGTGGCGGCGACCCCCTCCGCGGGTGCGTCTCCGAGCGAGGCGGTGCGTCACCTGCCGCGGTCGCCGGGCCACCCGAGTCGCTGTCACCGACTCCTGTGGCCGCGTCGCGGTCCGGTGACGTCCACCCAGTCGGGTGCCGACCACGGGTGCGGCCGGCGAGAACGTCGTCGGCTCGACGGATCCCGACGGGTGGCCGGGGCGTCGAACGTGGCGAGTATCGCACACCGCCCCGGAGGAACCTACGCGCGAGCCGCCAGCGGGTCGCCGATGTCTCCGGACGGGAGCAGCGGCCCCTGGGCCAGCCGGGTCATCAGCGGCGCCTCGCCGAGCGAGAGACCGGCCACTGCCTCCAGGGCGCGGAGCACGTCGTCGGGGCGCACCGACGGGGTGCCGTGGCGCAGCACCACGTCGAGCCGGGTCCGCCCGTCACCGTCCTCGTCGGGCAGCACGACCAGCGAGACCACCGCGTCGCGTGCGTCGAACTCGCGCATCCCCTTCTTGGTCATCCGCTCCACCAGCACCTCGTCGGCGGCGAGGAAGCGATCGACGGCGTCGATGACGCTCGCGCGGTCGGCCACGACCGCGATGCGCCAGCGGCTCCCCTCCAGCAGGTCGGCCAGCGACCCGCCCGTCGACTCAACGACCTCCATGACGTCGAGGCCCGTCGGCAGCGCCTCGTCGAGCACCGCGTGCACCTCGGCGGGGACGACCACCTCGGCGAGCGCCAGCTCGAGGTACTCCGCCTCGCTCGCCGAGCCCGTGGGAGCAGCGCCGGCGTAGGAGATCCGCGGGTGCGGGTTGAACCCCGAGGAATAGGCCATCGGGATCCGGGCCCGGAACACCGCGCGCTCGAACGCGCGGCTGAAGTCGCGGTGGCTGGTGAACCGCAGCCGGCCTCGCTTGGCGTAGCGGACTCGGAGCCGCTGCACGGGCGGGGCTTGCTGCTGGGGCTGTTGCTTCACGCCATCCGCTCGAAGACCTTGATGCGGTGGGAAGCCGCGGCGCGGACCCAGGCGGAGTCGTCGTGCCGACCGAGCGCCCAAGAGTCGGCCCGGTGGAAGGCGTCGGGGAACCGGTTGGCCACGCGGTAGGTCAGCAGCTGCTTGCTGACGAAGTAGGTGGGCATCTCGTCGACCTCGCGGAAGCCGTTGCGCTCGAGGATGGCCACGGTCTGCTTGCGCGGTCGCATCTTCATGATCTTCGACGGCACCAGCTGCGGCAGTCGGAGGAAGCGTTCGTGCAGCACGACGTAGCGTGACGACCATCGACACAGCGCCTCCACGGACGCGGCCCACTCCGCATCGGACATGATGTGGTAGACGACATCGAACGAGTGGACGTACTCGAAGCCGCCGGCCGGCAGGTCGGCGGACGCGATCGGCGAGCAGACCTTCGTGATCGGCAGGTCGATGCCGTCGAGCGCCGTCTGCGAGATGTCGAGCGCGGTCACGTCCAGACCCCGCGCGTGGAGCAGTCGCGTGAACGCGCCGACGCCGGCACCGGCGTCCAGGGCCGTCGTGCCTTCCGGGAGGGCGAGCCGGTCCAGCAGTCGCGAGTACTGATCGACGAGCAGCTGGTAGGCCAGCTGGTTGGCGCGCTCGGTCATGGTGTCGATGCCGACGGCCCGGAGCTCTCCGTCGTGCTCGTCGTGCCGCTGCCGCCAGTAGTCTTTCTCATCGAACACAGTGTGCCCTTCCGTCAGTGGTGACGGTCGAGTCTAGCCACGCCGGCGTTCGCTCGACGGTCCCCCGTCGTCGCCTCCGAGGTTGTCGCCGTTCGTCGTCTCGCCGGGGGCCGTGGACGAGTGCGGCGTGGAGAGCTGCTCGAGCTTCAGGCTCAACAGCGCGACCTCCTCGGCAAGCGTCCGGGTGCGGTCCTCCAAGCGCCCGATCTCATAGCTGAACTGGATGCTGAGCAGGAGCAGCAGCATGCTGGCAGCGAAGAAGAGCAGGTTCGAGGGGACCTGGACGCCGAGCAGGTCCGACGCGGCCCTGAGCAGGCCCGGGAAGACGACGAGCAGCACCGTCGCGAGCGCCACGACGACCCAGATGAGGGCGTACTTCTCGCGCAGGCGCTGGCGGCGCAGCATCTCGAAGAGCACGACCAGGGTGGCGGCGGCCCCGACGACACCCAAGGTGAACACGGGACTCATCACTTCTCCTGACCCAGGGTCTCGGTCGCGGCCGGCCACCGTCGGACGAGCGCGAGCCCGAGGGCGGCTACGGCGCGGACGAGGTACGTCGCGGCACGCAGCGGCGATTGGCTGGCCGTGCCGATCGTGCGGGGACGCATGTGGACGGGCTGCTGGGACACCGTGCACCCTACCCGCAGAGCGATGACCAGCGACTCGACGGTGTCGCCGAGGTACTCGGCCGGGTAGTGGTCGGCGAAGACCCGCACCGCGCGGCGGTTGGCGACCCGGAAGCCGCTCGTCACGTCGGTGAGCCTGGTCCCGGCGAGTCGGGACAGCACAACCGCCAGCATCCGCATCGCCCAGCGGCGCGGGCCACGCGCGGCGTAGGTCCCCTCCCCCGCGAACCGTGCGCCGATGACGACGTCCGAGTCGTCGAGACCGGCGAGCAGCTGGGGCAGGTAGCTCGGGTCGTGCTGGCCGTCCGCGTCGATCTGGACCACGACGTCGTAGCCCTCGCGCATGGCGTAGCGGTAGCCGGTGCGCATCGCCCCACCGACGCCCAGGTTGTAGGGCAGCCGGGCCACCTTGGCGCCGGCGGCACGGGCCACCTCTGCCGTCCCGTCGCCGGACCCGTCGTCGACCACGAGGATGTCCAGACCGGGCTGGTAGGCCCTTACCTCCGCGATGGTGCCGGCGATGGCGCCGGCCTCGTTCCACGCGGGGATGACCACGAGGATGGTGGGGTCGGCACGTCCGGACATGGGAGGCACCCTAGTCGGCAGCGAGCCGCTCGCCGCTCGCGCCCGTGATCACGCTGCGGCGCGCGGTCCCTGCACGGCCCCGCGGGTTCCGCGTGTCGAGGTGACGGCGGCACATGGCACCGGCTGCCGCCGAGGACGGATTCGCTACGATCCCCGCATGATCCTGTCCAGCCGAGGCGAGCCGCCAGCGCTCGGGCTCGACGACCTCGTGAACCTCGTCACCACCGGTGGCCCGTTGGTGACGCGTGAGGACGGCCTGGTGGCGCGAGAGCACCGCGAGCAAGTGCTCGCCGCGCCGCAAGCCACGCTCGCGAATGGGTGAACGGCAACGACGCGTGCGCGCGCGGCTTCGCGCCTGGCTCATGTACCGGCTCGGGCTCGGCGTGCCGAGCGCCCTGCGTCGTCCGCTCCTCCTCGTCCGCGACACCGTGCGCCTGCTCGGGTTCTACGGGGGTCACCAGTCGCGCCAGTACATGCGGTTCGTGCGCGAGTGCGAGTCCCGGCCCGGCCTGCTGCGCGAGAAGATCGCCGAGCTCGACGCCAAGGTCGCAGCAGGGGCCCCGCTCTCGTACTACGTGATGCCGTCGGCAGGTGCGAAGGAGGGGATGTTCCAGCAGGTGAATGCCCTGCTCCACACCCACCTCGTCATGGCGTTGCTGCAGGGCCGCGTCCCGGTCGTGGACATGCAGAGCGAGAAGAACCAGTACCTGGCCGCGGACAAGGTCGGCAGGGAGAACTCGTGGGAGTACTTCTTCGAGCAGCCGTACGGGATCGGCCTCGACTCCATCCCGCCCGGGGCGGATGTGGTGCGCGGCCACTTCCGGACGCACTGGGGCGTCTGGAGAGGCGACCCGACCCGGGACTTCGGGATGCGGGACGAGACGCGCGGAGACCTGTACATGCTCTGCGAGCGTTTCGTGCGTCCGAACACGGCCACGGCGCGGACGATCGAGGAGAACCGGCAGGCCCTCTTCTCACCAGGCGACACCGTGCTCGGCGTGGTGATCCGCGAGACCGACTACGCACTGCAGATGGAGCACCACAGCCCCGTCGACGGCCAGATCGACTACACCGCCCAGATCCGGGACGCCCTGCGCCGGCACGGCTGCAACTCCATCTTCGTGGCAACGGAGTCCCGCAAGGTCTTCGACGCGGTCAGCACTGCTTTTCCCGGGCTCGCGCGGACGAACCCGCGAGAGTTCTACGACCGCTACTACCAGGACCGCGAGGACGGCCGTGCGCTCGTGCTGGCCGACGTCAGGCACGATCGCGAGAACGACGAGTACCTCAGGGGCCTCGAGTACGTCACGACCGTGTTCCTCCTGGCCGGGTGTGACGTGCTCCTCGGCACGCAGAGTGGCGCGTTCACCGCTGCGCAGCACCTCAACGGCGGTGCGTACCGCCACGTGAGCACCTGGGCGTAGACGATGGCCAGCGTTGGCGTACGCCTCACAGCTGCTGCGATCGCCAGCGGGATCTCCTCATACGTGATGCTGATGATCGTCGCCCGGCACCTCAGCCTCGCGGAGAACGCGACGTTCCTGGTCTTTTGGAGCGCCATGTCGTTCGGATTCGGGATCTTTACGAGCATCCAGAGCGATGCCACACGCGCTGCTGCGGTCTGGGCGCGCGTGCCGAGAGAGGGGGTCGAGCATGCCTGGACCCGTCCGCGGCTCGTCACCATGATCTGGGCAGCGGGTGCCGTCTCGATGGTCGCGGTGATGCTGTCGTCACCCTTGTGGGCGGGTGGGCTTTTCATGCAGGGCGCGGCAGCGCTTGCGGTGATCGCTGCAGTCGGGCAGTTCGGCGCAAGCACGAGCGCCGCCTACAACGCTGTCCTCGTCGGCCATGGCAGGCACTCGATCTTCGCGCTCGTGATCCTGCTGGACGGGCTGCTCCGCCTCGCGTGTGTCTCGGTCGTCGTTGCCGGCGGCGGATCGTTGGTCGCCATAGCGCTGGCGACCATGCTCCCCTCCTTCACCTGGCTGATTCCGTGGCTCGTCTTTCGTGAGACACAGGGGGAGCTTCGCCGAACACGATCCGATCGGGGCCTTCCCGGCACCCTCGCCGCGTGGGGACAGACGGTGCTCGCATCCGTCTGCAACAGCGCGCTCATCGTCGGCTTCCCGGTGCTCGCGCGAAGCACCTCGACCGAGCGCGAGTTTGCGGCCGCCGCGCCGATCCTGCTCGCCGTGGTGCTCGTCAGAGGTCCGCTGCTCCTGCCGCTGGGTGCCATGCAGACCGTCATCATCGGTCACGTCGCGAGCTCACCCGACGGCCGGCTCGACGTGCCGCGCGTCTGGATAGCCCGAGCCGCCGCGGTCGCTGTCGCGGTCGTCGCGCTGGCCGTCGTCGCCGGTCCGCCGATGCTCCGGCTGGTCAACGCCGACTACGTCGTCAGCGGACCGGCGTTCGGGGGCATCGCCCTGGGCTCGATCCTCCTCGCCGCCTTCGCGCTCGTCAGCACGGTCGTGCTGGGACGAGGGCGTCATTCGCGGTACCTCCTCGGGTGGGGGATAGCACTCGCGGCGGTGCTGGCCGTGCTGGCGACGGCCGCGCCCTTCGAGCCGCGCATCGTGACAGCCGTCATCGTCGGTCCTGTCGCCGGGGTGGCGGTTCATCTCCGCTCGCGTCCCGTCAAGGTCACGACCCCATGACCGCACCACGAGACCGAGCGCCTCTCCCTGCCCATGGACGGCGATGGCTCACATGTCAGCAGCCGCGACGGCCCGCGGCCATGCGCAGACCTCGGACAACGCCGGCGCCGAAGATCACGCCGAAGCCAGGCGTGAGCAGACCGACCGCGACAGCCTCGCGCGGCGTGCCACCGGCCCATCGAGTCACCGATCCGGTGGCGAGGCACCCGAGCACGGCGCCGGCAGCAGCGGCTCGCGGCGCAACCGTCACGAGCGCGACTCCAGCCACCCCTGTCGCCGCCAGGCCGACCAGGAGCCCCGGCGCCCGGTCGCGGTCGCCCAGGTAGCCGTCCACGAACGTCGTGCCCCGGAAGTAGCACTGACGCGACCAGGCCCGCCGGCCGGTTCTGGCGTGGTGGGTGCAGGCCACCTCTGGGGAGAGGTGGATGTCCTGCGCCGCGGCGACCGCGCGCAGGAGCCGCGTGTCGTCCGAGGCCAGGGCGCCGTCAGCGAAGTGGGACTCGAAGCCCTCCGCCGCCTCGAGCAGGAGTCGCCGCGGTGCCAGGAAGGCGCCGGTGCCCTTCGGGTAGCGGTCGAAGTCGTCGAGCCCGAAGGCCACGGGCTGCCGGGTGCGGAAGTAGTCCCGCCACCAGACCTTGGTGATCCCAGTCCAGAACAGCGCGCGGAGGTCCCGGGAACCGGGCACCACGTCGTAGTTCCACACGAGGTCGCCGCGCTCGACGGCGGCGCGCAGCCGCTCCAAGGACTCGGGCGCCACCTCGACACGGGCATCGAGCAGCAGGACCAGTTCCGCCGTCACCGTCTCGAGGCCGTGCCGGCGGGCAGCGAAGCGGCCGGCGTTCGGCTGGTGCAGGACCTGGACGTCGGGTCGCGCGGCGACCTCGTCGAGGACGGCCAGGCTCTCGGCGTCGGTCGCACCGTCGTCGACGACGACGACCTCGAGCGGCCAGTCAGCACGGCGGGCTGCGACCTTGAGCGCGTCGAGTGCGCGTCGGACCCAGGCGCCCTCGTTGTAGGCTGGCATCACCACGCCGAGCCGTGCCCGTGCCCTCGGCGCGGGGCTGCTTGCGGCCGGCCGTGGCTGGGTGTCCTGCACGGTGGTGGACCACCTCTCGTCGCTCGCCTGATCCGCGTGCAGACGATACTGCAACGCGAATCCATCCCGGCACACGGGACGAGCCAGGGGAGAACACGTGACGATCGCCTTCATCGCGGGAACGACGGCAGAGATCATCAAGCTCGCACCTGTGATCCAGGCGCTCGACGAGCGCGGGGAGCGCGTCGAGCTCTGGAACACCGCCTTCCACGTAGGCGGTCTCCCCGCCACTCTCGCCGACATGGGGCTCGCCCAGCCGGCCGTAGACCTGGTGCCGGCACGACACCAGAACGACGTCGTACGGGTGACGCAGGTGCCCCTCTGGGCCGCGCGCATCGCGTGGGGCGTCGTACGACGACGTCGGGAGCTGCGCCGCCGTCTGGCCCGCGGCACGTCGCGTCCGCTCGTGGTGGTGCACGGCGACACGTTCAGCACCGTCCTCGGCGCCTTGATGGGACGAGCCCTGGGCGCTGAGGTGGCCCACGTCGAGGCCGGCATGCGGACCGGCAACATCTGGCACCCCATGCCGGAGGAACTGAACCGCCGCCTGGTCGCGAAGATCGCGACCCTCCACTTCGCACCCACCCAGTACGAGGTCGAGCACCTGCGCCGCGAGAGGGCACGGGGGTCGATCGTCGACACCGGCGCCAACACGGTCATCGACGCCCTGCGCACGGCGATCGACGGTGACGCCCCCGGGATCGAGCTCCCCCCCGAGTTCGGACTGGTCACGCTGCACCGGTTCGAGATGCTGCGCAACGGGCCGGTCTTCACGCAGACCTTGGAGGTGCTGCACGAGGCGAGCGCCGACCTGCCGCTGGTGATGCCGGCAGGCAACACCGAGCGCAACCGGATCGAGGAGCTGGGCCTGCGCCACCTCTTCGGCGGCCGCTTCCTGCTGGTCGACAAGCAGCCCTACGCCCGGTTCATGCCGCTTCTGGCGCGCGCCAGCTTCGTCGTCACGGATTCGGGCGGCCTCCAGCAGGAGTGCGGGATCCTGGGCAAGCCCGCCGCCATCCACCGTGAGGCCGTCGAGTCGCAGCAGGGCATCGGCGACAACCTCGTGCTGACCGGTCTCGACATGGACGTCCTGCGCGACTTCCTGGGCACGTGGCGCAAGTACGCACGCCCGTCGCTCCTCGACGAGTTCCACCCCACCAAGGCGATCGTCGAAGCCCTAGAGCGCGCGGGTCACCTCACAGCGTGACCTCACGCCCCTCGTCCGCCGAGCGCAGACACGCGTCGACGACCCGCAGCGTCTGCACGCCCTCGGCCATCGGCACGATCCCACCCGCGTCCTGCCCGAGGATCGCCTCACGGAAGTGGGCCTGCTCCACGGCCAGCGGCTCGCGCTTCTGGATGGCAAACCGCGTCACGTCGCCCTCGTTGACACCCCGGAAGGTCGCGACGGCGTCCCAGTCGTTCTCGAAGGTGCCGTTGGCGTAGAAGGTGAGGTCGCCCGTCAGGGTGTCGGCCACCAGGGCGCCCCGCTCGCCGGTGGCGATGCACTGCCGCTCCTTGCGAGGCGAGAGCCAGTTGACCAGGTGGTTGACGATCACCCCGTTGTCGAGGCGGCCGGTGGCGACGACCATGTCCTCCTTGTCGCGGCCCGACCGGTGCTGCGTGTGGGCCGTGAGCCGGACGTAGGGCGAACCGGCGATCCACGGGGTGAGGTCGAAGTCGTGCGTGGCGAGGTCCTGCACCACACCGACGTCGGTGATGCGCGGCGGGAACGGCCCCTGGCGTGAGGTCGTGATCTGGTAGATCTCGCCGAGCAGCCCCTGCTGGATCCTCTCGCGCATCGCAATGACCGCCGGGTTGCAGCGCTCGACGTAGCCGACGCAGCCGACGACGCCGGCCTGCTCGAACGCGGCGCCGACCCGCTCGCCCGCCTCGACGGAGTGGGCGATCGGCTTCTCGACCATGGTCGCGACACCGGCCGCCGCCAGCGCGAGCGCGACGTCCTCGTGGTGCACGGTCGGCACGGCGACGACGGCCGCGTCGAGACCGGCGGCGATGAAGGCGTCGACGTCGGCCAGGACCGGCAGGTCACCGGCCACTCCGAACTTGTCGCCGACCGGGTCCGCGACGGCGACGAGCTCCATGCCGGGCGTCGACCGGATCACGCGGGCGTGGTGACGTCCCATCGAACCGAGGCCGATGACGCCTGTGCGCAGGGTCGTGGAGTCGTGCGTCATCACGCACCCGCCTTCACGACAACGTTGACGGCCTCGACGATCCGGTCGAGGTGCGACTGCTCGAGAGCGGGGTGGACCGGGAGGGAGATCACCTCGGCCGCGGCCCGCTCGGTCTCAGGCAGGTCGAGCTCGGGCGCGAACCCCCGCAGCGACTCGAGCCGGTGATTCGGGATCGGGTAGTAGACGCCCGACCCGACCTGGAACTCCTCGCGGAGTCGGCGTACGACCTCATCGCGGTCCTCGGCGACGCGGATCGTGTACTGGTGGTAGACGTGGGTGGCGGCCTCCGACACGGCGGGGACGGCGACGCCCTCAAGGTGGGCGTCGAGGAACGCGGCGTTGCGCTGCCGGGTCGCCGTCCAGGCCCCGATCTTGGTCAGCTGCACACGGCCGATGGCCGCGTGGATGTCGGTCATGCGGTTGTTGAGCCCGATGACCTCGTTGGCGTACTGGCGCTCCATGCCCTGGTTGCGCAGGAGCTTGACCCGGCGAACGACGTCCTCGTCGACGCAGGAGACCATCCCACCCTCGCCCGAGGTCATGTTCTTCGTGGGGTAGAGCGAGAACATCGCGAACGTGCCGAAGCTGCCGACCGCAGCGCCGTTCCACGTGGCGCCGTGCGCCTGCGCGGCGTCCTCGAACACCATGACGCCGTGACGCTCGGCGACCTCGCCCAGCGCCGTCATGTCGGCCGGATGGCCGAAGAGGTGGACGGGCATGATCGCGCGGGTGCGCTCGGTGATCGCTGCCTCCACCGCCCGCGGGTCGAGGCAGAAGTGGGTCGGCTCGATGTCGACGAAGACCGGCGTCGCGCCCGTGAGGGCGACCGAGTTCGCGGTCGCCGCGAACGTGAAGGACGGCACGATGACCTCGTCACCCGGACCGATGCCCGCGGCGAGGAGCCCCAGGTGGAGACCGGATGTCCCCGAGTTGACGGCCACGCAGGCGCGCCCGTCGACCAACTGGTCGCCGAACTCCTTCTCGAAGGCAGCCACCTGCGGCCCCTGCGCGACCATGCCGGAGCGGAGGACCGCGTCGACGGCCGCCCGCTCCTCGTCTCCGATGAGGGGTTTGGCGGGCGGGATGAACTCGCGCTCGGTCACTCTTCTCTCTCCTTGAGTCGTCCGTCGATGACGTCGTGGACGGCGCCGGTGCCGGGATCGACCAGCGAGCCGTCGGGTTGCTCTACGAGCCGGGTCCCCGCTTTGGACACCCAACCGATCTGGCGTGCGGGCACACCGGCGACAAGTGCGTGCGGCGGCACGTCGCGGGTGACGACCGATCCGGCCGCAACCAGCGCCCAGGCCCCGATGCGCACCGGGGCGACGCACACCGACCGGGCCCCGATGGCGGCGCCGTCGTCGATCGTCACACCGACCGGTTCCCAGTCCGCTGCGGACTTCGGCGACCCATCCGGGTTGACCGCACGCGGGTAGGTGTCGTTGGTGAGGACCACGGCGGGGCCGATGAACACGCCGGCGCCGAGCATTGCAGGCTCGTAGACGAGGGCGTGGTTCTGCACCTTGCAGTTGTCACCCATGCGGACACCGGTCCCGATGTAGGCGCCACGTCCGATCACGCAGTTCTCGCCCAGGACCGCCTCCTCGCGTACCTGGCACAGGTGCCACAGGCTGCTGCCGTCGCCGATCGTCGCGTCGGGCGAGATCTCGGCGGACTGGACGGCTCGGTAAGTCATGCGGTCTCCTCCGCTCTGGCCCGATGTAATGGCTCTGGCGCGGCGGCACCGATCGAGACATCGGTGCTCGAGAGTACGTGCTCCGAGGTGCCGCCGACGTAGCCGGGTCCGCGGCTCCAGCTCATCACGACCAAGGGCGCGGCGAACACGGCGAACGCGAGTCCGCCCAGCACGGCCACGACGGACGGCGACGGCGCGGACTGCCACCACCACTCCAGGTCGTCGATCAGGACCGGGCCGTCCACGCCGGTGACGTAGCGTCGGATGTTCGCATAGATGGCGCTCGCGTTGGCGATGGTGAGGGCCAGCGCGATCAGCAGGGCCTGGACCCGACTCAGACCGACGACGTGCTCAGCCGCCCGGTCGACCAGCAGGACCGCAAGCAGCATCGGCATGAGGGGAAGGATGTAGCGCGGCTGCACACTCTCGCCGACGACCAGCCGCGTACGCAGCAGGGTCATGACCGGCAGCACCACCATGGGGATGAAGATGAGTGCGACGGCGACGGACTTCGGCCAGCTCAGTCGGCCGAGCCCCGTCAACCCGAGGAAACCGATGATGAGCGCGACCGGATACGCGGTGATGGAGTAGACGGGCGTGTCGAGCCACCCGAGTCCGAACGCATAGCCGAACATGCCACTGAAGAGCGAAGGGAACTCGAGCAGCAGGTTGGGCACGACCTCGCTGAGCGTACGGTCGGTCTCCGGGGCGGCTCCGGCGATGCTCGCCACCTGGGCCGCCGCCAGTACCCGCCACAGACAGATCATGGTGATCACCGCGGGGATGGCGAGCAGACGCCGGTCGGCCTTGATCGTGCGCACGTGCAGCGCGCACACGGCGACCGTGATCACCCCGGCGTAGGCGGGCGCGTCGCCTCGGGCGCACAGTGCCATGACCAGGCCCAGGCTCCCGAGGCCACCGGCAGCGATGCGCCTCCCGCGGTCTTCACGATCGGTGAGCAGGAAGACGGTGTGCAGGGCGAAACCGAAGGCGGTCAGGCCACTGAGGGACCAGCTGCTGGGGTTCACCGACGCGACGATGAACCATCCCAGCGGGATGAGCACCGGCACCAGCGTCAGGACCATCAGCCTCCGCGCTGACGAGGTGGTGACCAGCGCGATGGCGCCCAGCAGCGTCGCCGCCAGCACGACGTTCGCGAGTCGCATAGCAAGCACGGACTCCGGGATGCTGTCACCGACGAAGAGGTGCATCACGCGGTAGAAGCCACCGGGATACGAGCCGTTGTCGAGGGTCTCCGACGAGATCGTCTCGCCCCTCAACAGGTCCTGGCACGACGCCGACTCCGCGGGAGCGAACGCGTAGCAGGTGGGCGCCCCGACGAGGGCGGGCAGCTCGACGACCCGTCCGCCGGTGGCCTCGGACGTGCCCGTGACGCGACACGTGTCCGAGGGGTCCCCCGCGGTGGCGTCCACGCACCAGATCGTCGCCTGGTGGTACCCATCGTCAGGCGAGGACCCGAGAGGCGACGACAGCGCCCACATGGCACCACACAGGATGGCGGCCACGACGACGGCGACCACGGACCAGACCCGAACCATGCTCCCTACTCCCTGCTCCCTGACCGACGACACACCAGCGAGACACCCTAGCCACTGACGGCTCCGGACCCTGTCTCGGGCTTCGGGCGTAGGTTACGGCCCTCACGCTCGGCAGAACTCGTGAGCCCCACGCCGCTCCCGCTCGCGGGCGCGTGGTGACTCAGTCCCTCAATGCCCGTCCGGCTGCCCCGTTGGTCTTGCGGGACGTGGACCTCGCCCTGGTCGGCGAGACGAGCTGCTGGTCGAGCAACCGGTGCGGGTCCATCATCGGAGCGGCGATCGACGCCGGCGTGTAGAGGTCCTTGTCGGGGATCCCCCAGCGACGCACCACGAAGTGCCGCTCCCACGACTGCACCGTGCCGTCGCGGGTCTGCGACTCGAAGTGGAACAGCTCGCAGTTGGCGACCCAGACGATGCGGTAGCCGTGGTGGGCGACCTTGTAGCAGAAGTCGACGTCGTTGAAGTTGGACGGCAGGGCCTCGGTAAACCCGCCGATGCCGAGGAACACCTCACGTCGGATCGCGGCACACGCCGCGGTGACGCCGGTGACCTCGCGGTTGACCGCCAACTCACCGAACGGGCCGGGGTCCTCGCGGGTGCGGAAGCGGAAGGGGTGGTGGTAGTGACGGCCCCAGTAGCCGTGCCCGGCGTGCTGGATCGAGCTGTCGCTGAAGTAGAGCTTGGCCCCGGTCAGGCCCACGTCGGGCTCGTCCAGCGGGCCCACGAGGTTCTCCAGCCAGCGGTCACTGATGACCTCGACGTCGTCGTTGAGGAAGACCAGCCGCTCCCCCGTCGCCCGCAGCGCGCCCACGTTGCACTTCTCGGAGAAGTTGAAGGGTTTGGTGAACCGCTCGAGGACCAGCTTGTCGCCGGCTATCTCGCGCAGGCGTCGGAGCACCTTCTTGGGTGTCGGCTTGTCGTAGACCACGACGATCTCGACGTTATCGTGCTCGGTCCTGGCCAACGCCGTCCGCACCGTCTCCTCGACCAGCACCCGGCGTCCACCGAACACCAGCGCCGAGCTGCCGAGCGTCGGGATGACGATGGACACCTTCACGGCGGGATCGAGGTCGCGCTGGATGACGTAGCGCCCCGCCTCGCGCCCCTGCTCCACCCGGCCCTTGATCCCGAGCCGGTCGAGCTGGTCCTGGACGGCCCGCCGGCCGGCGATGGTGGCGTAGGGCTTGGCGTCGATGTCGGCTGCCGCGGACCCGGCGATCGCCCGCCAGTGGTAGAGCACCTGCGGCACGTGGACCACCCGGCGCGCGCGCTCGCTGACCCGCAGGGCGAGGTCGTGGTCCTGCGAGCCGTCGTAGCCCTCACGGAACGCACCCACCTCGCGCACCAGCGACGTGCGCATCACCGAGAGGTGGGACGTGTACATCTGCCCGCGCAACCGCTCCGGCGACCAGCGCGGCTTGCGGAACTCCGAGTGGAGGTTGCCGTCCTCGTCAGCCTTGTCCTCGTCGGAGTAGAGATAGTCGACGTCGTCGTGGGCGCCGATGTGGCGCGCCATGGCCTTGAGGGCGTTGACGGCCAGCAGGTCGTCGTGGTCGAGGAAGGCGAGGAACTCGCCGCGGGCGACCGCCACGCCGTCGTTGGACGCCTTGACGATGTGGCCGTTCTCGGTGCGCGCGACGAGCCTGATCCGCGAGTCAAGCGCCGTCTGCTCGCGGATGAAGTCGCGTACGTCCGGGGACGGCGAGCAGTCGTCGACGAGCACCCACTCCCAGTCGGCGAACTCCTGGGCCAGCACGGAGGCGAACGTCTCCCGGAAGACGTCGAGCGGCGGCTCGTAGACGGGCGTGACGATCGAGAACAGCGGCGCGCTCATCGGCCCGCGCCCCGCAGGCGGCGGACGGCCCGGCGCGCGAGGGAGGGTGACGCGGACCTTGACTCGAGCTCCGCTACCCGCCGGGCGAGCGCGGCGTTGCGCTTCCTGGCGTCCTGAAGCTTGGTGGTGAGTCCTGCGATGCGCTTGGCCTGGGCCTTCTTGCGCTCGGTCAGCCGGGTCTCACGGCCCTGGAGGCGACGCAAGGTGCCGTGGAGCCGGAGGATCTCGTCGTTCTGCCGTCCGATCTCCGCCTCTATCCCGACGACGTGGTCACGGTTGAGCAGCTGCGCGTGCCGCGCCTCCATGACCTCCTTCTCGAACTCCTTCACGAGGGCAACCTGCTCGGCGAGCGCCTTGCCGCCGTCGAGACCGTCGCGTAGCTCGGAGATGTTGCGGTGGGCGGCCAGCAACGCGGTCCGCTTCTCCAGCAACTCCCCGTTGAGTGCGGCGAGCTGCGTCTCGTAGGCCCCCACGACGTCGCGGACCGTGCGGTCGGCGCGCTCGAAGAGCACGGCCCACGGAGAGAGGAAGGTGAGGTCCACGTCGGCGCGCCGGAAGAAGCCCCGCTCGGCGAACCAAGCCGCCCAGGTGGCGGTGGACTTGGTGTTGACGTGGGTCGGCTCGTCGTGGTCGCCGGGACTTGAGGAGAACAGCACCCGGTCCGTCACGGCCGTCACCTGGTCGATCGCGCGCTGGGCGTCCTGGGGCGACATGTGCTCGATCATCTCGATCATGCTGACCAGGTCGTAGCGCCCATCGATCGGATCGACCGCCGACGCCACCCACAGGTGCTCGCGCACCTCGGGGTGCGCCGACTCAACGGCGTGCTGCGAGATGTCGAAGCCACGGGCGTCGGCACCCTTCTCGCGAAGGGCCTGGACCAGCAGGCCCTTGGCGCAGCCGACGTCGAGCATGCGGCCGCGCCCGACGATCGCCACGATGCGGTCGGCGACCAGCTGGAAGAACCCGCGCCACTGATCGTTGTCCCAGGTGTAGTTGTCGTAGCCGCCCAGGTGTGCGTCGTTGTAGTAGCAACTGCCGTAGTCGGAGGCCACGGTCCCGGTCTGCGGGGCCTGCTGGTCGTCACCCATGTGGTTCCTGTTCCTGTCGCCCGACGCGGGGGCCGGGCGAACGATCGGTTCGGCGAAGGAGGCTACCGCAGGTGCATCCCTGGGCCGCGCCTTCGGACTGTGCTCAGCGCTGGCCGGTGACGAACTCCGCCTCACCGTCCGCGGCACCCACCGCGATATGCATGAGGTCGATGTCGAGCCCCGACTCCTCCATCAGCGTCCCGCCGGCTTGGGCAAGCTCACGAGCACGGTCGTCGTCCGGGTCGACGTACATCCGGAGCCCCATGGGGCTCGTCACGTACTGCTCTTCGTCGGTTCGGTCCGTTCTCGCCACCCAGCCTCCTCCACGTGTGGGTGACAACCGTATCGGGCCACCGCGGGTCGGCACGCAGCACCTCCGGGCGGCTCAGCCGCGACCGGGTCTCAGACGACGCTGAGCGGCAGGAGCGTCTGTCCCGTCGGGCCGACCTGGATCTCGGTGCCCATCTCGGGGCACACGCCGCAGTCGTAGCAGGGCGTCCAGCGGCAGTCCTCGACCTCGATGTCGGCGCCGTCGGCGGCCGCGAGCGCGTCCTCCCAGTCGCTCCAGAGCCAGTCCTTGTCGAGGCCGGAGTCGAGGTGCTCCCAGGGCAGCACCTCGTCGTAGTCGCGCTCGCGGGTGGTGTACCAGTCGACGTCGACGCCCGTGCCGGCCAGCGCCCTCTCGGCCGACGCCATCCAGCGGTCGTAGGAGAAGTGCTCGCTCCAGCCGTCGAAGCGGCCGCCGTCGCGCCACACCTCCTCGATCACCCTGCCGACGCGTCGGTCGCCGCGCGAGAGCAGGCCCTCGACGATGCCGGGCTTGCCGTCGTGGTAGCGGAAGCCGATGGCGCGGGCGTACTTCTTGTCCTCGCGCACGACCTCGCGCAGCAGCCGCAGCCGCTCGTCGGTCGCCTCGTGGTCGAGCTGCCCGGCCCACTGGAACGGCGTGTGCGGCTTGGGCACGAAGCCGCCGATGGAGACCGTGCAGCGGATGTCGTTGCGCCCGGAGACCTCGCGCCCGGTCTTGATGACGCGCTTGGCGAGGTCGGCGATCGCGAGCACGTCCTCGTCGGTCTCCTGCGGCAGGCCGCACATGAAGTAGAGCTTCACCTGGCGCCAGCCGTGGGAGTAGGCCGCGGCGACCGTGCGGATCAGGTCGTCCTCGCTGACCATCTTGTTGATCACCTTGCGCATCCGCTCCGAGCCGCCCTCCGGGGCGAACGTCAGCCCCGAGCGCCGGCCGTTGCGGGAGAACTCGTTGGCCAGGGTGATGTTGAAGGCGTCGACGCGCGTGCTCGGCAGCGAGAGGGAGACGTTGGAGCCCTCGTAGCGGTCGGCGAGGCCCTTGGCCACGTCGGCGATCTCGGTGTGGTCGGCGCTGGACAGCGACAGCAGGCCGACCTCCTCGAAGCCGGTCTTGCGGATGCCGTTCTCGACCATGTCGCCGATGGTCTTGATCGAGCGCTCGCGCACCGGCCGGGTGATCATGCCGGCCTGGCAGAAGCGGCAGCCACGGGTGCAGCCGCGGAAGATCTCGACGGAGAACCGCTCGTGGACGGTCTCGGCGAGCGGCACCAGCGGGTTGGCGGGGTAGGGCCACTGGTCGAGGTCCATCAGCGTGTGCTTGCGGACCCGGAACGGGATGCCGGGGCGGTTGGGCACGACGGCCTCGATCGCGCCGTCGGCGCCGTAGGCCACGTCGTAGAAGCGCGGGACGTAGATGTTGCCGGTGACGGCCAGTCGGCGCAGCAGCTCCTCGCGCCCGCCCGGGCGTCCCTGCGCCTTCCACTCGCGGACGACCTCCGAGATCGCGAGCACGACCTCCTCGCCGTCACCGAGGACGGCGGCGTCGATGAAGTCGGCGATCGGCTCGGGGTTGAAGGCGGCGTGGCCGCCGGCGATGACCACCGGGGCGTCCTCGCCGCGGTCGGCGGCGTGGATCGGGATGCCCGCGAGATCGAGCGCGTTGAGCATGTTGGTGTAGCCGAGCTCGGTCGAGAAGCTCAGGCCGAAGAGGTCGAACGCGCCGACCGGACGGTGGCTGTCGACGGTGAACTGCGGGATCGGGCCGTGCTCGTCGCCCTCGCGCATCACCTGCTCCATGTCGGGCCACACCGAGTAGGTGCGCTCGGCGAGGATCCAGTCGCGCTCGTTGAGCACCTCGTAGAGGATCTGCACGCCCTGGTTGGGCAGGCCGACCTCGTACGCGTCGGGGTACATCAGCGCCCACCGGACGGTCGGGCCGCCGGACTCCGAGGCGTCCGCGCAGTCCCAGTCCTTGACGACGGAGTTGAGCTCGCCGCCGACGTACTGGATGGGCTTCTGCACCGAGGGAAGCCTGGCCTCCAGGCGCGGGAAGACCGACGCGACGGACATGCTGCGAACACCTCGACTGAGCTCGGGGAAAGGGAGGACGGGGCACGGGCACGACACACGACCCACGGCCGACCACCAAGACTACGTCGCCCCGGGTGGCACGGCCTACTCAACGGCCCACTCAACGGCCGCGCCCGGCGGACCGCCCGGCGACGCTCAGCGCCGGACGGGTCCGGCCGACCTGAGGTGGATGTTCTGGAGCAGCCCGAGGGCCAGCATGCCGGCGAAGAGCGAGCTGCCGCCGTAGGACACGAACGGCAGCGGCACGCCGGTGACGGGCATGATGCCCAGGCACATGCCGATGTTCTGGAAGGCCTGGAAGCCCCACCAGCAGGCGATGCCGGCGGCGGCGACCCGGCCGAAGAGGTCGTCGGCACGTGCGGAGATCGTGAGGGCGCGCCAGATGACGACGGCGACCAGCAGGATCAGCAGCCCGGCACCGACGAGGCCGAGCTCCTCGCCCGCGACGGTGAAGATGAAGTCGGTGTGCTGCTCGGGCACGAAGCCGGAGCGCGTCTGGGAGCCGTCGAAGAGACCCTGGCCGAAGAGGCCGCCGTTGCCCACCGCGATGCGCGCCTGCTCGGTGTTGTAGCCGGCACCGCGCGGGTCGAGGCCGGGATCGGTGAAGGCGAGGAAGCGGTCGACCTGGTAGGGCTTCAGCACGCCCATCGACACCGCCGCGACGGCTCCGACGACGCCGCCGAGGGTGAGCCCGGCCAGCCACAGCCGACCGGCGCCGGCGACCGCGAGCACGCCGAAGACGGTCGCGGCGAGCACGAGCATGGTGCCCAGGTCGGGCTGCAGCAGGATGAGCGCGGCAGGGACGGCGGCGATGGCGAGCATCGCGACGACCTCCAGGCTGCCCACGCCCCTCCCCCACCGGCGTTCGGTGCGCTCGGCCACCACCAGCGCCATGCCCACCACCACCGCGAGCTTGGCGAACTCGGCGGGCTGGACGGACATGCCGCCGAGCTGGATCCACGACCGGGAGCCGTTGATCGTGCTGCCCGCCACGAGCACCATCACCAGCCCGCCGATGCTGGCGAGGTAGGCCAGCGGCGCGAGGATCCGCACCCACCGGTGGTCGGTGGCGAGCACCGAGACCATCAGGACCAGGCCGATCGCGACGTTGACCAGCTGCTTGCGGAGGTAGGCGTTGGGGTCGCCGCCGGTCAGGTCGGCGCGCGTGGAGGTGGCCGACCAGACGAGCAGGGTGCCGAGGACCACCAGCAGCCCGGCGGCGAGCATCAGGAGCCAGTCGAGGCCCGGGGCGCGCAGGCTCGACCCGCGCAGGGAGCGGTGTCCCGGCCGGGTGGCGGGACGGGTCGACAGGACGGTCATCGCATCACTTCCGTGCCTTCTCGGGGACCGGCGGCATGATGGAGCCGTCCTCCAGGAACTGCGGCAGGCGGGCCGGCGGGACGGTGCCGGGGATCGCCGCGCGGGCCGGGCGCACGGTCTCGCCCTCGATGCCGTAGAGCGCCTCCCAGATGGCGCGGATGCCGTCACCGGTGGAGCCGGAGCCGGTGCCGCCCTGGCTGATCATCATCACCACGACGTAGTCCTCGGAGTAGGACGCCACCCAGCCCGTCGACTGCTTGCCGTAGACCTCGGCTGAGCCGGTCTTGGCGCGGATGGTCACGTCGTCGATCGGGAAACCGCCGAGCTTCCAGGCCATGGTGCCGACCCGGGAGACGTTCTCCAGCGCGCCGTCGATGTAGTCGAGGTACTTCTTCGGCACGTCGACCCGGCCGACCTTGCGCGGCGCGATGCGGCGCAGCACCTTGCCCTGGGGGCTCACGATCGCCTTGGCCACGGTGGGCGCCCAGAGCGTCCCGCCGTTGCTCAGTGCGGCGTAGCCGCGGGCGAGCTGGAGCGGCGTGACGATCGTGTCGCCCTGGCCGATGGAGAAGTTGACGGCGTCGCCGGCGCGGTAGAGGTTGCCCTCGAGGCAGAACTCGCGGGCGAACCTGTAGACGAAGTCGCTGGTGTCGGCGGTCTGCGGCTTGTCGCTGAGCTCGCAGTAGTAGTCCTTCTGCGACTCGTAGTAGGCCTGCTTCCAGTGCCGGTCGGCGATACGTCCGGGCGCCTCCCCCGGCAGGTCGATGCCGGTGCGCGAGCCGAAGCCGAACTCCTTGGCCTCCTCGACCAGCGGGTCCTTCGCGTCGATGTCGGCCGGGTCGCTGCCGAGGCGCTGCCAGAAGTCGTAGCCGATGCGGTAGAAGAACGTGTTGCAGGAGACCTCGAGCGCCTTGGCGAAGCCGATGTTGCCGTAGGCGCCCGACTCGTAGTTCTTGAACACCCGGTTGCCGACCTGGAAGCCCGACGTGCACGGCAGCGTCGTGTCCATCGAGTAGCCGTGGGTGAGCGCCCCGGCTGTCATGAACGGCTTCCACGTCGACCCCGGCGCGAACTGGCCCTGGGTGGCGCGGGAGAGCAGCGGGGTGCCGGCCTTCTCGGAGTAGAGGCGGGTCAGCTGCGCCTCGCTGATGCCGCCGGTCCACACGTCGGGGTCGTACGTCGGCTGGCTGGCCATCGCGATCACCCGGCCGGTCTTCGCGTCGAGCACGACGGCCGCCCCGGAGTCGGCGGCGAAGCGGCGCCCGGTCACCGTGTCGACCTGGGTGCGCTGGAAGGCGATGCGCTGGGCGAGCTGGCGCTCCACCACCGACTGCACCTTCGCGTCGATGGACGTCACGAGCGTGTCTCCCGGCGTGCTCTCGACGAGGGAGTCGTCGCCGAGCACCCGGCCCATCGAGTCGACGGCCACGCGGCGGTAGCCGGGCAGGCCCCGCAGCCACTCGTCGTACTGCTTCTCCACGCCGGCACGGCCCACGACCGAGGCGCCGTTGAGGGACCGGTCGTCGCGCTCGGCGGCGAGGTCGTACTCGTCCTCGGTCACCGGGCTCAGGTAGCCCAGGACGTGGGCCAGGTTGATGCCGAAGGGGCGCGGGTAGGAGCGGACGCTCTGCTGCTCGGCGACGACGCCCGGATAGTCCTCGGACTGCTCGAGCACCCGCAGCGCGACGTCCTTGGGCACGTCGACCGCGACCGGCACGGGCTGGTAGGGCGAGCCGTTCCAGCACACGTCGCGGACGCTTCCGGGGTCGCCGCAGGTGACGAGGCGGGCCTCGACGTCCTCGGCGCTCGCGTCGACGACGACCGCGACGCGGCGCACCAGCTCGGTGCGCTGCTTGTCGCCGAGCTTGCCGAGCACGGTGCGGTCGACCGAGATCACCCACGAGGTGCGGTTGGCCACGAGCGGGCGGCCCTGGCTGTCGACGATGAGCCCGCGCTGGGGCTGGACGACGATGTCGCGCACCGACTGGTCGGCAGCCTGCGCCTGGTAGGACTCGCCCCCGATGACCTGGAGGTAGTAGAGGCGGACGAACAGGGTGGCGAAGAGGGAGAACACCAGCGCCTGCACCACGACGAGGCGGAGCCGGCTCTTCGCGGCCCCGGACCCGGCAGCCGTCACGACGCCGCCCACTGCGGGCTCAGCCGGCCGAACAGCTTCATCAGCGGCGGGAGCACGAACGGCGTGAGCAGCACGTCCCACACGACCGCGACCAGGACGACCTCGAGGAGCCCCGCGACCGAGGTGGCGGGGTCCTGGAGGACGAGCCCGGACAGCGCGAACAGCGACGTGGCCACGAAGGACGCGGCGGCGACGGTGCCGATGACGGCGAGCGCGGTGGGCTTCTGGTCCTGGCGCACCCGGGCGGCGAGGAACGCCGCGATGGTGAGGGCGAGCGCCCAGCGCCCGGCGACGTGGTCGGCGGGCGGCGCGAGGTCGAGCGTGAGGCCTGCGACGAAGCCGAGGACGAGGGCGAACGGTGCCTCGACGGTCAGCGCGGCCGCCACCACGACGAGCAGGCAGAGGTTGGGGACGATGCCGTGCCAGGCGACGTGCGGGAAGAGGGTGACCTGGACGACGAGGGCGACGACGACGGCCGCCAGGGCGACGACCCAGCGCAGGCGGCTCATCGCAGGCTCCCGTCGGCCTCGATGACGGCCCGGTCGCTCCGCGACCCGCTGGGGACCATCACCCCGACCACGTCGAGGGCGGAGAAGTCGACGAACGGCTTCACGACCGCCCGCTGGGAGGCCTCGCGCAGCGAGCTGTAGACCTCGGTGATCGTGCCGATCGGCACGCCCGGCGCGTAGGGGCCGGTGGAGCTGCCCCACGTCACGACGGTGTCCTGACGGGCGGGCACGGAGGCGTCGTCGACGAGGCGGAGGTCGAGCCCCTCCTTCTGGTCGAGCGAGCCGCTGCCGGTCACGAACCCGATCTCCATGCTCGACCCGACCCGGCCGCCGACGGTGGAGTCGGGGTCGATGACCAGCAGCACGGTCGCCGTGCTCCGCGTGACCCGCAGCACCCGGCCGACGAGACCGTCGTTGTTGACGACCGTCATGTCGGGACCGACGCCCGACTCGGAGCCGGCGTCGATGGTGACGGTGAAGCTCTGGGACTGCCGCGGGCCCATGGCGACCACGCGGGCCGGCACGAGGGCGGAGCCGAGGTCCTTCGCGGCCGTGGTGAGGCCGTCGTACTGCTCGAGACGGTTGCGATCGAACCCGGCGAGCTCGACGCGGCCGCGCAGCTCGGCGTTGCTGGCCTCGAGGTCGCGCACCCGGTCGGCGAGGTCGCCCTTGCTGCGGAACCACGCGGGCACGGCGGTGAAGGGACGTACGGCCGCGGCGACGCCCGCCTCGGCCGGCCCGAACGCCTCGCCCACCACGCGCCGCGCCGGCTCGACGGGCGAGTCGGCGCCGCCGGAGACGTCGAGGGTGATCAGGGTGACGCTCGCCAGGACCAGCGCCACGAGCAGCGAGCGGGGCGCGCGGTTGCGCGACTCGAGCCGGTCGAGGCCGGTCCAGCGGCGTTCGCGCACCTCGTGTCCCCCGAGGGCGCCCATCAGAAGCGCCTCGGGTCGGACACCAGGACCTGCTGGAGCGCCTCGAACTCCTCCACGCACCTGCCGGCGCCGAGGGCCACCGAGGACAGCGGGTCCTCCGCGACGTGGACGGGCATGCCGGTCTCGTGGCGCAGCCGCTCGTCGAGGCCACGCAGCATCGCGCCGCCCCCGGTGAGGACGATGCCGCGGTCCATGATGTCGCCGGCGAGCTCGGGCGGCGTCTGGTCGAGGGTGGTGCGGACGGCGTCGATGATGTTGTGGAGCGGCTCCTCGAGCGCCTGGCGCAGCTCGGAGCTGGAGACCACCACCGTGCGCGGCAGCCCGGAGACCATGTCGCGACCGCGGATCTCGGCGTCGGGCTCGCTCGGGAGCGGGAAGGCCGACCCGAGGGTCATCTTCATCTCCTCGGCGGTGCGCTCGCCCAGCATGAGGGAGTACTCCTTCTTCATCCACGCGATGATCGCCTGGTCGAGGTCGTCGCCCGCCGTGCGCACCGACAGGCTGGTCACGATGCCGCCGAGGCTGATCACCGCGACCTCGGTCGTGCCGCCGCCGACGTCGACGACCATGTTGCCGGTGGCCTCGTGCACGGGCAGCCCGGCGCCGATCGCCGCCGCCATCGGCTCCTCGACGATGTAGACCCGGCGGGCGCCGGCCTGGTAGCCGGCCTCCTTGACCGCGCGCTGCTCGACCGCGGTGATGCCGCTCGGCACGCAGATCACCATCCGGGGCTTGGCGAAGTAGCGGCGGCGGTGGACCTGGTGGATGAAGTAGCGCAGCATCTGCTCGGTCGCCTCGAAGTCGGCGATCACGCCGTCCTTGAGCGGGCGGATGGCCGCGATGCTGTCGGGGGTGCGCCCGATCATCCGCTTGGCCTCGTGGCCGACGGCGAGGACCTCGCCGGTGGCGGTGTTCATCGCCACGACGGACGGCTCGTCGAGCACCACGCCCCGGCCGCGGACATAGACCAGCGTGTTGGCGGTGCCGAGGTCGACGGCCATGTCGCGACCGATGAAGCTGTTTGCCATGCCGCTGCTGCCCTTGCAGGTCGGGTCGTACCGGGAAGTGGGGACGACCGCTGCAGCCGACCCGCACTCAGGCTAAGGAGCGCGGCCCGGTGTTCCGGGGAGGACACGCGCGGGGCACCGCAAGGGCGCGCTTCGGTTTCCCCGGTCAGCCGGGGAAGTTCGAACTTCAGGGGGCGTACGTGCCCCGATAAGTTCGCACTTCCCCGGTTAGCCGGGGAAACCGAAGGTGAGTAGCCGGCAGTACGCCGGGGTCAGCGGGCGAGCGCCGGGAACCAGATGCCGATCTCGCGGGCGGCCGACTCCTCGGAGTCCGAGCCGTGGACGAGGTTCTGCTGGACGGCGAGGCCCCAGTCGCGGCCGAGGTCGCCACGGATGGTGCCGGGGGCGGCGACGGTGGGGTCGGTCGCGCCGGCCAGCGAGCGGAAGCCCTCGATGCAGCGCTGACCCTCGATGACGACGGCGAGCACCGGGCCGGACAGCATGAACTCCACGAGCGGGGCGTAGAACGGCTTGCCCTCGTGCTCGGCGTAGTGCTCGGCGAGGATCTCCGGCGTCGCGGAGCGCAGCTCGACGGCCGCGAGGGTGTAGCCCTTGGCCTCGATCCGGCGCAGCACCTCGCCCGAGAGGCCGCGGCGCACGCCGTCGGGCTTGACGAGGACGAGGGAGCGCTGGACGTCGGTCATGCGTGCAGCCTAGCGAGCAGCCTCAGCCCTGCTCCGCGCGGTACGCCGCCCACGCTGCGGCGCGCTCGCGCTCGATCTTGCGCCCGAGGAGGTCGGCCGCCGTCCACAGCGCGGCGAAGATCGCCCCGAGGGCGAACATCGCCGGGACGACGAAGCCCAGGGCGATGGCGGCCACCTGCACGGCGTAGCCGGCGAGGTAGGCCCACTCGGCGCGCAGCATCCCGGCCAGCAGCAGGCACACGACCGCCAGGCCGAGCCCCACCGCCAGCGCGGTGCCGGTCGGGACGTCGGCGATGGTGATCATCACGGGCGTCGTCAGGCCCAGGGTGATCGCCTCGAGGCTCAGCACGGCCGCAGCCATGCCGCGCCGCGGCGAGCGCTCGGTGTTGGCGGGCACCTGCTCGGGGGTCTGCTCGCTCATCGGCGCCCCTTCAGCATCGCGCGGGCCTCGCCCACGGTGACGACCGAGCCGGTGACGAGCACGGCACCCGAGCCGATCGAGACGTCGATGGCCTCGCCGGCCTCCGCGAGCGTCGTCGCGCGGTCGATCGCCTCGGCCAGGTCGGGCACGACGCTGACGCGGTCCTCGCCGAACACCTCGGCCGCCGCGCGGCCCAGGGCGGCGGCCGACATCGAGCGCCGCGAGGAGTTCTGCGTGCAGACCAGGTAGGCCAGGTGCGGCTCGAAGGCGGACAGCAGGCCCTCGTGGTCCTTGTCCTCCATCACGCCCATCACGCCGACGAGCGGGCTGAACGAGAACGAGTCCTCGAGCGCCTCGGCCACGGCCTCGGCCCCGTGCGGGTTGTGCGCGGCGTCGAGCACGATCGTGGGGCTGCGGCGGATGATCTCCAGCCGTCCCGGCGAGGTGACCTCGGCGAACGCCGCGCGCACGACCTCGTCGTCGAGGGCGCCGGTGCCGAACGCCTCGACGGCGGCGAGCGCGACGGCGGCGTTCTGGGCCTGGTGGGCGCCGTAGAGGGGCAGGAACACGTCGTCGTACTGCGCGCGCAGGCCCTTGAGCGTGAGCACCTGCCCACCGACGGCGGGGGTGCGGGAGACGACGCCGAACTCCATGCCCTCGCGGGCGACGGTCGCGCCGACCTCGCCCGCGCGCGCGAGCAGCACGGCCGCGACCTCGGGCGTCTGCTCGGCCAGGACGGCGATGGAGCCGGCCTTGATGATCCCGGCCTTCTCGGCGGCGATGGTGGCGGGGTCGTCGCCGAGGTACTTCGCGTGGTCCAGCGCGATCGGCAGGACCACGGCGACGTCGGCGTCGACGACGTTGGTGGCGTCCCAGCCGCCGCCCATGCCGACCTCGACGACGGCCACGTCGACGGGGGCGTCGGCGAAGGCGGCGTAGGCCATGCCGACGATCGTCTCGAAGAAGCTCAGCGGGTGGTCCTGCTCGGCGTCGACGAGGTGGGTGTAGGGCGCCACGTCGTTGAACGCGCGCACGAACGCCTCGTCGTCGAGCGGCTCGCCGTCGATGCAGATCCGCTCGCTCATCCGCTCCAGGTGGGGAGAGGTGAAGCGGCCGGTGCGCAGGTCCAGCGCGCGCAGCAGGGTCTCGATCATCCGGCTGGTGCTGGTCTTGCCGTTGGTGCCGGTGAGGTGGATCGTGCGGAAGGAGCGCTGCGGCTCACCGAGGAGCTCGGTGAAGGCCGCGATCCGGTCGAGGCTGGGCTCGAGCCGGGTCTCGGGCCAGCGGGAGAGCAGCGCGTCCTCGACCTCGGCGTAGGTCTGGGCGAGGCGCGGGGCGTCGGCGGCGTCGTGGGGGTCTGTCATCTCCCCGCGAGTCTATTGACCCCGCTGCCCGGACGACGACTCGTGGCCGGGGAGCCGGACGACGTGCTCGGCCATGTCGACCGTCGGCTCGTAGCCCAGCGCCGCGTAGATCTTGTTCGACGTCGGGTTGTCCCGGTCGGTGAACAGGCACATCCGGTGGCCCGCCTCGAGCCCGCGCCGGGTCAGCTCGCCCACGACGTGGGAGGCGATGCCGCGACCGCGATGCTCCTTGGGCGTGTAGACCGGGCCGATCCGTGAGACGCCGTACGACGGCAGCCCGGCGCCGGTGAGGTGGGCCACCGTCCCGTCGGGCAGCTCCCACAGCCAGTCGACGCCCTCCCGGATCCTGACGAGGACGTTGTCGAGCGTGTTGTGCTCACCGGACGCGGGGTCGGGCTCGCGCCCGGCCTGCTCGTCGGCCTCCTCGTAGAACGTCGTGAACCAGGCGAGCACGAGCTCGGCGTCGTCCTCGCTCGCCCGCCGCAGCCGTCCCTCCGGCGCGGGCGGGACCGCGACCGACGTGGCCTCCCAGAGCCGGGTCGCCTTGTCGGCCACCACCTCTCCCCCCGCCAGCTCGGCGCTCGCGCGCGCCAGCACCTCCGCCCCGGGCAGCGCGCCATTGGCGCCGCCGAGGAGCTCGCCGCGGGCGTGCAGCGCGGTGGCGAGCGCCGTGGCGGCACCGGCGTCCATCGGCATCGAGAAGGTCGGGTAGGGCGCGAACGGCGCCGTGCGCATCGCAGCGCTGACCACCGCGCCGGCGGCCTCGCGGACCACGACCCACCAGCGCTCGAACGGCGCCCCGACCTCCGCCCACGAGTCGCGGCCGACAGCCAGCTCACGGGCGGTCCGCTCGCTCACGCTCGCGATCACGCTCCCCAGCACCGGCTCGGCGGCGAGCAGCCCTCCGGCCGCGTCGAGGAACGGCTGCGGGGTGTCGAAGAACTCCAGCGTGACGTCGGGACCCATGGCGGCACGGTAAGGCCGGCGACGCCCGTGTCCATACTCGTTTTCGCAGGCCGGAGGCCCGTCAATAGACTCAGAGCATGACTGAGAACCCCAGCACCCAGGCCCCGGAGGCCGGTCCGACGACACCGAGCACCGATCAGCGTGCCGTCGTCGTACCCGAGCGGCCGGCGCTGGAGGGCCTGGAGGACAAGTGGTCGCGGGTGTGGGCCGAGAACGACACCTACGCCTTCGACCGCACGCAGCCGCGCGAGAACGTCTACTCGATCGACACTCCCCCGCCGACCGTCAGCGGCTCGCTGCACGTCGGCCACGTCTACTCCTACAGCCACCCCGACCTGATCGCGCGCTACCAGCGCATGCAGGGCAAGGCCGTCTTCTACCCGATCGGCTGGGACGACAACGGTCTGCCGACCGAGCGCCGCGTCCAGAACTACTACGGCGTGCGCTGCGACCCCGCCCTGCCCTACGACCCCGACTTCACCCCGCCGGAGAAGCCCGACCCGAAGAAGCAGGTGCCGATCAGCCGGCCCAACTTCATCGAGCTGTGCGAGCGGCTCGTGGTCGAGGACGAGAAGGCGTTCGAGGCGCTCTGGCGCCAGCTCGGCCTGTCGGTCCAGTGGAACCCGACCTACACGACGATCGGCGACCACTCGCGCACCGTCAGCCAGCGCGCCTTCCTGCGCAACTACGCCCGGGGCGAGGCCTACCTGTCCGAGGCGCCGACCCTGTGGGACGTCACGTTCCAGACCGCGGTCGCCCAGGCCGAGCTCGAGGCCCGCGACTACCCCGGCGCCTACCACCGCGTGGCCTTCCACCGCCCCGACGGCTCGCCGATCCACATCGAGACCACGCGACCGGAGCTCATCCCCAGCGTCGTCGCGCTGATCGCGCACCCCGACGACGAGCGCTACCAGGACCACTTCGGCACCACGGTCACCTCGCCGGTCTTCGGTGTGGAGATCCCGGTCCTCGCCCACCCGGCGGCCGAGCCCGACAAGGGCGCCGGCATCGCGATGTGCTGCACCTTCGGCGACCTCACCGACGTGACGTGGTGGCGCGAGCTCGACCTGCCGGTCCGCACGGTCGTGGGCCGCGACGGCCGGCTGACGCGGGAGACGCCCGAGTGGCTGGCCGCCGAGCCCGCCGCGACGGCGTACGCCGAGCTGGCGGGCAAGACGACCTTCAGCGCCCGCGAGGCGATGGTCGGGCTGCTCCGCGAGTCCGGCGACCTCGACGGCGAGCCGCAGCCCACGCAGCGCATGGCCAACTTCTTCGAGAAGGGCGACAAGCCGCTCGAGATCGTCGCCACCCGCCAGTGGTACATCAAGAACGGCGGCCGGGACGCCGCGCTGCGCAAGGAGATGCTCGCCCGCGGCGAGGAGATCACCTGGATCCCCGCGCACATGAAGCACCGCTACGACAACTGGGTCGGCGGGCTCAACGGCGACTGGCTCATCTCGCGCCAGCGGTTCTTCGGGATCCCGTTCCCCGTCTGGTATCCCCTCGACGCCGACGGCGAGCCCGACCACGACCACCCGCTCCTGCCGAGCGAGGACCGGCTCCCCGTCGACCCCTCGACCGAGGCCCCCGAGGGCTACACCGAGGACCAGCGCGGCAAGCCGGGCGGCTTCATCGGCGACCCCGACGTGATGGACACCTGGGCGACGTCGTCCCTGACCCCGCAGATCGCGGGCATGTGGGGCGTCGACGACGACCTGTTCTCGCGGGTCTTCCCCTACGACCTGGCCACCCACGCGCACGACATCATCCGCACCTGGCTGTTCTCGCGCGTCGTCCGCTCCGACTACGAGCACCAGGTCGCCCCGTGGACGCACGCGATGATCTCCGGCTTCATCGTCGACCCCGACCGCAAGAAGATGTCGAAGTCCAAGGGCAACGTGGTCGTCCCGACCGACATCCTCGACAAGTACGGCGCCGACGCCGTCCGGTGGCGGGCCGCCATCGGCCGCCCCGGCGCCGACTCGCCCTTCGACGAGTCGCAGATGAAGGTCGGGCGCCGCCTGGCGATGAAGGTGCTCAACGCCTCCAAGTTCGTCCTCGGCAACGTCGGCGCCACCGAGCTGGCCCCCAGCGCGGTCAGCGCACCGGTCGACTGCGCCCTCCTCGGACGCCTCGACACCGTGGTGCGCAAGGCGACGGAGGCCTTCGACGCCTATGACTACACCACGGCGCTCGAGGTCACCGAGAAGTTCTTCTGGGAGTTCTGCGACGACTACCTCGAGCTGGTCAAGGAGCGCGCCTACGACGACGAGGGCGGGATCGGCACCGACTCGGCGCGCGCCACGCTGGCCATCGCGCTGCACGTGCAGCTGCGGCTGCTCGCGCCCTTCCTGCCCTACGTCACCGAGGAGGTCTGGTCGTGGTGGCAGGAGGGCTCCATCCACCACGCCGCCTGGCCCACCGCCGCCGACCTCGGCGCCGCGGCCGCTGCCCCGCCCCTCGTCCTCGACGCCGTGGCCGCCGCGCTGACCGGCATCCGGGGTGCCAAGTCGCAGGCCAAGGCCAAGATGCGCACGCCTCTCTCCCGGGTGGAGATCACCGGGCCGGCGGCGCTGCTCGAGGCGGCCCAGCAGGCGCAGGACGACCTGCGCGCCGTGGGCACGATCACCGGCGAGCTCGACTTCGTCACCGACGAGTCGAGCGCCGAGCTGCGGGTGACCGCGGCCGAGCTGGCGCCCACCCCCGAGGACTGACGCTCACGGGGTCCCCCGCGCCCGCCCGGCGGTGCGCGAGGGGCTCCGGCTCAGCCCTTGCCGGGGCCGTTGCCGGGGCCGGGGCCGTGGCCGTGGGCCGGGCCCTGGGCCGCGTCGCGCTCGGCCTTCGCCGCGTCCCGGTCGGCCTTGGCAGCGTCACGCTGAGCCTCACGCTCGGCCTTCGCGACGTCACGCTCGGCCTTGGCAGCGTCACGCTGAGCATCCCGCTCGGCCTTCGCGGCGTCACGCTCCGCCTCCCGATCGGCCCTGGCAGCCGCCCGGTCGGCCTTGCGCTGAGCCTTCTGGGCGTCACGATCGGCCTTGGCAGCCTCCCGGTCGGCCGTGCGCTGAGCCTTCTCGGCGTCGCGCTCGGCCCGGCGGGTGGCCCGGTCGGCCTCCTGCTCGTCGGTCTGCTCGTCGGTCTGGTTGGTGTTGGTCGAGCCCTGCTCGTCGTCGGTCGCGACGCCGGACCCACGGCCCGAGCCGGACCCGCGGACGAGCGAGGCGCTGGACCGTCCGGCGGTGCGACCGGCGCCGGGAGCGGCCGCGGCGGCGGCAGCGGCGACCACGCCGATCGGCTGTGCGGTCAGCTCCGCAGGGATCGTGGCGGCCTTGCGGACCGCCTCGGCGGTGCGCGGCTCGGGAGCGGCCGGCTTGGCCCGCTCCGCGATGGGGCGACCCTGGTGCACGAGGCCGTCGAGGCCGAACCCGCGCCCGACCGACACCATCATCAGGACCGCACAGAGCACGGTGACGAGAGCGAAGCCGATGAGCGGCCGCTTCTGGTCAACCCCCACCGGGTCCCCTTCCCACATGCAGACGAGACGCCAGTGTCTCCGGACCGTGACGCGGCTCCCGCGTCCATGGCCCGGAATAGCCCGAAATGACTAGACCGGTCCGGCCCGATCGGGCCAGGGCCAGGGTCAGGGTCAGGCGGACTTCTTCTTGCGGCCCTCGGCCTCGCGCAGGACCAGGGTCGGGGCGACCCCGTCCTCGACGACCTCGCGGGTGACGATCACCTTGGCGACGTCGCCGCGCGACGGGACGTCGTACATCACGTAGAGGAGCACCTCCTCGATGATGGCCCGGAGCCCGCGGGCACCGGTGCCACGCTCGAGCGCGGCCTCGGCGATCGAGTCGATCGCCTCGTCGGTGAACTCGAGCTCGACGCCGTCGAGGTCGAAGAGCTTCTGGTACTGCTTGACGAGCGCGTTGCGCGGCTCGGTGAGGATCTGGACGAGCGCCTCGCGGTCGAGCTTGCTCACGCTGGCGATCAGCGGCAGACGGCCGATGAACTCCGGGATCAGGCCGAACTTGGTGAGGTCCTCGGGACGGACCTGGGCGAGCAGGTCGTCGGCCTCGCGCTCGGCGGCGCCGCGCACGTCGGCGGTGAAGCCGAGGGACTTCTTGCCCACGCGCTGCTCGATGATCTGCTCGAGACCGGCGAAGGCACCACCCACGATGAAGAGGATGTTGGTGGTGTCGATCTGGATGAACTCCTGGTGCGGGTGCTTGCGCCCGCCCTGCGGGGGCACCGACGCGGTGGTGCCCTCGAGCATCTTGAGCAGCGCCTGCTGGACGCCCTCGCCGGAGACGTCGCGGGTGATCGAGGGGTTCTCCGCCTTGCGGGCCACCTTGTCGATCTCGTCGATGTAGATGATGCCCGTCTCGGCCTTCTTGACGTCGTAGTCGGCGGCCTGGATGAGCTTGAGGAGGATGTTCTCGACGTCCTCGCCGACGTAGCCGGCCTCGGTCAGCGCGGTCGCGTCGGCGATCGCGAAGGGGACGTTGAGCATCCGCGCGAGCGTCTGGGCGAGGTAGGTCTTGCCGCAGCCGGTGGGGCCGATCACCAGGATGTTGGACTTGGCCACCTCGACCGCGTCCTCCTTGGCCTTGCCGCTGACGGGCTGCAGGCCGGACTGGACGCGCTTGTAGTGGTTGTAGACCGCGACGGCCAGGGACTTCTTGGCGTGCTCCTGGCCGATCACGTAGGAGTTGAGGAACTCGAAGATCTCGCGCGGCTTGGGCAGCTCCTCGAGGCTGACCTCGGCGCCCTCGGCGAGCTCCTCCTCGATGATCTCGTTGCACAGCTCGATGCACTCATCGCAGATGTAGACGTTGGGGCCAGCGATGAGCTTCTTGACCTGCTTCTGGCTCTTTCCGCAGAAGTTGCACTTGAGCAGGTCGCCGCCGTCACCGATTCGTGCCACGAGTCGTGTCCTCCAGTCGTGCCGGATGGGGGTTCCGGCTCCTCACACCTTGCAACAGGCCGTACGACGGTACCCCGAGCCGGCCCCCGACGGGGGCCGGACACGGGATGTCGGCGACCATGATTTCGAGCCTCTCGACCAGCCTCGGCTCACCCTCAGGTGAGGGCCGGGGCACCCTTGCGGGACTCGATGACGGCGTCGATGAGGCCGTACTCGACGGCCTGCTCGGCCGTCAGGATCTTGTCGCGCTCGATGTCACGGCTGACCTGGTCGATGTCCTTGCCGCTGGAGTCGGCGATCATCCGCTCGAGGAGCTCGCGCATCCGCAGGATCTCGTTGGCCTGGATCTCGATGTCGGAGGTCTGGCCGAACGTGCCCTCGGTGTAGGGCTGGTGGATCAGGATCCGGCTGTTGGGCAGCGCCATCCGCTTGCCCTTGGCCCCGGCGCCGAGGAGGATCGCGGCCGCCGAGGCAGCCTGGCCCAGGCACACGGTCTGCACGTCGGGCTTGATGAAGCGCATCGTGTCGTAGATCGCGGTGAGCGCGGTGAACGAGCCGCCGGGGCTGTTGATGTAGATGCTGATGTCGGTGTCGGGGTTCATCGTCTCCAGGCACATGAGCTGGGCGATGACGGCGTTGGCGACGTCGTCGCTGATCGGCGTGCCGAGGTAGATGATGCGCTCTTCGAAGAGCTTGGCGTAGGGGTCGATGCGGCGGAAGCCGTAGGACGTGCGCTCTTCCCACTGCGGGATGTAGTAGTTCATTGCTGTCAGTCCTTGGTCCGGGCCGGGCGGCCCTCGTCGGCGGCTTCGCGGGCACTGGTGATGACCTGGTCGACGAGGCCGTACTCGACGGCCTGGTCGGCGGTGAACCACCGGTCACGGTCGGCGTCGGCGACCACCTGCTCGACGCTCTGGCCGGTGTGCTCGGCGATCAGGTCGAGCAGCACCTTCTTGATGTGCAGCGACTGCTGCGCCTGGATCTTGATGTCGGAGGCGGAGCCACCCATGCCCGAGGAGGGCTGGTGCATCATGATGCGGGCGTGGGGCAGGGCGTAGCGCTTGCCCTTGGTGCCGGCGCACAGCAGGAACTGGCCCATGGAGGCCGCGAGCCCCATGCCGACGGTCGCCACGTCGTTGGGGATGTAGTTCATCGTGTCGTAGATGGCCATGCCGGCGTCGACCGAGCCGCCGGGGCTGTTGATGTGGAGGAAGATGTCGGCCTCCGGGTCCTCCGCGGACAGCAGGAGGAGCTGCGCACAGATCGCGTTGGCGTTCTGGTCGCGCACCTCCGAGCCGAGGAAGACGATGCGCTCACGGAGGAGGCGCTGGTAGATGTGGTCGTCGAGGCCATACATCCCACCGGCGCCGTTCATCTCGGGCGAGAGGGCTGGGCTGGAGTTCTGGTTCACGCTGGCGACACTAGCCGGAAGGACGGACACTTCCACGCGAGACCGGCCCTTGTTCGCCCACAGCGGATCGAAGCGCCTCGCGGGGCCCTGACCGTGTGGTCTACTCGGGCCCATGCTGCGGGTCACGCTTCGGGGGGCAGACCTGCCCACTGCCACGCTCGGCAGCGGCGAGCGCCTGCTCTTCGGGCGCGCGCCCCACCACGGACTGCGCACGGAGGAGCCCGACAAGGCCCTCGACGTCACGGTCCTCTCGCTCCCCCACTGCGCACCGCACGTGTCGCGCCTGCTGGGCGAGCTCGAGATCGGCGAGGAGATCGCCCGGCTGCGCTGGCACGGGGCGGGCGAGACCCAGGTGGCGAGCCTGTTCGACGCCCCGGGCGGGGCCCGGCGGGTGACGCTGGTCGAGGGCATGTCGCTGCTGCTCGACGAGGGCGAGAACCACCTCGTCGTGATGCGCGGGCGCGAGCGCGACCCCGAGGTCTACGACGACCTGACGATCGTCGTGGAGGTCTCCACGCCCGGGGAGGAGGCGGCGCCCCGCCCCACGGTCTCCGACAGCGGCGTCGACCGCGACTCCTCGGCCACCGCCCCGTCGCCGGGGCTGGTCCGGCACTCGCGCGAGTGGTACGTCGCCCTGGCGCTGGCGGAGCCCTGGCTGGTCGGCACCGACGACTACCCGCGTCCGCCGACCAACCGCGAGATCTACGAGCGCGTCCTGCGGTGGCACGGCTACGCGTGGAACCTGGAGCGGTCCCAGCGGGTCGACGACGCGATCAAGGCCATCTCCTCGCTGGCCTTCAGCGTCCGCGACGACCCGTTCCGGGCCAGCAGCGGACGCGCCAGCAACGTGCGCTTCGCCGTGGGCCGGCGCACGGCCGAGGTGCGGCTGGTCACCGCCGACGACCTCGCGGGCGCCGAGGCGGCGGCCCGCGAGCGCGCCGCGGGAGCCGCGCGCCCGGACTGACCGCGGACGGAACGGAACGTTCCGCCGTGCGCACGGTGGTGCCGGGCGGGAGGTTCTGTGAGACTCGCCGCGCACCGCGACGAGGGGGATCCATGGGGGCAGGTCGGGCGACGACGGACGCCGGGCGCGCAGGCGCGCCCCGCACCGCGAGGCTGCGCAGGCTCGCCTCGAAGCGCCAGTCGAAGGGCGCGGCCGAGCTCTCCGTCGTCCTGGTCGCGGCCTCGCTCGTGGCCGGAGTGCTGTTCGGCAACGGCCTGTCCCGCACCGCGGTCGAGCTGGCCGACGGCCTCACCTGGCTGGCCGACGACCCGAGCGGCGACGTCATCCAGGTCAACCCCGCCCTCGGGCGCGCCGAGGTGCGTCGCTCGGTCGCCGCGGCCGGCAACGACCTGACCCTCGCCCAGTACGCCGGCTTCCTCTACGTCGTCGACAACACCGACGGCGTCCTGTCGACCATCGACGTCACCACGCTGGAGCAGTCCGGGCGCCGCAGCGTGCCGGGCGACGGCGCCGCGGAGACACTGAGCGACGGCACGACCGTCTTCCTCGTCGACCGCACGGCCCACAGCCTCGCGGCGATCGACCCCATCACCACCGACGAGATCGGGCGGGTGTGGGTCGAGCGCCGCGGCCTCGCCGACGTGGCCGTCGACGGGCAGGGGACGGTGTGGTCCCTCGACCGCACGGGCCGGCTCACCGCGCTGCGGTGGTCGACGACGTCGGCGGAGTTCCTCGAGCAGGACACCCACCAGCTCGACGTCCGGGGCGACGCCGTGGTCGTGGCGCACGATCGGGGCGTCACCGTGATGGGCGCCGAGCCCGGCGTGGTGCAGCAGGTGGCCACCGAGCGCGAGGTGCGCACGCCCACGACCGCGCTGGAGGGCGAGGTGCTCGCGCCCCTCCGGACGCCGAGCGAGCTGACGGCCGCCGCGGCGCCGGACTCCTCGACCGTCGTCATCCTCGCCGCGGGCCGGCTGGCCGAGGTGGCCGTGGCCGCCTCGGGATGCGACTCCCCCGGGCGCCCCGAGGTGTTCGCCGGACGCGTCTACGTGCCCTGCGCCGGCCAGGCCAAGGTCCTCCAGCTCGACGCCGCCGGCGAGATGGCCGGACCGCCCATCGTCACGCCCCGCGGCAAGGACCCCGAGCTCGTCCTCGACGACGACACCCTCCTGATCAACGTGCCCGGTGCGCGCACCGGGATCTCCGTGGGGGCCGACGGCTCCCTCTCGGAGTTCTCCCGCGGCAGCGGCGGCGACGCCGTCACCGACCCGCAGGAGATCACGATCCCCGAGACGCAGGCCGAGGCCGACCGGACGGGCGACGAACAGGCGGTCGAGGACCAGACGCAATCCGGGTCCGATGCGACGCGGGGCGGGCGCGACCCGGGCCGCAACGGCGACCAGGGCACCCGCGGAGGCGGCAACGGGGGCGGGGGCGGCCGCGACGACGAGGACGACGAGCCGGTGCCGGACCCGACCACCTCGCCCACGGCGACGCCCACGCAGGTCCCCACTCCCACCACCACCCCGACCGCCACGCCCACCACCACCCCCACCACCACCCCCACCGCCGCGCCGAGCGCGCCCACCGACGTGAGCGCCACGGTGCTCGGCAGCACGCAGGTGCAGGTCGACTGGTCCTACAGCGGTGAGACGCCCGACGACTTCGTGGTGACCCAGCCCGGTGGCCCGGCCCTCGCCACCGTCGGCGGCACCAGCCGTCGCGCGGTCGTGGACGTCACGCCCGGCTCGAGCCTCGCCCTCGTCGTGACCGCCCGGCTCGGTGGCCAGACGGCCACCTCGACGGTGTCCAACACGGTGACCACGCAGCCCGACCCGGTCCTCGGCACGCCGACCTCGGTCCAGGCCTCGGTCGTCTCGAGCACCCAGGTCCAGCTCGGCTGGGCCTACACCGGCGACGTGCCCGACGAGTTCGTCCTCGCCACCACCGGCGGCACCCGGGTCGGGCGGGTCGGCGGCGACCAGCGCCAGGCGGTCGTCACGGTCCCGGCCGGCCAGCAGGTCGCGTTCCGGGTCACGGCGTTCCTCGGCAGCGACTCGAGCGCCTCGGCGGCGTCCAACGCCGTGACCCCCGCCGGCGTGCCCGGGCAGCCGCCCGGTGTCGCCGCCACCGGCGTCTACGGCGGCAGCTGGCAGGGGCCGACGTACGCCGTCACCCTCCGCTGGGGCGCCGCTCCGGACAACGGCTCGCCCATCACCGGCTACCGGGTGACGGTGTCCACCGGCACCAGGTCCGAGACCGTCACGCTGGGCGCCTCCGCGCGCTCGCACACCCTGCTCAGCAGCTGCGACCGCACCCAGGACGCCTCGTGCTCCCCCGGTGGCAACGGCACCGCCTCGGTCATCGCGATCAACGGCGAGGGCGCCGGCCCCCAGGCCTCCGCCGGCGCCAGCGACACCGGGAGCATCCCGGTCGAGCCCTTGCCGGGAGGCGGGCGACAGCACGTCACGGGCCAGTCGGGCGGCGATCTCAGCATCGAGGGCATCGGCACCTCGCGGCTGCAGCTCGCGCCCGCCGACTGGGCGGGGTTCGGGGGGACGTGCGCGGTCGACGACGGGTCCGGCTGGTCGCCCATCAGCTGTGGCGCGACCTCGCTGGAGATCCAGCACAACGGTGACTACATCCGGGAGCCGAGCTCCGGCGTCCGCTCCCACTCCGTCCAGTTCCGGGCGAGCAACAGCTCGGGCAGCGTGCTGAGCGCCCGCTACACCTGGGAGACGAGGCAGCCCACCCTCTGCGAGGACTGCCAGATCCCCTGACCTGCCGCCGACCTGCCGGCCCGCCCTCCGCTCGCCCGACGCCCCACGCCACCTCTCGTCCCCCAGGAGCCATCCTCGTGACCACCCTCGCCCCGAGCGCCGCCACCACCGAGCAGGAGGTCGTCGAGTTCCGCCGGGTGCACCAGCGCCTCGGCGACGCCGTCGAGGTCGCCGTGCGCGGCAAGCGCGGCGTCATCGACCTCGTCCTGGTGGCGACGTTCGCGCGGGGCCACGTGCTCGTCGAGGACCTGCCCGGCACCGGGAAGACCACGCTGGCCCGGGCCCTGGCGAAGGCGCTGGGCGGCGAGATGCACCGGGTCCAGTTCACCCCCGACCTGCTGCCCAGCGACGTGACCGGCACGAGCGTGTTCGACCCTCGCGACGGCCAGGTGCGGTTCCGGCCGGGTCCCGTCTTCGCCAACGTCGTGCTCGCCGACGAGATCAACCGTGCGGCCGCCAAGACCCAGTCCGCCCTCCTCGAGGTGATGGAGGAGCACACCGTCAGCGTCGACGGCACCGCACACCCGGTGCCCGAGCCGTTCACGGTCGTCGCCACGCAGAACCCCATCGACCTCGACGGCACCTACCGGTTGCCGGAGGCGCAGCTCGACCGGTTCATGGTGCGCACCAGCCTGGGCTTCCCCGACCTCGAGCACGAGCTCGACGTGCTGCGTCCCGGCAGCACCGCCGGCAGCATCGACGACGTGCCCACCGTCAGCGACCCCACCGAGATGGCCCGGCTCGCCGCCGTCGTCGAGCGGCTCCACGTCGCCGACCCGATCCTCACCTACGCGCGGGAGGTGGGGGTGGCGATCCGCGAGGACCGGCGGGTGCGCCTCGGCGCGAGCACCCGTGGGCTCCGCTCGCTCGTGCGCGCCGTGCAGGCCCACGCCGCCTCGCGTGGTCGTCACTACGCCATCCCCGACGACGTGCGCCGCCTCGCCGAGCCCGTCCTGGCCCACCGCACCGTGCTCACCCGCGAAGCGCTCCTGGAGGGCCACACGTCGACCGGCGTCGTGCAGCAGGCGCTCGAGCGGGTCGCCCCACCCCAGCCGGACCGGGTGTGAGGCTGCGGCGATGACGCCGTGGCGTGCCACCGCGCCCCGGGGCAGGTGGATGCTCGGCACCGGCCTGCTGCTGGCCGCGAGCGGGGTCCTGCTGCGCTATCCCGTGGTCGCCGCGCTCGGCACCTTCCTGGTCGTGCTGGTGGTCGTCGAGGTGGTCGCCGTGCTCCGCCGTCCCGACGTCGACGTGCACCGCACCGTGGACCCGCTCGTGGTCGTCCGTCAGGACCCCTGCGCGGGCCACCTGCGGCTGGCGGGCCGGCGCGCCGGCCTGGTGCGCACGCTCGCGCAGGAGAGCGTCGACGGGCGGCTGACCGCCCCGGTCCAGGTCGACCCGCGCGGCGCGGAGACGACGTACGACATCCCGACCAACCGCCGCGGGGTGGTCGAGGTCGGTCCGCTCAGGCTGCAGCGGGTCTCCCTCCTCGGCATGGCGGCGACCACCACCGAGGCCGGCGACGTGGTGGGGCTGCGCGTCCTGCCCCGTCGCATCCCGCTGGGCTCCCTGCCCGCCGGTCACCGACGCGCTGCCGTCGGCGGCGGCGACAGCCTCGAGCTCGGCGGCACCGACCTGGTCGGCCTGCACGAGTACGCCGTCGGCGACGACCTGCGCCGGCTGCACTGGGCCACCAGCGCGCGCACCGGGACGCTGATGGTCCGCGAGGACGCCGACCCGGCCCAGCCCCACGTCTGCGTGCTGCTCGACGACCGGCAGGAGAGCTATGCGGGGGCGGACGACTTCGAGGAGGCCGTCGAGCTCGCCGCGGCGCTGTGCCGGGTCGCCGTCGAGAGCGGCGACCCGCTGTGGTTCGTCACGTCGAGCGGGCGCCACGACGTCACGGTCCCCGGGTCGACCACCCGCCAGGTCCCGCGGGAGGCCCACGAGCTGGAGCTCATGCTCGCGGAGATCGACGCCGGCACCGGCCGCGGGCTGCAGCCGGTGCACCACCGCGGTCTCGACGTCGCGGCGGTCGTGACCGGGAGCGTCGCCGACCTCGGCGTGCTCGCGCTCGCCGTCGGTGCGGCCCTCGACGCCACGCTGTGCGTGGTGGACCCGCAGCCCGCGACGCCCTCGGGCGTGCTCGGCGGCACGACCGTGCTCCGCGCACCCGGCTCGCGGGCGCTGGCCCGGCTCTGGGACGGGCGGATCCCGTGACGACCCTCGCTCCTCCGGCTCCGCCCGCACCCGCGCCCTCCCCCGAGTCGTCGGCGCCGGTCGCCCCGGCGGCCCCGGCGGCCCCGGGGCTCTGGACGGGCGCGTGGGCGGGCGCGCTCCTGGTGCTCGGCGCCCTGTCGCTCGCGACGGCGTGGAGCGGTCCGCTCCCGGCGCTGTGCCTGGCGGGCGCCGCGGTGGTGCCGCTGGCGGTGTGCCGGGGGGTCGTCCGCCTCGGGGTCTCGCCCTGGGCGAGCGCGGCGGTCCTGGTGTCGCTGCTCGTCCTGGCGGCCTACGTCCTCGCCGCCGACGCCCAGACGGCGTTCTCCGACACCGTCACCGACGCCGTGCCGCGCCTGCTCACCACCCCCCGGCCGCTCCCGGCCCGGGCCGACGTCCTCGTGGGCCCGTTGCTGCTGACCGCACTGGTGTCGCTGCTGGTCGCGATCCGGCTCACCTCCCGCCGGCTCGTCGCGCCCGTCGTGGGAGCGCTCGCGCTGTACGTCGCCGGGGCGCTGCTCACCACCGGCGAGGGCGACCGCTGGGGCCTCCTGGCCTCGCTCCTCGTGGCGTGCGCGCTGCTCGGCTGGGTCGTGCTCGACGAGCACCGGCACCGGACCGGGCGGCGGGTCGCATTGGCCCTGGTCGCGGCACTGGCGGCCACGGGCCTGCTGGTGGCCTCGACCACCGTGCAGTGGTCCGCGCCGTTCGAGCCGCGGACGCTGGTCGACCCACCGAGGGTCGACGTGGTCGCCAGCAACCCCCTCGCCCAGCTCGGGGCCTGGGCGAGCGACCCCGACCGCGAGCTGCTCGACGTGTCCGGCCCGGTCGGTCCGCTCCGGCTGGTCACGCTCGACGGCTACGACGGGGCGCAGTGGAGCGCCGGCACGCGCTACTCACCCGTCGGCGAGACCTACGACGCCGCTCCCCTGCTCGGCGGCAGCACCCGCTCCACGACGGTGGAGGTCGAGATGGTCGACATCGAGGGGCGCTGGCTGCCGAGCCCGGGCTGGCCCACCGAGGTGTCGACCGACGACGCCGTGGTCGAGCCGGTCTCCGGCAACCTCTGGCTCACGAGCGACGACGGCCTGGTGCGCGGCGGCACCGACGCCCCCACCACCCGCGGCGTCTCCTACACCGTCACCGGGCTCGTCGACGATCCCGACGGCAGCCGGCTGGCGAGCGCGACCGTGCCCGTCGACGGCGGCCTGGCCCCCTACCTCGAGCTCCCGCCCCTGCCCCAGCAGCTGAGCACCTTCGCCGAGCAGACCGTGGCCGGCGCGGTGACGCCCTACGACCGGGCGGTGGCGATCGAGACGATGCTGCACGATCGGGCCCGGCTGTCCCCGAAGGCGGTCTCCGGGTCGCAGCTGTGGCGGATCACCACCTTCCTGCTCGCCGAGCCGGGCACCGTCGGCGCGCGCGTCGGCACCGCCGAGCAGTTCGCGACGTCGTTCGCGGTGCTGGCGCGGCACAACGGCCTGCCGACCCGGGTGGTCGTGGGCTTCCGCCCCGACGAGGACGCCCGCCGGGCGGCGACCGGCGGCTGGTCGGTGCGCGGTCGGCACGCCACCGCGTGGCCGGAGGTCTTCTTCCAGGACCTCGGCTGGGTGGCGTTCTCCCCCACCGACGCACGCGAGGTGCCGCGGGCGGAGGAGGAGACCGTCGAGCGCGGCCGGGGTGACGACCCGGGCCCCGGGCCCACCCCGGACGACTCCGCGACCGGCACGGGGTCGGGCACCGGCACCGGCGAGGCGGGTCGCTCGCGGCCCGGCGGGTCGGGCGGGTGGGCCGTCCCGGCCGCTGCAGGTGCGGGCGGCCTGGTCGGGCTCCTGGCACTCCTGCTCGCCGCGCGGCGACTGCGGTCGTGGCGACACCTGCGACGCGGCCCGGGCGGGGCGTGGGCCGAGGCACGCGACGCGCTGCGCCTCGCCGGGCTCCCGGTCACGGCGCACCAGAGCGCCGACCAGGTCGCGGCCATGGCGGGCGAGCGCCTCGGCACCGACGCGGTCCACGTCCTCGCCGCCATGTCGCAGCGAGCGGCGTTCGCCCCACCCGGGACCGACGCCGGCGACCATCGACCGGCGCTGCACGACGTACGCCGTGCCGCGCGCGGGGCCGTGCCTCGCTGGCGCCGGTGGTGGTGGCCCTTCGACCCGTCGGTCTTCCTCAGCCGAGGGTGACGCACCGCTGGTCGGAGCGTCCGAGCGAGCCGTCGGGCATGTGCAGCACCATCACGAAGCAGGCCCGTCCGGGAGGCTGGGGCAGGCTGAACGTCGCCTCGGTCAGGCCGGTGTCGAACTCCTGCACCGGCCGGGCCTCCGGGCTGGTCTGGGAGATGTGGAACCAGCCGGTGCCCTCGCTCGGGTCGTTCCACACCACGGTGACCTCCCCGGCGCTGCCACGGAGGTCCTCGATGCGGAAGGCGAGCGCGGGGTCGAAGGCGTCGGGCGGCCGGTCGGTCAGGCCGGGGTCGTCCTCCTCCGGGGCGGTCATGCCGAGACCCGCCTGCTCCTGCGAGTCGCTGGGTGGGGCGTCGCCGTCGCCCTCGCGCAGCAGCGCGCCGGCGAGGCCGAGGGCCGATCCGACGACCAGCGCGAGCACCCCCAGCAGCGCGACGGCGCGGCGCCGTCCGGTGGGCCGGGCGTCGCCGTCGGCGGGCGACCCGTCGGCGTCAGGCCCGGCGTCGGGCTCGTCGTCGGGGCGTGGCCGGAGGTGGGTGTGCTCGTGCGCTGCGGGCGACGGCACAGGGGGAACGGCGTCGGCCTCGACGCCCGCGGGGGCGGGCACCGCCGGCAGCGGCGCGACCGGGACGTCGGGCCCGTCGCCGCGGCGACGGGTCGCCTCACGGGGTGGCGGCGCGGCCGCCTGCCCCGCGACAGGCGCCCCGACAGGCGCGGCGACCTGCTGGCCGGCACCGGGCTCCCACGCGCCGTGGCGCATCCGCAGCAGTGCGTGGTGCACGTCCGTGACGCTGCCCCACCGCTGCGTCACGTCCTTGACCAGGCAGCGACTGATCACCTCGCCCAGCGCGCCGACGTCGGTCGAGAACGGCCGGTGCGGCTCGGTGCGGGCGCGCCGCAGGTAGGCCAGGGCCGAGTCGTCGTCGGGGTCGTCGCTGGCGAACGGCGCCCGCCCCTCGAGGAGGGTGTAGAGCGTGGACCCGAGCGACCAGATGTCGTCCGCGGGGGTCGGGGGGTGGCCGTCGAGGATCTGCGGCGAGGCGTGCCGGTAGGTGAACGCCTCGACCGACGAGGTGTACTCCGCGTCGACCAGGCGGGCGATGCCGAAGTCGGCCAGCACCCACGAGGTGGGCAGGACGAGCACGTTCTGCGGCTTGACGTCGCGGTGGAGGAAGCCCTGGTCGTGGGCGAAGGCGAGGGCGTCGGAGAGCACCAGGCCGATGCGGACGACCTCCTCCGGCGGGAAGGGACCGTGCTCGCGGAGCCGGTCGTTGAGGGTGCCGCCGTCGTAGTACTCCATGACGATCGCGGGTCGGCCGGATTCCGTCGTGCCGGTGTCGAGCACCGTGACGATGTTGGGGTGCTGGCGGCCCAGGCCGACGGTGATCTCGATCTCCCGGGCGAACCGGGCTGAGCTCTCGGCGTCGTCGACGAGCAGCACCTTGACCGCGACGTCACGGCCCAGCCGGGGCTCGCGGGCCCGGTAGACCACCGACTCCCCGCCGCGTCCCACCACCACGAGGTCGGTGTAGCCCGCGAGGGACTCAGTGGGCGGCGGTCCGTCGGCAGGCGGGCGCCACGCGTGGTGCTCGCTCGCGCTGTCGACCATCCGTGCTCCCCCGGTGTGTCCGATCCCCTCGGACAGCCGCGATCGTACCCGGACCGGACCGGGTCCGCGGGGGTCCGCTGACGAGCCGGGAAATGCGGGACCGGCGCCCACCCGAGGGTGGACGCCGGTCGCGGGAGCGGGTCGGGTCAGGCCTTGCCGGACTCGTCGGTGCTCTCGTCGGTGCTCTCCGCCGCGGAGTCCTCGGCGGTCGCGTCGGCGGTCGCTTCGACGGGCTCGCCGATGGTGCCGTCGGGGCGCAGGTTCTTGAGCTCGACCACGTTGCCCGACGCGTCCTTGACGGTGGCGGCCTCCACGATGGTGGCCAGCGCCTTGCCGCGCAGGATCTCCTGCACGAGCTCGGGGATGTGGTTGTGCTCGAACATGTGGTTGGCGAACTCCTGCGGGTCCTGGCCGGACTGCTGGGCGCGCCGCACGAGGTGCTCGGAGAGCTCGGCCTGGTCGATGCCGAACTCCTCCTTCTTGGCGACCTTGTCGAGGATGAACTGGGCGGCGACGGCGTCGCGGACCCGGCGGTCGAGGTCGGCCTCGAACTCCTCCTGGGTCTGGCCCTCGTCCTCGAGGTACTTCTCCATCGCGATGCCGGCCATGGCGAGCTGCTGCTCGATGTTCTGGCGGCGCGCGTTGAGCTCGTCGGTGACCATCACCTCGGGAAGCGGGACGGAGACCTTCTCGAGCAGGGCCTCGAGGACCGCGTCGCGAGCGGCGGCGGCCTGCTCGAGGCGCTTGCCGCGGCTGAGGCGCTCGCGCACGTCGGCGGTGAGCTCGTCGACGGTGTCGAACTCGGAGGCCAGCTGGGCGAACTCGTCGTCGTACTCGGGGAGCTGCTGCTCCTGCACGGCCGAGACCTTCACGGTCACCTGGACCGGCTCGCCGACCAGGTCGCCGCCGACCAGCTCGGAGTCGAAGGTCTTCTCCTCGCCGGCGGAGAGACCGACCAGGGCCTCGTCGAGGCCGTCGATCATGCCGCCGCGGCCGACCTTGTAGGACATCCCGGTGACCTCGCCGCCCTCGACGGTCTCGCCATCGCGGGCCGCGACCAGGTCGATGGTCACGAAGTCGCCGTCGGCGGCCGCGCGCTCGACCGGGACGAGGGTGCCGAAGCGCTCACGCAGCGCCTCGACCTGCTCGTCGACGTCGGCGTCGGTGATCTCGACGTCCTCCACGCTGGCCTCGAGGCCCTCGTAGTCGGGGAGCTCGAAGTCGGGCTTGACGTCGACCTCGGCGGTGAACTCGAGGGACTCGTTGTCCTCGAACTTCGTCACCTCGATCTCCGGCTGGGCCAGCGGCTCGAGGTCGTGCTCCTGGAGCGCAGCCATGTACTGCTGCGGGACGACGGCGTTGATCGCCTCGTCGAGGACCGGACCACGGCCGACCTGACGGTCGATGACCGCCGGCGGGACCTTGCCACGGCGGAAGCCGGGGACGTTGATCTGCTTCGCGATCTTCTGGTACGCCGCGTCGAGGCTCGGCTTGAGCTCCTCGAAGGGCACCTCGACGGTCAGCTTGGCCCGGGTGGGGCTCAAGGTCTCGACGGCGCTCTTCACAAATGTCTCCTGATGCTGAAGGTCATGGGTACGCCTGCGGACGAGCCGGGGGAAGAGGCGTCCGCAAACCATGTGAGTCTATCGGCGCTGCGGGCACAGGCCGAATCAGGCTCCAGCGGTCGGGGCGACAGGACTCGAACCTGCGATCTCCTGCTCCCAAAGCAGGCGCGCTAGCCACTACGCTACGCCCCGCCAAACCGGCCCCGGTGCGCTCCCGACGGAGGCGCCGCGGCCTGCTTGGAGCGGATGACGGGAATCGAACCCGCGTAGCCAGTTTGGAAGACTGGGGCTCTACCATTGAGCTACATCCGCGCGCGTCCGACGGCGTCCTCGCCGCCGGTGCGGGAGTCATGGTGCCACACCCGCCGTCCGGCACCCCAACCGCCTCGTGAGCTCCACCCGCGTCAGCGCCGGTGCACGAGGAGCAGCGCGCGGTCGTCGTTGCGCGAGCCGAGCGCCTCGACGAGCCGGGTGGCGCCGCCCTCGAACTCCCCGCGCAACAGCCGCTCGGCCTGGCCGAGCATCCGGTCGATGCCGAGCGAGATGTCGCGGTTGCGCGTCTCGACCATCCCGTCGGTGTAGAGCAGGAGCGCGTCGCCGTGGCGCATCTCCCCCGAGACGGCGGGGAAGGTCGCGTCCTCGATCAGCCCCAGGACCGGACCCTCCGACTCCAGCACCTCCCAGCGCCCGGAGCCCGCGTGGCGCAGCGCGGCCGGCGGGTGGCCGGCGCTGCGGATGTCGTAGCGCCCGGTGGCGAGGTCGAGCGAGAGGTGGATGGCCGTGGCGAAGCCCTCGTCCCAGTCCTGCTGGAGCAGGAACTGGTTGGCGCCGTCGAGGAACTCGCTGGGCGGCAGCGCACTGAGCAGACCGCCCAGGGCGCCGCACAGCAGCAGCGCGCGGGTGCCGGCGCCCTGGCCCTTGCCCGACACGTCGACCACCGCCACCTCGAGGCGGCCCTCGACACGCGTGGCGACGACGAAGTCGCCGGCGAACGGCGTGCCACCGGCGGAGCGGAGCTCGCTGGCGGCGTACCACTCCGGGGGCAGGTCGGGGATCCCGCCCTGCCGCAGGATCCGGTCGCGCAGGTCGACGAACATCGTCTCGCCCTGGATGCCCGCCACGCCCAGGCGCGTGCGGCGCAACGACGCGACCAGCACCATGAGGCCGAGGCTGTAGATGATGACCACGGTGAGCACGATGCGCAGGTCGATCTCGTCCTGGGCGGGCACCACGAGCGCCACCACCAGCAGGACGAACACGACGAACCACGGCAGCTGGCGCGGCCCGAGCACCAGGCTCGAGGCCAGCAGCGGGACCAGCAGGGTGACGAGCGGGACGCTCTCGTGGAAGCGCCAGATGGTCAGGCCGATGAGCAGGGTGACGACGACGAGCAGGACGAGCATCCGCGACCCGCGCGGGATCAGCCGGCTCGCGGCGGCACTGAGTGATGGAGAACTCACGGACGAGCCCCTCCTGATCTCCCAGTCCCCTTGGTGGGAGATCGTAAGGCCCGCGAGCGGAACTTCGGCTGGCATCGGGGGCACCAGAACGTGTTGCGTCCGACGAGCTCGCCCGTGCGCACGGCCGTGCCGCACACCAGGCACGGAAGCGACGTGCGCCGGTAGACGTAGACCTCGCCCCCGTGGTCGTCCTTGCGTGGCTCGCGGCCCATCGCCGCGGGGGTGTGCTCGGGGCGCACGGTGTCGATCCGGCCGGTGCGCACGCCCTCGGCCATGAGCCCGACGAGGTCGTCCCACATCGCGCGCCACTGCCCGACCCGCAGGGTGTTGCCGGGCCGCAGCGGGTGGATGCGGTGGCGGAACAGGACTTCCGCGCGGTAGACGTTGCCGACGCCTGCCAGCACCTTCTGGTCCATCAGCAGGTCGCCGATGGGGCGCGGGCTCGCCGAGATCCGGCGCCAGGCGCGATCGGGGTCGGCGTCGGGTCGCAGCGGGTCGGGTCCGAGGCGGTCGATCACCTCGGCGCGTCGGGCGGGACCCACGAGGTCGCACACGATCGCGCCGCGCAGGTCGGCGTACGCCGGGGGGCGCGGGCCGGGGTCGGGGAGCGTGACGAGCCGCAGCCGGACGGCGCCGACCGGGTCGGGAACCGCCCCGAGCCCTCCCTCGACGTCGGCGTGCACGTCGAACTGGCCGATCAGGCCGAGGTGGACGTGCACGAAGCGCTCGCCCTCGAGCTCGAGGAACAGGTGCTTGCCGGCGGAGTCGGCGTCGACCACCCGCGACCCGTCGAGCAGCGCCGCGTCGGCCGCGAACCGGCCCTGCGGCGACGTGACCCGCACCCGCCGTCCGGCGAAGGCCGCGGTGAGGTCGTCGGCGAGCTTGCGGAGGGTGTGCCCCTCAGGCATCCGTGCGATCGGGTGAGGAGTCGGGGACGGTGCCACGCAGGGCCGACTCCGGCAGCGGCGGCAGCTCGCCCGTCTCGTCGTACGTCGTGAGCTGGCCGATGCGCCGCACGTGGCGCTCGTCGCCGGAGAAGGGGGTGGTGAGGAAGAGCTCGATGAAGCGGGTCATCTCCTCGACCGGGTGCATCCGGCCACCGACCGAGACGACGTTGGCGTCGTTGTGCTCGCGCGCCAGCACGGCGGTCTCCTCCGACCAGGCGAGGGCGCACCGGATGCCCTCCACCTTGTTGGCAGCGATCTGCTCGCCGTTGCCCGAGCCGCCGATCACGACACCCATGCTGTCCAGGCCGTCGGCGCGGTCGGCGGCCACGCCCTCGGCCGCCCGCAGGCAGAAGCACGGGTAGTCGTCGAGGGCGTCGTAGACGAACGGTCCGTGGTCGACGACCTCGTAGTCGTGGTCGACCAGCCAGGTGGTCAGGTGGTCCTTCAGCTCGAGTCCGGCGTGGTCGGAGCCCAGGTGTACGCGCATGGGAGGAGTCTCCCAGAGCAGCCCGACGCCGACACCACCCCCACGAGATCGCGGATGTCCTCCTGCGGCTCAGGCGAGGTGCAGGTCGAGCCAGCCGGCGACCTGCCGCACCAGCGGCTCGGACGCGGTGAAGCCCGCGTGCCGCCAGAAGCCGTGGGTCTGGCCCAGGTAGCGCACCCCGACGGTCTCCACGCCGGTCTCGGCGACCCGCCGGGCGAGCTCCTCCCCCTCGTCGCGCAGCGGGTCGGCCTCGGCGGTGGCGACGAACGTGGGCGGCAGGGTGTGCAGCCGGTCGGAGAGCAGCGGCGCGAGGTCGGGGTCGTCGTAGTCGGCCTCGCTGCGTGCGTACTGCTCCCAGTACCACCGCGCCTGGTCCGGGTCGAAGCCCGAGTCCGCCCCCTGCTGCCACGACGGGAACGCGTTGCGCGGGTCGAGGAAGGGGTAGACCAGCGCCACGGCGCGGAAGAAGCCGGGGTTGCGCAGGGCGGCGACCAGGGCGAGGTTCGCGCCCGCCGAGTCGCCGTGGGCGGCGTACGCGCCCGGCGGGCCCTCGCGCCGCAGCCAGCCGACCACGGTGTCGAGGTCGTCGGGCGCCGCGGGGAACGGGTGCTCCGGCGGGCGGCGGTAGCCGACGCTCAGCACGGGCCGGCCCAGGCGGTTGGCGAAGCGGCGGCAGATGCCGTCGTGGACGTCGATGTCGTGGAGCACGAACCCGCCGCCGTGGGCGTGCACGACGAGCCCCGGCCGGGCGTCGGCGGGCGTGTAGAGGCGGCAGCGCACCCCGTCGGCGTCGACCTCCTCGACCGCCGCGACGTCCTCGCGCGGCTCGAGGAGGCTGGCACGGCGCGCCTCCTCGCGGTGGGCGGCGAGGTCGAAGCCGGGGGCGCGGAGGTCGGCGCCGTCGTCGGCGGCGAGCGCCGCGCGCACCTCGGGATACATCACGTCGGGTCTCCTGGTCGGGGAAGTCGCGGAGTCGGGGAGTGGGTGGCTAGCGCGACATCAGCGCGTCGAGGCCGACGGCGACCGCGGCGGCGACCCGGAAGTCGACCCGCTGGTCGGGCACCGTGACGCGGTAGCGGTCACCGATCGACATCTTGCGCTCGACCGAGAAGAGCGGCGCGCCGGCGGTGTCGACGAAGTCGAAGTGGATCGGGATGAAGTCCACGTCGGTGAATCGGCGCACCAGCGCGACGGCCTGGTTGCGCTCGCGGCCGGAGCCGGCGTAGCCGGGCCCCTCGACCAGGAAGGTCGAGCGGAGCAGCGAGGCGCCGAACTCCTTCTTGAAGAAGCCGATCGACGCGCCGGACTCGTCGGTGATGTCGTAGCCGGCGTTGAGGTCGAGCGCACGGCGCGCCTTGAACCCGAAGACCGGGCGCGACTTGCTCGCGTCGGCGAAGAAGGTGACCTGCTCCTTGAACGCCATCCGCTTCTGCTCCGCCAGCGCCATCAGCCGCGTCGGGTTGCCCGCCTCGTCGGACTCCGAGATCTCGTAGCGGTTGATCATCATGGTCAGCTTCTGCTTGACCACGAACTGCGGCAGGTACATCTCGGCGGTGTCGGACATGGGGGGAGCCTAGCCAGCCGCGCGGGCGAGCTCCTCCTCCACGACCGACGGGTCGAGCTTGGTGAACACCGGCGTCGGCTTGCCGACCTTCGCGCCGACCGGCACCGGCCGCGACTCCCAGGCGGGCGTCGCGGAGTAGTCGCCGGTGATGATCGTGTACGACGTGTGGCCGGCACCGTTGCCGGGCTCGAGCTCGTCGACCTGCTCGACGCGCGGCATCGGCATCAGCTCGCCCTCGCCGCCGAGCACCGCGTGCACCTTGTTGGCCGCGTGGGGCAGGAACGGCGACAGCAGCGTGTTGCAGTCGCTCACGCACTGCGCGGCCACGTGCAGGACCGTGGCGAGCCGCTCGCGCTGCGACTCGTCCTTCATCTTGTAGGGCTCGGTGACGGTGAGGTACTTGTTGACCTCGCCGACCACCCGCATCGCCTCGGCGACGGCAGCCCGCAGCCGGTGCTTCTCGATCAGGTCGCCGACGCTCGTGAAGCCCCCGCGCACGGTGGCGAGCACCCGCTCGTCGACCTCCTCGAGCGGCCCGGCCGCCGGGATCTCGCCGAAGCTCTTGGCGATCATCGTGGCGGTGCGGTTGACCAGGTTGCCCCAGCCCGCGACGAGCTCGGAGTTGTTGCGGGTCACGAAGTCGGCCCACGTGAAGGCGGCGTCGGAGGTCTCCGGACCGGCGGCGCAGATGTAGTAGCGCAGCGCGTCCGGGCCGTAGCGGGCGAGGAAGTCGCCGACGTAGATGACGTTGCCGCGGCTGGTGGAGAACTGCGAGTCGCCGAAGGTGAGGAACTCGCTGGAGACCACCTCGGTCGGCAGGTTGAGCATGCCGAACGCGCCGGGCTCGCCGCCCTTGTCGCCCTCGCCGTTGTAGGCCAGCAGCTCGGCCGGCCAGATCTGGGAGTGGAAGACGATGTTGTCCTTGCCCATGAAGTAGTAGGACTCGGTATCGTGTCCGTCCTCGGCGGGGTTCCACCACGCGCGCCACTTGTCGGGCTCGCCCAGCCGGCGCGCCCACTCGATCGAGGCGGAGAGGTAGCCGATGACCGCGTCGAACCAGACGTAGAGCCGCTTGGTCGGCTGGTCCTCCCAGCCCGGGACCGGGATGCCCCAGTCGATGTCGCGGGTCATCGCCCGCGGGCGGATCTCCTTGAGGATGTTCTGGCTGAACTTGATCACGTTGGGGCGCCACAGGCCGGTCGCCTCGCGCTCGTCGAGCCACGTGCCCAGCGCGTCGGCGAGGGCCGGCAGGTCGAGGAACCAGTGCTGGGTGTCGCGGAACTCCGGGGTCTCGCCGTTGATCTTCGAGCGCGGGTCGATGAGGTCGGTCGGGTCGAGCTGGTTGCCGCAGTTGTCGCACTGGTCCCCGCGCGCCTGGGCGTACTTGCAGATCGGGCACGTGCCCTCGATGTAGCGGTCGGGCAGCGTGCGGCCCGTCGAGGGGCTGATCGCGGTCTTCGTCGTCTCCTCGACCATGTAGCCGTTGCGGCGACACGTCTCGAACATCTCCTGCACCACCGCGTAGTGGTTGCCGGTGGTGGTGCGGGTGAAGAGGTCGTACGACAGCCCGAGGCCGCAGAGGTCGTCGACGATCACCTGGTTGTACTTGTCGACGAGCTCGCGGGCGGGCACACCCTCGTCGTCGGCGAGCACCAGGATCGGCGTGCCGTGCTCGTCGGTGCCGCTCACCATCAGCACGTCGTGGCCCGCCATCCGCATGTACCGGCTGAACACGTCGGAGGGCACGCCGAAACCGGCCACGTGGCCGATGTGGCGCGGGCCGTTGGTGTACGGCCAGGCGACGGCGGACAGGACACGAGTCATGGACGCAAGCCTAGTGACCGGGTGCCACCCGGTTTGCGCGGGTGGCACCCGTGGTCACGGGCGGGCGGCGAGGCCCGGTCAGGAGAAGTCGAGGTCGCCCGTGCGCGAGCGCTTGAGCTCGTAGAAGTAGGGGAACTTCGCGACGGCGACGGCGCCGTCCCAGAGCTCGCCGGCCTCCTCGCCGCGCGGGATCTTCGACAGGACCGGGCCGAAGAAGGCCGAGCCGTTGATGTGGATGGTGGGCGTGCCCACGTCGTCGCCGACGGGGTCCATGCCCTCGTGGTGGCTCTTGGCGACCGCGTCGTCGAGCGAGGCGTCGTCCCAGGCCTCGATCAGGTCGGCGGGCAGGCCCACGTCGGCGAGCGAGGCGGCGACCGTCTCCCTGGTCAGCTCCTCGCCGTTGTTGTGGTGGCGGGTGCCGACAGCGGTGTACCAGTCGCCCAGCGCCTTGTTGTCGTGCTCCTGCGCGATCTTGATCGCGACGCGCACCGGCTTCTCGGAGCCCGTGAGCATCTCCCGGTACTCGTCGGGGATGTCCTTGTCCTTGTTGAGGTAGGCCAGCGACATCACGTGCCACTGCACGTCGATGTCGCGCACCTGCTCGACCTCGCGGATCCAGCGCGAGGTGATCCAGGCGAACGGGCAGAGGGGGTCGAACCAGAGGTCAGCGGTAGCCATGTCCACCACAAGACCCCGGCCCGGCCACCTATTCCCCACCGCTCCCCCACCGGTATGGGCCGGCGACCCACCCCGGTGGCAGGATGCCCGCATGCCTGGAACCAACCTCACCCGGGACGAGGCCGCCACCCGCGCCGCCCTCCTGGACGTCACGGCGTACACCGTCGACCTGGACCTGACGTCAGCCACCCAGCCCGAGGAGACCACCTTCGTCTCCACGACCACGCTCGAGTTCACCTGCCGGGAGCCAGGGGCCGCCACCTTCGCCGACCTGGTCGCTCCCAGCGTCCGCGAGATCACGCTCAACGGCCGCAGCCTCGACCCGGCCACGGCGTACGCCGACCACCGCATCGCGCTCGAGGGGCTCGAGGCGACCAACACGCTCGTCGTGACGGCCGACTGCGCCTACTCCAACACCGGGGAGGGCCTGCACCGCTTCGTCGACCCCGCCGACGACCGGGTCTACCTCTACAGCCAGTTCGAGGTGCCCGACGCCCGGCGCGTCTTCACCACCTTCGAGCAGCCCGACCTCAAGGCCGTGTTCACGTTCAACGTCACCGCGCCCTCGCACTGGGTCGTGGTGTCCAACGCCGCGACCCCCGAGCCGGTGGAGGCGGGTGACGGCGCCTCGCTGTGGCGCTTCCCCACCACCAAGCGGATGTCGACCTACATCACCGCGATCGTCGCCGGCGAGTACCACGGCGAGTTCGACACCTACGAGGGCAAGTTCGGCAGCATCCCGCTCGGCCACTACTGCCGCCAGTCGCTCAAGGAGCACATGGACACCGCCGAGCTGGTCAAGCTGACCAAGCAGAGCTTCGAGTGGTTCGAGGAGCAGTTCGACTACCCCTACCCGTTCGGCAAGTACGACCAGCTCTACGTGCCGGAGTACAACGCCGGGGCGATGGAGAACGCCGGCTGCGTGACCCTGCGCGACGAGTACCTCCCCCGCAGCCGCCAGCCGCGCTCGTTCTTCGAGTTCCGCGCCTCGGTCATCACCCACGAGATGGCGCACATGTGGTTCGGCGACCTGGTGACGATGAAGTGGTGGGACGACCTCTGGCTCAACGAGTCGTTCGCGGAGTGGGCCTGCTACTGGTGCGAGGCCAACGCCACCGAGTTCACCGACGCGTGGACCGGCTTCGCCAACGCCCGCAAGCAGACCGGATACCGCGCCGACCAGCTGCCCTCCACCCACCCGATCGCGGCCGACAACGTCGACCTGCACGCGGTCGAGGTCAACTTCGACATGATCACCTACGCCAAGGGCGCGTCGGTGCTCAAGCAGCTCGTCGCGTGGGTCGGCATCGAGCCGTTCCTGAAGGGCCTGCGGTCCTACTTCAAGGAGTGGGAGTACGGCAACCCGGAGTTCAAGGACCTGCTCGCCACGCTGGAGAGGTCCTCGGGCCGCGAGCTGCAGGGCTGGGCGCAGGAGTGGCTCCAGACGGCCGGCGTCAACACGCTCGCGCCGGTCTTCGAGCTCGACGACGACGGCGCGTACTCGTCGTTCGCCGTCGCCCAGTCGGCGCATCCTGACTGGCCGACGCTGCGCCGCCACCGCCTCGGCATCGGCCTCTACGACGAGGTGTCCGACGAGGAGGGCGCCGGGCGCCTGGTGCGTCGCGACTACCTCGAGATCGACGTCGACGGCGCCAGCACCGATGTCCCCGGCCTCGTCGGCACCCGCCAGCCGGCCCTGCTGCTGCTCAATGACGAGGACCACGCCTACGCCAAGATCCGCCTCGACGAGCGCTCGCTGGCGACCGCGATCTCGGCCCTGTCGACGTTCGAGGACTCGCTCCCCCGGGCGCTCGTGTGGGGTGCCGCGTGGGACATGACGCGCGATGCCGAGATGCGCACCCGCGAATGGCTCGACCTGGTGCTCGCCAACATCGGCCAGGAGACCGACGCGTGGGCGGTGACCCGGATCCCGGCGTCGACCGCGCTCGCCGTCAACTTCTACTCCGACCCCGCGCACCGGCCCGAGCTGAAGGCACGGTGGGAGACCGGCCTGCGCGAGCTGCTGCTGGCTGCCGAGCCCGGCAGCGACCACCAGCTCACCTTCGCCCGCTCCTACGCCGGCGCCGCCCACAGCGACGCCGCGCTCGACGACCTCATCGGCCTGCTCGACGGGTCGTTCGAGGTCGAGGGGCTGGCGATCGACCAGGACATGCGCTGGGTGCTCATCACCGCCCTGGCCAAGCAGGGACGCTTCGGCGACGCGGAGATCGACGCCGAGCTCGAGGTCGACCGGACCATCTCGGGCAAGGAGCAGGCCGCCGCCGCCCGGGCCGCCCAGCCGACCGCGGAGGCCAAGGCCGCCGCGTGGGACGCGCTCCTCGACCCGGCGACGCCCAACGAGACCTCGCGCGAGATCGCGTTCTCGATCTTCCGCTTCGGCCAGGAGGACGTGCTCGAGCCCTACCTCGAGAAGTTCCTCACCGCGTCGCAGACGCTCGTCGACACGCTGGGCTTCCACAAGGCCTCGACGATCCTCGAGTACGGCTTCCCGCGCCCGCTCGGCTCCGCTGCCACCCTCCAGCGCCTCGACGAGTGGCTGGCCGACGGCTCCGCGCCCAAGCAGGCGCAGCGCTACGTCGGCGAGGCGCGCGCCGAGATCGCCCGCGCGCTGGCCGCGCAGGAGCACGACGCCCGCTGACGGGTCGAGTGGGCGCGTCCTGACACCCCAGAAGGGTCGAGTGGGCGCGTCCTGACACCCCAGCAGCACCGAGTCGGCGCGTCCTGACACTCCAGCAGCGTCGAGTCGGCTCGTCCTGACACCCCAGACGGGTCGAGTGGGCGGGTCCTGACACTCCAGCAGCTTCGAGTCGGCGCATCCTGACCCATCGAGGTCAGGATGCGCCGGCTCGGGGCCATTTTGGCGCGAGGATGCGCCGGCTCGAGGCCATTGCGGCGCGACGATGCGCCGACTCGAGGCCATTTTGGCGCGAGGATGCGCCGACTCGGCTCGGTTGCGGCGCGACGATGCGCCGCCTCGACACCACTTCGGCGTCAGGACGAGCCGCCTCGGTTCAGGCCGGGGCCGACTCCTGCGCCTGGGCGCGCTCGGCCAGCATGGCGATGCCGCGCTGGAGGCCGGCGAGCAGGTGGCCGGCGGCGAACTCCGACGACATCGCGTCGACGGCGTGCTCGACCTCGGCGTCGGACACGAAGCGGCGTACGTCGCCGCCGGTGACGACCTCGACCACCCGGCGACGCGGGTCGACGAGGACCAGCACGCTGCGTGCTGGGACGACGAGGCGGTTGTGCAGGCGGGTCGCCCAGGCGCGCGTGTCGTCACCCTCCACCGGACCGACGTAGACGGAGAACTCGAAGCGGGAGGCCTGCTCGGCGAGCCGGATGGACTTGTCGAGGGCCAGCCGGTCGGTGTCGCTCAGGGCTTCACCAGCGGCCACTGGCGCCACCTGCTCGAGAGTCCGCGCCGTCGGGGGCGGGGAGCTCGGCGACACCCTGGCGGGGACCGCCGATCCACTGCGGCTCGCCGGCCGAGTGGTCGGGCAGGAGGCGCTCGCCGCGGATCATCGGCGGCAGGTAGACCGCGACCGCGATCACCACGAACGCCAGGAGCGGGATCCCGACGAACAGCGCCAGGGAGTGCAGCGAGTCGAGCTGCATGCGCTCGGTCTGGCCTCCCCAGCCCTCGGGGACGTCGGCGCGGGCCGGCGCGGCGAGCAGGGCGAGGGCCGTGCCCCCGGCGAGGGCCGCGGCACGGCCGCCCCAGCGGGCGCGGGCGCTTCGGGGTGAGCGGGAGGGGCTGACGTGCGTGGTCACGGGTCACAGCGTATCGCCCATACTGGCGGGCATGCCTCACCCCCTCACCACCCCGATCATGCTGATGAGCGAGGCCTCCGGGAGCGAGACCAACCCCTGCAAGGACGACGGCCGGCTCTGCGACTGGACCTGGGAGCGCACCGGCGACGCGTCGCTGTCCACGGCGGTCGACTGGGTCGTCGGCAAGCCGCTGGCCCTGGTCGGCCTGGTGATCATCGGGTTCGTGGTGCGGTGGATGCTCCACCGGCTCGTCGACCGCATCGTGAGCAGGGCCGAGCACGGGGTGCTGCCCGACCGCCTGAGCCGCGCGATCTCGGGCGGGCGGATGGGCGCGGCCCTCAACCTGCGCGAGGACCCGACCTACACGCGGCGCGTGCAGCGTGCGGCCACGATGGGCTCGCTGCTCAAGAGCGTCATCACCGGCGTCGTCCTCACCGTGGTCTCGCTGATGTTCATCGCCGAGCTGGGCTACGACATCGGGCCGCTGATCGCCAGCGCCGGCATCATCGGCGTCGCCATCGGCTTCGGCTCGCAGGCGCTGGTCAAGGACTTCCTGTCGGGCATCTTCATGATCTTCGAGGACCAGTACGGCGTCGGCGACGAGGTCGACCTGGGCGAGGCCTCGGGCACCGTGGAGGCGGTGGGCCTGCGCGTGACGCGGCTGCGCGACGTCAACGGCACCGTCTGGTACGTCCGCAACGGCGAGATCCTGCGGGTCGGCAACATGAGCCAGAACTGGGCCCGCACCGTGCTCGACGTCGGCGTCGCCTACGGCGAGGACCTGGCCCGCGTGCAGCGCGTGCTGGCCGACGTCGCGCACGACCTCTGGCAGGACGAGGACTTCACCGGTCGCGTCATCGAGGAGCCGTCGGTGTGGGGCGTGCAGGAGCTCGGGCCGGACGGCGTGCTGGTGCGCGTGGCGCTCAAGACCGCGCCGCTGGAGCAGTGGGCCGTGGCCCGCGAGATGCGCCAGCGGATCAAGGCCAGGTTCGACCTGGAGGGCATCGAGATCCCGTTCGCCCAGCGCGTGCTGTGGATCCGCGACCAGCAGCGCCCCGAGGCCCCGCCGGCCGACGACGCGCACCCGCCCGCCCGTGGTCCGGGGCAGACCGAGGCCGAGATCTCGCCGACCGGGGAGACCCCGCCCTGAGCCCGCTGGGGTGGCACGGGAGGATGGTCGCGTGACGACCACGTTCTACGACGAGATCGGCGGCGAGGAGACGATCCGCCGGATCGTGCACCGCTTCTACGAGGGCGTCGCCGACGACGAGGTCCTGCGCCCGATGTACCCCGAGGAGGACCTCGGCCCCGCCGAGGACCGGTTCGCGCTGTTCCTCATCCAGTACTGGGGCGGCCCGACCACGTACGGCGACACGCGCGGCCACCCGCGGCTGAGGATGCGCCACGCGCCGTTCCGCGTGACGCCGGAGTCCGCGCAGCACTGGCTGCGGCACTTCCGCGCCGGCCTCGACGAGGCCGGCCTCACCCCCGAGCAGGACGAGCGGTTCTGGGACTACGTCACCCACGCGGCGCAGTTCATGGTCAACTCCCCGGAGTGAGCGCCCCGGCGCGCTCGCGCAGCACGGCGGGCACGGGGGCCGGACGCCCGGTGGCGCTGTCCATGCAGACCCCGACCACGCGCGCGCGGGCCAGCACCTCCTCGCCGTCGCGCACCACCGAGTCGAACACGACCGACGTGGTGCCGATCCGCGAGATCCACGTGCGGCAGTCGTAGGGCTCGGGCCGGAAGAGGATCGGGCGCCGGTAGTCGACATCGACCTGGGCGACCACGAGGTGGTGCCCCTGTCCCAGCTCGGCCCCGCTGGCCGTCATGAGCTGGATCCGCGCCTCCTGGAAGTACTCGAAGTACTTCACGTTGTTCACGTGGCCGTAGACGTCGACGTCGCTGAATCGGACGTGCACCGGGTAGTGCCCGCCGGGCACGTCGACGACGTCGGGTGCGCTCGGCGTACGCACCGGCTCGTCCGGCTCGAGCAGCCGCACGAGCGACTCGCGCTCCTCGGGGTGCAGCCGGCGTGGTCGCTCGGTGGAGAAGACGTAGGGGGTCAGGACGGTCCGGGCTCGGACGTAGACCGTGCGCTCGCCCGACGCGTCCTCGGCGAAGACCTCGTAGGCCATCGTGAAGCTCGCGGCGCGTATCTCGGTCACCCAGCACTCGATCGAGACCGGCTCGGGGCCGAAGGTCAGCGACGAGAGGTAGGTGACCTCGTGCCGCACGACGACGACGCCCTCGGCCAGGTCGTCGGCCCGGCTCGCGGGGGCGTGGGTGCGGAACATGTCGACCCGCGCCTCCTGGAGGTAGTCGACGTAGGTGACGTTGTTGACGTGGCCGAGCAGGTCGAGGTCGGCCCACCTCAGGGGGCAGCGATAGAGATGGCGCACGCCCCGATCGTCGCAGACGACGACCGGGCGGGCGATCAGTGTGCGACGTGCAGACGGCGGTGGTGGGCCGGGATGGACTCGTGGCGCGCGCCCGGCGCTCGACTCGCGAGGTTCGCGCAGTGGCGCAAGGAAGGCGCAAGCACCTGGCATGGTCCGCGAGATGATGCCGCACTAAGGTGCGGAGGCAGCAGCACGACGACCCGTTCCGCCCACCGAGTCACCGGAGTTCTCCATGCCCGAGGCAGTGATCGTTTCCGCAGCGCGCTCCCCCATCGGCCGCGCCAACAAGGGCTCGCTCAAGGACTTCCGCCCCGACGACCTCACCGCGCTCGTGGTGCAGGCCGCGCTCGAGAAGATCCCCGCCCTCGACCCCGCCACGATCGAGGACCTGCTCCTCGGCTGCGGGCTCCCCGGTGGGGAGTCGGGCAACAACATGGCGCGGGTGGTCACCACGCTGCTCGGCCTCGAGGTCCCCGGCGCGACCGTGACCCGCTACTGCTCGTCGTCGGTGCAGACCACCCGGATGGCGTTCCACGCGATCAAGGCCGGCGAGGGCGACATCTTCGTCTCCGCCGGCGTGGAGACCGTGTCCCGCTTCGCCAAGGGCACCTCCGACCACATTCCCGACACGCGCAACCCGCGCTTCGCCGACGCCGCGGCCCGCACTGCCGAGTACGCCGAGGGCGGCCGCGACTGGCACGACCCGCGCGAGGACGGCGAGCTGCCCGACATCTACATCGCGATGGGCCAGACGGCCGAGAACGTCGCCCGGCTGCGCGGCCTGGACCGCAAGGAGCTCGACGAGTTCGCCGTCCGCTCGCAGAACCTCGCCGAGAAGGCGATCGCCGACGGCTTCTGGGAGCGCGAGATCACCCCCGTCACCACGCCCGACGGCACCGTGGTCAGCAAGGACGACGGCCCGCGTGCCGGCGTGACGTACGAGGCCATCGCCGCGCTCGACCCGGTCTTCCGTCCCGACGGCGTGGTCACCGCCGGCAACTGCTGCGCGCTCAACGACGGCGCCGCGGCTGTGGTCATCATGTCCGACACCAAGGCCGCCGAGCTCGGCCTCACGCCGCTGGCGCGCATCGTGTCGACCGGCGTCTCGGGCCTCTCCCCCGAGATCATGGGCCTCGGCCCGGTCGAGGCCACGAAGAACGCGCTGAAGCACGCCGGCATGAGCATCGGCGACATCGACCTCGTCGAGATCAACGAGGCCTTCGCCGCCCAGGTCGTCCCGTCCTACCAGGACCTCGGCATCGACCTCGACCGGCTCAACGTCAACGGGGGCGCGATCGCGGTCGGCCACCCCTTCGGCATGACCGGCGCCCGCCTGCAGAACACCATGCTCAACAGCCTCGACTGGCACGACAAGTCCACCGGCCTGATCACGATGTGCGTCGGCGGCGGCCAGGGCATGGCGATGATCCTCGAGCGGCTCTGACCTCATCCCGGCCTCGCCAGCACTACGCTGGTCCCATGACCACGACGGGCGAGCCGCGCTGGCTCGACGACGACCAGCAGCACTCCTGGCGCGCGCTGATGATGGGCATGACGCTCCTCGAGGAGCGCCTCGACGACGACCTGCGGCGTGAGTTCGGCATGTCGCTCACCGAGTACGAGGTGCTGGTCAGGCTCTCCGAGCGGCCGGGCCGCGCGATGCGGATGGCCCAGCTCGCCGACGCGATGGCCCACTCGCGCAGCCGGGTGACGCACACCGTCGCCCGGATGGAGGCCGCCGGCTACGTCACCCGCGGCACGACCCCGGAGGACGGGCGCGGGGTGGTGGCGACCATGACCGACCAGGGCTACGAGCTGCTGGTGCGCGCCGCGCCGTGCCACGTGGAGAGCGTGCGGCGCAACATCGTCGACCTGGTGCCCGACGAGGACTTCGCCGCCGTCGGGCGGGTGTTCAACCGTGTCGCCGATCACCTGGTCAACCGGCACCCGGAGTCGGAGATCCGGCCCGCCTGAGCCCGTCCGCCCACGTGTGTCCGGCCGCGCGGGGGTGAGCGGTGGCTGAGCAACCTTCTACCCCGCCCAGAACGTTGCCCACTCACCGCCCAGGCGGCGGCGGGTCAGTCGCGGGTGAGCCGGCGGTGGGTGACGCGGTGCGGGCGGGCGGCCTCGATGCCGAGCCGCTCGACCTTGTTCTCCTCGTAGGACGCGAAGTTGCCCTCGAACCAGAACCACCTCGCCGGGTCCTCGTCGTCGCCCTCCCACGCCAGGATGTGGGTCGCCACGCGGTCGAGGAACCACCGGTCGTGGGAGGTGACCACGGCACAGCCGGGGAAGTCGAGCAGCGCGTCCTCGAGGGACGACAGGGTCTCCACGTCGAGGTCGTTGGTGGGCTCGTCGAGGAGCAGCAGGTTGCCGCCCATCTTCAGCGTCAGCGCCAGGTTGAGGCGGTTGCGCTCGCCACCCGACAGGATGCCGGCCTTCTTCTGCTGGTCCGGGCCCTTGAAGCCGAAGGAGGCGACGTAGGCGCGGCTGTTCATCTCGAAGTTGGCGACCTTGATGAAGTCGAGCCCGTCGGAGACGACCTCCCAGACGTTCTTGTTGGGGTCGATGCCGCCGCGGGACTGGTCGACGTAGGACAGCTTGACGGTCTGGCCGACGGTCAGGGTGCCCTCGTCGGGCTGCTCCGAGCCGGTGATCATCCGGAAGAGGGTGGTCTTGCCGACGCCGTTGGGGCCGATCACGCCGACGATGCCCGCGCGGGGCAGCTTGAAGGACAGGTCGTGGATCAGGGTGCGGTCGTCGAAGCCCTTGCCGAGCCCCTCGGCCTCGAGCACGATGTCGCCCAGGCGCGGGCCGGCCGGGATGTTGATCTCGGAGGTGTCGATCTTGCGCATCCGGTCGGCCTCGGCCGCCATCTCCTCGTAACGGGCCAGACGCGACTTGCTCTTGGCCTGCCGGGCCTTGGGGTTGGAGCGGACCCACTCGAGCTCCTTCTCCAGCATCCGGGCGCGCTTGGCGTCCTTCTGGCCCTCGACCTTGAGCCGGTCCTTCTTGGTCTCGAGGTAGGTGGAGTAGTTGCCCTCGTAGGGGTGCGCCTTGCCGCGGTCGAGCTCGAGGATCCACTGCGCGACGTTGTCGAGGAAGTAGCGGTCGTGGGTGACGGCGAGGACGGCGCCGGGGTAGGAGGCGAGGTGGCCCTCGAGCCACTGCACCGACTCGGCGTCGAGGTGGTTGGTGGGCTCGTCGAGCAGGAGCAGGTCGGGCTGCTGGAGGAGCAGCTTGCACAGCGCCACGCGGCGGCGCTCACCACCGGAGAGATTGTCGACCAGCGCGTCGGGCGGCGGGCACCGCAGGGCGTCCATGGCCTGGTCGAGGCGGCTGTCGAGGTCCCACGCGTTGGCGTTGTCGAGCTCGGTCTGGAGGTCGCCCGTCTCCTTCATCAGGGCGTCCTGGTCGGCGTCGGGCTCGCCCATCTCCATGTAGGCCTCCTCGAGGCGCTTCATCTTCGCCTTGAGGTCGCCGACCGCCTCCTCCACGTTCTCCAGGACGGTCTTGCCCTCGGTGAGCGGCGGCTCCTGCTGGAGCATGCCGACCGTCGCCTCGGGGTCGATGATGGCGTCGCCGTTGTTGGGGTGGTCGAGCCCCGCCATGATCTTCAGCAGCGAGGACTTGCCCGTGCCGTTGGGGCCGACGACTCCGATCTTGGCGCCGTGGAGGAACGACAAGGTGACGTTGTCGAGGACGACCTTGTCGCCGTGGGCCTTGCGCACATTGCGCAGTGTGAAGACGTACTCAGCCATGCAGGCGAGCCTACGGGGAAGCGACCCCCGGCCGACAATCGCACCTACGCTTGCGCCACCCGTCCGGCGACGACCATGAGACCGGCTCGGTGCTCCACCGCGTCAAGGGGGTGGACGGCCTCCGCCCGGGAGGCCAAGGAGGGGGATCGATGCGCGCGAGCACCAGCGTCGACGACGAGTTCACCTCGTTCGTCGCGGCGGCCTCGGCACAGCTGCACCGCAAGGCCTGGCTGCTGACGACCTCGTCGGCCGCCGCGGACGACCTGCTGCAGTCGGCGCTCGCCAAGGCGTACGTCCACTGGCGCCGGGTGAGCGCCGCCGACGACCCGACGGCCTACGTCAGCGGGATCGTGCTGAAGACCTTCCTCAGCGACCGACGACGACGCAGCAGCACCGAGGTCGCCGTGGCCGAGGTCGCCGACCAGCAGTCGGTGAGCGACGACCCCGCGCTGCGGCTGACGCTGCTCGCCGCGCTGCGCACCCTGGCGCCGCTCGACCGCGCCGTGGTGGTGCTGCGCTACTGGGAGGACCGCTCCGTGGAGGAGACCGCCCATGCCCTGCACCTGAGCACCGCAGCGGTGAAGAACCGCTCCCTGCGGGCCCTGGCAGCGCTGCGCGCCGAGCTCGCCGACCTGCGCACCCCCGCCGCGACACAGGAGGGTCCCCGATGAGCACGACCAGCCCCACCACCCCCACGCCCGAGTCCGACGAGCACCTCGTCCGCGAGGTCATGGACTCCGCGATGGCACACACCCGTCCCCCGCTCGACCTGCCCGTCGCGGCACTGGCCCGCGGCCGCCGGCTGCGGGCGCGGCGCCGCGTCGGCATCGCCGGCGCGGCCGTCGCCGCCAGCGTCCTCTCCGCCGTGGCCCTCCCCTGGGCGTTCGGCGGTGACAGCACCCGCGCCACCGAGGGCAGCGGCCTCGTCGCCACGCAGGGGGCGGCCCCGGAGGAGCAGGCACCGCCCGGTTGGTGGGACATGCCCGCGGCCGAGATGGTCGGCACCGTGGAGGCGATCCTTCCCGACGGCATCACCGTGACCGCCCCCGGGCCCCTCGAGGCCGACACCCCCGAAGGTGGGCCCGCGACCGGCTGGATCAACGCCGAGCTGATGGGGACCACGGGACAGGGCAGGCTCAACGTGATGGTCTATCGCGACGCGAGGCCCGCGCCGGACCCCGATGACGCGGACCCCGATGACGCGACGATGGTGCCCACGCCGAGCAGCGACCCCTCGGTCGCGGGCGGGGACGGCGCCGAGCCCGACCGCACCCGGTGCGGTGAGGAGCTCACGGGGCAGACCGAGTGCGCGGAGATCCGCGACGAGGACGGCGCGGTGATCGGCCGACGGCTGACCCACCGGTCGGGAGCGCTCGTCGTGACCGAGGTCGTGATCGAGCGCGACGGCGGCATTGTCTACGCCGCCAGCGCCAACACGCTCGACGAGAAGTGGGACGCCGACTCCCCCGTGACCGCCACCCGTCCCCCGCTGCACCTCGGCCAGCTCGAGGCCCTGGTGCGCAACGACGCCTGGGTGTCGTACGAGCCCTGACCGACGGCGCGTCGGGCGATCCTCGGCCGCCGGTCGTCCCACGCCCGGCAGCGCGTCAGGCCGCCTGTTGCCCAGCCTGCTGCCCGGCCTGCGGCTCGGCCTCCCCCGCGACCTGCGGCACCTCGGCGGGCACCTCGGCGGGCGCCGCCTTGGTGAAGCTGGTGGTGCCGTGGAACAGGTCGTGGCCGACGGCGGAGGCCACCACCTCGACGGAGGTCTGCGGTGCGCCGTCGCGCTCCCACAGGTCGGCCACCAGCCGCCCGTGGACCACGACCGGGTCGCCGTTGTGCAGCGAGGAGGCCGCGTGGCGGGCCAGCCGGTTCCACGCCTTGACGGTGTGCCACGACGTGGCGCCCCTGACCCACTCGCCGTCGCGCCAGCGGCTCGGCGTGCAGGCCATGCGGAAGGTCGCGACGGCGCGGCCGTCGGCGATCTCGCGCAGCGTCACGTCGCCGCCGATCCGGCCGGTCAGGGTGATCTGGGTGTCGTACATCGGTGCCTCCTGGCTCGGGCGACGGCCGTCCCGCCGCGATCACCCAAGGCTCACTGCCGCGACCGACAGGGCGCGCCGCCCCGGCGCGAGGCTGGGGACAACCCGCCGCCGCGGCGACCTGGGGACGGTCTGCGGCCAGCGAGAGGTCAGCGCAGCGCGGCGGCGAGGCCCTCGCGGACCGTCGCGTAGGAGGCCAGCTCGGCCTCGATGGGGGCGACGACCATCTCGGCGGACACCTCCGAGATCGCGTCGCGCAGCCGCTTGTCGGCCGTCCGTGCCCGCTTGCGCGCGGTCGCGGCCACCAGCCAGCGGCAGACGAGGGCGAGGAGCAGGCCCAACGCGATCCCCCCGAGCAGCAGCAGGGTGGGCAGCGGGAAGGCGCCGACCTCCGGTGTCGGCGGCTCGGGCAGCCGGGCGTAGGACCCGAGCGCGAGGAGGGCCAGCCAGCCGGCACCGACGATCGCGGCGAGGATCAGGACGTACTGCAGGACGCGCACCAGCCCGGCCCATGCCGGGATCTTCGCGGCGCCGAGGTCGACGCCGGCCACGGCCCTGTCGAGGCGGTCGCCGAGGTCGGGCAGGCGCGACACCGACGCGGCGCGCACGGCCGTGGCCCACGGCGGCGCCATGCCCTCGCCCACCTGATCGGCCAGGGCGCGCACCTCGGTGTCGATCCGGGCGCGCTGCACCCCGGTCGCCTTCGGGACCGAGGTGCGTGCGGTGCCGGTGAGCTCCTTGCCGGCGGCGCCGAGGTCGAGGTGGAGGCGCTTGAGGGGGTCGGGCTTGAGGCGGGAGAACCACGCCGTGACCGGCCAGCCGGTGGCCCGGTTGGCGCGCATGCGGGTGGAGTCGGCGACAGCCTTCACCACGGTCGGGACGCCGGCCGCGTCGGCGAACGCGTCGTCGAGCGCGGCGACCCGCTCCTTGGACAGCGTCGGCACCTTGCCCGTGCCGGTGGCCTGCTCGAGGCGCTGGGCCGCCGTGCGGACGTCGGCCTCGAGCCGGGCGCGGGTGAGCTTCTTCTCCGCCACCCGCTTGGCGATCATGCCGCGCAGCTCCGGGATGCCCCAGCCCTGGCGGGCGCTGACCGGCAGCACCGGGACGCCGGAGAGGCCGTCGGCCTCCAGCAGGCGGCGCACGTCGTCGACCATGCCGGCGCGACGGTCCTCGGGCACGGTGTCGATGTGGTTGAGCACGACCAGCATCACGTCCTGGTGGCCCGCGAGCGGCTTGAGGAAGCGGTCGTGGATGGCGGCGTCGGCGTACTTCTGCGGGTCGAGCACCCAGACCAGCATGTCGGCCAGCTGCACCAGCCGCTCGACCTCGAGGTGGTGGGAGACCTCGGTGGAGTCGTGGTCGGGCAGGTCGAGCAGCACGACGCCGCGCATCTCGGCGTCCTCGTCGGCCTGCGAGAGCATCGAGTCGCGGGTGACCTGGTGGCGCGGCGGGATGCCGAGCCACTCCAGCAGCTCCTCGGCGCCCTCCCTGCCCCACACGACGGCGGTGGCCCACGACGTGGTGGGACGGCGTACGCCGACCGCGGCCAGCTCGAGCCCGCTGAGGGCGTTGAACGTCGACGACTTGCCGGAGCCTGTGGCGCCGCCCAGCGCGACCACCGTGTGGTCGGCCGACAGCTTGAGCCGGCTGGCGGCGCGCGCGGCGACCGCGGCGGCGTCGTCGACGACGGCGTCGTCGACCCGGCCGCGGGACGCCTCGGCGGCTCGCTCGAGTCCCTCGACGCGTGCGCCGATGTCAGAGCTCCTGGTGACCAGCTTCTTGGCCCCTTCGAGCAACGACGTCATGTCTCCCTCACGGTCCGAGCTGCGGTGCTTGTGACCACAACCCTAGGGGGCGTCGTCACCAGTGCCCGACACCCGGGGAGGTCGCTGCGCCTCCGCGAAGCGCAGGTCGTCGACCTTGCGTGCGGCCGCCCGCATCCGCTCGGGCGACTCGGGAGCGATCTGGAGGCTGTCCAGCAGGTCGGTGTAGCGCCGGCGCTCGGAGTCGAGCAGGTCGTTGACCGACGCCTCCAGCCGACGCCGGGCCCGCTCGGCGAGCGAGCGCACGGCCTGGTCGCCGAAGACGGCCTCGAGCAGCTTCTGGCCGAGGATCGCCGACCCGCCCGCGATGCCCGCCTCGGCGCCGGTGACGCCGGCCGTGTGGGCGAACACCACGATCATCAGCGCGACGGACAGGCCGTTGACGCCGAAGGCGAGGAAGCGCGCGGTCGAGCGCTTCTCGGCGCCCTCGGTGCGGACCATGTCGAGGACGTCGGACTGCCAGTCGCGCACCGCGCGCTCGGCGCGCCGGCGGAAGTCGCGCGAGGCCCGGCCGAGGTCCTCCCCGGCGTCGCGCAGCAGGACCTGCCCGGCGGCGGTGCCGTGCCACGAGGCCTCGGCCCGCTCGGCCGCCGCCTCGGCGTGCTCGAGGATCAGCGTCTCGAGGCCGGACTCGACGGCCACGGTGACCCGCTCGGCCTGCTGCGGCTTGCCCTTGACGGCGTTGACGACGCGGTCGCGGATCCAGCCGACGCGGGTCTCCAGCGTGCGCAGCAGCTCGCCCGTGCCGACGAACTCCTGCCAGCGCGCCAGCACCTCGCCGCGAAGCAGGGTGCCGTCGGCGGAGGCCTCGCCCACTGCGGCGACAGCGCGGTCGTAGGCCTCGTTGGCGTCCTCGCGGAGCCGGCGGACGGCGTCGACCTGCTCCGTCGCCGCATCGGCCACGGCGTGCGTACGACGCGCCAGCGTGCGGATCGCCCCGTCGAGCGTCTGCTGCACGACCGACTGGCGCGCCTCCTGGTCCTCGGCGAGCGCGCGCAGCCACTGGCGGATCTCCATCACCGACGGCGAGGGCAGCAGGCCCATGTCGGAGACCTCGCCCTCCTCGACGACGAAGAGCGGCGAATCCTTCAGCCCGCGGCTCGCCAGCATCCGGGCCAGGTGCGTGGTGATGGTGTCCACGGCCTCGGGCGGGGTGCGGTCGAGCACGATCGCGACGGCGGCCGAGCGCTCGGCGGCCTTGCGCAGGAAGTCCCACGGCACCTGGTCGGCGTAGCGCGCGGCGGAGGTGACGAAGAGCCACAGGTCGGCGGCGGCGAGCAGCTGGGCCGCCAGCACGCGGTTCTGCTCCTCGACCGAGTCGATGTCGGGGGCGTCGAGGATCGCCAGGCCCGGCGCCATCACGGGCGAGGGCACCAGCTGGAGGGCAGCGGGGTCGTTGGTCTGCCGGTCGACGCGCTCGAGCTCGGGCAGCAGCCGGTCCTGGCCGAACCACTTGGCGTCGGAGGGGTGGTGCACGAGCACGGGCGAGCGCGTCGTGGGGCGCAGGACGCCGGGGGTGGTGACGCGGGTGCCGACGAGGGAGTTGACCAGCGTCGACTTGCCCGCGCCGGTGGACCCGCCGACGACCGCGAGCAGCGGCGCGTCGAGGGTCATCAGCCGCGGGATGACGTAGTCCTCGAGCTGGTCGACCATCTCGGCCCGGGCCGCGCGCTGCTCCGCGGCGCCGGGGAGCTCGAGGGGCAGCCGGGCCTCCTGGAGCGCACCGCGCAGCCGCACGAGAGCGGTGACCATGGCGGTCGTCGTGTCGTCCTCGCGGCGTCCCGCCGCCTGCTGCTCGGCAGGCTGCTGCTCGGCGGGCGGCTGGTCGGCCGGCTGCTCCGCGGTGACGTCGTCGTTGTCGTTCATCGGGTGGGGACCACCTGTCCGGGGAAGGAGATGTAGGGGCGGATCCGGCGGAGTTCGTCGACGTGCTCCTGTCCGCGCACGGCGAAGTCGTCGGGCGCCGTGCCGCGCAGGTAGCGGTGGTGGAGGTAGCCGAGCTCGATCGCGGCGGCCTGGTAGTCGCGCATGGCGCGCTCGGCGAGCGGGCCGCCCGCCTGGCGTGCCCAGCGGCGGGCGTGGCGGCGGGCGCGCAGGTCGACCAGCCACGGGATGTCGGTGGCGGGGAGCAGCTCGCGGTCGGCGGCGTCCTGGAGGGCGAGGGCGAGCATCGGGCGCTCGGAGCGGCGGCGGTAGACGGCGAACGCGACGACACCGACGAACGCGGGGAACATCAAGGTGCCGTAGACGACGAGGAAGTCGCCCGTGCCGGTGATCGTCGAGGTGTTCCACGCCCCGTGCAGGAAGGCCGCGATCAGCAGGCCCGCGACGGGCGCGAGGAGCCGCACCGACATCCGCCGCGAGGCGATGGCGAGTCCGACGCCGATGCCGACGAACGCCGTGAAGAACGGGTGGGCGAAGGGGCTGATCAGGCAGCGCACGACGAACGTGGCGGTCAGCGCCGTGGTGCCGCCGGGGCCGAGGCCGTCGGTGCCGTCGTAGGCGGCGGCGAGGTAGAGGATGTTCTCGGTGTAGGCGAAGCCGATGCCGACCATCCCGGCGTAGACGATGCCGTCGAGCACCCCGTCGAGCTCGTGGCGCCGCCACCACAGCAGCAGGAAGAGGAACGCGCCCTTGGCCACCTCCTCGGTGACGGGGGCGACGACGCTGAGCACGTCGCGCTCGCTCGCGCCGCCGGCGAAGCCGAGGCCCTGGAAGACGATCGCCGCACCGGTCGCGGCGAACGCACCCCACAGCAGGCCGGCCACGAGCAGGTTGCGCGGCTCGGGCTCGTAGCGGTCGAGCCACATGAAGCAGCCGACCAGCGGGCCGACCGGGACAGCGGCGAGGAGGGCCGCCAGCGCGAGCGACCCGGGAGCCCCGGAGAGCGCGACGACGGCGGCCATGAGGACGCCTCCGAGGAGGACCAACGCGGCAACCACCACGGTGAACGCGACACTGTCGCGACGGCCTCGGTGCATGGGCTCGACCCTAACGGAGCAGCGGCCGTCGGCTTGTGCTGGCGCACCCGTCGGGAGGGACAGTGCGTGAGGCGGCGCGACGCCCGGCGCGGCGTAGAGTGGCCGCGTGAGCGAGCCGACTGCCGAGAACCCCGCCGAGAGCGTCCAGACCCCCGACGCCGACGAGCACCCCCGCACCGAGTCGCACGACCCCGCGGTGCCCGCCGCCTACGCCGCCTTCATGCGCCAGGGCTGGGGCGACCGTGCGCTCGACATGCCGCGCCACCCGGTGGCCGACCGGGCCGCCGCCCGTCGCGCGCGGCTGGCCGAGGCCTTTCCCGACGACCGCCTGGTGCTGCCCGCCGGGACCTACAAGGTCCGCGCCAACGACACCGACTACCGGTTCCGGCCCGACACCGCCCACACCTACTTCTCCGGCAACCAGACCTCCGACGCGGTCCTGGTGATCGAGGACGGCGAGTCGGTGCTCTACGCCCGACCGCGCTCGGAGCGCGACACCGACGAGTTCTTCCGCGACCGCCAGTACGGCGAGCTCTGGGCGGGTCGCCGCCCGTCGACGCAGGAGATCTCCGACTCGCTGGGCATCGAGGTGCGCCACGTCAAGGACCTGCCGTCCTTCGACGATGACCGCAAGACGCGCGACCTGACCCGCGACGAGGACCTCGCCCGCGTCGCCGACGAGCTGCGCCTGGTCAAGGACGACTGGGAGATCGGCGAGCTGCAGGAGGCGTGCGACATCACCGCCCTCGGGTTCGACGACTCGGTGCGGGAGTGGGACCGCGTCCTGGAGTTCGGCGAGCGCTGGATCGAGGGCACGTTCTTCCGCCGGGCCCGCGCGATGGGCAACGACATCGGCTACGACTCGATCTGCGCGGGCGGCTCCCACGCGACCACGCTGCACTGGATCGACAACACGGGCCCGATCGAGCCCGGCAGGCTCGTGCTGCTCGACATGGGCGTGGAGGGGCACAACCTCTACACCGCCGACGTCACCCGCACGCTGCCGGTCGACGGCCGCTTCACCCCGCTGCAGCGCGACCTCTACGACCTCGTGCAGAAGGCGCAGCAGGCCGGCATCGACGCCGTACGCCCCGGCGCGCCGTTCCTCGCCGCGCACCACGCGGCGATGGAGGTGCTCGCCCACGGCCTGGAGGCCATGCAGCTGCTGCCGGTCTCGGCCGAGGAGGCGCTCGACCCGGAGTCCAAGGTCTACTCGCGGTGGACGCTCCACGGCACCTCGCACATGCTCGGCATGGACGTCCACGACTGCGGCCGCTCCTCGGCCGACATCTACCCCAAGGGCGACCTCGCCGAGGGCATGGTGCTGACCGTGGAGCCGGGTCTCTACTTCCAGGAGGACGACCTGCTCGTCCCGGAGGAGCTGCGCGGCATCGGCATCCGCATCGAGGACGACATCCTCGTCACCGCCGACGGCCACCGCAACCTGTCCGCCTCGCTCCCCCGCACGTCGGGCGAGGTCGAGGAGTGGATGGGGTCCCGCATCGGTGGCTGATCCGGCCGGATCGCCGCCGCCCAGCCTCGCGATCGTCGACGGGCTGCCGCGCTGCCACCACTTCGACGCGCACCGCTGCGCCTCATGCACGCTGCTGGGCGTGCCGCGGGCCGTCCAGCTCTCCGACAAGGAGGCCCACGCGCGCTCGCTCGTCGACGCCGAGGTGTGGCTGCCGACCGTCGCCGGAGCCGACGTCGGCTTCCGCAACAAGGCCAAGATGGTGGTCGGGGGCACCGCCGAGGCGCCCACGCTCGGCATCCTCGACCGCGACCTGGCCGGCGTCGACCTGCGCGACTGCGGCCTGCACTCCGACGGCCTGCGCGCGAGCCTGCAGCGCGTCGCCGACTGGATCACCGAGGCCGGCCTGGCGCCGTACGACGTCGCGGCGCGCCGCGGCGAGCTCAAGCACGTGCTGCTGACGGAGTCGCCCGACGGGGAGACGATGCTGCGGCTCGTGCTGCGGTCGACGGCACTGGAGGCCCGCATCCGGTCGCGGCTGCCAGCGCTGCTGGCCGCGGTGCCGTCGCTGCGGGTGGTGACGATCAACGTGCAGCCCGAGCACAAGGCGGTGCTCGAGGGCGAGCGCGAGATCGTGCTGACCGGGACGGCGACGCTGCCGATGCGACTGGCCACCGGGGTGACGCTGCGGCTGGGGCCGCGGTCGTTCTTCCAGACCAACACCCGCGTCGCGGAGGCGCTGTACGAGCAGGCCCGCTCGTGGGTGTCCGACCTGCCCGACGTCCGCAGGGTGTGGGACCTCTACTGCGGGGTCGGCGGGTTTGCCCTGCACCTGGCCGCCGCGGGCCGCGAGGTGCTCGGCGTCGAGGCCTCCGCCGACGCGGTCGCCGCGGCGACGGCCACCGCGGCCGAGGCGGGCGCCCCGGCACGGTTCGTCGCGGCGGACGCGACGGCGTACGCACTCGCCGCCGACACCGTGCCCGACCTGGTCGTCGTCAACCCGCCCCGACGCGGCGTCGGCGCCGACCTCGCCGGTTGGCTCGAGGCCTCGGGCGTGCGCCACGTCGTCTACTCCTCGTGCAACGCGCAGTCGCTGGCCCGCGACCTGGCCCAGATGCCGTCGCTGCGCCCGGTCGAGGCGCGGGTGCTCGACATGTTCCCGCACACCACCCACTACGAGGTCATCACGCTGCTGTCGCGGTGAGTGGGCGCGCTGCGGGGCCGCAACCCATGCGTGAGGCGCGTCACGGGAATCGCCGGACGTCCGACGGGGTTGTGCCTGTCGTGCGCCCACACATCCTCGTCCCCACGACCGTCGGCGAGCTGCTGACGCAGCGTCGTGCGGTGGACCTCGCGCGCACCCAGAGCGCCCTCTGTCGCTGAGCGCAGCGCCCTCAGACCGTCCTCCCGCACCACCCGGTCCCGGCGCCCGCGTTGACGGGCCGCCTCTCGGAAAGGCAACCTTTTCAGTATGACTACTTCTGTTACGGATGACGCGAAGCGCACCCGCTTCCGTCTCCCCTCGTTCGGCACCCAGGTCCTGATCGGACTGGTCCTCGGCGTCGTCCTCGGTCTCGTCGCCCGCAGCATGGGTGCCGACGGCGTGGATGCGGCGAGCGGCGAGGTCGACCCCAACTGGCTCACCGAGACCCTCGACACGGTCGGCGGCACGTTCGTGACGCTGCTGCGCGCGGTCGTACCCCCGCTGGTGTTCCTCGCGATCGTCGCCTCGATCGCCAACCTGCGCGACGTCACCGGCGCCGCCCGCCTCGCGTGGAAGACCCTCATGTGGTTCGCGATCACCGCGCTCATCGCCGTCGTCATCGGCATCGTGCTCGGCCTGGTGCTCCAGCCCGGCGACCACACCAGCGTCACCTCCGACGCGGCGTCGGCCCCCTCGTCGAGCGGATCGTGGCTCGACTTCCTCACCGGCCTGGTGCCGGCCAACGTGCTCGGCCTCGAGGGCTACGACAACGGCGACGGCTCGGTCGGCTTCTCGTTCAACGTGCTGCAGATCCTGGTGATCTCGATCGCCGTCGGCATCGCGACCCTCAAGGTCGGCGAGGCGGCGGAGCCGTTCCTGGCGTTCGTCCGGTCCGCGCTGGCCGTCGTGCAGAAGGTCCTGTGGTGGATCATCCTGCTCGCTCCCCTCGCGACCGTCGGCCTGCTGGGCAACGCCGTCGCCAGCTACGGCTGGGACGCGCTGGGCTCGCTCGGCATGTTCACCGTGGCGATCTACGCCGGACTGGCGATCGTCATCGCCGGCGTCTACCCCGCCCTGCTGCGGCTCAACGGCCTCTCGGTGCGCCAGTTCTTCTCCGGCGCCTGGCCGGCGATCTCGCTCGCCTTCGTGTCCCGGTCCTCGATCGGCACCATGCCGGTGACCGAGTCGGTCACGGAGCGCAACCTCGGCGTGCCGCGCGCCTACGCGTCGTTCGCCGTGCCGCTGGGCGCCACCACCAAGATGGACGGCTGCGCCTCGATCTATCCCGCGATCTCGGCGATCTTCGTGGCGCAGTTCTTCGGCCTCGACCTCTCGATCACCGACTACGTGCTCATCGCGTTCGTCTCCGTGATCGGCTCCGCCGCCACGGCCGGCGTCACCGGCGCCACCGTGATGCTCACGCTGACGCTGTCCACGCTCGGCCTGCCGCTCGAGGGCGTCGGCCTGCTCCTGGCGATCGACCCGATCCTCGACATGGGCCGCACCGCGGTCAACGTCACCGGCCAGGCGCTGGTCCCGACCATCGTCGCCAAGCGCGAGGGCATCCTCGACCAGTCGACGTACGACGCCCCCCGCGGGCGCGAGGCGTGGCGCGAGGACGCCGACACCGACGCGCGGGACGTCACGCCCGCCGCGGCCTGACTCACCGGTCGCCACCACGGCCCGCGCTCTGCGACCACCTTGCGGAGCGCGGGCCGTGCGCTACTGGGATACTGACCCCGCCCAGCCCCCGTGGCGCAACGGATAGCGCAACGGCCTTCTAATCCGTGGGTTGCAGGTTCGAGTCCTGCCGGGGGCGCCAGGAGTCCACCGAGGAGTCCTCCGCCGGTCACCGACACGCCCGGCGAGGTCCCCCGGGATGCCGGCCCGCTCCGCCAGAGTTGTCGTCAGGCCCCGCCACGTATGAGGTAGCGGGGCCTTCACCTTTGCCCGCCCGGCCCTGCGGGTGGCGGAGGCGGGCGCTACCGGGCGGCGTACGCGTCGATCTCGGTGCTGATGCGCGCCTTGACGTCGGGTGGCGCGAACGAGGCGTCGACGGCGGCCCGCGCGAGCGCGGCGACGCCGCGCTCGTCGAGGTCGAGCAGGCGCGCGGCCACCTCGTAGTCGTGGTTGAGGGTGGTCGCGAACATCGGCGGGTCGTCGGAGTTGATCGTCACCGCCACCCCGGCCTCGACGAACGTACGGAGCGGATGGTCCTCGATGCGGTCGACGGCACGGGTCGCGACGTTCGACGTCGGGCACACCTCGAGCACCACCCCGGTGTCGGCGAGGTGGGCGAGCAGCTCGGGGTCGGCCGCCGCCGAGCAGCCGTGACCGATCCGCTCGGCGCCGAGCAGCCGCACCGAGTCCCAGACGGTCTCCGGCCCGGTGGTCTCGCCCGCGTGCGGCACCGACCGCAGGCCGGCGGCGCGCGCGGTGCCGAAGTGCTCGCGGAACTGCGCGCGAGGCACCCCCACCTCCGGCCCGCCCAGCCCGAAGCCGACGAGCGCGTCGGTGCGGTGCTCGAGCGCGTACTGCAGCGTCGCGTGGGCGGCCGGCAGCCCGGACTCCCCCGGGATGTCGTAGATCCACCGCAGCACCAGCCCGAAGTCGCGCTCGGCGGCGGTCCGCGCGTCCTCGATCGCCTCGGTGTAGGCCTCGATCGGGACGCCGCGCAGGACGGAGGTGTAGGGGGTGCAGGTCAGCTCGGCGTAGCGGAGGTTCTGGCCCTCGGCCATGTCGCGGGCGACCTCGTAGGTCAGCAGCCGCACGTCCTCGGGCGTGCGGACGAGGTCGACCACGGAGAGGTAGACGTCGATGAAGTGGGCGAAGTCGCGGAACGTGAAGAACTCCCGCAACGCCTCCAGGTCGGACGGCACGCCCGCGCCGGGGTGGCGCGCCGCGAGCTCGGAGACGATCCGCGGCGACGCCGACCCGACGTGGTGGACGTGCAGCTCGGCCTTGGGCAGGCCGGCGATGAACGACTGGAGGCTCACGCCCCGCAGTGTCGCAGAGCGCAGGTCAGCCCAGCGGGCCGACCATCGCCTCGGCGATCTCGTTGAGGGTCTGGCCCTCGACCTTCTCGCCGTCGACGAGGACGGTCGGCGTCGAGTTGATCCCGGCCTTGGACGCGGCGTCGCCGGCGGCGTCGACCCAGCCCTCGAAGGCCATGTCCTCGATGCCGGGACGCACGGCGTCCTCCTCGGCGCCGGCCTCGACGGCCCACTCCACGAGCTGGTCGTCGTCGGGGAACGGACCCGACTCGGCGGGCTGGTTGTCGTAGAGCACGTCGTGGAACGACTTGGCGACCTCGGGCCCGGACGCGTCGAGCACCACGGCGAGGGCGTTGGCCGCCCGCGGCGAGAAGTCGCTGATCCGCTCCAGGAACGGCAGCGGGCGGAACTCGACCTTGACCTCGCCGGCCGCGACCGCCTCGTCGAGCTGGTCGCCGACGGTCTGCTCGAGCTGGCCGCAGAACGGGCACAGGAAGTCCTCGTAGACCACGATCGACTTCGGCGCGTCGTCCTCGCCGACGACCAGCCCGTAGTCGTCGCTCGCGCCCGCGGGAGCGGTGTCGGGCTTGTCGGAGCCGAGGTTGCTGATCAGGAAGTAGCCGCCCACGACGAGGACCAGCACGCCGGCGATCAGCCCGAAGCGGGTGAGCTGCTCCTTGCGCTTGGCCTTCTTGCGTCGCTCCTCGGCCTGCGCCCGGGCCCGCTCGGTCCGCGCCCGCCGCGCCTCCCGCTTGGCCGCGTTGGCGGCCTTCTCCTCATCGGTCCTGTGCGAGGTCTTCTTCTGCGCCATCGAGGCTTCCTTCGTGGTCGGTGGTGTCGTCGGTCGGGGGGTGGGTGCCGGGATCGGCGGTGGTGGCGAACAGCACGTTGTCGAGCGCGAGCCGGGACGCGGGGCGGACGACGAGCCACAGGCTCAGCGCCAGCAGCCCGACGTCGCGCGCGATCTCGCCGGGGTACTTCGCCGCGGCGTCGGGGATCTCGCCCCCGCCGCCGAAGCAGCCGCAGTCGATCGACAGCCCGCGCGCCCACGCGCTCGAGATCCCGATGATGAAGGCCAGGAAGAGCAGGGCGGAGACGACGGAGCTGCCGCGCACCAGCACGCCGAGGATCAGGCAGAGGCCGATCACCACCTCGACGACGGGCAACAGGTGCCCGACGGTGGGGACGATCGCCTCGGGCAGCAGGTCGTAGGCCCGTACGGCGCGCACGCTGTCGGCGGGATGGGGCAGCTTGAGCGCCCCCGCCACGACCCACACGCCTCCCGTCACCAGGCGCGCGACGAGGCCGATCCAGTCCTTCACGCCCATGACCCTAGGAGGTGAGGCTGAGTCGTCCCTGAGAACCCCCCAGCAGGCCCCCAGTAGGGTGGCACGTCGTGAGCGACAGACTGGTGTGGATCGACTGCGAGATGACCGGCCTCGACCTGGGCGCCGACGCGCTCATCGAGGTCGCGGCCCTCGTCACGGACTTCGACCTCAACGTGCTGGGCGAGGGCGTCGACGTGATCATCAAGCCCTCCCAGGAGGCCCTCGACCAGATGGTCGAGTTCGTCCGATCGATGCACGAGAAGTCCGGTCTGCTCGACGAGCTCGCCGCCGGGACGACGCTGGCCGACGCCGAGCAGGAGGTGCTCGACTACATCAAGGAGCACTGCCCCGACGGGAGCCGTCCCCCGCTCGCCGGCAACACCGTGGCCACCGACCGCGCCTTCCTCGCGCGCGACATGCCCGGCCTCGAGTCGTTCCTCCACTACCGCATCGTCGACGTCTCCTCGATCAAGGAGCTGTCGCGCCGGTGGTATCCCCGGGCCTACTTCGCGGCTCCGACCAAGCGCGGCAACCACCGGGCGCTGGCCGACATCCAGGAGAGCATCGAGGAGCTGCGCTACTACCGCGAGGCCGTCTTCGTACCCCCGCCCGGGCCCGACAGCGCCCGCGCGCGGGAGATCGCGGCCCGCCACGGCGGCCAGCTCACCGGCCTCGGCCCGGACACGGACGCCGATTCCGGCTCTCCGGACTGAGTGCCCTACACTTCTCGTCGTCCACAGCGCGAGCTGAGGGGCATGGTGGGTATAGCTCAGCTGGTAGAGCGCCGCCTTGTGGTGGCGGATGTCGCGGGTTCAAGTCCCGTTACTCACCCTGAAGAGATCGAGCCCCCGACCGGATCCGGTCGGGGGCTCGATCGTCTTCCCGGGCCAGGGGCCTGCTCACACGTCCTGGACGCGCTGGCGACGGCCTTCGCCTCGCCGCCACGTTGCTGAGCCGCGGATCGTCGACTGCTGTCGGAGCACCACGAGCCCCCACCGTCGCTCCTGCACGCGGGAGGTGTCAGTCCGCCACATGGCTGCACCACGACCCAAGAGGCGCGTCGCACAGAAGGGCCTCGGTGCCGGCGGATGCGAAGGCGTGGCGGGTGGCACTTGGCCCTTGGGCGAAGTGCGCCCATCCTGTCTGGTGGGCTACCACGACGTGACGAGCGCCGAGGACCTCGGCGGCTGCGGCAGCCCGGTCGGCGGTGAGGGTGAGGGGCCGTCCGTCGAACTTCGTGGACACCGCGGCCGCGCCGGCGAACAGGACAGCGCAGTCCAGCCGACGACCGCCGGCGCGGACGTGTTCGCGCACCTCTCGAACGTGCTCCACCGAGGCGTTGTCGCCGCTGACGTAGACCACCGGGCCGCCGCGTGCCTGAAGAAGGAATCCCGTGACTGCGCAGTTCACGAAACCGTCCTCGTCCGGCTGACCGTCTGCTGGGCCGTGTCGGGCAGGTACGGCCGTGATGGTCAACGCACCCGAGTCGCTCGCCCAGGTCGACCACGTGGGAAGGCCCTGTGCCGGTCCGCCGAGCCGTACCGCAGACGTAGGGGTGGTCAGCAGGACCGGTGCGGCGAGCGCCAGCCTGCGACCGGAGCCGTCGAGGTTGTCGACGTGCTGGTCGTGACTGACGAGCACGACGTCGACGTCCCCCACATCATCGGGGGGCGCGGCCGGGCCATCGAGCTTGCACAGGTACCCGTAGTCGCCCGGCGGGTCGAAGGTGGGGTCACACAGGATCCGGTGCCCGGCTACGTCGATGAGCGTGGTTGGCCCCCCGAGGACCGCCACGCCGAACGGAACTCGTTCGGGCGTGACGGCCACAGGGCTGCCTGCGATGTCAGAGGTGGACATGCCTCAGGTCCTTGGAGATGTACGACCCGACCAGGAGGAACAGGCCTCCGGCAACGATGATGACCAACGGCGTGTAGTCGTAGTTCATCGTGTTGCCCAACCACAGCATGTAGTAGGGGTAGAAGGCTGGGATGACGCTCGGCAGGCTGTAGGCGATGCCGTACCCGGACGAGCGAACCTCGGTGGGGAACATCTCCATGATGTAGGCAGTGATCATCGCGAACACAGCCAAGCCACCCACGATGGCCACCGCTGACCCGACAATCACCGTGACCGTGGAGGTGTGGTCCCCGATGGCGAGCGAGAAGGCGATGGTGCCGGGTACGAGGTTGAACAGCGCGATCGCCATCATCACGTGCCGGCGACCGTACTTCTGGCCGGCAGCACCGATGAGCGGGAACAACGCGACACCGGCGACTGCGGAGACGAGCACGGTGATGTTGACGGTCATCGGGTCGGTGCCGAGCTTCTTGAAGTGGCCCCCGAACACGCCGATGGTGCCGTCGAGGATCAGCCACGCCCCGGTGGAGGTCACGAAGGCGACCCCGAAGTTGCGCAGGTTCTGGCCCCTCATCAGCGCCTTGAGCGGGTTGCCGACGTTCGTGGACTTCGCCCAGAGCTCAGACTCCGGCACCGAGCGCAGGTAGTGCCAGAAGACAGCGAAGGACAGCAGGAACCCGACGACGAACGGGATGCGCCAGCCCCACACGCTGTATGCGGCATCGGCGTCGCCCGACGGCATGACCATCAGAATGAGCATGGTCAGCAGGGTCATGAACCCCAACGCGGCCGGGTAGCCGACGTTGAGCAGCGAGCCGTAGAGGCCACGCAGGTGCCTGGGCGCGTACTCCATGGCCAACGGGTTCGCTGCCGTGTACTCCCCCCCGAGGAAGATGCCGTCGACCAGGCGCAGGAAGATCAGTAGGCCCGCGGCCCACCATCCCATGGTCGCGTAGCCGGGCAGCAGCGCGATGAGTCCGGTGCAGACGGTGAAGCCGGCAGCGACCCACACTGTCGTCTTGCGGCGGCCGACCCGGTCCCCCAGAACACCGAAGATGATGGACCCGATCGGCCGGCCGACGAGGGAGACGGCGAAGATGAGCGCAGTCAGCGTCGCGGCTTCGGTCTTCGACGCGTCAGCCGGGATGAAGTACGCGATGGCCGGCGCGAGCGCGATGACCGGTAGGTACACGTCGTACATGTCGACGAAGAACCCGCCGATGGCGGCACGGAGCGCCTTGCGTCCCTTCGCGCGGTACTCAGGGTCGTCGGCCTGATCCAGGCGCGGGTCGTCCGGAGCGCCACCGGCGGTGCCGGTGCTGTCGGTGTGGAGGTTGGCGTCAGCGGACATCGCGCGTGGCCTCCCTCTGGGTCAGGTCGTCCAGGGGGGAGACGCCGGTCGGAGTGGAGCGGCCCTCGGACCGCGCGTGCGAGTCGTGGTGTCCTCGGTCAGATGGGACGTCGTCCTGCTCGATGGTGGTGATCGCACGGTGGCGCCGCTTGTCGACGCGTAGGTCGAAGATGTCGAACCGGTTGTAGGTCCCGACGATGTCGTGCGCCCTCTTGAGGACCACCTCCTCGTTCAGGTCGATCGTCGCCGTCACGATGCCCTCCTCGCCTTCCGGGGGCCCGGCGATGATGTCGCCGCGCGGGCCCACGATCATCGACACGGTCGGGGTGGCCCGCAGCTGGGCCTCGATGCGCTCGTCACCTCGAGCGACCTCGTCGATCGCGTGTTGGTCCAGCACGGACGCCGCAACGACGGTGAACACCTTTCCCTCGAAGCTGTGCGCGGCGCTGCGCAGCCGGATGCTCTCGGCAAGGTCATACTCGGGGGCGTCGGTGCGCTGGTCGAACGGCCATGCCGGCGGATACGTGGCAACGTGCAGCCTCTCGCCCTGCGCCAGCAGTGTGTACTTGGCGAGGGTGTTGGTGTTCTCCCCACAGATGAGTGCTCCGAGGAACCATCCGTCCAGCTCGACCGGCTCGAGGTCGTGCGCGTCGCCGTGGGACCAGGTGAGCCGCTCGTGCCACGTCCCGACGAGCTTGCGCCTATGGTTCACGAGCTCACCGCGACCGTTGAAGATCAGGTTGGAGTTGAAGACCTGGCCCAGGCTGTGGGAGGCGCGCTCGTTCACCCCGACCGAGACCACGACGCCGTGGTTGGCGGCGATCTCCCCGAGCCGGCGAGCGTGCGGGCCAGGGACGGTGATGGATGACTCGAACAGGCGCTGGTGCAGGTCGTGCTGGTCCACGGGCGGAAGCACCGACCCCCAGATCGGGAACCCCGAGACGAACGACTCCCCGAACGCAACCAGCTCGGCTCCCTGAGCAGCCGCGTCTGCGACGAGGGACTCGAGCTTGTCCAACGTGGCCTCTCGGTCGAGGAACACAGGTGCGGCTTGGACGGCCGCCACTCGCACTGTGGGTAGACGGTCGTTCGGCATATGACACTCCCTTGTGAATGTGTCGCGAGAAGTCGACACTTCATCGCGATGTGGTTTGCATCACGGGACCGTAGGGAGCCTCACAGCTGTGCGTCGAGGCCACTTGTGTCGACAGATTCCGACAACAACCTGCGGCGCGGTGGAGGAGCACGAACGAGGAGGCAGAGGACTCGCATGTGGCAGTCGTTGGTCGAGGCCGGACTCGACGCGAAGGACGCGCACTTCTACCTTGCTGTCCTCCGCAGCGGTAAGAGCACCATCGCTGAAGCCGCCAGGCAGGCGCACGTCAGTCGCACCAGCGGATACGACATCGCCCGCCGGCTCCAAGCCCGTGGCCTCATCAGCAAGATCGAGTCTGGTCCCGGCGAGGGCGAGGACCTGCGCACCCACAGCCACCTGGTGGCGAACGACCCCATGCACCTGCTCGATGAGTGGGCTTCGCGGCGACAGGTCCTCGACGACCTCGTCCCGCAGCTCCGAGCTCTGTTCTCGGAGAACCGCGCTCGTCCCAAGGTGCGCTACCTCGAGGGCGTCGCCGGCATCCGCGCAGCGCTGTTCGAGACCCTCGAATGGGCGTCGCCGATCCGAGGCATCCTGTCCATGCGCGACCTCATGGCCGTGCCCGGCGAGGCCGCCATGGCCGAGTACATCGCTGGCCGCCGCCAACGCGAGTTGCTCCTACGCGTCATCCGCACCCGCGATCATGACTGGCCCGGTGGCTGGCTCACCAGCGCTCACGACTATCGCGTCGTCAAGCACGCCCCGCCGGAGTACGAGTTCACGATGACGACGCTGATCGGCACCCACCAAGCCGTCGCGCTCTCCTCAGCGCAGGAGACGTTCGCCATGGTGATCGAGTCCGTCGAGTACGCCCAGATGCAGACGAACTTCTTCGACGTCCTCTGGGGCGTCAGCAAGGAAGCCGAGGTGGACGAGTCAGGATTTCCCCCGGCGCACCCGCGTGCCTCCACGGGCCAGGCGTCTGCTCAGACCTCCACCACGACGACCGCGTAGTTGTCCGGGGCCCCGGCCGCCAGGACGGCCGCCTCCACCGACGCCGCCACCTCGTCGGGCTCCCCCGGTGCGGTCAGCAGGTCGGCCAGCAGCCGCGGCTCGAGCACCGCGTGGACGCCGTCGGTGGTGAGCACCAGCCGCTCGCCCGGGGCGACCGGCCGCACGGACAGGTCGGGCGCGGTCGGCGTGCCGTGCCCGAGGGCGCGGTTGAGTACGGCCGGCGACGGCTGGTCGCCCGCCTCCTCCGGCGTGAGGCGTCCCTGGTCCAGCATCGACTGCACGACGGTGTGGTCGTGGGTGAGCCGGACGAGTCCCTCCGCCCCGATGGCGTACGCGCGCGAGTCGCCGACGTGGGCGACCAGCGCGCGGTCGCCCACGAGCAGCAGCGCGGTCAGGGTCGTGCCGCTGCCCGGCGCGTCGTCGGCGCGGCGGGCGACGGCGTCGGCGGCGGTGCGGACCGCCGCGTCCAGGGCCCCGAGCGGGTCAGGGCCGGCGGGAGCGGCGTCCAGGGCGGCCAGGGCGTCGAGGGCGACCCCCGCCGCGCCGTCGGCGTCGCCGAAGCCGTCGGCCACGGCGAAGAGCCGCTGCCCCGTGACCTGCGCCGCGAGCCGGTGGGTGCGGGGATGTACCGCGTCGAGCTGCGCGTCGCGCGCGCCGCGCCCGGCGCGGTGGGCGGACCTCGGGATCCGTGTGCTGGTCTCGGTCGTGTCGGTCATGGCGTGACGTCCTCTCATCTGGGCGAGGAGCGACGCGACGATGCTGCGGGCCGACGCGGTGTCCGCCTCGACCTGCCGCCAGTAGGACAGCAGCTCGGCCACCGCCACCTCGGGCGTCGTCGCACCGGCGACCGCTGCGATGGTGCGCAGCGGCACCCCGGCCACCCGCAGGCGGGCGACCAGGCGCGCGTGGTCCACCTGGTCGGCGGTGTAGCGGCGGTAGCCGGTGCGGTCGTCGACCTCGGCCGGCGTGACCAGCCCGAGCTCGTCGTAGAGGCGCAGCGCCTTGGCACTGAGCCCGGTCTCCCGGGCGAACTCGCCGATGGACAGCATCGTCGTTCCTCTCCTGCCGGCGACCCTGCGCCGTCGGCTGACCGAGCGTGTGCCCTGCCCCAGCGGCAAGGTCAAGCGCGACGCTGCGGGAGGCGCAGCGGCAACGGCGGTCCGCCGATCGGGTTGGCCTCGGCGACCCGGTCCATGGCGTCGACGATGTTGCGCAGGTTGATGATCAGCGCGCCGTAGACGGGCCACTCGGACGAGCGCTCGGTGGAGCGCAGCTCCTCGGTGAACTCCACCAGCCGGCGGCGCACGTCGAGCAGCGCTTCGGGGTCGGCGGCGCCGGTCGCGCGGCCGGCGTCGCCGAGCATCGAGATCCACGGGACGGCGAAGTCCTCCCCCCACGTCTCGCGGTGGGCTCGCTGGCCGCCGAGCGTGCGGGCCAGGCTCCGGGTCTCAGCCACGGCCTGCTCCATGCGGCGCAGCAGCTCGTGCCACTCCTCCGGGTTCTTCATCGGGCGTGCCGAGCGGCGCGGGTTCATCCGGGCGCTCTCCTCGGCCTGCCGCACGAGCGCCCACGCGTGGCCGAGGTCGACGTCGATGTCGCGCGTGCGGTCGACCCAGGCCGTGACGTCCTCGTCCTGACAGCCGTCGCCCAGACCGCCCGCCATGTCGACCAGCAGCTCGCCGATGCTCTCATCGACGCGGTCGAGCGCCTTGGCGGCCGTGTGCCGGCGCAGCGGCGGCCAGACGAGGACGTTGACCAGCAGGCCGACCCCCACGCCGATCGCGGTGTCGAGCAGGCGCGCGAGGAGGATCACGTCGTCCTGGAAGCCGGTGGTGAGCACCACCAGGCCCGTCGTCGCGATGGTGGTGGCCTCGGCGCCCAGCCATGGGACGGCGCCCAGCACGAGCGCGACCACCAGCAGCAGCGCGATGGCCCAGGTGCTCAGCCCCAGCACCTCGCCCACCAGGGTCGCGAGCAGGACGGCGACGACGGTGGCCGCGACCTGCTGCATCCCCTTCGAGAACGTGCGGTAGACCGTCGCGTGCACCACCAGCAGCGCCGCCCAGGGCGCCAGGAACGGCTGGGGCAGGTCGAGGACGCTCGCCGCGATGACCCAGGCGGCGACCGCCGCGAGCACGGTCTTGGCCAGCTGCAGGACGTCGTTCCACCAGATCGGGTCACCGAGCCGGTCGTCGACGCGTTGCCTCCACTTCTCCCTCACGACGCTCCCTCTCCCTCGGCTCTCCCTCGGCGCCGCACCCTACGGGCTCCACCGGAGGTGAGGGTCGCGACCGCCCTCCGACCGAATACCCCTCGGGGGCATTTGCGACTTCGGTCCGCGCCCCGGCGGCGCGGTAAAATCGGCGGTGCACGAGGCACTCCGGAGAGAGGACCGCATGTCACACCGCACGCCCGAGATCGCCGTCGAGGAGTTCGCAGCCGAGCGCGGGAGCGGCGTGACCGTGGACGTCCGCGAGCCGGGCGAGTACGCCGAGGGCCACGTGCCCGGAGCACTCTCCGTGCCCATGGGCCGGCTCCCCTCCCGGCTCGGCGAGCTCGACCGCGGCTCCCGCGTGCACGTCATCTGCGCCTCGGGCAACCGGTCGAAGGCGATGACCGACCTGCTGGTCGCCAGCGGCTTCGACGCGGTGTCGGTGGCCGGCGGCACCAAGGGCTGGGTGGCCTCGGGACGCGAGGTGGAGGTGGGCGCGTGATGTCCGACCTCACCGTCCTGGTGGCCTCGCGCTCGCGCAGCGCAGTGGTGCAACGGCCGGCCCACGGCTGAGGAGAAGGCCGCCGCCGGGAGCGGCAAGGGGTTCCTCTCACGGCTCCTCGGCCGCTGACCTCACGGGTGGTAGGCCGCCGGGTGGGATCGCGGGGTCGCGAGCAGCACCGGGCAACCGGACTCCCGGAGCACCGCGCGCGCGATCGGTCCGACGTGCGACCCGATCGGCACGAGCGGGTCGTGGCGACCGATGACCAGCAGCTCGGCGTCGAGTGAGGCCCGCACCAGGCAGTCGGCCGCGCGGCCCTGCTCGATGCGCACCTCCGCGTCGGTCGCCGCGGAGAGGTCGCCGACACGGTCCAGCGCGGACAGCACCTCGGCCCGTACGGAGTCCGACCAGCGCCCGACCTCCTCGGCCCTGGTGACCCCCTCGTAGGGGCGCGGCAGGGACCACGCGTGGACGACCCGCAGCTGCGCGCCGCGCGCGTGCGCCTCGGCCAGGGCCGCGCGCAGCACCTCGTCGGAGCGCTCGGGCACGTCGACTCCCGCGACCACGACGCGCTGCGCCCCGTCGGGACGCCACCCGCTCGGCACGGCCACGACCGGCACCCGCAGGTGCGCGGCGACGCCGCCGGCGACCGTGCGGTTGACGATCCGCGAGAGCCGCGACAGGTGCCGGTGCTCCAGCACGACCATCCGCGCCGACCGTCCGGCCTCGACCAGCGAGCCGACCGCCGTGCCACGGACCAGCTCGTGGGTCACGGGCACCGCTCCGTCAACCAGGCCCTCGGCCCGCTTCACGGCGTCGGCGAGGTGCTCGACGCCCCAGGCCTGGAGATCGGCGGCGACCAGCCAGGCCTCCGGACCGGCCGGCGCCAGGTCGAGGGCGTGCAACAGGTGCAGCCCGCACCCTGCGCGTACGGCCTCGGCGGCCGCGAACGCCAGCGCGGACTCCACGTCCTCGGGGCCGACCCCGACCACGATCCTGGGTCCGCGGGTGGCGGTGAGCTGCTCGGTCATGACGTCCTCCTCGACTGTTCCGGTGCCTCCACTCTTCGCCGCCCGGAGCGCCGGACGAAGGGTCCTTGGACCCCACCCGGGCGGCGAAGGGCCCTGCTGCGGCGCGCCCCGCACCGGGCGCGGCCGAGCACCGGCGGGGGTCTAGGTTGGTGCGGTGGACCAGGGCACCAACAGCTATGACGTCGTGGTCGTCGGCGGCGGGCACAACGCCCTCGTCAGCGCCGCCTACCTCGCCCGGGCCGGGCTCTCGGTGGTCGTGCTGGAGCGACTCGGGCACACCGGCGGTGCCGCCGTGTCGGTGGAGCCCTTCGCCGGGCACCAGGCCCGGCTCTCGCGCTACTCCTACCTGGTGAGCCTGATGCCCCAGCAGCTGATGGCCGACCTCGACCTCGACGTCCGGCTCGCCTCGCGCACCACGGCGTCGTACACGCCCTGGAGGCGCGGGGACCGCAGCGGCGGGCTCCTCGTCGAGCGGCCCGAGGGCGACGCGACGCGCGAGTCGTTCCGCGAGCTCACCGGCGGCGACGACGAGCACGCCGCGTGGCAGGCGTTCTACGACGAGGTGGGCCGGCTCGCCGGCGTCGTGGCACCGACCCTGATGCAGCCGCTGCCGCTCGAGCGCGACCTGCGCTCGCGGGTCGACGAGCGGATCTGGGCCGAGGTGGTCGAGGAGCCGCTCGGCCGCGCCATCACGCGGCGCTTCTCCGACGACACCGTGCGCGGGGTGGTCGCCACCGACGGCCTGATCGGCACGTTCGCGTCGATGGACGACCCGTCCCTCGTGCAGAACCGGTGCTTCCTCTACCACCTCATCGGCAACGGCACGGGCGAGTGGCGGGTGCCGATCGGCGGGATGGGCGCGGTGACCGACGCCCTCGCCCGGGCCGCCGTCGAGGCCGGTGCCGAGATCGTGACCGGGGCCGGCGTCAGCTCCATCACCCCCGGCGCGGACGGCGCCGAGGTCACGTTCCACGACGGTGAGCGCGAGCACGCGGTGACCGGGCGGCGGGTGCTGTCGGGGGTCGCGCCCTGGGTGCTGCGGATCCTGCTCGGCGAGGGCGAGGACGCCGAGACCAAGCCGTCGGGCTCGCAGCTCAAGATCAACGTCCTGCTCGACCGGCTGCCCGCCCTGAGGTCGGGCGCCGACCCCGCCGTCGCGTTCGCCGGCACCCTGCACCTCGCCGAGGACTACTCGCTCCTCGAGCGGGCGTACGCCGCTGCGGCCGGCGGCGCGGTGCCCGACCCGCTGCCGGGCGAGGTCTACTGCCACAGCCTCACCGACCCCTCGATCCTCGGCGACCGGGCCGGCTCGGCTCACACCCTGACCTACTTCGGCCTGCACACCCCGGCCGGTCTCTTCGACGCCGACCCCGGCGCCCGCGACGTCGCCGTCCAGCGAGCCCTCGCCTCCATCGACGCCGTGCTGGCCGAGCCGCTCGCCGACTGCATCGCCACCGACGCCGACGGCCGGCCGTGCATCGAGGCGAAGGTGCCCCAGGACGTCGAGCGCGACCTCGCGATGCCGGGCGGACACATCTTCCACGGCGACCTGGAGTGGCCCTGGGCGCCCCACCGCTCCCGCCTCGACACTCCCGCTCAGCAGTGGGGCGTACAGACCGAGCACGACACCGTCCTGCTGTGCGGCTCCGGCGCGCGACGCGGCGGCGCGGTGTCGGGCCTCGGTGGGCACAACGCCGCCCATGCGGTCCTGGCCGACCTCTGACCGACCGCGATTTCGCCTGCCGATGGCGACGGGGTACAGTTCTACTCGCTTCACCGCCTGCGCCATTAGCTCAATTGGCAGAGCAGCTGACTCTTAATCAGCGGGTTCGGGGTTCGAGTCCCTGATGGCGTACCGATCAGTTCAGAGGCCCTTCACGGAGAGATCCGTGAAGGGCCTCTACTGTCTCCCCATCCCGGCCAGCGCGGGGCCGGGGTGGCGTGTAAGCCGCGTACGGGATCGGATTGACGTAACGGGAGACTTGGCGGCCGAGTCCGACACCTGGAGGCCGTTGCAACCCCCTCCAAGTGACGGAGTCCCCGCTCGAGCGGGGACTCCGACGGCGGCCGCAACGCCCCGAAATCGGAGCGAGGAGCCGGTCCAGACGGACCAGCTCCTCGCACGCTCTCCCGCAGGGCTGCTACGTGAACAGGCTGACTCCACCGGGGCCGACGAGCAGCCCGACGATGATGAGCACGATGCCCCAGAGCATCTGACCCCTGATCAACGAGACGATGCCGGACACCACGAGGATGACGGCAAGGATCCACAGCAGAAATGCCATTTCGCATGCTCCCTTCGGTTGAACGCTCAACGTACAGTTCGACCCGGGCCGAACGGTACCGATCACACCCCTTGGGGCGGGCCGAAAGGCAGGGGTCTCAGCCCTCCTCGCGCAGGCGGGGCGGGGTGAAGTCGGCGGGCCGGATACCGGTCTTGTCGGCGTAGAAGGCGCGGACCAGGTCCATGTCGGCGCCGACGTCACCGGTCGGGTGGAAGGTCGGCCCCCACCCGACCGTGCGAGACGGCGCGTCGATGAACGCGAGGGTGATCGGGAGGCCGGTCTGGCGGGCGATCCGGTAGAAGCCCGACTTCCAGTGCTCCCCGCGTGAGCGGGTGCCCTCCGCAGCGATGCCGAGCAGCCAGGGCTCGTCACCCTCGGCCTCGGCGAGCAGCTCCTTGATGGTCGCGGAGGGGTTCTTGCGGTCGAGCTCGACCGCTCCGGTGCGGCGCAGGAGCCAGCCAAGGGGGCCGACGAAGAGCTCCTTCTTGACGAGCAGCCGGATGTCGATGCCGTAGCGCCAGGCCAGCAGGATGGTCAGCACCCAGTCCCAGTTGGACGTGTGCGGTGCGCCGACCAGGACGGCGCGCTGGGGCACCTCGCCCACGGCCCGCCAGCGGGCTGCGCCGAGGAGCAGGCGGGCGAGCGTGCGCCGCACTCCCCCGCCGTCCGACGTCGGCGCGGCAGCAGGAACGGACGCGGAGACCCCCGGCCCAGCGGGTGAGCCGAGGGACGGCGTGCGAGTCGCGGCCCGCGCCCGGCCGGCCCGGCGCTCGCGGTCGAGGTCCCACAGGTAGTGGTCGAAGTCGACCTCCATCGTGTGGCGCGGCGAGGCGTAGAACTGCCGCTTGTCGCGACGGTGCTCGGCGTCCATCTGGCGGCGTACGACGTCGTCCGCCGGTGGGACGTAGCGCCCGGCGAGCGTGTCCGCGATCCACGCCGACTGCGCCTCCGCGATCGGCATCACCGCACCGATGGCCTGGACGAGGCCGATGAAGTAGAGGCCGGGAAGGTCCGGGTGGACGGTGCGCTTCCACAGCGGCAGGTCGTTGTCGTGCGCGGAGACCAGGTCGGGTGACAGGAACGGGAAGCTGACCCGGTAGCCGGTCGCCCAGACGATCAGGTCGGCAGGCGCCTCGGTGCCGTCGACGAAGACCACCCGGTCGCCGTCGAGCCGCTCGATGCCGGGCCGCGCCGTGATCGCCCCTGCGTCGAGGCGCTCGCGGATCCGGTCGGACTGGACGGGGTGCGACTGGCCGGGCTTGTGGGTCGGGGCCGGCAGCCCGTACTTGGCCAGGCTGCCCGCGTGGGTGGCGCCGAGCCGCAGGCGCGCCGCCGTGACCCACCACGGCAGCCAGCCCGGCAGGGCGACCTGGTCGCTCGGCCGGCCGAGGAAGAACTTGCGCAGCACCCACTCCGTGCGGCGCACCGACCACGTGGTCGTGCGCGCCACGAACGACGACTCCACCGCGATGTCCATCGCGGAGTTGCCGGCACCGACCACGACGACGTCGCGCCCGGCGAGCTGGTCGCGGGAGCGGTAGTCGTGGGCGTGGATCTGCTCACCGTCGAACGTCCCGGGATAGGCCGGCTCGGGCCACCGCGGGTCCCAGTGGTGGCCGTTGGCGACGAGCACCGCGTCGTAGGTGCGGGTCTCGGTGCCACCGGGGCCGGTGATCCGCACGTCCCAGCGGCCGTCGGCCGAGCGGGAGACGTCCTCGACGGTGGTGTCGAAGGTGATCGTGTCGCGGAAGCCGAAGTGGTCGACGTACTGCTCGAAGTAGGCGTGCACCTGGTCGTGGCGCGCGTAGGGCGGGTAGTCCGCGGGCATCGGGAAGTCGGAGAACGCCATCCGCGGGCACGACGTGTTGATCTCGAGGGTGTCGTAGCAGGCCGACTGCCCGTTGGAGTTGTCGAGGACCCAGGTGCCCCCGATGTCGCTGCCCTTCTCGAAGCAGTCGAAACCTATGCCGGCGAGGTAGAGCTGCTTGGCCGCGGCGATGCCCGACGAGCCGGCGCCGATGACGCACGCGCGCGGGAGCGACCCGTCGACCGGGACGGGCGAGGTGACCGCGGGGGCGCGGTGGGACTGCTTGACGAAGTAGGCCATCGGGCGCTCCTGGCTGGCGGAGAAGGGGCGGGCTAGAGGTAGAGCCCGGTGGAGCCGCCCTCGAGGCGCTCCGCGGCGACGGCGTGGACGTCGCGCTCGCGCATGACGACGTAGACCTCGCCCTGCACCTCGACCTCGGCCTTGTCCTCGGGGTCGAAGAGCACGCGGTCACCGACCTCGACGGCGCGGGCGTGGGGGCCCACGGCGATCACGCGCGACCAGGCCAGTCTCCGTGCGCCCATCGCGGCGGTCGCCGGGATGACGATGCCGCCGGTGGACCGGCGCTCCCCGGCCTCCTGGTCGACCTCCACGAGGAGGCGGTCGTGGAGCATCTTGATCGGGGCGCTGCCCCCCGCACCCGGCATGGCGCTCAGCGTGCGACCTTGCGGACGATGCCGAAGAGGACGACGACGCCGACCACGATGCCGGCGGCCTGGAGGATGTTGTCGGTGCGCGGCTCCCCCGTGTCGAGGTCGACGAAGTGCGCCTTCAGGGTCGTCACCTGGCGGCCGATGATCGTCTTGGGGTGGGCACGGTAGGCGAGCTGGTCGATCGTCGAGGCCAGCCGCTCGCGCGTCTCCTCGATCTCGCGCTCGAGCGCGCTCATGTCCTGGGTCACCCGGGAAGGCTATCAATGCGCCGCGGGTCGAACCCCCACGGCAGCTCGAGCCGGTGCGCGGCCATCAGCTCGTCGTCGGTGAGGACGTCGAACGTCGGCCGGTCGGCGACCACGACCCCCTCGCTGAGCACGACGCTGCGCGGGCACAGCTCGAGGGCGTAGGGCAGGTCGTGGGTGACCATCAGCACCGTCACGTCGAGGCTGCGGAGGATGTCGGCGAGCTCGCGGCGCGAGGCGGGGTCGAGGTTGGAGGAGGGCTCGTCGAGCACCAGGACCTCCGGCTCCATCGCCAGCACGGTGGCGACCGCGACGCGGCGGCGCTGGCCGTAGGACAGGTGGTGCGGCGGCCGGTCGACGAAGTCGGCCATGCCGACCCGGTCGAGCGCGTCCATCACCCGGCGGTCGAGCTCGGCGCCCTTGAGGCCGAGGTTGGCCGGCCCGAAGGCGACGTCCTGGCGGACGGTGCCGAGGAAGAGCTGGTCGTCGGGGTCCTGGAAGACGATGCCGACGCGGCGCCGGATCTCGAGGAGGTGCTGCTTGGCGACCGGGAGGCCGCTGACCGTGACCGATCCCCTGCCGGCGGTGAGGATGCCGTTGAGGTGGAGCACGAGGGTGGTCTTGCCGGCGCCGTTGGGGCCGAGCAGGGCGACCCGCTCGCCCCGGTGGACGTGGAGGTCGACCCCGAAGAGCGCCTGGTGGCCGTCGGGGTAGGCGAACGCCAGGCCGCGGACGTCGAGGACGGGGGTGCTCACGACGGCAGCTTCCCGTCGTAGCCGCGCGACAGCATGGCGAGGTGGACGCGCTCGCCCCGCTCGTAGGACCGGATGAACAGCGCGCCCAGCGAACGTGCCAGCACCGGCCAGTGGCGCGGCGAGCGGGGGTCGCAGCCGCGCGAGCGCAGCGCCGTCATCATCCGGGTGAGCTCCTCGGTGACGACGTCGAGGTAGCGGATCATGAAGCCCATGATCTGCACGACCAGGTCGGGTGCGCGCAGCCGCTGGAGGCCCCGGAGCAGGTCCTGCGGCTCGGTGGTGGCGGCGAGGGTGAGCGAGGCGAGCACGCCGATGCTGCCCTTGACCAGCAGCGCGACGCCCGCGACCAGCCCGGGCTCGGAGACGGTCACCCCCAGCACCTCCGTACGCGGCCCGTGGGCGATGAAGGGCATCAGCACGGCGAAGACCACGAAGGGCAGCTCGACGACCATGCGGGGCAACAGGTAGCGCAGCGGGACGCGGGAGAGCGCGATGACGCCGAGCAGCACGGCGGCCTCGACCGCGAAGAGGGGGTAGGCCTGGCGCGGGGTCGCGACGACCACGAGCATGAAGCCGAGCAGCGCCAGCACCTTGAGGTGCGCTGGCGCGCGGTGGACCGGGCTGTGCGCGTGGAAGTGGAGCCGGTGCCCGTGCCCGGCACCCATCAGGATCCCGACCGGTGCGGCGCGGCGGGCGCGTCGTCGGTGACGTCGCCGGATGCGCCGTGGGGCCTGTGGTCGAGCCCGTCGTGCCCGCGTCGGCGCACGAGCCAGAAGAGCCCGGTGCTCAGCACCAGCATCACGAGCACGCCGATGACGCCGGCAAGCCCGCCGCTGATCCGGGCGTCGTCGACGCCGGAGGTCTGGTAGTCGGCGAGAGGGCTGTCGGCGGTCGCGGAGTCCTCCGCGGAGTCGAGGAAGCCGGTCTGCTCGGCGACGTACTCCAGGCCGTCGGGGTGCGAGCTGGCGTAGTAGCTCGCGACGCCTGCGACGAGCAGGCTGACGACCAGGGCGACGGCGAAGAAGCGGCGGGTGCTCATCGGTGGACTCCGTCTCGCAGCTCGAGCTCGCGCTCGACGAGGAGTGGTTGGGCGCCGTGGACGAGGTCGGGGCGGGCCGCGACGACGCTCGCGACCACCAGGCTGGTGACGACGGCCTCCCCGATGCCGATGACGGTGTGCCAGCCCACCATCGCGGCGAGGACGGTGCCGAGGTCGACCTCGATGTTGCCGCCGACGGCGAAGAGGCCGGTGAAGACGAGGGCCGCGACCGGCACGCTCACCAGGGCGGCGACCGCGGCGGCGGGCGCCACCATGCCGAGCCGCTTGGGCAGCACGCGGCGCAGGCCGACGAAGACCACCCAGCCGACGGCGACGGTGACGATCCCGATGAGGGTGATGTTGGTGCCGAGAGCGGTGATGCCGCCGTCGGCCATCAGCAGGGCCTGGACCAGGAGCACCACCGACAGGCAGAGCACCGCCGTCCACGGTCCGACCAGGACCGCGGCGAGGGCTCCGCCCATCAGGTGGCCGCTGGTGCCGGCGCCCACGGGGAAGTTGATCATCTGCGCGGCGAACACGAACGTCGCGACCAGCCCCGCCATCGGCGCCGTACGGTCGTCGAGCTCGCGTCGCGCACCGCGCAGGGACAGGGCGACCGCGGTCGCCGCCACGACCCCGGTGGCCACCGAGGTGGGGGCGTCGAGGAAACCGTCGGGCACGTGCACGGGTCGCTCCTGCTGGTGGGGGTCTCGGATGGATGGCGGTCCTGGGTGCCACTGGCCGCGACTGGTTGGATGAGTGGTGTCCGGCGCGGATCCCCCGATACCGCTGTCGACACCCTCGACCTTATTGCAAATGTCTTGCAACAACCACACCCGGGCCGCGGCCCGGGCCGACCAGCGCACAGGAGCCCCGATGCCCGACCGCCTCTCCCCCGGCGACGCCGCACCCGACTTCACCCTGCCCAGCGACACCGGCGACCGGGTCTCGCTGTCGGGTCTGCGCGGGCGCAAGGTGATCCTCTACTTCTACCCGGCCGCGATGACGCCGGGCTGCACCAAGCAGGCCTGCGACTTCTCCGAGTCGCTCGAGTCGCTGCGCGGGGAGGGCTACGAGGTCCTGGGCGTGTCCAAGGACGCCCCCGCCAAGCTCGCGAAGTTCCGCGAGCGCGACGCGCTGACCCTGACGCTGCTGTCCGACGAGGACCTGGCGGTGCACAAGGCCTACGGCGCGTTCGGCACCAAGAAGCTCTACGGCAAGGAGGTCGAGGGCGTGATCCGCTCGACCTTCGTGATCGACGAGGACGGCACGGTCGAGCTGGCGCAGTACAACGTGAAGGCCACCGGCCACGTCGCCAAGCTGCGCCGGGACCTAGGGTTGGCCTGATTCGGCGGCGCCCGTAGCCCAACAGGCAGAGGCACACGGTTTAGGTCCGTGACAGTGTGAGTTCGACTCTCACCGGGCGCACCACGATCCGCACGCGATGCGGCGAGTGGCTGCGGTGTGACCCACGTCACCACTAGGGTCCGCGCATGGACTCCGCGCTCACCACCGTCGGGCTGCCCGTCGCGCTGGCGATCATCATGTTCGGCCTCGGGCTCGACCTGACGGTCGGCGACTTCAAGCGCGTCGGCCGGGCGCCACGGGCGGTGGCCGTCTCGCTGGCCTGCCAGGTGCTTCTGCTGCCGGTCGTCTGCTTCGGGCTCGTGGTGCTCTTCGACCTGCCTGCCCTGCTCGGCATCGGCATGCTCCTGCTCGCCGCCTCCCCGGGCGGCACGACCGCCAACCTGTTCAGCCACCTCTTCCGCGGCGACGTCGCCCTCAACATCACGCTGACGGCCATCAACACCGTCATCGCGGTGGTGACCCTGCCCGTCATCACCGGGCTCGCCATCGCCTACTACGACCGGCAGGACGACGTCTCGATGCCGCTGGTCGAGATCGTCAAGGTGTTCGCGCTGATCCTGCTGCCCGTCGGCATCGGCATGGTGGTCAACGACCGCGCGCCCGCCTTCGCCCGCCGCATGGACAAGCCCGTGCGGATCGGCTCCGCGGTGATCCTCGCCGTGCTGGTGCTCGGGATCCTGCTCGACCAGCGCGAGAACGTCGCCGACTACCTCGCCGACGTCGGCCTCATCGCCGCGCTCTTCTGCGCGATCAGCCTCGTCGTGGGCTACTACGTGCCGAAGGCGCTGGGCGTCACCGGACCGCAGGCGATCGCCTCGTCGATGGAGGTCGGCGTGCACAACGCGACGCTCGCCATCTTCGTCGCGGTCGAGGTGCTCGACGAGGTCGAGATCTCGGTGCCGGCGGCGGTCTACTCGCTGGTGATGTTCGCCTTCGCCGCCCTGTGGGGCACGTGGGTCAGCCGGCAGGTCGGTGCCCGGGAGGGGGCTGCCCCCGATCGGGACTCAGTCGCCTGACAGGTCGGCCGCGACCTGCGGCGCCAGGGCGCGCAGCGCCCGCCCCCGGTGCGAGATCCGGTCCTTCTCCCCCGGCTCGAGCTCGGCGGAGGTGAGGTCGTCGGCGTCGTGCTCGAGCGCCACGAACACCACGTCGTAGCCGAACCCGCCGCTGCCGCGCGGTGCCCGGACGATGCGGCCGTCCATGCGGCCCTCGACGACGCGCTCGCGCCCGTCGGGCGTCACCCACGCCACGGCGCAGGTGAAGTGCGCGCCGCGGCGCTCGTCGGGCACGTCGTGGAGCTGGTCGAGCAGGAGCCGGTTGTTGCGCTCGTCAACCGACGCCTTGTCGTCGCGCGGCGTGCCCGACCACCGGGCCGAGAGCACCCCGGGCATCCCGTTGAGCGCGTCGACGCACAGCCCGCTGTCGTCGGCGATGGATGGCAGCCCGGTGGCGGCGACGCCCGCGCGCGCCTTGAGCAGGGCGTTGCCCTCGAAGCTCGGCTGGTCCTCGACGGGCTCGACGTAGCCCTCGACGTCACCGATGCCGAGCACCTCGATCCCGGGCACGTGCTCGGCCAGGATCCGCTGCATCTCGACGATCTTCTTGGCGTTGGCCGAGGCCAGGAACACCTTCACCGGGCCAGCGCCTCCTGCTGGAGGCGGGTCAGGTCGGCGCACCCCTTCTCGGCGAGGGTCAGCAGCGCGTCGAGCTCGGCGCGGTCGAAGGCCGCGCCCTCGGCCGTGCCCTGCACCTCGACGTAGGCGCCCTCACCGGTCATCACGACGTTCATGTCGGTCTCGGCGCGCACGTCCTCCTCGTAGGGCAGGTCGAGGCGGGGCACGCCGTCGATGATGCCGACGCTGACAGCGGCGACCGACCCGGTCAGCGGCTCGCCGGCGAGGGCACCGGTCTCGCGCAGGTGCGCCACCGCGTCGGCCAGCGCGACGTAGGCCCCGGTGATCGCGGCGGTGCGGGTGCCGCCGTCGGCCTGGAGGACGTCGCAGTCGAGCACGATGGTGTTCTCGCCGAGGGCCTGGTAGTCGATGACGGCGCGCAGCGAGCGGCCGATCAGCCGGGAGATCTCGTGGGTACGACCGCCGATGCGGCCCTTGACCGACTCGCGGTCCGAGCGGGTGTTGGTCGCCGCGGGCAGCATCGCGTACTCCGCGGTGACCCACCCCAGGCCTGATCCCTTGCGCCAGCGGGGCACGCCCTCGGAGGCGGACGCGGCGCACAGCACCTTGGTGCCGCCGAACTCGACGAGGACCGATCCGGCGGCGTGGTCGAGCCAGTGGCGGGTGATGGTGATCGGGCGGAGCTCGTCGTCGGCGCGACCGTCGGCGCGGGCAGCAGAAGTCATGGGCACGACCCTAGACGTGGCCGAGCCGGGTCCGGTCACCCCCGTGTGTCACCGGACCCGGTCCGGGGCCTTGATCCGAGGCCCCGTCCCCAGTGGGGCCGTCTGTGGGAGCCGGCCCCGCGGCCGTGCGGACTGCTTCACACGGCTGGGAGCCTCCACCATGCGTCGCGGAGGCGTCGCGTGCATCGGTCGCGGGTCGCATCGTGACGCAACCAAAGTAGGAGCCGCGCTGGCTAACCTGTGGGCCGTGGAGCCGCGTCCCGACACCCAGCCCGAGCTCACGTGGGTGTCGCACGCATGGCGCTACGCCGCCTGCCTGGTGTTCTCCGCGGCCGTCTGGCAGCTGGTGGCGGCGACGGAGTGGCGCGAGCACCGGCTCCTCTTCACCGTCGAGCTCGTGCTCGGTGCCTCCGCCTACGTCCTCGTCCACTTCCGCCGGCGGGCCCCGGTGCAGGTCGCGCTGGCGGTGGCCGCGCTGAGCGCCGTCTCCGGCATAGCGGCAGGGCCCGCCACGCTGGCGGCGTTGTCGGTCGCCACGCGACGGCGCTGGCGCGAGGTGCTGCTGGTCGGCGCCACCAGCATCGTGGCAGCGCAGGCCTGGACGACGATCGCACCGGTCCACGGTGACGGCATCGTCGTGACCACCCTGATCAACGTGGCGATCAACGCCGGCGTCATGGGGTGGGGCCTCTACATCGGGTCGCGACGCGAGCTGCTCGGCGGCCTGCGCCACCGCGCGGAACGGCTCGAGCAGGAGCAGGAGCTGCGGCTCGCGCAGGCCCGCTCAGCCGAGCGCGCCCGCATCGCGCGCGAGATGCACGACGTGGTGGCGCACCGCATCACGCAGGTCTCCATGCAGGCCGGCGCGCTCGCCTTCCGCGACGACCTCGGCACCGACCGGCTCCGCGAGGGCCTCGGCGAGATCCACCGCCAGGCCAACGACGCGCTCCACGAGCTGCGCGGGGTGCTGGGCGTGCTGCGCCAGGACGACCCGAGTCCGTCCACCGCCCGCCCGCAGCCGACGTACGACGACGTCCCCGCCCTCGTCGACGAGGCGCGTTCGCTGGGCCTCGAGGTCGACTGGGACGACGAGGTGGACACGACCGCGGCGGTGCCGCCCGCCACCGGTCGCACCGTCTACCGCATCGTGCAGGAGGGCATCACCAACGTGCGCAAGCACGCGCCCGGCGCGCAGGTGCGGATCCGCTCCACGGGCGACGAGGAGCGCGGCATCACGGTGGTGCTGAGCAACCCGCTCGGCGAACGTCCGAGCGCTGCGCCGGGAGCCGGCCTGGGGCTCGTCGGACTGCGCGAGCGCACCGAGCTGCGCGGTGGCCGGCTCGACAAGCGCACGGAGGGGGCGACATTCGTCCTGGAGGCTTGGTTACCGTGGGCGCCGTGATCCGCGTGCTGCTCGTCGACGACGACCCGCTCGTGCGCTCTGCGCTCACCCTGATGCTCGGGGGGCAGGCCGACCTCGAGGTGGTGGGTGAGGCGTGCAACGGCGAGGAGGGCGTGGCGCAGGTGCTGCAGCACGAGCCCGACGTGGTGCTCATGGACATCCGGATGCCGGTGATGGACGGGCTGGAGGCCACGCAGCTGCTCCACTCGCGTCCGTCGCCGCCGGCCGTGGTCGTGCTGACCACCTTCGATGCCGACGACCACGTCCTCCGCGCGGTGGCCGCCGGGGCCGACGGCTTCCTGCTCAAGGACACCGCGCCCGGCGACATCGTCGGCGCCATCCGCACCGTCGCAGGCGGCGACGCGATGCTGTCTCCGTCCGCGACCCGCAGCCTGGTCTCGCGACTGCGCGGGACCTCGCCGACCACGCGCACCTCCACTGCCGCCGAGCGCCTGGCTGTGCTGACCGAGCGCGAGCTCGAGGTCGCCGTGTGCGTGGGCCGCGGCCTCAGCAACTCAGAGATCGCCTCGGAGCTCTACCTCTCGATCCCGACCGTGAAGTCCCACGTCTCGCGCCTGCTCACCAAGCTCGAGTGCACCAACCGGGTGCAGGTGGCGATGGTCGTGCACGACGCGGGGCTCGTCTAGACGTCATACGTCGCCCCGGCGCGGGCCAGGTCGACCGGTCCGTCCCAGGCTGCGCGGGCCTCGGCCTCGGCGTCGGCCGGGTCGTGCCACGGCGGGATGTGGGTGAGGACCAGCCGGCCGGCGCCCGCACGTGCAGCGATGTGGCCGCAGTCGGTGCCCGTGAGGTGGAGGTCGGGGGGGTTGGGGTCGCCGGTGCGGAACGACGCCTCGGCGAGCAGCAGGTCGGCGCCCGCCGCGATCACGTCGAGCTCGGGGCACGGGGCGGTGTCGCCGGAGTAGACGAGCGTGCGGCCGCCGGCGGTGACCCGGAGCGCGTAGGCGGTGACGGGGTGGCGCACCCGACGGGCCTCGATCCGGAACGGGCCGAGCTCCACCTCGGCACGGCCGGCGACGCGGCCGTCGTGGTCGCCGTAGGCGTGGAAGTCGAACTCCTCCGTCATGCCGGGCTCGAGGGGCAGGTCGTAGGCGCGTGCCATCCGCGCGGCCGTGCCGTCGGGACCCCACACCGGGATCGGCGGCTGTGCGCCGGTCGGGTGGTACTTGCGCATCACGTAGTAGCCGCACAGGTCGAGGCAGTGGTCGGCGTGGAGGTGGCTGAGGAACACCGCGTCGATGCTCAGCGGGTCGGCGTAGCGGTGGAGCTGGCCGAGCGCACCGTTGCCGAGGTCGAGGAGGATGCGCCACGTGCGGCCGTCGTGCTCGGCCTCGAGCAGGTAGCAGCTCGCGGCCGAGTCGGGACCGGGGTAGGAGCCCGAGCACCCCACGACGGTGAGCCTCAGCGGGTGCGGACTCACGCGCGACCGCCCGCGAACTGCGTCGCCCCGAGCAGCTCCGAGCCGAGGAAGCGGCGCCCGACCGTGGCGAAGTCGTGGGGGCTGCCGGTGGTGGAGAACCTGTAGGTGGGCTCGCCGTCGGGCCGCATCAGGCCCGTGCCGGCCAGCATCTTGTAGACGTCCTTGGCGCACTCCTCCGCCGAGCTCACGAGCGTCACCTCGTCACCCATCACGTAGGAGATGACGCCGGTGAGCAGCGGGTAGTGGGTGCAGCCGAGGATGAGCGTGTCGACGCCGGCCTCCACGAGCGGGTCGAGGTAGTCGTGGGCGGCGGCGAGGAGCTCGTCGCCACCGGTGACGCCCTGCTCGACGAAGTCGACGAACCGCGGGCAGGCCCGGATGTGGAGGTCGAGGTGGGGCGCGGCGGCGAAGGCGTCGTCGTAGGCCATCGAGCTCGCGGTCGCCCGCGTGCAGATGACGCCGACCCGTTGGTTGCGGGTGGCGGCGGCGGCCCGCCGCGCCGCCGGGAGGATCACCTCGACGACGGGGACGTCGTAGCGCTCGCGGGCGTCGCGCAGCATCGCCGCGCTGGCGGAGTTGCAGGCGATGACCAGGGCCTTGACGCCCTGCTCGTAGAGGTGGTCGAGACACTCGAGGGCGTACTCGCGGACCTCGCCGATGGGCTTCTGGCCGTAGGGCTGCCGGGCGGTGTCGCCCAGGTAGGTGACGGACTCGTGCGGGAGCTGGTCGATCACGGAGCGGGCGACGGTGAGCCCGCCGAAGCCCGAGTCGAAGATGCCGATGGGGGCGTCGGCGGTCTCTCTCGCGGGGGGCGTCGGCACAGGGAGCAGGCTAGGCGCTCGGGCTGTCACCGGTCACGCGATCGCGTGCGTCGGCCCCGTCACACCCCGTCCACGCGGGTTAGGGTCGCCGGGTGATCCTGCGCTCCGTGCTCGCCTCCCTGCTCGCCTGCACCGCCCTCGCGGTGTCCCCGGCGTCGGCCCCGGCCGCGGTCCCCGACGGCGAGCTGCCGCCCCCCACGCTGCGGGTGTCGGCCGACGACGCCATCGCCTCGGTGGTCGCCATCTCCGTCGACGGGCTCAACACCGACGCCCTCGGTCGGCTCGGGCCCGAGCGCACCCCCCACCTGCACGACCTGATGGCCTCGGGGGCGTCGACCCTCAACGCCCGCACCGAGCACGAGCTCACCATCACGCTGCCCAACCACACCGGCATGGTGACCGGGCGCCGGATCGACGCCCGCACCGGCGGGCACGGCGTGACCTGGAACGACGACCGCCGCCGCCCGGCGACCGTCCAGGCGGCGGCCGGCGAGCGCGTCGAGTCGGTCTTCACCCAGGTCAGCGCCGCCGGCGGCGCCACGGCCCTCTTCGCGAGCAAGACGAAGTTCTCGCTGTGGCGGCGCAGCTGGCCGCTCGCCATCGACACCACCCGCATCCAGCTCGACAACACCCGGCTGGCCCGGTCGGTGCGGCGCGACCTGCGCGAGCACGAGCGCGCCTTCCGGTTCGTGCACCTCTCCCTTCCCGACTCGGTGGGCCACGACAGCGGCTTCATGTCGCGGCGCTACCTGCGCGCCGTCGAGAAGGTCGATCGGCTGGTCGGGCTGATCGTCGGCACCATCAGGTCCGACGCCGAGCTGGTCGGCCGCACCGCGATCATCCTCACGAGCGACCACGGCGGTCTCGGCGCCAGCCACTCCGACCCCCGCCGGCTCGCCAACTACCGGGTGGCGTTCATGGTGGCCGGCCCGGGCGTCGCCGCGGGCGCCGACCTCTACGAGCTCAACCCCGACGACCGCCGCGACCCGGGCACGCGGCGCACCACCTATCGGCAGCCCGTCCAGCCCGTCCGCAACGGCGACCTGGCCAACCTCGCGCTCGACCTGCTCGACCTGGACGCCGTGCCGGGAAGTGAGCACAACCTTCGCCTCGACCTCGACGTCTCACGTCCGCCCGCCTGAGCGCATCCGCCCACACACCGGGTCGAAGGAGACACCGATGTCCGTCCTGAAGAGGCTCTCCGTGCTGACCGCGCTCGCGGTCACGGCATCGACCCTGGCGCTCGCCCCGGCATCCGGTGGGGCCACCGCTCCGGACGGGGCGGCCGCCGCGGTCGGCTGGCCGCCGGCCGCCCCCGCCCAGCTCGTCATCGACACCGGCGGGGTGGACGTCGGTCGTGAGGACTACGTGCCCGGCACGGTGACCCTGGACGGCGTCACCCGGGTCACCGAGGTGCGCGGACGAGGCAACTCCACGTGGGGCTGGGCCAAGAAGCCCTACAAGCTCAAGCTCGAGGACGACGCGGCCCTCATCGGCACGCGCGCCTTCGACGAGTGGGTGCTGCTCGCGGGGTACGCCGACCGCAGCTCGCTGCGCACGGCCGCGGCGTTCGCCGTCGCCGCGCAGACCCGGCTGCGGTGGACGCCGCGGTTCCGCTTCGTCGAGGTCGTCCTCAACGGCCAGCCCCAGGGCCTCTACATGCTCACCGAGCAGGTCGAGGTCGGCAAGGGTCGTGTGGACCTGCCCGACGACGGATACCTGCTCGAGGTCAACCAGCGCTACCTGCGCGACGACGAGCCCGGCTTCCGCACCCGGCGCGGGACGCCCGTGGCGTTCAAGGACCCCGACGAGATCACCAGGCGCCAGCGCCGCGAGGTCCGGCGTGCGGTGTCGCGCTTCGAGAAGGTGCTCTACGGCCCCCACTTCGCCGACCCCGACCGCGGCTACGCCGCCTACGTCGACGTCCGCAGGATCATCGACTGGTACCTCGTCGAGGAGCTCTTCGCCAACCAGGACTCCAACTTCCAGTCGAGCGTGCACTTCACCTGGGTCCCGGGCAAGCGCTTCGTCTTCGGGCCCGTCTGGGACTTCGACCTCAGCGCCGGGACCCGGTGGCGCGCGTCCAGCGAGCCCGACGCGTGGCACACCCGTCTCGGGCGCCACTGGATCGCGCGGATGCTCCAGGACCCGGCGTTCTCCTCCCGGGTCAAGAGCCGGTGGGCCCGGCTGAAGCCCGGCGTGCGCCAGGTCGTCTCGCAGCTGCCCGCAGCGGCGGCGACGCTGGAGCCCGCCGCGACGGCCGACTGGGACCGCTGGCACGCCGCGGGCGACCTGGAGTGGACCCACCACGGCCGCGACCACCGGGCCGAGGTCGACTTCCTCGGCGACTGGCTGACCAGGCGCATCGCCTGGCTGAGCCGCAACGAGGTGCGCCTCGGCGGCATCCGGCACCGCACCGCGGAGCGCGAGCGCACGGTGTGGGTGCCCGTCCGCCTGCAGTCGGCACCGAGCTCGCCGGTCGACGTCACGTTCGGCGTGCAGGCTGGCACGGCCACCCCGGGCGAGGACTTCGTCGCCGGCCAGGGGCAGGTGACCTTCGCCGCGGGAGAGGTGGAGCGCTACGTGCCGGTCCGGATCCTCGACGACCGGGTGACGGAGGGTCGCGAGACGGTGCAGGTCGTCCTCACCGGCGCCTCGCACGACGTCGTGGTCGGCTCGCCCTCGACGGCCGTGGTGGCCATCGCGGCCAGCACGCGCTGACGGCTCGTCCGGCTCAGGCACTGACCGGGAGCGTGCGGAGCAGGTAGCGCTCCGCCGACCCGGCCTGCTGGGCCAGCTCCAGCACGGTCGAGAACGCGACCGGGGCTCGGTCACGGTCGTCGCCGGCCGGCTCGTCGACCCCGTCGACCGGAGCCGTCGGGCCGTCAGGACCCAGCTCCTGCAGCACCTGGTCCAGCTCGCCGCGGCTCAGCCCCGTGGCGGCGGCCAGGACGGTGAGGTCGCCCAGCACGGTGCGGAGCGTGTCGAGCTCGGCGCGCTGCCTGTCGTCCAGCTCGTCACGGTCCGGCACGAGCTCGTCCTGCATGGTCGCAGCGTCGCGGAACACCGCGAGGTCCTCGGTCCGGAGCGGCCCCGTGCCGGCCGCCCGGAGCGCGGTCGCGGTGGCCTCGGCCGCGGCCTCGACGCGGCGCCGCAGGGGTGCGGGCCGGAAGCGAGGGATCAGCGTGAAGCCGAGGACGACCCCGACGAGCACCGCGCACGCGGTGAGCGCGACGTACTGCACGAGGAGGTCTGCGGCGTCGAGGTCGCGGGACACGGCGTTGAACCCGACGCTGACGAGGACCATGAAGGCGTTGCCGAGCGCGGGGCGGGTGACGATGTACCACAGTCCCAGGCACAGGGAGACCGCTGCGACGGCGACGAGGAACCTCGACGGCACGACCAGCAGCACGACCGCGACCGCGAGCGAGCCGGCGACCACGCCGACGACCTTGTTCCTCGTCTTGGTCGCCGTGTCGGTCCAACTGGCCTGGAGGATGCCGAAGGTGGCCAGCAGCGAGGTGGAGACCAGCGGATCGCCGCGCTCCAGGCCGGAGGTGATCAGCAGCATCAGCAGCACCGCCAGCGCCGTGCGGAACGCGTGGCGCACCTGGATCGACCGCATCCTGGCCGAGGGGTGCAGCACCGCGTCCCGCAGCCCGTGGCGCCGGGTGCGGCCGAGCTGGACCGCCGTCGTGTCGCGGTCGTGCATCGCCTGCTCGACGGCGTCCAGCGCACGTACGGCGTCGGCGAGGGGCACCTCGTCGACGGAAGGTGCGGCGTGGGGTCGCCTCGCCTCCTTGGCCTCCCCCGTGTCGCGCGCCGGCTTGGCCTTGAGTGCCTCAGCGAGCTCGTGCGCCCGGGCCCGGAGCTCCGCGGCGTCGTCGGGGCCGCCCGTCGGCCGCACCTCGGCGGAGCGGAGCGCCAGCCGGTAGCGGGAGGCCCCGTCGAGGGCCGCCGCGAGCCAGCGCTGCCTCCCGTCGCTGAGCCAGGTGCCGAACGCCGTGGCGGTGGCGCCGGCGACGTCGTCGGCGACCAGCACCTCGGCCACCTGCTCGCGCGTCGGCTTGGACGGGTCGGCGATGCCCATGAGCACGCGCAGCAGGAGGGCGACGACGACGCCGGCGATGGCGGCCGCGAAGACCTGCTGGTGGTCGGCCCCACCCATCGGCGCGTAGCCGTAGCCGAACATCGTGGTCATGCCCAGCCCCATGCCGGCGTTGCCGTAGCGGGGACCGAGCAGGGGGAGCAGCGCCGCCACGAAGACCAGCAGCACCACGAGCGCCATCGCGGCGGGCCGCGACACCTCGGCCACCAGGCGCGGGACGGCCGCCGCGACGACGAGCAGCGGCCCCAGCACCGCGGCGAGTCGCAGGTCCGGACGCAGCGGACCACCCATGAAGGCCACCAGCGAGAACATGCCCGTCAGGCCGCCGATGATCCCCGCCGCGCCGGCCCCCCACGCGTCGGCGAGCAGCACGGAGGGGAGCACCACGATCATCATCAGCACGAGCAGCATCGGGCTGCCCTTGGCGCGCGCGGCACGGCTGGGGCCACCGTCGCGCTCGTGGCGCCCGTGGCGCCCGTGGCGGCCGGACGCGGACGCCCCGCTGTCGTCGGAGCCCTCGGCGGGACCCCGCGGGAGGTCGGCAGACGCGGTCATCCGCCGACGGTAAGGCGCAGGCGCGGGAGGCGGCAGAGGCTTCCGCCCCGGTCCTCCGGACGCACCCGCGGCGCCCCGGAGGTCGCGCTAGGCCCAGAGCTGTCCGTCGAGCCGGTCCTCGGCCTCGTCGACGGTGCCCTCGTAGGCGCCGGTGGAGAGGTACTTCCAGCCGCCGTCGCACACCACGAAGGCGATGTCGGCGCGCTCGCCGGCCTTGACCGCCTTGGCGGCCTGGCCGAGCGCGGCGTGCAGGATCGCGCCGGTGGAGATGCCGGCGAAGATGCCCTCCAGCTCGAGCAGCTCGCGCACCCGGCGTACGGCGTCGCGCGGCCCGACGCTGAATCGCGAGTCGATCAGCGAGGCGTCGTAGAGCTCGGGGACGAAGCCCTCGTCGAGGTTGCGCAGGCCGTAGACCAGCTCGCCGTAGCGCGGCTCCGCGGCCACGATGCGCACGTCGGGCTTGGTCCGGCGGAAGAACCGGGAGACCCCCATCAGGGTGCCGGTGGTGCCGAGACCGGCGACGAAGTGGGTGATCTCGGGGAGGTCGGCGAGCAGCTCGGGGCCGGTGCCCTCCTCGTGCGCGAGGGCGTTGGCCTCGTTGCCGTACTGGTAGAGCATCACCCAGTCGGGGTGCTCCCCCGCGACCTTCTTGGCGACGCGGACCGCCTCGTTGGACCCGCCGGCGGCGGGCGAGGAGACGATCTCGGCGCCCCACATGCGCAGCAGCTGGCGCCGCTCCTCGGAGGTGTTCTCCGGCATCACGCACACGATGCGGTAGCCCTTGAGCTTGGCGGCCATCGCCAGGGAGATGCCGGTGTTGCCGCTGGTCGGCTCGAGGATGGTGCAGCCCGGCCGCAGCGTGCCGTCCTTCTCCGCCTGCTCGATCATCCTCAGCGCCGGCCGGTCCTTGATGGAGCCGGTCGGGTTGCGGTCCTCCAGCTTGGCCCAGATCCGGACGTCGGGGCTCGGCGAGAGCCGCGGCAGGCCGACCAGGGGCGTGCCGCCGACGGACTCGAGCAGGCTGTCGAAGCGCATGCGTCCAGCATGACATCCACCGATCGGTGGATGGCCGGATGCGCCGGTTGCCCGATGTGCGAGACGGCTCGGACCACGAGGCTGGAGCCATGATCTCGATCTCCCACCTGCGCAAGGCCTACGGCGACACCCTCGCCGTCGACGACGTCTCCCTCGAGGTCGCCGAGGGTGAGGTGCTCGGCGTCCTCGGTCCCAACGGGGCAGGCAAGACCACGACCGTCGAGTGCGTCGCCGGGCTGCGAGTGCCCGACTCCGGCACCGTCCGGGTCGCCGGACTCGACCCGCGCACCGACCGCAACGCGCTGACCCGGCTGCTCGGCGTCCAGCTCCAGGAGAGCAGGCTGCAGCCGAAGATCACCGTCGACGAGGCGCTGCGGCTGTGGTCCGCGCTCTACGACGACCCGCTGCCGTGGCACGACCTGCTCGGCAGGCTCGGGCTCGAGGAGCAGCTCCGCACGAGGTTCCGCGACCTGAGCGGGGGCCAGCAGCAGCGTCTCTCCATCGCGCTCGCCCTGGTGGGCCGTCCGCGCGTGGTGATCCTCGACGAGCTCAGCACCGGGCTCGATCCCCGCGCCCGCCGCGACGTGTGGCAGATCGTGCGCGACCTGCGCGCCGACGGGGTCACGGTCCTGCTCGTGACGCACTCGATGGAGGAGGCGCAGCAGCTGTGCGACCGGATCGCCATCATCGACGGTGGCCGGATCCGGGCGCTCGACACCCCCGACGCGCTCATCGCCGGAGCGAGCGCCGCCACGGTCACCTCCTTCACCACCGACCACCCGCTCGACCTCGAGTCGCTCCGTGAGCTCGCGTCGGTCTCCGCGGTCCGGACCGAGTCGGACCGGATCGTCGTGGAGGGACGCGACGGAGCGGCGCTCGAGGTCTTGGACCTCCTGTCCGGCCAGCACGTGACGCCGCACGGCCTGCGCGTGGTCGACGGCACCCTCGACACCGCCTACCTCCAGCTCACCGGCACGCCCGCCGACACCGCCGACGCAGCGCTTGCCGAGGAGCAGCCCGCATGACCACCACAGCCACCACGAGCCCGACGGCCGCCGTCGTGCGCACCGAGGCGCGGCTCTTCAGCCGCGAGCTCGGCTCGCTCTTCTGGATCCTGCTGTTCCCCACGATCCTCCTGCTCATCATCGGTCTCATCCCGGACTACCGCACGCCCGAGGACGACCTCGGCGGCCAGCGGGTGATCGACCTCTACGCCTCCGTCTGTGTCGTCCTCGCGATGATCATGGCCGCGATCATGGCGATGCCGCCCGTGATCGCCGGCTACCGCGAGAGCGGGGTGCTGCGGCGGCTGCGCACGACACCGATGCACCCGGCCTCGCTCCTGGGCGCCCAGGTCGGCCTCCACGCAGCAGCCGTGCTGACCTCGATCGTGCTGGCGCTCGGCGCCGCCCGGGTGGTGTACGACGTGCCGCTGCCCGGTGCGGTCGGGTGGTACGCCGTCTGCGTCGTCCTGGCGACCGCGGCCGCGTTCTCCATCGGGGCGGTCGTGACCGCGGTGTCGTCGAACACCCGAATCGTGCAGACCGTCGGCACCATCGTCTTCTTCCCGCTGATGTTCACCTCCGGCGTCTGGCTGCCGGTGCAGGGCATGGGCGGGTGGTTGCACGACCTCGTGGTCGCCACCCCGCTCGGCGCGGCGGCCGAGGCCCTCAACGACTCGCTCGTCGGACGCACGCCGGACCTCGTCGACCTCGCCGTCATGGCCGGATGGGCCGCGGTGCTGTCGCTCGTCGCCGTGCGCAGCTTCCGGTGGGAATGAGCGGGAGGAGCCCGGATGTCCTGCCAAGATGTCGCCGTGAGCGATGAGAAGTGGCTGGCCCGGTTGCCGTTCGGGCTCCTCGCTCTCGCCACCGTGGTCGCGACGGTGGCCTCACCTGCCCTCGGGGACGACGCGGCGGACATCCGGTGGACCCTCGCGCTCACCGCCGTCACCGCGCTGTGGATGTTCACCACGCCGCGGCCGAGCGCACTCCACTACGTGGGACGGACCGCCCTCGCCTTCGTGCTGGTCTGGCTCAACCCCTTCTACGCCGTCTTCGGCTTCGTCGGCTTCCTCGACGCCTACGAGTCGCTCAAGGGGCGTTGGGTCTACGTCGGCATGCTGGTGGTCGGCATCACCCAGGCCGGGTCCCAGTCCGGCGGGTTCCCGCCCGACGACGCGACGCAGTTGTGGGTCTTCGTCGCCCTCATCGGGCTCAACGCAGGCCTGGCCACCACCTTCATGAAGATGGGCATGCGCACCGAGGAGCGCAACGCCGAGCTCGAGCGGCTCAACGCCGAGCTGGAGCGCGCGCTCTCCGACAACGCCGCCCTGCAGGACGAGCTCGTCGCCCAGGCGCGCGGGGCCGGCGTGCAGGAGGAACGGGCCCGCCTGGCCCGCGAGATCCACGACACGCTCGCCCAGAGCCTGGCCGGCATCGTCACCCAGCTGGAGGCCGCTGTCGGCGGCGAGCGGCAGGAGCGCGCGCTCGCGCTGGCGCGTCAGGCACTGGCCGAGGCTCGCCGCTCGATGCTCGACCTCTCCCCCGGCGACCTCGACGGCACGACGCTGGCCGAGGCACTGTCCTGCGTCGTCGCGGCCTGGTCGGCCGAGCAGTCCGTCCGCGCCGACGCCGTAGTCGTCGGCGACCCCGTCGCCCTGCATCCCGAGGTGGAGGCGACCGTCCTGCGGGTGGCCCAGGAGTCCCTGACCAACATCGCCAAGCACGCCGGCGCCACCAGGGTAGGCGTCACGTTGTCGTACGACGGTGACGAGGTGGTGCTCGACGTGCGCGACGACGGCGTCGGCTTCGACGTCGACGTCCCGACCGGCGCGAGCTCGTTCGGCCTCCGTGGCATGCGCCAGCGGGTCGCGCGGCTGGCCGGCGAGCTCACCCTCGAGTCCGTGACCGGGCGCGGCACGGCCGTGTCCGCCCGGCTCCCCGCCCTGGCACGCGTGGCCGCATGAGCACGCCACGCCCGACCGTCACGATCGTCGTGGTGGACGACCACCCGGTCGTCCGCGACGGCGTGCGCAGCATGCTCGCCGGCGTCACCGGCTTCGAGGTGGTGGGCGAGGCGGCAAGCGGTCCCGAAGCGGTCGAGCGGGTGCTGGCGACCGACCCCGACGTGGTCGTCATGGACCTCCGCATGCCCGGCGGCGGGGGCGTCGACGCCGTCCGCGAGCTGCGCGAGCGCGGCGCCCGCGCGTCCGTGCTGGTGCTGACGACCTACGACACCGACTCCGACACGGTGGCCGCGATCGAGGCCGGCGCGACGGGCTACCTGCTCAAGGACACGCCCGCCCAGACGCTCTTCGACGCGGTGCGCGCGACGGCGGCGGGCGAGACGGTGCTGTCACCCGCCGTGGCGTCGCGCCTCGCCTCGCACGTACGTCGTCCGGCCGCGACGGGCGTGCTGAGCGCGCGCGAGCGGGAGGTGCTCGCGCTGGTGGCGCGGGGACGCTCCAACCGGGCGATCGCCGAGGAGCTGTTCGTCAGCGAGGCGACGGTCAAGACCCACCTCGTGCACGTCTACGACAAGCTCGGCGTCAGCGACCGCGCCGCCGCGGTGGCGCGGGCCTACGAGCGCGGGATCCTGGGTTGAGCGCCCTTGCTCAGCAGCCGCCCGCGACGGCGGGCAGCACGACGACCTGGTCGCCGTCGGAGAGCTCGGCGTCGAGGCCGCCCATGAAGCGGACGTCCTCGTCATTGATGTAGACGTTGACGAAGCGGCGCAGGTCGACCGAGCCGGCCTTCTCCTCGACGAGGCGGTCCTTGATGCCGGGGTGGCTGCCCTCGAGGTCGTCGATCAGCGCGGACAGCGTGCTGCCCGATCCCTCGACGGCCTTGGCGCCGTCGGTGTAGGTGCGCAGGATGGTGGGGATCCGGACCTCGATGGCCATCAGGGGGTGCTCTCTTCCTCGGTCTGCTCGGGTGTCTCTGGCGTCGCCGGCGTGGGTGCGACCGTGACGTCCTCCTCGGTCACGACCCCGTCGACGATTCTGTAGGACCTGAACTCCACCGGGCCCTCACTATTCCCGTGCTCGCGTGTGCTGACGAGCACGTAGTGGGCGTTGGGCTCGCTGGCCAGGTTGATGTCGGTGCGGCTGGGGTAGGCCTCGGTGGCGGTGTGCGAGTGGTAGATCACCACCGGCTCCTCGTCGCGGGCGTCCATCTCCTTGTAGAGCGCGAGCAGCTCGCCGGAGTCGAACTCGTAGAACGTCGGGCTGCCGGCCGCGTTGACCATCGGGACGAAGCGCTCGGGACGGTCGCTTCCCTCCGGGCCCGCGACGACGCCGCAGGCCTCGTCGGGGTGGTCGCGCCGCGCGTGCGCCACGATGGCGTCGTAGATCTCCTGGTCCAAGGTCAGCACACGGCCAAGCGTAGGCACGGGGCCGATGCGGCAGGCGCGCGTCTCACGACATAGTCTTGACGTCGAGATACTTTGTCGAGGAGAGCCATGTCGTCGTCGCAGGCGCACGCGCCGCTGACCCGGAGGGGGATCCCGCTCGAGCGGGACCTGCGGGTGCTGGCGCTGGGGTCGTTCGCCAACCGGTTCGGGGCCGGCGCGGTGATGACCACCAGCGCGCTCTACTTCACCCGGCAGGTCGGCTTCTCCGCCGCCGAGGTCGCGTTCGCGATGGCCGTCGCGGCCGTGGTCGGGATCGTGGTGCAGGTGCCGGCCGGCCAGCTCGCCGACAGCCGGGGACCGCGGCGGGTGCTGACGGCGTTCATGGTCGGCGCCGCCCTCACCAGCGCGCTGCCGGCGCTGGCCCGCACGCCGTGGCAGCTCGCGCTGCTGCTGGCGCTGCTCACCTTCTTCGAGCGCTCGGCCGGGTCCGTGCAGCAGGGCGTCATCGCCCAGCTCGCCACGGGTGGGCGCGGCGTGCAGTTCAAGGCCTACCTCCGCGCGGTGACCAACACCGCGATCGGCCTCGGCTCGGTCTTCGGCGGCGCCGCCCTCGTCGTGGACGAGCCGTGGGCCTACATCTCGGTGTTCGTCCTCAACGCCGTCTTCACCGGCTTCGCCGCGTGGAACACCACGCGGCTTCCCGACCTGCCGGCCTACGTCCGGGTCGAGGGCGAGCCTCGGCTGGCGGTGCTGCGCGACTGGCCCTACGTCGTCGTGGTGGCCCTGACCGGTCTGTTCTCGCTGCACTTCTTCGTGATGGAGCTGGGCCTGGCGCTCTACATCTCCGAGCGCACCTCCGCCCCGCCGGTGATGGTCGCGATCCTGCTCATCGTCAACACCGCCTGCGTCGCACTGTTCCAGGTCCGGCTCTCGCGGCGCGCCGACTCGGTCGAGGCGGGCGCCCGCGCGCTGGTGCGCGGCGCGGTGTGGATCGCCGCCGGCTTCGCCATCGTCGCGCTGGCCGACCGGGGCGACGCCACCTTCGCGGTGGTCGTGCTGGTCGTCGGCTCGCTGGTCCACGTCGTGGGCGAGATGATCGGCTCCGGCGGCCAGTGGGGGCTCCAGATGGGCCTCGCGCCGCACGAGAAGCAGGGCCAGTACCAGGGCTTCGCCGGGCTCGGGTTCAGCGTGATCGCCGTCGTCGGCCCGCCCGTGGTGACCCTGCTCTGCGTCGAGATGGGCGAGACCGGCTGGCTGGTGCTGGCCGCGTTGATGCTCGCGGTGGCCCTGGTGTCGGTGCCCGTCTCCCGCTGGGCGCTCGCCTCCCGCGAGCGCTACGGCGTGCTCACCCACTCGGGCTGAGGGCGTCCGCGAGCCGACCGGGTCAGCGCCGGCAGGACGTCATGGGAAACCCCGGTCCGGACCGGGGTTTCCCATGACGTCCTGCGGGTGGGCGTACGCCGCTCAGGCCCAGATCGCGGCCGGGATCTCGTCGGAGAAGACCTCGGGCTCGTCGGGGTACGACTCCGCGACCCCGTGCGCGTCGCGCACCGCGGACCAGGCGGCCGCGCAGGCGTCGAGCAGGTCGTCCTCGCCGAAGCCGGCGCCGCGGAACCACGCCGGCGCCACGACACCGTGCGCGGCGAGCGCCTCGCGCCGGGCGCGGACGCCGTCGACGTCCTTCTTGCGCGCCAGCACCGGCGCACCCGCCATCCGCGCGAAGCTCAGCTCGGGGTGGACCTCGATGACGCGGGTCCCGGGCCGCCCCCGCACCCACGCGTCGACCTGCAGCACCTTCTCGCGCAGCGCGTAGGCCTGGGCGCTCACGCTGGTGCGCCCACCGGTCGCGGCGAGGTTGGCCGCGCGCGCCTGCTCGTAGGTCTCCGCCTCGAGCGCGGCCCGCACGGGCGTGGAGAACACCGACGACGCCTTCCCCACCAGCGCGCGCCGGGCCTCCGCGTCGGCCCGCCGGCCGCCCGCATCGGGCAGCCCGATGGGGATGTCGACGGCCACGACCGCGACGTCGTGCTGCTCGCGGACCAGCTCGAGGAGGCCGGTGATGTCGGGCGCGACGAAGACGGAGGCGCGGAGCCGGGTGTCGAGCACCACGCCCACCCAGCCGGCCGGGCAGGCATCGACGCCGAGGACGGGGGCCGGGGGCGCGAGGACGGGCGGCGGCTCGACGTCGTGCTGGCCCGGCGGCCGCACGAATCGTGCCTCGAGGTCGCCGCTGAGGGCGGCCTCGATGCGGGCGGTCATCAGCTCCGACATCGGCGGCAGCGCACCGACGGGCCACCATCGCACCTCGCTCGACTCGTCGTCGGCCACGTGGGCCTCGCCCTCGAGCCAGGTGCAGGCGAAGGTGAGGTCGAGGTAGGAGGCGCGGTCGCCGTTGGCGTGCACGATGTCGCCGTGCACGCCGGTGGAGGCCAGCCGGTCCACCCGGATCCGGACCCCGGTCTCCTCCAGCGCCTCCCGGGCGGCGGCCTCGGCCGGCTCCTCCCCCGGCTCCGGGATCCCGGTGACGGGCGTCCAGTGGCCGTTGTCGGCGCGCTTGACCAGCAGCACCTGGTCGCCGCGCCGGACGACCGCGGTGACCCCGGGCAGCCAGAGCGGGTCGTGGCCGATCTTCTCGCGGAGCGCCAGGACGAAGTCGGGCACCGGGCTCACGGGCGGCTCACGAGGTGAGCGCCTCGACGATGGTCTCCTGGAGGTAGCCCACCCACTCGTAGATGTCGTGGGCCTGCGCGCGGGGGTCGTCGTCGGGCAGCGAGTGCCAGTAGTGCTCGTCGCCGGCCTCGACGCCGAGCCGGGTGGCCAGCGCCAGCCGGATGTCGGTGAAGGCGCGCATCCACGTCTCGGCCTCGGCGTCGGTGAGCTCGACGTCGATGACCAGGCCGTCCTGGTCCAGCTCCGACGGGAGCCCGGCCTCCTCCAGGGTGTCGATGATCGACCCGGCGGTGGCCGCCTTGCCGTCGCGCAGGCCGCCCTCGGTGAAGCGGCGGAAGTCGGCGGCCGCCTCCTCGTCGTCGGGGTAGGCGGTGGGGAAGAGCCGGGCGAGCACCGGGTCGTCCGGGATGGTCGTGGCGCCGGAGAACTCGGCCATCATCGCGTCGAACGGGTCGGCGCTCGCGGCGGCGGGCTCGGCGCGCTCGTTGCGCAGCAGCTCGACCATCTGCGAGGCCAGGGACCGCAGCAGGTCGGCCTCGAACCCGGTGAACGTGGCGATGACGTGTCCGGACCTGCGGTGCCGCTCGAAGCCGCTCATCTCAGGCACCCCACGTGGTGGCGTGGCGGTCGAAGTCGAGGTGCACTACGACGCCTTCTCCATCGTCGCCCACAGGCCGTACTCGTGCATCGCCTGCACGTCGCGCTCCATCTCCTCGCGCGTGCCGGTCGAGACCACCGACCTGCCGTCGGTGTGCACCTCGAGCATGAGCCTCTCGGCCTTGGCCTTGTCGTAGCCGAAGTACTTCTGGAACACGTAGGAGACGTAGGACATCAAGTTGACCGGGTCGTCCCAGACGAGGGTCACCCACGGCTTGGCCAGGAAGGTGATCTCGTCAGGGGTGACGGTCGGCTCGACCTCTACGGGACTGGCGGCTGACACGGGTCCCATCGTGGCACAGTGTGGGTCGTGACCAGCTCACCCCGTGCGTCGACCGCGCTCCTGACCGATCACTACGAGCTGACCATGGTGCAGGCCGCGCGCCAGGCCGGCACGGCCGAGCGCCGGGCGGTCTTCGAGCTGTTCCCCCGGCGGCTCCCGGAGGGCCGTCGCTACGGCGTCGTCGCCGGGGTCGGCCGGGCGCTGGACGCGATCGAGGACTTCCGCTTCGACGCGGCGGCGCTCACCGCGCTGGAGGGCATCGTCGACCCCGGCATGCTCGACTGGCTCTCCTCCTACCGCTTCTCCGGCGACGTGTGGGGCTACGCCGAGGGCGAGGCCTACTTCCCCCACTCGCCGCTGCTCGTCGTGGAGGGCACCTTCGCCGAGGCCGTGCTCCTCGAGACGGTCCTGCTCTCGATCTACAACCACGACTCCGCGATCGCCTCGGCCGCGTCGAGGATGGTGCTGGCCGCCCACGGCAGGCCGTGCATCGAGATGGGCGCCCGTCGCACCCACGAGGAGGCGGCCGTGGCGGCCGCCCGGGCGGCGTACGTCGCCGGCTTCGACGCCACCAGCAACCTCGCGGCCCGTGCTCGCTACGGCGTGCCGTCCACCGGCACCGCGGCCCACTCGTTCACGCTGCTGCACGACGCCGAGGCCGACGCGTTCCGCGCCCAGGTCGAGACGCTCGGTGTGGGCACCACGCTGCTGGTCGACACCTACGACGTCGCCGAGGCGGTGCGGCTCGCCGTCGAGGTGGCCGGCACCGGGCTCGGTGCGGTGCGCCTCGACTCGGGCGACCTCGGCGACCTCGCCCGCGAGGTGCGCGCCCAGCTCGACGGGCTCGGCGCCCACGACACCCGCATCGTGGTGACCAGCGACCTCGACGAGTACGCCATCGCGGCGCTCGCGGCGGCGCCCGTGGACGCCTACGGCGTCGGGACGCAGCTGGTCACCGGCTCCGGGCACCCGACGTGCGGCTTCGTCTACAAGCTCGTCGCCCGCGAGGGCACCGACGGCGAGCTGGTGTCGGTGGCCAAGCGGTCGACCGACAAGCTGTCCATCGGCGGGCGCAAGCACGCCCTGCGCCGCCGCGGGCCCTCGGGCATCGCCCAGGCGGAGGTCGTCGGGATCGACGAGGCCCCCGCCGACGACGGGGACGACCGCCCGCTGCTCGTCCCGCTGGTGCGCGACGGTGAGGTCGTCGGCCGGGCCACGCTCGAGGAGGCCCGAGCGCGGCACCGCGCGTCGGTCGCCGAGCTCCCCCGCGCCGTCACGATGATGTCGGCTGGCGAGCCGGTCATCCCCACGGTCCACCTCGGCGGGTAGCGCGCCACCTGCCCCGGGGCGGCCGGGGCGTGTCGGACAGGACAAACCGCGCACCCGGCCGTCCGCCAGGCGTACGCCCTCGCCGGGCGGCCGACTTCCTCCTGTCCGACCCGCCGGGCCGCAGGTCGGGGCGGGGCGGGGCAGGGCGTGCGGCGCTTGCGTCCCGCGGCAGGCCGCGCACGGGTGCACGGCGCGGATTCCATGCTGCTCGATGGGCTGCCATCATGCCCCCATGGGTCTCGTCGCGCGCGACGCCGAGCTCGCAGTCATCGCCGGGGTGCTCGACCAGGAGCCGGCCCCGGTGCAGGCCCTCGTGCTCGAGGGCGAGCCGGGCGTGGGCAAGACCAGCCTCTGGGAGCAGGCGCTGGTGGGGGCGCAGCACCGCGGCCTCCGCGTGCTGTCGGCGCGGGCGAGCGCGTCCGAGACCGAGCTGCCGTTCGCTGGACTGATCGACCTGCTCGACGGGGTCCTGATCGAGGGGCTGGGGATTCCCGCGCCCCAGCTCCACGCCCTCGAGGTGGCGCTCTACCGCGCCGACCCCGGGGAGCAGCCGCCCACCGAGCAGGTCGTCTCCCTCGCCCTGCTGTCGGCGCTGCGGGCGCTGGCCCGCCACCAGCGGCTCCTGGTCGCCGTCGACGACCTGCAGTGGCTCGACGCCTCCTCCCTGACCGCACTGGCCTACGTCGCGCGCCGGCTCCCCGACGACGTGACCGTCGTGGTCGCCCGACGCCCCGGCGCGCCGACCTCGGTCGAGCAGGCGTTCCGCGACGGCCTGGTCGAACGCCTCGCGGTGCGCGCCACCACGCTCGGGGGCACGCGCCAGATCCTCGCGACCCGGCTCGGGCTGCGGCTGCCCACCACCTCCTGCGCCGTGTCTACGACACGACGCTGGGCAACCCCCTGTTCGCCCTCGAGGTGGGCCGGCTGCTGGCCCGGCTCGACCCGGCGACGCTGGGCGACGAGCTGCCGGTGCCCGACGCGGTCGAGGACCTCCTCGGCCTGCGGGTGGCCGACCTCGACCCGACCACGCGCCGGCTGCTGCTCGCGCTCGCCCTCGACGCCGACCTGCGCGTGCCCCGGCTGGAGGCGCTGTTCGGGCCCGACGCGCTCCAGCAGGCCTCGGCCGCCGGCGTCGTCGACCTCGACGGCGAGCGGGTGCGCTCGGCCCACCCCCTCCTCGCGCAGGCGGCGCGGCGGGCGGCGTCGGACGCGGAGGTGCGCGGGCTGCACGCCGACCTCGCCGCGGTCGTGTCCGACGACCCCTGCCGGATGCTGCAGCACCTCGCCCTCGCCACCACCGAGCCCGACGCGCTCCTCGCCGAGCGGCTCGACGGTGCCGCCACGCGTGCCATCGCCCGGGGCTCGACCAGGCTCGCCGCCGACCTCGCCGCCCACGCCCTGCGCCTGACACCGACCGGCGCCCCGGACGCGGCCCGCGTGATGGTGCTGGCGAAGGTGCTGCACATGGCCGGGGAGAAGCAGCGCCTCACCGAGCTGCTCGGTCCCCGCGCGGCCACGCTGCCCGACCGCGCCGACCGGGTCCGGGCCTACGTCCTGCTCACCGGTGGCGTGGTGCGCGGCAACGCCGACATCCGCGCGCTGCTCCAGCAGGCCCTCGACGAGGCGGGCGACGACCACGACCTGCGCCTGCGGGTCCTGTGCCACCTCGCCGAGAACGAGGCCGTCATCGCGGTGCGCCACGTCGCGCTCGCCGACGCGCGCGCCGCCCAGGCCGTCGAGGCGTCCGCGACCGGGACCGGCGGCGACCAGCGACTCGCGCTCTTCACACGGGTGTGGACCTCGGCCCTGCGCGGGCGACCGCTCGACGACCTCCTCGAACGCTACGAGGCGTTGGCCAGCCGGTCGACCTACCTCGCCCGCACCCCGGGCCGGGTGGCCGGACAGCAGCACGTGTGGCGCGGCGAGCCGGGCCCGGCCCGCGAGCGCTTCGAGGCGTTCCGCGTGCTCGCCGCCGAGCGCGGCGAGCCCAACGCCTACGCGCTGGCCCGGCTGCACCTGTGCGAGCTCGAGCTGCGCGTGGGTGGGTGGGACGCCGCCGAGGAGCTGCTGGACGAGTGGGCGGCCTCGACCGACAGCAGCCTGCTGCACTGGCCGATGTACGAGCGCTGCCGCAGCCTGCTCGCCGCCGGTCGTGGCGACGCCGCGGCGGCGCGCGACTGGGCCCAGCGCGCCGTCGCCCAGGCGGACGAGACGGGCGTGCGGTGGGACTGGCTGGAAGCCACGCGGGCGACGGGCGTGGCCGACCTGCTCGACCACCGCCCCGACGAGGCCGCCGGCAAGCTGCGCGCGGTGTGGTCGTACACGCGCGAGGAGGGCGTGCTCGACCCCGGCGCCTTCCCCGCGGCCCCCGACCTGGTCGAGGCCCTCGCCGACGTCGGCGACCCCGGCGCCCTGGCCGAGGCCGGCGAGGTCGTCGACGCCCTGGCCGCCGCCGCCGACCTGCAGGACCACGGCTGGGCCCGGCTGGCCGCGGCGCGCGGCTCGGCGACGCTCGCGCTGGCCGGCGGGTGGTCGGACGCCGACGCCGCCGCGCTGGCCGGCGTCGCGTCGGGCTACCACGACCGTGGGCTGGTCGCCGAGGCCGCCCGCACGTGGCTGGCCCTCGGCCGCGCGCAGCGCCGCTCACGCAAGTGGGGCGCGGCCCGGGAGTCCCTCGGGTGCGCGGTCTCCCTCTTCGAGGCGCAGGGCGCCCCCGGCTGGGCCGACGCCGCGCGCGGCGAGCTGGAGCGCGTCGGCGCCCGGCGCCCGGGCGCCCCCGGCCGGTTGACCACCGCCGAGCGCCGGGTCGCCGACCTCGCGGCGCAGGGACTGGCCAACAAGGAGATCGCCCGGGCCCTCGTCGTCACGGTCAGCACCGTGGAGTTCCACCTCCGCAACTCCTACACCAAGCTCGGGATCCGCTCCCGGATGGAGCTCTCACCGCGCCTGGCGGACCTCGACGCCGACGCGACCTGACCGTCCCCCCAGGCGGGCCGGTGTCGACCGGGGTCCCCTCCCGGTCAATTCCTCGGGTCATCCACAGTTTCGCCGACCGGCTCGGGGGCGCACGGTGGAGACATGGCCGAGTACCTCGTCGAGCTCTACGTCGCCCAGGGCGACCACGCCGCAGCGCGGCGCCACGTCGCGCTGGCGGAGCGGGCCGGCGCCGACCTGTCCCGGGAGGGGCGGGCCGTGCACTGCCTGAGGTCGATCTTCGTGTCCGAGGACGAGACGTGCTTCCTGCTCTACGAGGCCGAGTCGCCCGACCTGGTCGCCGAGGCGGTGCGACGGGCCGGGCTCCGGCTCGAGCACATCTCGGCGGCCACCACGTCCGTCGCCGGCGTTCCCGAGACGCCGGTCGGCACCACGAAAGGAACCCGCATGACCAGCACCAGCAGCACCAGCGCCAGCAGCACCAGCCAGAATCCCGGCCCGGACCTCACCGAGCTGCGCGACAAGCAGCAGAAGGTCTGGAGCAGCGGTGACTACAACAAGATCGCCGCCCTGACCGTCCCGGTGTCGGAGCACCTCGTCGACCACGTCGGCGTGGGCCCGGCCGACCGGGTGCTGGACGTCGCGACCGGCACGGGGCACGTCGCCCTGGCAGCCGCGCGCCGCGGCGCCGAGGCGGTCGGCATCGACTACGTCCCGGCGCTCCTGGAGATCGCCCGGCGCCGCGCCGCCGCGGAGGACGTCGCCGTCGACCTCGCCGAGGCCGACGCCGAGCACCTGCCGCACGACGACGCGTCGTTCGACCTGGTGCTGTCGGCGATCGGCGTCATGTTCGCCGCCGACCACGACGCAGCGGGGCGCGAGCTCGTGCGGGTGACCCGCCCCGGCGGGCGGATCGGGCTCGCGAGCTGGACCCCGGAGGGCTTCGTGGGCGGCATGCTGCGCACCGTCGGGTCGCACGCCGCGCCGCCACCCGGTGCCCAGCCCGCCACCCGCTGGGGCACGGAGGAGGTCGTCGCCGGCCTGCTGGGCGACGCCGTGGGCGACGTGCGGTCGCAGACCGCCACGGTGACCCAGCGCTTCACCGACGCCGGCGCGTTCGCCGACCTGTTCCTCACCTACTACGGGCCCACCTTCGCCGCGGCGAGCCGGCTGGACGAGCAGGGGCGCGCCGCGCTCCGGTCCGACCTGGTCGCCCTCGCCGAGTCGTACGACCGCGGCGCCGGGTCCGGCGGTCTGGTCTGCGACTGGGAGTACCGCATCGTGACAGCCACCCGCCGCTGAACGACGCGGACAGGGAGGCTCCCTGTCGCACCGGCCCGGCCCCCTCGGGGCCGAGGCCGCGAGCAGCCCTCCTGCCGCGAGGCGGGAGGGCTGTTCCCACGACGGCGACCGCTAGCCTCGTGCCATGGCCCGAGCCCTGATCGTCGTCGACGTCCAGAACGACTTCTGCGAGGGCGGCTCGCTCCCCGTCACGGGCGGCGCGCACGTGGCGGCCGGCATCAACGACCTGCTGCACCGCTGGCACGCGCAGGCCGAGGACGCCCCGGCCTACGACGTCGTGGTCGCCACGAAGGACCATCACGTCGACCCCGGTCCGCACTGGTCGGCCAAGCCCGACTTCACCGACTCGTGGCCGGTGCACTGCAAGGTCGGCACCGAGGGGGCGGCGTTCCACCCCAACCTCGACCCCCAGCCCTTCGACGAGGTCTTCTACAAGGGCGAGCACGCGGCCGCCTACAGCGGCTTCGAGGGACGTACGTCGTCGGGAGAGGCGTTGGCCGAGTGGCTGCGAGCCCGGCAGGTGGACGAGGTCGACGTGTGCGGCATCGCCACCGACCACTGCGTCCGCGCGACGGCGCTCGACGCGATCACCGAGGGGTTCACGACCCGGGTGCTGACCGCCCTGTGCGCCGGCGTCGCGGAGGAGTCGTCGGCCGCGGCGATCACCGAGCTGGCGCGCACCGGGGTGGAGATCGCCTGAGGGCCGTCAGCACCACTTCTCGGTGACGGTGCGCAGCACCTTGATGGTGCGTGCGGTCCCCCGCCCGAGGGCGGCGAGCTCCTTCGCCGCCATCACCCTCGAGGTGTGGATGTCGCCGTCGAGCAGCACGTAGGCGGCGCGGCCGTCGACGACCACGGTCTCGCCGGGATGGGCCAGAGCGTGGACCGCGTCGACCGCCGCCGCGGGCGGCGCGTCGGCGTACAACGTCACGTAGTGCTGCCCGCTGGGCTCGTGCTCGGCGTCCAGCTCCTCCCCCCGGGCGGTGAGCGCGGCGAGGTCGGGTGCGGTGAACACCACGGTCGGCACCTCGAAGCCGGCCTCGGCGGCGTACGCCTGCTCCAGCACCGCCTGCACCTTGGCCACCGAGCGGGCCGGGTGGGTCAGCCGGACGTTGCCGGTGTTGATGTAGGTCTCCACGTCGGTGCCCCCGGCCGCCTCCGTCGCGGCGCGGATGGCGTCCTTGGGAAACTTGCGCGTCGCGCCGAGGTTGATCGCGCGCAGGAAGGCGACGTACGTGGGCATGCCGGGAGTATGCCCCCGCAGCGGCGTGGGGTCAGCCGCGCTTGCACTGGCTGGGCGGCGTCACGGCAGGGTCGAAGACCCGCTTGGGCGGCGTGATGCTCGTGCCGTCCTGCGACTCCTTCATCGTCATCGCCCACCAGCCCGCCTTGCGGGTCCGGATGGCGGCGCGCTCGGGGGCGGGGACGTCGTTCCACATGTTCAGGACGTCGACGCCGACCTCGATGAGGTGGCCGTGCGGGGTGACCACCGCGCCGGCCTCGATCTTGTCGAGCGCGGGGGGCACGGACGGGAAGAGCCCGCGCGGCATCCCGGTGATCACGGTGCGCGCCGGCACACCGACCGCGACGCCGTCGCCGGCGAGCCGGATCGCCCTGGCCTCGACGACCGGCCAGGTCGGGTCGAGGTCGGTCGGCAGGCCCCAGCTGCGGGCCTCGTCGCCGGTGATGTCGGCCCAGCAGTCGGCGGCGTTGGCGCCCCAGGCCTCGCTGTTGAAGTAGGTGCGGCCGGCGACGACGAGGTAGTCGACCTGCTGGCGGTTGCCGTCGATGGCGGAGTCCATGGAGAGCGCGCTGTAGCCGGTGGACGGGCTGTAGCGGCCGTCGAGGTCGAAGATCCGCTTGCCGCCGTTGTCGGGGTTCTTGGTCAGCAGCTGGCCGTGCCACTCCACGATGCCCATCTTGGCGACCTGGCCCTTGATCGCGTCGAGTTGTTCGCCCTCCAGCAGCACGTCGGTGCCGCCCTTGGTCGCGGCGGCATCGCCCGATCCCCCGCACGCGGTGAGGGTGAGCAGGAGGCCCGCGCAGGCGGCGGTGGCCCGCCCTGCGGCTCGACGACGTGTCACTGGCCTTCCCCGATCAGGTCGGTGACGAGCTCCGTGCTCGATCTCGCTCGGAGCCTAGGACCGGCGCCCCTGCCTGTCACGGGAATCGCGGATCTGGTCGAGCGGCGGCAGCGCCGTCAACCGGCCATCCACCCGCGGGCGGCTCCCACCACCGCGTCGGTCAGGTCGTCGACCAGCGCCGAGCCGAGGCGCCAGTGCTGCCAGAACAGCGGCACCTCGGGCCTGCGGCCGGGCACGAGCTCGACGAGGTCGCCGCGATCGAGCTCGTCGACGACGTCCGACTCGGGCAGCAGGCCCCACCCCATGCCGACCCGGATGGCCCGATCGAACTCGCGCACCGACGGCACGTAGGTCACCGGCGGCGCGAGGTGGCGCCGCGTCACCCGGCGGATGAAGTCGTGCTGGAGCGAGTCGTTGCGGTCGAACGCCACGATCGGCGCCTCGCCCAGCGAGCCCGTGGCGACACCGTCGGCGAAGTGGGCGGCGTGGAAGTCGCGGGTGGCGACGGCGGCGTAGCGGAGCCGGCCCAGGCGCACCACCCGGCAGCCCGGCACGGGCTTGGGCTCCCCGGTGATCGCCGCCACGACCTCGCCGCGCCGCAGCCGCTCGGCGGTGCGGGTGTGGTCCTCGCGGACCACCTCGAACACGACCCGGTGGCGCGACTGGACCTCCGCGAGGGCGTCGACGAACCAGCCGTAGAGCGCGTCGGCGTTGACGGCGATCGGCAGCGAGGCGTACGACGTCGTGCCGCCGTCCTCCTCGACCAGCTCGGCGACGGCCTCGCGCTCGAGGAGCTCGGTCTGGGTGGCCAGCCGCACCAGCACCTGGCCCGCCTCGGTGGGCGCCAGGGGCTTGACGCGGTGCAGCAGCACGCGGCCGATCCGGGTCTCGAGCGCCTTGATGCGCTGGCTCACCGCCGACGGCGTGACGTGCAGCTCCCGAGCGGTCGCCTCGAAGGTGCCCAGACGCACCGCGACCGCGAGTGTGCGCAAGGCCACGGGGTCGAGCTGGGTGATGTCTTTCATAACAAGACATCCTAATGATTGCTCAAAATCGTTCGCTGGATTGCACCTTGTAGGCGACCTACCGTTGACCGTGTGTTCCAGGTTGCTCTCACCGGTCTGCTGACCGGACTCGCTCTCATCGTCGCCATCGGCGCGCAGAACGCCTTCCTCCTGCGCCAGGGGATCCGCGGTCAGCACGTGCTGCCGATCGTGCTGACCTGCCTGCTCTCCGACGTCGCGGCGATCACGGCGGGGGTGGCCGGCCTGGGCGTCGTGCTCGAGCGGTGGCCGGGCGTGCTGCCGGTCGCGCAGCTGCTGGGCGGGCTCTACCTGATCGCGTTCGGCCTGCACGCCGCGATGCGCGCCTGGCGGCCGTCGGCGCTCGACGCGGGCGAGGGCACCGCGCTCACCCCGGGCCGCGCGGTGCTCCTGACGCTCGCCCTGACCTGGCTCAACCCGCACTTCTACCTCGACGCGGTGCTGATGCTGGGCACGGTCGCCAACAGCTTCGGCACCGACCGCTGGTGGTTCCTCTCCGGCACCCTCGTCGCGAGTCTGCTGTGGTTCTTCGGCCTGGGCTACGGAGCGCGCCTGCTGCGCGGGCTGTTCGCCCGCCCCGCCGCCTGGCGCGTGCTCGACTCGGCGATCGCCGTGGTCATGGGCACCCTCGGCGTCGGGCTCCTCGCGCACTGACCCCTATCGGTCGGCGAACGACAGGTCGTGCTCGGCCAGCGCCTCCCCGAGCCGGGTGATCGCCATCGGCCCGACGCCGTGCATCGCGGCCAGCTCGTCGGCGCTGCGGGTGGCGACCTGCTCGAGGGTGGTGAGCCCCGCCCCGCGCAGCGCCCGGGTCGCGGGCGCCCCGATGTTCCGCGGCAACGGCGTGCCCTCCTCCCGCGGCGCGCGCCGGCGCGGCGCCGGCAGCCCGGCGTCGACCACCGCCTCCCCGCGCGGTGACAGCAGGTAGCCGATCGCCAGCGACTCGGTGAGGCCGAGCTCCTTGAGCTTGCGCACGTCCTTCTTGAAGTCAGGCGTCTCGCGGCCCACCCGAGCGGCGAGGTCGGGGGCGCGGACGGTCGGGTTGAGGTCGATCAGGTCGAGCGTCTCCCGCGTCCACGGTCCGGCGGCAGACGCGGCGTCGAGGCGGTCGAGGCGCGCGTTGATGGCCGCGATCTCCTCGGCGTCCGGCACGGTGGAGCGCAGCACCTCGCGCGGGTCGGGGCCGGCGTACGCCAGCCCGATGCGCCACGCCGGGTCGTCCGGGCGTGCCGCCAGCGCCTGCTTCAGCGCCGCCAGCGACGCGGCTCCCGCGCGGCGAGCGTCGTCGGCGCGCAGGCTCGAGACGCTGACCTGCTCGACCGAGGTCACCTCGACGACCCCGACGGCGGTGCGCATCCGGGTGCCGACCACCACCCGGGGCCGGGCCCAGCGACGGAACGCCAGGTCCACGGTCCCGGCCTTGATCGCGGCCAGCTCGGCCGGTCGGATCATCATGCTGCCGATTTTGCCAGCACGCGGCCGCGCTGTCTCCGGCGGTCGGCCGCGCGCCGGGCTCGGTCAGAGGTTGCCGCGGGCGTCCTGCTCGCGCTCGATCGCCTCGAAGAGCGCCTTGAAGTTGCCCTTGCCGAAGCCCAGGGAGCCGTGGCGCTCGATGAGCTCGAAGAACACCGTCGGCCGGTCGCCGAGCGGCTTGGTGAAGATCTGCAGCAGGTAGCCGTCCTCGTCGCGGTCGACGAGGATGCCGCGCTTCTGCAGCTCCTCGATCGGCACCCGCACCTCGCCGATGCGCGCGCGCAGCTCGGGGTCCTCGTAGTAGGAGTCCGGGGTGTTGAGGAACTCCACGCCGTTGGCACGCAGGGCGTCGACGGTGGCGAGGATGTCGCCGGTGGCGAGCGCGAGGTGCTGGGCGCCGGGGCCGTTGTAGAACTCGAGGTACTCGTCGATCTGCGACTTCTTCTTCGCGATCGCCGGCTCGTTGAGGGGGAACTTCACGCGGTGGTTGCCGTTGGCGACGACCTTCGACATCAGCGCGGAGTAGTCGGTGGCGATGTCGTCGCCGATGAACTCGGCCATATTCACGAAGCCCATCACCTTGTTGTAGAAGGTGACCCACTCGTCCATCCGGCCGAGCTCGACGTTGCCGACGATGTGGTCGAGGGCCTGGAAGAGGCGCTTGGGCTGGTCGGCCTTCTTCTCCCAGCGCGGCTCGACGGCGACGTAGCCGGGGAGGTAGGGGCCGGCGTAGGTCTCGCCGTCGACGGTGCGCTGCACGAGCGTGTGGCGGGTCTCGCCGTAGGTCGCGATCGCGGCGACGCGGACCTTGCCGTGCTCGTCGGCCACGGTCTGCGGCTCGACGAGCACCGTCGCACCGGCCCGGCGGGCCTGGGCGATGCACTGGTCGACGTCGGGCACCTCGAGGGCGATGTCGACGACGCCGTCGCCGTGCCTGGCGTGGTGGGCGATCAGGTCGCTGTCGGGCGCCACCGCGCCGCTCAGCACGAACTTGATCGAGCCGGACTTCAAGACGTAGGACTTGTGGTCGCGGTTGCCGTTCTCCGGGCCGGAGTAGGCGATGAGGTCCATGCCCCAGGCCGAGGCGTAGTAGTGCGCGGCCTGGGTGGCGTTGCCCACCACGAAGCAGATCGCGTCCCACCCGGTCACCGGGAACGGGTCGGCGTCGGCGTCGTACTCCACGAGGCCGACGAGCTGGCGCAGCTGCTCGAGGGAGAGGTCGGCCTTCATCTCGTCCACGGTCAGGGCGCCACCGGTCGAGGCGATGTCAGTCGTCATGGTCCGAACCCTGCCGACCGACGGCACAATGTGCAACAGTAGGCCGAAACATCGTGCAGATTGCCCAGCCGAAGGAGCCCTGATGGACGAGATCGACGGCAAGGTGATCGATCTGTTCGCCGGCGAGCCGCGCCTGGGGGTGCTCGAGGCGAGCCGCCGGCTCGGCATCGCCCGCGGCACCGTGCAGGCGCGCCTCGACAAGCTGGTCGCCGCCGGCGTGATCACCGGGTGGGGACCCGACCTCTCCCCCGAGGCGCTCGGCTATCCCGTGACGGCCTTCCTGACCCTCGAGATCCGCCAGGGCTCGGCCGAGCGCGGCGGCCACGACGCCGTCGCCGCCCACCTGGCCGGCATCCCCGAGGTGCTGGAGGCCTACACGATCACGGGTGCCGGCGACATGTGGGCGCGCGTCGTCGCCCGCTCCAACTCCGACCTGCAGCGGGTGATCGACCTCGTGCTCACCGAGCCCGGCATCGACCGCTCGACGACCGTGATCGCGCTGGCGACGCAGATCCCCTACCGGGTGGTGCCGCTGGCGCGGGCCGCGCTCAGCTGAGCCTGTCCGCGACCGCAGCCGCGGCCGCGATCACCTGTGGCGCCACGACGTCCTCCTCGATGGCGCCGTCGAGCGTCACGATGCCCACGCTCGCCCGCAGTCCCTCGACGCCGCGCACGGGCGCGGCGAGGCCGCGGGCGCCGGTCTGCAGCTCACCGCTGGTCACGGCGTACGCCGGCTCGTCGAGGTCGGCCAGCGCGATGGCCTTGCCGGCCGCACCCTGGGTCAGGGGGTGGCGGGCGCCGATGCGGTAGGAGACGTGGAAGTCGGTCCAGGTGGGCTCGACGACGGCCAGCGCGAGCGCCTCCTCGCCGTCGGCGACGGTGAGGTGGGCGGTCGCGCCGAGCGCCTCCGCGAGCCGCCGCAGCTCGGGCAGCGCGAGGTCGCGCAGCAGCGGCTGCACCCCGCTGGCGAGGTGGAGCACGCCCAGGCCGATGAAGAGCCGCGAGCGGGCGTCGCGGCGCACGAGGCCGTGCTGCTCGAGGGTGCTGATCAGGCGGTAGACGACCGTGCGGTTGACCTCGAGCCGGTGGGAGATCTCGGTGACGGTCAGGCCCTCGGGGCTCTCAGCCAGCACCCGGAGCACCCGCAGGCCACGGTCGAGCGTCTGCGAGGTCTCGGTCGCCACGCGTCCACTATGGCAGTGCGAGCCTCAGGAGGTCTGCCGCACCGCCCACTCGCGGATCCGGTTGATCCGCTCGTGCAGCTGCTCGGCGTTGGCCACCGCTGCCGGCGGGCCGCCGCACTCCTTGCGCAGCGCGTTGTGCGTGATGCCGTGCGCCTGGCCGGTGCGGTGGTGCCAGGCGGCGACCAGCCCGTTGAGCTCGCGCCGGAGCACGCCGAGCTGCTGGTGGGTGCTGAGCTCCTGGACCGAGTCGACCACCCGGTCGCCCGCGCCGTCGGCACGCTGCTTGCGCGCACGCTCGCTCTGGCGCGAGTGCAGCAGCTCGCGGACCTGGTCGGGCTCGAGCAGGCCGGGGATGCCGAGGAAGTCCATCTCCTCCTCCGAGCCCACGTTCACCTCGCCGGAGTGGCCGAACTGCGCGCCCTCGTAGAGCACGTGGTCGAAGGACGCGGTGGAGCCCAGCGCCTCCCACGACATCTCGAGCTCGTCGGAGGCCGACTCGCCCTGCTGCGCCTCGGCGAGCAGCCCGTCCTCGGCCGCGAAGATGTCGTCCTCGTCGTTGACGCGGCGCCCGAGCACGTGGTCGCGCTGGGCCTCCATGTCGGACGCGAACTCCAGCAGGTGCGGCACCGACGGCAGGAACACCGACGCGGTCTCACCGCGCGAGCGGGCGCGGACGAAACGGCCGACCGCCTGGGCGAAGAACAGCGGCGTGGAGACGGTGGTCGCCCAGACCCCGACCGCCAGGCGCGGCACGTCGACGCCCTCGGAGACCATCCGCACGGCCACCATCCAGCGGTCGTCGGAGGCGGTGAACTTCGCGATCTTCTTCGACGAGCCCTTCTCGTCCGACAGCACCACGGTGGGCGACTCGCCGGTGATCTTCTTCAGCAGCCCGGCGTAGGCGCGGGCCGACTCCTGGTCGCCGGCGATCACCAGCCCGCCGGCGTCGGGCACGTGGCGGCGTACCTCCGACAGCCGCGTGTCGGCCGCCTCCAGCACCGCCGGGATCCACGACCCGCGCGGGTCCAGGGCCGTGCGCAGTGCCTGGGCGTGCATGTCCTTGGTGAGCGGCTCGCCGAGCCGGGCGACGACCTCGTCGCCGGCCCGGGTGCGCCACTGCATCTCGCCGGAGTAGGCCATGAAGATGACGGGGCGCACGACGTGGTCGGCCAGCGCGTGGGCGTAGCCGTAGGTGTAGTCGGCGGCCGAGACCGGGATGCCGTCCTCCCCGGGGGCGTAGCTGACGAACGGGATCGGGTTGATGTCGGAGCGGAACGGGGTGCCGGTGAGCGAGAGCCGGCGGGTCGCCGGGTCGAACGCCTCGCGCACGCCCTCGCCCCACGACAGCGCGTCGCCGGCGTGGTGGATCTCGTCGAGGATCACCAGGGTCTTGAAGCGCTCGGTGCGGATGCGCATGGCGAGCGGGTTGACCGCCACCCCGGCGTAGGTCACCGCGATGCCGACGAAGTCGTCCGAGGTCCTGCCCTTGCCCGCCGAGTAGGTGGGGTCGATCGGGATCCCGGCGCGCGCCGCGGCCTCGGCCCACTGCGTCTTGAGGTGCTCGGTGGGCGCGACGACGGTGATCCGGTCGACCACCCGACGGCTGAGCAGGTCGGCCGCGACGGTCAGCGCGAACGTCGTCTTGCCGGCGCCGGGCGTGGCGACCGCGAGGAAGTCGCGGGGCTGCCGGGACAGGTAGATGTCCATCGCGGCCTGCTGCCAGGCACGGAGGGAGGGCGCGGTGCCCCAGGCGGCCCGGTCGGGCCACGCGGGAGGCAGCGGCGCGTCAGGCCGCCCCGTCACGCCTCGGGGCCCGAGCCGTCGGAGCCCTCGCCACCGGGCTTGCCCGGGTTCATCGAGTCCCAGATCTCCTTGCACTCCGGGCAGACGGGGTACTTCTCGGGGGACCGGGACGGCACCCAGACCTTGCCGCAGAGCGCGATGACGGGGGTGCCCATCACCATGGCCTCGGTGAGCTTGTCCTTCGGCACGTAGTGCGAGAAGCGCTCGTGGTCACCCTCGTCCGTCGGGACGGTCTGACGCTCTTCGATCGTCTGGCTGCCCGGGGAGAATCCGATGGTGCTCATGATGGACAAGCCTAACGCGCGCGCACCCAGATGAAGACGTTGGCGACGCCGCGCCGGGTGCCGCGCAGCACGTCGTGGGCGTCGCTGGCGTACGCCACCCGCGAGGCGTCGTCGCTGAGCGACACGCTCTCCTGCGTGCCGGCGGGCCGTGCGACGAAGGCCGCGGAGCGCTCGCCCGTGGCGGTGTCGACCACGCGCAGCGGGCGTCGCGACGTGGCCACCGTGTAGTGGCCGCCGTCGGCGGTGACGGCGGCGCCGAGGTTGTCCCGCGACGGCCCCAGCGGCGCACCGAGGAGCGTGTCGTGGACGCCGCCCACCGGCTCCCCGCCGTCGCCGCAGCAGGCGGGAATGCCCGCCCCCGTCACCGACACCAGCCGTCCGTCGTTCGACACCTCGACCCGGCTCGTGCTGCCGCCCTCGACGCCGAGACGGCCGAGGTCGCGCACCGAGCCGCTGGGCGTGTCGAGCATCCGGCTGCGGTCGGAGTCGACGAGCACCACGTGCCGGGCGTCGTCCGACATGCCGGCGAACACCTGCGACCCCAGGTCGGGCACGACCGTCCGGGTCGCTCCGGTGGCGAGCGTCCACTCCAGGAGCTGCGGCGCGGGCGGGCCGAGCGCGGAGTGGCGGTCCTGGTAGACCACGCGGGCGCCGTCGGCGGTCAGCGCCGCGCCCAGGGCACTCGGCGCGACCTCGGTCAGCGACCCGTCGGAGCGGTCGAGGAGGACGAGCCCGGGGTCGAGGTCGAGCAGCACGCGCCGGCCGTCGTGGCTGAGCCCCTCGACCTGCGCCCAGGCGCCGGGGTGGAGGAGCGTCACCCGCCGGGACGCCGCCTCCCAGACGTAGAGCCGCTGGGCGCTGCGGCGGGTGCCCGCGACGAGGTTGGTGGCGGTCGAGGAGAACACCACCGTGCTCCCGTCGCCTGAGACCGTGACGGCGCCGCTCCACCCGTTGGCCGGACGCCCGTCGAGGCCGCGCGTCACGAGGACCGTGCCGGGCGCGGCGCGCCGGGTCACGGCCTTCACGACCAGCGTCGTACGCCGGGTCTCTCCCCGTTGCGTGCGCACTCCACGCTCGAGGAGGCTGACCCGCCAGGTCCCCAGTCGCGGAGCCGTGCCGGTGAGCCGACCCTCGCGCAGCCGCAGCCACCGCGGCAGGCCGTCCGCCTCCCGCACGCGCCAGCTCTGGCGCCGGTAGTCGTAGCGCTCCCCCCGCAGCACCGTGTCGACGACCCGGTTGCCAGCGGCCTCCGCGGTGGAGGCCACGGGTGTCGACGCGGCGGCGCCCACCGCTCCAGCGGGCGGCACCGCCACCAGGCCCCACGCCACCGCCGCGGCCGCCAGGGCAGCCACCCCACCACGGACCCCGCCACGGACGCCGCCTGTGATCGTGCCCCGAACCGTGCCGATGGTCGTCATGGCAGTGGAGACGCCCGCCGACGGCTCCTGGTTGCCCGCACCGCGGATCAGTTCATGTCGGGATCGACGGGGCGGTTGACGTGCCAGGCCAGCATCCCGGGCTGGCGGCGCATCACGTCGCGACGCAGCCCGTCCGGGTCGTCGCGGAACGCGTCGGCCGCCTCGCTGGTGACGACGTACCAGCTGCCCTCCTCGACCTCCCCCTCGAGCTGTCCCATGCCCCACCCGGCGTAGCCGGCGAAGACGCGCATCGCGGTCAGCGCGCCGTCGACGAGCTCGGTCGGGGTGTCGAGGTCGACCATGCCGAGCAGGCCGGCGACCGGGCGCCAGCCCACGGGCGGGTCCTTCGGGTCGCGCAGCGCCGCGACGGCGAGGGCGCCGTCGGTGCCGACCGGCCCACCGCGGAACAGCACCTCGGGCTCGGCCACGACGTCGCGCCACGGTTCGAGGACGTCGGCGACGGGCACCTGGGACGGCCGGTTGAGCACCACGCCGAGGGCGCCCTCCTCCGTCACGTCGAGGAGGAGCACCACCGTGTCGGCGAAGTTGGGGTCCTGCAGCGCCGGCGTGGCGACCAGGAGCATTCCCGATGCGAGCTGCATGGCGTCCACTATGGACTGGTCCCACCCGGGCGCACATCATCCCGCGGAAGGGCTCCCGAAGGACCGCTCGCCCCGCCCGAGGGCATCCCGGCAACGCCCCCGCGCAGGGCTCCGGTCACCTAGGCTGCGAGCCATGGAGACCCGCCGGCCGCGCTCCTCCGACGCCACCAGGCAGGCGCTGGTCGACGCGGCGCGGGACCTGTTCACCCTCCACGGCTACCCGGCCGCCTCGCTGGAGGCGATCGCCGAGGCCGCCCAGCTCACCAAGGGCGCGCTCTACCACCACTTCAGCGGCAAGCAGGCCGTCTTCGAGGCCGCGCTCGAGCTCGTGCAGTCCCGCGCGAGCGCGGCGATCGTCCACGCCACCTCGCAGCACGCCGACCCGTGGGAGCAGGGGCAGGCGGGTCTTCGTGCGTTCCTCCGGGTCGTGCAGGAGCCCGACTACCGCCAGATCGTCGTCTCCGACGGCCCGTCGGTGCTCGGCGCCGCACGCCACCGCGAGCACGAGCGGCCGACCTACGCCGTCGTCGCCCACCTCGTCCGCTCGGCGCTGTCGGACCGCGACCGGTCCCCCGACGACGCCATGCTCGACACGTTCGCCCGGGTCGTCTTCGGCGCGGTGTCGGCCGCCGGCGGCGCGGTGGCCACGAGCGAGGACCCGACGGCCGCGGCGGTCCGCGCGGAGGCGGCGATCGGCGCCGTCGTCACCGGCCTGCGGCGCCTGCTGGAGGACACCGCCGGCGGGGTCGCGGAGATCGAGCCCGGCGCTACTTGGCGAAGGTGACCTCGCCGTTGACGGCCGGCACCAGCTCGATCCACACACGACCGGCGGGCACCGTGAGCTCGCCACGCTTGGTGGAGAGCTCGATCGCGCCGTTGAGGCCGTCCTTGCGCCAGGTGCCCTTCACCACGCGGCCGCCGTGGAAGAGCAGCGCGGCGCCCTTGCCCTCGAGCTTGGTCTCGGGCACCGGGTAGCCCGCGGGGTCGCGGTAGCCGGCGTCGCCGACCCGCACCCGCAGCACGAGCACGGAGTCGGCCGGGAACTGGTCGCCATCGGCGGCGTAGGAGTCGGTGTTGACGTAGCGCCCGCGCTGGAACTGCCAGCTCGTCGAGTGGGCGCCGAAGTCAGCGGTGAGCGTGCTGGCCTTCGCGCCCTTCGGCAGGTCGGCCTCCTCGCCCCACGGCAGGTAGGGCGGCGGCTCCTCCTCGGCCTTGACGCGCTTGGCGATCTCGCCCAGCCGGGCGAAGAGGTTGTAGGGGGCCGAGCGGGAGGTGTCGCGGTAGACCCCCGCGTCGCCCTCGGTGATCCACGGGATCCCGGCGCCGTTGATGCGCTTGATGGTGACGGCCGCGGCACCACTGGTCACCACGGTGGCGCCCTCGGGCACGATCCCGATGTCGCTCGCGCGCATGGAGCGCACCGGCCCGATGGAGCCGGGCACCTTGGAGTAGTAGAACGCCGCCAGGCGGGTGTAGCCGCCCTCGACGAGCTCCTCGACGACCAGGTCGGCCGAGCCGAGCCCGACCTGCGGGGCGCTCGAGGAGGTGTTGTCGACCTTGGTGACGAGGACGGGGTGCTTGGGGGCGTCGCCCTTGCGCTCCAGGCCGGTGAGGGGCCAGAAGCTCGGCTCCGGCGGGGCCTCGGTCGTCTCGGACGGGCTCGGGTCGGCCGAGGCGGACCCGCTCGCCGGCTCGTCGTCGCCGCCGCTGCACGCGGTGAGGAGCAGCACGCTCGCTGCGAGCGTGGCGACGACCGCTCGGACGGACGAGGTGGGACGACGGTGACGCACGGTGACTCCGATCGAACGGGGGTGCCGGGCCGGTGGGGCCCGTCGGGGGCATCTCTGGAAAGTCTGGGGGCGCGCCCTCCCCGATCGGGGAAGGCGCGCCACAGGGTAGATCAGCAGGAACTGCCTACCAATCCGAGCCTGTCGCCCGGGTGGTGACGCCGCTCAGGCGCGCCGCAGGGTGCCGCCGAACCAGCTCGGGGTCCATGCCGTGGCGACGCGGACCCGCTGGCCGGTGCCCGGGGCGTGCAGCATCAGGGCCTTCCCGCCGGCCCAGCGCAGGAAGATCGCGGCGTGGTAGACCCCGCTGCCGCCGTAGAAGAACATCAGGTCGCCGGAGCGCATGTTGCTCTTCGCCACGCGACGGGCGTGGCCCGCCTGCGCACGCGAGGTGCGCGGCACGGCGAAGCCGGCGCGGCTGTAGCTGTAGCGGATCAGCCCGGAGCAGTCGAAGCGGTCCGGTCCGGCGGCGCCGTACGCGTAGGCGTCGCCGCGCTGGCGCATCGCGATGTTGCGGGCGGCCAGCACCCGGCGGTCGACGCTGCGCCTGGCGCTGGTGCGCGCCGACTTCCGCGCGTGCTTGCGCGGGCTGGTCCGCTTGGCGCCCCGGTCCTTGGAGCTCCGGTCCTTGGAGCTCCGGTCGGTGGCGTCGTCGCTGGTGGTGCGCGTGCTGGTGGTGCGGTCGGACTGGCCGCCGGCCGGGGCGGCGCTGGCGGGCAGGGCGCTCAGCGTCGATCCGGCGAGGCCGAGCCCGGCGAGGGCGAGCGCACAGGCTCGCGCCATACGAGTGGTCGTAGGCATGGTTGTTCCTTTCCACGCCTGTGAGGTGAGCTGTCGGGCTAGGGCTGGAAAGTGCCCCGCCCCGTCCTCCGAGGAGTCCGGTGGCTTCGCCCCGAGCCGGTCGACGACCGGCGCTGGAACCTGTGGGTCCCCCACTCCTGCCCTGGTGCTGTCGGGGGTCGTCCCGGCCGGGCAGGACTCGGCGTACTCCGGGACGGTTGGGTCTTGCGACCTCCTCCAACGTGACAGGACGACCCCGGCAGATCCAAACCGGCCACGGCCCCTGAGGCAGGGACCGTGGCCGATCTCACGCGGAGGAGGGGCTCAGCCCAGCTTGCGGCCCCCGTCGACGTACAGCGTCTGACCGGTGATGAACGACGCCTCGTCGCTGCAGAGGAACGCGGCGGCCGCCGCGATGTCCTCGGGCTGGCCCACGCGCCGCACCGGGGTGGCCTCGGCGTTGAGCCGCTGCAGCTCCTCGGGCTCCATCTTGAGCCGGCGGGCGGTGGCGTCGGTCATCTCGGTGACGATGAATCCCGGCGCGATGGCGTTGGCGGTGATGCCGAAGGGGCCGAGCTCGATGCCGAGCGTGCGGGTGAGGCCCTGGATGCCCATCTTGGCGGCGGAGTAGTTGGCCTGGCCGCGGTTGCCCAGCGCGGAGACGCTGGAGAGGTTGAGGATCTTGCCGTACTTCTGCTCCACGAAGCGGGACTGCGCGGCCTTGGTCATGTTGAAGACGCCCTTGAGGTGGACGTTCATCACCAGGTCCCAGTCGTCCTCGGTCATCTTGAAGAGCAGGTTGTCGCGGGTGACACCCGCGTTGTTGACCAGCACGTGGATGCCGCCGAGCTCGTCGACGACACGCTGCACAGCGGCCTCGGCGGCGGCCGAGTCGACCACGTCGCAGGCGATGCCGACGGCGCGCGCACCCTCGGCGAGGTCGAGGCGGCCCGCGGCCTCCTGGGCGGCGGCCTCGTCGAGGTCGAGGATCGCGACGGAGGCGCCCTCGCTCGCCAGGCGCTGCGCGATGCCGAACCCGATGCCTCGGGCTGCTCCGGTGATGACGGCTACGCGGCGGTCGAATCGACCCATCTCGTGACTCCTCAGGACTCGGTTGCTGTGTGCGTGAGGGTAGTGCGTGGCTCGGTGCGGCCCTCACCCACCGTGTGGAGCTGGTGCATGTCACTCGCGCGCGGGTCGCGCGGTGCCCTAACGTGCGGGCATGGCACGGGGCGACTTCCGCGGCGCGATGGGCGTCGCGGCCGCGATGGCAGTCGCCACATGGGCGGTCGCGGCCGCACACGACCTGCCGGTGCGCGACCCCGACGGCGTCTCGGTCCCGACGTGGGTGCGGCTGCCGCTCATCGTCCTCCTCGCCGTCGTGCTCGACGTGGTGCCGCGGTGGGTGGCCCGCGCGCGTGCCACACCGCGCCCCGGCGCGCGGGCGGCCCTGGGCACCGTGCTCCGCGACCGCTGGACCCGCGACCAGGTGTGGTTCACCCTGAGCGGCCTCGCGGCCTGGTACGTCTCCTACGTCGCGTTCCGCAACCTCAAGGGCTACCTCCCCTTCGTCAACGACCGCCTCTGGGACACCGAGCTCGCGCGCCTCGACCGGCTGCTCTGGCTGGGCCACGACCCCGCCGGCGTGCTGCACGACCTGCTGGGCACCGGCTGGGCGGCGTGGGTGCTCTCGGGCGTCTACGTGCTGTGGATCGGGCTGGTGCCGGCGGCGCTGGCGATCGCGCTGGTCTGGACCCGGCGCTCGGCCACCGGCGCGCTCTACGTCACGGCGGTGTCGTTCAACTGGATGCTCGGCGCGGCCGTCTACTACCTGGTCCCCTCGCTCGGGCCCATCTACTCGCGGCCCCAGCAGTTCACCGACCTGCCCCGCACGTTCAACACCGACGTGCAGGAGCTGCTGCTCAGCGACCGCGTCGCCGTGCTGGCCGGGGCGTGGGACACGCGCGCGGTGCAGACGGTGGCGGCCTTCGCGTCCCTGCACGTGGCCATCACCGTGACCACGTGCCTGGTGATGGAGCTGCTGCGGCTCCCGCGCCCGGTGCGGGTGGCCGGCTGGGTCTTCGCCGGGCTCACCTGCCTGTCCACGGTCTACCTCGGGTGGCACTTCTTCATCGACGTGATCGGCGGGATCGCCGTCGGGACGCTCGCGCTGGTGCTCGCCGCGTGGGTGACGGGCCATTCGCTGAGGCGCCGCGAGCGGCCGTGGTCCCGCGCCGCGGCCCGCGACCTCGACGAGGAGCCGGTCGCCTCCTAGGGCTCCTGCCGCACCGCGCCTAGGCGGACCGCCCCCCGCGTGCGGTGCGCTCGTCGAACTCCGCACGGGCGTGGGCGATCTGGTGCTGGTGCAGCTCGGTCCAGTGCACCAGGGACTGGATGATCTCGAGCAGCGTGCACCCCAGCGCGGTCAGCCGGTACTCGACGCGGGGCGGCACCTCAGGGTGCACGGTGCGCCCGACGAGCCCGTCGCGCTCGAGGTGGCGCAGCGTGACCGTCAGCATGCGCTGGCTGATCCCGTCGATCTCCCGGCGCAGCTCGTTGAAGCGCATCGTGCGCCGCTCCAGCAGCGCGATCACGAGCAGCGACCACTTGTCGGCGATCCGGTCGAGGATCTGCCGCACCTCGCATCCCTCGCGCACGTCCCACTGGAAGGCGTCGGGGCAGCCGCACTCGGGGGCCTCGTTCACCGTGGTCACCTCGCGGGAACCAGGTGACTTCGAAGTGCCTACTTCCGTCATCACTCCATCGTCCCCACGATGAGACGTGGTTACAAGTGGTAACCCAGAGACGAATCGGAACTGGAGGCATCGTGACCGAGCGGTGCATGGAGACGGGGGAAGACCGAGCGAGCACGCGCCGGGCCTGGGGCCTGCTGATGGTCGTCTGCGGGGCACTGTTCCTCGAGGGCATCGACATCGCCATGCTGAACGTTGCGGTACCGGTGATCGCGGCCGACGTCGGGCTGGGCGCCGGCGCGGCGCACTGGGTGATCAGCGCCTACGTGCTCGGCTACGCCGGGTTCATGCTGCTCGGCGGACGGACCGCCGACCTCGCCGGCCGGCGCCGCGTGTTCCTGCTCGCGCTGGGCGTCTTCGTCGCCTTCTCGGCGATCGGTGGCCTGGCGACGGCGGACTGGGTGCTGGTCCTGGCCCGGTTCGCGACCGGTGTGTCCGCCGGGTTCCTGACACCCGCCGGGTTCGGCATCGTCGTCACCACCTTCCCCGAGGGGCCGCTGCGCGACCGGGCGCTGGTCGTCTACGGCTCGGTCGGGGCGGCGGGTTTCGTGCTCGGCACGGTCGCGGGCGGCGTGCTGGCGTCGGCGAGCTGGCGGCTGGTCTTCTTCGGCCCGGCCGTCCTCGCCCTGGTCCTGCTGGTCGCCGGCGCGAGGCTGATCCGTCCCGACGAGCACGACGGCCCACCCGGAGGCTTCGACGTGGCGGGGGCCGTCACCGCGACCGCCGGGATGGTGGCTGTCGTCTATGCGGTGATCACCGTCGGCGAGGGCGGCGCGCTCGGCGCCGCGGTCCTCGTCGTCGGCGCGGCGGTGGTGCTCCTCGGGGGCTTCGTCGCGATCGAGTCCCGCCACTCCTCGCCACTGCTCCGCCTGGGGATGCTGCGCGAGGGCCTCCTCCTGCACGCGAGCCTCGCCGGCCTGCTCTTCATGGGCGCCTTCTTCGGCTTCCAGTTCGCCGTCACCCTCTACCTCCAGGACCTGCGGGGCTGGAGCCCGCTCGAGGCGGGTCTCACCTTCGCGATCATGGGCCTGGACCTGGTGGCCGCGCCGCTGCTGACGCCGTCGCTGGTCCGACGCTTCGGCGCTGCCCGGGTGATGACCGCCGGCCTCGTCGCGGCCGCCGTCGCGTTCGGTCGCCTGCTCGGGCTGGGGAACGACTGGTCCTACCTGGACTTCCTGCCGAGCCTGCTGTTGGTCGCCGCGGCGTTCGCCCTGGTCTACGGACCGCTCACCTCGCTGGCCGCCGAAGGGGTGCCGGAGGCCGAGCAGGGCTCCGCCGGTGGCGTCGTCTACACCGCGTTCCAGTTCGGCGGGGCGCTCGGCCTGGCGGGCGTCACGGTCGCGCTGGGCGCGGGACACGCCGACGGCGCCGCCCTCGGCGACTACCAGCGGGCGCTCGTCGTGCCGACGCTGGCGGCGGTCGCAGCCGCGGTCGTCGGCGTGCTGGCGGTGGTGCGGCGTCGGGAGCGTACGACGTCGCCGGGGTGAGGTGGCGGCGCGACGTCACCGGCTAGGAGCCGAGGGCGGCACGCAACCGCTCAGCGTACGCCGCCGCCTCGCCCTCGGCGTACTTCGTGCGCGGCCAGAAGAACCCGCGCAGCCCGTCGCCCTTGGTCCGCGGCACCACGTGGAGGTGGAGGTGGGGCACCGACTGGCTGACCGTGTTGTTGATCGCGACGAACGACCCCTGCGCGCCGAGGGCGTCCACCACCGCGGTCGCGAGTCGCTGGGCCGCGGCCAGGAACCCGTCTCGCTGGCCCGCCGGCAGGTCGGGCAGCGTCTCGAGATGGGTGCGGGGCACGAGCAGCACGTGGCCCTTGAACACCGGCCGGGTGTCGAGGAAGGCGACCAGGTCGTCGGTCTCCAGCACCAGGTGCCCGGGCAGGTCGCCGGCGATGATCTGGCAGAACACGCATCCGTCCATCCCCCGGATGCTGCCACGGAGCGACGACGTCGAGACGTCGAGTCGGCGCATCCTGACGCCCCTAGCCCGTCGAGCCGGCGCATCCTGACGCGCCCAGCCCGTCGAGCCGGCGCATCCTGACGCGCCCAGCCCGTCGAGCCGGCGCATCCTGACGCGCCCAGCCCGTCGAGTCGGCTCGTCCTGACGCGTCAGGCGTTGAGCACGGCCCAGGCGATCAGCTTGTCGAGCCCCCGGATGCCCTCCTTCTTGTCCAGCTTGATCCCGCTTCTTGTCCAGCTTGATCCCTCCGGCGCGCCGCCTAGCCTCGAATGGGTGCAGACCTTCCTCCCCTACCCCGACTTCGAGGCGTCGGCGCGGGCGCTGGACCAGAAGCGGCTTGGCAAGCAGCGGGTGGAGACGATCCAGGTGGTGCGCGCGCTGACGGTGCCGGGCTACGGCTGGGCCAACCACCCGGCGACGCTGATGTGGAAGGGGCACGAGGAGGCGCTCGGGCGCTACGGCCTCACCTGCTGCGAGGTCTGGCTGGAGCTCGGCTTCGGCGACACGTGCGCGGCGACCATCGCCGCCGACCTGGCCGAGGCCGGCGTCACGAGCGTGCGTACGCAGGCCGAGCTCGCCGCGGCCGACGCCCTCCCGGCGTGGCTGGGCGACCCCGCGCTGCACCTGAGCCACCGCTCGGCGCTGGTGCGCAAGGACCCCGACCTCTACCGCGAGCGGTTCCCCGGCGTCCCGGACGACCTGCCCTACGTCTGGCCGGTCCGCTCCCCTGCCGTGCTCGAGACCGAGCGCCGCCGGGCGGAGACCGCAGCGCGGCGCGAGCGCCGGGCAGCCGAGCGACTGGTCGAGGAGGAAGAACGGGCGCGCCGGCGCCGCAGCCGGGCCGCGCGCAAGGGGTGGCGCACGCGGCGGCAGACACCCACCGAGGACGCCAACTGACCCACCCGTCCGTCGAGTCGGCGCGTCCTGACGTGCCCAGCATGCCGAGTCGGCGCGTTCTGACGCAGGACGGGGCGACTCGGCAGGGTCTAGGAGCCAGAATGCGCCGACTCGACCCGATCTGGGTGGCAGGACGCGCCGACTCGGCGGGATCTAGGAGCCAGAATGCGCCGACTCGGCGGGATCTGGGGGTCAGGATGCGCCGACTCGGCGGGATCTAGGAGCCAGGATGCGCCCACTCGCGAGGTTCGCGGTTCGGCCACGCGTCAGGCGCGTCGGTGTGAGGCTGTCCCCTCAGCACACCCGATCCCGTGGGGGACACCATGCTCGACACGATCGTCCGCGCGCTCGCGCTGGCCGTCGCGGCGCTCGGCCTGAGCGCCACCGCGCCGGCGCCGCCGTCCGCCGTCGTCGACCGCGACTGCGGCGACTTCGCCAGCCAGGCCGGCGCACAGCAGTTCTTCCTCAACGCCGGCGCGGGCGACCCGCACCGCCTCGACGACGACGGCGACGGCGTCGCGTGCGAGTCCAACCCGTGCCCGTGCATCGGGCGGGGAACGACCTCACCGCAGCAGCACGCCGGCAGCAGCAACACCCAGCAGCCGGGCCCCCGGACCTACCGCGAGACCGGCAACGTCGTACGCGTCACCGACGGCGACACGCTGCGCGTGCGGCTGCGCAGCGGTGCCCACGTCTCGGTGCGGATGCTCGGCATCGACACCGCCGAGAGGGGCCGCTGCGGAGCGGACGCTGCGACGGCCAACCTGCGCCGGCTCGCGCCGGTCGGCTCGACGGTCACCCTCGTCTCCGACCGCACCCAGGCCGCGAAGGACCGCTACGGGCGGCTGTTGCGCTACGTCGGCCGCAAGGGCGGGTACGGCGACCTGTCGTTCCGCCAGGCGTGGGACGGCCACACCCGGCCCTACGTCTTCGGCGGCAAGCCAGTGGCCCGGCACCGGGAGTACGTCCGCGCGATCGACCACGCCCGCACCCACGACCGCGGCGCGTGGAACTCCTGCTGGTGACGTAGCGTCAGCCCGTGATCCTGCCGCAGGTCCGTGACCCGCGCCTGATGACGATCCGGCGCGGAGGGACCCTGCGCGACGAGGACCACCACCACCTCGCCCTCTGGGCCGCCGCGTGCGCCGAGCACGTGCTGGCGCACTTCGAGGAGGCTCGCGAGGACGACCCCCGGCCGCGCGAGGCGATCGAGGCCGCCCGCGCCTGGGTCCGGGGAGAGCTGCCGATGATGCGTACGCGGGCCGCGGGCGGCCACGCGATGGGAGCGGCTCGCGAGCTCGTGGGTGCGCCGCGCTTCGCTGCGTACGCCGCGGGGCAGGCGGCGGTGGTCGCGCACGTGCCCGAGCACGATCTCGGCGCCGCGGCCTACGCCATCAAGGCAGCCATGGTGGCCGCGGGGCCCGACCGCCAGGAGGCCGCGCGCATGGCCGAGTGTCGGTGGCAGCACGCCCGGCTCCCGGGCGAGGTCCGCGCACTGGTGATCGAGGACCAGCGACGTCGCAACCCGATCTGCTGGAACGTCTTCGACGTCTAGCGTCGCCCGCCCGAACGTCCGCTCGACTCGTCAGGCGACGGTGAGCGTGACCTCGATGTTGCCGCGGGTGGCGTTGGAGTAGGGGCACACCTGGTGCGCCTTCTCGACCAGCTCCTCGGCGAGTGAGCGCTCGACACGGGGAAGGGTGACCTCGAGGGCGACGGCGAGGCCGAACCCGCCCTTGCCGTTGTCGCCGATCGAGACGTCGGCCACGACCTCTGACTCCGAGACGTCGGCGTCCGAGCCCCGGGCCACCGCGTGGAGCGCGGAGTGGAAGCACGCGGCGTAGCCGGCCGCGAACAGCTGCTCGGGGTTGGTGGCCCCGCCGGGGCCGCCCATCTCCTTGGGGATGCGGACGTCGACGGCGAGCAGGCCGTCGGTGGACTCGACGTGACCGTTGCGGCCCTCGCCCGTGGCGACGGCGCTTGCGGTGTAGACAGTTTCCATGTGCTCGATCATATTGCGCACAATTGAATTGCACAACCGGTATCATCGACGTCGTGGACGACTACCCCCAGCTCGCGCTCGACGAGCAGATCTGCCTGCCGCTCTACGCGACGTCGCGGGCCCTCACCCGGCGCTACGGCGAGCTGCTGGCCGGCGCCGGCCTGACGTACCCGCAGTACCTCTGCCTGCTCGCGCTGTGGGACGCCGACGGTCCACTGACGGTGGGCGAGCTGGGCGCCCGGGTGCACCTCGACTCGGGCACCCTGACGCCGCTGCTCAAGCGGATGGAGCAGGCCGGCCTCGTCACCCGCACCCGCGACCACCTCGACGAGCGGCGGGTGCTCATCGCCCCCACCGAGCGCGGCCTGGCCCTCCGGGCGGAGGTGGCCGGCGTACCGGCGCAGCTGGTGGAGGGCATCGACATGAGCGAGGACGAGGCCCGTACGCTGCGCCGGCTCCTCGACCGGCTGCTCGGCGAGCTCGAGGCCGGCGCCCGGCCATAGCCCGTCCGCGACGGGGCACGAGGTGCGGCGAGATCCCGGCGGCGCGTAGCGACGAGGCCCTCCGGCGACAGGGGGTGGGGGTGGCCCGCCGCGCCGGAGGCCCTCGTGCTCGACTACGCCTGGCCTGTCACGTCACAGGTCGGCCGGGCGCAGGACGAAGGTGATGCCGTGGGCGATCTGCGCGTTGCCCCGGTTGATGTCCAGGGCGAGCGGGTTGACGATCGGGTCGACGTCGTTGGGGTCCTGGTCACGAAGGATGATGATCGGCAGGAACCGGCTCGGCACCTTGACGCCGATCGTGGGCCCGAGGGCCGTGGTCAGCTGGGCGCCGTTGGACCTGAGCGCGTCGCGGGCCGTGATGGTGGCACCCGGGACGACGTGGTAGAGCAGGACGTTCTCGACCGTGTCGATGCCCAGGCTGGCGACAGCGGCGAACACGTCCGCCTCCGAGCGCACCCACCGCCCGGTCAGGTCCTTGACGAGCACCTGGAACGCGCGGTCGTTGGGCAGGAACGCGGTCAGCGCCACCGACCCGTCGGCGAGCAGGCGCACGGGGCTGTTGGCGTCGGAGTCCGCGGCGATCACGGCCAGCACCGCCTCGGTGACGATGTCGTAGTCGTACCAGTCGCGGTCGAACTGGTTGCCGTCGGCGGTGAGCACCGACGCCAGGCTGTTCGTCCCCGTGGCGCCGGCGCCCCCCGATCCGGAACCGGCAGCGTGGGCGGCAGCTGGGGCGACCAGTGCCGTGGTGAGGGCGAGAGCGAGAGTTGCGGTGGTGCGGCGGAACACGTTCATGGGCATGTCCTCTCGTGGGTGACCGCGATCTGCGGTCACTTCCTTCTCCACGCCACACCGCCCACCGGATGCACCCGCGACCGGCGAATCCCAGGAATTCTCTGTCTCGTCCACGTCGGCCCCGCCTCAGGCGGGCGCCAGTGCCTGACCCTCGAGGCGGTGGAGGTCGGACAGCCGGCGGCGAAGCACCATGTGCACGGTGATCAGCGCGGACGTCAGCGCGGCGTACACGCACCACAGCGATGCGAAGGCCTGGACGTACACGACCGCGACGACCGTGAGCCCGACCAGGTTGAGCAGCCCGAAGGCGACGATGGAGGGGTAGCCCGACAGCAGCGACGGACCGATCACCGCCACGACGTACAGCACCGCCCACATCGGCCCCCAGGTGAGCCCGACGTCGTAGACCAGCGCGTGCGCCTCCTCCCGGACCACGAGCGGGCCGCTGAGCACCGCCCAGAGCAGGTAGGCCGCGACCACCGCGCCGAGCGCGACGAACGGCGTCACCCGTTGGCGGCGTCCCTTGGGCTCGAGGAGCAGCACCGCGAGTGGCACCAGGATCGGGAGGACGGGGAACGCGAAGAGGACGTAGGCCATCGCTGCGGCGTGCTGGACCCCGGGCGAGACGACGTCGGACGCACTGTGCCAGACGAGTGCCTCGGTCAGCTGGTGGAACGCGAAGAGCAACGGCAGCGAGGCGAACGGCACCTCGCGCAGCGTGCGCACCTCGCTCAGGCAGAACACACCGACGGGGAGGAGGACCACGCCCGCTGTCAGATCAGCGCCTACCGAGAAGCACACCCTCGGACGCTATCCCGGCCAGCGCCCACCGTGACGGGCCACAGTGCCCATGCCGAACGGCGCGGGCATCACGCACGAGAGCCGCTCCGACGGGTGTCGGAGCGGCTCTCGTTCAAGAGGGCTGGCTCTCGATGGGGTGACCCATCGGGACCGATTGCTCTGCGAAGTCTTCGCGTTGTCTCTACGAGGACCCCTCAGTGGAGCTGCGGGGAATCGAACCCCGGTCCTCGAGCGTCGATCCAGGTCTTCTCCGGGTGCAGTCAGTGTTGTCGCTTTTCTCGGCCCCGGCGCTCGCACAGACACGTCGCCGACAGGCCCAGTCAGGATCAAGTCCCGGTCACCCCTCCTGACAGAGAGTGACCAGCAAGTCCCCTAGATGAGGCCTGGATCCGGGACGGAGACGGGTGCCCGGTCAGACCCTTCGATCACTGCTCAGGCAGCGAGAGCGAAGTCGTTGCGATTGGTGTTGGCAACTATGGTTTTCCAGCGGTCGTTTACGAGATGACGCTGGCTTCTCGACCCGCTTCCCCTGGAACTAACGTCCCAAGTCGAAACCGATCAGCCCCTCTTGTGTTGTCAAGCAGGCCCGAGCCCGCGGGCCCAGCCTACTGGTCACAACCGACAGCGCGCGAACGCTATTCCGTCCGGCTGCCCTGGGCGTCGCTGGTGGAGTCGAGGTTCGCGTCGGCGTGCGCGTCCGGACGCCGCTCGCCGGCTTCGTCCGGCGACGGCGCCGAGCCGTCGTCGGCAGCGTCCGGGTGCCCGGCGGGCGGGGCGTGGAGGCGTACGCGGGTGATGCGGTGGCCGTCGACCTCGACGACCTCCAGCGGGCGGCCGGCGACGAGGACGGAGTCACCCACCTCGCCCATCCGTGCCAGGCGGTGCAGCAGGTAGCCGGCGACCGTCTCGTAGGGGCCGTCCTCGAGCTCGAGCCCGGTCCGCTCGCGGAACTCCTCGATCGTCATGCCCGCGTCGAGGGTGGCCGGGTCGGCGGACGCGGCGATGGCGGCGTCGGTGTCGTACTCGTCGTGGATCTCGCCGACGAGCTCCTCCATGAGGTCCTCGAGGGTGACGATCCCGTCGGTGCCGCCGTACTCGTCGACGACCAGGGCGATGTGCGCGCCGAGGTCGCGGAGCTGGTCGATGGAGGGCAGCACCCGGTTGGTGCGCGGCAGCACCGGAAGCTCGCGCGCGATGTCGGCCACCCTGGTGGAGCGGTCGTCGGCGCGGCCGAGCACGTCGCGCAGGTGGAGGTAGCCCAGCACCTCGTCGAACGACTCGCCGGTCACCGGGTAGCGGGTGTAGGGCTGGTCGACGATCACGGCCACCGCCTCGGCGAGGGTGAGGTCGCCGGCGAGGAAGACGACGTCGCCGCGCGGCTTCATCACCTCGCTGAGCGAGCGGTCGCCCGCCTCGAAGACGTCGTGGACGAGGCGGCGTTCGCCCTCGGGGATGTCCTCGTGGCCGGAGATCATCATCCGCAGCTCCTCCTCGTCGACCTCGTCGCCGGCCGCGTCGGGGTTGCCGCCGAGGAGCCGGACGAGCAGGTTGGTGGAGAGCGACAGCAGCCAGATGACCGGGGTCATCACGGTCGCGAACCGGCCCAGCGGCGGCGCGAACAGCTTGGCCACCCCCACCGAGCGCTGCAGCGCTAGGCGCTTGGGCACCAGCTCGCCCAGCACCAGGGAGAGGTAGGACACCACCAGGGTGGTGACCACCAGCGACACCGTGTCAGGCGCCGGGACGCCGAGGCTCTCGAAGACCGGCGCGAACGACGGCGCCAGCGTCGAGGCGCCGAAGGCGGCGGAGAAGAAGCCCGCCACGGTCACGCCGATCTGCACCGCCGACAGGAACCGGTTGGGGTCACGGGCCAGGGAGGCGACCGCATGCCCGCGGCCGCCCTGCGTCTCCAGGCGCTCGACCTGTCCGGAGCGCAGGGAGACCAGCGCGATCTCGGTGGCCGCGAAGACGCCCCCCACCAGGATGAAGGCGAGGACGAGCAGGACATCGATCCAGGTGCCGGGTTCCACCGCCACAACCTATCGAGCGGCCCGTGACGCCGCCGAGCCCGCGGCGCCTCGTACGACGTCCACGACCACCCGGCTACGCCCAACCGCCAGGATGGCGGCGCCGACAGCGGCGACGGGGTGGCCGGACGGCACCAGGGTGAGCCGGTCGGCGAGGCCGAGCGAGGCGAGGAACGGCGAGCCCTCCCCCAGTGCGTGCAGCTGGCGGACCACCTGCTCGCGAAGCAGCTCCCCCAGCTCGGCCACGCCGCCGCCCAGCACGACCCGCTCGGGGTCGATCGTCAGGCCGAGGACGCGCACGGCGCTCGCGACGCCCCAGCAGAAGCGGTCGCGCACGGCCACGGCCGCCGGGTCGCCCGCGGCCGCCGCCGCGAAGACGGCCGCCGCCGGCCAGCCGTCGGGCGTCGGCCAGGCGCGGGCGAGCGCACGGCCGGACGCGATGGTCTCCAGGCAGCCGGTCTGACCGCAGCCGCACCGGTCACCGGCGGGGTCGACCGGCAGGTGGCCGACCTCGCCCGCGGCCGCCTGCGCGCCGCGACGCAGCCGGCCGGCGATGACCACGCCCGCCGCGAGCCCCGTGCCGACGCTGAGGTAGACGACGTCGTCGGCCCCGACGAGCGCACCCGCGGCCAGGGCGGCGGCGTTGACGTCATTGTCGACGACCACCTCCACGCCCAGTCGCTCCGCGAGCAGGTCGCGCAGCGGCAGGTCGGCGCCGTCGACGCCGAGGTTGACCGCGTGCCGCACCACCCCTCGCTCGGCGTCCACCAGGCCGGGGACGCCCACCCCGACGCGGCCGGGCAGCCCACCGACCTCGCGCGCGAGGTCGTCGTACACGCCCGCGGCGGTCGCGACGACGCCGCCGCCCCCCGGTCGCGTCGCCGCCCTGGCTCGAGCCAGGACCGACCCGTCGGCGGCGAGGACGACCCCGAGCGTCTTCGTGCCCCCGATGTCGAGGCCCACGGCGCGGGCCGCCGACGCCGCGCCCGCGTCCGTGCTCGCCTTCGTACCCACCGCGTCCACCCCGGTCCTCCCGGCGCCCGCCTCGCGGCGCCGTCTCCTGGACGGTGCGGGGCGCGGGCAGTCCACCGCGCGTAGGTCAGCGCACCCAGGCCACACCCGTCAAGACGGCGCCGGGTCAGGATGAGCCGACTCGACGGGCTGGGCGCGTCAGGATGCGCCGACTCGACGGGCTGGGCACGTCAGGATGAGCCGACTCGACGGGCTGGGCGCGTCAGGATGCGCCGACTCGACGGGCTGGGCACGTCAGGATGCGCCGACTCGACCTTCCTGCCTGCCCCTGCCTGCCCCTACCTGCCCCTGCCTGCCCCTGCCTGCCCTGCCCCTGCCTGCCCACGCCGGGGGGTCAGAGCACCAGCTCGGGCTGGAGCCGCTCGGGGGTCCACACCCGCTGGCGGTGGGCGGCCCACGCCGTCGCCGCCATGGCGACCAGGCCGACCGCGGCCAGCACCGCGAGGTCGCGGGCGAGCGTGGAGTCCTCGCCGCCGTAGAGGCTCTGGCGCAGGCCGTCGACGGCGTAGGTCATCGGCAGCAGCCAGTGCAGCGAGCGCAGCGGCTCGGGGATCGTCTCCCACGGGAAGGTGCCACCGGCCGTCACGAGCTGGACGAGCATCAGCACCAGCCCGGCGAACTCGCCGACGGTGCCGAACCACGCGTTGAGCGCCTGGATGATCGCCACGAACGCGATGGACGCCACCAGCAGCAGCGCGATCGTGCCGAGCAGCTCGTCGGGCACGATGCGCAGGCCGAAGCGGACGATGAGCAGCATCACCGCGACCTGGAAGATCCCGACGGTCACCGGCGGGAGCAGCCCACCGAGCGCGGTGCGACCGGGTGGGCCGTTGGCGGCGAGGGCGCGGGCCGACAGCGGCCGCACGAGCAGGAACAGGATGTAGGCGCCGATCCACAGCCCCAGCGACATGAAGAACGGCGCGAGCCCGGCGCCGTACGACCCCGCCGGTGCGAGGGTGTCGTCCTGCAGCTCGACGGGGTCGGCGATCGTGCGCGCCGTCTCCTTGCCGGTCGCCTTGTCGAGGTCGGGCACCTTCTTCAGCCCGCGGCGCAGGCCGTCCTTGAGCCGGGTCGTGCCCGACCCCAGCCGCTGGGTGCCGTTGCGGAGCTTGGTGCTCGACTTCGCCAGCCGGGTGGCGCCGGACGAGACCTGGCCGGTCCCGGAGGCGAGGGTCGAGGCGCCGCTCGCCAGCGTGCGGGAGCCGGCCGCGAGCCGCGTGCTGCCGGAGGCGACGCGGTCGCCGCCGGCGGCCGCGGTGGCCACACCGCGGGCGAGGGCCGGCGCGGCGCCGGCGAGCCTGCCGGCGCCGGCTGCCACCTGGTTGGCGCCCGAGCTCAGCTTGCCGAGCTTGCCCGCCGCGCCCTCGGCCGTGCGTACGGCGTCGTCGACACCGGCTCGCGCGACGTCGAGGACCCGCGTCAGCCGGGCCGCCTCGGCGGGCGTCAGCCGCCCCTGCCGCACGAGCTGCTGCACGATCGCCGTCACGTCGCCGCGGGCCACGGCGAGCTGGCGGGCGATCGCGCGGGCCGCGCCGGCGGCGTCCCGGCCGACGGCAGCCACCTTCGCGTTGCCCGCGGCCACCTGGCGGGCACCGGCGGCGAGCCGCTGGGTGTCGGCGGGCAGCGCGGCCGTGCGCTGGCGCAGGGTGCGCAGCCCGCCCGCCAGCTGCGTCGCGCCGCTCGCGAGCTGGGCGCTGCCCTGTGCCCCTCGGCCCGCGCCGGAGGCGAGGCGGTTGGCACCGCGTGCCGTCCTGGCGGCTCCGGACGCGAGCCGGTCGGTGCCACTGACGAGTCGGTCGGTGCCCTTGCTGAGCCGCTTGGTGCCGGCCACCAGCTTGCGCGCGCCCTTGAGTCCCTTCTGCAGGTCGACGTGCACCTCGTCGAGACCGCGGATGAACGTGCTCGCCGAGGTGGAGCCGACCTCCCGGGCGATCTCGTCGCGCACGTCGCCGACGACCGTCTTGGCCAAGGTGGTGGCCATGTAGTTGTTGGCGTCGTTGGTCACCAGGCGCAGGCTCGCCCGGTGGGGCTCGTAGCGGGCCACGGAGGTCAGGTCCTCGGAGAAGTCGCTGCCGACGTACAGCGCGGCGTCGTAGCGACCCGACCGCACCCCCTCGTCCGCCTCCTTCGCGCTCGTCTCGACCCAGCCGAACCCGCCGTCGCCGTCGACGAGGCGCTCGGCGATCCGGTGGCCGTAGTTGACCTCCTCCGAGCTGCCGGTGACCGGGTCGGTGAGGCTGGCGCCCTGGTCCTCCACCACCAGCGCGGCGGGCACCCGGTCGAGCGAGCCGTAGGGGTCCTTGTTGGCGAAGACGTAGAGGCCGGCGTAGAGCGTGGGGATCACGATGAGGGCGAGGACGGCCAGCTTGGGGAGCGTGCCTGCGCTGATGCGCCGCAGCTCGGTGATGGCCAGACGGAGGGCGATCATCGGCCTTCGTTCCTCTCCTGCGGTGGGGGTGGTGGGTCACCCCGGTCGGGCGGTGGAGTGCCCTCGAGCACGCGGGTCTCGGTCGGGTCCTCGGAGACCACCGTGCGGGTGTCGCCCAGCTCGCCGGCGGTGCCGGCGGACGGCATCAGGCGCAGCGCCTCGACGGGCGTGATCCGGTGGGCCTGGCCCCCGCGCGCCGGGGGGAGGTCGGCGCCGAGGTCGCGCGCCGACGACCTGTTGCACTGCACGAGCACGCCGTAGCCGAGGGCGGCGTAGGACGTCGCGAGGCCCCACCACCCGTACGCCTCGCCGCCGTGCCGGTCGGGCAGCGTCATCACCAGGAACCGGACGTCGGGACGCTCCGCCGCGAGCCCGGTGAGCAACGCCGTGCGGACGACCCCCTCGACGGCGTCGACCCGGTGGTCCTCGAACCCCTCGAGCGCGTGCTGCTCCAGCCACGTGTGCACCGCACCGGACGTGGAGTCGTGACCGGCCAGGGCGAGGTCCTCTGCGGCGACGGTCTCGACGGGCATCACGTCGTCGGGCTCGGAGACGCCGGGCAGGTCGACCACGGCCGTGATCCGCCGCAGCTCTGCCATGTCGTCGCTCCCGGTGCCGTCGTCGGTGACCAGCCGGACGGAGCCGCCCGTGGGCACGAGACGGCCGGTCGTGGCCAGCGCGAGCGCGGAGTGGCCCTGCCCCGGCTCGCCCGCCACGAGGACGCACTCGCCGGTGCTGACGGCGAGGTGGTCGATCTCCAGCAGGCGCCCGCGACGCCCCATCACGTGCACCTGGTCGAGCTCGAGGCGCATCGTCTGCCCGGGGTGATCGGCCCTGCGGTGGGAGTGTGGCTGGGGATGGGTGGGGGGTCGGGTCTGGGGTGGCACACCCCGATCCGGGTCGGGAGAGGCCACCCCGTTCGAGGTGCTCACGGTCGCTTCAGTGCCGGGATGAACGAGGCGATCACCAGCAGGACCCAGGTCGTCAGGATGTAGGGCCACGTGTAGTGGGGCTCGCTGGACAGGTTGGTCATGCCGAGCGTGACCAGTGCCGTCACGGCCGCGCCGAAGGCGCCGTAGACCCACGACGCAGCGCTGCTGCGGAGGAAGACCACGGCCAGGGCGATGGCGGTCAGGACGCCGGAGTATCCGGCGAGCCCCTCCACGATCGTCTCCGCGCTCTCCCCCAGCCCCAGCGCGCACAGGGTGCCGATGACGCTTCCCATGACGGCAGCCAGGCCGACCTTCCACGACGCGATGAAGAGCCCCAGCAGGATCAGCGCCCCCGCCCACACGTTGTTGATGAGCACCACCTCGGAGACGTTGGTCAACAGCGAGCGCAGCAGCGATCCGGCCGACTCGTCGACCACGTGGTTGGGCGCCGAGGTCTCGTGGATGCTCGTCGTGGCGATGTAGAGGATGCCCGCCACGGTGCAGAAGGGCGCCGTGGTCGAGGGCAGGCTGAACCGTGACAGGGCCGGGGTCGCGAAGAGCCACCCGAAGAACCAGGTGACCGGAGCACAGGCCAGGGCGCCGACGACCGTCAGCACGTAGGTCCAGACCTGCACGCCGAGCGCGGTGTAGAGCGCGGCGCCCACGAGGGTGCCGTTGAAGCCGTGCATGCCGATCTTGAGGTCGTCGGCCTTCCCCCGCATGAGCGCGCCGCCGAGCGTGGAGCAGATCGCGCCGATCAGAGCGAGCAGGGCCATCTGCCAGTCCGCGACCACGAACGCCGCCAGGATCAGCAGGCCGGTCCAGGTGTTGCTCTGGAAGAAGATCTCCGACACCCCGCGGGGCACGACCTCCCAGGTGAGCCACGTGCTGGGCGCAGCCGTCGTGGCCGTTCGAGGTGTTGTCATGTCAGCTCCCTGGTCCGTGGTGGTGGTACGTCGGGTGGAGCGCCGGTCGACCCGCAACGCGCTGCGCTGGGGCAGGTGCGGTCAGGTCTTGCGGATGGTCGGGGCCGTGCCGCCGGTCAGCAGTCGTCGCAGCGACTGCCAGGCGAGCGTCGTCGCGGCGCCGACCGAGCGGGTGTCGTCGCCGAGGAGCCGCACCCAGACGCCCGCGTCATCGGGGAGGGCGCTGACCCCGAAGACCACCCCACCTGTGGTCGACGGGGCCAGCGCGCTGTGGAGCAGCTCGGTGACCTCGGCCACCGGAGCCTGCGAGGTGAGGACGTAGAGCATGGACAGGACGTCGTGGTCGTCGAGGACGGCGAGGTCGCCGGTCGCCCCGTCGGCGGGAGCGAGCCGCACCCGGTCGAGCGCCACGATGGTGCCGTCGGGCCGGCAGACCTCGAAGTCGGAGGCGAGCGCCGAGTAGAGGTGGCGCTCGTCGTGGGCCAGTCGCCCGGCCACGAGGGTCTCGCCCACGATGACCGTCGCCGACGCGGGCAGTGTCAACCGGGTGCGCTGGTAGAGGCGCGCGTCGGCGAACAGGATCACCGGGTCGGGGAGGTACTCCACGTAGGCGTCCTCGCCGACCGAGATGTTGACCTGGGCAACCGCGTAGTCGTGCTGCATGCGCAGCACCTTGGTCCAGGCCGAGGTCGTCACGTGCGCGGACGTTCCCGGGCCGAAGACGAGATCGGTGCGCAACCGGTCGCCCTGCATGACACCCGCGCCGGTGGCCATCAGGTAGGTGTAGGGCATGTCCGGACGGGCCGGGTCGTAGTAGAGCGGGCGCATGATCTGCAACGGCGCCTTCTGGTAGTGCTGCACCAGCTCGGTCCCGCGCGGCGTGCAGGCGAACTCCAGCTCGAGCAGGCCGACCTTCCCGGGACTGCCGGCGGGCAGGGTGTCGATCCCCCCGGCGTAGCGCGCGACGATCTCGGGCACCCGGTCCGGCTCGTAGTACGCCGGGTCGAGACGCGGCCCGCCATAGCGTGCCGTCGGCAGCGCCACGGTGCTGGAGGGGACCGGGTCCCGCTCGCGCAGGAGCGAGGTGTTCATCGCGAGGACGCCACGGGACGCCTGTCCCACGCGGCGAGGATCAGGTCCTGCAGCTGATCCACCCCCTCGCCGGTCAGGGAGTTCGTCAGGACCACGGGCTTGTCGTCGCGGACCCGCCAGGCATCGGACTCCATGACGGCGAGGTCGGTCCGCACGTACTGGGCGATGTCGATCTTGTTGATCACCAGGATGTCGGACTCGGTGATCCCCGGGCCGCGCTTGCGGGGCATCTTCTCCCCCTCGGAGGTGTCGAGGACGAAGACGAAGACGTCCGCCAGGGACGGAGAGAAGGTCAGCGTCAGGTTGTCCCCGCCCGACTCGTAGATCAGCGTGTCGACCTCGGGGTGGCGCTCGAGCATCTCGGCACCCGCGGCCAGGTTCATCGTCGGGTCGTCGCGGACCGCGGTGTGGGGACAGGCGCCCGTCTCGACCCCCACGACCCGGTCGGGGTCGAGCACTCCGTCGAGCTCGCGGCGCACGTGGTGGGCGTCCTCCTGGGTGTAGATGTCGTTCGTGATGACCGCGGGGTGCCGGCCGGCAGCCAGGAGCCGGGGCACGAGTGCCTCCGTCAGGGCCGTCTTGCCCGAGCCCACCGGTCCGCCGATGCCGATCCGCAACACGTTCTCGCTCATTCGTCCACCTCGTTGTCGTCGTCGTGCCGGCTGGGGAGATCCTCAGCTGGCGAACAGTCGTGCTTCCGCGCGCTCGTGCTGCGCGGACATCGCGTCGGTCATCGGAGCGCACCCGCCCATGTCCGCGAGGTCCCGCTCGACCGCCTCGGCGCTCACCTGCGCGATGACCGGTCCCATGGCGTGCAGCAGGACCTGCAGGTGCTTGTACTCGGTGAGCCGGAGCCGCAGGGCCGCGCTGAGGAAGCTCACCGCGAAGGAGGACAGGTCCGAGGCGACGGCCTGGGCCACGGGCACGCCCGCAGCGGCGTAGGCCACCGCGGTCGCGACGGGCTGGCACCCGGGCGTCTCCTTGGCCGCGACGGCGCGCTGCCACTCCTGCAGGTGCGGCCCGCCGACCACCGCCATCGCGACGTCGGTGACCTGGTGACCGCTGCGCACCGAGGCCCGGCGCAGCTCGGCGTTGAGCTTGCTCGCGAACAGCAGCTGGTCGACGAGGCGCACGCGCGCCCAGTCCCCCTGCCCGACCGCCTCGTGGGCGCGGGCGAGGGCGGTCGCGTCGCCGGGACCCACCGAGTGCAGGAGCAGCCCCCGCAACAGGCCCTCGAGACCGTCCTGCTCGACCGCGTGGGCCTGGGCGAACCCCTCCAGCCCGTGCGACATCGTGTAGAAGCCGCTGGGGAAGGCGGAGTCCGAGAGCTGCAGGCTCACCAGCAGCTCGCGGATCGCGGTCGAGGAGGTCATCGCGTCCTCATGCCAGGAAGAAGAGCTGGTTCATCGGGAGGGACTGCGCCGGGTCGATGTGCGCCGACTTGCCGTCGTAGGTGACCTTGTAGGTCTCGGGGTCCACCTCGATGACGGGCGTCCGGTCGTTGCGCACCATGTGCTCCTTGCCGATCCCCCGGCAGCGCCGCACCGGCAGCACCTGGCTCTCCAGCCCGAGCTGCTCGGGGACCCCCAGGTCGATCGCGGCCTGGGACATGAAGGTCACCCGGGTCTTCTGCCGCGCCCTGCCGTAGGCGCCGAACATCGGCCGGTAGTACACCGGCTGCGGCGTCGGGAGGGACGCGTTGGGATCGCCCATCTGCGCCCAGCTGGTCAGCCCGCCCTTGATGACCATCCGCGGCTTGACCCCGAACGAGTCCACCGGCCAGATCACGATGTCGGCGAGCTTGCCGTCCTCGAGCGACCCGATGTGGTCCGAGACCCCCTGGGTGATCGCGGGGTTGATCGTCACCTTGGCGAGGTAGCGCAGCACCCGGAAGTTGTCGTTGCCCTCGGCGTCCTCGGGCAGCGCTCCGCGCTGGTCCTTGTTGTGGTGGGCGGTCTGGAAGGCCCGCGTCACCGACTCGCCGATGCGCCCCATCGCCTGGGAGTCCGAGGAGAACATCGACAGCACGCCCTCGTCGTGGAGCACCGTCTCGGCCGAGATCGTCTCCGCGCGCACCCGCGAGTCGGCGAAGGCGACGTCCTCGGGGATGTCGTGGGAGAGGTGGTGGCAGACCATCACCATGTCGAGCAGCTCGTCGACGGAGTTGACCGTGTAGGGCAGCGTCGGGTTGGTCGAGGAGGGCAGCACGTTGGGCAGGCTCGCGACCTTCATGATGTCCGGCGCGTGACCGCCGCCGGCCCCCTCGGTGTGGTAGGTGTGGATGGTCCGGCCGTTGATCGCGGAGATGGTGTCCTCCACGAACCCCGACTCGTTGAGGCTGTCGGTGTGGATCGAGATCTGGATGTCGAACTCGTCGGCCACCCGCAGGGCGCTGTCGATCGCCGCCGGCGTCGTCCCGTAGTCCTCGTGCACCTTCAACGACGAGGCTCCTGCCTTGATCTGCTCGACCAGGGCCTCCCTCATGGAGCCGTTGCCCTTGCCGTGGAAGCCCATGTTGACCCCCACGTCCTCGGCGGCCTGGATCATCCGGTGCAGGTTCCAGACACCCGGAGTCGTGGTGACGCCGTTGGTCCCGTCCGTGGGTCCGGTGCCACCGCCGAACAGCGTGGTGATCCCGTTGGACAGGGCTGCCTCCGCCTGCTGCGGCGAGATGTAGTGCACGTGGGAGTCGATGGCACCGGCGGTCGCGATGCAGTGCTCCCCCGCGAGCAGCTCGGTGCCCGGCCCGACGACGAGGCGCGGGTCGACGCCGCTCTGCAGGTGGGGGTTGCCCGACTTGCCGACGCCGACGATGCGGCCGTCCTTGACGCCGATGTCCCCCTTCACGACACCCAGGACCGGGTCGAGGACGATCGCGTTGGTGATGACGAGGTCGAGCACGCCGGTGGCGCTGGTCGCCTGCGGGTCCGCCGCCATCCCGTCGCGGGCGGTCTTGCCGCCGCCGTAGACGACCTCGTCGCCGTAGTGCCCCTCGTTGTAGTCCTTCTCGATCTCGATGACCAGGTTGGAGTCGGCGAGCTGCACCTTGTCGCCGGTCGTCGGCCCGAAGAGATCGGTGTACTGCTTGCGCGAGATGATGGCCATGTCAGTTCTTCTTTCCCTGCTTGTTGGCCCCACGGTTCTTCGCCGCGGGGGCGCCGTCCTTGAACTGCCGCTCGGTCATCCGGGCGAGGGCATCGATCCGGGTCTGCCCGGCGTCGAGGCCGCCGTTGACGAGGCCGTTGAACCCGTAGACGTACCTGGTGCCGGCGTAGGCGGTCAGGGTGACGTCCCTGGTGTCGCCCGGCTCGATCCGGACCCCGGTCCCGGCCGGGATGTCGAGGTGCATCCCGTAGGCCTTCTCACGATCGAACTGCAGGGCGCGGTTGACCTCGAAGAAGTGGAAGTGGGACCCGATCTGGATCGCTCTGTCGCCGGTGTTGCTGACGGTGAGGGTGACGCTCTCGCGACCGGCGTTGATCTCGATCTCGTTCTCGTTGTGGTCGTACTTGGGGCTGCCGAGCATGGGACGTCCTTTCCTGGTGGGCAGCGCGAACGCGCGTCGCCCGGGACTCCGGGGTGTCGGCCGGGCGTGGACCCGGTCTGGGGGGACGCCGCGGCCTCGGCGTCTCGTGGTGGCTGGCTGTCGTCGTCTACCCGTGCGGGCCGGTCGCACCGGCCTCCTCGCGGCGAGGAGGTGACGGGGGGTGGGCGTGGCGGTGGCTCGTGCCGTCGGCCTGGACGTGGGTGTGGGAGTGAGCGTGCGGGTGGGCGTGGCCGTGCTGGTGCTCCGCGCCGGCGTCCTCGAAGGCGTGGGAGTGTGCGTAGCCGTGGCCGTGGTCGGCCAGCAGCCCTTCCTCGATGCCGTCGCGCCCGTGGCCGAGGTCGTGCTCGGCGGCGGCCACGCGACGGCGCACGACCTCCAGCACTGCCTCCTGGGAGAGCAGGGGGCCGAAGAACGACGCGTCCTCGGGGAGGCCCGGTGGCGGGGTGCGGGCGAAGCCGGCCGGGACGACCACGACATGGTCGGCTCCCAGCAGTCTCGCCCGGCGTACGGCCTCGGCCAGGTCGCCGGGCTCGGCGACGCACGCGACCTCGACCGGCACCCCCGCGCCGTGGGTGCGCACCAGGTGCGCGACCCGGTGGAGGTCGGCGTCGTCGAACGGGTCGCCCGACGGTGCCGTGACGACCAGGGTCGTGCCCGGTCGGGTCGAGACCCGCTCGGCCGCGCGACGCAGCCACGCGACCAGGTGGTCGACGGTGCCGAAGTCGGCACTCTGCGCGACCCGTCCCGCTCCCGCCGTGGCACTGATCCACCGCAGCGTCTTCGCCGTGTCGGCCACCATGACGGGGTCGCGCCCCCAGGTCATCGGGACGACCACGACGCGGTCCTCCCCCTCGGTGAGCAGTGCCGTCACGACGTCGTTCAACGGTCGGCCCGAGGTGGTGACGACGGCGCCGAGGGTGTCGGCGATCGGCGCCAGGTCGGCGCCCCCGGCGCTCTCATGCCCTGCGACCAGGACTGTCCTGGCCTGCCCGGACATGACCGAGGACATCTCCCTCACGCCGCCACTGGATCGTGGCAGGACACGAGCTTGCTGCCATCGACGAACGTCGCCTCGACCTGGAGCAGGGCGAGCCGCTCGCGCACGCCCGGCATGCAGTCGGCCTCGGAGACCACGTGCTTGCCCAGCTCCATGCACTCGGCGACCGACTTGCCGTCGCGGGCCCCTTCGATGATGGCCTCCGAGATCAGCGCCTGCGCTTCGCTGAGGTTGATCTTCGTGCCCCGGTCTCGCCGACGACGGGCGAGCTCGGCGACCTGGTAGATGTACAGCTTGTCGATCTCACGTGGAGTCAGTTGCATGTGCTTCGACCTCCTGGCGATGGGTGGGCTCGGGTATGCGTTTCCTGTGGGGCCCTCGCTCACCTTCATCCACGTCCGCGCGCCTTAACAAGGGCCCAGGAGGTTCGGCCCGTGCCATCGGTATGAGCCTTGCCGGGCACGGCTTCGCGGCCCCGAAATGCGGTTAGCCTGCACAGGTGGAGACCGTCTGGTGGGTCCTCGGCGCCGCGGTTCTCGCCGCGACGCTGGCCGACGTCTTCCTCACGGTCCTCAACTACGACGAGGCTGGCTTCCTCTCCGGACCGGTCGCTCGCGGGCAGTGGCACCTGCTGCGCCGCGTCACCCGCCGGCTCCCCCGCCGGTGGCGCCCGTACGCCCTGCGCCAGGTGACCGGTCTCCAGGTCGTGATCGGCATCCTGGTGTGGGTCTTCGGGGTCATCCTCGGATTCGGGCTCATCTACTACGGGCTGATGTCCCCGACGTCCTTCTCCGTCTCCGGGCGGGGGTCGAGCCTGGACTTCTTCGACGCGATGTACTTCAGCTCCGCCCAGCTGGCCACGGTCGGCGGCTCGGCGCTCACGGCGGAGACCGACGTCCTGCGCTTCCTGAGCATCGTCGAGACGCTGTGCGGCGTCGTCCTGATCTCCCTGATCCTCACGTTCCTGCTCGGCGTCTACTCGGTCATCAGCGACCTCAACGCGCTCTGCCGCCACTTCTTCACCGCCGAGCGCGGGGCCGGCTCCCCCGTCGACAGCCTCGCCCCGTTCTTCCAGGGCGGCCAGCAGCCCGGGCTCGACGGCCACCTCGACGGCATCTCCGACGCGTTCGCGTCCTACACCGACGGCCTGCGGCTGCACCACGCCGCCTACTACTTCCAGAGCGGACGCGACCACTTCGCCCTGCCCTACGCGGTGCGGATGATCGGCGGGACGATCGGCGCGCTGCGCTGGTGCCTGCCGACCGGACACCCCGCCGCCACCCAGCCGGCGCTGGTGCCGCTCACCTTCCAGTTCCTCGAGTTCGGCGAGCAGCTCGAGCGCACCGTGCACCTCGACGAGCCCGTTCCCGAGGTGGTGGACATCGAGACGTTCTCGGCGCTGGCCAAGGGCGAGCAGGCGCCCACCGACCAGTGGGTGCCGCGCTTCGTGCAGCTCGAGACCGCGATGGCGAGGCTGGCCGGCACCGAGCCGCTCGCCGACCTCCACGACTCCTACACCCGCTACACCCGCTGGCTGCCCTTCGCCTACCGCAGCCAGCAGCTGACGCTCGGGGTCAGCGACGACCTGGACTACCAGCCGGTGATCGTCGCCGACCGGCCCGTCTCGGGCCTCGGCGACTCCGACCCCGTGGCCACCCGGACCGTGCTGGGCGGGCACCCGCCCCCGGTGGACGACCCGACGGCCGCCGGCGTCCGGTCCACCCGCCTCCCCCTGCCGCGCTGGCGGAGGTTCGCGCAGCGCCACCTCGCGCAGGTCGACCCCGGCTACGCGCGGCTGCGCACCGCGATGCGCTCGGTCGTCGCGGCCGTCCTCGCCGTGGCCTCGCTCTACGTCCTCTTCGACGCGGCCACCGACCGCGCCGCCATCCAGCCGGCCATCTTCGGCGGCTTCGTCGCCATGACGAGCACGGGCGTCGCCGTCGACAGGTCGCAGCGCGGGCAGGTGCTCACCAGCGTGCTGCAGCTCGTGCCGATCGGCGTCGTGGTGTTCCTCGGCGCGCTGGTGTCGGACTCGACGCTGCTCACCGGTCTCCTTCTGGCCGTCGTGGCCCTGGTCGGCACGTGGGTGGGCCACTTCGGCGCCCGCTGGGCCGCCATCGGCCGGGTGTCGTTCATGGCCTACTACTTCGCGCTGATCCTCCGGCTGCAGCCCAGCGACGCACCGTGGTTCCTCGGCGCTGCCGCGGCGGGGGTGCTGTGGGCGCTGGTCGTGAGCTACGTCCTCCTGCCCGCGCGCCCGCGCAAGGAGCTGCGCGACGGCATCGAGGGCTTCACGGCCCAGCTGGTCTCGGCGATGGACACCCTGGTCGACGCCATCTCGTGGGCCCGCTGGAGCGGCGACGTGCGCAAGCGGGCCGACCTCGAGCTGGGCCAGCTGCGCCGGGCCGGTGCATTCATCGGAGGATGCATGACCGGCGACGAGGACAAGATCGGCGTCTCCCCCGAGCGCGCGGCGGCGCTGCGCCTGCGGTTGTTCGACACCGAGCTCGCCGTCAAGAATCTCGCCTCCGCCGCACGCGACGTCACCGGCACCACCTTGTCGCTGGAGCTGCGGGCGCGATTGGCCGGTCGGCTCGAGCTGCTCCAGGTCCATGTCGCCCGCACGACCGCGTCGGCGACGACCGACGCCGGCCTGAGTCCCGACCTCGCGGCACTGCCGCCCTGGACGGAGGAGGAGCCGCCGCGGGACTGGCCCCGCCAGGCGCGTGCGCTGCACGCGGCGATCGACCAGCTGCAACGCGTCGCGGAGAAGCTGCGGGACGCGGTCGACGCGGCTCTTCACCCGGAGGTCGCCTACACCGTGCCCCTGGCCGAGGAGGGCGAGGTGGGGGCCGAGGCGCTGGTGGCGCCCGGCGCGCGCCAGGCCGCCGAGGACGCTCCCCCGGCGGGGCGTTCCATCGCGCCGTCGACGCGCCAGGCGGTCCAGGCCGCGGTCGCGACCGGCCTCGCGCTGGCGGTCGGGGGGCTGGTGTCGTCGAGCCACCAGTACTGGGCGGTGCTCGCGGCCTACCAGGTGCTGGGCGGGACCGACGGCGAGACCCTGGTCAAGGGCGCCCAACGCCTCGCCGGCACCGTCGGGGGCGCGGCGATCGGCTTCGCGATCGCCCTGGAGAGCGGGTCGGACCCCGCGGTGGTGCTGCCGGTCATCGCGGTGGCCGTCTTCGCCTCGGCCTACTACCGCCAGGTGTCCCCGGCCGTCTCCGCCCTGTGGACGACGATGATCTTCGCGATGCTCTACGAGTACCTCGGGCGGCTGACCAGCCTCGCGCTGGAGGAGCGGGTGCTTGAGACGGTCTTCGGTGCGCTGGTCGCGCTCGCCGTGGCCGCGCTCGTGCTTCCGCGCCACACCCGCACGACCTACCACGCCAACCTCGCCGACCTGGTCGAGGACGTCGACGTGATCGTCACCGCCAGCCTGTCGCGCATGGCCGGCGACCACTCGATCTCGCAGACCGCCGTGCGCCAACGGCTCCTCGACGCCGACCGGCACGTCCGCTCCATCGCGACCGCGGCGGACCCGCTGCGTCGCTCGGCCGGCGCCCTCGAGCCCGGAGGCGTGGAGAGCCAGCTCACCGGGGCGTGGTCGCTGGTCTTCCACACCCGGCAGCTGGTGGGCGCGGTCGAGGGCGCCATCGCCTCGGGCGTCGATCCGGGCGCCGACCCGGGCGTGGACTGGAGGGCCCTGAGCCGGTCGACCAGCGAGAACGTCGCCGCCCTCACCACGGCGCTGTCCGGCCGGCTACCAGGGGCGGTCGACACCTCCGTCGGCGACGCCAACGACGTCGACGCGCCCGTGCGGTCCGTCGACGCCGTCACGCTGGAGGTCAGCCTGGTCAACCTGACCCTGCTGGCCCTGCTGGACGCCGTCTCCCCCGGCGCGGTCGGTGCTGCCGATCCCGCCGCCCACCCCGCCAACGCATGAGGAGGCACACGATGGACACCGATCTCGGTTGGACCACACGCAGGGGGCGGGTCACCGCGCCCCCGGAGCCGACGCGACCATGAGCGCCGCGGCGCAGCACGACTCGCGACTCACCTCGGTCGCGCTGGTACTCGCTGGGGGCATCGTGGGCGTCGGGGCGCGCGAGGGGTTCATGCTGGCCGTGCCCAACGAGGACAACATCCCCATCGTGGTGCCGATCGTCAACGTGCTCGGCGCGTTCGTGCTGGGCTACCTCTACGAGGCGCTCACCCGCGACGACACGCCGCCCCAGCTGACCTCGCGGCTCAAGCTGCTCATCGGCACCGGGTTCTGCGGGGGCCTCACCACCTACAGCTCGCTGGCGACCGACACGGCCGTGCTGCTCGACGACTCGCGCGTGGGCGTGGCCGCGACCTACGCCCTCGGCACCCTGGTGGTCGGCGGCCTGGCCACCCTCGCCGGCATCGCCCTCGCGGCGAGCCGGCACGGGCCCCGCCACCGCGCCGAGGGAGCGAGCCGATGACACCGGGACTCTTCGCGCTGCTCGTCGTCGCCGGCGGCCTGGGCGCCAGCGTGCGCTACCTCCTCGACGCCTGGATCAAGTCCAGGACCAAGGGCTCCGCCTTCCCGTGGTCGACGGCGATCATCAACCTCACCGGCTCGCCGGTGCTCGGGTTCCTGACCGGCCTGGTCGCCAGCCACCTCGCCTCGACCGACGTCAGCGCCATCGTGGGCACCGGGTTCCTCGGCGGCTACACGACCTTCAGCACCGCCAGCTACGAGACCGTCCAGCTGGTGCGCGAGAAGCGCTACGGCCTGGCGGCGGCCTACGGCGTGGGCGTGCTGGTGCTCAGCATCGCCCTCGCGTTCGGCGGCTACTACTGGGGTTCGCACCTGTAGGCGGCGCTCAGCCCAGCAGGGCGGTGGTGTTGTCCCAGCAGACGGCGCGCAGCCAGTCCTCGCCGAGCCCGAGCCGCTCGAGCGACTCGAGCTGCACGGCGTAGGGGTAGGGGATGTTGGGGAAGTCGCTGCCGAGGTGCACCCGGCCGGCCAGCCCGAGGTCGCGCAGCCGCGGCAGCAGGTCGTCCGGGTAGGCGCCGCCCATCTCCTCGAAGAACGGCGTGAAGGCCATCGTCGTGTCGAGGGCGACCCGCTCGTGCCGCTCGGCGAGCGCCAGGAACTCGGCGTACTCCGGGGCGCCGGCGTGGGCGATGACCAGCCGCAGCCGCGGATGGCGCGCGAGGAGCGCGGCGACCGGGGCGGGGCCGGTGTGCTCGGTCGCGACGGGACCGCTGCCGGCGTGGAGCACGACGGGCGTCCCGGTCTCTGCGACCACGCCCCACGCCTCGTCGAGGAGGGGGTCGGTGACGTCGAACGCGCCGACCTGCACGTGCACCTTCCAGACCTCGACCGGCTCGGGGCCCGCGGACCGGGAGGCGACGTACGCCCCCGCACCGGGCTCGGGGTAGAACGTGCCGCACACCGCCGCCTCGGGCACGCGCCGCGCGAACCCGGCGGCCCAGTCGTTGAGGAACTCCGCCATGCCGGCCTTGTGGGCGTAGGGCAGCGCGGTGAAGCGACGCACGCCGAACGAGCGCAGCCTCTCCACGAGGGCGTCGTCCGCGTCGCGGTAGTGGAGCGGCCACGGCCGGCCGATGAGCGGGCCCGCCGCGTCGAACTGCGCCCGGACCTTGGCCATCACCCGCGGCGGGAGGAAGTGGGTGTGCAGGTCCTGGAGGCCGGGCAGGCCGAGGGCGCGGGCGAACGCGACGGGATCGGTCACCCGGGGCTCAGTCCCGGTGACCCTTGAGCCGGCGCTGGACCGCGTCGACCTTCTCGCGGTTGGCCTGCCGCTCGGCCAGGGTGTGGCGCTTGTCGTAGGCCTTCTTGCCCTTGGCGAGCGCGATCTCGACCTTGGCCCGGCCGTCCTTGAAGTAGAGCGCAAGCGGGACGATCGTGTAGCCCTTGTCGGTGATCTTGCGCTCGATCTTGTCGATCTCCGAGCGGTTGAGCAGCAGCTTGCGGCGCCGCCGGGCGGAGTGGTTGGTCCACGTGCCCTGGCTGTACTCCGGGATGTGCACCCCGAGCAGCCACGCCTCGCCGTTGTCGATCTCGGCGAACCCGTCGACGAGCGAGGCCCGCCCCTGCCGCAGCGACTTCACCTCGGTGCCCATGAGGACCAGGCCGGCCTCCCACGTGTCCTCGATGTGGTAGTCGTGGCGCGCCTTCTTGTTCTGCGCGACCATCTTCTGGCCCTGCTCCTTCGCCATGGGCCCATCCTCCCAGAGCGGCACCAACGACTGTCCAGCGCGTTACAGCCAGTTCATCGGGTCCACGGCCTGGCCGTTGGCCATCACGGTGAAGTGCAGGTGGCACCCGGTCGACCAGCCCGTGCTGCCCTCGAACCCGATCACCTGTCCCACCTCGACCCGGTCGCCCACCCCGACGTTGTAGCCGCTGGCGTGGTTGTAGATCGTGGCGATGCCGCGTCCGCCGAGCACGCCGTGGTCGATCACGAGGCGGTTGCCGTAGACGCCGCTGTAGTAGGACGACACCACCTTGCCCGGCGCCGCGGCGCGCAGCGGCGTGCCGCACCCGCCGCCGAAGTCGATGCCGTCGTGCAGTCCCCAGTAGTGGTAGATCGGGTGCGAGCGGTAGCCGAACGGCGAGGTGACGTAGCCGTCGACGGGGTAGGCGAGGATCCCCGAGCCCGGGCTGGGCGCGGGCGCCTGGGAGCGGGACTGGGCCCGCTGGCGGCGCAGCGCGGCGAGCGCGCGCCTGCGCAGCATCTCCTCGATCCGCTGCTGCTCCTTCTCGAGCTTGCGGAGCTTGGCGAGGTCCTTCGCGCGGGCCTGGCGTGCCCCGGCGCGGGCGTCGCGTCGCTCGACGACGAGCTCGACCACCGCGTCCTTCGCGGCGCGCTCCTCCGCCTCGAGGGCCTGCATCACCTCGAGGTGCTCGGCAGCGGCCTCGCGCTTGACGGCCACGTCGTCGCGGGCCTCGGCGACCTGGTCCTCGCGCACCTCGAGCAGCACCTCCGAGGCCTTGAGCTCGTCGTACTCGCGCGCCTCCTGGCCGACGACGACGTCGCGCACCCCGTCGCGGCGGGTGAGCTCCTCGGTCGACTCGGCGTCGAGCAGCGAGGAGAACGCGAGGAGCTCGGGGTCGCCCTCGGAGTACATGTCGGCGACGGTGCGCGCGACCTTCTGCCGCTGGGTGTCGCGGTCGACCCGGCCCTGGGCCAGCGCCGCCTCGGCGGCGGCGAGCTCGGCCTCCGCGACCTCGAGCGCGGCCTGCATCCGCTCGTCGCGCTCGTGGGCCACCTCGACCTTGCCGCGAGCGGTGGCGAGGCGGGTCTTGGCGACCCGGAGCTGCTGCTGGGCGGCGTCGAGGCGGGCGGTCGCCTTGCGCAGCTGGGCGCTGGACGCGTCGAGGTCCTGGTGGGCGCCCTTGAGCTCGCGCTCGACCTTGTTCTTCTTGTCCTTGAGGTCGTCGGCATGGGCCGCGGACACGCTCAGGGCCATGACCGCGACAAGTGCTGCGGCCAGGCGGCGTTGAGCGGCACGGGGGAAGGTACGCACCGGGGAAGCCTTTGCGTCGGGGAAGCGGGGAAGGGTGCCACTCCCGACTGACGCCGGGCGAGACGCCTAGACGCTAACCCCCGCGGGTCAGACTTTGAGGTATTTGCGGGTCAACACGAGTGTCGGGAGCAAGGTGAGCACCGGACCGAGGATCCCGATGGCCCCGGCGGCGACCCAGTACTCGTTCCACCCGATCCACGGGACGAACCTCAGGTTGGCCGCGAGGTCGCCGATCGCGAAGTGCAGGAACGCCGCCAGCGCTCCCCCGGCGAGCGCGACGCTGATCAGCGCGGTCACCAGCGCCTCGAGGAGGAACGGCAGCGCGATGTAGAGCGTCGAGGCGCCGACCAGGCGCATGATGCCGATCTCCTTGCGGCGCGCGAAGGCTGCGAGGCGGATCGTGTTGGCGACGAGCAGCAGCGCGGCCAGCACCAGCAGGCCGGCGGTGCCGAGGGCGTACGTGCGCATCTTGGTGATCGTGGTGAGGATCGGCCCCACCTGCTCGCGCAGGTCACGCACGCGGGACACACCGTCGAGGCCCTGCACGGCGCTGGTGATGCCCTCGTACTCCTGCGGGTCCTCGAGGGTGATCCAGATCGTCTCCGGCATGTCCTCGGCGGTCAGCGCCGGGTTGTCGCCGGAGAACAGCTCCTCGCCGTAGAGCTCCTTGGCCTTCTCCAGGGCGACCTCGCCGGACTCGAAGCGATAGCTCGCGACCTCCGGGTTGGCATCCACGACCGCCTCGATCTCGGCCTTCTGCGCCTCGGTCACCGGGTTGGGGCAGACCGGGTTGGAGTCGTTGAGCCGGCACAGGTAGACGGTGATCTGGAGCTGGTTGCCGAAGTGCTCGGCCGCCCGCGTGGCCTGCTGCTGGAACAGCAGGCCGATGCCGACGAGCGTCAGCGACACGACGAGGGTGAGGATCACCGCCAGGTGCATCGTCAGGTTGCGTCGCAGGCCCTGGCCGAGCTCGGAGAAGACGTAGCGCAGCTGCATGGAAGGAGGATCTCGATTCGTTCGGGGGTGCGGATCGGGGCCGGGGCGCGCCCCGCTCAGTTCTGGTGGCCGTAGACGCCCTGTGCCTGGTCGCGCACGACGTGACCGTTCTCGAGCTCGATGACGCGCTTGCGCATCTGGTCGACGATGCCGGCGTCGTGGGTGGCCATCACGACCGTGGTGCCGGTGCGGTTGATGCGGTCGAGGAGCTTCATGATGCCCACCGACGTCGTCGGGTCGAGGTTGCCGGTGGGCTCGTCGGCGATCAGGATCATCGGCCGGTTGACGAAGGCCCGCGCGACCGCGACGCGCTGCTGCTCGCCGCCCGAGAGCTCGTCGGGCATCCGGTCGCCCTTGCCGCTCAGCCCGACCAGCTCGAGCGTCTCCGGCACGACGTCCTTGATCTCCTTGCGGGACTTGCCGATGACCTGGAGGGCGAAGGCGACGTTCTCGGTCACGGTCTTGTTGGGCAGCAGGCGGAAGTCCTGGAAGACGGTGCCGATGTCGCGGCGCAGCCGCGGCACCTTCCAGCTGGCCAACCGGTTGATCTCCTTGCCCGCGACGTAGACCCGCCCGGAGGTGGGCCGGTACTCGCGCAGCACCAGGCGCAGGAAGGTCGACTTGCCCGAGCCGGAGGAGCCCACCAGGAAGACGAACTCCCCCTTCTCGACGTCGACCGAGACGTTGTCGAGCGCGGGGTGGGGGTGGCCGGGGTAACTCTTGGTGACCTTCTCGAAGCGAATCACGGCGTCGAGGCTACGTGAGGGGTGCGCGGGATCGGCGAATCCCGGCTGGGCCGCCGGCTGTGAGGTGCCCGACGCGTGCCGGGGCGACGGGCCAGCGACTCACGGCCGACGTCAAATCCGTGGCCCGCATCGCCTCGACGACGTCATCATGGCTGAGTGAGCGTCAACCGACCGACGACACCCGTGACGACCCGCGCCGTGCACGATCGGGTCGCTCGCGCAGCGTTCGGCGCCCTGGCCCTGTGGTCGACGCTGTTCGCCGTGCCGCACCTCTACTGGGCCTTCGGGGGCCGCCGCGGTCTCGGGGCAGACAGCGGGGCGGCTGACGCCGCGCTGGAGACCACCTGGTTCAGCGCCTACAACTGGGGCGTCACCGGCGCCTCGGTGGTCGCCGCGCTCCTGTGCGGCTGGCTGGTGCTGCACCCGCGGACCTACATCCCCGGCTGGCGTCTCGCACTGCGGATCACCGGTGTGCTCCTGCTCCTCAGAGGCGCCATCGGACTGCTGTCCCTGGCCATGCTGGTGCCCGACGGCCCGGTGCCCCCCTACCTGCTGATCGCCGTGGAGCCGTGGTTCGTCATCGGAGGGCTGCTGTGCCTGCGCGCCGCTCGCGCGGCGATCGCGCCACGCCCCTCGAGGGCCGGGCACGAGCCCTGTCCACCTGACACCACCCACGCCTGAAGCGAGGCCACCGGCTCGTCCCGAGCCGCGCGCGCCATGAGCGGCACCAGCACCCACGTGAACCCGACTCAGCCGCTGCCGTGGATGCGCGCCGGCTGATGACGTCGCCGAGCGGGACACAGCCGGTCAGCCCGGGAGCGCCTCGACGGCGTCCTTGGCCTGCTTGAGGCTGGCGCCGGTGTGCTCGCGATAGACCTTGATCGCGTGGATCGTCTTGCCGGCGCGGCGCAGCGCCTGCACCTCGGCCAGCCAGGGCTCGGTCGCGAACGGCGCGAGCGCAGCCGGCCCCGTGAGCGACGCGGCCCGGGCCAGCTCGGCCAGCTGGGCCTCCAGCGCGGCGACGCGTCGCTCGAGATCCGCGATCCGGGTGCGGTCCGCGTCGCTGCCACCGCCCGGGCCGATCATCTCGGGCTTGCCGAAGAGTCCCATGGTGGCGCCTCAGGCGTCGACCTTCTCCGCCCCGCGGCGCCAGCGGATGCCGGCCTCCATGAAGTCGTCGAGGTCACCGTCGAAGACGGCGCTGGGGTTGCCCGACTCGTAGCCGGTGCGCAGGTCCTTGACGATCTGGTAGGGGTTGAGCACGTAGTTGCGCATCTGGTCGCCCCAGCTGGCGGCGACGTCGCCCTTGAGGTCCTTCTTGAGCGCGGCCTCCTCGGCCTTCTTCTTCGCCAGCAGCTTGGCCTTGAGCACGACCATCGCGGAGGCCTTGTTCTGCAGCTGCGACTTCTCGTTCTGGCAGGAGACGACGATCCCGGTGGGGATGTGGGTCAGGCGCACCGCGGAGTCGGTGGTGTTGACCGACTGGCCGCCCGGCCCACCGGAGCGGAAGACGTCGGTGCGGATGTCGTTCTCGTCGACCTCGATCTCGTCGGTCTGTTCGAGGACGGGCACCACCTCGACGGCGGCGAACGACGTCTGGCGGCGCCCCTGGTTGTCGAAGGGGCTGATCCGCACCAGGCGGTGCGTGCCCGCCTCGACCGACAGGGTGCCGTAGGCGTAGGGCGCGTGGATGGCGAACTCGGCGGACTTGATGCCCGCCTCCTCCGCGTAGGAGACGTCGTAGACCTCGACGCCGTACTTGTGCTGCTCGGCCCAGCGCGTGTACATCCGCATCAGCATCTCGGCGAAGTCGGCCGCGTCGACGCCACCGGCGCCCGAGCGGATGGTGACGATCGCCTCGCGCTCGTCGTACTCCCCCGACAGCAGGGTGCGGATCTCGAGGGACTCGACCGACTTCTTGATGCGGGCGAGCTCGGCCTCGGAGTCGGCGAGCGAGTCGGCGTCGCCCTCCTCCTGCGCCATCTCGACCATCAGCGCGAGGTCCTCGATGCGGGTCTCGAGGCCCGTGAAGCGGTCGAGCTCACCCTGCAGCGCGGAGAGCCGGCCGGTGATGCGGGTGGCGCTCCCGACGTCGTCCCAGAGGTCGGGTGCGGCGACCTGCTCGCCCAGGTCGGCGATCTCGCCGCGCATCTTGTCGAGGTCGAGGACCTGACCGATGGTCTTCATGGTCGCCCGGAGCTGCTTGATCTCTTGGTCGAAGTCGATGCCTGCCACGAGAGCCAACACTACGGCCAAACACCAGCCGGGTCCCGATCGACGCTGCCCCCACGACGCCACCCCAACGACGCTGCCCGCACGCGCAACAGCGGCGAGCACTTCCGGGCCTGTGACCCCGGTCGTGCCCGCCGCTGCCGGATCGGGTGCGCGTCAGCGCGTGCAGAGCACCTCGGGCGTCGCCACGGCGGCGACCGCGGCGGGCGTCGCGGTGGTGGACAGGTCGATCTTCAGGCGGAACACGCCGGAGAGGTCGAGGACCTCGTCGGCCACGACCGTGCCGACCGCCAGCGGGTGCGTGGCCAGGACGGCGCCGTCGGCGGTGACCGTCACCGCGCCGCTCGAGCCGGTGGCCGAGCTGTCGGTGAGGGCGTACGTCGCGCGCAGGGCGCTGCACTTGCGACCGAGGGTGTACTCCACCGACGACGGCTCGCCCGACGTCGTGGTCGCCAGGCTCTGGCCGTAGTAGTCGGCACCGATGAGGACGCCGGTCGAGTCGAGGTTCACGCGGGGGCCGCTGGTGCGGTAGGCGAGCTTCTCCCACTTGTAGACCTCGACGGCGACGGGCTTGCTGAAGCCCTTCGCGATCCCGTTCGAGGCCGGCTTGAGCACGCGGTACTCGCGGGAGCCCGGGGTCGAGGGCTTGTCCTTGAGCAGGTAGGTGCCGTTGCCCTTGACCCGCGCGTTGCCGGTCACCTTCCACGTCTTCTTGTTGCCCACGCGCTGCTGGAGCACGACCTTCTGGCCGGCCGCCTTCGGGGTGACGCGGCCGCGGACCTTGACCGTGTCCTCCTTGGCGACGGCGACCTCGATGTTGGCCTTGGCGGTGACCTTGTAGGCCTTCGCGGGCGCGGCCTGCGCCGGCGCGGAGAGCGCCAGCGAGCCGGCGGCGAGGGCCACGGTGGCGGCGAGTGCGGTGATGCGGTTCATGGTTCGTTCCCCGTTGTGTGTGGGCCCGGGTTGCGGGCCGTTCACTCAGGGAGACGCGGTGGGTCGGGCGAAAGTTGTGGCGGGGCCGAGCAGCGCCCCTGCGTGGCCCGGCACGCTCAGCGTGCCGCCGCCGACCTCGACGCCTGCGGGCGTCTCGAAGAGCACGTCGCGCTCCCCCACCTCGACCGTGGCGGGCTCCTCGCCGGTGTTGACCACGACGAGCAGGTCGCCGCGGGCCATGGTGAAGACCCGGCCCTCGACGGTGCACGACACCGAGCCGAAGGACGGGTCGGTGAGCTGCGGCAGCTCGCGACGCAGCCGCCCCAGCCGCCGGTAGCAGTCGAGCACCACCGCGTGACGACCCTGCGACCGCTCGTCCCAGTCGAGCCGGGAGCTGTGGAACGTCTCGACGTCCTGCGGGTCGAGCACCTCCGCGGGGTCCCAGCCCATCTTCGCGAACTCCTCGATCCGGCCCTCGGCGGTGGCCTTGCCGAGCTCGGGCTCGGGGTGGGAGGTGAAGAAGGCGAACGGCGTCGAGGCGGCCCACTCCTCTCCCATGAAGAGCATCGGGGTGAACGGCCCGGCCAGCGTCAGCAGCGCCGCGCAGGCGAGCTGGTCGTCGTCGAGGTGCTCGGCGAGCCGGTCGCCGCGGGCGCGGTTGCCGACCTGGTCGTGGTTCTGGTTGGCCACGACGAGACGCCAGGTCGGTATGTGCTCGGTGTCGACCGGTTTGCCGTGGTCGCGCCCGCGGAACGAGGAGAACGTGCCGTCGTGGAAGAAGCCCTTCTCACAGACCTTGGCCAGCGCCTCGAGCGGCTCGAAGTCGGCGTAGTAGCCGGTCGTCTCGCCGCTCAGCGCGACGTGCACGGCGTGGTGGAAGTCGTCGCTCCACTGGGCGACGAGGCCGTAGCCACCCGCCTCGCGCGGGCTCACCAGGTGCGTGTCGTTGAGGTCCGACTCGGCGATCAGCGTCAGCGGGCGGCGTACGTGGGCGGACCAGGCGGCGGTCTCGATCGCCATCTCCTCGAGCAGGTGCACCGCGGAGGTGTCGCTGAGCGCGTGCACGGCGTCGAGCCGCAGCGCGTCGACGTGGTAGTCCTCGAACCACATCCGCACGTTGTCGAGGATGTAGCGGCGCACCTCGGCCGAGCCCTCGCCGTCGAGGTTGACCAGGTCGCCCCACGTGTTGCGGCCGTCCTTGAGGTAGGGGCCGAACAGCGGGAGGTAGTTGCCGGAGGGGCCGAGATGGTTGTGCACGACGTCCTGCACGACACCGAGCCCCGCGGCGTGGCAGGCGTCGACGAAGCGACGGTAGCCGTCGGGCCCGCCGTACTGCTCGTGAACGGCGAACCAGCCGACGCCGTCGTAGCCCCAGTTGTGGGTGCCGTTGAAGGCGTTGACCGGCATCAGCTCGACGAGGTCGACGCCGACGTCGACGAGGTGGTCGAGCCGCCCGGCGGCCGCGTCGAACGTGCCCTCCGGGGTGAACGTGCCGATGTGCAGCTCGTAGATCACCGATCCGGGCAGCTGGCGACCGGTCCAGTCGGAGTCGCGCCACTCGTAGGTCGTCAGGTCGCGCCGCGACAGCCCGTGCACGCCGTCGGGCTGCCGACGCGACCGCGGGTCGGGGCGCGGGTCGGGGTCGTCGTCGAGGAGGTAGCCGTAGTCGACGTAGTCGCCCGCCGACGGCACCGGCGCGGTGGGGCTCCACCAGCCGTCGTCGCCGCGGGCCATCTCCACCACGTCGCCGGCGACCTGCAGGCGCACGCGCTCGGGCCGCGGTGCCCAGACGTCGAACGGCCCGCGCATCAGTCGTTCCTCACGAGCAGCGCGACGGGGTGGACGGCGAGCAGGTCGGCGAGCCGGCCGTCGGTGTCGACGCCGGTCAGCACGTCGTGCCACCGGCCCTCGGGCAGCTCGAGCGCGGTGTCGCCCCAGCCGCCGGCGGCGGCGAGCCCGACGGGCAGCCGGGTGGCGACGGCGATCGCGCCACCGCGGTCGAACGCGACGACATGGTCTGCGGCCGACCCGGCGGCGAGCACCGGGGCGTAGGTCGTGAACAGCTCGGGGCGCTCGCGGCGCAGCGTCAGGGCGGTGCAGGTGACGTGCAGCTTGGTCGCGGCGTCGTCCTCGGCGGTGCCGGCCAGCACCGCGGCCCGGTGGTCGAAGTCGACGGGACGGCGGTTGTCGGGGTCGACCAGCGACGTCTCCCACAGCTCGCTGCCCTGGTAGACGTCGGGCACGCCCGGCATCGTGATCGCGAGCAGCTTGGCCGCGAGCGCGTTGGCCTGCGCGGGCTCGTCGATCCGCGCGGCGAGGTCGAGGAGCGCCCCGCGCACCTCCTCGGAGTCGAAGACGGCGTCGACCGCGGCGTGCACCTGCTTCTCGTACGCCTCGTCGGGCTCGGTCCAGGTGGTGCGGTCGCCGGCCTCGCGCATCGCCTTCTCGGCGTAGCCGTGGAGCCGCTCGCGCAGGTCGGGCAGGTGGTCCGGCGTCTCCCAGGTCCAGGCTGCGCCGAGCACCGCCTGCCACAGCAGCGAGCCGAAGCCCGGGTCGGGCACGGGCGCGAGCCGCAGCAGCTCGTCGAGCGCCCGCTCCCAGTGGCCGGGCTCCTCGGCGAGCACCGTGATGCGGGCGCGGACGTCCTCGCCGCGCTTGGTGTCGTGGGTCGAGAGGGTCACCATCGCGTCGGGCCAGTCACGCTGCCGCGCGGCCATCGCCTCGTGCCAGTCGTCGACCCCGATGGAGAAGATCGAGGGGTCGCCGCCGACCTCGTTGAGCGAGGTGAGCCGCGACCAGCGGTAGAACGAGCAGTCCTCCACGCCCTTGGCCATCACCATGCCGGAGGTCTGCTGGAAGCGGCGCGCCGGCTGGCCCCACTCGTCGTTGAGCAGCGGCTCCAGCACGTCGTACGTCGCCTCGAGGTCGGGGCGGTGCGCACGCGCGGCGCCGAACGCCTGGTCGAGGTGCTCGCGGCCCTCGGGGAGGTAGGAGCGGTAGACCGGGAAGCAGGCGAGCAGCTCGGCGACCGCGTCGGCCACGGAGTCGGCATCGGCGCCCGGGCCGGCCTCCTGCTCGCGCGAGCCGAGCACGCGCTCGACCTCGCGGGTGATCCGCAGCACCTCGGCGTGCAGGATGCCGTCGGCCACGGCGCGCTTGTTGTCGTGGACCATCTGCTGCCAGTCGACGAGCGTGCCGCGGAGCCGGTCCTCGAGCACGGTGAGCGGCGCCTCGCCGGCCGGGTCGGTGAGCACCCGGTCGATCAGCGCGAGCGCGTCGTAGCCGGTGGTGCCGGCGGTCGCCCAGTCGGCGGGCAGGTGCTCGCCGGGCTCGAGGATCTTCTCGACCAGCACGTAGGCGCCGCCGGTGAGGGCGGCGAGGTCGTCGAGGTAGCGCTTGGGGTCGCGCAGGCCGTCGGGGTGGTCGACCCGCAGGCCGTCGACCAGGCCCTCGTCGAACCACCGCTTCACCTCGACGTGGGTCTCGGCGAAGACCTCGGGGTCCTCCACCCGCACCGCGGCGAGGGTGTTGACGGCGAAGAACCGGCGGTAGTTGAGGTCGTCGTCGGCCGCGCGCCAGCTGACCAGCTCGTAGTGCTGCTCCTCGAGCGTGGACGTGCCGGGAGCGAGCGGGAAGCGCTGGTCGTGGTAGCGCACCTCGCCCTCCCCCGTCTCCGACAGGGCGAGGTGGATCGCGTCCTCGTCGTCGTCGCCGACCACGGGGATCAGGATGCGCCCGTCAGCGGCGGCCCAGTCGACGTCGAACGCCGACGCGTGCTCGGACTCGCGCCCCAGCTTGAGCACGTCCCACCACCACGGGTCCTCCGCCGGGGTGGCGATGCCGACGTGGTTGGGCACGATGTCGACCAGCACGCCCATGCCGAGGCGCCGAGCCTCCGCCGACAGCGCGGCCAGGCCCTCGGCGCCGCCGCGCTCGGGGTCGACGTGGTCGAAGGCGACGACGTCGTAGCCGTGGGTGCTGCCGGGCTCGGAGGCCAGCAGCGGCGACAGGTAGACCCAGTCGACGCCCAGGTCGTGCAGGTAGGGCAGCACCCGGGTCGCGTCGTACAGCGTGAACTCGGGGCTGACCTGGAGGCGGTAGGTGCTGTGCGGCGTACGCCGCTCGGGCCGGCTGGGACTGGGGGCGTCGGTCACGAGGCGTCCGTACCCGAGCGGGCCGCCAGTGATGCCGCCACTGAGTGGTCGGGGTTGGTCTCCGGCTCGGAGTGCTCGCGCAGGACGACGACGCTGTGGGTGTCGAGGTCGAAGGTGGCGCCGGCCTGGAGCGTCGGGTCGGCGTCGGGGTTGCCGCTGGTGTCGATCACGACGTCCCAGGCTGCGGCGTACTCCTCCGCGGGCAGGGTGACCTGCGCCGGGCCGTCGGCGTTGAAGTAGAGCAGGAAGTGGTCGTCGGTGATCGTGGCGCCGCGGGCGTCCTTGCCGGCGATGCCGTTGCCGTTGAGGTACATCCCGATCGCCTTGCCGCCCTCCCAGTCGCCGTCCTCCATCGGCTCGCCGTCGAGGTCGAGCCACACGATGTCGTTGAGGCGCTCGCCGTCGCCGGTGCGCACGGTGTTGCCGGTGAAGAAGCGCTTGCGGTGGAAGGTCGGGTGCTCGGCGCGCAGCCGGGCGACCGCCGCGGTGAACTCGATGAGCGGCCCGTCCGCCTCGTCCCAGTGCACCCAGCTGATCTCGCTGTCCTGGGCGTAGGTGTTGTTGTTGCCGTGCTGGGTGCGGCTCAGCTCGTCGCCGTGCAGCAGCATCGGCACGCCCTGGCTCAGCAGCAGGGTCGCGATGAAGTTGCGCTGCTCGCGGGCGCGCGCTTGGAGGATCTCGGGGTCCTCCGTCGGGCCCTCGACACCGTGGTTCCACGAGCGGTTGTGGCTCTCGCCGTCGTTGTTGTCCTCGCCGTTGGCCTCGTTGTGCTTCTCGTTGTAGGACACGAGGTCGCGCAGCGTGAATCCGTCGTGGGCGGTGACGAAGTTGATGCTGGCGAATGGCCTCCGGCCGGAGTGCTCGTAGAGGTCGGAGGAGCCGGAGAGCCGCGAGGCGAACTCGCCCAGCGACGGCTCGCCGCGCCAGAAGTCGCGCACGGTGTCGCGGTAGGCGCCGTTCCACTCCGTCCACTGCGGCGGGAAGCCGCCGACCTGGTAGCCGCCGGGGCCGATGTCCCACGGCTCGGCGATCAGCTTGACCTGGCTGACGACCGGGTCCTGCTGCACCATCTCGAAGAAGGTCGACAGCTTGTCGACGTCGTAGAACTCGCGGGCCAGGGTCGCGGCGAGGTCGAAGCGGAAGCCGTCGACGTGCATCTCGGTGACCCAGTAGCGCAGCGAGTCCATGATCAGCTGCACCGAGTGCGGGTGGCGCACGTTGAGCGTGTTGCCGGTGCCGGTGTAGTCAACGTAGTAGCGCTGGTCGTCGTCGACGAGGCGGTAGTAGGCCGCGTTGTCGATGCCCTTGAAGCTCAGCGTCGGGCCGAGGTGGTTGCCCTCGGCCGTGTGGTTGTAGACGACGTCGAGGATGACCTCGATGCCAGCGCTGTGCATCGCCTTGACCATCGCCTTGAACTCCTGGACCTGCTGGCCCTGCTTGCTCGAGGCGTAGTCGGCGTGGGGGGCGAAGAAGCCGAGGGTGTTGTAGCCCCAGTAGTTGCGCAGGCCCTGCTCGAGCAGTGTCGAGTCCTGCACGAACTGGTGCACCGGCATCAGCTCGATGGCGGTGACGCCGAGCTTCTGCAGGTGGGCGGTGATGGACGGGTGGGCCAGCCCGGCGTACGTCCCCCGCTGCTCCTCGGGGATGTCGGGGTGCAGCTGGGTCAGGCCCTTGACGTGCGCCTCGTAGATGAACGACTCGTTGTAGGGGATGTCGAGGCGCCGGTCGCCCTCCCAGTCGAAGAACGGGTTGATGACCACGCCGTGCGTCATGTGCGCGGCGGAGTCGTCGTCGTTACGGCTGTCCTCGTCGCCGAAGTTGTAGGAGAACAGCGCCTGGTCCCAGTCGATGTCGCCGGCGGTCGCCTTGGCGTAGGGGTCGAGCAGCAGCTTGCTGGGGTTGCACCGCAGGCCGCGCGACGGGTCCCACGGGCCGTGCACGCGGTAGCCGTAGCGCTGGCCCGGCTGCACCGTGGGGATGTAGCAGTGCCACACGTAGGCGTCGACCTCGGTGACCTCGAGGCGGGTCTCGAGGAAGCCGCCGGGGGCGTCCGGGTCGGGGTCGAACAGGCACAGCTCGACCCGCTCGGCGACCTCGCTGAAGAGCGCGAAGTTGGTGCCGGTGCCGTCGAACGTGGCACCCAGAGGATAGGCAGTGCCGGGCCAGTTCTCGATCATGCGACGAAACGTACCGGCGACTCGCCGGTAGTCACCCATGCCTCATTCGATGGGGTGGGACCGGTGACCACCATCACCGGCCGTCGGGCGGGAGACCTGGCTGGCTGCGGGAGGCAGTGGGCACGCCCTTCCCGTTGATGGTCACGCGTGTCCCGTCCGGCACGGTGACGACGTAGCTGCCCTCGCAGATGCCGATGTAGCCGTGGGTGCAGGGATCGCCGAGGTCGAGGGTGTCGTCGGCGAGGGTCCAGGCAGGGGTGACGGCGTCCTTGCCGACCGCCGTCGTGGTCGTGACGCTGACCGTCACCCGGTCGGTGTCGGCCGACCTGAGGGAGACCGGCATGTTGTCGTTGTCGTTGGTGATCTCGAGGGTGCGGCCCGAGTAGGGGAACGAGGTGTACTCGGTGTGCTCGCCGCTGCCGCACGCCGAGAGGGCTGCGAGCGCGGCCGGCGTCGCGATGACCGCGATCGTGGTCCTGGTCACGCGCGTCATGTCACTCCTGGCTGGCGATGTCGTGGATGGGGAGGCGCCTGGTCGCGACGAGTGCAGCGACCGTCGCCGTCCCCGCGGCCAGGAGGGCGACGGTCACGCTCATGCCGCCGAGCAGCTGCCAGGGGATCGCGACGACCGGCGTCCCCAGCTGGCGCCACGTCGCGACCCACAGCCCGACCAGCGCGGCGACGGAGACCACGGTCCCGAGGACGAGGCCGATGAGCAGGACGGCGGCCGTCTCGGTGAGGACGACCCGGACGACCTGCCGGCGGGTGATGCCCGAGAGGCGGTCGACGGCGAGCTCGGAGCGACGCTGGGTGATGGCGATGGCCAGGGTGCTGAGCAGGCTGATGAGCGCGTAGACGCTGCCCACGCCGACGAGGGCCGCCATGACCGCCCGGTTCTCGTCGTCCTTGCCCGCGGTGCGCTCCTCGGCGTCCTCCTCCGGCGTGGTCACCTCGCCGAGGGCGAGGGCCTCGACAGCGGTGCGGACCTGCTCGGGCGAGGCTCCGCGGTCGAGGGTCACGAGGACGGTGGAGGGGGACCTGGCCAGGACGTGCTCCGGGACCACCTGTCGGGCGACGTAGCAGCAGTCCGCTGCTGCCAGGCCCTCGCCCGTACGCGCGGCCTCGCGCAGGATCCGGGTCCGTCCGCCGACGGTGACGGCGATGCGGCCGATGGGCCGGGCTATCCGCTCGTCCTCCACCCCCGGCCCGAGGACGATGTGGCGCGCGTCGAGAGCCGCGAAGCTTCCTCTGCGCGGAGGGTGGGGACGCATGGCTGCGAACCGGGACGGATCGACGGCCAGGACCGTCCCCCGGAGCACACTGACGACGCCGTCCTGGGTGATCTCGACCTTCGCCGGCACCTCGACCTCGGTGTCGGCGCTGGCGACGCCCTCGACGGCGGCGACTCGTCGCGACGGATCGCCCTGGGTGCGGACGATGAGGTCGGCGCTGGTGAGGTTGGCGATCTCGAGCTGGCCGGCCTTGGTCTGGGTGTCGAGCAGACCCTGGAGGCCAGCGACCAGGCCGATGAGGACGATGAGGGGCGCGGCGACCTGGGCGGCACGGCGTGCGTCGTCACGGATCTTCGCGAGCGCGAGCCGGCCGAGTGGGTCGCGCACCGCCGGGCCGACGAGCCATGCGAGGAGCGGGACCAGCAGCGGGCTGAGCTGGCTCATGGCGATCGAGCCGGTGATGATGATCCCCAGGGCGAGCACGAGCGGCCCGAGGAGGCCGCCGACCGTCACCGCAGCGGCGATCTGGGCGACAGTGCCGACGACGCCGAGCGTCCCCCAGACCCACCGGGACACGGTCATCGTCGAGCCCTCCGCGCCGCGACGGTGCAGCGCCTCCAGCGGGGTGATCCGGGTGGCCCGCTTGCTCGCGGTCCGCGCACCGAGCACCGCGACCCCGATGCCGACCGCCGCGTCGGCGACCAGGTGGGCGGTGCTCCACTCCACGTGCACGTCGTCGGGCAGGACCCCCATGCCCACGAAGATCCTGGTCTGGATCGCAGCGACGACCACGCCGAGGGCCGCCCCCGCCACCGCACCGGCTCCGCCGAGCAGGGCGGCCTCCCCGAGCAGCAGCAGCCGGAGCTGGCGCCGCCTGAGCCCCGCGACCCGCAGCAGCGCGAGCTCTCGTCGTCGTTCGGTGATCGCGAAGTCGACGGTGGAGCGCACCACGAAGACCGTCAGGAAGACGCCGAGGATGCTCGCGAGGCCGTTGAGCGTGTTCGCACCGCTGAGCCGCGCCTCGTACGCGCCCCGCTCGGCAGCGGACAGGTCGGCCGGGGGCGACGCGGACGCGACGGTGCTGGCGATCGACAGTCCGGCATGGACGAGTGCGACGCCGATCGCGATGGCGCAGAAGGTGCCGAGGAGGAGGTGCCAGCGGTCCCGGAGCACCCGCACCGTGAGGCCGATCATCGCAGCTGCTCCAGCCCGCCGAGGCGGGCCGCGATCTGTGCCGACGACTCGCCGCTCGCCTCGTCGACCACCAGGCCGTCGCGCATGTACACGACACGGTCCGCGCGGGAGGCCACCGCCGGGTCGTGGGTGACCATGAGGACCGTCTGGCCGTGCCGGTCGACCAGAGCGCGGACGAGGTCGAGGACCGTGGAGGCGGAGGCGCTGTCGAGCGCCCCGGTCGGCTCGTCCGCGAACAGCACGGCCGGTCGGGTGACGACCGCGCGGGCTATCGCCACCCGCTGCTGCTGGCCGCCGGAGAGCTCTCGCGGGCGGTGGGTGACGCGGTCGCCGAGCCCCAGGTCGGCGAGCACCCGCCGGACGGTGGCCGTGTCCACCTTGCGTCCGGCGAGGCGCAGCGGCAGCGTGACGTTCTGCTCCGCCGTCAGCGCGGGGATGAGGTTGAAGCCCTGGAAGATGAAGCCGATCGTCGTACGACGCAGCTGCGTCAGCGCGTCGTCGTCCAGCGCCGAGAGGTCGTGGCCGGCCAGGGTGACCCCTCCGTCGCTGGGGCGGTCGAGGCCCGCCCCGCAGTGCAGGAGCGTGGACTTGCCCGATCCGGACGGCCCCATCACCGCGGTCCAGGTGCCCGAGGTGCAGGCCAGCGAGACGCCGCGGAGCGCATGGACGACGTTGTCACGGGTGCCGAAGCGACGGCTCACGTCACGGATCGTGAGGACTGAGGTGTTCACGGCTCCAGTCCACAGCGGATCCGGTCCGTGCACACTGGCGCCAGCTGCCGCATCGAAGGTATGGCCAGCCACACCGTCCGGGCGTCCTGTCCCCTCCTATGATGGCCGCCATGCCCGGACGACCAGGTGCCGTGCTCGCCCTGCTCCGTCTCGCGGTGAGCGGTCTGGAAGTCCTGGCGGTGTGGCTGGTCATGGCCGTCGGCCTCGTCCCCGGCGTCCTCGGGGGGCAGCGGGCCCTGCTCGGTCCGGACCGCGTCGCCGGGCTCGCCCTCCTGGTGACCGGTCTCGTGCTCTCAGGCCTGCTGGCCGTCGCGACGGCCCGCCCCCTCGCCGCGCGGTCGCGGCGACGCCTGCGGACTCCGGTGCGCCCGACGGGGTGGCTGGACGGCCCGTCCCTGGCCTGGCTCGCCACGACGCTCACCGTCCGGTCCGCGGGCACTGCGATCGTCCTGCTCGTCGTGCTCGCCGCCGGGGTGGCGGCGATCTCCCCGTGGCTGGTCTCGGGCGGTGACCGGGTCGACCTCGGCCCCTGGCAGATCGCCGACCCGGCGCCGGCCGTCGGCGTCGCGCTCGTCGGGCTGGGCTGCCTGGGCGCGGTCCTGGCGGGCGCCCCGCGCCTCGCGGCGCTCGACTCCCGCCTGGCGCAGAGCGTGCTCGTCGGCCGCGAGGAACGACTCGAGCGCGACCTCGTCGCCGCGACCACGTCCCGGGCGCGGATCGTCGACGCGTTCGACGTCGAACGCCGCCGCATCGAGCGCGACCTGCACGACGGCGTGCAGCCCGAGCTGCTGCGGGTGTCCATGACCCTCGGCCTCGCCCTGGCCGCCATGTCGGAAGAGGACTCGGCCCGGCCACTCGTGGCCCAGGCGCAGCGCGAGTCGCTGTCGGTGCTGGAGACCCTGCGCCGCTTCGTGCGCGGCATCCATCCCCAGGTGCTCGACGACCATGGCCTCGTCGCCGCCCTGGGCGAGCTCACGAGCGCGGCGCCCATGCTCGTCACCATCGATGACCGGCTCGGCGCGCGCCTGCCACCACACGTCGAGGCCTCCCTCTACTACGCCACCGCCGAGCTGCTCAGCAACGTCACGAAGCACGCGCACGCTGACCGTGTCGAGATCGGCGTGGTCAGGCACGACGACACCGTCACCGTCACCGTCACCGACGACGGCCGCGGAGGCGCCGACCCGGCCGGCGCCGGCCTCACGGGCGTCAGTGACCGCCTGGCGGCCATCGGCGCCGACCTCGCGCTCCACTCCCCCGCCGGGGGTCCGACGCGCGCGACCATCACCGCAGCGATCGGGGCCCACCCATGACGCTGCGCGTGGTGCTCGCCGAGGACAACGCCCTGCTCCGTGAAGGACTGAAGGCGATCCTGAGCCTCGGCAATCTCGACGTCGTCGACACCGTGGGGGACGCCGACGCCCTGACCGCGTCGGTCGAAAGGCACCGGCCCGACATCCTCGTCACCGACGTACGCATGCCGCCGCACCTCGGTGCCGACGGCCTGCGCGCGGCCACCCGGCTCCGTGAGCGGCATCCCGACCTGCCCGTGATCGTGCTGAGCCAGTACGTCGAGCGCAGCTACGTCACCGACCTGGTCGACTCCACGTCCGGCGCGGGGTTCGGCTACCTGCTGAAGGATCGCGTCACCCACGTCGCGGAGTTCCTCGAGACCATCCACCGCGTGCACGCGGGTGGCACGGCGCTGGACCCCTCGGTGGTCACCCAGCTGCTCAGGACCAGCACCCACCCCCTGACCCGCCTGACTCCCCGGGAGCACGAGGTCCTGGCCCTCCTCGCCGAGGGGCTCTCCAACCAGGCCATCGCCTCGCGCCTCTTCGTCAGCGAGTTCGCCGTGGTGAAGCACGTCGGCAACATCCTCACCAAGCTCGACCTGCCGCCCGACGAGGACCAGAATCGCCGCGTCATGGCCGTCCTCGCCTACCTGCAGGGACCGGGCTCCTAGCTCGGATCGACCGAGGTGGGGCGGCGTGCCGTCGGCCGCCCGGCCCCCGCGATGCGGGGATCAGCCGCCCGGCATCACCGTCACGGCAGCGGTGCTGCTTGCGCCGACGACGGGATCGGCCGGCGAGCCGGGGATCGTCAGCGGGAGGTCGAGGGGCGCGCTGAGTCGTACGGTGACCGAACGCCCGACGGGGTCGACGCGTACGCCGACGTCGATGCCGGGGTACTTCGCACCGGCGCCGGCACGAACGAGGTAGTCGCGCACCGCGGCCTCGACCGCCGCCTCCTGCTGGGTCAGCCGCTCGCCGTCGAGGCCCTGCTCGTAGATGCCGGCCGATCCGAGATCGGCGCCGTAGAGGGCGGCGCCATCGGCGAGGTTGTCGAGACCCTGGCGCTGGAGGTAGGCGGCCGACGCGTCGATGACCACCACGATCGCCATGAGCAGGATGCTCGCGAAGCCGATGATCAGCAGCGTGACCTGGCCCTGCTCGTCGCGGTCACTCATCCGCCGCGCTCTCGTCGTCGGGGTCGCCGGACTCGACGTACTGCCCGATCGGGACCGTGTGCGTCGCGTCGAGGGAGAAGCTCGCCGCCCCCCGGCCGAGGATCGAGGGGAAGAACGGCAGGTCGACGCCGGAGTCGACGCGGACGGTGATCACCGACGTGCCGACGTGGCAGCTGCCGGCCGGGGAGTCACAGGTCACGGTCACCCGGGCGCGCTGGCCCGGCGTGCCCTGGTCGGCGAGGACCTGGCGGACGACCGCCTCGGCTCGCCGCGCGCCGGTCGCGTCGTCGGGCGCGAGTGCGTACGCGCGCCCGGCCGCTCGCGCGGCGGCGCTGGTGGCGAAGGCACCCTGCTGGACCTCGAAGACGGAGATCACGATCCAGACCAGCGGCACCAGCAGGATGATCGCCAGCCAGCTGAGCTCGACCAGCGCCGAGCCCTCGTCACCCCGCGGGCCGGCCAGCCGCGGGCTCACGGGGTCGTCACCTCCGCGACCGCGTGGCCCGAGACGCGGATCGGGACCCCGGTGCGACCGAAGCCCAGCAGGCCGACCTCGGCCTCGACGACGGCCACGTAGCCGGGCGCGCCCCCGACCAGCGCGGGCCGGACGGCGACGGTGTGGACGAAGTCGCGCGAGAGTGCGCCGTCGACGAGCTCGTGCACCTTGGCCTGGCCGGCAGGTGCGGACGACCCGGCAACCGCGGCGTGCCGGGCGCCCTCGGCCGCGGCCGAGGCGAGGGTGTTGCGGACGTGCAGCACCAGCGCGAGCTGGAGGATGCCGATGACCAGCGGCAGCAGGACCAGCAGGACGAGGACGAAGTCGACGACCGCTGCTCCCCGCTCGTTGGTGCGGGTGCCGCGGAGCACGTCCGTCCTAGCCGCTGACCATCGAGAACGCCCTCGACAGGAGCGAGCGCAGCTCGTCGCTGACGAAGGGAGTGAGCGCAGCCACCACGATGGCGGTCATCAGCGTGACCATCACCCAGCCCGGGACGTCGCCGCGGTCGTCGCGCCGACGGCCCGCGAGGTCGAGGAGCAGGTGGAGGAGTGGTCCCGAGATGGATGGAGGCATGGTGTGTCCTTTCGTTGGAGGCGTCAGGGGGTGGTGAGGCGCAGGCCGAGCACGCCCGGGTAGAAGGCGAACAGGATGGTCACCGGCAGCACGAAGAACACGACCGGAGCCATCATCGCGATCTCCTTGCGCGCCGCCGTCTCGATGAGGAGGCGCCGACCCGCCTCGCGTACGTCGGCGGCCTGGGCATGCAGGACGTCGGCCAGCGGGGTGCCGCGCTCCATCGCCACGGTGATGCCCGTGGCGAACCGGGCCACGATCGGCAGCCCGGTGGAGCGCGCGAGCGACTCGAAGGCGGCGCCGACGGGCTCGCCGGTGCGGATCCGCGCGAGCTCCTGGGCGAGGTCGTCGGAGAGGGCGCCGTTGCTGCGGCGGACGACCCGGTCGAGCGCTGCGACGGGACTCTCCCCGGCTGCTACGGACAGGGCCAGCAGCTCGGCGACGGTGGGGAACTCGACGAGGACCTGGCGCTCGCGGTTCTTCACCTGCGTGCTGAGCCGGTTGTCGCGCAGGAAGACGCCGCCGACGAACCCGAGCAGGCAGAAGACCAGGCCGGACGCGACGCCGCCGACCCCGCCGAGCGCGCGCAGCAGGACCACCGCGGCAGCGGTCGCGAAGCCGACGAGGCCCCACACCACCTGCTCGGTCCGGAAGTCCTGGACGGTCCGGTCGAGGCCGGCGCGCTGGAGCCGGCGGCGCACCGACGCGCTCCCGCCGAGCACCCGCTCGACCACGTCGGCTGCCCGGCGCAGCGATGGCCCGAAGATCCGCGCGGCCGCCGAGGTCGGCGTGGTCACCGTGGGCCGCAGGACCGCGGTCTCGTCGAGACGTGGGACGTCGCGCAGGTAGGGCAGCACGCGCACCGAGAGCAGCGGGCGCCGAAGCACCGCGACCCGCGTCAGGACCAGCAGCAGGCCGGCACCGGCGGTGCCGCCGAGGAACGCGCCCCAGACCGCGGTGCTCACGACAGGATCCGCTTCTCGGTCGGCAGCCGGCCGATCCGCATCATCGCGGCGTAGGCGAGCACACACACCCCGAACCCGATGCCGAGCACGACGACGCCGCCGGGTGAGGCGTACTGCCGGATGGCGGTGGTCTGGAACGACATCAGCAGCAGCACGATCCACGGCGACGCCACGGCCAGTCGGGCACCGTTGACCGTCCAGGCCTGCCGCGACTCGAGCTCGGACCGGGTGCGCGCGTCGTCGCGCAGGAAGCCGGAGAGGTTGCGCAGGAGGCGCCCGAGGTCTCCGCCACCGACCTCGCGTGCCAGCCGCAGGCCCTCGATCACCCGGTCGCCGACGGGGTCGGCGAGCCGGTCCTTGAGCCGGTCGAGGCACTCGCTGAAGCGCCCAGTGACCTGGTAGTCGAGCGCGAACTGGGCGAAGTCGGCGCGCAGGGCCTCCGGCCCGTTGGTGCCGAGGGCGGCGACGGCGTCGGGCAGGGAGAGACCGGCCCGCACGGCGCTGGCAAGGTTGTCGACCGCCTCGGGCCACACCTCGGCAAACTCGCGCAGCCGCCGCACGGCGCGCTGGCGGAGCACGGCGATGGGCAGGTAGGCCGCCATGGCAGCGAACGCGAACGCCACCGGCGGGGTGCGCGAGACGGCCTGCACGAGCGCGAAGGCGACCGCGAAGAGCACCGCGCAGAGCACCAGGACGCTCGCCGGGGTGACGTCGGAGAGCCCAGCACGACCGAGGAGGCGGCCGAGCGCCGTCGAGGTCGGCGCTCCGGACCTCGGCCGCCGCGGCAGGACGAACGCCGACCAGATCAGGAGCAGGCCGACGCCCACCCCCAGGCCGACGAGCGCGCCCATCAGCGACCGCCCTCCTCGGACGCGAGCACCTGGTGGACGTCGATCCCCACCCGTTCGTAGCGCTCGACCCGTGCCGGCACGCCCCCGGTGCGACGCAGCTCGCCGCCGTGGCGCACGAATATCGGCTCGACCTCGATGATGTCGGCCTCCACCCGGCCGGGCACCGACACCACCTCGTTGACCCGACGTACGCCGTCGGCGCCGAGGCCCAGGTGCACCACGATGTCCACGCTGCTTGCCACCGTCGGCACCACGAAGCGCGCCGAGATGTTGTCGCCCGCCAACATCGCAAAGGGGGTGTGCAGACACGTTCTGAACCTGTTGGTATCGAGGCGAGTCGCGGCGGCTCCACCTCGCTCGCTGACGGTCCGTGCTGGCGCGGCCTGTCACCGTCGACGTAGCCCCTTGCGCCGCGTGAAGGTGCGGTGTGGTGCGCGCCAACCTGGGAGTCGGGCAGGGCCAAGGCACGTCCCGTGGATGGAGGTGGTCAATACTAAGCGGCTGTCGCTGTATACGTGCCGCATCACGCCGCTGCTGACCGCGGCAAGATCGACGAGCATTTCAGGCTCCGCTAACAGGCAGTAAAGGAACATGTAGGAGGAAGCGGCCACAAGGGCCGAGCAGGGCCTCCAACCAGGGCCTCCAATCAGGGCCGCCGACTTTCGAGTTGCTGTTCACCGCTAGATTTGCCCGTCCATGCAAAGCTGCGACGTAGAAGAACTATCCCGCCTAGGGTGCAGGCATGTGGATCTCTCGCCCCGCACGAGTCGTAGGCACCGCACTTGGTTCTCTCGCCATTCTTGGAACCGCACTCGGCCCCTCAACCGCGCAGACCACTCCGGTCCCCGGCATTCCGGGCCCCGCGGGCGAGCAGGAGGGACCCGCGGTTGCGACCGGCACCGGCGGAGCTGTCTTCGTCGGCGACAAGACGGGCACCATCCGCCAGCTCAACGAATCTGGAGCGCTGATCCGCACCGTGGCATCGCTACCGCACGGCATCACCGGGCTTGCTCTGGACTCGGCAGGCGTGATGTTCGCGACCTCTCACTGGTTCGACTACGACAAGCTGCTCTGGCAGGCAAGCGTGTCGCGGATCGAACCCTCCGGCGCGCTCACGTGGTCGACGTCCACAGTCGTAGGAGGCACCGTCGCAGTGACTGGCGACACTGTCTGGGTGGGTGGCGTCCGGTCCGACACGGGGGCTGCGAACGTCGTCTACGGGCTCGACGCAGAGGACGGTTCGGCAACTACCAGCTATCCGGTCGGCGAGCAGCCGGTGCGAGACCTAGCCGCGCTTCCCAACGGCAACCTCATCGTGGCTACCGACCACAACGCTCACGAGTACCAGGCTGACGGACAGCAGGTGCGCCAGTTGAATGACTTCGGCGCTCTCGTGGCCGTCGGACCTAACGGCGACCTCTACGGCGCGGCTGGCCGAGCGCCCGGCGGTGTCGCCGGACCACACTCGTTCCAGCTTCACCGCTCCGATGCGCAGGGACAGCTGCTGAGTGACTACGCCCCCGCTTCGGACTTTGTCAGCGACTTGGCGGTTTCGAGCAGCGGTGTGGTGTGGGCGGTCGGGTACCAGAACATGCCACTGGCGAGAATCGATCCGACGACGCCTGACGCGATGTTGAAGGCAGCAGAGTCCGTCATCAACACGGGCGCGTCCGTGCAGCTGGACGCCTCCGCGTCGTCTGCGGCCTTCAACAAGATCGTCGGCTACGAGTGGGACCTGGACGGCAACGGAAGCTTCGAGACGCCGTCGGGCACATCCCCTACGACTAGTGCGTCGTTCGCAACGCCGGGCTTCCGGCGCCCAGCAGTGCGTGTGATCGCATCGGGAGGTGGTTCGTCCGTGGCGTCGGTCGAAGTCGACGTGCGTAAGCTGTCACCCGCCGGGCCCCTCGGCGTGTCCATCAACGGTGGTGCCCAGTTCACCAACGATCCGAACGTCATCGTGACGGCGCGGTGGCCGCGCTTCGCCACGCACGCCTGGGTGTCGAATGACGGTGGGTTCGGGACTTTCGGCAACCTTGCCTTGAACGACCAGCTGGCGTGGACGCTGGAGTCCTCCGGCCCGGAACGACTCCCCAAGACCATTTACGTTCGCTTCGTCGGCGGAACGTCTGGAGCGGAGACGTACCAGGACGACATCATCTTGGACGAGACGAAGCCCAAGGTCCTGCGCGCCAGCGCATCCGCAATGAAGGGCGCCAACCAGCGCCTTGCCGTCCCGGCGAAGCCCGGCAGCAAGCGCGTCGTCGTGCTGAAGCTCAAGGCGAAGGACAAGACCTCCGGCGTCGACACAATGCAGATCGCCACCCATAAGGGCCGGCCCGGGCGATGGCTTGTCTACAAGCCGAAGGCGAAGGTTCGCCTCGCCGGAGCCAAGGTCTTCGTGCGAGTAAGAGACCGTGCCGGGAACCCCTCGAAGTGGGTGAAGGTTAAGGTCCGCTAGAACACAAGGCGTCGAAAGATCCGAGTTGATTAGGCCAGACACTGCGTCGGCTGTGGCCTACGGTCTTCGCGAGAGGGTCGACAATGCATTACAGTTAAGTACGTCAAACCGTCGCGTGTGCCCCTCCGCATAGCTCCGGTCCTAGGCAGATGACTCGGCCTCCATGTCTGAGATGGCCTTGGTCAGTCCAGCAACTGCGTTCGAGAGACCGAGGTAGCGCGGGTTCGCGTTGGACTTTGGATCGCAGTAGCGATCGCGGATGTAGCGGATGCGCTCCTGCATTGTTCGCATCTCGCCGATGACATCGTCATAGAAGGTCGTCATGATCCGATCAGACACCTGCGGCGGCTGACTGTCGAGATTGCGAAATCTGGTTCTGAGGTACGAGGAGCGTCCCTACCAGGGGGTCACAGCGCCGCCTGTCGGGAACGTGCGGCCCTGCCGATGCCAGTGTTCATGGGAGTCTTCGGGCATGTCGGTTGTTGTGTGGGTCGACGCTTGGCAACAGCAGTGCTGCGGCGAGGACTCCCAACTCGGATCCGAGGTGTCGTGGTCAATGACGCAGACGGGCGGTCCGGACTCGTGGATCGACCTCATCTGCCCGAGTTGGCAGATGAAGTGATCTACCACGAAGATCACCACCAGGAGGACGACGTGCACACAAGGTCGCTCTCCGAGCGCGTGACCTCCATCCATGAAGTGCGATGCCGACGCGTCCCGGAAATACAAGGAGCCGGCACCGTGCTCGCCCCCGTCCTCGGTCCGGTCGCTTGACCGAAGTCGACCACGCCGATCCTTGGGCTCCGGAGAAGCCCGACGATGCACGGGACGCCGTCACATTTGACGGGTGGATCGTCGGGGCTCCAACTCGATGAGGAGTAGCCGCCGGGCATTGGATCTGACGCGATGAGTGCGTCCTTCCGCCGCGACGCGCGCGTCGCGAGGGCCACGGACGGCTACCAGTCAAGCCTTCGACCAGTCATTGCACTAGAAACCAGACCGACATCAGCGACGGCCTCCCCGTCATATGGGTCTGCTGAACGAATAGGGGACTTCCAGATCGGCTAGGACGAGGGTCCTGGCTGGAAGGATGGTCCGTCGTGGCTGGCAGGTATCCCAAGGAGTTCAAGGAAGACGTGGTCCGGGTCGCCCGGGACCGTGGGCCGGGCGAGACTCTCGAGCAGATCGCGCACGACTTCGGTGTGCATCCGGTGACGTTGTCGAAGTGGCTGCGCCAAGCCGATGTCGAGGACGGCATCAAGCCCGGTGTCACCAAGGACCAGGCCGCCGAACTCCGCGCCGCACGCAACCGGATCAGGCGACTGGAGCAAGAGAACGAGGTCCTGCGCCGGGCTGCGGCCTACCTGTCGCAGGCGAACCTTCCGGGAAAAGGCTCTACCCGCTCGTGAGAGACCTCGCGGCGAGCGGTGTGCCTGCTGAGGTCTCCCTGGAAGTGCTCGGGCTTGGCCGCTCGGCCTACTACCGGTGGCGAGCGAAGCCGATCACCGACAGCGACTACGCCGAGGCGTATCTGGCCAACGCGATCTTCGATGCCCACCGTGACGACCCCGAGTTCGGCTACCGGTTCCTTTTCGATGAGGTCACCGATGCCGGCCACGAGGTCAGCGAACGCACCGTGTGGAGGATCTGCTCGGACAACGGCTGGTGGAGCGTGTTCGGGAAGAAGAAGCGCGGCAAGAAGGCCAAGGTCGGCGTCGCGGCCCATGACGACCTCGTCCGTCGAGACTTCACCGCGGCGGGCCCGAACCTGCTGTGGCTGACCGACATCTCCGAGCACCGCACCGACGAGGGCAAGCTCTACATCTGCGCGATCAAGGACGTGTGGTCCAACCGCATCGTCGGCTACTCCATCAGTGACCGGATGGAGTCCAAGATCGCCGCCGACGCCCTCAACAATGCCGTCGCCCGACGAGCAGTCGATGGGCAGAAGGTGGCCGGGTGCACGCTGCATTCGGACCGCGGGTCGCAATTTCGTGCGCGGAAGCTTCAGCAGGAACTGTGGTGCCATCAGCTCCTCGGATCGATGGGCCAGGTCGGCTCAGCCGGCGACAACGCGGCCATGGAGAGCTTCTTCGCGCTGCTCCAGAAGAACGTCCTGAACCGGAAGCGATGGACCACCCGCGAGGAACTCCGCATCGCGATCGTGACCTGGATCGAGCGGACCTACCACCGCCGCCGACGCCAAGAACGGCTCGGACGTTTGACCCCCCATCGAGTTCGAACTCATCATGAGCAAGGCCGCCGATCAGGCAGCGTAGTCAGAAGTCCCCTGATCGTTCAGCAGTCCCAGATCGCCGTCGCCGAGTACATCGACTGGTTCAACCACCGACGCCTTCACGGCGAGATCGGACTCGTCCCACCGATCGAGTTCGAGGACAACTACTACCGGCACAACATCGCGCCGACTACCGTTGGCGCGTTAGTACAGAGCCTCCACTGGACCCGGCACGCGACAGATCACCTCAAAGCCCACCACCCCGCGGGGCTCTGCCATCGACTGTGTCCTGAGTTTCCTTACGATGCAGGCGCAAGACCCGTTCTGGCGGAGTTACAACTTGCAAATGACCAATGAATGGCAGCCTCGGGCAGTTGCGTCGTCGTCTGGTCAGGCAAACGCGCCGAGCCCCTTTCGCGGACCATGGTGAGCCCGTCGACCCACTCGCAACGGCACCTGGCACCAGGTCACCAACAGGGAACGCCGCTGGTTCGAGGTCCGGCAGAACACCGAATTGGACTGGGCCACCCGCTCACACGTTCCGCAAGACCGTGGCCACCCTGATCTCCGAACGTGCCGGCGCCGACACCGCCGCGCAGCAGCTCGGCCACTCCTGACCCAATTGCCCTGGGCTACCCGTCCAGCTCATCGGGGAGATCGTGGTCAACTTCTCCGTCGGGGTCCTTCCCTAATGCATCGACCACGGTCGTCTGCGCAGCCATGATGTGCGCTCGCATCATCGACTCGGCCCACGCACTGTTCCGCACCCGCAAGGCAGCCACGATCTCTCGGTGGTGCATGTGTGAAGCCGCACGGCGGTCGGCGGAGTAGTGCTCAAAGGTTCGGTGCACAAGGGGCGTGTCCACGATGCCTCGCACGAGCGAGTCGAGCTGGGAGTTGCGCGAGGCGTGGACAATCAGCCAGTGGAACTCACTGTTGAGTGTCTTCACAACGCCGAGATCTTTGGCGGTCTCCATCTGGGTAGCCAGGTCGGCGAGTGCATCAACCTCTTCGGGCGTGATGCGCTGGGCAGCCAGTGAGGCCGCATGTCCCTCAAGCATCGCCCGAATCTCATAGAGATCTTCGAGTTCGCGAGCCGACCACGCCGTGACCCGGGCGCCTCGGTTGGGCACGAACTCGACGAGTCCTTCGGCGTCCAGACGCCGCAGGGCCTCACGGACGGGGGTTCGGGAGACACCGGCCTCGTGGGCGAGCTGTTCCTCACGGAGTCGGGTGCCACGTTTCAGCTCGCCTGACAGGATGCCCTCGCGAATCATCGCGTAGGCGGCCTCGGCTGCTCGTGCCACGGCGGAGCCCTATGTGCTTCCGCACGGGCGTCTGAGGGCGCTCATCGAACGAGGTCGTAGTCGGAAAGCCATTGGATGACTGTATCGGCGACGAAGTCCATCTTGTCCGGCTGGGAGGTCAGGTAGTGCAGTCCCTTGTCGACCGGCACCAGCGCCTTCTCACCGTGGGTGATGGCGTCGTACATCTGGGTGGCATAGCTTGGGAACACGACCTGATCCGCGGTGCCGTACATAATGAGCGCAGGCACGGAAATGCGTGCGAGGTGCAGCGGGCCGTTGCAGTTGGTGTCGTCGATGCTCCATTGGCTCAGCCAGGACCGGAGGCTGCAGAAGTGGCCGAGCGACGCCGGCATCATGTTCGCCACCTCGGTGGGGCCCCACATGGTGCCCGGTTCGCGATGCGACGGGTCGATGGTGACGTCGAGGAATCGGGGATCGGCCGTTGTGCCGTGCACGAGGAAGGGGAGGTCGGCGAGTTCGCCTCCCTTCTTCTCGAGGTGGGCGAGCTGATCGCGAACCCAGGCGGTGATCCGGCGGTTCCTGCCGAGCTGCGCTGCCCGGTAGCGCTCCAGGAACTCCTGGTCGTAAGGCGGCTTGATCTTGCCACTAAACAGGTCGAGGTCTGGGTCGCGGTCAAAGGGGTCAAGCTCGTTGCGGATGGCCGGGTCGAGCCAATCGACGAATACCTGCGCGCGTCCCGGGTGCGCCATAAGCTCAAGCAGCGCGTCGGCCTGAGGGAGTTCGGCCTTGGTCAGGTCGGGCGGGTCGCCGGCTGGCGTCTCGGTGATCGTCGGCGACTCGGCCTGGCTCTGGTAGAGCGCGGACAGACCACCGCCACCTGAATTGCCGATCAGCACGACCTTTCCGTAGCCGCGGTTGCGGAGGAAGCTGATCGCCGAGCCGATGTCGAGCACGCAGTTCTCCATCGTGAGCGTGCTGTCATTGCCGATGTAGCGCGTCGCCAGCCCGACCGCGTCGATGCCACGGGCGGCGAGCGGCTCTAGGAGGTAGTGGCCCATAAAGTTCGACGCGGGATGCACGATCAGCGCCACCGTCTTGGACGGTCGCTCCGCACGGTGCAGGGAGCCCCAGATCTTGCCCGCCATCCGGGCCACGCCCGAGTAGACGTCGATGCGGTCACTGGTTTGCATCTGGATCCCAAGCAGCTCTGTCTGGGTCACGCCATCTCCTAGGTCGTCGATCTTCGTCACGTCTTGTGTGGTCGAGGTTCAGCCGATAAGTGACTCTTCGAGACGTCCGGTGTCGCTCACCAAGCGCTGCGGTTCGGATTCGTCAATCAGGATCTCGCCGAGTCGCAACACGTAGGCGTGTGTGGCGATGTCGAGGATCCGGACGTTCTGCTCGACGACTAGCAGGGTCAGGCCGGTCTCTTGGTTGAGGCGCTGGAGGGCGTCGACCACCACGTCATTGACCGAGGGAGCCAGACCGAGGAATGGTTCGTCGAGCATCAGCAGCTTGGGTCCGCACATCAAGGCGCGTCCGATGGCTAACATCTGGCGCTCACCACCGCTCAGCGTCCCGGCACGCTGCTTGAGCCGGTCCGAGAGCTGGGGGAAGACCTCTAGCACGAGGTCGAGGCGCTCCTGGACCAAAGCGGAGTCGCGGACGGTGTAGGCGCCGAGCCGGAGGTTCTCGCTCACGGTGAACTCTCGGAACACTCCTCCGGCCTCGGGCACGAGCGACATGCCCCTGGCCACGTTGGAGGCCACCGATGGGTTGCGCAGTTGGTGGCCGTCGAAGGTGAGCTCGCCGGAGGTGACCTTGGCCGAGCCCATCAGGGCGCGCAGGGTAGTCGATTTTCCGGCGCCGTTGGTGCCTAGGATCACCGTGATGGCGCCCTGCTCGACCACCATGTTGACGGCGTTCAGCACCTGGCGACGTCCGTAGCCGGCGCATAGGTCTCGGGTTTCAAGAAGCATTTTCGCCCCGCTCAGCCGTCTCGGTCTTGGTGTTGATCTGGGTCCCGGACACTTCGGCTGACTCTGTGTCGTTGGTGCGGCCGAAGTACGTAGCCATCACTTGTGCGTTGCGCTTGATCTCGGCGGGGGTCCCGGTGGCGATCACCTGGCCGTGATGCAGGACGACAACGTGGTCTGCGTACGTCATGACGAGGTCCATGTTGTGGTCGACCAGGACGACGGTCCGTCCCCGCGCAGCGATGCTGGCGAGGAGCCCACCAATCCTGTCCAGGTGGGCGGCGGGCAGGCCGGAGCCCGGCTCGTCGAGCATGAGCAGGTCGGCCTCCGTGGCGAGCAGCCGGGCCAGCACGAGCATCTTCTGGTCGCCGTAGGACAGATCGGAGGCAAGCACATCGGCCCGGTCAAGCAGACCTACCTCGTGGAGGATGGCGGCCGTGCTGGCCATGAGTTGCCGTTTCTCCCGCATGCAGGCCCGGGGGGTGAGGAACAGCCGCCAGAGCTTCTCGCTCATCGGGGCCGGGAAGCCCAAAATGACGTTCTCAGCCACGGTGAGGCGTTGCATGACCTCGAGGTCTTGGAACGTTCGTGCCATGCCCAGCGCGAGCGCCTGGTGGGCGCGCATCAGGGAGATGTCTCGCCCGCGGAACCAGATCTCGCCCGAGGTCAGCGTCTGGAAGCCTGAAATCGCGTGCAGCAAGGTGCTCTTGCCCGCACCGTTGGGGCCGATGAGTGCGGTGATCTTCCCCGACGGAACATGGACGGAGACGTCCTTGAGCGCGTCCAGTCCGCCGAACCGGACCGAGGCGTTCTTCACCTCGAGGATAGTGGTGCCATCCTCGGCCGCCGTTCCGGCCGCGCTGTCCTTGCCACTCGTGGGTCGAAGCACACTCGTCTCGGTCATCGTGTCACTCCTGCCGTGCTCGTGTCGGGGCTGGCGTCAGCGGTGCTGAAGGTGGCGGCCGCGGTCGGTGTGCCAGACTCCGGGGTGTCAGACATCTGGATGCCGGAGCGCCGGAGGAACCGCGACATTCGCAGTAGGGGGTGCTCTGGCCACAACCCGCGTGGACGCATCGAGATGAAGAGCAAGAGCACCGCGCCGTAGACGATTTGGTTGACCGGCCCGATGAGGTTGGTTGGGACCAGCTCGAGCTCCTTGATGAGCTCAGGGAGGCTCAGCATGAAGATCGCGCCGACCAGGACGCCCGGCATATTCCCGAGGCCGCCGACCACCAGGTACGCGATCGCAATGACCGAGATCATGACCCCGAACGAGTCGGGCGACAGGAAGCCGACCATGCTGGCCTGCATCCCGCCGGCGAGACCGGCGAACAGCGCGGAGATCACCACGGCCGAGATCTTCAGCGTGGTGGTGTTTCGCCCCAATGCACGCATGCTCGGCTCGCTCTCCCGTAGGCCCCGCAGCGCGAGGCCGTACTGGCTGCGGCCCAGATAGATAAGCACCACAGCGGCGACGGCGGTGAAGGCCAGGATGACCGAGGTGAACTGCACCAGGTCGTACATCGGTACGCCGTCCACAGTCGGCCGCGGAACGCCAGCGAGGCCGTAGGTTCCCCGGGTAAGCGACGCCCACCGGCTAATGATCTCGATGATCACCATCTGCAGGGCGAACGAGACGAGGGTGAACTCGTCACCAGTTGCGCTCGCCGTCGCGAGGCCGAAGATGACCGCGGCAGCTGCCGTCACGAGTGCGCCGAGCATGATCGCCCAGATCATGTTGATTTCTGCTCGCATCGCAATGATCGCGGCAGCATAGGCACCGACCGCCATGAAGCCAGCGTGGGCGATGGTCACCTGTCCGGTGTAGCCCATCACCAGGTTGAGCGACATCGCCAGGATCACGCCCACCGACATAAAAATGGTCAGGGTCAGGAAGTAGTCCATGAGTCAGGCCTTCACTCGGTCGGCGGCCCTGCTGGCCGCGGTGTAGCGCACCGTTCGCCCAATCCCCTTGACCCCACCGGTGCCACTCTCACCGGGTCGGAGGACCAGGTAGACGAGCATCACCGAGAAGGCGAGCAGGATGCGAAACTCGGTCGGGAACTTCCACGCGACCAGAGCCATGAAGACCCCGAGCCCCATGCTCCAGGCGGCGACCCGATTGAGGTTGCCGGCGCCGAGCATGGTGGCGATGAACGCGAAGAGCATGATGTCGAAGCCCGACGTGGGCTTGATGCCGGTGCGGGCGATGTCGGCCATGCCGGAGATCGCTCCGACCCCCGAACCGATCGCATAGGCCAGGACCTTGATCTGGGTGCTGCGGATACCGACGAGCTCGCTCATTTCGGGATTCTTCATCACCGCGCGGACCGCGAGGCCGACCCGGTGCCGCTCCAACATGCTCCACAGCACCACCCAGACCAGGAGGAATGAGGCAAGGGTGACGACGTCGATGTAGCGACCGACGACCACGTCGCTCACGCTGATGGCCTTGGTCAGGGTGCTCTGAGGGAGCACCTGTTCGCTGGGTCCGTAAATCAGGTGCAGGCCGTTCTCGATGATGATCGCGAGACCGAACGAGAAGAGCAGTACGCCGAGGTGGTCGCGCATCCGCCGATAGCAAAAGTACTGCACGGCGGCTCCGGCTGCTGCGCCGCAGACCAGGGCGACCACGATGGCGATGGGCGCGGGAGTACCGAACTCGATCGCGAACTGGAAGTAGACGTAGCCCGACGCCGTGCTCAGTGCTCCGAAGGCGAAGTGCAGCTCCTTGGTCGTGTAGAAGATCAGGGCGAAGCCCAGGGCTGGGAGGCCGATGCGCGCTCCCTCAAAGAAGCCGCTGGCAATCAGGTCGAGGCCCACGTCAGTTCCTTTTGTGAGTGCCACGTCAGCGGACCACCGCGGTCCGCTGACGTGGCGGCTGGATGAGTGGTCAGCTCCACGAACCGACCTGGCCGGAGTCGTCGATCTCCCAGCGGCTGAGCGGGATCTCGACCTCACGGTTATCGCCCATAGCCGTCGTACCCATGACACCCTCGAATCCGCTCAGGTTGGCGACGTAGTCCATGAGTGCCTCGCGGTCGTTGCCGACCTCCTCAATGCCGTCCGCCAGGATGCGCATTGTGTGGTATGAGATCGCGGCATAGGTCGTGGGCGGCATGTCGTACTTCGCCTCGTAGCGCTCGGCGAAGTCCTTGCCGGCTCCCTGAGTCGAGTCGAAGTTCACCGCGACGCCTCGCATCCCGTTCATCGCGTCTCCGGCGACTTTGAAGTTGTCGGGCGATAGGGCGTAGGTGTAGCCGAAGAGGGGCAGACCGAGCTCGAGTTCCTTGGCTTGCGCGGCGACATAGCCGACCTCGGTGACGTTGGCGCAGACGACGAGGGCCTCGGCGCCGCTCGACTTCACCTTGCGCAACTGGGCGCGCATGTCGGTGCTCGCGAAGTCGTGGCGCTCGGTCGCCACGACCTCACCGCCCAGGTCCTCGAACACCTCCGTGAAGACCTCGCTGGTGTCGATGCCGTAGTCGGCGTCGACCATCTCGACTGCAACCTTGGTAAGACCGGAGTCGAAGATCTGCTGAGCCAGGTCGGTCGCCTCGGCCTTGCCGGTCGGGATGAAGTTGTAGACCCAGGGGTAGTCGTCACCGGTGAGCTCAGGCGACTGGGCAGCGATGTTGGCGAGCATCAACTTGTTCTGTGCGGCCAGCGGCGCCATCGCGATGACGACGGAGCTGCCACCACTCATCACAGTAACCGGCTTCTTGGACATCAGGCCCTGGAACGCGGTGACTGACTTAGCCGGGTCGGCGTTCTCGTTGTCCTCATAGATGAGTTCGATCTCGGGGCCCCCGTCCTTCTCGATGTCCTCGAGGGCCATCTTGATGGCCTGGGTCGAATGCTGACCGAAGGCGGCCTGCGCGCCGCTCAGCTGACCAATCCAGCCGATCGTGACCTTGTCGGAGCCGGACGCGGAGTCACCTCCATCGCCGCCGCAGGCCGACAGAACGAGACCGCCGGCCAGGACGGCTACGAGTCCCAATTTGCGCAACTTCATGACGTAATCCTTTTCGTTGGCCGAGACTTCAGAAGAGTGACAGACGTCTCACTTCGACGTGTGCTGTATACATTGATGGGTCGTTTGATAGGTGTCAAGCACCTAGTCGGGGGTTCCCTAATCTTTCGCTAAACCGAGATTCTCAGGCGCAAACAGCGGGATGTGCGGGCAAACTCAGGGGCTGTTCACCTCGGATCCGAGAGCACAGGGACACGCGTAAACGTATACAAAATCGCGGTCCGGACTGGTGGTGTCAGACAACTTCCTCCAGCAGCCGACGACGCCCACCCGTGCGCAGGCGCTCGGCCAGCGTCAGCCAGTCGGTGGCCGCCGGCTCGTTGCCGAACTGGAAGAAAGTGCGGAATTGGGAGTAGTGCTGCCAGCTCTCGATCCGCCACAGAAAGACCAGCTCTTCCTCACCCGTGCCCCGTGGGCTCCGCAGCGTGCTGACCAGGTCCACGCCGTGCCCCTCAGTCATCGGCAAGTAGTCACGAGTGAAGGCGGCGAGATACTCCTCGGTGCCTCCCGGTAGGAGGTGCACGTGCTCCACCATGTACAGCGGTGCGGCCGTCACGGTGCCTCCCCAGGAACGCCGCCGGGCAGCTTGAGGGACTCGTCCCACCGCAGGCAGAAGATCTCCTTGACGACGTTGCTCGGGTGTTCGCGATACATAAAGTGATCGATCACGTTGCAGTGATAGGGGTGCACCAGATAGGCGTGGTAGTCATCCTCGCTCTGGAAGTCGTTCTCCCAGACCAGGTCCCACGGCGTGTGCGGGGTGACCTCGACAGCCACCTTCGAGGTCACCATCGTCTCGATGTGATCGGCGGCGCGGCGCAGCACCTCGACGAACTCGACGACCGTCTCGGGCGTGACCTCGGGTTTGAGCGCGATCGCGTATGCGCGGCGATACATGTGTTCACCTCTCCGTGCGTGGTTCGGGGGCGCCGACGGACCGGACGACGTTCAGGAGGTCCGGTGATAGGCGGGGATAGGACCAGACTCGGCCGGGCTCCAGCTGCGACCGCTGACGCGCGAGGGTCAGGAAGAGGGCGTGCAGCACGGTGACTCCGACGCAGTCCATGACTGGCGCGCCGGCGACCTTACTGACACCGGCGACCCGGAGCACCTCGCTGAGGATCCCCTCGGCGGGGATGATCAGGTCGGCGAAGTCGTCGACGCACGTCTGTGCGGCCCGGGTGAACCGGTCGACCACGGCACCCGGTGCGTCGAAGGCCACGGTGAGCTCGTCCTCGAAGACCTCGGGCTCCATCACCACGATCGGGCCGATCCGGTCCTGCAGCCCGTGCTTGGCGACCAGTTGGCGGGTGATGGCCGCTAGGTGCGGTGTGATCGTCACGATGCCGATGCGCGCGGCCTGGGAGCAGGCGGTGAGCAGCGTGGCCTCGGTCATGGTGGTCACGGGCATATCGATCAGCGAGCGGACCTCACGCACGTGGGGCTCCGTGTAGGAGCCGAGCACGAAGCAGTCGTAGCCCTCGTTCTCGGCTTGCAGCGCCTGCTCGGGGATGACGGACATCAGCCGGTGGGAGGCATAGGGATACTTCAGCAGCTGCATCGGCGGCAGCCCGCCGAAGGACCCTGCCGGCAGCCCGCGCAGGTGGAACTCGGCCAAGTCGCCGAGCACCTCCTGGCCGTGGGTTTTCAGGTGCTCTCGATAGGGGCCTGCCCAGTCCGGGCCACTGAGTGACTGCCACCAGATACGCATGGTCACGACCTTCCTGAGGGTTCGGGAAACGAGTTTGCTCGGGAGAGCGAGGAGAGCGGGGTCTTGCCGATCACGGCGCCCGCAGCGCTGGCCACCTCAATCAAGGCGGTCAGGTCGAGCCCAGTGGCGACTGCTGCGCGGTCGAGCAGGTAGACCAGGTCCTCAGTCGCGATGTTGCCGGTAGCCCGCGGCGCGAAGGGGCAACCGCCGAATCCTCCGGCGCTGGCGTCGAGCGCGTCGGCGCCGAGGCGTACCGCCTCCCAGGCGTTCGCAATGCCGGTGTTGCGGGTGTCGTGGAAGTGGAAGCGGAGGGCGGTGTCCACCGGCGTCACGTCGCGGACCAGTCCGCCGAGGTGCGCCACCTGGCTCGGTACGCCGACTCCGATGGTGTCGGCCAGGCAGATCTCGTGCGGTGCCGACTCGGCCACCTTCGCGGCGATCTTCTGCACCCGATCTGCGCCTACCTCACCCTCGAAGGGGCAGCCGAAGGCGGTCGCGAGAGTGACGGTGGTGACCAGCCCAGCCGTGCGTGCCTCCTGAACTACCTCCAGCGCGGTCTCGACGCTTTCGTGGGTCGAGGTGTTCTGGTTGCGCTGGCTAAAGGTGTCACTGACGCAGACAACGACGTTGATCTCGTCGACGCCCGCCGCGAGTGCTCGTGTGAGACCCCGGCGGTTGAGCACCAGACCACTCCAGCTGACGCCGTCCACCCTCTCGACGGCGGCCATCACCGCTTCGGCATCGGCCATCGCGGGTACTACCCCCGGGTGCACGAAGGAGACGGCTTCGATCCGGCGTGCTCCGGCCGCGACGAGCATCCCGGCCCAGCGCACTTTTTCCTTGATGGGCGCGATGACCTTCTCGTTCTGCAGGCCGTCACGTAGCAGCACCTCGACGACCTCGACAGAGGCCGGCAGGTCGGGCACCATGGTCAGGGCGCTCACGAAGGGCCCGTCTCGACGGACTCCTCGGGAGCTGCCGCAAGGAGCAGCTCGCCGCGGACCTCATCGTCGTGCGCCCCGTGGTCGGCCCCGCCCCAGCGGATTCCGCCCGGCGTCTTGCTCAGGCGCGGGGCGACCGCCTGCATCGGCACCCGGCCAAGCACCTCGTCCTCGATCTCCACGATGCTCTTTCGGGCCCGGAAGTGCGGGTCGGACAGCATGTCCTTTGCCACGAAGACCCGCCCAACCGGCACTGCGTGCTCGTCGAGCGCTGCCTCCACGTCCTCGGCGTTCAACGATTCCGTCCACTGCGCGATGAGGTCGTCCAGTTCGACCTGCCGCTGGCCGCGGGCCACGTGAGTGCCGTACTCCTTCGAGGTACCAAGCTCGGACTGGCCCATCGCGACGGTCAGCCGACGGAAAACGGTGTCCTGGTTGGCAGCGATCAGCAGCGAGTGCCCGTCCTTGGTGGGATAGACGTTGCTCGGCGCGACCCCCGGCAGTACCGCGCCTGAGCGCTCGTGGGTGACCCCGCCGACGGCATAGTCGGAGACCAGCGACTCAGTAAGGGCGAGCACCGATTCATAGATGGACACGTCGACCACCTGTCCCTGACCGCTGCGGTCTCGGACCCGGAGGGCCAGCAGGGTGCCCAGCGCCGCATGAGTGCCGGCAAGGAGGTCGCCGATCGAGACGCCGATCCGGCTGGGCGGACGGTCGGGGTCGCCAACCAAGTGTCGAAGGCCGCCCATCGCCTCACCGATCGACCCGTAGCCGGGGCGCGACGAATAGGGTCCGTCCTGGCCAAAGCCACTCACCCGGGTCAGCACGATTCCGGGCCGCGCTGCCTCCAGCACCTCGTAACCGAGGCCGAAGCGCTCAAGAGTGCCGGGCCGGAAGTTCTCCACCACGACATCGGCCTGCTTGACCAGCTCAAGCACGAGGTCGCGACCCTCAGACGTGCGCAGGTTGGCGGTGATGCAGCGCTTGCCCCGGGCAATCACGTTCCACGAGAGCGACTTGCCCTCGGTGATGACGCCCCAGGCGCGCATTGGGTCACCGCGATCGGGCTCCTCGATCTTGATTACGTCGGCCCCGAAGTCCGCCAGCAGCTGCCCGCAGAACGGGCCGGCGATCAACTGGCCGAGCTCCAAGACCCTGATGCCGGCCAAGGGTGGAGAGGCAGGATCCGGTGAGGTCATGGTCGGACGCTCCTTCGAGTAATGGGTGGACAGCGGCTGGGCGGAGGCGCGCCTCAACCGAGCTCGTTGTGGCTGAGCAGGCGATAATGGGCGTGACCCTGCGGCTCGACCAGACCGCCCAGGAGCTCATTGATCAGGGCGCCGTTCTCCGCGTGTTGCGAACTGTTCTGCGCATGCAGGAGGTCTTCCTCGGCGTCCCATCCCGAGAACGCCTGCACGGTGAGGCCATCGGTCGACACCATCCACGAGATGCTCTTCATCCCCTGCAGGGTCGTAGCCCGGGGCAGGATTTCGGACTCGAGCACCGCGAGGAGCTTGTCGATGGTTTCCGGGGTGGCCGGGGTCAGCAGGTAGCGGGTGGTGTTCAGGTAGTACACAGCGGTCTGCCTTTCATCGTGTGCTGGACGCTCAGAGGTGTGGGTGAAGAACTGTGGCCTGCGTGGACGCGCTCTGCCCGGCGGTGCGGCCGTTGACCAGGGCGTTGGCGATCGAGTTGCCGCCGCCGACATATCGGACGCCGAGGATTCCGCCGGCTGCCTCACCGGCCGCAAAAAGGCCAGGGATCCGGCGACCGTCGCGGTCGATCACGGCGGCGGTCTGGTCGATCTTGCATACCGGCGTGGCTCACCGCGAGCTCGGCCGGAAGGGTGCGGACGGCGTAGTAGGGCGGAGTCGCTATCGGGGTGAGCGCGGGGTCTGTGCCCTTGGCGGCGAGGGACTCGTGGCGCAGGAAGGAGGGGTCGATTCCGTGCGGCAGGGTGGCGTTCCAGGAGGTCATCGTGGCCTGGAGAGCAGAGCCGGGGACGCCCATCTGCTGGGCGAGGCCGTTCACGGTCTCCGCGGCGAGCGTCCGCCCCGACGCCGCTTCCTCGGCCACCCGGGCCGGGGTCCAGTCCGACATAGCCCCCGATTAGGCCGAGGCGGGCGGACTCGTCGAAGACCATCCACACCTCGTTGCCGTGGTCGGCGACGATGCCCGCGGCCACGGCATAGGGCGCGTCTTCGTCCATGAAGCGGCACCCGGTGCTGTCCACCATCATCCGGGAGACTGGCGGGAAACCAGACTTCCAGTGGTGGTGGCGCCGGAAATAGGCCGTGACCAGGAGCATGCCCCAGCCCTGGCTTACGATCGGGCTGCCAACTTGCTCAGCGAAGCCAATGTGGTCGCCCCGGGAGCCGGGGGCACTGGCCACGAAGAGGCTGTCGCCGGCGGCCAGAGCATCGGGGTAGTAGCGAGCCACCAGCTCGGGCGTGCGGGTGAGTCCCCCACTGGCGATGACGACGGCGGATGCGCCGACCTCGACGCCGTCCACCGCAACACCGCTGACCCGGCCTTCTTGGGTCAGCAGCCGTTCGACCGGCGCCCGAAGGATGACCTCGACGCCACGCTCTTTGCGGGCTCGGTCGAAGGCCTGCACCAAGCCATAACCCTCCCCCGCAGGGACGTGACCCCGCCAGGTGTCCTCCACGCCGGCTCGGCAGAGACCGGGCATGTGAGCGTTGTCGGAGCGTTGGGCGGGGATCTTCACCCCGATCGCAAGGAGCCACTCGAGCGTGTCGCGAGAGCGTTCGCAGAAGCTGCGCGCTAGCCCGGGCCGGAGCCGCCACTGGTTGAGGTCCTTATAGTGCTTGAAGTAGCGAGCGGGCGAGTCGTCTATCCCCAGCGCAGCCTGAATGCTGGTGCCGCCCGCGGTGAACATCCCCGCCGAGAGGTTGGTCGATCCGCCGATCTCGGGTTCCGACTCGAAGACGACAACCCTATTGCCGTGGTCCGCCGCGGCGATCGCGGCGCTCAGACCGCCGCCGCCGGCACCCACAACGATGACGTCCCAGTCCTGTTCAGACATCTCATGCCTCCTGGCGGCGTCGTGGCCTCTTCACATCAAGCGTCGCATTGTATACGTTCCGACCCGCTTGCAATGTTGTACATCACACCTCACGGTGGACGATTCGTCAACAACCGTGCATCCTGTACACAACTTGGGAGGGCGTTATGAACTTTGCGCAGCCGTTCGCCGAGCTTGTCGGCAAGACCGCTGTCGTCACCGGGGACGCCCGGGGCATCGGGCTGCGGATCGCCGAGGTGCTTCAGACCCAGGGCATGGAACTGCTCCTCGTGGACCGCGACGGACCCGAGCTCGAGTCGACCGTCGCCGAACTCCGATGTCGGAGTAGCGCAGTCGGCGTGGTGGCTTCCCTGAGTGGCGAGGAGTGCGTGGCACCGGTCGAGGCTGCCCTCGGCGAGCTGCCCCCACTCGCCGTTTGGGTCAACAACGCGGGGCGGGTCAGCCACGCGGAGGCGAAGGACGTGGATCTCGTCGAGTTCGAAAACGTGATGCGGGACAACACCGCGAGCGCGTTGCGCGGTAGCCAACTGGCCTATCGCGCGATGACCGGCCATGGGGCGGGCGGCACCATCGTCAACATCACCTCCCTCGTCGCCGGTAAGTGGCTGCCGGAGCGCCTCTCCTACGCCACGTCGAAAGCCGCCCTGGAGAACGTCACCCGCTACACGGCCGCCGAGTGGGCACCCCAGGGCATCCGGGTCAACGCCGTCTCCCCCGGCTACGTCGACACCCGGCTCACCGACTGGCCGGACGACGACCCGCGTGCCATCGCCAAGAAGGCCACGCTCGCCACTGTGCCGATGCGACGGTCGGGCACCGCGGAGGACATCGCGCGCACCGTGCTCTATCTCGCCTCGCCGCTCGCGGCGTACACGTGTGGCCAGACAATCTTCGTCGACGGCGGTTGGCACCTGATGTGAAGTCGCCAAGCCCCCTCGTGCTGCAGACTCCCACCCACGTACAACTCTGGAGGAACTGATGGTCTACTACCGCTCCGTCGGGCAGGTCCCGCCCAAGCGTCACATCACCTATGAGGTCGACGGGGAGCCGACCTTCGAGGAGTTCGTCGGCGAAGAGGGATTCTCCAGCACCGGGTCACTGCTCTATCACCGCGGCGTCCCCTCAAGCCTGGTGGATCACCGCGACTGGGACCTCGGTGACACCTTGACAACCGCCAACGCTCCGTTGGGCCCACGCCACTTCCGACTTCCGGACCTGTTCCCGAAGGACGGCAGTGGAACGAATGGTTGTGACGTCGTCCGCGACCGCCGTTCGATCCTTGTCAACAGCGACGTGCGCATCGGCTACGTCGTGGCCGACAGCCCGTCGCCGCTCTATTCCAACGGCATCGGCGACGAGGTGGTCTACATCGAGAGCGGCGAGGCGGTCGTCGAGTCCGCCTTCGGTGCACTGCACGTGCGGGCCGGCGACAACGTGGTCATCCCGCGCGTCAGCATCCATCGCTGGATCCCGCAGAACGTCGCTAAGGCGGGACCCCTGAAGGCATTCACCGTGGAGGGTTCGGGACACATCCGGTTCCCTGGCAAGTACCTCAGCAAGTACGGGCAGTTCCTCGAAGGCGCTCCGCTGTGCGAGCGCGACCTGCGCGTGCCGCAAGGGTCTACGTGCGTAGCCGAGGACCTGCTCTGGCAGGACACCGAGGTGTACGTGAAGCACCGCAGCGCGGGCGGGGTCGCCGGGTCGGTCGTGATCTACGACCACCACCCGTTCGACGTGGTCGGCTGGGATGGGTGCCTCTACCCCTACGCGTTCAACTACCGCGACTTCTCGCCGGTCACCGGAGAAATCCTGCAGCCACCGCCGACTTACCAGATCCTCGAGGGGCAAAACTTCGTCATCTGCAACTTCGTTCCGCGCCCGCTTGAGACGCACCCGCAGGCAATCAAGGTGCCCTACTACCACTCCAACGTGGACTCGGACGAGGTGATGTTCTACCACGCAGGCGAGACCGCCGCCCGGAAGGGATCTGGCATCGGCAATGCCTCTGTCTCACTCCACCCGGCCGCCTACACCCACGGCCCGAACAGGCAGGCCTACCTGGACTCTCCAGGCATGACCGAGAGCAACGAGATGGCCTTCATGGTCGACACCTTCAACCCGCTCGAGCTCGGTGAAGGCGCGCTGGCCTGCGACGACCCCGAATATCCCTGGAAGTGGTCCGGCCGCGGCCCCGGTCTCCGGGGCCAGCGATGAGACTGCTCATCATTCTGGCCAGCACCCGACCCGGGCGGGTAGGACCGGCGGTCGCGCGCTGGGCGAAGGACCATCCCCGGGCGGCCGAGCTGTTTCACGATGTCGAGATGGTCGATCTCGCGGACGTGCCCCTGCCGATCCTCGACGAGCCTAACCATCCCCGCGCCTCGGCGTACACCAAGCAACACACACAGCAATGGAGCGCAATCGTGGCGCCGGCCGACGCCTTCCTGATCGTGACGCCCGAATACAACCTGGTGCCGCCGCCATCGCTGGTGAACGCACTGGACTACCTGCACAACGAGTGGCGCTGGAAAGCCGCCGCCATCGTCAGCTACGGCGGGGCGGCCGGCGGGGTCCGGTCAGCCTCTGTGGTGAAACAGATGCTGGGATCAATGAACTGCTTCACCGTTCACGAGGCCGTGATGGTCCCGCTCGTCGCTGAAAGGATCGACCAGCGCGGAGAGCTGGCCGCACCGGCTGGATCCGACGACGCCGCCGCGGTGATGTTCGAGAACCTCGCAATGCTGGCGTCGGCATTGCAGCACGCCCGCCTGGAGGCCGTCGAAATCTAAGGAATGCGTCAGGGAATCGGGCAGACAGGGTTCTCCAGACCCAGCACCATGACAAGGCGACCAAACCCCAAGAACTGCGCGCACAGCATCCCGATCTCAACGACCTCTTCCTCATCGAAGTGGCGGCGCAACTCGACGAAGTCTGCCTCACCAATCGCAAAGTGATCCGCGCCAAACTTTGTGGCGAAACGCACCACAGCCAGTTCTGCTTTGGTGAATGCGCCCTCGTCCGGAGCGCCCAATGCGGCAACCTGATCCTCCGTCAAACCCTCGGCAAAAGCGTCGTCGCGTCGTCCCTTCAGGCAGATCGGGCACTGAGTCGTCTGAGCGATCGAAAGACGCAACAACTCGCAGACCTTCGGACCGATGCGGGTCTCGAACCGCACCCCGTTGTAGTACGGAAACAGTCGCTCCGCGTGCTCGGGAGCGTGGGCCATCGCGGACACGAACTTCTTGCCCCCGCCGCTTGCCGATTCCCAGGTCGCTCGCAGGGCGACGGTCATGTCCTGTGGTGCTATCGGACTTACGTACACGATGTACCTCCATGATGAACGGAATGCTCAGTTTGTATGCAAGGACGCCTGAAGGGCAACCCTTGGACCGCCTGCCATCTGCAAGAGTTAAGAGCGGTTTGTATACGCTCCTGCGAGTCCTACCCAAGACATGACCGCGCGGTGACCCCGTGGTAAGTCCGTCCGCCCGCGTCCACCATGGTCTTGCGCAACCCGGGTGAACCTCATTCGCCCAAGTCGCGGACGAGGGACCACACCTCGGCCAGATCCCTCCCCATTCCCAGGGGCGGGGGGCGACGTCTCATTCGCTCGGATTCCTGCCGTTGCGCGGGACGTAGCTCGACGGGAGGGAACGGGGATTGCCGGAGCGGCGACTCTGCGCAGCGGCCGCTACCAGGCTCGCTACACAGGCCCCGACGGTGAGCTTCACACTGCTGCCTCCACGTTCGAGGACGGGTCTGCTGCACGGATCGGTGACATCTTGACCTGCGTCGGGTTGCCGACCGCCGATCACGTCATCCGCCGATGGCAACATCGGGAGGGTGCACTCCGCCGCTCAAAGCGCGCCTGTTGAGGTCGCCCGTAAACACGTCAATGGGGATGTGCAGACTTAGCATCTCCTGGATGACAGGCACCTGGGAGCCGCCGTACGGCGGCGCTCCTACTGGCTGGGCAGACTACCTACGCTGGAGTGCTGCAGTTCGCCCAGAGGGAGGCGCCTTGGACGCCGGGCAACTTGTTATCCGGGACGGCGAGGCTATGCCCTCGCAGCCCGCCACCAGCAGGTCCCTGCGAAGCTCGACTGCCGCTGCAAGAGGTAGAGCCGCACTGAGGATCCTGACGTGTCTCGGAGACTCCAGTTGTTAGTTGAACTCGCACACTCCTTGCCGCGCCGCTCAGACGGCCGACAACGTCGAACGCCGCCGAGCGAGCGGTCAGTCACTCGGCGGCATTCCCGTCGGGCTACTGCGTGATCGGGGTTGGCATGATCGGGAGCGTGACCGAGGAGGCGCGCTTGCCGTCGTGGTAGACCACCTGCTTGGCGACCTTCAGGCGGGTGCCCTTCCCGAAGCGGCCACCCGTATTGGGGTTCCGGTCGAACATCGGGAAGTTGCTGCTGGAGATCTCGAGCCTGATCCGGTGCCCGGCCTTGAACAAGTTGCTGGTCGGCCACACCTCGATCGTGTATCGGTAGACCTTGTGGGGCTTAATCAGCCGTGGCTTGGCCTCAGACATGCGGTATCGCGCACGCTGGATGCCGTAGGAGATCAGCATGGACGTCCCGTCGGGGTGCACGTCGTTCACCTTCGCCGTCCAGTCGGTGTCCCTGGCTGAGGATGCGGCGTAGAGGGTGACCTTGATGGGCCCCGTCACCTCGACGTCCTCCTCCAAGGGCGGGGTGCTGTAGACGAGGACGTCGGGTCGCTGCTCGATGAGTCGTTGGTCCTGTGGTCCGGGCGGCGGCCCGGCGGACTGGAACCGTCCCCCGAAACTGGGGACAGGATTTCTCGGGTCGTAGCGGTACCGGTCGGTGCCCGCGCTCCCGTCGGCGGGGCGCCGGGCCTTGGTCAGCACTCCCGTTCCAGTGACGGTGTTGGCGTTGCCCTGGCTGTGCAGGTAGAACTTCTCGAACCGGGTCCCAGGGATCGGCCAGTCGGACGCGGTGCGCCAGGTGTTGGCGCCCATCACGAACACCTTGACGTTCGGGTCGGAGTCCACGCCGTTGTCGACGCCCTTCAGCCAGTGGTCGAACCATCGCAGCTGGAGTTGATCGATCGGGTTGGCCGCTTCGTCCCCGAAGTCGATGGCACCGACCACCTGGTTCCAGTTGAGGTGGTCCCACGGCCCGACGACGAGCTTGGTCCCGCTTCGGGCCACGGCGGAGCCGCCGCGCGCCTTCATACCCTCGTAGTTCTCGATGGCGCCCTTGACGAAGATGTCGTACCAGCCGTCAAAGTTGAGCGTCGGCACCTCCACCCGGTCATGGCGCCGGCGGATGCTCCACTGCTTCCAGTAGCGGTCGTAGGTGGGGTGATCGAGCCAGTCGAAGTAGTAGGGGGCGACTCTGCGGTCATCGGGACGAAGCGGCGGGAACTGGTCCAACGGCAGGTGCCAGTACCACTTCCCGAACAGGTTCTGCAGCGCTCGGTTCATTGCCGCGTTCAGCTGGGCGCCGTCGGGGTAGCGCCTCACGTGACTGTTGGCCAGCGAGCCTAGGGGCCAGCTCTGGGCGAACGACTGGTTCAGCGCGCCACCCTCGTAGGTCCAACCATCGTAGTAGTCGGACGACGTCATCGCCGGGATGATCGTGACCAGGTGCGGGGGCTTCAGCGTCGCGGGCAGCCACTGGGTCGCTCCTACGTAGGAGAACCCGTACATGCCCACCTTCCCGTTCGAGCCCGGCAACTGTGCGGCCCACTCGATGGTGTCGTAGCCGTCCTTGGCCTCGTTCCTGAAGGTGTAGAAGGAGCCGTCCGACTTGTACTGGCCACGCACATCCTGGATGACGACGAGATAGCAGTGGGAGGCGTAGAAGCCCGGGTCCTCGTAGACGTACGTCTGTGCGGCGTCCTTGTTGTAGGGCAGCCGCATCAAGATCACGGGGAACTCGCCCGGCCCCTGCGGCGTGAAGACGTTCGACCGCAAGACGGTGCCGTCCCGCATGCGGGTGGCGACATCCGACTGCTGGGTGTAGGAGCAAGTATCCTGCGAGCTCGCCAACTGAGTGTCTCCACGCAGCGGAACCTCATCGAGGCCGGCCGTGGGAGCCGCCCCGCGCGCGGTCGAGTCAGGGCCGAGGGAGAGCGTCGCGGCCAGCGCGCCAGAGGCTAAGACGGAGAGGGACCGCCTCAGCAGTGTTCGATTGTTCATGGTTACCGCCGGTGGTTCGTCGGGTGACGTGATCCAACATCAGGGAGCCAGGGCTGGACTGCCCGCCGAAGGGTGGCGTCGTTGCCGGGCGTCTGTCGATTACAGAAGCGCTGGACGAAAAGGCTGGACCGCCGAACTCACGGCGCGTGGATCCAGCACCCCTCACTCGGGGCAGCCCCCGCGACCGAGGGACCCGTCAGCTGGGCCATGGCCGTCACCGTCTTGACGTACACCGTTACCTCCCGAGATGTCGCGGTTGTCGCGAAAGAGGTGCAACTATCAGGCTGTCACCACTGAGTGAGGCCCGCAACCACCGGAACCAACCCGGGGTCTGCTGCCTCCTCATGTTCGTCGCCCCGACAGCCAGCTTCATCAGCTTCTCCCGAGGCACTCACCTAGGCCAGCCGTCGCCCACGGGGTCTGCCGCACGAACTGGTGTCAGGTTTGACGAAGGCGCCTGGGTGGCAGCCATTACTGGCTTACCGCGACTCCAACATCGGGAGGGTGCGCTTTCACGCTCAAAGCGCCCCTGTAGCGGTCGCCGGCCAGCAGCGGCAGGGTGCACATCTTGACCAGCGCCTCCCGCGCGCTGTTGGCGTGGAGGGTGCACATGCCGGGCAAGCCTGAGTTGAGCGCGAGGAGCAGGTCGAGGCACTCGGCCGCGCGGACCTCGCCGACCAGGATCTGGCTCGGGCGCATCCGCAGCGCCTCCTTGACCAGGTCGCGCAGCACGATCTCGCCGGTCTGCTCGAGCCCGGCCTGCCGCGTCTGCATCGGGACCCAGTCGGGGTGGCTGAAGCGCAGCTCGAAGACCTCCTCCGCGCTGACCACTCGCTCGCCGCCCGAAGCGTGCTCGGTCACGTCGTGGCGCTGCTGAGCGGGGCGGATGCTGGCGCCCGCGCGCACGCGCGGAGCGCGAGCACGGGGCCGGCGCCGGCCGGCTCAGAAGCGCCAGACGGGCCGAACGCGGTTGACGCTGACCGATCGGGCTCCGCGAACGCCGGGCATGACTTCCACGTACTCAATCAGAGCGTCCGTGATAGCGCGTTGCCGGTCGAGGTTGAGCTCGGACCACTGCAGGCGCAGCGCTTCGCCTTGACCGATGCAACTGTCAATGTTGCGTGTGCCGGATAGCGCGGACAGTGCTCGCCGTGCAGAGGTCCGCCGCGTCTCGATCGTGGCGCGTGCTTTGACCCATTCCGGTGCGGTGATCGCTCGGTCGGCGTAGAGCTGCGCGAGTTCTGCCAGTTGAGCGGTATCGGTGCTGATCTGGTCGGCGAGTGCCCGTGCTTGGTGATCGTCGCGGAGGACCGTCAGGGGCACCCCTTGGTCCTCGCACGTCTGCTTGACCAGAGCTCGCACTTCATCGGCCCACGCCATCAGTGCCACCGGACAGAGATAGCGGGAGCACCGCGCCAATCCTCGACTTCTCGTGACGACCACACCCAGGATGGCTCCGCCCCGATTTCGCGGCAGGCCGCATCGACCACCTGATCGGCGGACGTCCCACGAATCCGGACCACCTTCGGCTGAAAACCCTCCGCAACCTCGTATCGCTTTAGGTGCTTGGTCCTGTGATCACCGAACGCCTTGCCGACGTACTTGCCTAGGTACCCGGACGCCACTCGAGCTTCACCTACGCGACCTGACCCAACGGGCACATCGGATAGGAGCTTGATGTGAACGAAGCCCGCGCCTTCTACGTCCCAAGCTGCTTTCAGGACAGAGCGATGCACGTAGCGCCCGAGAGCGAAGTGCAGGTGCAAGCCGTGATCCGTCTTGTGCCACTCAGGAACCCAGGCGTAGGCCAGAGGCTGACCCCCGAGCGTGGTCCGAAGGTTTCGGAAGAACCGCGCAGCGTCCCGACGGAGTTGCTTTTCGTCGTGGCATCCGGCGCCCTCATACGTCAGCGTGCCAAGTCGGGAGAGTCGATTCGCGACGCAGAACCGCCGAAGGGTGGTGCGTGCCCGTCGAGCCGCCTCTTGGGCTGCACGCTCGGGATCGGCAGCTGGCGCACCCGGAATGCGATTGCTGGGAGTCCGAGTGGACGCTTGGAAAGAGCCACCAGCCTCGAAGGCGTCGGGATAGAGGTTGAGGTGCCACGCCGCTTGGGGCGTGGCCAGAGTGCGCATAGACACGAGACAGTCCTGGCGGGCGAGTGCGATTAGCCCCCTGCACCCGCTACATGTCTCGTAGGCAGATCGCTGCTGTATCGAATGGATGGATCGCCCGGGCTATGAGCGATCGGCGGGGTGCAGCGTCTGTGCGCGGCTCAAGGGCCGTTGGCCACCATCATGCAGGACCGATTCAACCTGACGCTAGCGACACGCGGAGAGCGCCACTTGCCCTGCTGCCCATCGCTGGGGCGGCTGTCCGCTCCCCCGCGCGGCAAAAACGTCCCGCGCGGGGCCCCTGCGGACCCGAGAACGCCGCCAGCTGTTGGTTGCCGCCCCGACGAGTTGTGTTGCTATTTCAAGTCAAGTGCCGCGCTTCGCGCGGCAAGCGGCCCTCCAGGAGGACGCGTGCGCGGGAGTATTCAGACTGAGCCCTCTCCGTGATGGCGGCAGTGTCACTGACCAATGTCGCCGCACGGCGCGCCGCCTGGGTCAGCACTCGATCCATGTGCGGTAACGCGAGGAGCGTTTCCGCGAACTCGGTCACGCTGAAGTACGCATCGACCAAAGCGTCCTCCGCGGATCTAACCGCAGCGATATCATCCTCCAGCGACTGCCGCTCTTCCTCAGTTTCCACCGTGCGGGTACGGGCTATTCCTGTCACGGCCTCAGCGAATGACATGAGGTGCTTTCGATACTCCTCGTTCGCAGGCGCCAGAGAGTCTGAATAATCGTCGAGGTCCTTGGCGGCGTCACGCATGATCTTGAGATAGACGCCCGCACCCTTGTCCCCAAGATTCTTGCGAGCTCGCTCCAGTTGCTCAGTGTGAGATTGAATCTGGTCGCCGACGTACGTAGTGGCCTGACCAATTCGGTCCATCACTTCAATCGTGCGCTCGCTGCCCGTGTGGAGATTCACGGCGTACTCCATCAGACCAGGCTCAGGCTCCTCGTCGTCGACCTGACCCGAAGCCGGGGACGGACCGGTCTCTCGAGCCGCCACCTCTCGTGGCCGAGGCGACTCGTTCACTTGGCTTGACGCGACAAGGGCGTCGGGCGCGAAGTCCTGCACAGGGTTGCTGAACTGCGCCGTACCAGCCATAACCGCATCGCCGACTTCTTTGAGGGTCGCCGCGATCTTCTCGGCTTCGTTGAAACGGGTCGAGTACGGGTTCGCACGGTAGGGCCGCAAGTCGAACGGAAGTTCCTCGATATCGCGAGTCAGCATCACCGTGCGCTTGCCCAAGGCGTGAGCCAGACCCAATTCGTACATCACATTGGCATTGAGCCCGCTAACGTCCGCCACAACTAAAGCCGCGTCGGCAATCCCCCGGATGACGTCCGCCAAAACGCTTCGTTGATTGAGCAGAGTGTCTGCGCGTCGTACTTCGAATCCGGCAGCCTCGAGGGGTGCCTGAATAAGTTGTGAGTAGACGTCTGCAAAGTCCGCGTCGAACGGCATGATGACGAACGCGAGCGGCTTCGGATCTGGCATGTGATTCCCTCCGTTAGGACTGCCATCCCAGCAGACTGGCTCGACCCCGGCCAGCGGGGGTGTCTTGACCATTGCTCGGGTTGCCGGCCTGGGTGCCTCCGGCGACGAGGATGTTCATCCCCGCGCGCACCGACGCCTCGAGGAAGCGAGCGGCCTGCGGCGTGAGGCTGCCGAGCGCCACGAGGTCGGACAGCCGGTGCGCCCGCAGCAGGAACTTGCGGATGTTGACCGCGGTGAACCCGCGCGTGATGCCCTCCAGGACGACGTGGAGGCGGTGGCCCTCGGGCAGCATCGCGTCGACGAAGGGGGTGGAGATGTCGAGGCGGCGCCCGCTCGACTTCAGCATCCGCTCGACGAGCTCGTCGACCTGTGCCGCGTCGAGGCGCAGGTTGGTCAGCTCGTGACGGCCCCGGCGGGCGATGAAGACCCGGCTGGGGTCGTTGATCCAGACCTCCTCGCATGAGCAACCGATCCCACAATCTCTCGCGAGCAGCCCGCTACCCGCTGGCGGACTCCTCCGGCATGACCTCCCCCAAAGACGCGCTCGTCGACCTGTACGTCCGCCTCTCGAACGCCGACGACGCCGCCGACTCTCTCGAACGGCAGGAGGCCGATCTCCGCGATTGGGCGCGGCGCGAGGGCCTCACCGTCCGCACGGTGTGGAGCGACTACGGCCGCTCCGGCTTCAAGAAGGACGTTCGTCGCGACGGCTTCGACTCCGCCGTCAGGGCAGCCCTCTCGGGTGAGGTCTCGACGCTTGCCGTATGGAAACTCGACCGCCTCTCTCGCCGTGGAGCGGGACACGTCGGCACGATCCTCGACGACCTCGAAGGGGTGAGCGGACGGCTCGTGTTTCTGAAGGACGGCCTCGACACGACGCACCCGTCCGCGCGCATTGTGATCCTGACGATCTCGGAGATCGCGCGATCGGAGTCCTCGAACACTTCCCTTCGCGTCCGGTCCCGCAAGGCGGCCGACCGCGCGGCCGGTCGCTACCTCGGCAGCAGCCCGCCGCTCGGTTACGTCGTCGACGCCGACCGACGCCTCCGCCCGAACACCGCCCTCGTCGACACGGCCAACGGTCGCAGCGTGAGCGAGTTCGACCTCATGAGGGAACTCGTGCGACGTGTGATGGAGGGCGAGAGCCTCCTCGTCGTCGCGCGCGACTGGAACGCTCGCGGCATCCCGTCTCGCCGTGCCGCCACGTGGCATCGCCGGAAGGCGGAGGGCTCGCTCAGCGCGAAGCAGGAACAGCAAGGCCCGCCCATGTGGAGGCCCTCGACTCTGTCCGTGGCGCTCCGCTCGCCGACCCTCGCGGGCCTCATGACCGAAATGGTCTCGCCCACCGATCGAGAGATCCGGGCCTACCGCGACCCGGCGACCGGCGAGCACGTCTCCCTCATGGCCGAAGGCTTCGAGCCAATCGCAACCGAGGGAGAGCAGGCTCGGCTACTGACCGTGATGGACGGCCGCCTACGACAGTGGGGACGCGGCCGTCGCCCGGTGAGGCAGCCGAAGAGCCTCCTAGGTCTCGTCGCCCGGTGCGCTACGTGCCGCCGATCTCTGACGACCTTCGGCGAGTCTTACCGATGCAAGCGGACGTTCGCCGACGGATCGGACTGTGCCGCGCCCGTCAGCGTTCGTGTCGAGGTCCTCGACAACGCGGTCCGGCGCGCATGGTCGAAGCGGCTTGCAGCGCTCGAACCGGACGACGCCGTGCTCGATCGGATCGGGGATCGCTGGCTAGAGAAGTTCGATCCGGCCCCCCTCGCCGAGAGAGCAGAACTCGCTGCCGAGATCGACGACACGAACGCGCGGCTTGCGAAGGCAGACGCCGACCACTACGAGCGCGGGATTCTCGACGCCGATCGGCACGAGCGCGTCACCGCCGCACTTGCTCGTCGCCTGTCGTCATTGCGTGAGCGCATGGCCGATCTCCCGGCGCCCGAGGCAAACCTCGGGGCGTTGCTCGACCCCGAACTGTCGCTACCGGCGATCTCACAAGCGCCGATCGCTGAGGCGCGAGACCTCCTCCGCCTCGCGATCGAGGCCGTGTTCGTCTCTCCTGCGCCCAAGCGCGGCGCTCGGTTCATACCGTCTGACCGCCTCACGTTCGGATGGGTCGAGTAGTCAACGAGACCCGTCGAGCCTTCGAGTGCCTCCCGCCGAGCGCCCCGGCCGGAGGCACTCGTCGTTCACACGGCGTCGCCGGGCCGGGGGCGCATCCCGATCGCCGAGGAGCGGAGGCCGAAGTGACGGAAGGCGAGAGGTGACGACTTCACACGTGATCTCTAGTGTTTTTCATAGGGACTGATCCCTCTCTCTATATGGGTAGAGACCGAGATCGGCACAGGGGTCGCCACCTCTCGCCTTCCGTCACTCCTGATGCCCTCCGTCCACGAGGCGAGCCGCCCCCTGGGACAGAGTGGTCCGGATGGTGAGAACCCCCGGCCGCAGGTGAGCAATCGGGCCGTGCTGGCGGACTCCTCATACGTCCCCTAGTGGGCACGAGCCCGGGCGGGGCTTCTCGCCCCGGTCGATCCGAACGGATCCGGCCGGGGCTTCCGCTCGCCCTAGTAACGCAAAACGCAACTCACGAGAGGAGGCCAAAGTGCCGCATCCCTGCCCCGCATGTGGGAGCCCCGTCGAGCAGCGCTCAGACGTCGGCCGCCCTCGTGTCTACTGCGCCGCCTCGTGCCGCGCACTTGCCGCGCGCCAACGCCTCGCCGCCCGTGAGGCGGCCTCGGCACTCGCTCCTCTCCTCGCCGAGGCGAAGGCGAGCGCCGCACTCCTCGCCGCGCTCGGCGCCGTACTGGCGCCCGCCGAGGACTAGGCCCGTACCGACTTACGTCCCGCAACACCTGAGAGCGGTTGTGGGACGAAAGGGGAGGACGCCGGGGCTTGGTCACCCCGGTCTCCGTCGTGTTGAGGACGAGGCTCCTCGGCTGGCACTAGCGCCCGTCGAGGGGCCTCGACCCAATGCACGCCCCAACCGACCACCGCGCACTGACCCCGCGCGGCCTCTCGACGACACGACCCCGCCCCTCTGACCGAAAGCCTCTCCGTGACCTCTCGCCTCACCCTCGACTCTGCCGCACTCGCCGCCCACCGCCCGCGCCTCCGCGCCGGACGCGACCGGTTCGACCGCTCGGCCCGCTTCTACCTCGACGACGACGGGACTCGGATCGCCGTCGATCTGCCCGCGCCTCGCGACGTAGCCCGGCTCGTCGACCTTCCCGGCGTCGACGCCTTCCGTCGCGGCCGGAACCTCCTGACGCGCCCTCGCGGCTCGACCGAGGCGCCGACGCCGATCGACCTGATGGACCTCGCCGCCGATCTCCGCGAGGCGCTTCGTGCGCTTCCCGCACGCTCGGACGCGCTCGGCCCGTACGTCGACCTGATACGAGCCGCCTCGGTTCCGTCGGTTGGCTTCGAGGAGTACCTCCTCCTCGTCCTCCGCGCCCTCCGTGACGACCTCCCGACTCCGCCCGCCGAGTCGACCCGCGAGAGCCGTACGCGGCTACGTCCGGCCAAGCCGCACGCGAAAGTGCTCCGCGACGCTCGCGCCCGCCGCAAGGCAGACGACGAAGCTTCCTCGCGTCTCTACCTCGGCGTGTGGCTCGATCCGGAGGAGCCGCCGACGCCCGGCCGATACCGGCTCGTGGATCTGCACGCCGAGGCCCTCGAGGTGCTCGACGAGTGGCGCGACGCGGGAGAGACGCTCTCCGACGGCCGCGAGATCACCGAGCCCGGCCCCCGCATCTTTGACTACGTCCTGAGGACCTCCCTCGGCGACGACGCACGTACGCGCACCAACCGAGGAGTGACCTACATCGTGAACCCGCAGAACACCGCTACCGCTCGCGCGATCCTCGACCGAGCCGCCCGGATGCTCCTCGATGAGGAGCGCGCCGGGATCGCCGCCGTGGCGGCCGAGATCGCCGCACCGACGCCGTACGCCGACCCCCTGGCCTCTCTCGTCGACGTGCGCGCGTGACCCCGGCGCCCGTGTGCCCACCCGGCGCACCGAAGGGCCGCAGGCCCGTGTATGCGCCTCTCCCTGAAAGGAACCCCGCCCGTGTCCCATGACGACCTTCGGCGAGCCGCTGAGGCGCTCACCGCCGCCCGCGAGCGCGTCGAGCGTCTCCTCGACGAGGCCCGCGCACTGCCACACGACGCCCTCGACCCCGGCGCCCGTCGACGCGCCCTCGCGGCCGACCTGCACAACGGCGCCGAGTTGCGAGCGATCCGCCTCCACGAGGCCGAAGCGACCGAGCGCGCCGACGAGGCCGCGAAGCGCGCCGGGTTCGCCGACGTCTTCGCCTCGGCGCTTGCGGCCTCCCGTTCGACGACGCTGCCCGACGCATGACCCCCTCCCCGATTACACGCCCTCACCCGAAGGACACCCACCCCTCATGACCGACCTGTCTAATCCCGCTTCCGCTCGCTCGGCGATCAAGTCCCTGACCGCCGCCGCCGACCGCTTCGACGTCGACCTGCCGAAGCCAGTCGTCGCCGTGGTCGACGCCGAGCCCGTCTTCCCGCCCGCCCGCGACGAGGTCAAGGCGACGGCCGCCTTCGCAATCGCCGAGGCGATCCTCCTGCCTGAGTCTCGGCGAGCGAAGGTCACTGCCGAGGCCCTCGACGCGGTCGCTCGCGCGGAGGCGACCGTCGGCGTTCGCCGCCGCGCTTCCGAGATCGTCGAGTCGATCCGCGTCGAGAAGATCCGCGAGCACGCCGAGACGATCGTCGATCTCTTCCGCGACGCGCTCGCGGACGACCTCGCCGCCCTCAACGCTCACGCGTCCGCCGTGCCACTCTCGACCCCCTCGATCGACACGCTGACCCCGGCGACCTTCGAGGCGTATGCGGAGAGCAAGAAGGCGGCGGGTCGGCTCGACGAGGTCGTCTTCGCGCTGGCTCCGTTCGCGGGGGTCGGAGGTGAGGCAGGCAGCATCGGCCGGGGCGACTGGCGGAGACTCGCCGCACTCGACGTAGAGGACCGCGACGTCGAGAAGATCGCCCACGCGCTGAAGGGCATCGTCCTCCCGGACAACGCCAACGCCCTCGGCTTCAAGACGGCGCCGTGGTACGCGCTGGCCGCCCGGGCTGGCGCAACGTTCGTCCTCGCTGACGCCGAGACCCGCCGCGCCAACGCCGAGCACATGGCGGCCGGGCGTGAGGGTGAGCCGATCGAGGGCCGACGCCGCTACGTCTACTAGTCCTGACCGGGCAACGGGAGATCGAGACCGCGAAGTGCGTCCCGGTCTGCCCGGTCACGCGGCCGAGGTCGCGCTCCGTCGTTTACGCGGCGACGTCGAGCGCGACCTCGGCTCATTCGGGGAGGGGGAGGTCCCCCACCCCGACCGCCCTGACACCCCTCGGCCATAGCGTCATTACACACACCGACTGCGCCATCCACAGTGCTTCGCGTCGGGGGCTGGCAACGCGACCATGAGTCGGGGCTAGGACATTGTCCCATCCGTACGGAGTGAAAGTACGGCCCGGCGCAGACGCTCGAGTTCTTCTTGCATGGCAAGTCGCGAATCACCGAAGGTTGCGAAGCCGACAACCGCCTTCCCGTCGCGATCCATGGACCTTGGTCGCGGAAAGTTGTCTCGTGGCTCACGTGAATCACCAACCACTAGCATTGCGTCCATATCGGTGTGAGAGACAGCCTGTCGACCTCTCTGCCATGCATTTAGCAGGCGTGATTGGCTGACATCGTCCCCCCATGCCTTGAAGTCCACTCCGATTCTGATTCCATCCGGCGAGCGCATGACCCCATCCGGCACAATCGTCCGAGGTAAGCCCGGCGTGGTCGAATCAAGAACTCTGAACGTCTGGCCCCGCGTGTATGTCCAGCCCTCCGGCAGAAGATTTGCGAGGCGCGTCATCCGAGCGTGGCCCTCACGCTCTGCCTCCGACGCCCGCTCGATTGTCGATGCGAGCCGCAGTTGGGTTGTCGACGGTGGCGTGTTATGCGATGGAGCCGAAGCGAGCAGCCGCCGGCTTAGTTCCTCAAGTTGTTCGGGAGCAAGCATGTCCGCCAGAGCGTCGGCGGTATCCACAGTCTCGTCGTAAGTCATGTCGACTTCCGCTCCGCCCATAACCCAGCGGAGCGGAACCTTGCCTACAAGCGCTATGAGGCCCGAGAGTCCGCCCACGGTAAGCAGACCCACCGTGCCTGCCTGATTCGCGCTCTCGAAGACCGCGACTCCTCCACTGATGAGGCCGGACATCCCGACCAGTGCGCTCGCACCACGCCTCACGCCGGAAATCTCTTGAAACGTGACGCGCCGTTGCTCTTTAGTCATTGCCGCCCCTCCTGGCTGGAGACGGCAACCTACCGAACAGGGGCGTCGTCCCCGACCCTGCCAGCAAGGCCGGGTAGACCCCGTGGTTACACACGGCCGAAGATACTCGCGTTGTGGTAGTCCAGACTCTTCTGATCAATCCTGTGGCCCGGAATCTCGGTGATCCCCGATCGCATCAAGGGGATCGCCCCCATGTCGCAGAGCGCGTGGTGATTTGGGCACAACACAATGACGTTCCCCGGCACGTCTGGCCCGCCGTGTCCGCGCCCGAGCGGAATGACGTGGTGTGCTTCTGAGTAGTTGGTACCTCGGTGCGGAACAGACAGGGTGCTACCGCAGAGCTGGCACTCGTGGCGGTGCATGACCTTGATTGCCCGCGCCATCTCTGTGTCGCGGAGGATCCGATACGTACTGACCTGCGTCCGTCCGGGAGCAGGGTTGCCTGGCGGAGGTTCGATGTCGACAGCAACGGGTACCGGATCAGCCATCCGTCGAAGGCCCCAAATGCCCTGACCAACGCCTGAGACGGAGAAAAACAGGTCGTCGCCGCGCTTGAACCCGGTTGAGTCCGAAGAGCGATCCTGGATAGTGCGTCGGATGATGTCCTGCCAGGATGGGGGCAGATTGGAGCGGCGCCCCTGCACTTCTCCATAGATCTGAGCAAGAGTCCCGGATCCATTGAGCCTCTCTAGCGCATCAACGATGTCCTCTACCCAAGTTGGCATGAACCGCGTTCCTTCTCAGTAGTTCCTAATGTCCAAGGTGACCCTAGGTGGCGTCGACGCGCCCGCGCAGGCGAAGAGCCTCGTTTCTCCGGAGCATGCCCGGCGAAGCGAGGCTCTTCGTCGTTTGCACGCCTACTGCGTGACCTCCCCGGCAGTTGGCTGACCGAGAATGGTCTCCGCCTCCGAGTCTTCATCGCCCGAGGCTTCGGCCCACCCGAGCCGTGCCGCCTCGGGAAGATATCGGCCGTGAGTCCGTTGCAAGTAGTCCATGCCGTGCGCCGTGGCGCTGGCGTAGTTGAGCGAGCGGCGGACGAACTGAAGCCGGTGCCGAGCCTCCTGGATCACCGATGCCCAAGTCACGACCCGGACGACGAACGCGTCCGTGTCGACGACAACGCCGGGCTCGCGATTGTTCTGTTGCGCCATCATTTGGACCGACTCATCGATCGTGTCCCCGACGATCCAGAACTCCCAGCGGGTATCTGTACCTGCAAAACGCCCGTCACGCGATACCGCCGTTGCATAGCGCTGGATCTGTGAGAACTGTTCGAGCCCAACATGAACGGTCGGCCGCTTCAGTTCAATGACTATGTGCTCGCGATGCCCGGCGTGCTGTTCGATCACTCGACTCAACATCAGGTCGACGACCGCACGCCTGCCGTCCTGGTCGAGCACCTCTTCCTCGACATCTTCCGGCGCGAGGTCATCGCGCCCGAGCAGGTCGATGTGAGACCGGAGCGCCGTGGTTAGGGTTTGGTCGTCCGCCGTAAGCGCGTACTCCTCTCGGAAGAGCCACGTCTCAGTGGCGAGGATGCGGTGCAGTTGGCTCCGCTCCTTGACGTGCTTCCGCAACTCCGCGTCGAAGACGATCTCTTCGAGTCCGACCAGAAAGTCGAGACGGTCCGTGATCGCACGGGCCGAGGAGATGATCGCGCTCAGGGTCGTCCGCTCTAGAAGCACTCGGAGTTCCTCGCGCCTGTCCTCGGGCAGGACCAAGACCTCCTGAAGCACCTCATGCAGCGTGTCGGGGCTCGTCTCTAGCGCTTCCCGGAGAAGTCTCAGGGAGAACGCACGCGATCTCGGCTCGGCGTCTTCCACGACCGGCGCGGCGGCCACCGCGACAACCTCGAACAGATCGCGCTCAGCGCGCTCGACGGCGTCGGTCGGTTCTTGCCTGTAGGGGTAGGTGTTGTCCGCCTTCCACGCCCGCATAAGTTCCGCGCCACGTTGGGCCGCCCGGTCCTTGAAGTGCGTCCTGAGGGCATCTCTGGCTGATTCCAGGACGGCTGGGAACGGCTCTTCGGCCATCTCGCCCAGCAGGATCTGAGAGTAGTTGTCCTTAAAGCCCTTCCACGAGAGGTAGGCAGTGAACTCGAAGCCGGGCGCATGGATCCGAGGCGGAATCTGTCCGAGAGCGACGCCGTCTTCGTCGCACAAGTGCAGGGCGCGATCAACCGGAGTGTTCCACTCAATGATCGTCAGTCGCACCTGGTCGACGAGGCCCTCGACGTCGAGATCGTGATACGTCGTCCGATGCTGAAGCGCGGCTGGGTCCAATTTCGAGCCCTGCCAGTAGATCGAGACAGGGTATTGCTGGAGATACAGGGCGAACGTTGCCGTCAGATCCGCGAGAACGCGCGGCTTCGCGAGGTCCGCCGCCGCTCGCTCCGAGAGATTCTCGGTCGTCACCTTGGTCCCGAGCGGGACGTCGTCCTCCACGGCCTGTGGGTCTGAAATCACGAACTCCCGGAGCGACCCGCGTCGTCCCGCGATAGAGATGCGCTGGCGTCCCTCGACTCCAACCGCGACTGAGTCCCACCGCACAATCTCGCCGAGGCCGTAGGCGGCCCAGCGGCCTTGTCCGAGGCGCCCATGTACTGCACGACCGCCGTCGGTTGCAGTCGCCGTCTTCTTCCACGACCCGCCGAGTTGCCCGAAGGCCATTCTCGCCCGCTCCGGCGTGATGCCGGTCCCGTCGTCCGCAACGACGACCGCGTCGAGGCCGCCCGCTTCGTTCTCCTCGGTTGTGATGACAACGTTCCTGGCGTCAGCATCCAACGCGTTCCAGATGATCTCGGCCAATCCCACCTGAGGACCCTCGATGAGCCGCTCTAGGTGGTCCTGCTGGACCGAGACCGTCAGACGTGAGGACACGAGCGCAGTCTCACACAGACCACAGACGTCAGGCGGCAGACGACCAGGTTCGAGTGCTGAACCTAGTCAGCTGTGCCGAGTTCAGCGCGCACGGCATCAAGGTAGGCATCGTGAGCCGACCGCAGTGTGTTCCTTGATCCCTCGGCCTCTGACCTCCGTAGGGCGTCCTCAGGCGTGTCGGACTCCGAGCGCAGGACGTCGTAGATGAAGACGCTCGCGTCGGCGTCTGTGAGCGCCTGGAACGCGGCCTCCGCTCGGCGTCGAGTGGTAGGCAGGCTCAGCATCTGTACGGCCGCTAGGGCTTCGCGGACTCGCGCAAGGTCCTCGTCCTGAAGCCCGGCGATCTGACCATCCGACATATGCATGAGTTGCTTGCGGTAGACACCGTTTGCGGATTCGAGAGCCGCCAGGTAGGCCGCGTGCGCCTCCTTGCGCTCCTCGCGCCAGTGATCACGGAGACCGTGTCGACGAACCACGGCTTCATGCGCCGCGCTGGCTTCTCGATCCCGCTCGCGTTCTCTTGCTTCATCGGATCGCCGACGATCGTCGCGGGCGTTGTTGATGCGGGTCTGCCACAACAACGCTCCCGCAGTCACAGAAGGGGCGACGACGGCTACCAAGAGCGTTTGCCACCAGTTCACGAGACAAAGAGTAGGGCCGTCTGACGACGTCCCGGAGCAGTGCGCGACTGTCGTGGTGGATTCGTACTAACCTCCTCGACCTCCGGGTCGTCGAGATAGGGCTGGAGCGGGCCGAAGCCGGAGACCCGCGCGACCAGCTCGCCGACCACGCCGCGGTCGTCGGCGAGCGGAGCGACCGCGCCAGTGAGGCTGAGCTCGTCGTGGGCGCGTACGACGTCCTCGGCGATGCGGCGCACGACCCCCGGCTCACGCTGTGGGTCCACACCCTCGCGCCGCACCTGCTCGCGCACGCGGGCGTCAAGGGCCTCGACCATGCTGTCTGCGGTGACTGGACGCGCCAGCGTCATGGTGGTGCCCCCATCCCGAGAAGGTTGCCGGCACCCCGGACGCTACCCATCGGGACCGGACACAAAACAGAGGTCTGGACCAATCTGTGGAGAGCAGGGACGGTCCGAAGGCCGACTCGATCGCGTGGACCGCGCACCGCCTCGCGCGCCTAAACGACGAGAAGAACGACGAGGTCTTCGACGCTGTCACCGTGGTGACGGACCGCACGGTGCTGGACGGTCAGCTGCAGGAGAATCCGCCAGGTCGATTCCGCCGACGGTGTTCGGGTCTGCTGCACGGACTGGTGACAGGTTGACCCAAGCGGCGCACGACCCCCGGCTCGCGCTGCGCGTCCTGGACGCGCCAGCGTCGTGGTGGTGCCCCCATCCCGAGAAGGTTGCCGGCACCCCGGACGCTACCCACCGGGACCGGGCGCAAGACAGAGGTCTGGACCAATCTGTGGAGAGCAGGGACGTCACCGACCCTGAGCGGTCCTGCGGCCGTGCCGCGCCTCGTCGAGACGAGTGGCGAGGAACTGACGCTCCGCCTCGTTGCCGGTGCGCTCCAACGCCGCTTCGTACGCCTCGATCGCCTCGCGGTGGCGGCCGAGTCGCAGGAGGAAGTCGGCGCGCGCCGCGCTGAGGTATCCGCCGTACGTCGCCAGCGCGGGCTCGTCCATCAGCGGCTGCAGTGCCTCGAGCCCGGCTCGAGGACCGTCACGGAGGCCGACAGCCACGGCGCGGTTGAGCTCGACGACGACGGAGGGGAAGCGGCGACGCATGATGTCGTAGAGGTCGACGATCTCCCCCCAGTCCGTCGCCTCCCACGTCGGAGCCTCGGCGTGGACCGCGGCGACGGCTGCCTCCAGGGCGTAGCGCGACGGCGGACCACCCCGCAGCGCTGTGCTTAGCAGGCGCGTGCCCTCCCCGATCGCGGCCCGGTCCCACTGCGAGCGATCCTGCTCGGCCAGGACGCGGAGACGGCCCGCGGGGTCCACCCGTGTCGAACGCCGCGCGTCGTTGACGAGGAAGAGGGCAAGCAGGGCCGCGACGTCCGCGTCGTTCGGCATCAGCGTGCGCAGCAACCTGGCGAGACCGAGGGCGCTGTCGACCAGGTCACGACGCACCAGCTGGGTCCCGACGGGCGCTGTGTGCCCGGTGGTGAAGATCAGGTGCACCACCTCGAGGATGGCTCCGACGCGTTGGGGCAGGTGGTCGGGGGTCGGCACCCGGTAGGGGATCGCGGCCACCGCGATCTTCTTCTTCGCCCGGGTGATCCGCGCGGCCATCGTCGACTCCTGCACGAGGAAGGCACGGGCCACCTCGACGGTGGACATCCCACAGACCAGCCGCAGCGTCAGCGCGACCTGTGCCTCGCGAGCGAGCGCAGGGTGGCAGCAGGTGAAGATGAGCCGCAGACGGTCGTCGTCGAGACCGTCCTCCGGGCCCGGCACCGACGCGCTCTGCACCAGCTGCGGCAGCGAACGCCGCCACACGGAGTCGCGTCGCACGGTGTCGAGCGCCCGGTTGCGGGCGACCTGCGTCAGCCATGCGGCCGGCCGTGACGGAACGCCCGACTGGGGCCACGTCTCCAGTGCCCGCGCGTAGGCGTCCTGCGTGCACTCCTCCGCGAGGCCGAGGTCCCCCGTCACCCGGGCCGTGGTCGCGAGGATCTTGGCCCAGTCGCTGCGGTGCGCGTCGGCGACCGCAGCGAGGACCTCATCGCTCATCCGTGGTCCACCAGCGGCCGGATCTCGACGCCGCTGTGGTGGGCATGCACCTCCTGCAGCCCGGGGACCAGTGCAAGCACCTCGTCGAGGTCGGCGGCCTCGAGCACGTAGTAGCCGCCGAGGACCTCCTTGGTCTCGAGGAAGGGCCCGTCCGTGGTGACGATCCGACCGCCGGCATCCGAGCGCACCGTCGTCGACATGGGTGGGGGCTGGAGCTCGGCGCTGTCGAGGATCCGGGGCCCCGCTGACGCGGCGAAGGCCGCGTGCGCCGCGTAGAGAGCCTCGTGCTCCTCGGGCGTCATCGCGTCCCACTGCTGCTGGTCGCCGTAGATCAGGATCATGTACTTCGCCATCGCGCGCGTCCTCTCGTGCTCTCCCGGGTCTGTCTACTCCTACGACGAACCGCCGGCGCCTCGATCGACAGGTCCCCGAGTCGGATCGACAGGTCGTCGGCCAGCCTGTCGATCCGGGCGCCTGGGTCTTCGTCGGACCAGTAGACCCGGTTCCGGCGACAGAGGATCCGGACGACCCGAAGGAGCACCCATGATGCCGCCGATCCGCGATGCCTACCCCGAGATGTTCCTCGCCGTCGCGCAGGACCACATCCGCGCAGCCGAGCACGCCGAACGCACGAGGCTCGCCCGCCGCCGGTGGTGGCGTGTCGTCCTGCGACGCGACGCATCGCGGTGACCGCCGCACCAGCCGACGGAAAGCACGTGCGTGCCCGGCAGCCACCACACTAGTCTCGCGCCATGCGCGCTGAGGCGACCTTCACGGTGGCGGAGTTCGTGCCCGCCACGATCAGCCCTGAGCCGGCGATCACGGCGCGGCTCCCGATCGGGGTGGCCGTGATGCAGAAGCAGTTCGAGGGTGAGCTCTCGGGTCGCTCGGCCACCGTCTTCACCTCCGTCTTCGACGAGACGACCGGTGTCGGCACCTATGCCGCGGTGGAGGCGTTCGAGGGATCACTGGGCGAGCGGAGCGGAGCCTTCAACTTCGTCCACTCGGCCACCACCTCGGGCAGTGACCGCACCGCGGAGCTCCTCGTCATCGTGCCGTCCAGCGGCTCCGGGGAGCTCGCCGAGATCTCCGGCTCCGGCGGGATCACCGTCGACGAGGCCGGCGTGCACCGGATCTGGCTGTCGTACGACCTCGCGTAGCGCCGGGCGCTGACCCTGGGCCGGACGATGCCCTTGACGTACGTCCTCCCCCGGGAGTGCACGGACGGGCACCGGGCATGAGGACCCGTGTCGTTCGCCCCTGTTAGGTGCAGGCCGGCCGGCCATAGCGTCGAACGGCGACCACGCCCCGTGGCCGTCTCACGCTGCACTGACCTCGGAGGAGCAGACATGGCCACATTGACCGTGTGGAAGTTCGACACCCCAGAAGGCGCCCAACAGGCCGAGCAGGCGCTGTTCAAGCTCCAGCGCCAGGAGCTCATCACGGTGCTCGACGCCGCCACGGTGTCGTGGCCGGAGGGGAAGAAGCGGCCCCGGACGCGCCAGGCCAACGACCTGTGGGGCCCGGGACTGCTGGGTGGGATGTTCTGGGGCCTGCTCTTCGGGATCATCTTCTTCATCCCGCTGATCGGCCTCGCCGTCGGCGCCGCCACCGGCGCCCTCATCGGCGCCCTGACCGACATCGGCATCGACGACAAGTTCATCAAGGACGTCCGCGAGAAGGTCACGCCGGGCACCTCGGCCCTCTTCGTGCTCAGCCAGGACGCCGTGGTCGACCGGGTCCACAGCTCCCTGCGCGACGAGGGCATCCACGGTGAGCTGATCGAGACCAACCTGTCCGCCGAGGAGGAGGCACGGCTGCGCGCAGCCGTCAACGACGACCACCAGGACGCCTGAGCGCCTGAGCGCCTGGAGCACCTGGCGCACGCGGCCGCGTCGCCTCAGACGCGGCCGCGCAGGATGCGGCGCCAGTAGACCTGCGGCAGGGCGTACCGGTCGACCCACCACGTCACCGCGCGTGGCACGGTGAGGTCGGGGAACGGCACGCTCGGCCGCGGTCGGCCGTCGCGGTCGACCTCGACGAGCATCAGCCGGCGCCGCGCGGTCGTGATCGGCATGACGGTGTAGCCGTCGTAGTGGGCCAGCGGGCGCCCCGTCCGGGCGGCGAGGATGTTGGGCGCCAGGACCGCCACCTGCTCGCGCAGGGCTCCCCCGGACGGCCGGGTCCGCAGGTCGGCGACGTCGCCGAGCGACCACACGTCGGGGAAGCGGCGGTGGCGCATCGTGAGCGGGTCGACGTCGACCAGGCCCGCGGGGTGCGAGCCGGCGAGCCCGGTGGCGAGCACCCAGCCGGGCGCGCGGTAGTGGGGCACGACGTGCGCGACGGCGACGTCGTCGAGCAGCTCCTCCCCCGTCGGCGTGGCCAGCGTGACGCGGCCGTCGTGGAGCCGGGAGACGACCGACTCGCGGTGGACGCTCACGCCGTACGACACCAGCGCCTCCTCGAGGGTGGCGTCCGGCCCGTCGAGGCCGAGCGGCGTGCGGTCGGGCAGCACCAGGTGCACGTCCACGTCGTGCAGCACGCCGGCACGGCGCCAGTGGTCGCAAGCCATGAAGAGCGGCTTGAGCGCGGTCGCGGCGCAGGGCGCAGGCTCGGGCGGGACGGTGAACACGACGCGCCCCGACCGCAGCCCCCGCAGGGCCGGCCAGACCCGCGCGGCGGTGTCGTCGTCGAACGTCGAGGCGGCCCACCCGGCGGCGTACGCCTCGCGCAGGCCCGGGGTGGCGTCCCAGTCCTCGTCGAGGCCGGGGCACACGACCAGCGTCCTGCCGGTGAGGCGGCGACCCGAGCGGGTCTCGACCGACGGCCCGGACGGGTCGACCGCCACGACCTCGTCGCGCAGGCTCGTGCAGCCGACGGGCACGACGTCCTCCGCCGGGCGGGACAGCGACGCCATGCTCGCCTCGCCGCCGCCGACGTAGTTGAGGAGCGGGCGGTAGCGGTGCACGGCGCGGGACTCGACCACGGCGACGTCCGGGGCGCCGTCGCGCAGCAGCCGGGCGGCGAGCGAGATTCCGGCGTTGCCGCCGCCGACGATCAGGACGTCGTGGTGCTGCGGGGTGTCGGGCACGCTGCCACGCTAGCCCGCGGTGTCAGGTGCCGGTCTCGAGGCGGAAGCCGACCCCGCGGATCGCGACGACCTTCTCGCTGGCAGCGGCGGCCTCGAGCTTGCTGCGCAGGCGCCCGATGGTGACGTCGAGGGTCTTGGTCGAGCCGTACCAGTTCTGGTCCCACACCTCGTTCATCAGCGTCTCCCGCGCCACGACCTTGTCGTGGTGGGCGGCGAGGACGGCGAGCACGTCGAACTCCTTGGCGGTCAGCGCGATCTCGCGCTCGCCCAGGTGCACCCGGCGCGAGCCCGCGTCGATGCGCAGGCCCGAGGAGGTGGTGACGGTCGTGTCGTCGTGCGCCTGCGTGCCGCCGCTTCGGCGCAGCAGGGCGCGCACCCGCGCGAGGAGCTCGGCGAGGCCGAACGGCTTGGCGAGGTAGTCGTCGGCGCCGACGTCGAGCCCGACGACGCGGTCGAGCTCGCCGGCGCGGGCGGTCACCATGATGATGCCGCCGAGGTAGCCGCCCGAGCGCATCTGGCGGCACACGTCGATGCCGTCCATGTCGGGCAGGCCCAGGTCGAGGATCACGACCGCCGGCCCCTCGGCGACGGCGAACGACACGGCCTCCGAGCCCACCGACACGCGGTTGACCTCGTAGCCCTCCCGCTCGAGCGTGCGCATGAGGGGGACGGCGATGTCTTCCTCGTCCTCCACCACCAGCACGTCATGGGCCATGGCGAGAGCATAGATGCCGTTCCCGGACTCCGTGCGGCTAATGGGCTGCTCGTTGCGGGCGTCCACCCCTAGGGCTGTCAGGCCTCGAAGACGTCGCCCAGCTCGGCCACCCGCCGGAGCACCTGGTCCATCGTCAGCTGCTCGAGCGCGAGGTCGTCCGCGGCGCCCTCCTCGACCTCCTCCCAGGTCAGCGGCGCCGCGACGGTCGGCTGCTCCCGGCCGCGCAGCGAGTAGGGCGAGATGGTGGTCTTGGAGCCGGAGTTCTGCGACCAGTCGAGGAAGACCTTGCCCGGCCGCCTGGCCTTGGTCATCACGCTCGTGACCTGCTCGGGGTGCTCCTTCATCAGCTCCTCGGCGACCTCCCTGGCCAGCGCCGTCGTGCCGTCGCTGTCGAGGCTGCCGCGCCCGGTGGGCAGCGGGGCGTACAGGTGCAGCCCCTTGCTGCCGCTGAGGACGGGCGTGCAGCCGAGGTCGCGCTCGGCCAGCGCGTCGCGCACCAGCAGCGCCACCTGCGCGCACTCGTGGAGCCCGGCCGGCTCGCCGGGGTCGAGGTCGATGACGAGCCGGTCGGGGTGGCGCGGCCTGCCCCTCGCGTCGACGGTCCACTGGTGCACGTGCAGCTCGAGGGCGGCGAGGTTGGCCAGCCAGGTGAGGGTGGCGAGGTCGTCGCAGATCGGGAAGCGGATGGTGCCGTCGCCCTTGCCCGAGCGCGAGCCCGTCGTCGGCACCTCGTGGGTGCGCACCCACGACGGCGTGCCGGAGGGCGCGTTCTTCTCGAAGAAGCTCGAGCCCTCCACGCCGTGCGGCCAGCGGATGCGGGTGACGGCGCGGTCGCGCAGGTGCGGCAGCAGGACCGGCGAGACCTGGGCGTAGTAGTTGAGCACCTCGCCCTTCGTCGTGCCGGTGCGCGGGTAGAGCACCTTGTCGAGGTTGCTGATGCTGAGCGTGCGGCCCTCGACGTCGACCTGCACCTCGCTCATGCTTGCCGCTCCCCTCGCGCGAGGTCCTCGGGCGTCACGTCGTCGCGCACGCCCTGGAACGACGGCTGGCGCAGCCGGTCATAGCCCAGCCCGTGGGTGTCGATGTCCACCACGACCCGCGGCTCCACCCAGAACGTGCCGGCCGCGTCGACCCGCGGCACCTCGTCGGCGAACGGCGACGCCCCGGTCGCGAGCGGGGCGAGCAGGTCGGCGAGGCGGGCGCTGGTGGAGCCGGCGATGCCGCTGCCCACGCGCCCGCGGTAGAGCAGGCCGTCGGGCGTCTGCTCGCCGACGAGCAGCGCCGCCAGGCGGTCCGTCGTGCCGACCTGGGGGCGCCAGCCGCCGACGACGAACGACCCGCGGTGGCGGTGGGCGAGCTTGCGCCAGTCCTCGCTGCGGGCGCCGAAGCGGTAGCGCGAGGAGCGGCGCTTGCTCACCACCCCCTCCAGCCCCTGCTGCAAGGTGGCCTCGACGAGCATGTCGCCGTCGTCGTACGCCGCCGGGACCTGCCACGCCGACTCGGCCAGTGGCAGTCCCTCGAGCAGCGCGCGCCGCTCCTCCAGCGGCCGGGACGTGAGGTCGTCGCCGTCGAGGCGGAGTAGGTCGAAGACCATCAGCGTTGCCGGCACCGCCGTCACGAGGCGGGCCGCCTCCCTGGTGTTGCGCACGTGCATGCGGTGCTGGAGCACCCGGAAGTCCGGCACGCCGCGCTCGTTGAGGGCGATCACCTCGCCGTCGACGAGCAGGTCGCGGTCGCCGAGCGGCGAGACGGCCAGGTCGGGCCAGGCTGGGGTGACGTCGTTGTCGTTGCGGCTGGTCATCCGCACGACGCCGTCGCGGACGTCGACGAGCACGCGCACGCCGTCCCACTTGACCTCGTGCAGCCACTCGGCCCCCGCGGGCACGCGGTCGGTCTTGCTGGCGAGCATCGGGCGCACGGGTGCAGTCTGGCATCCGGGCGCGCGCCGACGGCACCCTCCGAGGGGAGACGACCGTCAGTGGCGGCGGCTATCGTCGGTCCATGCGTGCGATCTGGAAGGGTGCCGTCTCCTTCGGCCTGGTCAGTGTCCCGGTCAAGCTCTACGCCGCCACGGAGAGCCACGACGTGTCCTTCCGGCAGGTGCACGCCAAGGACGGCGGCCGGATCAAGTACCAGCGGGTCTGCTCCCTCGACGGCGAGGAGGTGGCCTACGCCGACATCGCCAAGGGCTACGAGACCGAGGACGGCGAGATGGTCATCCTCACCGACGACGACATGGCCGAGCTGCCGTCGACGTCGTCGCGCGAGATCGCGGTGGAGAAGTTCGTGCCGCGCGAGCAGATCGACCCGCTGCTGTTCGAGAAGTCCTACTACCTCGAGCCCGAGGGCGCCGGCGCCAAGCCCTACGCCCTGCTGCGCCAGGCGCTCAAGGACGCCGACCGGATGGCGGTGGTGACCGTCGCGCTGCGCCAGCGCACCACCATCGCGGTGCTGCGGGTGCGCGAGACCGAGGCCGGCGAGGTCATCGTGCTCCAGACCATGATGTGGCCCGACGAGGTGCGCGTCCCCGACTTCAAGGTCGAGGTCGACGACGCCAAGCCGCAGGAGGTCAAGATGGCCCACATGCTCGTCGAGACGCTGTCGGGCGACTTCGACGCCACCGAGTTCGAGGACGACTACGCCGGCGCCGTCGAGGCACTCGTGAAGTCGAAGATCGAGGGCGGCGAGATCAAGCGCACCGAGACCTCCACCAAGACCTCCGGCGAGGTCGTCGACCTGCTGGCCGCGCTGCAGAAGTCGGTCGCCGCCGCCAAGAGCGCCCGCGGCGAGGACACCGACGACGCGTCCGACGACTCCGACTCCGACTCCGAGGACGAGAAGCCGGCGAGGAAGAGCACCGCGAAGAAGTCCACGGCCAAGAAGACGCCCGCCAAGAAGGCCGCTGCGAAGAAGTCCACGGCCAAGAAGACCGCCACCAAGAAGACCGCGGCGAAGAAGCAGGCCAAGAAGGCCAGCTGAGCCCGCCCTCCCCTCCCGGCCAGAGGCCCGGAGGGCTGGAGGGCTGGAGGGCTGGCCGAGGCCGTCAGAGCCGTCAGAGGCCGTCAGAGGCCGGCGAGGTCGCGCAGGTCGGCGAGGATCTCCTCGTTCCTCGCGACCAGCGAGATGTGCCCCTCGTCGTCGAACAGGTGCGCCCGCGCGCCCGGGATCGCGTCCGCCAGCCAGCGCCCGTGCTCGAAGGGCACCATCTTGTCGTGGGCGCCCTGCCAGACCGAGGTGGGCACGGTGAGCTCGGCGACGTCGAAGCCCCAGGGCCGCACGACCTGCAGGGTGTCCTCCACCAGGCCGCCGGGGCCCTGCGCCATGGCGTGGCGGAACGAGGCGGCGACCACCTCGGCGAACTCGCCCGTCAGCGCGGCGGCGTCGACCTCGTCGACCAGCCCACCGAAGGCGGCGACGATGTCGTCGGACGTCACCGCGCCGAGCTCGGCGGCCTGCTCGGCGGCGATCGGGAGGTAGGCCTCGCGACCGGACGCCGCGGCCGCGAAGTCGCGGAGGTTCTCCGGGCCCATCCCGGCGCTCCAGTCGAGTCCCGCCGCGTTGAAGGGCGCGACGCCCGCGAGCGAGGCCACCGCCCGGCACCGCTGCGGCATGGTCGCCGCGCACGCCAGCGCGCGCGGCCCGCCACCGGAGTGGCCGAGCGTGACGAACTCGTCGATCCCGAGGTGGTCGAGCAGGGCCGCGGTGTCGTCGGCGTCGGCGACGAGGGGCACCGGCCAGCCCTCCGGCGTCGGCCGCGGCGTGGAGGCGCCGTAGCCCGGGCGCGAGCACGTCACCAGCCGGAGGCCTGCGCGCCCGGCCGCGTCCCACAGGGCCGGGTCGAGGACCGCGGCGCTCGGGGTGCCGGAGTGGTAGACGAGCGCGACGCCGTCGGGGGCGCCGCCGGTGAGGTACTCCAGCCGCCGGCCGTCGGGCAGGGTCAGCAGCTCAGCCTGGGAGGTCATGCCGGATCGTCGCACAGGTCCCCCGGTCAGGACGCGCCGACTCGACCCCTTCGCGCGGTCAGGACGCGCCTACTCGACCCCTTCGCGCGGTCAGCTCGCGCAGCCGCGCGCCGATCTCGGCCGCGACCGCCACGGCGAGCTCGCGCGGCGACTCCCCCTCGACCTCGGGCACCAGGTGCTGCACCACCCCGTCGGCCAGCAGGTCGGCGGCCCGGATCCGATGCCGTGCGGCCATCTCGGGCGCGTGGGCGGTGTCGCCGTGCACGATCAGGCTGGCACCCTCGGGCGGGAGCGGCGCGAGCCACGCGTGCTCGGTGGCGATCACCGACCGCGCGGGCAGGAAGGCGAGCGCGCCTCCCCCGCAGCCCTGCCCCAGCAGCACCGACACGGTCGGCACCGTCATCGTGGTCAGCGTGGCGATGCAGCGGGCGATCTCGCCGGCGATGGCGCGCTCCTCGGCCTCGGGCGACAGCTCGGCGCCGGGGGTGTCGATGACGCTGACCAGCGGCAGTCCGAGCTCCTCGGCCAGTCGCATCCCGCGCCGCGCCTCGCGCAGCGCGCCGGGGCCCATCGCGTGCCCCGGGACCTGCCGCGAGCGGTCCTGGCCGATGACGACGCACGGCTGGTCGTCGAGGCGGGTCAGGGCGACCAGCACGGTGGAGTCGCGCTCGCCCTCGTCGGTGCCGCGCAGCTGCAGGGTGCCGGTGGCACCGTGGGCCAGGAGGTCGCGCACGCCGGCCCGGTCCGGACGACGGGTGTGCTCGACGCTGTCCCACGCCGCGTGGTCGCCGACCGGGTGGTCGCCGACCGGGCGCGCCGCCCGCAGCGGCAGCCCGCCGGCGCCGGGGCCGTCGACCAGCACCGCGAGCGCGCTGTCGACCATCGCGGGCAGGTCGTCGGCGGCCACCACGCCGTCGATGACGCCGGCGGCAGCCAGGTGCTCGGCGACCTGGACGCCCGGGCGGAACGGCCGGCCGTGGAGGCCGGCGTAGACCTTGGGCCCGAGGAAGCCGATCAGGGCGCCGGGCTCGGCGACCGTCACGTGGCCCAGCGAGCCCCACGAGGCGTAGACGCCTCCGGTCGTGGGGTGCCGCAGGTGCACGAGGTAGGGCAGCCCGGCGCTCCGGTGGTCCATCAGGGCGCGGGTGATCTCGACCATCCGCACGAAGGCGGGCGTGCCCTCCTGCATCCGGGTGCCCCCGGAGGCGGTGCTCGCCAGCAGCGGCAGTCCCTCGGCGGTCGCGCGGCGCACGGCCGCGGTGATCCGGTCGGCGGCGGCGCGGCCGATCGACCCGGCCAGGAAGGCGAACTCGTTGACCACGACCGCGACGGGGCGCCCGCGCACCAGCCCGCTCCCGGTGACCACCGACTCGTCGGTGCCGGCCCGCGCGGCGGCGGCCTCGAGCTCGGCGCGGTAGGCCGCGTCGGCGTAGGACAGGTCGACGGGTGAGTCCCACGAGGCGAAGGTGCCCGCGTCGAGCACCAGGTCGAGCAGCTCGTGGGACGTCCAGCGCCTGGCCGTCGCGTCTGGCGTCACGCGCCGCCCCCGCCGACCCACGTGCGGATCTCGTCGGCGTGCTGGTCGAGCAGCGGCGGGGCGACGTGGTCGCGCCGGGTGACCTCGGTGCCCTCGGCGTCGAAGAACCGCAGGGGCGGGCCGGGCAGGGTGATGTCGCCGAGGGTGGGGTGCGCGACGTCGACGAGCAGCCCCTGGCTGGCGACCTGGTCCCACTCGTAGACCTCGTCGAGGGTGCGCACCTTGCCCGCGGGCACGCCGACCTCGGCGAGCCGGGCGAGCAGCGGCTCGGCGTCCCAGTCGGCGAAGGCCCGCTCGACCACCTCGATGACCTCCTCGCGCCGGGCGACCCGCTCGCCGTTGGTGGCCATCCCCTCGGCCTCGGGGTCGAGCCCGAAGCCCTCGCAGAACCGCTTCCACAGCCCTTCGCTGCCCAGCGCGATCTGCACTGCTCCGTCGCGGCAGTGGAACAGCCCGTAGGGGGCGATCGAGGGGTGGTGGTTGCCCTGGGCGCGCCCGACCTCGCCGGCCACGGTCCAGCGGGTGCCCTGGAAGGCGTGCACCCCGACCACCGAGGCGAGCAGCGACGTACGCACGACGGTGCCCTTGCCGGTGCGCTCGCGCTCGTGGAGCGCGGCGAGCACGCCGTAGGCGCCGTACATCCCCGACAGCAGGTCGGCGATGGGCACGCCGACGCGCTGCGGGTCGTCGGGGCCCGACCCGGTGAGCGACATCAGGCCCGCCTCGCCCTGGGCGATCTGGTCGTAGCCGGCGCGACCGCCCTCGGGGCCGTCGTGGCCGAACCCGGTGATGGACAGCACGACGAGGCGCGGGTTGCGGCGCATCAGCTCCTTGATGCCGAGGCCCAGGCGCTCCAGGACGCCGGTGCGGAAGTTCTCGACCAGCACGTCGGCACGCTCCACGAGGCCGACCAGCACGTCCTTGTCGACCTCGTCCTTCAGGTCGAGCGCGATGGACTCCTTGTTGCGGTTGGTGCACAGGAAGTAGGTCGACTGGCGGGCGTCGGGCTCGCCGACGAACGGCGGTCCCCAGCCGCGGGTGTCGTCGCCGCTGCCGGGCGCCTCCACCTTGATCACCCGCGCGCCGAGGTCGCCGAGCATCTGGGTGGCGTGCGGGCCGGCGAGCGCGCGGGTGAGGTCGACGACGAGGAGGTCGGACAGCGGGCCGGCCGGGGCTCCGGTCGAGGATGCGGTCGGGGATGCGGTCGTGTCGGTCATGTCGGTGTTCACCATCCGGGGAGGACGAGGGCGGCCCAGACGAGCAGCGGCCCGGCCAGGGTGACGATCACGGCGTAGGTGAGGATCTGCTTGTAGTAGACCGGCTCCTCGATCGTGTCGGGCTTGTTGGCGAGCATCAGCGCGCCGTTGGTCGAGAAGGGGCTGACGTCGACGATGGTCGAGGCGACGGCGAGGGCCGCGACGAACATCGCCGCGTTGATGCCGCCGTCCGCGATGAGCGGCACGGCGATCGGGATGATCACCGGCAGCAGCGCGGTGGACGAGGCGAACGCCGACACGACACCGCCGACGTAGCACAGGACGAGGGCGCCGATGGCGGCCGCGCCGAGGCCGGCGGCCCAGCTGCCGACGAACTCCGGCGAGCCCGCGGTGGTGAGGATGGTGGCGTAGGTGCTGACGCCCGCGACGAGGAGCACGGTGGGCCAGGCCACCTGGCGGATGGCGTCCTTGTGCTCGTTGGGCGCGAGCATCGCGAGGATGACCGCGGCCGTGATGGCGACGAAGCCGATGTTCTTGTCGAAGACGAGCGCCACCAGGGCCACGCCGACGAAGGCGAGCAGGGTGAGCACCTGGTCGCGGCGCACGCCCTGGGCCTGGGTGCCGACCGGGGCGGTCGCGCCCATGCCGCGCGCCGGCACCGTCACGCCGCCGCGGTGCAGGTCGTCGGAGAGCGTGTCGTCGTCGTCCGGGTCGATCCGCATCGACATGAGCTTCCGGCCGCCGAGGGCCAGGAAGAGGATCGCGGCCATCACCGTGTTGACCACCAGGCTCGCGAGGAAGACGGTGATCTCGCTGGACGGCAGGCCGGCGTCCTCCATCACCGAGTTGGTGATGACGCCGTAGATGCTGATCGGTGAGAAGCCGCCGGCCTGGGCGCCGTGGACGACGAACATGCCCATCATCAGCGGGCTGATGCCGTAGCGCCCGGCGAAGCCCAGCGCGATGGGGCCGATGATCGCGCACGCGGCGGGGCTGACCGCGCCGATGCCGGTGAGGACGCCGGTGACGGCGAACATCACCCACGGGATCAGCGCCACGCGGCCGCCGACGGCGCGCACGGCCGTCCGCACGATCAGGTCGACGGTGCCGTTGTTGCGCGCGATCGCGAACAGGTAGGTGACACCGATCAGCGTCAGGATCAGGTCGCCGCTGACGCCGGCCAGGATCTCCTTCTCGTCGAGGTCGAGCGCGTACATGCCCACGAACCACGCGGCCACGTAGGCCAGCGCTCCCATGTTGATCGGCAGCACCGTGCCGACCACGAACAACGCGACCAGCGCGATGATCGCAATCCATTCCGGACCCATTGCGGTCCCCTTCCGAGTCGAGGGCGGCACGGCGGGGCCTCGGGGGGTGGCCCTGGTCACAGCGCGGCTCAGTGGCCTAGCCAATAGGGCAATGAGCCGGATCGTCAATAGGCTGGTCCCATGTCCGCGTCGTCCGAGTTCCCCCAGCGCCTGCTCCGCACGCGTCTCTACGAGCAGGTCGCCGGGCAGATCTCCGCGTGGATCGACGACAACGGGCTGACGGCCGGCGACCGGCTCCCGCCCGAGCGCGAGCTGGCCCAGCGCCTCGGCGTCAGCCGGGCCACGCTGAGCCAGGCGCTCGTCGCGCTCGAGGTGATCGGGGTGGTCGAGGTGCGCCACGGCGACGGGACCGTCGTCACCGCCCGGCACCGCACGACGAGCCGCATCGTCGACGCGATCCGCAGCCACGCCGACCGACTGCCCGAGATCATCGAGACCCGCGACGCCCTCGAGACCAAGATCGCCTCGCTCGCCGCCGTGCGCCGCACCGACGACGACCTCGCGCGCATCGACGACGCCCTCGCCTCGATGGCGGCCGACATCGAGGCGGGCGGGCGCGGCGTGGAGGGCGACGAGCGCTTCCACGGCGCCGTCACCGCCGCCTCCCACTCCCTGCTGCTGGCCCGGCTGATGGACGAGATCGCCGACCTCGTCAAGGAGACCCGGCTGGAGTCGCTCGGCCAGCCCGGCCGCCCGCAGGACTCGCTGGCCGGCCACCGCGCGATCGCCGAGGCGATCCGCGCCCAGGACGCGGCGGGCGCGGCCGAGGCGATGCACGCCCACGTGGCGCTGGTCAGCGACGTCGCCCTGCTCCGCGAGCAGCGGTGAGTCCCGCGGAGGTGGCCCTGGTCGTCGCGACCGGGCTCGGGGCGGGCGTGCTGTCGTCCACCGTCGGCGTCGCGTCCCTGCTGAGCTTCCCCGTCCTCGTCGCGCTCGGGCTGCCCCCGGTGACGGCCAACGTGTCCAACACCCTCGGGCTCATCCCCGGCGGCCTCGGCGGGGTCGTCGGCTACCGCCAGGAGGTCAGGGAGGCGGGGCGCGTGGCGTACGTGATCATGGTCGTCTGCGGCCTCGGCGCGATCCTCGGCGCCGCCCTCCTGCTGGGGCTCCCGCCGGGCGTCTTCGAGGCGATCGTCCCCTACCTCATCCTCTTCACCTGCGTGCTCGTCGGCATCCAGCCCCGGATCGCGGCCTGGCTGCGGGCGCGCCACGAGGCCCGGCACGGCGTCGCGCCGGCCGAGCGCCGCCACATGTCGCCCCTGACCACGTTCTTCGCCACGATCACCGGCGTCTACGGCGGCTACTTCGGCGCCGGCGCCGGGGTGATGATGGTGGCCGTGCTCGGCATCGGCACCGACCTCGAGCTCCGCATCGTCAACGGCCTCAAGACGCTGTCGCTGATGGTCGGCAACGTCGTCGCGGGCGCGATCTTCGTGGTCGTGGCCGACCCGCGCTGGGACGTCGTGGTGCTGCTGGCGGCCGGCTCGCTGGTCGGCGGCTACGTCGGTGCCCGCATCGGCCGCAAGCTCCCGGACGCGGTGTTCCGGGGCGCCGTCGTCGTGGCGGGCGTCGTGGCCGCGCTACTGCTCTTCTGAGCCGTCACGCGCCAGGATCGTGCGGGTCCACAGGTCGGCCAGGGTCGCGGCGTAGTCGTCGGGCGAGCGCCCGCGCGAGGTCCAGGCGGCGAACCACTCCGGGCTGTTGGTCGACCAGACCAGGTCGGCCACCTGCTCGTCGGTGAGGTCGTCGCGCACCGACCCGGTCGCCCGCAGGTCGGCGGCCAGCAGCAGCATGTTGGCGGCGCGGCGCTCGACCACGTGCCGCCAGGTGGCGGCGCAGGCGACGTCGGTGAGGCCGGCGTCGCGCAGGGCGAGCAGCAGCGGCGCCACGGTGGGCATCAGCCGCCCGAGCGCGGCGGCGTAGGTCTCGAGCTTGGCGACGGCCGACGGCGCCTCCTGCACCGCGCGGACGTAGTCGCGCTCCCCCGCGGGCAGGGGACGGTCGGAGGAGGCCAGCACCATGTCGACCACGACGAGGAGGATCTCGGGCTTGCGGCCGACGGCCGTGTAGACGGTGTCCACCGAGACGTCCGCCGCGCGCGCGATCTCGCTGACGGACGTGGCGGCGTAGCCGTGCTCGACGAACAGCCGGCGCGCGGAGGCGAGCACCCGGGCGCGGGTCCGCTCGGCGCGGGCGCGGCGGGCCGACCCGTCGTACGCGCGGGTCTTGCCCTCGGACGACACGAGGTCTACGTTAGCCGATATTGATCCGAAACACTTTCGGCTCAATATCGGGAGGCATCATGTCCGACCAGGCCACCGTGGTCATGCGACGCCCGGGCCAGGCCCACCACGCCACCTGGGCGATGGGGTCGCTCTTCGAGCACCTCCTGGTCCCCGACGAGTCCGGCGGACGGCTCGGGATCGCCACGGTGACCCAGCCGCCGGGCATCGCCACGCCGCTGCACCGCCACACGCGCGAGGCGGAGGCGTTCTTCCTGCTGGAGGGCGAGATGACCTATCGCGCCGGCGACGAGACGTACGAGCTCACCCCGGGCTGCTTCATCCACCTGCCGAAGGGGATCCCACACGCCTTCCGCACCCGCGGCGAGGGGCCCGTGCGCTACCTCGCCCTCACCGAGCCCGGCCACCTGCTCGCGCTCTACGACGAGGTGGGTGTGCCGGCCGCTGCGATGCGCATCCCCGGGGACGGGGAGGGCCGCGCGATGGACGAGGAGATCGCGCGGTGGAACGAGGTCGGCCCGCGCTACGGACTCGAGGTCGTGGGAGCGCCGATCCCGCCGGACTGAGCGGCGGGCCGCAGTGAGCGACCCGCCCGCCGGATGGGTTGCCCTCCTCAGGACAGCAGGCCGCGCACCACCCGGAGGCCGACCGACAGGCGCGCCAGCTCGGCGCTCTCCTCGCGGCAGATCTCCTCGAGCGTCTTGGCCGCCCGGCCGATCAGCTGCGCGTCGTCCTCCTCCCAGGCCGCCACGCGGACCGGTGCCGGGTCGCCGGCGTCGGTCGACTCGAGCACCTGGGCCGTGAGCTGCTGGTGCACACCGTAGAGGTCGTCGCGCACCGCCGCCCGCGCCATCGTCTGCCACCGGTCGTCGCGCGGCAGGCCGAAGATCCGCTCCACCATGGCCGGCAGCCCCAACCGCTCGCCGAGGGCGAAGTGCACCCGGGCCACCTCGACGGGGTCGAGGTCGAGCCGGTCGGCGGTCTCGACGATGCCGAGCAGCGCGTAGGCCGAGGCCAGCACCGCCACCCGGGAGGCCAGGTCGGCGGGGACGCCCTGGTCGGTCAGGCGTTTCTCGCGCGCCTGGTAGTCCTCGAGCTCGCGACCGCTCATGATCCCCGGCAGCTCGGCCATGACCGTCTGCACGCGCTCGCGGAAGAACTCGACGGTGGCGCTCGAGTCGAGCGGGGGCCGCCGGTTGGTGACCAGCCAGCGCGACGCGCGCTCGACGAGGGTGCGCATCTCGATGCGCATCCGGGTCTGCCGCTCCGCGGGCACCTGGTTGTCGAGCGCGGCGATCTCCTGGCGCAGCGGCAGCGAGCCGAAGATCTCGCGGGCGACGAAGTTGGCCCGGGTCAGGTCGGCCGGGCTGGCGCCGGTCTCGCCCTGTAGCCGAGGCCAGAACGTCATCCCGGCGCCGTTGACCAGGTCGTTGACCACCTGCGTCACGATGATCTGGCGCCGCAGCGGGTGGTCCTCGATGGCCGCCTCGAGGTCGGGCTTCATGCGGCTCGGGAAGTAGGCCAGGAGGTCCTCGCGCAGGTAGGGGTCGTCCGGCAGGTCGGAGTCGATGAGCTCCTCGGCCAGCACGATCTTGGTCCACGCCAGCAGCACCGAGAGCTCGGGCGTCGACAGCGCCTGCTTGCGGTCGAGGCGGCGGCGGACCTGACGGGTGCTGGGCAGCCCTTCGAGCTCGCGGTTGAGCACGCCGCGGCGCTCCAGCGCGCGCATCCAGTCCTCGTGCACGTGCAGCAGCGACGGCGCGTGCGCCTGGGCGTTGGCGAGCGCGAGGTTCTGCTCGTAGTTGTCGCGCAGGACCAGCTCGCCGACCTCGTCGGTCATCTCGGCGAGCAGCGTGTTGCGGGCGTCCTCGTCCATCGCCCCCGACCGCACCACGCGGTCGAGCAGGATCTTGATGTTGACCTCGTGGTCGGAGGTGTCCACGCCGGCGGAGTTGTCGATGAAGTCGGTGTTGATCCGCCCGCCGTCGCCGTTGACGCCGAACCGGGCGTACTCGACGCGACCGAGCTGGGTGAAGCCGAGGTTGCCGCCCTCCCCCACGCAGCGGGCCCGCAGGTCCTCGCCGTTGACGCGGATCGCGTCGTTGGCCTTGTCGCCGGCGTCGGCGTTGCTCTCCTCCGACGACTTCACGTAGGTGCCGATGCCGCCGTTCCAGAGCAGGTCGACCGGCGCGAGCAGGATCGCCTTCATCAGCTCGGCCGGGGTGAGCGCGGTGACGTCGGCGCCCAGCCCGAGCACCTGGCGCACCTGCGCGGACACCGGGATCGACTTGGCCGACCGGGGCCACACCCCGCCGCCCTCGGAGATGAGGGTGGTGTCGTAGTCGCGCCAGCTCGACCTCGGCAGCTCGAAGAGCCGGCGCCGCTCGGCGTACGACGTCGCGGCGTCGGGCGAGGGGTCGAGGAAGATGTCGCGGTGGTCGAACGCCGCCACCAGCCGGGTGTGCTCGGAGCAGAGCATGCCGTTGCCGAAGACGTCGCCGGACATGTCGCCGATGCCCACCGCGGTGAAGTCCTCGGCCTGGCAGTCGACGCCCATCTCGCGGAAGTGCCGCTGGACCGAGACCCACGCGCCGCGGGCGGTGATGCCCATCGCCTTGTGGTCGTAGCCCACCGACCCGCCGGAGGCGAAGGCGTCGCCCAGCCAGAAGCCGTAGTCCTTGGCCACGCCGTTGGCGATGTCGGAGAACGTCGCGGTGCCCTTGTCGGCCGCGACGACGAGGTAGGAGTCGTCGCCGTCGTGGCGCACCACCTCGGGGGGCGGCACCGTCCGGCCGTCGACGAGGTTGTCGGTGATGTCGAGCAGGCCGGAGATGAAGGTCTTGTAGCAGGCCACGCCCTCGGCCAGCCACGCGTCGCGGTCGGCGGGGTCGGGGAGCTGCTTGCAGAAGAACGCCCCCTTCGCCCCCACCGGGACGATGACGGTGTTCTTCACCATCTGCGCCTTGACCAGGCCCAGCACCTCGGTGCGGAAGTCGTCGCGACGGTCCGACCAGCGCAGGCCGCCGCGCGCGACCGCGCCGAAGCGCAGGTGCGAGCCCTCGACGCGCGGGCTGTAGACGAAGATCTCGAAGCGCGGCCGCGGCTCGGGCAGCTCGGGGATGGCCGAGGGCTCGAGCTTGAACGAGATGTAGGGGTGGACGTCCCCGTCGGCGGAGCGCTGGAAGAAGTTGGTGCGCAGCGTCGCGCGGATCAGCGTGCGGTAGGAGCGCAGGATGCGGTCGTGGTCGAGGCTGACCACGTCGTCGAGGGCCTTGGCCAGCCGCTCCTCCACCGCCTCCACCTTGGTCACGCGCGCCTCCGCGTCGTGCTCGAGCGCCCGGTCGCCGCGACCGGGGTCGAAGCGCGACTCGAAGAGCTCGACGAGCAGGCGGGTGATGTCGACGTTGCTGCGCAGCGCCTCCTCGATGTAGTCGAGGGCGAAGGGTGAGTTGCCCTGCTTGAGGTACTTCGCGTACGCCCGCAGCACGGTGGCCTGGCGCCAGGTCAGCCCGGCCGCGAGGACGAGCTGGTTGAAGCCGTCGATCTCGTTGTAGCCGTCCCACACCGCCCGCAGCGCCTCGGCGAACAACGTGCGCTCGCGGGGGGCGAGCACCCGGCCGTGGCGCAGGCCGAACTCGTAGATGAACGACGGGCGCGCGAGCCCGCTGAGCTCGTAGGGCCGCTCGTCGACGACCTCGACGCCCATCGAGGTGAGCATCGGCAGCATCGCGCTCAACGACAGGGGCTCGCCCACGCGGAAGACCTTGAGGCGCGACTCGCCCCGGCGGTAGGTGCCGCGGACCTCGTCCTGGTCGAAGAGCGCGAGGTCGATGCCGACCTCGCCCTGGATGGCCTCGATGCGGCCGAGGTCGGCGGAGCCGCGCTGGGGCCGGTAGTCCTCCTTGTAGGCCTCGGGGAACGCCTCGGACCACGCCCGCGCCAGCGTCGACCCCTGGTCGACGCCGTACTCGGCGACGACGGCCGCCACGAAGTCGTCGCGCCACGAGCGCGAGGCCTCCATCAGCCGCCGCTCGAGGTCGGGCACGTCGATCTCGGGCACCTGCGCGCCCTTGGGCGGGTGCACCACGAAGTGCACCCGGGCGGTCGTCGACTCGTTGACCCGGGCGGTGAACTCGACGTGCTCGCCGCCGAGCTGCTCGCGCAGGATGTCGGAGAACCGCTCGCGCACGGCGGTGCTGTAGCGGTCGCGCGGGAGGTAGACGAGGACGGAGACGTAGCGCCCGTAGGTGTCGCGGCGCACGAACGCCCGCAGCTGGCGGCGCTCGCGGGCGCTCATCACGTCCTGCGCGACCGGGGCCAGCTCGTCGGGCGAGGTGTGGAAGAGCTCGTCGCGGGGGTAGTTCTCCAAGGTGTCCATCAGCGCCTTGCCCGCGTGGCTGCGCGGGTCGAAGCCGGCGTGGCGCATCACCTCGGTGACCTTCTCGCGCAGCACCGGGATGCGGGTGACCGACTCGGTGTAGGCGGCGCTGGAGAACAGGCCGAGGAAGCGGCGCTCCCCGACGACCTCGCCGTCGGGGCCGAACGTCTTCACGCCGACGTAGTCGAGGTAGGCCGGACGGTGCACGGTGGCGCGCGAGTTGGCCTTGGCCAGCACCAGCAGCTTCTTCTCCCGGGCCTTGGCCTTGACGAGCGGCGGCAGCTTGGCGAACGACGACGACAGGTCCTGGTCGTGGCGCAGGATGCCCAGCCCCGAGCCCGGCACGGCGCGCAGCCCGCACTCGTCGGGGGCACCCTCCTCGGCCTCGAGCTGGTACTCGCGGTAGCCCAGGAACGTGAAGTGGTCGTCGGCCAGCCAGGTGAGGAAGTCGCGGCCCTGGCGCAGCTCCTCCGCCGGCAGCGGCGGCGGCGTCTGGTCGAGCTCGGCGACCACGGCGAGGGCCTGGGCGTGCATCTTCTGCCAGTCCTCGACCGACTCGCGCACGTCGCGCAGCACCCGCTGCAGCGCCTCGGTGATCTCGGCGGCCTCCTCGTCGTCGGTGCGGTCGATCTCGAGGTGCATCCAGGACTCGGTGTCCTCGGTGGTCGAGGCCTGCGGCTCGTGGGCGTGCACGTGCTGGAGGGTGCCGGTGATGTCGCGCTCGACGGCCAGCTGGGGGTGGACCACCGCGTGCACGGTGTGTCCGAGCCGGTTGAGCTCCATCGTCACGGAGTCGACGAGGAAGGGCATGTCGTCGGTGACCACCTCGACGACGGAGCGGCCCGACGCCGACCAGCCGGAGCCGGCGATCGTGGGGGTGACCACGCGTACGGCGGCGGTGCCCTGCGGTCGCGACGAGGCGAGCTCGCGGTGCGACGCCACGGCGCCGAGCAGGTCGTCCGGCGACCGCTCGGCGACCTCCTCCGGAGCGACGTGGCGGTAGTAGGCCCGCAGCAGGTCGCCCCACTCCGGCCGGTCCGCGGTCGCCGCGTCGAGCTGCTGGTCCTTGGTCTCCTCAGGCGTGGCCACGCATCGACCCTAGGTCGCGCGATGTGACCGTCACAACACGGGGCCGTGCCCCCGCGCTCGCGAGCCGTCCGGGGCGTGCGCAGGCCACCGTCCTCGCCGCGGAGCGCCCCGTCAGCCATGATGGGTCACCGGTCGGGACGCCGTCGCGACCGCTCGTACGAGCACCGGGAGGACCCAGGGATGGGCAAGCGCGTGGTCAAGGACATCACCTACGACGCCTCGATCGAGGAGGTGTGGGGGATGCTCACCGACCCGGCGTTCCGCGAGCGGGTGCTCGAGCGGATGAAGGTCGTGCGGGGCAGCGTCGTGGTCGCGGACGGGGTGGTGACCCTCGACCAGGTGCAGTCCGCCTCCGGCCTGCCGTCGTTCGCGACCAAGCTGGTCGGCGACGAGATCCGCATCGTGCAGGTCGAGACCTGGCGCTCCCCCGAGCACGCCGACATCGAGGTCACGATCCCGGGCAAGCCGGGCGAGATGTCCGGCACGGCGACGCTCACCGAGTCGGGCGGGCGCACCACCCAGCGCGTCGACCTCGAGGTCACCGTGCGCCTGCCGCTGGTCGGCGGCAAGATCGAGGGCCTCGTCGGCGACCTGCTCCTCAAGGCGCTCGACGCCGAGCACCGCACCGGCGTCGAGTGGCTCGCCTCGCGGTGAGCAGCCCGCTCGCCGCGTCGTACGACGCCCTCGCGGGCGTCGTCGCGGGCCTGCGCGAGGAGGACGCCTGGGTGCCGACGGGCTGCCTGGGCTGGACCGTGCGCGACCTCGTGTGGCACCTGCACGCCGACGCCGTCCGCGGCCTCGTCGCGGCCCACACGCCGGCGCAGCGCGACGCCGACTGCGACGCCGTCGCCTACTGGCGCTCGTGGGGAGCCGACCCGGAGTCCGACGAGCGCACCCGGCGCACGACACGGGTCGAGGCGGGCCTCCACGGGTTCGCCGACCTGCGCGGGCGCTACCTCGAGGCTGCTGCCGCGGCCCGGCAGGCGCTCGACTCCGTGCCGGACGGCGCCGTGCTGGCGACGCAGGGGCACGCGCTGCGCGCCGACGACCTCGCGAGCACGCTGGCGGTCGAGGCGACCCTCCACCACGCCGACCTGGTCGCGCACCTCGACGCCGACGGTCCCACCGACCCGGGGCTCGCGGAGGTGCGGCGGGTGGTCGAGGCACTCCTCGGCCGGCCGCTCGCGGACTGGCCGGACCGGCGGGTGGCGCTGGTGGGCACCGGGCGCTCCGAGCCGAGTGCCGCGGAGCACCGCGACCTCGCGGGACTGACCGTCCCGGTCTTCAGCTGAGCCGCTCGCTCCCGGAGGAGGTGGGCGTCTCCGGCTGCCCGGAGTCGTCGCGCGACTCGGCCCGGTCGTCCTCGCGGCGACGCCACCACAGCACCAGCCCGAGCAGCAGGAACGGGCCGAACGCCAGCAGCAGCGTCAGCGCCTGCTCGTAGGGGTGCAGGGCCCCCATGTGCCACAGGGGCCGGAGGGGGAGGACGGGGTCGAGCACGACCCCATTCTCCCCCATCCGCCCGAGGGACGAGACGTCAGCCCTGGTGGGGGTAGCGGTGGTCGGTCGGGGGGACGAAGGTCTCCTTGATCGAGCGCGGCGAGGTCCAGCGCAGCAGGTTGACCGCGGCGCCGGCCTTGTCGTTGGTGCCCGACGCCCGGCCCCCGCCGAAGGGCTGCTGCCCGACCACGGCACCGGTGGGCTTGTCGTTGACGTAGAAGTTGCCGGCAGCGAAGCGCAGCGTCTTGCGCGCCCACGCGATCGCGGAGCGGTCCTGGGCGATGATCGCGCCGGTCAGGGCGTACGGCGCGAACGACTCCATCTGCGCCACCACCGACTCGAAGTCGGCGTCGTCGTAGACGTGCACGGTGAGGATCGGCCCGAAGTACTCGGTGCTGAACATCTCGTCGGTCGGGTCGCCGCCCTGCACGATCGTCGGCCGGACGAACCAGCCCACGGAGTCGTCCACCTGGCCGCCGGCCAGGATGTCGAGCCCGTCGGTCGCCCGGGCCCGCTCGATGGCCTTCTTGTGCTTGGCGAAGGCACGGTCGTCGATCACCGCGCCCATGAAGTTGGACAGGTCGGTCACGTCGCCCATCGTGAGCGCCTCGGTGTCGGCGATGAGCTGGTCCTTGATCTTCGCCCACACCGAGCGCGGGACGTAGGCCCGCGAGGCCGCCGAGCACTTCTGGCCCTGGAACTCGAACGCGCCACGGATCATCGCCACCCGCAGCACGTCGGGGTCGGCGCTGGGGTGGGCGACGATGAAGTCCTTGCCGCCGGTCTCGCCCACGATGCGCGGGTAGGCGCGGTAGCCCGCGATGTTCTCCCCCACCGTGCGCCACAGGTGCTGGAACGTCGGGGTGGAGCCGGTGAAGTGGATGCCCGCCAGGTCGCGGTGCGCCAGCGCCACCGTCGAGACGTCGAGGCCGTCGCCGGGGAGCATGTTGATGACGCCGGGCGGCATCCCCGCCTCCTCGAGCAGCTCCATCGTCAGCGACGCGGCGAGCTGCTGGGTCGGCGACGGCTTCCAGATCACCGTGTTGCCCATCAGCGCCGGGGCGGTGGGCAGGTTGCCCGCGATGGCGGTGAAGTTGAACGGCGTGATCGCGTAGACGAAGCCCTCCAGGGGGCGGTGGTCGGTGCGGTTCCAGATGCCGGGGCTGTTGGCGATCGGCTGGTCGGTGAGGATCTGCTTGGCGTAGTGGACGTTGAAGCGCCAGAAGTCGATCAGCTCGCACGCCGCGTCGATCTCGGCCTGCACCGCCGTCTTCGACTGCCCCAGCATCGTCGCGGCGTTGAGCCGCTGCCGCCACGGCCCGGCCAGCAGGTCGGCGGCCTTCAGGATGATCGCGCACCGCTCGTCGAACGGCATCCCCCGCCAGCCCGGCGCGGCCTCGGCGGCCGCCGCGATCGCGTCCTCGGCGTCCTTCGTGGTCGCGTTGCGCAGCGTGCCCAGCACGTGGGCGTGGTCGTGGGGCTGCACGACCTCGATCTCCGCGCCACCGCCGTCACGGCGCTCGCCGCCGATCACGGCCGGCAACGGCCGCTGCTGCGTCTCCAGCCGCGCCAGCTCCGTCACGAGGGTCTCTCGCTCCGCGGTGCCGGGCGCGTAGGTCAGGTTCGGCTCGTTGGTGGGAGCCGGAGGAAAGGTGATCGCGTCCATGCGGTGATCGTCTCAGAGACGCCGGGGGGCATCCAAGCGGCCGTCAGCACGAGGTGAGCAGGTCGCCGATCTCCTGGGTCGCCCACCACGCGAGGTCGTCGTCGGCATCGGCGTCGTCGTCGGTGTCGACGTGCACGGCGACCACGTCGCGCCACCGGACCGGTCCGTCCGCCGCGGCCGTCTCGACGACCACCACGACCCGCCTCCGCCTGCCGTCGGGCAGCCCGGCCACCAGCTCGGCCGAGGCGTCCGCGGCGGTCATCAGGGCGGCGTACTCGCTCTCCTCGCCGTCGTCGGCGGCCACGACCGCGTCGGTCGTGCGCGGGCCGTCCGCCTCCCAGTCCTCGGCCAGGCGCGGGAGCGTCGACGGGACGTAGCGCCGGGTCACGTCGTCGCCTTCCGCGTGGCCTTCTTGCGACCGCGCGGGGCACGCGGGCGGGTGTCGGAGGCGGAGTCCTTGAGCTCGTCGAGGGCATCGCACACGCTCTGGGCGAGCACGTCGGCGTCGGGCACGGCGTCGCGGTCGGTGGTGATGCCGTAGAACACCCCGCCGTCGTAGGACGTGACCCCGATGGCGATCGGGTGGTCGGGCAGCAACGGGTGCACGGGGTAGGACTCGAGCATCCGGGCGCCGTCGGCGTAGAGGGGAAACTGCGGTCCGGGGACGTTGGTGACCGAGATGTGGAAGCCGCGCCGCATCTCGGCGACGGCGAGCCGCGACCCGAGCGCGTGGAAGGTCGTCGGCGCGAAGCCGGCGATGCCGGAGAGCCGCCGCGCCGAGACGTTGCGGCCGTTGTCGCGGTGGGCGCGCAGGTCGTAGCTGACCTGGTGGAGACGCACCACGGGGCTGGGCTCGCCGATCGGCAGGTTGACGAGGTGGCCGGTGATCTGGGTGCCGAGCGAGGTCGGCTCGAGCTCGTCGTCGATGACCGACATCGGCACGATCGCCTTGATCGTCCGCAGCCCGCTCAGCGACTCGGTGCGCGCCATCAGCCAGCCGCGGAGGCCGCCGGCCAGCGTGGCGAGGATGACGTCGTTGACCGTGCCGCCGTGCACCTCGCGGATCGCCCGGTAGTCGGCGAGCTCGGTGTGCACGGTCACGAAGCGGCGCTGCTGGGACAGCCTCCGGTGCACCGGGGTGGCGTGGACCGGCCCGCGGCCGGCGAGCGCGCTGGCCACCTCGGCCACCCGGGCACCCGACGCGGTCGCCGCGCGGCCCAGCGACTCGGCGTTGGCGCGGGTCGTCATCCAGAGGGTGCGCGGGCTCTCGAGGGTGTCGGTGACGGCGTCGAACGCCGCGGCCACGGGGCCCGGGGGGCGGCGCGGGCGCCACTCGTCGTGCCCGAGCGGCGACCGGTCGGGCGAGGTGTCGAGCAGCACCTGGCCGATGTCGACGGTCTCGCGGCCGTCCACGAGGATCTGGTGGCTCTTGGTGAGCAGGGCGACCCGGCCGTGCTCGAGCCCCTCGACGAAGTAGCACTCCCAGAGCGGGCGGCTGCGGTCGAGGGGACGCGAGGCGATGCGCGCGACGAGCTCGCGGAGCTGGTCCATCGAGCCCGGGCGTGGCAGTGCCGAGCGGCGTACGTGGTAGCCGAGGTCGAAGTTCTCGTCGTCGACCCAGGCCGGGTTGGCCAGCCGCCCGGGCACGAGCTGGAGGCGCTGGCGGTAGCGCGGGACGAACGCGATCCGGTCGGCGATCAGCTGGACCAGCCGGTCGTGGTCGAATCCGGAGTCAGCCGGGTCGAAGATCTCCACCGTGGCGTTGTGCATGGGCGTCGTGGGGGACTCGGCGGCCAGGATCGCCAGGTCCCGCGGCCGGAGCCGCTCACTCATGTGATGCCCTCTCGTCGATGATCTTTGTCCCGCATGGGATTCTGACAGAGGCCGCGAGCCGGCGTCCGCGCCGGCCGCTGCCTGTCCGCCACCCGCTGAAGGAGATGTCCGTGTCCGGTCGCGTCCTCGCGCGCCTCACCCCAGTCGTGCTCGTCCTCGCCGTGTCGCTCACGGCGTGCGGCGGTGACGACGACGCCTCGTCGTCGCCGTCCGGGTCCTCCTCCGCCTCGTCCTCGTCGCCCGATGCCTCGTCGGAGTCCTCGTCGGAGTCCGGCGCCGCGGCCGTGTCGGTGACGCGGGAGGGTGACACCTTCACCCCCAACGGGGAGCGCGTCGAGCTGGAGGTGGGGCAGACCCTGGTCCTGACGATCGACGCCGACGAGCCCGGTGAGCTGCACGTCCACAGCACCCCCGAGCAGGAGATCTCCTACGACGAGGGCACCTCGGAGCACGAGATCACCATCGACCGGCCCGGCGTCGTCGAGGTCGAGAGCCACGACCCGGACATCGTCCTGCTCCAGCTCGAAGTCCGGTGAGCGCGGGGCCCTCCGGCGTGGGCGGAGCGATCTCTGCGCACGGCCTGGGCGGCGCGAAGGACCTGCCGATCCCCTCCGAGCTGGCGATCGCCGGCGCGGTCGCCGCGCTCGTCGTCTCCTTCACCGTGCTGGCGGTGGCCTGGCGCGAGCCGCGCTACGACGCCGCCACCAGCGGCCGGCCCGCCCCGGCGTGGCTCGACCGGCTGGTGTCCTCCCGCGCCCTCGCGGTGACCGCCCGCGTGCTGGGCATGGCGTTCTTCCTCTACGTCGGCGCGGCGGCCGTGTTCGGCCAGGACACCCTGATCAACCCGTTCCTGGGCACGGTCTACGTGCTGCTGTGGGTCGGCATCGTGCCGGCCTCGCTGCTCCTCGGGCCGGTCTTCAAGGCGGTCAGCCCGGCCCGGACCATCAGCATGGTGTTCGCCAGGGTCTCCGGCGTGCCCGAGGGCCAGGGGCTCTACGCCTACCCCGCCCGGCTCGGATACTGGCCGGCGGCCGCCGGGCTCTTCGCCTTCGTCTGGCTCGAGCTGGTCTTCCCCTACTCGACCGACGTGGGCCCGGTCCGGCTGTGGTTCGCGGCCTACCTCGGCACCATGTTCATCGGGTCGGCGCTGTGGGGCACCACGTTCCTCGCTCGTGCCGACCCCTTCGAGGTCTACTCCTCGCTGGTCGCCAAGCTCTCGATCTGGGGACGCCGCGACGGCGTGCTGGTGCTGCGCAGCCCGCTCGCCAACCTCGACACCGTGGTGCCGCGCCCCGGCCTGGTCGCGGTGGTGGGCGTGCTCTTCGGCAGCACCGCGTTCGACTCCTTCCGCGAGTCGACGCCGTGGCTCAAGCTCGTGCAGTCGCTCTCCGGCTCGCGGGTGTGGCCGGACACCCTGGCGCTCATCGCGTTCTCCGCGGGAGTCGCCCTCGTGCTGACGATCGCCACGATGGCCACGGGCGTCACCAGCGACACGCCCCGGCGGGCGCTGCCCGACCTGTTCGCGCACTCGGTCGTGCCGATCATCGTGGGCTACATCGTCGCCCACTACCTGACCTACTTCGTCGAGTACGGCCAGCAGACGCTCATCCAGCTGAGCGACCCCTTCAGCCGCGGCGACAACTACCTCGGCACGGCCGACCTCCAGGTCGACTACTGGCTCTCCTCGCACCCGACGTTCCTCGCGGTCACCAAGGTCCTTGCGGTCACCCTCGGCCACGTCGTGGGTGTCGTCGCGGCCCACGACCGCGCCATCAAGCTGCTGCCGCGGCGACACCAGCTGACCGGTCAGCTGCCGTTGCTCGCCGCCATGGTCTGCTTCACCGCGGGAGGTCTGTACCTGCTGTTCGCGGCATGACGACCCGCTGCGGCGGCACCGGCCCGTAGGGCCAGCCCTCGGGCAGGACGTCCGTCACCGTGACGATCTCGCAGGACCCGCGGTAGTCGATCACGTCGGCCGGGTCGCGCCAGCCGACGAAGACCACCCGGTCGGCGTTGCCGTTGTCGCCCTGCGTCGGGTCGTCGCAGTGGATCTTGTCGCGCTGGCCGTCGGGCAGCACGTAGATCGTGTCGTTGCCCTGCTCGGTGAACACCTTGTCGGCGCCGGGGCCGAGGAAGACGGTGTCGTCGCCCTCGTCGCCCTTGATCTTGACGTCGTCGCCCTCGCCGTCGATCAGCACGTCGTTGCCGGGGCCGCCCTGGATCGCGCCGTCGTCGCCGGGACCGGCGTCGATCCAGTCGTCGCCGTCGTTGCCGATGTGCTTGTCGATGCCGTCGCCGCCGAAGAGCCGGTCGTCGCCCGCGCCGCCGCCGACGAGGTCGTTGCCGGCCTCGCCGTGGACCACGTCGTTGCCGGCGCCGGCCGTCAGCTTGTCGTCGCCCTCGCCGCCGTAGATCAGGTCGTCGCCCTGGCCCCCGTCGATCGAGTCGTTGCCCAGCCCGCCAGCCGCCCAGTCGTTGCCGGGCTGGAGCGTGATCCAGTCGTCCCCGTCGTCACCGGCCACGGTGTCGTGGCCCTTGCCGGCGTAGATGGTGTCGTTGCCACCCCGCCCCGTCACCTTGTCGGCGCCGCCGATCGCCATGATCCGGTCGGCGCGGTTCTTGCCGCGGATGACGTCGTCGCCGGTGGTGCCCTTGGTGAGCTTGGCCGACCACGCCGGCCCGGCTGCCAGGACGACGATCAGGCTCGCGGTGGTGGCGAGTCGCAGTTGACGTGACATTCGACCAACCTACGTCAATTCTTGATCTATTACAGACGGTTGCCGTCAGGCGATCACTCACCGCGCGGCGCGGAGCGCCTGCCGCGCCCCGGCCCGAGGTCGCGGCGGGTGCGCCAGCGATGCGGCCGCGAGCCGTGGCCCGCGGCCGGGGCACCGTCGATCGCGTGGTCGGGGAACACCGCGTCGGCCAGCGCCCCCACGCCCTGGACCAGCGGGGAGTCGCCGAGGTCGACGACGGCACGGCCGCTGACCAGCGCCCGGTCGAGCCCGGCCCGGTCGTCGGGGAGGAAGTGCAGGCCGGCGACCCTGCTGAAGCCCTCGACCATGCCCGCGATCTCCCTCTCCGACCACCCGATGGAGGAGCGCATGCGGTTGACGACGACGCGCACCGGCGTGCTCCCCGAGCGCTCGCGCAGGTCGACCAGCGCCCGGGCGAGCCGGGTCAGGCCGACCGGGTCGGCCGACCCGACGACGACGACCTCGTCGGCCTGCTCCAGTGCGGCCAGGGTGAGGGCGTTGCGCCCCGGCCGGCCGCTGAGGTCGGAGCCGGTCTCGTCCTCGAGGCTGAAGCCGGTGTCGACCACGACCTCGCCGTGGGCCCGGGCCCGCTCGAGCAGCCGGTCGACCTGAGCCGCCCTCACCTCGCGCCACCGGTCGGCGCGAGGCAACCCGGTGACCACGGCGAGGTGCTCGCCGACACCCCGGCACACCGACGCGAACCGCTCGTCGAGCTGGCCCGCTGCCGCGAGACGGGAGGCCGAGAGCAGCCCGGAGACCTCGTCGAGGATCCCCAGCTGTTGGGCGACGGCGCCGCCGTAGGGGTCGAGGTCGGCGAGCACCACCACCGCACCGCGACGCGCGACCTCCGATGCCAGGCTGGTCGCGACGGTCGTGCGGCCGGGGGCGCCGGCCGGACCCCACACCACCACGACCCGGCCCGAGGCGTCCGCCGCGGCGCCGGGTCCCGCGTCGGGCGGGTCGGGCAGGAGCGCCGAGCCCTCCCCCGCCCGGGTGTCGACGTCGTCGAGCGTGGTGACGACCCGCGGCAGCGTCGCCAGCTCGCCGCGGCCGACGAGCGCGCCGATGCCGAGGCGCGCGGCGTGCTCGCGCGCGTCGAGGTCCTCGGGGAGGGCCGAGGTGACGGCGACGGGGTGCACGGCGTGGCGGCGCAGGTGCGCGACGCTCGCCGGGTCGAGGCCCGGGGCGTCGAGCGACACCACGGCGACGTCGGCCTGGCCGCTGGTGACGGCCGCGAGCAGGTCGTCGACGTCGACGCAGCGCTTGAGCACCACCACCCCCGGGTGGGCCTCGAGGTCGGCCAGTGCCGGCGACTCCCACGGCTCGCCCGCCGCGAGCAGCAGCACGCAGATCACGGCGATCAGCCCCGCCCGACCACGCGCAGCCGGTCGTCACCGACGGCCGCCAGCACCGTGCCCAGTGCCTCGTCGTCGGCCTCGGGCACCGCCAGGACGAGCTGGCGCGCCGTCGCGGAGGCGAACGCATCCGACACCACGGGCGCGTCGAGAACCACCACGTCGCCGAGCACCAGCTCGGCGGCCGCGCGGGCACGCCGCTGGGCCAGGCCGGGCTCGGGCACCACCCACACGTCGACCCGCGAGCCCCGGACCAGGTCGGTGGGCACGTGCTCGGCCGCGACCGCGATCGAGAGCGACACCGTGTCGCCCGCTGTCTCCTCCCCCAGCGCCGAGGCCGGCACCAGCTCCCCGGCCGCCAGGGCCCGGGTCAGGGTCAGCGCTGCGGGCAGCTCGTCGTCGACGGCGAGGTAGCGGTCGTGGTCGGCCGCGTCGTCGAAGCGCACCAGCGTCGCCTCGAGGTCGCCCGCCGTCAGCGTCTGCCCCGCCACCAGGTCGCCCGAGGCCGACCACACCGCGGTCATGTCGTCGGCTCCGGAGAGCAGCCGAGCGCCCGCCACCACCGAGCCCGTCACGAGCACGACCCCGACCCAGAGGCGGGGGTCGCGCCACCCTGGCGTGGCGGCCCGGGTGGCCGCCGGCACGCCGACCGCGCGCTCGCCCGCCGGGGCGGCCGGTGGCGCGTGGCGGGCGATGCTGCGGGAGGTGGTCCGAGACGTGGTCCGAGGCACGACGCCATCATTGCCCCAGACGCCGGACTTCACACCTGTCCCTCCACAGGCCACGGCCGGGCAACGGCGGGCGCCGGACGGGCGGTGGCACGATGGGCCCATGGCCGACGACCCCCGCTTCCTGACGCTCGCCGACGTCGCCGAGGTGCTCAACACCTCGGGCGCGCAGGTCTACGCGCTGGTCCGCCGCGGCGACCTCCCCGCGATCAAGATCGGCGGACGCGGCCAGTGGCGCGTCGAGCGGGTGCAGCTCGAGGAGTTCATCCAGCGCATGTACGCCGAGACCCGCACGTTCGTCGACCAGCACCCCTTCGTCGACGTCGAGGCCGACACCGACTGACCACCGACCGGTGACCGACTGGTCACCCCGCGACCGGGCTCGCCCGGCGGCTCCGGTCAGCCGACCTTGCCGTCGAGCTCGACCTCGACGACCCGCTCCTCGTCGCCGCGGACCACCGACATCTCGACCGTCTCGCCGGGCCGGTGGGTGCGGATCGCCACGATCAGCGCGATGCCGTCGCTCACGGGCTGGTCGTCGACCGCGATGATCACGTCGTCCTTCTCCAGACCCGCGCGCGCGGCGGGCGTGTCAGGCATGACCTCGGTGATGGTGGCGCCGGTCGACTGCGACTCGCCGCCGGTGCGCACCTGGGCGCCGATGACGGGGTACTCCGCGCGGCCGGTGCGCAGGATCTGGTCGACGGTCGTGCGGACCTGCTCGATCGGGATCGCGAAGCCCACGCCGATGTTGCCCGACTCGCGCGACAGGCCGCCGGTCGTGGCGATGGCGGAGTTGACGCCGACCACCTCGCCGGTCAGGTTGACGAGCGGGCCGCCGGAGTTGCCCGGGTTGATCGCGGCGTCGGTCTGCACGGCGTTGATGTAGGACGAGTCGTCCTCCGACTGTCCCGTCGTCACCGGTCGGTTGAGGGCGCTGACGATGCCCGACGTCACCGTCTGGCTCAGGCCCAGAGGCGCGCCGAAGGCGACCACAGGGTCGCCGACGCGCAGCACCTGCGAGGCGCCCAGCGCCGCCGGCTCGAGGGTGTCGGCGGCCTCGACGAGCAGCACCGCGAGGTCGTAGACCGAGCTGCGGCCGACGACGGTCGCGTCGAGCCGTTCGCCGTTGGTGTCGATGACGACGATGGCGCCGTCGTCCTCGGCGGCCGAGGCGACGACGTGGTTGTTGGTCACGACGTGGCCCTCGCGGTCGAGGACGAAGCCGGAGCCGGTGGCACCGCCGGCCTCCCCGTCGAGCTCCGCGACGATCTGCACGGTGCTGGGAAGCAGCGCCTGGGCCACGGCGGCGACCGAGCCGTTCTCGGCCTCCAGCGGCGCGGCGGTCTGGGTGCGGACGCCGCTCAGCCCGTTGTCGTTCGTGCCGGGCCGGGACGACAGCTCGTCCTGGATCGCGGCACCGGCGAGGCCGCCGAGGATCCCGACCACCAGCGCCAGCGAGGCGACCGCAGGCCACACCCACAGCGGGATCCTGCGGGCGACGGCCGAGGGGCCGGCGTACGGACGCGGCTGCGGCCCGGGGCCGACGTAGGGCTGGCCCGGCTGCGCGGGCTGCTGGCCCCAGCCGCTCGGGAAGGGCACGGTGGGGGCCGCCGGGTCGTGGACCTGAGCGTGCCGGGGCGACACGGGCTCACCGAAGGGCGTGTGGTGCGGCGGCGGGCCGCCGAGCATCGCGTCACCGGACGGCTCGGCCGGTGCCTGCTCGGACAGCTGCTCGGACGGCTGCTCGGACGCCTGGTCTGACGCCTGGTCGACGGACCCGGGGGTCGGGTCGGCGCCGTAGGGGCGTCCCTCCGGCTGGGCGGCCGGTGCCGGCGACGCCGTCGTCGCGGCGTCGCCCTCGCGTGCGGGCTCGGGCGCCTGCGATCGCCAGCCGGCGAGCGGCTGGGTCGGCTCCTCGTCGGGCGCGGTCGTCTCCACGGGTCCGGGAGCCGGGGTCCCCGGCTGCTGGGCAGGCGTCTGCTCGGCCGGGACCTGCTCGTCGGGATCCCGCTCGTGCGGCCTGTGCTCGTCGCTCACGGGACAATCTTCTCCCGGATCGCCACGAGGCGCTCGGCCAGGGGCGTCCGGGAGGGCGTGGCCGGACCGCGGGTGGAGCGGTCGTCGACCAGGGAGGCCGGGCTGACCGGGCCGGTGGGTCGGCTCAGGTCGGTGACCGGCGGGCGGGGCTCGACGCGGGGGCCGCCGGCGACACCGAGGGCGAGCACGCCCACCACGCAGGCGCCCGCCGCACCCCCGCCGATCGCGACGAGGGCGCGCCGCGGGCGGTGCCGGGAGGTGGGGAACTGTGCGGCGCCCGCGCCCGGCTCCAGCGCGGAGCAGCGGCCGACCAGGGCGGACTTGAAGTCGTGCGAGGTCTGCCCGGGCCCGAACGACAGCTGGGCGAGCTGGGTCTTGACCCACCCCTCCTGCTCGACGAGGTCGCGGCAGGAGTGGCAGAGGTGGACGTGGGCCCAGCAGCGCTCCTCCTCCTCGGGCGTGAGGCGGCCGTCGAGGAGGGCGCTGACCCGCGATCCGAGGTGGCTCATCACGACACCCGCGAGTGGGCGCCGAGCGGACCCGAGTAGCGCGAACGCCCCGCGGCCGGCTCCCTGTGGGCCAGGGCCTTGCGGAGCATGGTGCGGCCGCGGTGGATGCGCGAGCGGACCGTGCCGAGCTTGGCGTCCATGATCTCGGCGATCTCCTCGTAGCTGAGGCCCTCGACGTCGCAGAGCACCACGGCGGCGCGGAAGTCGGGGGGCAGCGTGGCGAGTGCGGTCTCGATGTCGTCGTCGAACGTCCGGTCGGCCACCGCCAGCTCCGGCGCGGGCGCGGTGCTGGTCAGGCGGGCGGCGCGTTCGTCGGAGAGCGCGTCGAAGCGGATGCGCTGCTTGCGGCGGGCCCCGTCGAGGAACAGGTTGGTGGTGATCCGGTGCAGCCACCCCTCGAAGGTGCCGGGGGTGTAGCCGTCGAGCGAGCGGAAGACTCGGACGAAGACCTCCTGGGTGAGGTCCTCGGCGTCGGGGCGGTTGCCGGTGAGGCGGTAGGCCAGCCGGAAGACGCGGTCGGAGTGCTGCTCCACGACCTCGTCCCAGGTGGGTACGTCGACCGCGTCGACGTCGGGTGTGGCGTCGACGTGATCACCCACGGGGGCTCCCTTGTTCGTCTTTCTCGACCGCAGCTGCAACGGTTCGCTGTCCTTCCTGACGCTAGGCATCCCGTCTGAGAGTTACCTGTGAGCCACATGCGCTCCGGCCAAGAAACCTGAGGGCGACCGTCCGGATCACAGCGTCCAACGACCGGAGGCCCGCGTGTGTTCCCGGCCACGCCCGGCGGCCGGTGCGCGATAGGGTCGCCGGGTGCCGAACCACACCCCGCCGATCAAGCCCGCGAGCTGGTCCTACGCCGAGTCGTTCGTGGCCGAGGACGAGGTCCTCGCCGCCGCCCGCAGTCGCGCGGAGGAGGTGGGCGTGGCCCCTGTCGGCTCCGGGGTCGGAGCCGCGCTGCGCTTCCTCGCCTCCGTCCTCGACGCGCGCGCCGTGGTCGAGATCGGCACGGGCACCGGCGTCTCTGGACTGTGGCTGCTGCGCGGCATGCGCGCGGACGGCGTCCTCACCACGGTCGACATCGAGGCCGAGCACCAGCGCCTGGCCAAGGAGACGTTCACCGAGGCCGGGATCCCGGGCAACCGGGCCCGCACCATCGCCGGCGCCGGTCTCGACGTGCTGCCCCGCCTCACCGACGGCCACTACGACCTGGTGTTCTGCGACGGCGACAAGCGGGAGTACGCCGCGTACCTCAAGGAGGCGCTGCGCCTGCTCCGCCCCGGGGGGATCGTGGCCTTCGACAACGCCCTGTGGCACGACCGGGTCGCCGATCCCGCCCAGCGCGACGAGGAGACCGTGACGATCCGCGACCTCGGCCGAGCGGTCCTCGAGCACGAGGCGCTGGTGCCGGTGCTGCTGCCCGTCGGCGACGGCCTGCTGGCCGCCAAGAAGGAGTGGGCGCCCGAGACCTGAGCCCGCCCGCTGCTTCATCAAGGTATGCAGACGAACCCGCACTTCCCTGCGTGAACTGATCGAGGGAAGCGCGGGTTCGGCTGCATACCTTGATGAACCGTCCGGGCGCGAGGCCGAGGGAGGGCGTACGTCAGAGGCGGGGGGCGGCGGTGAAGCCGTCCCAGCCCTCGGCGACGGCGACGACGTCGCACGCCTCGACGAGCACCGGCGGGCTGCCGACGATCTGCGAGCCCGGCGCCTCGGCGGCGCCCGCGACGAAGGCGCGCTGGAAGTCCTCGCGCGCCTGGCTGCTGGCGAAGACGTAGCAGCCCTCGAACCACTCCCCCGGCACCTGGCGCCAGGTCTTGAAGCGCAGGCCGTCCATGCCGGTGAACCGCGCGTGGGACGTCTCGGCGACGTACGCCGCCAGCCGGTCCTCGACGCCCTCGGGCGCGCGAGCCAGCGACCACCGCACGGTGAGCCCGAGCATCAGGCGATCCCGGCCAGCGGGTCGTCGGAGCCCAGCCAGGCCAGCAGCAGGCGCGGACCCCAGCCGCTCGGGCCGGCGGTCCACTCGTGGCGGTCGACGGGCGACTCGGCGGCCGAGGCGAAGTCGATGTGGGCCCAGGGCACGTCGCCGGCGAAGTGCTGCAGGAAGAGCGCGGCCGTGATCGCACCGGCGCCGCCCGCGGCGTTGTCGCCGTCGGCGATGTCGGAGCTGATCTTGTCCTCGTAGTCGGCGACCAGCGGCATCCGCCACGCGTTCTCGCCGGACGCGGCCGCGGCGCTCGCGACGTTCTCGGCGAGGCCCTCGTGGTTGGCGAAGTAGCCGCCGGTCCACTGCCCGAGCGAGACCTTCATCGCGCCGGTGAGCGTGGCGATGTCGACCAGCGCCGCCGGGTCGAGCTCGCTGACGGCGTACGCCATCGCGTCGGCCAGCACGAGGCGGCCCTCGGCGTCGGTGTTGTTGACCTCGGAGGTGCGCCCGCCGTAGTGGGTGACGACGTCGCCGGGGCGCATCGCGGAGCCGCTGACGGAGTTCTCGGCCGCCGGCACCAGGCCGACGACGCGGACCGGGCAGTCGACGTCGGCGAGAGCGGCCATCGTCGCGATGACCGCACCGCCGCCGCTCATGTCGCGCTTCATCGTCAGCATGCCCTCGCTGGGCTTGATGTCGAGGCCGCCGGAGTCGAAGGTGATGCCCTTGCCGACCAGCACGACCGTGGGCACGCGCTTGGTCGCACCGCGAGGGGTGTAGTCCATGCGGATGAGCCGCGGCTCGTTGACCGAGCCGCCGCCGACGGCACGGATGCCGCCGAAGCCCTCGGCCTCCAGGCGCGCGTCGTCCCAGACCTCGACCTCGAGGCCGGCAGCCGCACCCATCGCGACGGCCTGGTCGGCCAGCCAGGCGGGCGTCTTGAGGTTGGCCGGGACGGTCGCCAGCACGCGCGAGCGCCAGCCCGCACCACCGAGGGCCAGCGCCCGGGCGAGCGCCTCGTCGGCGCCGTCGTCGCTGACGCCGGCCAGCACGATGCGGGCCACCGGCCGCTCCTTGGGCCCGGTCGAGCGCCAGTGGAAGGCGAACGAGGCCAGCATGGCGCCGACGACGAAGGCGCCGAGGCCGTCGGCGGGCGCGATCGTCGGCAGCGACGTGATCACGCTGGAGCGGTCCTTGGTCGCGCGGGCCAGGGCGGCGCCGGCGCGGCGGAGGTCGGTCGCGGTGGCCTCGCCCACACCGACGAGGAGCACCGTGCCCAGGCTGTCGGTCGCCCCCTCGGGATCGGACGCAGCGGCGACCGGGACCGTCGTCACCTCGCCCGTGCGGCCCGTGGCCCGCGAGGACTCGAGCGCGGCGAGGAGGTCGACGCCGAGGGCCTGCGCGGCCTCGTCGGCGCCCGGGCCCAGCAGCGGGGCGTCGTCGCCGGGGAGGACCGGGAACGCCCACACCTCCGCGCCGCCGATCTGGTGCGGCAGCGCGGGGCTCAGGGCGAACTCGGGCGGCGAGACCTGGGTCGGCAGTGCGGTGATGGGCACGATCAGCCGACGACGTCCTTGAGGGCGTCCCCGAGAGCCGCGGCCTCCTCGGCGTTGAGCTCGACCACGAGCCGCCCACCGCCCTCGAGCGGGACGCGCATCACGATGCCGCGCCCTTCCTTGGTGACCTCGAGCGGTCCGTCGCCCGTACGGGGCTTCATGGCGGCCATCGGCGCACCTCTTCCTTGTTCAGCCATCACTGGATGCGGCTCTTCACATGCGAAACGAGGCGGCTGAGCGTGCTGGCCGCCTCGATCGGCGTCGTACGGCGCCCATTATCCCTCATGACGCGCGTGATCGGCACCACAGGGCCGCAACACCTCGTCCACGTCGGGCAGACTTCGCCCATGACGACCTCCGAACCCGACCGCGCCGCCGACGCCGACCCCGTGCTGCTCCACGTCGAGGACGCCGTCGCGACGATCACGCTCAACCGGCCCGAGGCGATGAACGGGCTCGACGTCGCCACCAAGGAGCTGCTGCGCGACACCGTCCACCGGGTCGCCGCGGACCCGGAGGTGCGGTGCGTGGTGCTGACCGGCAGCGGACGGGCCTTCTGCGTGGGCCAGGACCTCAAGGAGCACCTGGCCGGCCTCAAGGGCGAGGCGGACGTGCCCCTGTCGGAGACCGTCACGATGCACTACAACCCGATCGTGCTGGCCCTGGCGACGATGCCGAAGCCGGTGATCGCCGCGGTCAACGGCGTCGCGGCGGGCGCCGGCGCCAGCCTGGCCTTCGCCGCCGACTTCCGGATCGTCGTCGACACCGCGGGGTTCAACACCTCCTTCGCGGGCGTCGCGCTCTCCTGCGACACCGGGTCGAGCTGGACGCTGCCCCGCCTCGTCGGGCAGGCCAAGGCGATGGAGCTGCTCTACTTCCCGCGCACCGTGACCGCGCAGGAGGCCCTCGACCTCGGCCTGGCCACCCAGGTCGTCACCGCCGAGGAGCTCCCGCAGGCCGTGGGCGAGCTGGCCGCCCGGCTCGCCGCCGGCCCGACGGTCGCCCTGGGCTCCATCCGGCGGGCGGTCGCGTACGCCGCCGCACACCCGCTGGAGGAGTCGCTGGCCTTCGAGGCCGACAAGATGGCGCTCACCGGCGGCACCGACGACCACCTCGCCGCGGTCGACGCGTTCATGTCCAAGCAGGAGCCGGTCTTCCGCGGGCGCTGACCCCGAGCCGCGGGCGCGGGCGTCACACCGCGGCGGTGAGGTAGGCGTAGGTGAAGACCAGCACGCCGAGCGCCATGCCGAGGTGGGCCAGCAACGAGAGTCCCGGCCCGTCGCTCCAGGAGTCGCCCGCCGCCGCCGGGGCGTGGCGGCCCCTGGTCGGCAGCCAGCGGGTGAGGATGAGGAGCCCGCAGATGGCGGTGACCCACCAGAAGGCGATCGCGAGGATCCCGATCAGGGGCCCGTTGACGAGCGTGTCGTCCGGCGCCACGAGCACGCCCAGCCAGAGGACGAGCGCCACGACGCCCGACCCGAAGTGCACCAGCGGGACCCGCCTGCTGATGGACAGCCGGCCCGCCGCGCTCGCGCCGCGGAGGCGGAGCCGGGTCAGCACGATCACCACGGCGGCCAGGGCCGTGAGGATCCAGACGACGATCGGGAACGACATGACGCGGGAGTCTGCCCTAGTCGCTCGGCGCCTCGCCAGACGAGGTCCCGGGCTCCGGCTCGCGGCCCTGCCGCTCCTCCATCTCGGTGGCCAGCCGGGCCAGCAGGGCGTCGACCTCGGACATCCGGTAGCCGCGCAGCGCGAGCGGGAACCGCACCCGGCGCAGGTCGTCGGCCCCGACCGGCCGGCCCTCGGGCAGGTCGAGGTCGGGACGGTCGTCGTAGGCCGGGGGCATCGAGCCGCCGCGACCGGAGGCGACCATCGCGACCCCGCCCATGGCGAGGACGATGAGGACGGCGAAGAACCACGTCATCATTCGGGCCGCTCCGGGGCCGGGGTGGGCCAGCGGTCCCCCCGCGCGGCGACCATCAGCTCGACCGCCTCGTCGACGTCGTCGGTGACGACCATCATGTCGAGGTCGGCGGCGTTGATCTTGCCCTCGGCGAGCACCGTCTCGCGCAGCCAGTCGATCAGGCCCGACCAGTAGGACGTGCCGATCAGCACGATGGGGAACGAGGTGACCTTGCGGGTCTGCACCAGGGTCAGCGCCTCGAAGAGCTCGTCGAGGGTGCCGACGCCGCCGGGCAGCACGACGAACCCCTGGGAGTACTTCACGAACATCGTCTTGCGGGCGAAGAAGTAGCGGAAGTTGATGCCCTTGTCGACCCACTGGTTGAGCCCGGACTCGAAGGGCAGCTCGATGCCCAGCCCGACGCTGATCCCGCCGGCCTCGCACGCGCCCTTGTTGGCCGCCTCCATCGCTCCGGGGCCACCGCCGGTGACGACCGCGAAGCCGGCGCCGACGAGCCGCCGGCCGACCTCCTCGGCGAGCGCGTACGCCGGGCCGTCGACCGCGGTCCGGGCGGAGCCGAACACCGCGATGGCCGGGCCGAGCTCGGCGAGCGCACCGAAGCCCTCGACGAACTCGGCCTGGATGCGGAGAACACGCCATGGATCGGTGTGCACCCAGTCGGTGGGGCCGCGGGAGTCGAGGAGGCGCTGGTCGGTCGTGCTGCCCTCGTGGACCTGGCCGCGTCGCTCGATGACCGGGCCTGCCACGCGGTCCGTGTGGCGCTCGGCGGTCGGGTCGGTCTGCTCGGTCATGCCAGCCACTCCTTGAGGATGCGCTCGCACCGCTCGATGTGCTCGGTGGGGACGTGCTCGTCCTGCTTGTGGGCGAACATCGGGTCGCCCGGGCCGAAGTTGACCGCCGGGACGCCCAGCCTGGTGAACTGCGCGACGTCGGTCCAGCCGAACTTGGGAGCGACGTCGCCGCCCACCGCGTCGACGAACGCCTGTGCGGCGGGCCGGTCGAGGCCGGGCATCGCACCCGCGGCCATGTCGGTGACGGTGACGTCGTAGCCCTCGAAGAAGTCGCGGACGAAGGCCTCCGCCTCGGCCTCGCTGCGGTCGGGGGCGAAGCGGAAGTTGACCTCGACGACGCACTCGTCCGGGATCACGTTGCCGGCCACGCCACCGCGGATGCCGGTCGCGTTGAGTCCCTCGTGGTAGGTCAGGCCATCGATCTCCGGCTGCCGGGCAACGTAGCCGTCGAGCCGGGCGAGCACCGGCGCGACGAGGTGGATGGCGTTGACGCCCTTCCAGCTGCGCGCGCTGTGCGCCCGCTCGCCGGTGGTGCGCAGGTCGATGCGCAGGGTGCCCTGGCACCCGGCCTCGACCGCGGCGTTGCTGGGCTCCATGAGGATCGCGAAGTCGGCCCGCACGAGGTCGGGGTCGCTCTCGGTGAGCTTGCGCAGCCCGTTGTGCACCGAGTCGACCTCCTCGGCCTCGTAGAAGATGAACGTCAGGTCGCGGTTGGGCTCGGTGAGGTCGGCGGCGAGCTTGAGTATCACCGCGTCGCCACCCTTCATGTCGCAGCTGCCGAGGCCGTGGAGGATCCCGTCCTCGAGGCGACCGGGCAGGTTGTCGTTGCGCGGCACGGTGTCGAGGTGCCCGGCGATGACGACGCGCTCGTCGCGGCCGAGGTCGGTGCGGGCCACGACCGTGTGGCCGCGGCGGGTCACCGTGAGGTGCGGCAGCGTGGTCAGCGCCGCCTCGACGGCGTCGGCGATCTCCTGCTCCTCGTGGCTGACGGAGGGGATGTCGACGAGCTGCCGGGTCAGGGTGACGACGTCGGCGGAGAGATCGAGGTGGGGCATGGCGACGATTCAACCATCGATGCGAGGCGCCGTCGGGCTAGCGGTCGGCGAGGTGTGCGAGCAGCCCGTCGACGATGCGGGCCAGGCCGAACTCCAGCTCGCGCCCCGGGTCGCTGGCCGCCTGGTAGGCCTCCCCGGCGGCCGTGCCGACACGGCCGGCGATCGGGAAGTCGCAGCCTGCCATGACCTCGCCCAGCGCCTCGTAGTTGGCCTCCCACCACACCGCGTCGCTCATTCCGGTCTCCCGCTCGGCCTGTCGCACGGCCTGCTCGGCGCGCGCGATGCTGGTGCCGAAGGAGGCGAGGAGGGTGATCGTCTGGTCCATCTCGATGTCGTCGAGGCCGATCCCCTCGACCGCGCCCAGCTGCCACTCGTAGCGCGCCGCCATGTGCGGTCCGAGCCAGGCGCGCACGCCCGTGACCTCCAGCAGCCACGGGTGCGCGCGGTGGTCCTCGTACTGGACACGGGCCACGAGCTCGAGCCGGGCACGCAGGTCCTCGGGGTGCTCGGGCAAGGTGGTGCGGCCCAGCACCTGGTCGACCATGAGCACCACCAGGTCGGCGCGGTTGGCGACATAGGTGTAGAGGGTCATCGCACCGAGGCCCAGGTGCTGGGCGAGCCCACGCATCGAGAGGGCGGCCAGGCCGTCGCGGTCGGCGAGGTCGATCGCCGCGTCGACGACGTCGTCGACGCTGACCTTCTGCTTCGGACCGCGTCGCGGCGACGCCCCCTCGGGGCTCGGCCGACTGTGCCGCCACAGGAGCGGAAGCACGGGATCGGAGTCGGGCACCTGCCCACCCTAACTTCTTCGTACGGCGTACGAATAAATGCTAGCGTTCGTCCGTTGAACTCCGTACACCGTACGATCAAAGGAGCACCCATGGCCCTCGCGCCACCCCTCCAGCCCTCCCTCGACGCGCCCCTCCGGGCGCGCGGGCTGCGCAAGCGCTACGGCGACACCCACGCGCTCGACGGCTTCGACCTGACGGTCGACGCCGGGTCGGTGCACGCCCTGCTCGGACCCAACGGGGCCGGCAAGAGCACGGCGGTCCACACCCTGGCGACGCTGACCAGGATCGACGAGGGCGAGGCCAGCGTCGCCGGCTTCGACGTACGCACCCAGCACGCGCAGGTGCGCTCGGCGATCGGGCTCGTGGGCCAGTCGGCCGCACTCGACGAGGTCCTGCACGGGCGCGAGAACCTCGTCATGTTCGCCCGGCTGCACGGGATGTCGACCGCGCAGGCGCGAGCGCGGGCGGCCGAGCTGCTGACGACGTTCGACCTCGACGACGCCGCGGACCGCAAGGTCTCGACCTACTCCGGCGGCATGCGGCGCCGCCTCGACATCGCCGCCGGCCTCGTGACCCGCCCGGCCGTGCTGTTCCTCGACGAGCCGACGACCGGCCTCGACCCGCGTGGGCGCGCCGACGTCTGGCGGGCCGTACGACGCGTGGTGGCCCTGGGCACGACCGTGCTGCTCACGACGCAGTACCTCGACGAGGCCGACCAGCTCGCCGACCGGATCACCGTCGTGGACGCCGGGCGCGTGGTCGCCGAGGGCACGCCCGCGGGGCTGAAGTCCCGGCTCGGGGGCGACCGCGTGCTCGTCGGCCTGGCGCCCGACGCGGAGGGTGAGTCGGTCCGCCGGGTCGTCGCCGGCGCCACCGCGCTCGACGTACGGCTCGTCGAGGGGACGGACGCGTCGGGCGAGCTCGTGATCGAGGCCGGTCCCGCAGGAGGCACCGCCGCCCTCCTCGCCGTGGTCCGGGCCCTCGACGCCGCCTCGGTGAGCCCCACCCACGTCCAGCTGCGGGAGCCGACGCTCGACGAGGTGTTCCTCCACCTCACCGACCACCCCGACCCCCGACCGGCCACGCCCGCTCCTGCCCACCTCGACGGAGGCCCCCGATGAGCACGACCACCACCCTGCGCCAGAGCTGGATCATCGTCCAGCGAGACCTCAAGCACTGGCAGCGCGAGCCCTGGGCGCCGCTGTTCGGGATCGCCTTCACGATCATGCTGGTGCTCGTCTTCGGCTACCTCTTCGGTGGCTCGATCGAGCTGCCCGGTGGCGGCGACTACCTGGCGTACCTCATGCCCGGGATGTTCGCGCTCGCCATGATGTTCGGGCTCGAGGGGACGATGAGCGCGATCGCCAACGACTCCAAGAAGGGCGTCACCCACCGCTTCCGCTCCCTGCCGATCAGCAGCGTCGCGGTCCCGCTCGGGCGCGCCGGGGCGGACCTGGTCAACTCGTCGGTCGAGCTCGCCGTGCTCATGGCAGGCGGCCTGCTCATCGGGTGGGGTGCGGGCGGGACCTGGCCCGAGACGCTGCTGGCCGTCGGCCTGCTGCTGTGGCTGCGGTTCGCGCTGCTCTGGCTGGGCATCTTCCTCGGCCTCACCCTCCGCGCCGAGGGTGGGGTGATGGCCGTGCAGATCCTGGTGTGGCCGATCGGGTTTCTCTCCAACGTCTTCGTCTCGCCCCAGGACATGCCGGCGTGGCTGGGCGTCCTCGCCCAGTGGAACCCGGTCTCCGCCACCGCCGCCGCGTGCCGGGAGCTGTTCGGCAACCCGTCGGGCATCACCGAGGGCATGCTGGCCGACAACGCCGTCGCCGTCGCGCTCGTCTGGCCGCTGGTCCTGGCGGCGGTGTTCGTGCCGCTGTCGGCCCGCGCCTACCGGCGCCTGTCCGTCTGAGCGCACTCAGCGGCGGCGCAGTGCTCCGAGCAGGTCCGTGTCGAGCGTGCCGTAGCCGGTGCGGCTCCACGCGCCGAGGTCGAGGCGGTAGTAGTGCACGGTGCGGTCGCCCTGGATGAAGTCGAGGACGTCACGCGGCTCGCTGCCGGTCCGGACGTCGTCCGCGCACTCGGCGCAGGCGGGGACGTCGACCTCCCGGGTCTCGCCGCGCCACTCCACGACCGTGGTGGGCCCGGTGTGCAGGGGGTTGAACCAGCAGCCCGCCGGCGGCTCCCACGCGGTGGATCCGCGCTCCTCCGCGCTCGCCCGGGCGTCCTCCCCGCGGCGCGCGAGCACGAGGGCACCCACGACGTCGGCGGGAGCGGCGTCCTGGGCGAGGATCGAACGGGCGGCGGCGTAGTGGTCGAGCGCCTGCTGCCACGCCTCGAGCGCGGCGGCGGTGCCGCCGGAATCACCGCGCCCGATGGCCTCGCCCAGCGCCAGCACCTCGGCCTCGGCCTGCTGGCGCAGGCGCCGGTCCTCCGCGGAGCGGACGGTGTGCAGGACGGTGGCCGGGAGGGTGAACCCCGACGGGCGGAGGCGCCGACGCCTGCGCCAGACCACCAGCGCTCGCCCGACGGCGACCAGCGCGGCGACCACGCCGATGCCGACGACGACCTCCGAGGCCTGGAGGCCCTCGTCGGCGGTCCAGGAGTACCTCTCGTCGCTGGGGACGTCGTGCCAGAGCTCCTCGGCGTTGCCGTCGTCGAGGAGCTCGGCGACGCGCACGACCTGGTCGACCAACGCGTCGGGGTGCTCGTGGTTGGCCACGTTGGCGACGTAGATGGCCTCGGGTTGCTCGCCGTACTCCTGCACGCTGAGGTTCGGCTCGTTCCACCTCTCCCACCCGACGTAGGTCGCGTCGGGCTCGCCGGCGCTGTCCTGCAGCCAGGCGCTCAGGCTGGTGAAGCTGCCCTGGAATCGCTCGTCGTCGATGTCGACCTCGATGAGGACGACCTTGAGGTCGCTGTCCTGCGCCGCAGCCACGGCATCCTCGATGCGCGCCTCGTCGTCGGCGGAGATGTCGTGGCTGCGGGCGAAGGCGGGGTCGATCCAGACCCCGTCACCGGCGAGCTCCCGCTCGATCTCGGCGATCGTGGCGTCACTGATCTGCTTGCTGCTCATGTCCTCACGCGACCTTCCGTCGTCGGGTCCCGACCCACCAGCGCAGCACGCCGAACGCGGGCAGCACGCCGAACACCCCGAACAGCACGGCCGCGAGGAGGCCGCCCCACAGGCCCCCCCAGTAGTCGAAGTCGCTCGGCGGGGCGGGCTCGGTCGGGAGGGGCTGGGCCTCCCAGGTGGCCATCTCCTCGGCGAGCCGCACGAGGGCCGGGCCGGGCTGGCCCTTGGTGCGGGACTCGACGTAGTGCTCCTCGAGCCCGACGGCGCCGGGGTCGGTGCTGCCGGTGTCCCACAGCACGACGTAGTGGCCCTCCTCGCCGACGGCCGTCCACCACTGCGGCCCCACGCCCGACGCGGTGTAGCCGACGTCGTTGGTGTCGGGATAGGGCAGGTAGGCGATCCGGGCCGGCACCCGCGAGCCGGCCAGCACCGCCTCGGCCTCGGCCAGGTCGTCCGGGGGGATGCGGCCGCTGAGCATCGGGTCGACGGCCACCCGGGTGTCCTGCCGCAGCAGCTCCTGGACGGTGTCCACCGGTCCGGGCACGGCGTCCTGGCGACCGAAGACCGCCGCGCGGAGGGCGACGTCGTCCTCCTCGCGGGACTCCTGCCACGCCTGCGTCCAGAGCCCGAGGGCGGTGCCTGCGACGACGCCCACGAGCGCGCCGATCGCCCAGCCGAAGCGCCGGATCACCGCTCACCCACTCGATCGGCCAGCACGTCGCCGGCCAGGTCGTCGGTGATGGCACCGAAGCCGGTGCGCGCCCACACATCACCGCGCTCCCAGTAGGGCACCGTGCCGCGGCGGTGGGGCAGGCGGAGGTGGCGGGGCGTCGCGTCCTGGCCCACCGAGGTGGCGCACGCGAGGCAGCACGGCACCTCGACCATGCCGTCGCCCAGGCGCCACGAGACGGTGGCGGTGCCGTCGGGGTGGCGTGGGTCGAAGAAGCACGGCACCAGCGCCGCGCCGCTCCCGCGGCGGCCCCGTCCGAGGTCGTGCGCGCCCATCTGCGCGATCATGCGGGCGCCGATCACGTCGCCGACGTCGCCGGAGGCCAGCAGCGGCTCGACGGCGTCGCGCGCCGTGAGGGCGCGGGCCGCCACCTCGCGGTCGCGCACCGTGTCCCAGTCGGTCTTCTCCAGCGACCGCGTCAGGGCGTCGGCGAGGCGGGCGGCGCGCTTGCGCTCGTCCTCGAGGTCCGGGGGCGCCACGGCGTACGTCGCCGCCGTCGGCGCGTCGGCGCGACGCGGGACGCCCCGACGCGGCCACCCCCGCAGTGACTGGCCCACGAGCAGCGCCACGACCAGTCCCCCGAGACCTCCGACGAGCGCGGAGCGGCCCGACGACGCCGTGCGGATCGAGACGTACTCCTCGGACGTGGGGCGCCAGTCCGCGGTGGCCGAAACCCGCACCGCGTAACGGGCCAGGTCCTCGACCTCCGCCTCGCCCAGGGTCACCGGGTAGTCGCCGTCGGACGGCTCGCGGGCCATCTCGACCAGGTCCTCGGCGGCCAGCACCTGCGCCTCCGCCTCGGCGACCGCCGGCGGGTAGAGGTAGTCCTGGGTGCCGATCCGGTAGCGGCCGACCTCCTGCATCGCCTCGTCGAGCGCGTCGGCGTTGCGCCCGGCACCGAGGCTCAGGCGGGAGGGATTGGTGTCCAGGCCGAAGGCGAAGACCTGCTGGATGCCCTTCGTGGTGTCGAGGACGTAGAGGCCGTCGCCGAGGCGGCGGTTGAGCAGGCCGGCGAGCGCCTCGGTCGCACCGATGGCGTCGTCCGGCAGACCCTTCGGCTGCTCCACGAGCGCGACGTAGACCGGGAACGGCGTCTCGCGGACCAGCTCGGCGATCCGGTCGTGCGACTCCTGCGCCGCCCCCGATCCCATCACCCGGTCGACGACGACTCCGTCCTGGCGCAGCGCCTCGGCGAGCGAGTCGACATCGGTCGGTCCATCCATGCAGCTTCTCCCCCGTCAGTGCAGGCGCGTGTGCGCCGGCTCCCCTCTTTCCCCGCAACCGGTGGTTCACACCCGAGCGACCTGTACGCCCACCTCCGCTGCGTCCGCGTAGGACACCGACGTGGCCAGGGTCTCCTCGGCGATGAGTCCCTCGTGGGTCCGGGCCGCGGCAAGGGTGGCCTCGGGGCCGCTGATCGTCACGCCGATCCGGTCGCTCACCTGCAGGCCGGCGTCCTTGCGGGCCTGCTGGACGGCGCGCACCAGGTCGCGGGCGGTGCCCTCGGCCTCGAGGTCGGGCGTCACCGCGGTGTCGAGGACGACGAAACCGCCGCGCGGCAGCATGCCGATCGCCGTGTCGTCGTCCGTGGTCCCGGCCACCGTCTCGAGGGCGTACTCCCCCTCGACCAGCGCGAGCCCGCCGGCGGTGACGGTGCCGTCGTCGGCGACCGACCAGTCGCCGGACTTGGAGCCCTTGATGGCGAGCTGGACGTCCTTGCCCAGCCGCGGGCCGGCCGCGCGGGCGTTGACGGTGAGCCGCTGCGAGACGCCGTAGGCCGCGGCATCGGGCGCATCGGCCGCCAGCACGTCGACCGCCTTGAGGTTGAGCTCGTCGGCGACCAGCTGCTCGAAGCCGGCCAGGTCGCCCTCGGTGACGACGGTGAGCCGGGCGAGCGGGAGCCGGTTGCGGAGGTTGGCGGCCTTGCGCAGCGCCGATCCTGCCGAGCAGACGTCGCGGACGGTGTCCATCGAGGACACGAGCGCGTCGTCGGCGGGCAGGGTGTCGGCGGACGGCCAGTCGGTGAGGTGCACCGACCGCTCGCCGGTCAGGCCGCGCCAGACCTCCTCGGTCGTGAGCGGCATGAGCGGCGCCGTGACCCGGCAGACGACCTCGAGCACGGTGTAGAGCGTGTCGAAGGCGTCGGCGTCCTCGTCCCAGAAGCGCTCGCGCGAGCGGCGGATGTACCAGTTGGTCAGCACGTCGAGGAAGCCGCGCGTGGAGTCGCACGCCGCCGCCACCTCGTAGTTGTCGAGCTGGTCGGTCATCGCGGCGACGTAGTCGCGCAGCTTGGCCAGGATGTAGCGGTCCATCGGGTGCGCGCTGTCGGTGCGCCAGATGGCGTCGCGGCCCTTGCCGCCGTCTGCGGCGTTGGCGTAGAGGCTGAAGAAGGACCAGCTGTTCCACAGCGGGATCAGCACCTGCCGCACCGAGTCGCGGATGCCCTGCTCGGTGACGACGAGGTTGCCGCCGCGCAGGATCGGGCTCGACATGAGGAACCAGCGCATCGCGTCGGCGCCGTCGCGGTCGAAGACCTCGCGCACGTCGGGGTAGTTGCGCAGGGACTTCGACATCTTCTGGCCGTCGTTGCCCAGCACGATGCCGTGGCTCAGGCACGTCGAGAACGCGGGGCGGTCGAAGATCGCGCCGGCGAGGACGTGCATCGTGTAGAACCAGCCGCGCGTCTGGCCGATGTACTCGACGATGAAGTCGCCGGGGAAGTGGTGCTCGAACCAGTCCTTGTTCTCGAACGGGTAGTGCACCTGGGCGAACGACATCGAGCCGGAGTCGAACCACACGTCGAGGACGTCGGTGACGCGCCGCATCGTCGACCGGCCGGTCGGGTCGTCGGGATTGGGCCGCGTCAGCTCGTCGACGTACGGCCGGTGCAGGTCGGGGTTGCCGTCCTTGTCGCGCGGCAGCGTGCCGAAGTCGCGCTCGATCTCCTCGAAGGAGCCGTAGACGTCGATGCGCGGGTAGTGCTCGTCGTCCGACTTCCACACCGGGACCGGTGAGCCCCAGAAGCGGTTGCGGGTGATCGACCAGTCGCGGGCGTTCTCCAGCCACTTGCCGAACTGGCCGTCCTTGATGTGCTCGGGCACCCAGCGGATGTCCTGGTTGAGCGCGATCAGGCGCTCCTTGACCTTGGTCACCTCGACGAACCACGACGAGACGCCCTTGTAGATCAGCGGCTGCCGGCACCGCCAGCAGTGGGGGTAGGAGTGGTCGTAGGTCTCGCGGCGCACCAGGACGGTGCCGGGCGTGACCGAGCCCGCGGGCTCGCCCTTCGTCGCCGCCTTGAGGTGGTCGATGATCTGCAGGTTGGCGTCGAAGACCTGCATGCCCTCGTAGTCGGTGACGGGGAACGTGAAGCGGCCGTCCTTGCCGACCGGCATCACCGCCTCGATGCCCTCGCGGTCGGTGACGACCTTGTCGTCCTCACCGAAGGCGCCGGCGGTGTGCACCAGCCCGGTGCCGTCGGTGGTGGTGACGAACTCGGCGGGCACGAGGCGGAAGGCGCGCTCGTGGCCGGCGTAGTAGGAGAACGGCGGGGCGTACTCCAGGCCGAGCAGCTCGGTGCCCTTGCCGCGCCAGGTGACCTCGGGCTCGCTCTGCCCATCACGAGGGGCGAGCTCGCGGGCGTACGACGCGAGGCGGGCCTCGGCGAGCAGGTAGCGCTCCGGGCTGCCGGTGGGGCCGTCGGAGGTGACGACGACGTAGTCGATGTCCTCGCCGACCATCACGGCGAGGTTGGACGGCAGGGTCCACGGGGTCGTCGTCCAGACGAGGACCTTGACGCCCTCGAACGGGCCGTCGGTGGTGACGTCGTAGCCGACGGTGACCGCCGGGTCCTGGCGCATCTGGTAGACGTCGTCGTCCATGCGCAGCTCGTGGTTGGACAGGGGCGTCTCGTCCTGCCAGCAGTAGGGCAGGACGCGGAAGCCCTCGTAGACCAGGCCCTTCTCGTGCAACTGCTTGAAGGCCCAGATCACCGACTCCATGTAGTCGGGGTTCATCGTGCGGTAGTCGTGGTCGAAGTCGACCCAGCGCGCCTGGCGGGTGACGTAGTCGCGCCACTCGCCGGTGTACTTCATCACCGACGCACGGCAGGCCTCGTTGAACTTCTCGATGCCCAGCTCGACGATCTCGTCGGTGGTCTTGATGCCGTTGAGGCGCATCGCCTCCAGCTCGGCCGGCAGGCCGTGGGTGTCCCACCCGAAGCGGCGCTCGACCTTGTGCCCGCGCATCGTCTGGTAGCGCGGGATGAGGTCCTTGACGTAGCCGGTGAGCAGGTGGCCGTAGTGCGGGAGGCCGTTGGCGAAGGGCGGGCCGTCGTAGAAGACGAACTCGTTGGCCCCGTCCTTGCCGGCGTCGCGCTGCTCGACGCTCGCGCGGAAGGTGTCGTCGGACTCCCAGTAGGCGAGCACCGCCTCCTCGATCTGCGGGAAGCGCGGGCTGCTGGGGACCGTGGTCGCATCGGTGTGCGACACCTTCGGGTAGGTCATGGGCGGCACTCCTGCGGTGGCGTCGTACGTCTCGGTCTGCTGACACGAGGACGACAGGGCTGCCGCGGTACCACCTCGTTTGCTCCCCACGGTCGGGGAACCACTCGTTCGTCGGCTGTGTCGGGCCGCACCCGTCAGGTTCTAGTGAGGTGACGGCCGGCTCGCCGCACCCGTTCTTCCCGAGGCTCGCCGCTGATGACGGCTCAGACGCCTGCGGCGATCGTACGGCCGGCCCGGCCGGCCGCGCCAATCGGTTCCACGGAAGGTGTCAAAGAAACTTGACATGCGGCCGAGGGTGCGGCATCGTCACTGGTGTCAAAGAACTCTAACACCTGACGAGGAGCGACCCCGATGACCACGACCGCACGCACCCCGCTGTCCCCCTGGCTGAAGGCCGCCGTCCCCGCGGTCGTCGCGGCACTGGCCGTCGGCGCCGGCGCCGCAGCAGTGCGCACCGACGCGCCCGACGGCCTCACCTTCGCCGTGTTCGCCGCGATGACGTTCCCGTTCGTCCTCGCGCTAGGCGCCCTCCTGCTCGACCGGAGCGAGCATCCCGAGCAGCACGAGGACTCCGTCGAGAGGCAGTGGACGACCCGCGCCAGCAGCGGCGCCTTCTTCGACACCGTGACCGCCATGGGACTGACCGTCTTCGCCACCGCGGTGCTCGACACCCGCGGCGCGCCGCTGTGGATCTTCGTGATCCTCGCGCTGGCCGACTTCACCGCCCGTCTCGCCGTCCTCCGTCGCCGGGAGTCCTGATGCACAACACGCTCAGGTCGCTGCGCGAGGGGGCAGGCATGTCGCAGGGCGAGTGCGCCACCGCGCTCGGCGTCTCGCGCCAGACGGTGATCTCCATCGAGAAGGGTCACTTCGACCCGCGCCTCTCGCTGGCCTTCCGGATCAGCCGGCTCTTCGGGGTCCGCGTCGACGAGGTCTTCGTCCCCGACCCCGAGTGACGCGGCCGGCCGGGATCCGCTCGTCCCGGCTTTACCTGCCGTTGAGGAACGGTTGGCGCGCCATTAGCCCCTCGCGGCGCACCGTGGAGACGTACCGTCCACCGACTCGAGGAGACGCTTCCCCATGAACGTCCGACGCACCGCGCTCGCCGCCCTCGCCCTTCCCGTCTCCCTCACGCTCGCCGCGTGCGGGGACGACAGCGCCGACGACCCGTCCGACGACTCGTCGGCCTCGTCGAGCCCCGCCAGCCCGTCCGACTCCGCGAGCACCACGGAGACCGAGGCCCCGGCCGGCGACGACACCGCCGTCCTCGCGGCGCTGCTGACAGCCGTCGAGGCCGTCCCGGGCGGCACGCTCTTCAGCCTCGACCAGCAGGCCGACGGCTGGGAGGCCGAGGTCGTCGATGCCGACGCGAAGGCGTTCGACCTCATGGTCTCCGCCGACGGCGGCAGCGTGACGCGCGACCCGGTCGAGGACCGCGACGCCGATGGCGACGACCGCGCCGAGCGCGAGCGGCTGCTGGCCGACGTCGACCTCGACCCCGAGGAGGCGATCACGGCCGCGCGGGGCACCGTGTCGTCCGGGACGATCACCGGGCTCGACCTCGACGTGGACGGCGGCACGCCGGTCTGGGAGGTCCAGCTCGACGAGGACGCGGCCACCGAGCAGACCGTGGTCGTCGACGCCGCCACCGGCGACGTGCTGCGGACCACGAAGGACGACTGAAGCACTCCTTATCCCGTTGGACGACCGGGAGCGGGGTGCGATTGGGTGGGGGAATGGCACACCCCGGATACGACGGCATGTGGCTCCCCACCGACCAGGACCCCCGGATGCAGGCGGGGCCGACGAGGGGTGAGCGCGACTGCCTCGTCGGCTACCTCGAGCACTACCGCCAGACACTGGCGCTGAAGTGCGACGGCCTCACCGCCGAGCAGCTCGCCACCAAGGCGGTGCCGCCCTCCAACGTCTCGCTGCTGGGTCTCGTGCGCCACATGGCGCGCGTCGAGCAGAGCTGGTTCCGCCGGGTGCTCGAGGCCCGGATGGACATCCCGCGGCTGTTCTCCGGCGAGGACGAGGACGCCGGCTTCGACTTCCCGCAGGTCGACGACGAGCTGGTGCGCGCCAGCCACGAGCTGTGGCAGTCGGAGATCGCCTACGCCCGCGAGGTGCTCGAGCGCACCGACCTCGACGCCGTCGTGGACGTCCACGGCGACCCGGTCGAGGTGCGCGACATCGTGGTCCACATGATCGAGGAGTACGCCCGCCACTGTGGCCACGCCGACCTGGTGCGCGAGTGCATCGACGGCCGCGCCGGGCAGTAGGCCTCCGCGCCCGGGTCAGCGCCTGAGCCTGGCGGTGAACCCCTCGATGGCGGTGCACCGTGCCGGGCCGTAGTAGGAGAACGTCCCGACCGCCTTCGTGCGGCTGACGAACTCCAGATCCAGGTAGGCCGCGTAGGCGGCGCTGCCCTCCTGGTCATTGCGCTCCGTGCCGACCACCTCGTTGTTGCGCGGGATCGTGGTGGTGACGAAGCTGTAGGTGTTGTTGGTCGTCGTGGGCATGTCGGGGTAGCCGCCGCAGGTCGTCCGGGCGTTGATCCGGAAGCCCCGCACCTTGCCGCCGCGGACCGTGAAGGTCACTCCGCCGGCCGACCAGCTGCCCGCCTTGGGAGGCGCCGGAGCGGGGCGTCTCCGGAGCTTCACCGTCGCCCGACCGAGCGCCTGGCCCTTCTCGCTGACGGTGAGCCGCAACGTGCCCTTCGGCCGCGTCAGCCGGGCCCAGACATAGCCGTCGACGTCGTCCTGCCCCTCCAGCGAACCCAGCGCGAGCGGTCGCACCTTGACGCCCTTGCCGGCGCCGGTGATCGCGACGTCGCGGGCGCCGATCCCCTCCGGCGAGGCGTTGGACACCGTGACCGGGATCCGGGTCCACACGCCCTTCACGAGCCGGTCCTTCCTCGGCGCCCGCACCGCGAGCTCGGGCGTGGCCGCGACGACGTCGAGGACGCTGACGAAAGCGTCGTAGGGCGGTGTGCCGGGCCCGGAGTCCACGAGCAGCACCGCGCAGTCCCACCCGGCAGCGCTCGCGAGGTCGGGAGTCTCCTTGTCGTCGTAGAGCAGGACGTCGGGGATGTAGCGGTAGAGCCAGGCGACGCTCACCTCTTCGACGGTGCAGCTGGTGCCCTGGCGGCTGCCGAAGCCGAGCACCGTCCGGGTGCTGGCGTCGGGATCTCCGGCCCCCATCGCGGTGTCGAGGCTGTAGTCGTAGATCAGGGAGTCGTCTTGCCAGTGGTAGCCGTAGTCCACCGTCACGGAGAGGCTTCCGCCGGGCATCACGAACTGGTGGTGCGGAGCGGTGCTGGTGGGCATGCCGGCCACCCGGTTGGCGGCGCTGAAGGTCGCCGTCGCGCTGATCAGCTGCTCGCCGGCGCCGGCTCGTCGCTGCCGAGGATCCTTGTCCCCGATCTCGAACGGCTGGCCGACGAGCGCGCCGCCAGGGGCGCTCGGCTCGGTCCCGCCTGCCGGCGCTGTCACGCCGACCAGCAGCCCTCCGCCCAGTCCGATGGCGGTCGCGATCGAGATCGTCCTGCGCATGCGTCTTCCTCCCCCGTGGCACCGACCCCCGTCGGCTGCGGTCAGTCTGCCCGGGTCACCTGGGTCTGGAAACCTTTCCTCGGCATCCGATCAGCCCGTCCGACCCGCAGTGGGGCTACATCCGTACGCTTGGGCGCGTGACTGCTGCCTCCGGCTACGGCCTGCTGACCCTGCACGGCGAGACCGTGCTCGACGCCTGGTTCCCCTCCCCCGCGCTCGGTGCGACCGAGGGCGACGCGCCGCCGGAGCTGGCCGCGCTCGAGGGCGACGACGAGGTCCGGGGCGTACGGCGCGAGGTGCGGCTGGTGGAGATCGCCGACCTCGACGAGGCGCCGTCGTCGACCGAGGACGTCTGGCTGCGGCTGCACCTGCTCTCCACCCGGCTGGTCCGTCCGCACGGCACGTCGTTGGAGGGCGTGTTCGGCCTGCTGACCAACGTCGTGTGGACCTCGGCCGGCCCCTGCGCCGTCGAGGGCTTCGAGGCTACCCGCGCCCGGCTGCGCGCCGGCGGCCAGCACGTCACCGTCCTCGGGGTCGACAAGTTCCCCCGCCTCGTCGACTACGTGATGCCCAGCGGCGTACGCATCGCCGACGCCGACCGGGTACGCCTGGGGGCGCACCTCGCCGAGGGCACCACGGTCATGCACGAGGGCTTCGTCAACTACAACGCCGGCACGCTCGGGGCGTCGATGGTCGAGGGTCGCATCTCTGCGGGCGTCGTCGTCGGCGACGGCTCCGACGTGGGCGGCGGCGCCTCGATCATGGGCACGCTGTCGGGCGGCGGCAAGGAGGTCATCTCGGTGGGCGAGCGCTGCCTGATCGGCGCCAACGCCGGTATCGGCATCTCCCTCGGCGACGACTGCGTCGTGGAGGCCGGCTGCTACGTCACCTCCGGCACCAAGGTCACCGTCAGCGACATCGACGGCAAGCCGCAGGTCGTCAAGGCCGCGAGCCTCTCGGGCGTCGACAACATCCTGTTCCGCCGCAACTCGGTCAGCGGCGCCGTCGAGGCCGTGCCGTGGAAGGGCGACGGCGTCGCCCTCAACGCGGCACTGCACGCCAACTAGCCCTCCGCCCGTGCCCGCCTCCCTCCGCACGGCCGTCGTCGGCGTGGTGGTGGCCGTCGGCGCCGTCGCGACCGCCGTGGTGCTCCTGGACCGCGGCGCGGTGCCCCCTCTCCTCGAGTCGAGCGGGTGCACCGCCGAGGTCGACGGCCACACCGTCGAGGTCGACCTCGAGCAGGCCGAGAACGCCGCCCTGATCACGGCCGTCTCCATCGAGCGCGGCATGCCCGCGCGGGCCGCGAGCATCGCGCTGGCCACGGCCTACCAGGAGTCCAAGCTCTACAACATCGACTACGGCGACCGCGACTCCGTCGGGCTGTTCCAGCAGCGCCCGTCGCAGGGCTGGGGCAGCGTCGCCCAGCTGACCGACCCGGTCTACGCCACCAACGCCTTCTACGACGCCCTGCAGAAGGTCGAGGGCTACGACACGATGGAGATCACCGTCGCCGCGCAGGAGGTGCAGCGCTCGGGCTTCCCCGACGCCTACGCCGACCACGAGAAGGACGGCCGGGCCCTGGCCTCCGCGCTGACCGGCAACTCGCCCGGCGCCCTGTGGTGCGACGTCCCCGGGGACGCCGAGGAGGTCGACGACGCGCTCGACGAGTCCGGGCTCGTCTCGCGCGCGACGTCCGTGCGCCGGTCGCTGGAGGCACGCTTCGGGACGCTGTCGCTGGGCGGGTTCGAGCCCGGTGGGGTCTCCAGCGGCCACATGGAGGGCTCGGCCCACTACGAGGGTCGGGCGATCGACGTCTTCTTCCGCCCCGTCAACGCCGACAACACCAAGCGCGGCTGGGCGGTGGCGTCCTACCTCGTCGCCAACGCCGACCGCCTCGACATCAAGACCGTCATCTTCGACGGCCGCATCTGGCGCGCCGGGTCGGGCGACGGGTGGCGTGACTACCGCGTGCCCTCCGCCTCCCGCGGCGACCGGGCGATCCTCGAGCACCGCGACCACGTGCACGTCGACGTCTTCGACTGACGTACCTGCGGCAGCCGGCTCTCCTGCTGTCGGAGTCCCCGCTCGAGCGGGGACTCCGACACCTGGAGGCCGTTGCAACCCCCTCCGAGTGTCGGACTACGCCGACAGGTCGGGCTCAGCCGGCGAGGCGAGCCACGGCGGCGGCGACCCGCTCGTCCGTGGCGGTGAACGCGACGCGTACGTGCTCGCGCCCCGACGGGCCGTAGAACTCCCCGGGCGCCACGAGGATGCCCTGCTCGGCGAGGTCGGCGACGGTCCGCCAGCAGTCCTCGCCACGGGTCGCCCAGAGGTAGAGCGAGGCCTCGGAGTGGTCGATGTGGAAGCCCGCGCCTTCGAGCGCCCCGCGCAGCGCCGCACGCCGAGCGGCGTAGCGGGCGTGCTGCTCCTCCACGTGGGCGTCGTCGTCGAGCGCCGCGATCATCGCGTGCTGCTGCGGGCCGGGCATCTGCAGGCCGAGGTTCTTGCGGACGGCGAGCAGCTCGCCGACGAGGGCGGGGTCGCCGGCGACGAAGGCGCACCGGTAGCCGGCGAGGTTCGAGCGCTTGGACAGCGAGTGGACCGCGAGGACGCCGTCGAGCGAGCCACCGTTGACCTGCGGGTCGAGGATCGAGAGGGGCTTGTCGCCCTCCCACGCGCACTCGATGTAGCACTCGTCGGAGACGAGCACGGTGCCGCGCTCGCGGCACCAGTCGACGACCTTGCGCAGGTGCTCGAGGGGCAGCACGCGGCCGCTCGGGTTGGCCGGGCTGTTGAGCCACAGCAGGCTCGGGACCCGCGGGCCGAACGCAGTCAGCGAATCGGTCGCCAGGCTCTCCGCACCGGCCAGGGCCGCGCCGACCTCGTAGGTCGGGTAGGCCAGCGCCGGGTAGCCGACGAGGTCGCCCGGCCCGATGCCCAGGTGCAGGGCGAGGTCGGCGATCAGCTCCTTGGAGCCGGTCACCGGCAGTACGCCGTCGAGCCCGAGGCCGCTGACCCCGTGACGCCGGGAGAGCCAGTCGATCGCCGCCCGGCGGGTGTCCTCGAGGCCGATCGTCGTCGGGTAGCCCGGTGAGTCGGCCGCGGCCCGCAGCGCGTCCTGGACGACGGCAGGCGTCGGGTCGACGGGCGTACCGACCGAGAGGTCGCAGATGCCGCCGGGATGGGCGTTGGCCGTCGCGGCGTACCCCGTCAGCCTGTCCCAGGGGAAGTCCGGGAGGCGCGCGGACACGCGAGGTCGGTGCGTGTGCACCTCAGCCACCGAGGGGGCAGGTCACTCGTCGTGCTCCTGCGGGGGCAGCGCCGCGACGAGCTCGTGGTCCTTGTCGATGACGCCCATCTTGGCCGCGCCGCCGGGCGAGCCGAGGTCGTCGAAGAAGTGGACGTTGGCGTCGTAGTAGCCCTTCCACTCCTCCGGGGTGTCGTCCTCGTAGAAGATCGCCTCGACCGGGCAGACCGGCTCGCAGGCGCCGCAGTCGACGCACTCGTCGGGGTGGATGTAGAGCATCCGCTTGCCTTCGTAGATGCAGTCGACGGGGCACTCGTCGACGCACGCGCGGTCCTTGAGGTCGACGCACGGCTGGGCGATGACGTAGGTCACCTGGTCCTCCTGAAGGCGGGTGTGCTCGGGGTGGGGGAACGTGTCGGTTCACTCTAGTATCCGGCGAGTGCCCGACACGTCAGAACCCCGTGCCGACGAGACGACCACCGGCCGGCACGCCCTCGGCCCGCACGTCGTGGGCCAGCGCGTCGTCGTACGCCACCTCCTGCCCGACGGCCGGGCCACCGACGTGCTCGGCACCTGCACGTCGTGGGACGCCGCCTCGATGACCGTCGATCGGGAGGGGCACGGTCCGGTGGTGATCGCCCTCGCCGACGTCGTCACCGGCAAGCCCGTGCCACCCCGCGCGTCGGTGCGCGCCCGGGTGTCCGCCCAGGAGGTCGAGGAGCACGTCTCGGCGCTCTGGGACGCGATCACCACCGAGCCGCTCGGTCGCTGGCTGCTGCGGGCCTCGCCGCCGCACGGCGGTCGGCTGCGCCGCCGCGGCAACTCCGCGCTGGCGATGGCCGAGCCGGGCATCGGCTGGGCCGACGCGGCGTTCGGCGTACGCCGGTTCTACGAGGCGCTCGACCAGACGCCGATCGTGCAGGTGCAGCGCGGGTCGGACGTCGAGCGGACGCTCGCCCCGCTGGGCTTCCGGCCGATGGGCGACGGCGACGCGCACGCCCAGATCGCGTCGGTGGCCCGCGCCCTGCGCTCGGCGCGGTCGGCGGCCCCGGACGTCGACGCGACGTTCGACGAGCGGCCCGGGTCGGTGGTGGTGTCGCTCGAGACCGGCGCCGCGACCGGACGCGGCGTCCTGTCGGGCGACTGGCTGCTGGTCGAGTCGCTCGCCGTCGACCCGGCCCACCGCCGCCGCGGCCTCGCGACCGCCGTCCTGGCGGAGGTCCTTGACTGGGGCGCGTCGTCGGGCGCGACCACCGCGCTGCTGCACGTGGAGACCGACAACGAGGCCGCGATCGCGCTCTACGAGCGGCACGGCTTCCTCACCCACCACACCAACCGCTACCTCGTCGCGTAGGCCGGGGGCTCACCTGCCGTCCTGTTGGATGAACAGGTGACCACCATCGACCGCACCACCGCACCCGCCCCGACCGGAGCAGATCGCGGACGCCAGGTCGGCGTCACGGTCGCCGAGGTCCTCTGCCTGTACGGCACCCTGGTCGGGGCCGGCGTCGTCGGCACCAGCGTGGAGAGCTCCGCCGGCGGCGCACTCTCTGCCGAAGCCACGCTGCTCGCCCCGCTGGGACCTGCCTTCTCGATCTGGTCGGTGATCTACGCCGGCCTGGCGGCCTACACGATCTGGCAGTGGCTGCCGGGCTCGGCCACCGACCCGCGTGCCCGGCGCACCGGCTGGCTGGCCGCGGCGTCGATGGTGCTCAACGCCGGCTGGCTGCTCGTCACCCAGCAGGGCTGGCTGTGGGCGAGCGTCGTCGTGATCCTCGCCCTCGTGGTCGTTCTCGGGCTGCTGGTGCAGCGCCTCGCCGACCTCGACCCCGCACCGTCGCTGCTGCAGCGGATCGTGGTCGACGGCACCTTCGGGCTCTACCTGGGCTGGGTCTCGGTGGCCACCTGCGCCAACATCGCCGCGACCCTGGTGGCCGAGGGCGTCGACTCGTCGACCCTGGTGGGCGAGCTGCTGGCCGCGCTGGTCATCGCGGTGGTGGTCGGCGTCGCCGCCGTGGTCGTGGCCCGCACCGGGCCGCGCTGGGGCTTCGCCCTAGCCGCCGCCTGGGGCCTGGCCTGGATCGCCGTCGGGCGGCTCACCGACGAGCCCGCCTCGACGCTGGTCGGCATCGTCGCCGCGGTCGCCGCCGCCGCGGTGCTCGCGCTGACCGCCCGCGCTGCCGTCCGCGACTGACGGGCCTGCGACCGCCCCGTCGGGGTCGCACCCTGGGCCGCGGCCGTCGCAAAAAGGGTCGCAGCCGCGGCAGGTCGCATCCTAGGCTCGCCTCGACGAGCGTGGGGCCTGACGAACCCCCTGCCTGCGGGCAGCGACGCGTTCGTCCGCGCGTCCGGCGTACCGACGAGAGGCCGGCACCCCACGGGGCCGCCGGCGAAGGTGTGGTGGCACCGCGACCTTGCCCCCGCCCACACCTCCAGGGCCGACACCGACTGGAGGACATCATGAGATCGCTCTGTTCATCACTCCCGGCCGCCGAGCCCGGCTCGACCGTGACCCTCGAGGGGTGGGTGCACCGTCGACGCGAGCTGTCGCGCGTGACCTTCCTCGTGCTGCGCGACCGCAGCGGTCTTGCCCAGGTGGTGCTACCACCGGGAGTGAGCGTGCCTCCTGAGGAGACGACCGTCCGGGTCACCGGCACCGCGACCCGCACGCCCCAGGCCCCGGGCGGGGTCGAGGTCACCGACGCCCGGGTCGAGGCGCTCACCTCGGACGCGGACACCCCACCCGCGGAGCTGTGGCGCCCCGCGCTCGACGTGTCGCTGCCGACGCTGCTCGACCACGCGCCCGTGCTCTGGCGCCACCCTGGCCAGCGGGCGCGCTGGCAGCTCGCCGCCGCCTCGCTGCGGGGCTTCCGCTCGACCCTGGACGCGAGGGGCTTCACGGAGGTCGCCACCCCCAAGCTGGTGGCATCGGCGACCGAGTCCGGCGCGTCCGTCTTCGAGGTGGACTACTTCGGACGCCCCGCCTACCTCGCCCAGAGCCCGCAGTTCCACAAGCAGCAGCTCGTCGGCGTCTTCGAGCGGGTCTACGAGGTCGGCCCGGTGTTCCGTGCCGAGCCGCACGACACTGTGCGCCACCTCGCGGAGTACCGCTCCCTTGACGTCGAGCTCGGCTTCGTGCGCGACCACCGTGACGTGCTGGCGGTGCTGCGCGACGTGCTGGCCGGGATGGTCGAGGCGCTGGAGCACGAGCGCGGCGCGCTCGACCTCACCGGCGCACGCCTGCCCGTCGTGCCAGCGCAGATCCCAGTCGTGCACTTCGCCGACGCGCTCACGATCGTGGGCGCACCGGCCGACGAATCGGACCTGTCACCGGAGCACGAGCGGGCGCTGAGCGCGTGGGCGCTGGCCGAGCACGGCTCCGAGCTGCTCGCCGTGGAGGGCTACCCCATGGCGAAGCGGCCGTTCTACACCCACCCCCAGCCCGGGGACGAGCGGTGGTCCAACAGCTTCGACCTGCTCTTCCGTGGCCTCGAGCTGGTCACGGGCGGCCAGCGGCTGCACCGGCCAGCGGACTACGAGCGGGCCATCCGGGAGCGGGGCGAGGACCCTGCGGCGTACGACGCCTACCTGCAGGCGTTCCGTCACGGGATGCCGCCGCACGGCGGGTTCGCCATCGGGCTCGAGCGGTGGGTGGCGCGCCTGGTCGAGACGGCCAACGTCCGCGAGGTCACGCTCTTCCCGAGGGACCTGCACCGGCTGGCTCCCTAGGTGCGGACCGGCTACTCGTCGACGGCGTCGGGGTTGGTGCAGATCACCGTGTCGCTGGGGATGTAGGTGGTGCTGAAGACCTCGTCCTCGCGCGTCTCGGTGTTGTCGCCGACCGGCTCGAAGTAGCGCACGACGTCGATGTCGAAGCCGCCGAAGCCCTGGTTGGCGTGGCAGGTCAGGGAGTCGATGCGACGGGTCTCGGGCGCGGTGAGGTTGTGGCGCTTGCCCGTGGTCGACGTGATCTTCCAGTGCTTGGTGGAGTACATCGTCACGGTCACCGCGCCCGACGACGACGGCGTCGAGCTGGTGAACGAGGTGTCGATCAGCACGCCGTAGGGGGTGTCGTTGCGGAAGCGCAGGTCGACGGCGCCCCAGGCCACGGTCGCCTCGCGGCCCACCGGGTAGCGGTCGATGTAGAACGAGTGCGGCTTGTGCTCGACGTCCTCGAGACCGGCGAAGAACATCGCGTTGAAGAGCGTGGTGGCCATCTGCGACACCCCGCCGCCGAGGTCCTGCACGAGGATGCCGTCGTTGATCACGTAGCCCTTGGTGAAGCCGTTGGCCTCGGTGCGCTCGCCGACGGTGTCGTTGAGCGAGAACGTCTCCCCCGGCTTGAGCAGGGTGCCGTCGATGAGCTCGGCGGCGCGGCCGATGTTGACGTTGCGGTACTCCGCGTAGGGGAAGTAGGTCGTGAAGGTCGAGACCCGCTCGCGGACGCGCAGCGCGCGGGCGTCCTTGGTCGTGAACTCGGGCTTGGCGACCTTGGCGGTGAGCGCCAGGGTGCGCTCGCCCTGCGGCTTCGCGACGACGTCGAGGAAGCCCGCCTCGAGCTCGGCGGGGTCGAACGTGACGCCGGGCTTGGCCGGAACGACGCGCGGCTTGCCGCCGACCAGGGTGACGGTGGCGTCGACGGGCGCGCCCTGGGTCACCTTGCCGGCGACCACCTCCGACAGCGCCGCGGCGTCGAGGGTGGGCACCAGCTCGCCGTCGGTCGGCACGAGCGAGAGGGCGCTGGTGTAGTCGGCGGGGAGCACCTTCACGTCGGAGCCCTCGAAGCGCAGCGTGACGGGCGCGGCCACCGCCGGCGAGGCGAACCCGTCGAGTGCCTCCTGCACGTCGGAGGCGTCGATGTCGGGCTGCACCTCGACCATCTCGAGCGCGACCTCTTCGGGGTCCTCCTCCAGGAAGGCGGACGTCAGCGCCGCCAGCGTGTCGCTGGGGTCGAGCGCGCGACCGGCGCGGGCGTCGGTGGTCTCGAGCCGGTTGCCGGCGAAGGCGACCGCCCCGTCGCGCGGGGCGGCGCCGTGCTGCTGGTCGAGCTCGGCGAGGAGGGCGTTGTAGGCGGCCTCGTCGACCTCGACCACCGCCTCGGAGGCGTCGCCGCCGGTGAAGTAGTTCCAGAGCCGGACCGGGTCCCAGCTCCGCTCGCCACCGGACTCGGCGACGGAGGCCTCGTAGTCGACCGACAGCCCGGCCCGGGCGGGGTCGACCGCGACCTGCTCACCCTCGACGGTCGTCGCGATGTCGCGGGCGACGCGGTCGGCGAGTCCGGCACGGAGCCGCTCAGCGGCCTCGTCCTGCGGGTGCCCGCCAATGCGCACGCCGGCGACGGTCGTGTTGCGCGGCACCTTGTCGCCGGCGACGTAGTGCGCGGCGGCGTAGAGCCCGCCGAACACCACCACGAGCCCGACGAGGAGCCACAGCACGACGGACGCGCCGGCCTTCTCCTTGGGCTGCGCGGCACTGGTCTGGTTCTTCGGCACGCGGCGAGTCTAGGAGGGCAGCCCGCGAACCCCCGGATCGTCGGCGCGAGCCGCGGGCGCACCACGATCCGCCCCGACGGTGGCGAGTGCGGCGCCGAGGAGCACTGCCGATCCGGCGAGGAACGACCACCCCGCCGCGTCCGCGGAGATCAGGTGACCGCCGCCGGGCCCTTCGAGGGCACCTCGCGCGACCGGCACGCACCAGCCCAGCGCGAAGGCCACCCGGGGGGCGCCCGCCGGCAGCCAGCCGAGGACGGCCACAGCCGTCGCCAGCGCCAGCAGCAGACCCCACCAGCGCTGGTGCACGAGCGTTCCCGCGGCGCCCGAGACCAGGCCGACGACGAGGGCGACCGGGACGAGGAGCGCCCTCACAGTCCCGCGAACAGGTCCTCCTCGAAGCCGTCCGGGCCCGGGGCGCCGGGCGTGCCCTTGGCGATGCGGTAGTACTCGGTGGACCACCACGCGTGCCCACTCTCGGCGCCGGCGAAGAACCCACCGTCCTGCTGCACCTGCGTGCGGTGCTGGGCCAGCGCGTCCATCTTGCGCTGCACCGTGGCCGAGCCGTCGACGCGAGCGCTGATCAGCTCGTCCGGTGTCACGAAGGGCGGCAGCTTGCCGTCAGGCTCCATCCCGGCGAACGTCTCCGTGTCGCCGGACTCGCGCAGCTGGCGCAGGCTCGCCCGCATGTCGGACTCGCTCATCGCCGTCCAGTAGATCTTGGCGATGTCGTGCGGCTCGCCGAGCTCGAGCTTGTAGGACGGGACGGCCGCCAGCTGGGCGCCGTACATCGCGACGCGGTGGGCCTGGATGTGGTCGGGGTGGCCGTAGCCGCCGAACTGGTCGTAGGTGACGAGCACCTGCGGGCGCACCTCGCGGATCACCCTCACCAGCTCGTCGGCGGCCTCGTTGAGGTCGGCGTTCCAGAACGCGTTGTCGGGGACGAACTCGGCGGCGATCGCGTGGCCCTCCTCGTGCCACGCCATGCCGGAGTCGTGGAAGCGGCCGAAGCCGCCGAGGAAGCGGTGGTCGGTGACGCCGAGCACCTTCATCGCCTCGTCGAGCTCGCCGCGACGGTGCTCGCCGAGCCCGCCCTGCTCCTCGTAGGCGAGGTGGGAGAGCTCGGGCACGAGCACCTCGCCCATCTCGCCGGCGGTGCAGGTGACGAGGGTGACGCCGACGCCCTCGTCGACGTAGCGCGCCATGGTCGCGCCGTTGTTGATGCACTCGTCGTCGGGGTGGGCGTGGACGAGCAGCATGCGTCGGTCGGTCATGCCTCAGAGCCTAGGTCGGGACGCTTGATCCGGCGGGGAGCGGTGGGCAGGTCGAGTGCCTGCGGCGGTGCGGACGCCGGGGCGTCGTGGCCGTCCTCCTCGTCGAGCCAGCCGTCGTGGGCGTCGACGAGGAGCTCGAGCATGAACGCCGGGGCGTCGGTCAGCACCGCCCATGGATGGTCCTCGTCGTCGTCCTCGCCCGCCAGCCGCTCCCGCTCCACGTGTGCCTCGAAGCCATCCGCGCGCAGCCGGGTCACGACCGCCTGCGCGTCGTCCTCGTCGAAGAAGATCGCCCTCACGAGAGCATTGTCCACCGCCCGCGGCTGGCTAGTGTCGGAGGATGACCACCGCCTCGGAGCCGCCCGACGTCGTGGGGGTGCACCTGCGGCGCACCGACGAGAACGTCCGCGAGATCGCGGCCCTCGCCGAGGTGCTGGGCGAGCCGGCCGGGCTCGACGGGCTGCTCGACGACCTGAAGTGGGACCTGCGCCGGTCCCGGGCGCCGCGCCTGCTCGGCCGGGCGGTGCGCGAGGCGTACCGCTGGGACGCCTACGACGAGCGCGACGTGCAGTGGTACCCCCAGGGCATCTCGACCAGTGCCGACGCCTCCGACACCGAGGACATCGCCGGGCGCCGGGTGCTGGTGACGACCTGGTACTCCACCGGCCGGGACGGCGTGAAGCGCGGCTCGCGGGTCAGCGTGGTCGACCTCGACTCCGGTCGCTACCGCCACGTGCTGCTCGTGGTGCCGGTCCTCGACGAGTCCGGCGCCCTCACGCTGCGCCCGATGAGCATCCACGCCGGCGGCATCGTCTGGGCCGGGCCCTACCTCCACGTCGCCGCGACCGCCCGGGGCTTCGTCACCGCCCGCGTCGACGACATCATGCGGGTGCCCGGCGACGACGACCACCCGGACCGGTTGGGCGTCGAGGGCACGTCGTTCCACTCCTACGGCCACCGCTACGTGCTGCCGGTGCGCTTCACCTACCAGGCCTTCGCCGACGAGGGCCACGAGAAGCTGCGCTACTCCTTCCTGTCGCTGGACCGACGCTCCGACCCGCCGGCACTCATCGCCGGCGAGTACGCGCTGCGCCGCGACGCCACGAGGAGGCTGGCCCGCTACGAGCTCGACCCGGCGACGTGGCAGCTCGCCACCGGCGAGGACGGCTTGTCCCGGCCGCTCGCGATCGATGACGGCGGGGTGCGGCAGATGCAGGGCGCGGTGATGGCGGCCGGGCGCTACCACGTCTCGGTCTCGCGGGGTCGGCTGACGCCCGGCAGCGTGTGGTCCGGGCGTCCCGGCTCGATGCGGGAGCGGCGCTGGGCGCTCCCGATGGGCCCCGAGGACCTGTCCTACTGGCCCTCGACCGACCGGATCTGGTCGGTCACCGAGCATCCCCGCCGCCGCTGGATCGTGGCGATGGACCGGCGGTGGCTCGACCGCTGACCGGCGTGTCGGTGCCCGGGGCGTACCGCCGGGGCGTACCGCCGGGGTGCTGATGGTTCATCAAGGTATGCAGGGAAACCTGCACTTCCCACGGTGAGCTCACCGTGGGAAGTGCAGGTCCAGCGACATACCTTGATGAACCGTCGGGGGGCGGGGGCACGGTGAGTCGCTGGGCGACTCAGCGGCCAGTGCAGGTCAGCGGCGCGGCTGCAGGGCCAGCTGGCGGCTCTGGGCGACGAGCCGGCCGGCGGAGTCCCAGACCTCGCAGTCCTCCTCGAACATCCCGCCTGCCACGTTGCGGGTGCGGTGGGAGACCTTCAGCCAGCCGGGCGCCGGGATGCCCCGGACGTGCACGCTGAGCTCGAGCGTCGGGGCCCAGCCGGGGCGGCCGAGGTCGAAGGTGACCGGCGGCAGGGCGTCGCACACCATCAGCAGGCCGACCGGATCGACGTCGTGGCCGTCGGCCATCGTGAACCACGCTTGGATGTGCCCGTTGCCGCTGGGCTCGCCCATCGCCCAGCCGATGCAGGCCGGGTCGAAGCGCATGTCGAAGCGCTCCATGACGGGCGCCATGCGCCGTACGTCCTCGGGGGCGAGCGAGGCCGCGACGCACTCCTCCCGCGGCGGGAGCACCGGCTCCTCGGCCGTGGTGTCCACGTCGTCGGGCATCGCGCGCAGGTCGCCGTAGGTGGCCAGCACCGAGATGCGGGTGGTGCCCTCCTGGCCGAGCTCGGCGGCCACCGTCGCGACAGAGCCGCCCTCGCGGAGCACGCGGGTCGACACCTGCGCGGGGCCGGGCCGCGAGGCGGACAGGTAGTAGGCGCTCACCGCCAGCGGGTGCGGCTTGGCGGGCACCGTCTCGGCGATGGCGCGGCCCACCACCCCGAGGAGGTAGCCGCCGTTGACCCCTCCCCCGACGAGCCAGCCCGGGTCGAGCTCGGCGCCGAACAGGCCGTCGCCGGCCGCGGTCAGGGCGGTGTGCGTGTCCCACTCGGAGGCCATCCCCGGAGCCTAGGGCGGGCTCGGTCAGCGGGCGCGGAGCCAGGAGGTGACCTGCGGCACACCGTCGGCCCAGCCCAGCCGGGCGGCGTACAGCGCCCGCCGGCCGCGCTGGCCGGGCTTGTGGTCCCACTTGCCCCTCCCGACGCACGGGAGCGCGGTGCCCCGGCACGTCCAGCCGTGCAGGAACGCGATGAGGCTGCCGCCGCGGCCCTCGACGAGGTCCGCGCCACCCGGACCGCAGAGGCCGGTGGTCGTGGTGTCCAGGAACACCCCGCCCGTGGCGGCCGACCAGTCCAGCAGCGCGGGCGAGCGCCGCCAGGTCGTCCGGTAGCCGCAGCGCGTCCAGTCGCCCTCGGAGGCGAGCAGCACGTAGCCCTCGGGCCGAAGCGTGAGGACGGGGTTCTCCAGGACCCCCTCGGAGCGCAGCAGCTCGCGGCTCGTCGCTCCGCTCCGGACCGACTGCCCATCGCGGGTGAGCGCGACGATGCGGACGGTGGAGGGGATCCGGTCCGTCTTGTAGAGCAGGTACGACGTTCCGTCGACGTCGCGGAACCACGACGGGTCGATCACCCCGGCCCGCGGCAGGGTCGGGTCGCGCGGCAGGAGCGGGTCCTGGGCGAGCGGCGTCCCGGCGTACGACGGGCACACGAGCGGCGCGCTGCCGACGGGGCGGAACGGCCCGCGGGCCGACCGGGACCGGGCCACGCCGATGCAGCGGCCGTGCTCGCCCATTCCCTTCACCGGCGTCGCGTAGTAGAGCAGCCACCTCCCGCGCACCTTCGCCACGTCGACCGCCCACACGCCGCCGGCGCGCGACCACGACGGCTTGTGCGTCAGCAGGCTGGGCCCGCGCCGCCATGGTCCGTCGGGCTGCCGCGACCACGCGTGCGGCACGAGGTCACCGGTGGCGTAGGCGACCAGCCCGCCGGGGGTGGTGACCACCGCGGGGTCGGGGAAGTCGAGGTTGAGCACCGGACGCGGCACCCACTCCTCGGAAGCGGAAGCGGAAGCGGAAGCGGAGGCGGCGGTGGCGGTGGCCGGACCGGACGCCACCGGGCCGGCGACGGACAGCACGGTCGCGGCGAGCAGCAGCACGAGCAGGCGGGCTGCTCCTCGGTTCGGCACCGGGGGAACCTATCCCGCCGACGGCCTGGTCAGGGGCGCAACGTGGCCGGGAGCCGCTCGAAGCCGCGCAGGATGCGGGTCTCCCGGCGACCGGCGCCGGGCTCGAGCCGCAGGTCGGGGAACCGCTCCCAGATGGCTCGCAGGCCGACCTCGCCCTCCATCCGCGCGAGCTGCGCGCCGAGGCAGTGGTGCCGACCGGCCGAGAAGGAGATGTGATCGCGTGCGTTGGCGCGAGCGACGTCGAAGCGCAGCGGATCGGCGAAGACGGCCGGGTCGCGGTTGGCGCCGCCCAGGATCGCGGTGACCATCGCACCACCGCGCACCGGCGCGCCGCCGACCTCGGTGTCGCGCACTGCCATCCGGCCGGTCAGCAGCACGGGCGGGTCCAGGCGCAGCGCCTCCTCGACCGCGTTGGGCCACAGGGACGGGTCGGCGGCCAGGGCGGCCCGCTGGTCGGGGTGGGCGTGCAGCAGCGCGATGCCGTTGCCCAGCAGGTTGACCGTGGTCTCGAAGCCGGCTGCCAGCACCAGACCAGCCGTGGCCTTGAGCTCGGTCTCGTCGAGGCCGCGGCCGTCCTCGCGCACCGCGACGAGCTGGCTGAGCAGGTCGTCGCCCGGGTCGCGGCGCAGCGACTGGAGGTGCTGGCCGAGCCAGTCGTCGAACCGGGCCAGAGCCCGGCTGACCGAGCGGTAGCGCCAGAAGCCCAGGCCGAGGTCGAGGCTCGGCGCGGCGGCCGAGCCGAAGGCGAGCACCTGGCCCCGGTCGCGCTCGGGCACCCCGAGGATCTCGGCGATGACGGTGACCGGCAGGACCGCGCAGTAGGTCTCGACGAGGTCGACCGGACCGGCCGCGCGCGGCGCCAGGGAGTCGAGCAGGTCGGCGGCGATCTCCTCGGTGCGCGCCCGCAGCCGCTCGACGGCCCGCATGGTGAAGACGCGGGTGACGAGCTTGCGGTAGCGGGTGTGGTCGGGCGGCTCGGTCACCAGCAGCGACGGCGGCTCGACCGGGTGGAGCGAGCCGGGCGCGGCCCAGCGCGTGACCCGGCCGAGCGCTCCCTGCGCGGTCGGCAGGCCCGTACGGAAGTCGTCGCTGGTCAGCACGTGGCGCACCGCCGCGTGGTCGGTGGTGACGTGGCCGAGCCGGGAGCGGTAGAGCGGTCCGTGCGACCGGATCTCCTCGACGAGGTCGAAGACCTCGTCGGTGCCGCTCGCGCCGACCCGGACCAGCCGGGCCTGGAGGTCACCGCGCCCGGCCGCACGGCGCAGCACGAGGGTGGGCAGCCCGTGGGCCATGCCCCAGTGGACGCCCGAGCGCAGCTCTCGTCCGACGCCGCGCCCGACGTCGCGGACCACCGGCGTCCCACGGAGGGGCCGGGATGCGGGCGAGGACATGTCCCGAGGGTAGTGCTGCCTAGGCTGACGGGCATGTGGCTCGTGATCGACCTCGTCCTCGTCGGCGTCTTCGCGGTCATCGGGCGGCTCAGCCACTACGACACGCTCAGCGTGGGCGGCTGGTGGACCACGGCCTGGCCGTTCCTCGTCGGCACCCTCCTCGCCTGGGCCGCGCTGGCCGCCACCCGGAGGCCGCCGTCCGCGATCTCGTCCGGCGTCATCGTGTGGCTGGGCGCGCTGGCCGGGGGCATGGCGCTCCGGCAGGTCAGCGGCCAGGGCACCGCGCTGCCCTTCGTCGTGGTGGCGACCCTCGTCCTCGGCGCCCTCCTGGTGCTGCCGAGGCTCGGTGCCCGTGCCGCGCGCTGACGCCCGCGGCCGCGGTGCCCAGCGCGCCTCCGGGCTCGGGCTCGGCGTGCTCGTCGCCGCCGTCGTCCTCGTCTCGGTCAACCTGAGGCCGGGTGCCTCCTCGGTCGGGCCGGTCCTGGAGGAGGTACGCGTCGGGCTCGGCATGGGCGCCGCGGTGGCGGGGGCCCTGACCGGGCTGCCCGGGCTGGTCTTCGGCCTCGCCGGCGCCCTCGCGGTCGCGGTCGCTCGCAAGGTCGGGATGAGCGCGGGCATCGCGATCGGCCTCGCGGCGGCCGCCGCCGGCCTCCTCCTGCGCGTCACCGTGGACGACGCCCCGCTCTTCCTGCTGCTCACAGTCGTGGGCCTGGCCGGGATGGCCGTCGGCAACGTGCTCGTGCCGGCCTGGATCAAGGCCCGCGGGCACACCGTCGCGCTGATGACGGTCTACGGCACCGGACTCGTGGTCGGCGCCACGCTGGCCACGCTCGTGACGGCGCCCATCACCGAGGCCGCCGGCTCGTGGCGAGCGGGCCTCGGCACGTGGGGCGTCCTGGCCGTGGTCGCGCTGCCGCTGTGGGCCTGGCTCGCCCTCCACGAGCGGCGCTCCCCCGCCGAGCACCGGGTCAGCGGCGACGCCCCGCCGGACGGCCGGATGATCCACTCCCCCACGGCGGTCGCCCTCACCGTCCTCTTCGGCGTGCAGTCGATGCACGCCTACGTGCAGTTCGGCTGGGTGCCGCAGATCTACCGCGACGCGGGCATCTCCGCCTCGCACGCCGGTGCGCTGCAGGCCCTGCTGTCGAGCGTCGGCATCGCCGGCGCGCTGGTGCTCCCCACTGTGATCGAGCGCGGCCGGGGGCTCCGCGCGCTGGCGGTGTCCTTCGGCGTGCTCCTCGCCGGCGGCTACACCGGGCTGCTCCTCGCACCGGCCACGACCCCCTGGCTGTGGGCCCTGATGCTCGGCTACGCCGGGCTGGCGTTCCCCACCTCGATCGCGCTGATCACCGCGCGCACGCGGCACCCGTCGGTGACGGCCCAGCTCTCCGGCTTCGTCCAGCCCGTGGGCTACGCGCTCGCCGCCGTCGGCCCGTTCCTGGTCGGCCTGGTCCACGACGCGACGGGCGACTGGACGCTCGTGCTGGTGCTGCTGGCGCTCACCGCCGTGCCGCTGACACTGGCCGGTGTGCGCGTCGCGCGACCGACGTACGTCGACGACGAGCTCTGAGCCCAGCGCGGGCAGGTGCGGGCATGTCAGGATGCGCCCCGTGAACCAGTGGGTGGTGGTCGTCGGCGGGACCAACATGGACGTCGTCGCGCGCACGTCAGCGCCGCTCGTCGCCTCGACCAGCAACCCCGGCCAGACCCGGATCACCCCCGGTGGGGTCGGCCGCAACATCGCCGCCTGCCTGGGCCTGCTCGGCGCTCCGGTGCGGCTGGTGTCGGCGGTCGGCGACGACGCGTTCGGCGACGAGGCGCTGCGGGTGACCGCCGCCTGCGGTGCCGACGTGGGCGCCGTACGCCGCGTGCCGGGCGCGACCGGCACCTACACCGCCGTGCTCGACGACCGCGGCGAGCTCGTGGCCGCGGTGTCCGACATGGCGATCGTCGACGAGCTGGTGCTCGAGACGGTCCACCTCACCGACGCCGCGCTCGTCGTCCTCGACGGCAACCTCGCCCACGCCCAGGCGGCCCGGGTCGCGGCCGCGGCGGCGGCCGCCGGCGTGCCCCTCGCGTTCGAGCCCGTCTCGGTGGCCAAGGCCGCGCGGCTCGCCGGCCTGGTGCGCGACCTGTTCCTCGTCACGCCCAACTCCGACGAGGTCGCCGCCCTGACCGGTCGCCCGGCTGTCGACTGGCGCGCGTCCGTCGCCGACCTGCACGAGCGCGGTGTCGAGCACGTGTGGCTGCGGCAGGGGTCGGCGGGATCGTGGATGTGCAGCCGGGGCGCCGAGCCGGTCCACCTCGCGGCCGCGCCGGCGACCGTGGTCGACGTGACCGGCGCGGGCGACGCGATGCTCGCCGCGTGGGTGGCGGCGTGGCTGGGCGGCGCCGACCCCGTGACCGCCGCCCGGCTCGGCCACCGCGCTGCCGCCGCCACCATCGAGAGCCCGTACACCGTCCGGCCGGACCTGGCCGACGCCCTGAGGGAGGAACCCTGATGCTGACCGTCACCGACGAGGTCCGCGACGCGCTCGCGTCCGGGCGGCCGGTCGTCGCGCTGGAGAGCACGATCATCAGCCACGGCATGCCCTACCCGCAGAACGTCGCGATGGCGCGGACCGTCGAGGCCATCGTCCGCGAGGGCGGCGCCGTGCCGGCGACGATCGCGGTGCTGCACGGCAGGCCGACCATCGGCCTGTCCGCCGACGACCTCGAGCTGCTCGCCTCCGACGAGTCGGTCGTCAAGGTCTCGCTGCGCGACCTGCCCTACGTCGTGTCGCGCGGGCTGCACGGCGCGACGACCGTCGCCTCCACGATGCGGCTCGCGGCCCTGGCCGGCATCAGCGTGTTCGTGACCGGCGGCCTCGGCGGCGTGCACCGCGGCGCCGAGACGTCGTACGACGTGTCGGCCGACCTGACCGAGCTGTCGACGACCTCGGTCGCCGTCGTCTGCGCCGGGGTGAAGAGCATCCTCGACATCGGGCTCACCCTGGAGAAGCTGGAGACCCTCGGCGTGCCGGTGGTGGGCTACGGCACGGATGAGTTCCCGTCGTTCTTCTCGCGCTCGTCGGGGTTCGGCGCGCCGATGCGGGTCGACTCGCCGGCTGCTGTCGCCGACCTCATGCGGGCCAAGTGGGACCTCGGCCTGGCCGGCGGGGTCGTCGTCGCCAACCCGATCCCGGCCGAGTCGGAGATCCCGGCCGAGGAGATCGGCGCGACCATCGACCGCGCGCTGGCCGACATGGACTCCCTCGGCATCACCGGCAAGGACGCCACCCCCTACCTGCTGGGACGCATCGTCGAGATCAGCGGCGGGGCGTCGCTGACGGCCAACATCGCCCTCGTCGAGCACAACGCGCGCCTGGGCGCGGCGATCGCGACGGCGTACGCCGCCCGTCAGGCGTAGGCGTCGAACTCGCCGCGCTGCGTGGGCACGATGTCCTTGCCGAGCGGCGCCAGCGAGATCGGGACCATCTTGAGGTCGGCCAGCGCGAGCGGGATGCCGACGATCGTCACCGCGAGCGCGACCGCCGACACGATGTGGGCGATGGCGAGCCACCAGCCGGCCAGCACGAACCAGATCACGTTGCCCAGGAACGACCCGACGCCCGCCGACGGCTTCGTGACGACGGTGCGGCCGAACGGCCACAGCGCGTAGCCGGCGATGCGGAACGACGCGATCGCCCACGGGATCGTGATGATCGGGATGCAGAGCAACACGCCCGCGACCACGTAGCCGACGAACAGCCAGAAGCCGCCGAACACCAGCCAGATCACGTTGAGCACGAGGCGCACCCCATCATCAAAGCACGGGCGGCTGTGAGGTGTTTCAATCGCTGCATGGCCTCCCGACTGACCGAGATCTCCCTCGACTGCCACGACCCCGACCGGCTCGCCGACTTCTGGTGCGGCGTGCTCGGCTGGGACGTCCTGCACCGCGAGCCGGGCCTCGTCGAGATCGGCCCCGCGCGGGTCGAGGACCAGGCGCTGCTCGACGCCGTGCGCTCCGGACCGGTCTGCCCGACGATCTTCCTGGCGCAGGTGGATGAGGACAAGGTGGTCAAGAACCGCTCGCACTTCGACGTCTCGCCGGTGGACGTCTCGCAGCAGGAGGAGGTCGAGCGCATCCTCGCCCTCGGCGCCACCCACGCCGACATCGGGCAGACGGGCGAGGAATCGTGGACGGTGCTGGCCGACCCCGAGGGGAACGAGTTCTGCGTGCTGCGCAGCCTCGCGCCCGGCCACTTCACGCTGTGACCGCGCCCGTCGCGCAGGCCGGGCTGTCGGTGCGGTTGCCCATCGAGACCGAGCGGCTGCTGCTGCGCCCGCACCGGATGGACGACCTCGACGACCTCGTCGCCTTCCACTCCGACCCCGACGTCGTGCGCCACGTGCCGTGGCCGGTGCGCGACCGGGCCGCCACCGAGGAGACCCTGCGGGTCAAGCTCACCCAGACCGAGCTCGTCGCCCACGGTCAGTGGCTCGTGCTCGCCGTCGAGCTGCGCAAGACCGGGACCGTGATCGGCGAGGTGCTGCTCAAGTGGGCCTCGGACCGCCAGGGCGAGGTCGGCTTCGCGCTCCGCCGCGACCACCAGGGCCGGGGCTACGCCGCCGAGGCCGCCACGTCGATGCTGCGCCTGGGCTTCGACGACCTCGGCTTCCACCGCATCACCGCGGTCGTGATCGACGGCAACGCCGACTCAGCCCGCCTGCTCGGGCGCCTCGGCTTCCGACAGGAGGCCAGGTTCGTCGACGGTGTGCACTTCAAGGGCGAGTGGGCGACCCAGCTGGTGTTCGCGCTGCTGGAGGACGAGTGGAGGGCCCGCCCGCTCGTCTGAGGGCGCGCGGCTCGACGTACCCCGGGCAGGCCTTGCGCGGTGGCTGCGCCCAATGTGTAATCAACTTAGTTACGACCTAGGGAGGACACATGACTCAGCCACCGTCCAGCATGTCGACCGCCGCCGTCGTCGAGCTCCGCCAGTACACCCTCAAGCCGGGAGCTCGTGGCGACCTGGTCGAGCTCTTCGAGCGAGAGCTCGTCGAGCCCCAGGAGGCTGCCGGCATGCGCGTGGGCGGAGTCTTCCTCGACCGCGACGACCCCGAGCGCTTCGTCTGGTTCCGCGGCTTCACCGACATGGCGACGCGCCGTCAAGCGTTGCAGGACTTCTACCACGGGCCGACCTGGACCCGCTTCCGCACCGCGGCGAACGACACCATGCTCGACAGCGACGACGTCCTGCTCCTTCGGCCGACGTCACCAGCGCACCCGTTGCGTGGACCCGGTGCGACCCGCGCCGCACCCCTGGGTTCACCGCCGCCCGACGAGTGGGTGACCGTGTCGGTCTACGGGCACGACCCCGACCCCGACTTCGCCCGGTGGCTGGCCACGGACGTCCACACCGAGCTGGAGGAACGCTTGCAGGTGCCCGTTGCCACGTTCCGGTCCGAGCCGGCGGACAACGACTTCCCGGCGCTCCCGGTGCGCACCGACAACGTGTTCGTGTGGAGCGCCGTGTTCGCCGACCAGGCCGCCTATCACGACGCGAGGCAGCGGCTCGACGAGAGCGCCAGGTGGCGCAACGACGTCTCCCCGGCGCTGGAGCGCCGGCTCTCGACGAGGCAGTGTCTACGGCTGCGGCCGACGGCACGCTCGCAGCACCCGGCCCCGTCACCCCGCGAGGCGACGCGGTCCTGACCGCGCCTGCAGCGGAGCGCAGGCCGAAGCGCGAGCGTCGTCTCGCCCGGTCCGGATGAGGATCACGCCGGGAGGGGCCGCTCCTGCAGGATCCGGTCGAGCACATCGGCGACCGTGAGCCCCTGCAGCACCTGCGCGACCGCCTCCTCGGCGTCTCGGTAGACGCGGTCGAGCACGTCAGGAATGCCGTGCCCGACGGGGCAGTCCGGCTTGGGTGGGTGGGGGTGCAGGGCGAAGAGCGTGTCCTCGCCCAGCATCCGGTGCACCTCGCGCAGCGTGATCTCGGCAGCCGGTCTGGCCAGCTGCCAGCCGGCCCCGGGTCCGCGCCCCACCACCCTCAGGAGGCCTGCGTCCCGCAGCGGGGCGAGTGTGCGCCTGATGAGGACCGGGTGCGACTGCAGGCTGTCGGCCACCTGCGCGGACGTCAGCGTCGGGGTGCCGCGTCGCGCAGACAGCTCGAGCCAGCACAGCGCGTGGATCGCAGTGGTGAGTCGGCTGTTGCTGCTCACGTGCCCTCCCGGGATGGCGTTCTCACTGGCACCACCTTATGTAACAACGTCAGTTACGGACCAGGTCGGGTGGTCGTCGGCTCGCTGGCGGGCTCTCCCCGGTCCCCCGCCACGCCGTCGCCGTCGCCGTCTGCCATGAAGTCGCGCAACACCCGCGCGAACCGGTCGGGATCGTCGAGGTGCGGGAAGTGGCCGGCGCCCTCGAAGAGCTCGACGCGGCAGTCCGGCAGTGCGCGCTGGGCGCTCAGCGCGTGCCAGGCGGGGATCATCCGGTCCCGCGAGCCCCACACGACCAGGGTCGGCGGCGGTGTCACGGCACCCAGGTGGTCGTGGGCGCTGATGCTCTGGCCGCCGATGTCGATGACGGCCCGGGTGGTCGCGAGGAAGGACCGGCGGCTCTCGCGGTCGCCGAGCGAGGTGAAGCCGCGCCAGATCGCGCCGATGTCGGCTCCAGGCTTCCAGCCGACCTTGCGAGCACCGCGACCCAGCGCCTCGACGCGCTCCAGGACGGGCCCGGAGGCGATCACCCCGAGCACCTGCGCGGCGCCGGGGAGCGTGGCCGAGCGCAGCACGAGGTTGACCTCGCGCCCGAGGCCGCCGCTCGCCACGAGGACCAGGCGGTCCACCCGCTCGGGGAACAGGTAGTGGAACTGCATCGCGATCCCACCGCCGAGCGAGTGCCCGACCAGCGTGACCCGCTCGATGCCGAGGTGGTCGAGCAGGTCGCGCAGGGTGGCGGCGTGCGAGCTGAGCGAGTAGTCGCCCGTCGGCTTGGCCGAGTCGCCGTGTCCGAAGAGGTCGGGGACGAGGACCCGGTGGTCGTCGTCGACCTCGTCGACGAGGTGCGACCACTGGCGCTGGGAGCCCAGGATCCCGTGGATGAAGAGCACCGCCGGGCCGGTGCCGCTGTCGACGTACGACAGCTCGTGGCCGTGGAGCACGACCCGCTGCGGTGCCATGCGCGCCATGGTGGACATCCTCGGACGAAGGGGTCGGTCACCTCACCGTAGACCGGGCCCGAAGCACGGCCCCGGCGGGCTTCGTCGCGAGCGGCCAGTCCTCGAGCCACTGCAGGGGCGGCCCGGCGTGGAAGAGGCTCGTGATGCCCGACATCGAGGCGGCCGGTGCCACCGCCCCAGCCTCCGGCGTGAGCCCGGGCGTACCCCTGGAGCATGTCGACGCGCTGACCCGCGGTCGCCGTCGCCGGCCACGGCAGCACGGTCCGGCTCGACGAGACTCGACACCCATGCAACCACCCGACGGTTCCTGCTCGTCAACGCATTGTGAGAGTGCTGAGAAGAGTCCCCGAGGACGACCTCTTCGCTGAGTTCGTGCGAGCGCGGCGTGGTCACCTCGTCGCCACGGCCCGGCTCCTGACGGCCGGGGACGTCCATCAGGCCGAGGACCTGGTGCAGACCGCGCTGCTGAACGTCTACCTCCGGTGGAGCAAGGTGCAGACCAATCCGGCCGCCTACGCCCGCCGCGCGGTGGTCAACTGCTTCATCGACCACCAGCGCAAGCCGGCGATGCGTCGAGAGCGGCTCACCGAGGAGCCGCCGGACCTCCAGGCGCCCCCTGACCCGGCCGACCTGGACCCCGGCCTCGTCGCCGCGCTCGCAGACCTGTCACCGCGGATGCGCGCAGCCGTCGTCCTGCGACACGTGCAGGACCTGTCCGTGGCCGAGGTCGCCGAGATCCTCGACTGCGATCCCGGCACCGTCAAGAGCCAGACCGCGCGCGGACTGGACAAGCTTCGCGCTCGATTGAGCGTCACCCCACCCACCTCGACGACACCGTCATCCACCGAATCAGGAGCCAGGTCATGAGCGACCTCATCGAGCGCCTCTCGCGCCTCAACCAAGCACCCACCGCCCCCGCCGAACAGACCGTCGCGGCTGACCTCGCCCGCGCTCACGGGGCCTTGGCCCACCAGCGACGCACGAGGGCGGCCATGGCGGGGATCGGTCTCACGGTGGCCATGGGCGCGAGCCTGGCGACCGTGCTGGCAATCGGCCAGGGGGACCGAGCGCCCTCACCTGAGCCGGACTCGGGCGTCGAGCTCGTGGCCTACGACGGCGAGCAGCCGCCGGGCTTCGATGTCGCGCAGATCCCCGACGGATTCGTGGCACAGGGCTCCGGTCCCCACAGCTTCACCATCGCGCGCGAGCAGGACACCACCCACCCCGACGGCTTCGTGGACAAGCTCGTCGTGATGCTGGAGTCAGGGCTCAAGGCGCCTGGTGAGCTCACGGGCGATCCCGTCGCCGTGAACGGTCACCCCGGGGCGGTGCGGGACTCCGGAGAGGCTCTCACCCTCGAGTTCCACGACGGCACGCACGAGATCGTCGTGCAGATGTGGGACTCGGTCGGCCTCACGACCGATCAGCTGGTGGAGTTCGCCGAGGGAGTCAGTGTCACCCCCGACGCGCGCCGCGAGGAGCCGACCCGGCAGAAGCTCACCAGCAGGACCGTCGAGCGGGACGGCAAGCTCTACCACGTGGTCGAGCCGGTCGAGTAGGGATCGCCCCCGAACGCCATACCCGGCCAAAGGGCCGGACCTGTGCTGACGCTGCTCGCGGAGCTCATCTTGTCGTTCTCGCTGGCGAGCGGTCCGGCCGCACCCATGCGTACCCCCACGGGCCCAGCTCCAGCGGCTCGACCCGGCGGCCGGTGAGCACGTCGGTGCCGACGACGTCGGCGAGGCGCACGACGTCGGCGCTGACGTTGGTGACGCAGAGGAGCTCGTCGGGGGTGCCCCTCCCCCGGCGGACCGCGAGGACGCGGTCGTCGAGGCGCTCGACGTGCTGGGTGCCGAACGGCGAGAAGGCGGGCTCCCTGCGGCGTACGTCGAGGAGGCGCCGGAGGCCGGTGAACACCGCGTGCCGGCGGGGGTCGTCGGCGAGCTCCACCTGCAGCCGGTCGGCATCGAGCACTGCCCGGTTGATCCGCCGGTTGATGCGGCTGGTGACCATCCCTTCGAGGTCGGGCGGGGAGCCGACGAGCGAGTGGAGGTAGATCGCCGGGACGCCGAGGAACGCGAGGAGGATGCTGTGCGCGGCCAGCGACTTCCCGGCGAGCACGGCCGGGTCGCGCGCCTCCTCGACGGTGCAGAGCGCGTCGAGGTAGCTGAGGTTGAGCTCGTAGACGCTCCGCGATCCGTCGGGCTTCTCGACCCACGAGACGCGACCGCCGTGGGCGTGGGTCCGGTCGACCAGCGCCCTGCGCTCGGCCTGGTCGAGGATCCCCTCGGTGGCGCGCATCCCGATCCCGTCGTGGCTGGCCAGGAAGTTGAACCAGGTCGCCGTGTCGCTGACCGGTCCGATCCCGGCGGCCCAGTCGCTGAGCCGGGACGTGGAGCCCGCCACGAACGAGTGCAGCACCAGCGGCGGGAGCGCGAACTGGTAGACGAGGTGGGCCTCGTCGTGCCCGTCGCCGAAGTAGGAGACGTTCTCTGCGTGCGGCACGTTGGTCTCGGTCAGCAGCCGCGCCCCGGGGGCGACGTGGTCGACCAGCGCCCGCCACAGCTTGATCACCGCGTGCGTCTGCGGGAGGTGGATGCAGGTGGTGCCGGACTCCTTCCAGAGGAAGCCGATCGCGTCGAGGCGTACGGCGGAGGAGCCGCGCGCGAGGTAGCCGAGCAGCACGTCCGTCAGCTCCTCCAGCGCGCGCGGCTCCCGGACGTCGACGTCGACCTGGTCGTCACCGAACGTGGTCCAGGCCCGGACCTCGGTGCCGTCGGGCCGCGCGAAGGCGTGGAACAGGGGCGTCGTCCGCGGTCGCGTCACCCGGGAGGTGTCGAAGTCGGGATCCTCCTCGAGGTAGAACCCGCGACGCTCCGGGTCGCCGGCCAGCCAGCCGAGGAACCACGGGCTGCGGCTGGAGGTGTGGTTGGCGACGAAGTCGAGCATCAGCCCGTGCTCGGCGGCCAGGTCGGTGACGTCCTGCCAGTCGCCCAGCGCCGGGTTGACCTCGCGGTGGTCGACCACCGCGAAGCCGTCGTCGGAGGTCCACGGGAAGATCGGCAGCAGGTGGACGTCGCTGACCACGTCGCCGACCACGTCGTGCAGGAAGCGCGCGAGCGTGTGCAGCGGCGCCTCCCCGCGCCTGCGGATCCCGTCGCCGTAGGTGATCAGGTAGGTCGTCGCGTGGGTCAGCGGCGCGATCTCGCGCCCGGCCAGGAGCTCGGCGTACCGCTGCGCCAGGGCCACCATGCGCGCACCCACCTCGTCGGACCGACCGGGGTAGAGCAGCGCCAGGTGGGGCGAGATCCTGGCCGCCAGCCCGTCGGTGGTCACCCCGTCACCTCGCCCTGTGCCACCTCGGCGCCGGACCGGATCCGCTCGAGCGGGAACGGTGCGCCCGCGTCGTCGGTGCCGGCCAGCAGCCGCCGCACGATCGCCAGGCCCCGGTCGTCGAGCTCGTCGACCCGGTCGGAGAACGAGCGGAGGCCGCCGTAGTCGCCGGCGAGCGCCGCCCAGCGCTCGCGGTGCGCGTACGTCGGTCGCGCGACCACGCAGTCGGGGTCGTTGACCCACAGCCGACCGTGCTGCCACGCCCGCGCGGCCAGCGGCATGAGTCCACGCAGGCCGGTCGAGCCGTCCTCCCCGCCCTCGTGGAAGGTGTCCGGGGAGACCCGCATGGCATCGACGAGGCCGACGCTCGGCAGCAGGGGTGCGCCGCAGCCCACCAGGTGGACGTGGGGTCCGACCGCGTTCCGCACCAGCTCCAGTCCCCGGCGGTAGGCCGTGACGCCGTCGACGTCGTCGTGGCGTCGTCCGGGCACCGCCCCGCCGTAGAGGAAGTCGAGCTTGAGGTAGTCGATCCCGATGGCGGTCAGTCGCCCGAGCGCGTCGACCAGCAGCTCCTGCACGCCGGGGTGGGTGAGGTCGAGCCCGGCCAGCTCCTGGCCCCAGTTGCGTCCGGCCGGGCCCACCAGCCAGTCGGGGTGCTCGCGGGCGAGCGTGGTCTCGGCCCCTACCAGGAAGGGGGCCGCCCAGAGGCCGGCGCGGCGCCCGGTCGCGCGGATCTCCTCGACGAGCCCGTCCAGCGACCCGAACCGCTCGGACGGGAGCAGGCCCTCCCCCAGTCCGGCGCTCCACCCGTCGTCGACCTGCACCACGTCGACCGGCAGGTCGTGGACCCCGATCGCGTGGAGGTTGTCGCGAACGTCGTCCGCGGTGACCTCCTCGAAGTAGCGGTACCAGGAGCACCACACCGTCGGCGGAGCCGCACGCGGCAGGGGGCCGCGGGTGGCGCCGAGCTCGTCGCCGTACGCCGCCAGGGCGGCCTCGCCGCCGTCGTCGTGCTCGGTCGTGGTGACGTCCGCGGTGGTCGCGCGGACGACGACCCGGTCGTGCTCGAGGCAAGCGTGGAGGGTCGGCACGTCGTGGCCGCCGACCGCGCCGCGGTAGCAGTGGGCCGGGGCGCCGGTGCCGGGGTCGACGACGAGCAGTCCCTCCCCCTGGAGCGCGTCGGGGTCGACCGGGGTCCCGGGCCGGAACCGCATCAGGTGCTGCCACTGGTGCTCGGGGAGGCGGGGGCGCGCGGTCACCGGGTACCACGTCGCGGGGCTCCAGCTCTGCCAGCCCTCGGCGTAGACCCGGCCGCGAGCCGGGTCTACCGCGACCTCGCCGACGACCTCGCCGACCTGCGTCACGACTCCACCCCCGGGTACGCCGGCGCGACCGGCACGCCGCCGCGCTCGGCGGAGTCGCGGGCGGCCAGCACCAGCGCCACGGAACGGGCGGCGTCGGCCGCACTGTTCTCCGGCTGGCGATCCTCGGCCACGGCGCACATCAGCTCGCCCATCGCGGCCGCGAACCCGTCGACGAACCACGCACCCTGCAACGGGATCGGTCGACGCGCCGAGCCGTCGTCGTGCTCGAGCCGGTCGGAGTCGAGCAGGACGCTGCCCCGCAGGGTGCCGGTCGTGCCGTGCACCCAGAACGGGCACCCCGGCTCGGAGGAGACGGCGCTGCCCGCGATCCGCACGACGGCGGTGGCTCCCGACGCGGCGGCCAGGGACAGCGTCGCCGACCAGGGGTTGCGCGCGTCGGCGGGCTGGCCGGGGACCCGGGAGTCCACCGCCTGCACCGAGACCACCTCACCGGCGCCCCCGTCGTGGAGCCAGGTCCGGGTGATGTCCACCCAGTGCAGGAGGTAGTCGGTGAGCAGCATGTGCGGCACGTCGTCGAACGGCGTCCCCGCGAGCGGGGGAAGCGGCTTGTCGTGCAGGTGGGTGACCCCGACCAGGTCGCCGACCGCACCCGCGCGCAGCAGCAGGGTGGCCGCGCGCCACGGCGGCGCCCAGCGCCCGTTGTGGTTGACCGCGACCCGCACCCCGGCCGCGTCGGCGGCGGCCAGGAGCCCGGGCAGGGCGCGCAGGTCGTCGGCGGACAGCGTCAGCGGCTTCTGGGCGAGCACGTGCTTGCCGGCGGCGATCGCGGCCGCGATCCACTCCAGCCGCCCCTCCGGGCCGGTCGCGATGTCGACGAACCGCACCGCGGGGTCGGCGAGCAGGTCGTCGGCGGTGTCGTAGACGCGACCGACGAACGGGAACCGCTCGCGCACGGTCCGCGTCGTGCGCGGGCTGCGGCTCCACACGCCGGCCACCCCCACGCCGTGCTGCTCGTAGGCAGGAAGGTGGGCCGACTGCGCGATGGTGCCGCAACCGAGGATCGCCACGCCGCCGCGGTCGGCGGGGAAGCGGGGTCCGGTCTCGCCCACAGTCGGCGCGCTCATGCGTCGTCCGGGGCGGCCGGGAAGCGGAGGACTGCCTGGACGATGTCGGGGTCGCCGCGGTCGAGGCGCTCGAAGATGGCGGCCACGTCGGCGGCGTCGACCACGTCGGTCACCAGGGACCGGGCGTCCACCCGGCCCTGCCGGACCTGGTCCATGAACGTCCGCACCAGGCGCGGCTGGTCCCACCGCTGCCCCAGCGCCACCGGCACGCCCGAGATCTGGCTCGCCACGATCCGCACCCGGTTGTGGTGGAACTCCTCGCCGAGCCGCAGGTGGGCGGCGCCGCCCTGGTAGAAGCCCGCGGCCGCGACGGTCCCGTCGACGACCACCGATCGCACCGCCTCGTGCAGCGCCCGGTCGCTCCCGCTGAGCTCGATCGCCGCGTCGACACCGCCCCCGGACCACTCGCGAACCACGGCCCCGGCGCCACCGGGTGCGTCCGCCGCCACCACGGCCTCGGCCCCCATGGCGCGCGCCGCGTCGAGCCGCCGGTCGAGCGCGTCGACGGCGACCACCTGCGCGCCGCTGAGGACGGCGAGCCGGGTCGCCAGCAACCCGATGACGCCCTGGCCGAAGACCGCGACCCGGTCGCCGAGGCGTACCTCGGCGGCGAGCACCGCGTTGAGCGCGATCGCCCCGACCCGCGCGAACGTGCCGGACAACGCGTCCTGCCCCGTCCACACCCGGCCGCGCACGGCCGCGGCCGGGACGACGGCTTCGCTGCGGTGGCCCCAGATGCCGTGCACCACGTCGCCGACCGCGGGAGCGTCCGGGTCGTCGGGCACGTCGTCGGCCACCTCGACCACCTCGCCCACCTCGGAGTAGCCCCAGCCCACCACCGGGTAGGCGAAGGTCGGCGCCCCGTCGACGAACAGCCGGCGCCCGGCGTCCCAGGTGCGGGAGAGGTAGGGGTTGGACCCGCGGTAGGCGGTGAGCTCGGTGCCGGCCGATATCCCGGAGTACCAGGTGCGCACCCGCACCGACCCGGGCACGAGCGGCGGCGGGTCGCAGGGGACCAGCGCGACGTCCCCGGGTGCGGCGAACGAGACGACCTCAGCCACTCCCGGCTCAGCCCTTCTCCGCGCCCGCGGTGAGCCCGCCCGCCAGCCACCGCTCGCTGAGGAAGAACATGACGACGATCGGGAGGGTCAGGATCACCGAGCCCGCCATCAGCACGGTCGTCGGCACCTCGATGCTCCCCGCCAGCTGCGACAGCCCGAGCGAGACGGTCCAGTTCTCACGACGCTCGACGAGGAAGAGCAGGGCGAAGAGGAACTCGTTCCACGCGATCATGAAGACGAACAGCGCGTTGGACGCGATCGCCGGCAGGGCGAGCGGCAGGCTCACGTGCCGCATCGCCTGCAGGCGCGTGCACCCGTCGATGGCGGCCGCCTCCTCGAGGCTGGCCGGGATGGTGTCGAAGTAGTTGCGCAGCATGTAGATCGACACCGCCGCCACCTGGGCGACGTAGACGACGAGCAGGCCGGTCAGGGTGCCGCGCTGCCCGATGCGGGTGAAGAACACGAACAGCGGGATGGCGAGCAGGATCGCGGGGAAGAAGTAGACCGCGAGGAAGACCGCGCTGATCTGGCGGCGGCCGAAGAAGTCGAGCCGGCTCACGGCGTACGCGCCGGGGATGGCCACGAGCAGGCTCAGCACGACCGTGCCGAGGGCGACGAAGGCGCTGTTCTTGATGAAGGTGAGGAAGCCCTGTCCCCCGTCCTTCGTCGCGGCGAGCACGTCGCGGTAGGTGCCGAGGTCGATCTCGCCCGAGGACGGCCACAGCGCGCCGGGGTCCCGGAGCAGGCTCTCCAGCGGACGGAACGACAGGAGCACCATGTAGTAGAAGGGGAAGATCGTGATGACGAGGAGGAACGCGATCGTCAGCGGCCGGAGCACGCCCCACACCCGGCGCTCGACCGCGTCGCGGCCGGTCATGCTCATGCCACCTCCTCCGAACGGCCGAACAGCTTGAGGTAGGCGGTGACCAGCACCGCCAGGATCGCGGCGAGCACCAGCGCCTGGGCCGCCGCGGCGCCGATGTCGCCGCGGTTGATCAGGTAGTCGTAGACGCGCACCGCGACCACCTGGGTGCCGGCTCCGCCGCCGGTGAGCAGGTAGATGTCGTCGAAGTTGTTGAAGGTCCAGATGAAGCGCAGCACCGTGAGCACGGCGATGGTCGGGAGCAGCTGCGGCAGCACCACGTGGCGGAACCGCTGGCTCGGGGTCGCGCCGTCCATCATCGCCGCCTCGTCGAGGGTGTCGGGGATGGCCTGGAGCCGCGCGGTGAGGAAGAGGAAGGCGAACGGGAACGAGCGCCACGCCTCGAACAGCACCACGCTGAGCATCGCCTGGCTGACGGGGAGCTCGGCGCCGAACAGGGAGACCGGTTTGCCCGAGCTGAGGAAGGCGATCGGCTCGTCCCAGCCCAGCAGGGTGGTGCCGTAGTGGTTGGCCACGCCGAACTGCGGGTTGAGCATCGTCGCCCACACGAACGTCGCGGCCACCACGGGCGCGACGTAGGGCAGGAGCATGCAGGCCCGCGCGAGCCCGCGTCCCCGGAACGGCCGGCGCAGCGCGAGCGCCGCGACCAGCCCGAGCGTGACGGCGCAGACCGTGCCGCCCACCGAGTAGACGAGGGTGTTGACCAGCGCGTCGAGGAAGCCCGGCGAGGTCAGGACGTTGCGGAAGTTGTCGAGGCTGTAGTCGCCGATGACACCGGTGCTGCGGAGGTTGAGCAGCCGCACCCGCTGGAACGCCAGGGAGATGGTCCAGAGGATCGGCAGCACCACCATCGTGGCCACGATGACGACCGTGGGGGTGATCAGCAGGTAGCCGGTGCGCCGGTCCTCCCGCGCGCGGGAGGACCGCCCCCGCCGGACGCGCCGGTCGGTCGGGGTGCTCCCGTCCGGGTCCGGTGCTCGGACCGTGGGCGGGGCGGCCGGCCCGCTCATCGTCACAACGAGTCCTGCACCGCTCGGATGGCGTCCGCCGCCTGCTGTGCGGCCTCGTCGGGGGACTTGCCGTTGGCCGCCTCGTTGACGGCGTTGGCCACCGGCTGCTCGCCCTGGATGGCGCCGAGCAGGTCGCCCTGTCCCTGGGGGATCGCCCAGCGCTGGAGGGTCTCGGTGCCGGACGTCAGCGCCTCGATGACGTCGGGGCCGTAGAAGTCCGTGAGCGGCGCCTTGGTGTCGACGCCGACCTTCATCTTCGCCCACGCGTCGGCGTAGTCGGTGGCGCCGGCGCTGTCGCCGGAGCGGACCGGGATCTTGCCCTCGGGGGCGATCGCGATCCAGGGCTCGTAGCCGTCGGTCATCATGTACTCGACGAACTGCGTGGCGGCATCGGCGGAGTCGGGGGTGATCGTCCACGACGTGACCTCGCCGAACGTCTTCGGCTCCGAGCCCGAGGGTCCCTGGATCGCGGTGACCACGCCGCTGTTCTCGGCCAGGAACGCCTTGTCGCCCTTGCACTCCTGGCAGGTGGGCAGGGCGTCGTCGCGCAGGCCGGCCAGCTCGTCGAGGATGAAGCTCGACCAGATCAGCATGGCCGCCTGCCCCGCGAAGTAGGAGGCACGCGTGGTGTCGACGTCCTGGGCCCCGTTGACCGAGTAGTCCTGCTGGAGGGTGTTGTAGAACTCCAGCGCCTCGACGCACTCGTCGCTGTCGAGGGTGACCTCGCCGGCGTCGTCGACCATCTCGCAGTCGTTGCCGAGGCCGATCTCCTCGAAGGTCTGCGCGGTGAAGGCGTCACCGGCGACGTTGGCGCCGACGAAGCCCGCCACGTCGCTGCTGTCGAGCTCCTCCGCGGCGGCCAGCACGTCGTCGTACGTCTCGGGCGCAGCCAGTCCGGCCTTGTCGAAGAGGTCCTTGCGGTAGACGAGGAGCTGCACCCACGACTCGCTGGGCACCGCGAGCTGGGAGTCGCCGTCGGCCGTCAGCTCGAGGGCGCTCTCGCTGAAGGTGGCCGCGTCGAGGTTGTCGATCACCTCGCCGACCGCGGCGGTGTCCACGAGCTCGTTGGCCGACAGCGTGCGCACCTGCCCCAGCGGGAGGGCGCCGATGACGTCGGGGAGGTCGCCCGCCGCGGCGTTGGAGGTGAGCACCTGGTTGAACTGGTCCTCGGCGACGGCGACCAGCTCGACGTCGACGCCGCTGTCGGCGGTGAAGTCGTCGACGACCGCCTGCGTGGCGTCCACCCGGTCGGGGAGGTCCTCCACGATCCAGACGGTGAGCGCGTCAGACTCCCCGCTCCCCCCGCCCCCGTCGTCACCGCCGCAGGCGGCGAGCGAGGCGACCAGCATCGTGGCGAGCACGGCGGCCGCCCGGGATCGGGGCCTGCGGATCGTGGACATGGAGCCTCCCGGGGTGAGCGCACTTTTGTCCAAACAATCGACCTATCATGTCTAGGTGTCAAGCAATTACCGCCAAGCACCTGGACATGTGTGATCATGACCGCCGAGACTGCGACGCCCGCAGACAGTCGCAGGACAGGAGACACGCCCGTGCCCACCGGACCCGGCGACATCCTCGACCTGATCCGCCACGGCCACGCCTCCACCCGCGGTGACGTCCTCGAGGCAACGGGCCTGTCGCGGATGACGGTCGCCCAGCGGGTGGACGCGCTCCTCGCCGCGGGCATGCTGGCCGAGGGCACGACCACGGAGTCGACCGGGGGCCGGCACCGGCGCCGGCTGTCGTTCAACACGGCCCAGTCCAAGGTGCTCGCGGCGGCCGTGGACACCACCCACACCCGGATCGCCGTCACCGACCTGGGCGGCGCGGTGATCGGCGATGCCCACCTCGACGTGGCGGTCGACGCCGGCCCCTCCCACGTCCTCGACCTCATCGCCGCGCGGGCCGGCGAGCTGCTGGGCGGCCTCGGCATCGACGCGAGCGAGCTGTGCGGGCTCGGCCTCAGCCTGCCGGGGCCGATCGACCCGCGCTCGAGCCGTCCGAGCGAGCCACCGATCATGCCCGGCTGGGACGCCTACCCGGTGGGCGAGCACCTGCAGGCGGGGATCCACGGCGTCCCCGTCCACGTGGCCAACGACGCCGACGCCGCTGCGCTGGGCGAGCTCGCCGCGGGCCACGACGACGCCCGGGCGCTGTGCCTGGTCAAGGTGTCCACCGGTGTCGGCACCGGCATCGTGATCGACGGCAGGCTCTACGCCGGCTCCGACGGAGGCGCCGGCGACATCGGCCACATCCGGGTGTCGCCGCCGTCCGACGCCCGCTGCCAGTGCGGGATGCAGGGCTGCCTGGCCGCGGTGGCGAGCGGGCGCGCCGTCGCGCGCCAGCTCCGCGAGCTGGGCGTCGAGGCGGCATCCGGTCGCGAGGTGGGCGAGCTGCTGCGCGTGGGCAACCCCGACGCGGCCCGGCTCACCCAGGAGGCCGGACGGCGCATCGGCGAGGTGATGGCCAGCCTGGTCTGCGTCGTCAACCCCGACGTCGTCCTCGTCGGTGGCGACCTGTCGTCGACCGCCCTGCTGGCCGGGATCCGCGAGACGCTCTACGCCATGGCGCTCCCCCGCGCGACCCGCCACATGCAGCTCCAGCGCGGCAGCCTCGGCGAGGACGCCGCCGTGGTGGGCGTGACCCGGCTCGTGGTCGACCACGAGTTCTCAGCGAGCGCGGTCAACCAGAAGCTCCGCGGCTGAACGCCGGCCCTCACCAGGCCGTCCCCCCGTGCCCTCCGGCGCGTCGGACAGGACGAAGTCGCGCCGGGGGCGGGTGCTCAGGCGTACGTCCGGCCCCGAGCCGCGACTTCGTCCTGTCCGACGCGCCGCGCGACCGCTCCTTGGGCCTGGGCCCCACGCGCAGCAGCTTTGCGCTCGTGTGGCGTGCTTCCTCCGGTCGTCCGCCCGGGTCACCAACGCCGGCTCGAGACAAGGCATCCAGGCGGTCAGGGGGTGGCCGCGGGCCTGTCGGTCAATGCGTCGAGCACCAATGCCTGGAACTGGCGAAGCAGCGCCTCGTTCTCAGCGAGAAGAACGCCATGGGACAGCATCCCCGAGGACAGCCCCAGCTGGACCTGCTCGAACATCTGCCAGTCCTCGGACATGATCTGATGAATCTCCCCGATCGCATCCTCGACCTGCTGGTCGTCCCAGGTCTCAGGGAAGAAGAAGTCGTTGCGCTGGAGCGTTGTGCCGGCGTCCACCGGGATGTAGCTGTATGTGTAGAAGTAGTCATTGCCGCGGGCCGAGAGCATGAAGTTCGGCCACGCGTAGCTGAGATGGAAGTCGTCCCATCGGTTCTCGTCTGCGCCGGACTCAGCAGCCTTTGAAGGTGAGATGTGAGAGAACGCCTTGGGGAACGTGGTGATCTCGTAGTTCTCCGCGTCGACGTGGTACTTGCTCGCGAAGGTGGGGTGAACCGTGCTGCAGTGGTAGCACTCGGTGTTGTTGTCGAGGGTGACCTTCCAGTTCGTGGCGATCGTGTACTCCCGGCTGGCCCGGAGTGGGTGCCTGTCGATGTCGAAGCCACGCACCTCGGCGAGGTCCACCAGACCACCGATCGTCTCGCCCAGGGGCGCGGCATCCGGATCGAGGTTGACGAACATGAGCGGACCCCAAGTCTCCAGCCGTAGTGGGCGGAGACCGAGCCCGGTCTTGTCGAATCCGCACTCGCTCTCCGATCGCGGCGCGTGCCGCAGCGACCCGTCGAGGTCGAAGGTCCAGCCGTGGTAGTGGCACTGGAGCACCCGACGTGGTCCCTCGCCGTGCGCGACGATGTTCCCGCGGTGGGGGCAGACGTTGAGGTGGGCGCGCAGCTCCCCGCTCTTGGTCCGCGTGACCACCACCGGCACCCTGCCGATCTGGGTCGCGAAGTAGCTCCCAGGGCGCTGGACCTTCGCGGTCGGGCCGACGTACTGCCAGCTTCGCTCGAAGATACGCCGCTGTTCCAGCTCGAACACTTCAGCGTCCGTGTACCAGTCCGCGGGCAGGGTCCAGGCCTTGTCAAGCGCTTCGCCCGGCTCGACTCGGATGTACTGCGGATGCAACGTCGTCTCGGTCATGGGGAGCTCCAACTTCTTCGAGTGGGGTTTGGGGGCGATGCTTGAGCAGGCGGTGCGCCGAGGGCGTCCCGGCACGGGACAGGGAGTACGAGGTCAGAGATCGAGCACGACGTGGTCGCCACGCGCCCGGGAGACGCACGCCATCATGCAGCTGTTCTCAGCTCGCTCCTGCTCGTCGAGGACGCTGTCGCGGTGGTCTACCTCGCCTTCGAGCACACCGACCTCGCACGTGGCACAGGTGCCTTCCCGGCAGGAGAACTCGACAGGCACGTCGTTCTCGAGGAGAACCTCCAGCAACGACCTGCCGACCGGGACGTGCAGCACTTTCTGGCTCTGGGCCAGGGTGACGTCGAAGGGGCTGTCGGCACCCTCGCTCGACGCTGCCGCCGATGGCGCGAAACGCTCACAATGGAACGTCCATGGTTGACCCACGGCGAACTCCGTCAGGGCGTCGAGGAGCCCAGCCGGACCGCACGCCATGACGGCCGCGCCGACAGGGACGGGGCCGAGCAGCTCAGGGAGCGGGACCGGCTCGGCCGAGACGACACGCTCGACATCGGCACCGCGGAGTGCCGGCCAGAGCCCCAGGTCGACGATGCGGTCCTCCGACCGTGCCAGCTGGACCAGCCGGACCGGCCTCCCCACCCGAAGGGCTGCCGCGGCCAACGAGACGATCGGGGTGACCCCGATGCCCGCCGCCGCGAAGACGTATGCCGGAGCGTCAACGAGTGGGAAGTGATTCGCTACCCGGCGAACCTCGATCGTCTGACCCTCGTGCAGCTGCTCGTGAATGGCACGGGAGCCGCCGCGGCCAGCGTGCTCGAGCTGCACTGCGATCTTCCACGTCGGTGCGGCCGCCTCATCCACCAGCGAGTAGTGCCGCAGCAAGGTCTCACCCTCGGACTCGATCGCGACCTCGACGTGCGCACCAGGCTCCCAGGTCGGTAGCCGGCTACCGACTGGCGCGCCGAGCTCGAACAGTGCGATGTCCATCGCCAACTCCGTGCGCCGTAACACACGAGCGTGCAACGGGAGCTGGGCTTCGGCCTCAACGACCACCTCCTGACCGAGACGGCACAGGCCACGTCCCGGCCGGTCGACCAAGGTAGACATCGGCACGCTGGCCGGGTTCGACTGCCTAGTCACGGCGCCTCCTTGTGTGCGTTGACAACGCACGAAGTGTGCACTCTCACAGCACGTTAGTCAATGGACCCTCGCGCACGGAGTACAAGTTGGGTCACACCTGTGCAGCGTGGCTTGGCGTACTATCGCGCCGTGACTCCCTCAGAAGGTCTCGGAGCAGCCGAGACACCAGGCATCGGCCCACGGATGCGTGCAGCGAGACAGTCGCGCGGCATCAGCGTCCGGGAGCTGGCGAAGCGCGTGGGTTGCTCCCCCAGCAACATCTCAGCCATAGAACGCGGCATCACGCAGCCATCGATCAGCACCCTGACTGCTGTGGTGACCCAACTCGAGATTCCGATGGAGTCACTGTTCGGCGAAGGGCCGCTCACGACGCGAAGCGAGGCCGAGAGCGGCGGCGCTCCGACAGGTGCGCCCCGTGGCGCTGAAGTGACGCCTCGACGGTCTGAGCCGCCGCGCCGGCACGGTGTCATGCGGCGCGAACGCCGACCCCAGATCCGGATCGAGTCGGGAGTGGTCTCGGAGTCCCTGGTCCCGACGCACGAGGACGACGTGGACTTCTGCATCTACTCGTATGACCCCGGCGGGGCCTCCGTCGCCGATGCACAAGCCATCCGCCACCCCGGCCGGGAGTACGGCCTGGTCCTCGAAGGCACCTTGCGAGTGCAGATCGGCTTCGACGAGCTCACGCTCGAGGAGGGCGACTCGATCGCGTTCGCCTCCACCACGCCGCATCGATTCTGGAACGACACGGACCGGGTCACTCGGGTCGTCTGGTTCTCGGGCGCCTCTCTCTGAATGGCGCGGCGGTCGAGGGTCCTTTGACCATGGCGTGTCTTCGTACGACGACGAAGCGGTCGTCGTGCTGCTTGGTGTGCATCACGACGACCGCTCCTGCGGGAGCGTGCCGCTGACCGTGATCCGTCCGGGCTCAGCCCAGCGGCGGCGTTTCCACGTAGAAGAGCTCGGCCGGCTCCGTGCCGTCGTTTCGGATTCGGAAGCGACCCCCTGGGGGGAAGAAGATCGAGTCGCCGGCGCGGAATGAGAACCGCTCAGACTCGGTCTCTACCACGCACTCGCCGCGGGTGAGGTAGAAGATCTCATGGACTGGCCCGAGGTGGTGGTAGTCCCCCGACGGCGGAGGGGTGGTCTCGGTCGACCACCATGCGCTGATATCGCCAGGGTTCATCCAGCTGACCCCGGCCATCAGCTGCGAACCATGCTCGGCGTGAGTGATCGTTCGAGCCAAGGACATCCGCACTCGATTGGTCTCTCGGGTGGAGACCTGACAGTCGGCGATGGACACCACAGTGGGCTGGGCCAAGGCCGTGCGCTCAGCAGTCATCGTCTGGGCCGGCTCTCTTCAAGCGGGCTTGATGGCCTCGATCACGGCCTTCATCCAGGGACCCATGTCGGCCGGCACCCGCGAGGTGATGAGGTTTCCGTCGACAACAACGGGCTCGTCGACGAACGCGACGCCCGCGTTGACCATGTCGTCCTTGATGGCGGACACGGCAGTCGCCTTGCGGCCACTGACGATTCCCGCGGAGATCGCAACCCACCCCCCGTGGCAGACCGTCGCCACCGGCTTGCCGGCCTCGTTCATCACGCGGACGACATCGAGGGCTCGGGGGAATCGCCGGACCAGGTCGGGGGCGAACCCACCCGGGATGACGACGGCGTCGAACGCTGCTGCGTCGAGGTCGTCGTACGAAGCATCCACGGGGAACGGGCTCATGTGGTTCTTCCCGGTCATCGCTGCACCATCCGGCGAAGCAACGGTCACATGGGCGTCCTCCTCCTTCAGTCGGTAGACCGCGTAGATGAGCTCGGACTCCTCGAAGTAGTTCGCCGTGAGGATCAGGACCTTCTTACCAGTCAACGACATCGTCGACTCCCTTCGTGCAGTGATCGGAAGTTGTGCAGTGTCACCGTACACACGAGGTACGCCGTGTGCAATCGACGCGCACTGCACGCGGTTGGTTGCTCAAACAAGTGCATCAACGCTTGACACGGGTGTCACGTGGCGCTGAACATTGGCCGCCGACGGTGATCGCCGTCACACCGTGCTAGATCCAGCACGGCCGTACACCGAGGAGGTGCTCGTGTCCTTTGCTATCAAGGATCCCGTCCAGCCGGACAGCGCGGAGCTCGACATTGCGCCAGGCTTTCAACCGAGGGTCTTCATTCCGTCGGCTGCAATCATCGTCGCCGTCGTTGTCGCCACTGCCCTGGCTCCCGACCGCATGTCGGCGTTCTTCGGGCAAGCGCTGGAGGAGGTCGTCCACCTCTTCGGCTGGTGGTACATCCTGTTGGCCGCCGGGTGCATCGTGTTCACCGTCGCGTTCGGGGCATCCCGGTACGGCAAGCTCACCCTCGGTCCCGACGGGTCGAAGCCTGAGTTCTCGCGGCTTTCCTGGTACACCATGCTTTTCAGCGCCGGTATCGGCATCGGTGTGCTCTTCTACGGCACTGCGGAGGCCGTCACCCACTTCACCTCTCCTCCGCCGCGAGGCATCGAGGCCGGCTCGATGGACGCCGCTCGTTACGGCGTCCACATCAGCTGGATGGAGTGGGGCATCGGCGCGTTCGCGATCTATGTCGTGGCCGGCCTCGCGATCGCCATGGCCGTTCACCGCAGGGGCCGACCCCTGTCCATCCGATGGGCTCTGGAACCACTGCTGGGCGACCGCGTCCGGGGCTGGCTTGGCGACGTCGTTGACGTCATCGCGATCCTCGCCACGGTGTTCGGCCTCTCGACGTCCTTGGGGCTCGGCTCCCTCCAGCTCAACACCGGCCTCGACTTCCTTGGGTGGGCGAGCGTTTCAACGACCACCCAGCTGATCCTCATCGTCGTGATCGGCGCGGTCGCCGCCGCATCGGTGCTCTCAGGCGTCGACCGCGGGATCAAGTGGCTGTCCAACGTCAACGTCGGGTTGGCAATGGTGCTGCTGCTGTTCGTGCTGATCGCAGGACCCACCCTCTTCGTCCTCGAGGCCGCGGTGTCCCAGGTCGGGTACTACGCACAGAACATCGTCCAGACGACCTTCGAGACCGACTTCTCCGAGGGTGACGCGTGGCAGAGCTACTGGACCACGTTCTTCTGGGCTTGGTGGGTTTCGTGGGGTCCCTTTGTCGGCACCTTCCTTGCCCGCATCTCGCGCGGCCGTTCGGTCAAGGAGTTCTGCCTCGGCGTCATGCTGATCCCGGCTGGAGGAATCTTCCTTTGGTTCGGCATCATGGGCTGGTCAGCGCTCGAGCGAGAGATGTCCGACCCTGGCAGCCTCAGCTCGCTGGCGACCGAGCACATCCTCTTCGAGTTCCTTTCGGGCCTGCCCTTCGGCACGATCAGCTCGGTGCTGGCGATCGTCCTCATCGTGACGTTCTTCGTGACCTCGGCCGACTCTGGCGCTCTGGTCATGGCGACCCTCTCCTCGGGTGGCTCGATCACGCCGTCGCTGCTGACTCGCGCCGTGTGGATCGTCCTGCTGGTCGGCATGGCGAGCGTGCTCGTCATGGCCGGGGGCCTGAGCGCCCTGCAGACCGCGGCAGTCGTTGGTGGACTCCCATTCACCATTGTCATGGTCCTGATGGCCGCGTCCGCGGTCCGCGATGCTCGAGCAGCAAGCAACGACAGAGCATTGCCCTAACAGGCGGGCACTCGAGCGATTGCCGCTGGTCCCCCGTTCGGCCGCGCAGGCCCGACGGGGGACCAGCGTCGTTCTGGGCGGTGCCACTTCTTGCTGGCTCGGGTCTGTTGGGCCACGCCGGCGAGTCGATCGCGGCCGCTGTGTCGTGCCACGTGCCGCCCGTGCATGCGCACGAACGCGGGTCCCGCGCCTGCAGAGATCCGAGGTGCCCGAGTCAGCCGTCGTGGTGATTCGTGGCGGGCGGGGTATCCAACCCGGAGACTGGTCGCCAGCACGCCCGAGCGGTGCTTGGACCGCCAGGTCGACGCAGTGCGCTGGCGGCGTAAGCAGCTCGACGCCCTGGACCACGGGCGGTGGGTCGATCGCCGTCGACCCGACCGCTCCTCGGCGAGGACGCGGCCGTGATCGGCATGACCCGGCGCGTCGGACAGACGAAGTCGCGCCGGGGTCCGGTGCTCAGGCTCGGCTGGCGCCGCCGACCGGGCTTCCACCTGTCCGACGCCCCCGGTGAAGACCCCAGCCTGAGTCTGCGGGGCACATCAGCCGACCGACGACCCCGGCACAACGGCACTTCCTTCACCGCACGGGAGGCTTGAACACTGTGGGTGCCCCGACCCGGAGGAGGCCCCTTGTCCGCCATCACCGCCACACCGGCGCCCGCGCCGGTCACCACACGGGCGCTCACCGGCTGGCACCGGATCGCGGCGTTCGCGACCATCGGCATGGGCATGCTGCTGGCCGCGCTCGACGGGACGATCGTCTCCACGGCGCTGCCGACCATCGTCGGGGACCTCGGCGGCGGCACGCACGTGTCCTGGGTGGTCACGTCCTACCTGCTCGCCCAGACCACGGTCACCGTGCTGGCCGGAAAGCTCGGCGACCAGTTCGGCCGCAAGCTCGTCTTCCAGCTCAGCGTCATCGTCTTCATCCTGGGCTCGGCGCTGTGCGGCCTGGCCGACGACATGGTCTGGTTGATCGGCTCCCGGGCGCTGCAGGGGATCGGCGCCGGCGGCCTCACCGTCACGGCCACCGCCCTCATCGCCGACATCATCCCGCTGCGCGAGCGCGGGAAGTTCCAGGGCGCGCTCGGCGCCGTCTTCGGCCTCGCCACCGTGATCGGACCGCTGGTCGGCGGCCTGCTGACCGACAACGCCAGCTGGCGTTGGTGCTTCTACGTCAACGTCCCGCTCGCCGCCATCGTGGTCGTCGCCGCACGCTGGACCATCCCCCACGTGGCTCGCGGGGCCAAGCCGCGCATCGACTACCTCGGCATGGTCGCGGTCGCCGTGGGCGCCTCGATGCTGATCCTGGCGACCAGCTTCGGTGGCACGACGTACGCGTGGAGCTCGTGGCAGATCATCGGCCTCCTCGTCGGCGGCGTCGCGGTCCTCGGCGTCTTCGTGCTCATCGAGCGACGGGCGGCGGATCCGATCCTGCCGCCGCGCCTGTTCGCTGCCAAGGTCTTCACCGTCTGCTGCGCCCTGAGCTTCGTCGTCGGTTTCACGATGCTCGGCGCGATGACGTTCCTGCCCACGTTCTTCCAGTACGTCGAGGGCGTCTCGGCAACCGAGTCCGGGTTCCGCCTGCTGCCGTTGGTGGTGGGGCTGCTGATCACCTCGGTCACCGCTGGCAACATCGTCAGCAAGTCCGGTCGCTACAAGATCTTCCCGGTCGTGGGCAGCCTGGTGATGGCTCTCGGTCTCTTCCTGCTCTCCCGGATGGATCCGTCGACCCCTCTCGGGGTCTCCTCGCTGTACCTGTTCGTCCTGGGCCTCGGCATCGGCATGAGCATGCAGGTCCTCACGATCGTCGTGCAGGGCTCGGTCCAGTACAGCGACCTCGGAGTCGCCACCTCCGGCGTCACCTTCTTCCGCACCATGGGCAGCGCCTTCGGTGCGGCCATCTTCGGGACCCTCTATGCCAACTTCCTCCAGGACCGGCTGCCCGAGGCCATCGCCACGTCACCCACCGTCACAGCCGCGGACCGTGCGACGCCGGAAGCGCTGCACTCACTCCCCGAACGGGTGATCGCGCCGATCGTCGACGCCTACTCGGGGGCGCTGACCCAGGTGTTCCTCTGGGCGGTCCCGGTCGCCATGCTCGCCTTCGTCCTGGCGCTCGTGCTGCCGCAGGTCAAGCTCGCCGACAACGTGGCCGACGCCGCCCAGGACCTCGGCGCCGGGTTCGGTGCCCCACACTCGCCGGACAACGAGGACGTGCTGTCTCGCCGCATCACGAACCTGCTCTACGGTCGGCACCGCGACAAGGTGCTCGACCTCCTGCAGTCCTCCGAGGAGGATCTCGACGCGGCCGGTCTCTGGGCGGTCGTCCAGGTCTACGGGCTCACCGCCGCCGGTCATCGCGCCGACGTCGGTCAGATGGCGCGGGCCCGCGATCTGCCCACCGCGGTGCTCGAGCCGCCCTTCCGCCAGGTCCTCGCCGCCGGGTACGTCGAGGGCGACCTCGACAACCTGACCGTGACCGCCCGGGGCAGGGGCGCGGTCGACCGGCTGCGCGACGACCTCACGGCGTGGATCAAGGCCCATCTCGAGGGGACGAGCGACCAATCACCCGAGGTGATCAGCACCGCGATCTCCTCCGTCGTCCGGCGCGTCGTGGTCGAGCGGGCGGAGGCGGACGGCTCGCCGGCTGAGGAGCCTCTGGTCGCCGCGGGACGGTGACGCGGCCCCGAGAAGCCCCTGCCGCCTCTGACCCGCTCGAACATCGGTCTCGATCCTCGACTTCGTGATGCCTCGGTCAGACGCCTTCGCGGCAGGGCGCGATCGGGGTGGGCGGGGACGCGGCCGGAAGGTCGACCCGAAGCAGCGCGCCTCCGCGTGCGGAGCGGGCGACGGTGGTCCGGCCGCCGTGGGCGGCGACGACCCGCTGCACGATCGACAGCCCGAGGCCGGATCCGGGCAACGCCCGGGCGCTGTCGGCCCGGTAGAACCGGTCGAACACCCGTGGTACGTCCGCCGCGTCGATGCCGGGGCCGGCGTCGTCGACCTCGAGCACCGCCCACGCGCCCTCCGCACGGAGCCGGACCTGGACGGGCTGGTCCGCAGGGGACCACTTGCCGGCGTTGTCGATGAGGTTGAGCACCGCCCGCTGGAGCGCGGCGGGACGCCCGCTCACCCACACGGAGGTCACGTCGAGCGCGATCTCGATGTCGGGCACGCGGGAACGCGCCCGGGTCGCGGCGGCCACCACCACGTCGGCGAGGTCGAGCAGCTCGGCGCTCTCGTCGCTGACGTCACCACGCGCCAGGTCGGTGAGCTCCGCGGCAAGCGTGCTCAGCTCGGCCACCTGGGCGCCGACGTCGTTGAGCAGCCGGGTCCGGCTCTCCGGCGGCAGTGCGCTGTCCAGGGTCCCGCGCCGATCGAGCCGGATCAGCAGCTCGACGTTGAGGCGCAGGCTGGTCAGCGGGGTCTTGAGCTCGTGGGCGGCGTCCTCGGCGAGCAGCCGCTGGGCCCGACGGGAGTCGCGGAGCGCGGCGAGCATGTCGTTGATCGACCGGATCAGCCGCCGGATCTCCCCACCGCCCTCGTCCGGGATGTCTGCGTCGAGGTCGCGGGTGTCCGCGACACGGACGGCGGCGGCGGTCAGCCGGTCGATCGGTGCCAGACCTGCCCGCGCCACGGTCCGCCCGACCAGGGCGCCGCCGACCACGCAGAGCAGCCCGATCAGCAGCATGCCGAACCCGAAGCGGTTGATCGGGCTGTCGTCGGCGGCGCGGGCCACCTGGACCGCGCCGTCGCCCGCCCTCCGCGTGTGGACGAAGTGACCCTCCTCGCTGTCGTCCGACTCCATCAGGTCGGCCGACGCGCCCTGCGCCACGCGCTTGGCGCGCTCGCTGACCGGGGGCAGCGGGGGCTGGCCGGCCGGCGTCCGGGTCGAGCCGTCGGGCAGGATGACCCGCACCAGCCGACCGCCTCCGGGATACGGCGGCAGCTCCACCTCGGTCAGACCGGCGCGCTCCGCGTGCGTCGCCAGGACGCGGGCGTCAGCGCGGAGCTGGTCCTCGGCGCTGTCCTGCAGCTCCCGGTCCAGCAGCTCGCTGGCCAGCTGGAAGGCCACGAACACGCTGACCGCGATGGCCGTCGCCGCGATCACCGTCAGCCTGGTTCGCAGGGACCGCCCGCGCCACCACCGAGTCAGCGGACGCGGCTCCCGGCCCGTGGGCCCGCTCACGGAGGAGTCTCGCGCAACGCGTAGCCCAGGCCGCGCAGGGTGTAGATCAACCGCGGCTCGCCCTCGGCCTCCATCTTGCGGCGCAGGTAGCTCACGTAGACCTGGAGGTTGTTGGCGGTGGCGCTCATGTCGAAGCCCCAGATCGCCTCGAACAGCATGTCGCGGGTCACCACCCGGGTCGCGTTGTCCATGAGCACCTGCAAGAGGGAGAACTCGGTCCGGGTCAGGCGCAGCGGCCGCTCGCCGCGCCACGCCTCGAACCTGTCGGGATCGAGGCGGACGTCGGCGAACGACAACACCTGCGACTCCCCGTCGGACGCCGTGCGTCGGCGCAGCAGGGCCCGCACCCGGGCGAGCAGCTCCTCGGTGGCGAACGGCTTGGGCAGGTAGTCGTCGGCGCCCGCGTCCAGCCCCGCGACCCGGTCAGAGACCTGGTCACGAGCGGTCAGCATCAGCACCGGCAGGTCCCGATCCGCGGCCCGCAACCGCCGGCAGGTCTCCAACCCACCGAGGCGGGGCATCATCACGTCGAGGATCAGGAGATCCAGCGAGTCACCGCCGGCCCCACCGACCCCGTCGAGGACGGCGAGACCGTCGGCGACGGTGCTGGTGTCGTAGCCCTCGACCTGGAGCACCCGCTCCAGCGACTCGCGGATGGCCGGGTCATCGTCCGCGATCATGATGCGCATGCCGGCCCACCCCTTCTCGTCGGTGCTCTCGCCGCTCATCGTCCCCGATCGACCTGAGGCCAGGATCACGAGCGTCGCATGGGACCCGACCCATCAGGACGTGCGCGGGGAGACCGTCATGATGCCGATGCACATCTCGTCGCCGGTGCCGTCGCCCCAGACCACGTAGCGCGGCGGCAGCTTGCTCAGCTGCTGCACCTGTTGGCGCAGCCCCGCGTCGTGCGTGCACGTCACCCGCAGCGTGTCCCCCGCATCGACCTCCACAGGCGACGGCAGCTTCACCATGTGCTGGTTGTCGAAGTCGAACTGCGGCACGTCCAGCAGCACCTGGGCCTCCGGCGTGCCCGGGTTGAGCTCGACCTTCACGGACCGACCGAGCATGTGCATGTGACCGAAACCGGCGAACACCGTCACCGGCTCCTCCACCACGTGGTCGCAGACCTGGGTGTCACCGGGCAACGGCTCGCCGCCCTCGTTGCACTCCTCCACCTGCTCGTCCGCGAACTCGCCGACCTCCGGCCCGAACCGCTTCGTCACGTCCGCGATCGAGGCCGCCCGGTCACAGAGCGGACCCGACTCGCCTGGGGCACAGGGCAGGTCGGTCGGCGCGTCGAGCGACCACGTCTGGAGCTCCCGTGTCTGCGGCGTGCCGTCCGTCAGTCGCAGCCGCACCGCCGAGCGGTCCGACCCGGCCGGCTCGCCGTCGGTCGCGAGCAGGTTGTAGTGCATCTGGAAGACGATCAGGCTGCCCGGCTCCAGCTTGAAGCCGGCGTCCTGGTCGAGCAGCGTCTCCGCGGCGCCCGGCGCCCAGGTGTCCACCCACGCCGCGCCCGGGTCGGCGCCCTCGTCGTCGTCCTCCACGTCGGCGCCCTCGACGCCGGTCCCGCCGAAGCACTGCCAGCCGAGGCCGGGAGTCTTCGCATCCTGCTCGCGCACCGCGTCAGCGTCGCCCGGCGGCACGGCGTACACGATGCCGTGGTGCGCGATGGCGACGTTCTCCGGCATGACCTGGGTCCCGGTCAGGAACGCCTCCTCGGTCAGGCCCGGATCCAGCACCTGGCACCGGTACTCGTCCACGGCGCCCTCCGGCGGCGCGGGCGTGTAGGCCTCGGCCATCCTCAGCTCCACGAACCGCTCGCCGGCGCGCAGCGGCTGCGGTGGAGCCGACGACCCGTCCCCGTGCATGCTGTGCGCGCCGTCTTCGGCGGGCGCCGTGTCGTCGACGGCGTCCGAGCTGCAAGCCGTGACGGCGAACGCCGTCGCCAGCGTCGCTGCCGCGAGCTTCCACCATGAACCGGACGGTGCTGCCTTGACTGCCATGACTGGCCTCCTGATACGGGTTGCATCGCTTGTCTGAGGCCTCCGTCCTACCGAGCGAGACTTAGACCCCCGTTAGAGCGACGCTCGGGCCGGGTGGCCGAACCAGGTGCCCAGCCCACGCACGGCGAGGTGGCCAGCGGCGAGTCACATCGCTCGCCGAGCTCCGTGGGTCCACAACTGGTGTGCGACCCACGCCTCGACGTACGTCTCCCCACGGGTGGCTCGACGCCGGCCTCGAGGACGTTCCACCGCGCCAGAACACCGTCGGCTACCGCTGGCGCACCACGCTCCAGCGGGCTCTGGGGCACGCGAAGTCGACCACGACGGCCACCACGTACGCCCACCTGTGGCCAACAGCCGAAGACCGCGCGAGAGACGCCGCGGCGCGTCGGACAGGACGAAGTCGCGCTGGGGTCGGGTGCGTGCGCCCAGCGGGTGCCGACCACGGGACATCCACCTGTACGACGCGCCGGGCCGGCCGGGTCGGACGTTGAGGCGGAACGAAGGCGCGGGTTTCGGTCGCTCGTTGCAACTGCCTGGAAATGCGCTCTGACCTGCGGAAACGCTGTCTGACCACTTCGGGCGTTCGTCCTCACTTCGGATCGATTTGCGTTGTGGTGAGGGCAGATTGAGGGCAGAAGAACCGCTGAACCCTGCGTACGGATTCCGTACAGCCATCTGCGACTCGGCGCACAGCAGGGCCGCCCCTGCCCGGGACATCACTCTCGCGGGTCTCATCAGAGCAACCGCTGTCTCGCTGTGCGACCGGGGCGATCGGGTCAGACGACGCGACGCTGGGCGACGGTACGCATGGCCTCCACGCAGTCGACGCAGACCTTCGATCGTCCTTGGGCGAGGCGCAGGTGCCAGAAGATCGGCCAGCAGGCAGCTGATAGTCCGCACGCCGTGGACGGATCACCGGGCCTGCGGGCATGCCAGCTCCCGAACGGCTGCGCCGGCGTGATCGCGATCGACGAGCGGTGGCTGGCTGACACCATCCAACCGCTCGGTGCGCTCGACACCGGTTGCATACGAGTAGTGGTGTTGTTCATGGGTACTCCCGAGGAGGGCTGGGCGGTCAGCGGGCGCGCGTCAGCCCATGCGGTGCGGGAGCAATGTGCTCACCGCGACTGCGGACGCGCCTCCCGTGACGATGTCGGCGGTGTCAGTAGGCGGCATGCCTGTCTCGGACGCCGGGCAACTTGCGCTCACTGTTCAACGAACCGGCGAATCAGGGCCTGTGCCTCGTCGCCCCGCACCATCTCGCTGATGGTCCGGGCCTCCTCGGCACCAGTGGCGGCGCGGTCGGCCTCCCAGCCGGTGCGCAGCAACCGACGTGCCTGACCGTGTGCTCGTGCGGCTCCGGCGGCGAGCGAGCCGGCCAGCTCCGTGGCCCGCGCCCGGACGGGGTCGGCCAGCTCGGTGACCAAACCCCACGCCAGCGCCTCGTCCGACGGCACAGCTCGCCCGCCCAGGGCGAACGAGAGCGCGCGCTGCTGGCCGATGGCGCGCGGGAGCAGCCAAGACACGCCGCAGTCGGGTGTCAGCCCGACGCCGGGATAGGCGAACACGAACTTCGTGGCCGGGTCTGCGACCACCATGTCGCAGCTGAGCATGAGGGCGAGCCCGGCCCCCGCCACGGCTCCGTGCACCGCGGCGACAACTGGCATGTTGAGGTCCGCCAGTGCCCGGACGGCGGCGTCGGCCTCGGTCGCCAGCTCGTGGAGGTACGACGCGGGGTCGGGCGCCGCGACGAAGGAGCTCACGTCCCCGCCCGCGCAGAACCGCGCGCCGGCGCCGGTCACGAGCACGGCGCGCACGCCGTCCTGCGCCCCGGCGCGGTCGACCGCAGCATGCAACGCCCGGGCGAGAGGGAGGTCGAGGGCGTTGGCCGCATCCGGCCGGTGCAGCTGCAGGTGCGCGACGCCGTCGCTGACGTCGTACGTCACGAGGTCGGACATCAGATCCGCCTGAACAGCGCCGCCAGGGCCTGCCCGCCCCCGATGCACATGGTGACGATGCCGAGCTCGAGGTCGCGGCGCACCATGTCCGTGGCGACCCGCAGGGTGAGGTTGGCGCCGGTGGCCCCGACCGGGTGGCCGAGGGCGATCGCGCCGCCGTAGGGGTTGACCCGGGCCGGGTCGAGCCCGGCGTCGCGGATGACGGCGACCGCCTGCGAGGCGAAGGCCTCGTTGAGCTCGATAATGCCGATGTCGCTCGGCCTGGTGCCGGTCTTGTCGAAGAGGGCGTCGAGCGCCAGCGTCGGGGCATAGCCCATCAGCTCCGGCTCCATCGCGGCCGTGGTGACCGCCTCCAGGGAGACCAGGCCGGTCAGGCCCCGCTCCGCCGCGGCCGCCTCCCTCGCCAGCACGAGCGCCGCCGCTCCGTCGTTGATGCCTGATGCGTTGCCGGCCGTCACCGTGCCGCCCTGCTGGAACGCCTGCCGCAGAGCAGCGAGGGTCTCCACCGTGGTCTCCGGCTTCGGGTGCTCGTCCTCGGTCGCAGTGAACGGCCTGCGGCCTCCCACCTCCACTGCCACGACCTCCTCGGCGAACGCCGCTCGTGCCTCGGGGGTCGCCGCCCGGCGCTGGGACTCGGCGGCGAACTCGTCCTGCTCCTCGCGGGAGACGCCGTACTTCTCGGCCACGTTCTCGGCGGTCACACCCATGTGGATGCCGTGGAACGGGTCGGTCAGCATCATCACGGTCCCGTCGACCAGCTCACGGTTGCCGAGCTTGTAGCCGCTGCGGGCGCCGAAGTCGTAGAACGGCATCCGTGTCATCGACTCGTCGCCCCCGGCGAGGGTGAAGTCGAGGTCGTTCCAGCGCATCTCCATCGCGGCCGACCAGACCGCCTGCAGGCCCGAGCCGCACAGCCGGTTCACGGTGTACGCCGGCACGTTGGCCGGCAGGCCGGCGGCGATCGCCACCCGGCGGGCGTTGTAGGCGTCGGGGCCGACCTGGCCGATGCAGCCCATCACCACCTCGGCGACGTCGGTCGCCTCGACCCCGGCCCGGGACAGCGCCTCGCCCGCGGCCGTGGCCCCGAGCTCGTAGCCGGGAACGTCCTTGAACATGCCGCCGAAGCTGCCGATCGGCGTGCGCGCACCGTCCAGGACGACGATCCTGTCGTTGTTCATCTCGAGCCTCTCCAGATCGACCGGTGCGCCGGCACCAAGTCCTGACTTGAATTCACTTCATGTGAAGGCTAGCCTGCTGCTGCCCCTCAGGCAATGCGCTCCCGGCCGACCGTCGCCGCGACAGCTGCCCGCGGGCGCCCGGTGCACCTGGACCGCCGAACCGAGGAGAGCGATGTCGACCCCGAGCCTCAACGAGCTGGTCCACCCGGATCGGCTCGGACCCGCGCTGGCCGCGGCGACCGACGACGACGCGTGGCTCCGCCTCGAGGCCGAGCTCATCGGCGGGGGGAAGTCGAACCTGACGTTTGCGCTGCGCAGCGACGCCGGCGAGCTGATCCTCCGTCGGCCACCGACCGGCGAGCTGCTGCCCAGCGCGCACGACATGGCGCGGGAGGCACGCGTCCAGTCCGCGCTGGCGGGCACCGACGTCCCCGTCGCCCGGATCGTGCTGTCGGACCCCGGCGACCTCATCGGCATCCAGTGCTACGTGATGGAGAAGGTGCCGGGCCACGTCGTCCGTGGCGAGCTGCCCACCGGGTACGCCACCGCCGAGGACGAGCGGCGCGCCGTCTCCTTCGCCTTCGCCGACACCCTGGCCGCCCTGCACGCAGTGGACCAGGACGCCGTCGGCCTCGGTGACTACGGCCGGCCCGAGGGGTTCATGGCCCGCCAGGTCCGGCGCTGGACCGGCCAGTGGGAGGCGAGCGCCACCCATGAGGTCCCCGAGATCGACGGGCTCGCCCGGCGCCTCGCCGACACCGTGCCCGACCAGCAGCGGGCCACCCTCGTGCACGGCGACTACCGCTTGGACAACGTCGTGCTCGACGCGGACGTGGCCGGTCGGATCAACGCCGTGCTCGACTGGGAGCTCTCCACCCTCGGCGACCCGCTCACCGACCTGGCGCTGCTGTCGCTCTTCTGGATCGGTCCCGGCGAGCGGCAGCTGACCCTGATCCCGGGCGTCACGCACCTGCCCGGCTTTCCGACCCGTGACGAGATGCTCGAGCGCTACGCCGGCACGTCGGGCGCGGACCTCGCCGACATGGGGTGGTACGAGGGGTTCGCCCACTTGAAGTTCGCCGTGATCGCCCAGGGCGTGCAGGTGCGCGCCAAGGCCGGCGCCATGGGTGGGCAGGACTTCGGCGACCTCGACGACGAGATCCTCCACCTCGGCCGCTCCGGCCTCGCGCTCCTCTGACCCCGACCCGCCCTGCGAAAGGCACATCGATGGACTTCTCCCTCTCCCCCCGGGCCGCCGAGATCTCCGAGAGCATGTGGGACTTCATGCGTTCTCACGTCTTCCCCGCCGAGCCGGTGTGGGCGGCGTACCTCCGTGAGCACGGCGACCACGCCCACCCGCCGGTGATGGAGGAGCTCAAGGCCGAGGCGAGGCGACGCGGCCTGTGGAACCTCTTCCTCCCCCGGCTTTCGGGCCTCTCCAACGTGGAGTACGCCGCGGTCGCCGAGATCTCCGGGTGGTCCCCCGTGATCGCCCCCGAGGCGATCAACTGCCAGGCACCGGACACGGGCAACATGGAGACCCTCGAGCTCTTCGCCACACAGGAGCAGCGCGAGCGGTGGCTGGAGCCGCTGCTGGCCGGGGAGATCCGGTCCGCCTTCGCGATGACCGAGCCCGACGTCGCCTCGTCGGACGCCACGAACATCACCACCGTCATCACCCGTGACGGCGACGACTACGTCATCAACGGACGCAAGTGGTGGATCACGGGCGTCGCCGACGAGCGTTGTGAGGTCTTCATCGTCATGGGCAAGACCGACCTCGAGGCCGAGACCCACCGCCAGCAGTCGATGATCCTGGTCCCCCGCCACACCCCCGGGGTCACGATCGAGCGCAACCTGCCGATCTTCGGCTACCAGGACCAGCACGGCCACTGCGAGATCCTCTTCGAGGACGTCCGGGTGCCGGCGAGCAACCTGCTGGGCAATGAGGGCGACGGCTTCCTCATCTCCCAGGCGCGACTCGGCCCCGGCCGCATCCACCACGCGATGCGGGCCATCGGGATGGCCGAGCGGGCCCTGGCGCTGATGGTGGACCGTGCGAAGTCACGGAAGGCGTTCGGCCGCCACCTGTCGGACTACGCCAACGTGCAGGACCTCATCGCGCAGTCCCGCATCGACATCGACATGGTCCGGCTGCACGTGTACGACGTCGCGTGGAAGATCGACCAGCACGGCGCGAAGGGTGCGCGCTCGGAGATCTCGGCGATCAAGGTGTCGGCGCCGGCGATGGCCACGAAGGTCATCGACCGCGCGATCGAGGTATTCGGCGGCATGGGGGTCTCCGACGACACGGTGCTGGCGTACTTCTACGCCTGGGCCCGGGTGCTGCGCATCGTGGACGGACCCGACGCCGTGCACCGCCGTACCGTCGCCCGCGTGGAGATGAAGAAGACCCCACCGTACGTCGGCTGAGACCTCGCCAGCCTGGTCAGCCATTGGCGACGATCAGGCTCGCCAGCTCCTCGGGCCGTGAGTACATCGCGAGGTGGCCCGCATGGATGTCGACGACCGTGCAGTCCCCCACCGCGGCGATCGCGGCGTCCTGCTGCTCGACCGGCAGCGTCTGGTCGAGGGTGGTGCGGACGTAGGTGACGCGTCCCAGCCCCCTCAGGCCGGTGAGGTCCGCGACCTCCGCGAGCAGCGCCGTGGTGTCGGCCTGCATCTCGGCCAGGGCCGCAGCGGTCTTCTCCTCGTCGAGGTCGTTGCAGAGAGCAGCGCGCGCGGTCTCCTCGTCGAGCTGGTAGGTCCCGTCGCCTGATCCCGCCAGTACGGCGTCGCGGATGCCGGGGTCGATGTTGTCGACGATCGCCTGACCGTGGGGTGGGATGGTGCAGGCCACCAGCACGCACGAGCGGAACCGCTCGGGCATGCGGTTAAGGAGGTGGGCCGCGGTCAGGCCGCCGGCGGAGTGGGCCACCAGTACGGCGTCCGTCACGTCGGCCGCCTCGACGTCCTCGGCGGCGGCGTCGACGAACTGCTCGAAGGTCACCGTGCTCAGCTCCGCCGGGCGCGAGCCGCGGCCGGGGAGGTCCACGACGATGGCCCGGCCGTCGAGATGCGGGGTGACGAAGCGCCAGCTGGACCCGCCGTAGTTGGCACCGTGGATGAGGACGTACGTCGGCATGTCGATCTCCTGCGTCAGGGGGACTGGAAACCCGAGATCCCTCACCATAGCCCTACTGAAACGAATTCGTTTAGGGTAGTTTCGACGGGCTTACCACTCACTAACCCGAGGAGCTGCCCTGATGGTGTCCGACCCGCTGGCCGTCGTGAACGACTACTTCCATGACCTCGAGGAGGGCGACTTCGAGAGCGCCGCCTCCCGCTTCACCCACGACGCCTTCTACTCGCACCCGCCCTTTCCGGAGGAGGGGCAGGACGCCGCTCGGCACGAGACCCGCGGACGTGACGCCCTCCTTGCGGTCTTCAACCGTCGCGGCGTCCGCACACTGCGCCACACCATCGAGAACGCCGCCACGAGCGACGGCGAGTTCTTCGTGCGCGGCGTCGTCCGCGACGGCGACGAGGTCATCATGAGCTTCGTGTCGGTCGGGAAGGTCGACCCCGAGTCGGGGCTCATCAGCGACTACGCGGCCTACGCCAGCGCACCGGCCGTGGGCCACGCGCTCGCACACGCAGCACGGTGACGACCGGAGCCATCCGCGCCGGAGGCGTCGCCGTCGTCACCGGCGCGGGGTCCGGAATCGGCCGGGCCCTCGCCGTACAGCTCTCGGGGCGCGGCATGAAGGTCGCCGTCCTCGACCGGGACGGCGACGCGGCGAGGGCAACCGTCGACCTCCTGCCGGACTCGGACGCCGCGATGGCGCTCGCGGTCGACGTGGCCGACGCGAAGGCGATGCGCGATGCCGCGTCCCGCGTGGCCGACGCGTGGGGCGCCGCAACAGTCCTGTGCAACAACGCCGGCGTGCTGCGCGGCGGGTCGGCGTGGACGACGTCGACCGAGGACTGGGAGCTCAGTCTCGGCGTCAACGTGATGGGCGTCGCCAACGGCCTGTCCGCCTTCCTCCCGCCGATGATCGCGGAGGGACGTCAGGCCCATGTCGTCAACATCGCCTCGATCGGGGGCATCGTGGCGGCGCCGGGTGTGGCGAGCTACGTCGCCTCCAAGCACGCGGTGGTCGGGCTCTCCGACAACCTGCGCATGGAGCTGGCGGCAGCCGGGCACGACCACCTGTCCGTCAGCGTCGTCTGTCCCGGGGGCGTCTCGACCGGCATCTGGGCGGCGGCCAACAACGCTCCGGCGCCGGCCGACGAGCTCGCCAAGAGCGTCCTGCGAGCGATGAGCGAGCCCAGGCCTGAGCAGGCGTCGCCCGAGCAGGTCGCGGCCCTCGTGGTGCGCGCCATCGACGAACGACGGTTCTGGACCGTCGCCGCCCAGCCCTCGCTGCACGAGCGGGTCGCCGAGCGGCACCGCGACGTCGCGTCGGCGCTGAGCCAAGACAGCGCGGGCCTCTACACGTCGAAGCTCAGAGCCTGACCAGGGTCTTGCCCGTCGTCCGGCCGGCCAGCATGTCGGCCAGGGCGACGGGCGCTTGGGCCAGGCCGTCGTACACGGTCTCGGGGTAGCTGATCGATCCGTCCAGGAGCCACGGGCCGATGCGCTCCTGCATCTCGCCGAGCAGCTCGTGGTGCATGGCGGCCCGGAAACCCGTGAGCGTCAGGCACTTGGACGTGGCCATGAACAGGTTGCTCGGACCCAACGGCGTCGACTCGTAGTCGGAGACGGACCCGCAGAGCATGATCCGCCCGAACGGGCGCATGGAGTCGAGCGCGGCCTCGAGGTGGTCGCCGCCCACGTTGTCGAAGTACACGTCGAGCCCGTCCGACGCGAGGAGCGGCAGCGCCTCGCTCGGAGGCTGGCGCTTGTAGTTGAACGCGCGGGCACCGAGGCTCGTCAGCCACTCGACCTTGTCATCGGATCCGGCGCTGGCGACGACCTCGTGGCCGAGCCGCACCGCCATCTGGGTGGCCAGCGCGCCGACGGCACCGGCCGCGGCCGAGATCCAGACGCGCTCGCCGCCGTCCAACGCCCCAGCGAGCGACAACCCGGCGTAGGCAGTCAGCCCCATCGCGCCTAGGGGGCCGAGGTGCCACTGCGCCGGGAAGCGATGTGCGTCGACGATGCGCAACCTGCCCACACCGCCCATCGCTTCGGCGTCCGCATCCACCAGCGAGTGGCTGCGCCAGCCCAACGAGTGCACAACGGTGTCCCCCACCGCGAAAGTGTCGGAACCCGACGCCTCGACCACGCCGACGGTGAGGATCCCGTCCATCGGAGCCCCCAGCGGGAAGGAGGGGAAGTAGCCCTTCGGCGCTTCTACGCGCAGGCGCAGCCGGAGGCTCGGGTCCACCGAGAGCCAGGTGTTGCGGACCAGCACCTGACCGCGTCGCGGATCGGGCAGGTCCACATCGACCAAGGCGAAGTGCTTGGGCCCCACCGGACCAGTCGGGTAGTTGCGTACCTGAAGCTGGGTGCTCAGCACGAGGTCTCCTCGGGACGTGCAGTCAGCGGCGCGGGCGCCGGGATGCGGGTGGTGCTGGCGATGGCCCGCACACGTGGATCGTCAGAGGTTGTCAAGCACGTTGCGACCGCCGACGATCATGGCCAAGACGACGCCGATCCCGGTCACAGCCGTCATGACGAGTGCCATGGCTGCGACCAGGGGGTAGGAGCCGTTCGCCCACAGGTCGAACAGCTTGGTTCCCATGACCTGGGTCGTCGCCGATCGGACGAGCAGGGACGCTGCGAACTCGTGTGTCAGCAGGATGAACATCAACGCCACTGCGCTCAGGACGGCCGGGCGCATCAGAGGCAGCATGATCCTTACGTTCGTCACGAACGTGTTGGCCCCGCTCGTCGCCGACGCCTCCGAATATGCCTCGCCCAGCGCCAGGAGCGCCGTCATCTGCAGGCGCGTTGCGAACGGCACCATCAGCACGATGTAGACGAGCACGATGACGGTCTTGGTGCCGTAGAGGACGAATGGCGGCTGGGTGTAGGTCAGCAGGAATCCGACACCAAAGATCACTGCTGGGATGCCGAGCGGCAGCGCGGACACCAGGTCGCCGAGGAGGCGGATCAAAGGGTATCGGCGGCCCCGGACGATCAGGTTGGCCAGCACGAATCCGATCGGCACGCAGAAGGCCACTGCGACCGACGCTGCCAGCAAGCTCGTGGTGATCGAGTCCACCAGGTTGCGGGTCGCGAACAACGTCCGGAAGTTGTCCAGCGTCAGCAGGTCCCAGCTGAGGGTCGACGACCAGTATGGCGACAGCGCGACAAAGACCAGCCCCACCAACGGGAGTAGCAGTGCGACGATGCCGTAGCAAACGACAGTCGAGACGGCCCACCATGACCTCGCCGGCGGGGACCTGAATGCCTTGCCGCCGTGCGTGACGAACCGCGACTGGTCGCCGAGCAGGATCTTCTGGGTCATGACGACCACCAGACCCAGCACCACGAGCGGTGCCCCCGCCGCCGCAGCAGCCCCGAAGTCCGCAGGCGACTCCGAGACCCTGCGGTACATCTCGGTCGTCAGGACCTTGACCCCCGTGTTCGACCCCAGCAGCAGGGGGGCGGTGAACTGCCCCAGGCCGAGCAGGAGCACGACGCCACCGCCGTAGATCAAGGACGGTCGCAGCAGCGGGAGCACGACACGGAAGAACAGCCCGAGCTGGGTGGAGCCGCTGATCTGGGCGGCCTCCAAGTGCTCACCGTTGATCGAGGACATGCCCGCACTGACGAAGAGGTAAACGAACGAGGTGAGCCCGAAGCCCGTGAGGATGATGATCCACAGCGGCGTGTAGATGTCGATGGGCCCCGACTCCAAGTGGTCCCACCAGGGAAGGTTTCGCATCGCTGCGTTGAGGTAACCGGGACCCGGGGAGAGCAGGAACGCCCACCCGACGACATTGGCGACCGCCGGCATCACGATGGGCAACACCGGGATGACTCGCAGGAACGCCCACCGAGCTGGAAGCCTGCTCGTCGCGAAGGCGAGGACCGTGCCCAGCACCAGCGCGAGGACGAGTGACCCCGCTGCTAGCTGGATCGTTGTCCAGACCACCGACGCCGTGTCGGAGCGTGAGTACTGGACCTGGTATCCCCGTCCACCGTCCTCGAAGGCCTTCGCCTGAAGCCGATACAGGGGGACCACGATCATGTAGACCAGCGCGGCCACGACGACGGCATAGCCGATCCGGGCACCCCAGCCGCGTGGCATGACGCGAGCCACCGGCCCTTGGGCGACGACGCTCATCCCGCCACCGACCTACGGATGTCGATGGGCGCCCGGGAGTCGGCGACGGCGGTGCCATCGGCAGCGAAGACACGCACATCGGACGGCGCGAAGCTCACCACCACCGGCGTTCCGACCGGCGCGTCCGGCAACCAGGACCCGTGCTCCCTCGTGTCCGCTTGGAGTGTGAGGCGCTCACCGTCGACGTTGACCAGGACGTCGTAGTGGCGACCACCGAACTCCGACGTCACGAGCGTAGCGTGGAGCACAACCGAGCCGACGGGCGCCTCCGTCTCCGAGTGGTGCAACCGGAGGTCCATGGAGCGCAGGCGCAGCGTGACGCCGTCAACACCTCCTCGCTCGGGGGCCCGCGAGCCCAGGTCGATGATGTCGCCGTTGGAAGTGCGCCATCCGTCATGGTGCCGGACCAGCTCGAGCTTGTTGCCCATACCGATGAACGCCGCCACGTAGTCCGTCGCCGGTTCGTCGAAGACTCGCTGGGGGGTCGCGAACTGCTCGAGCTTCCCTCCGTGCATGATCGCGAGGCGATCACCGAGCGCGAAGGCCTCGGATTGGTCGTGGGTCACGAAGACAGCACTGAACCGCAAACGCTCGTGGAGTTGGTGGATCTGGGTGCGCACTTGGTCCCGCAGGCGGGCGTCGAGATTGCTCAGCGGCTCGTCGAACAGCACGAGGTCGGGCTCAGACACCAGTCCCCGCGCGACGGCGACCCGCTGCTGCTGCCCGCCACTGAGCTGTGACGGGTAGCGGTCGAGCAGCGCACCGCAGTCCACCATCTCCGCAGCCCTCTCGACCGCGCCGCCCCGAAGGGCGTCCTTCTGGCGACGCACCTTCAGGGGGTATGCGATGTTGTCGCGCACCTTCATGTGGGGCCACAGCGCATAGGACTGGAAGACCATCCCGATATTGCGCTTGTGCGGCGGCACGTTGGCGTTCCTGGCCCCTCCGTACATGTCGCGACCACCGAAGGAGATGGTCCCGGACTCCGGGGTCTCCAAACCGGCGACGCATCGCAGGGTCGTGGTCTTGCCGCAGCCGCTGGGTCCCAGCAGCACGACGAACTCGCCTTCCTCGATAGTGAGGTCAAGGTCGTCCACGACCGTGTTCGATCCGAACTTCTTGGTCAGCTGTCGGACGTTGATCTGCGACATGCAAGTCACCTCGTGCAAGTGGGGGATGGGTCAGACGGCCGGTGCGGTGGGGACGAGACGCCCGGCCGCGGTCCCGCCGTCAATGAGGAAGTCGGTGCCGGTCACGTACGCGGCGTCGTCGCTGAGGAGGAATGCGATCGCTCCGGCGACCTCGCGCGGTCCCCCGCGACGCTGCATGGGGATCGAGCGCACGTAGGCATCCATGTCCACGCGATCGAAACCGGGTCCGTTGGTGATGGGGGTCTCGATGCTGCCCGGACAGATGGAGTTCAGCCGGATCCCACGGGAGGCCAGCTCGAGCGCCGCCACCTTGGTGAGGGCCCGGACGCCGAACTTCGCCGCCCCGTAGGCGCCGAGGTTCTGGGTGGCCACGACACCGCGCAAGGACGACAGCGTCGCGACAGAGCCCCCATCGGCGAGGCAACGTGCAGCCGTCCGCACAGCGAGGAAGGTCGACGTGAGGTTCACTTCGATCATCCGACGGAAGTCGTCGAGCGAGGTGTCGGCGAGGGGCGCCGAGAGCGCGGCCCCCGCCGAGTGCACCAGGTGGTGCAACGACCCGGCAGGCCCTAGGTCGGAAGCGACCCGGTCCCAGTCCGACTCGGCCGTGACGTCGAGGTGGAGCGCGGAAGCCCCCGCACCCAACTCGGCGGCGACGCGGCCCGCGGCATCATCGTCGATGTCCGCCACGAGAACCTCCGCCCCCCGCTCGTGGAGGATGCGGGCGGTAGCGGCCCCGATGCCGCTTCCGCCACCAGTGATCAGCGCGCGGCGCGCCTCGAACTGCCGGGGCCGCGCGGCCCCGGCCGGTCCTCCGGCGCGCGACACCGTCTCGTCGGTCACTTGACGAACTCCTTCTCCCACTCAGTCGTGTACTTCGCGACGTCGTCCGGGGTCAGGTCGGACGCATCGGCGAGGTAGACGTCCTGAGCGGTGGCAACTGCGTTCTCGATACCGGGCAACGTGGAGGCGTAGCCGCCGCTGAGCGCAGTCTGACCCTCCTCGGTAGCCATGAAGTTGGCCAGGACCTGCCCGGCGTTCGGGTGCGGGGCAGCGGACAGCACGTGGGTGTACCACGGCGCGCCCCAGGCCTCCGGCGCGAGCTTCCAGTCGACAGGTGCCCCAGCGGCGACCTCGTTGACAAGCGGGTTGACGATTGGCGCCGCCCAGATCTCCCCAGACGAGAGCGCTTGGCCGATGGCGAGTGCGCTCGAGTACACGCGCGGCTCGAGGTCAGCCAAGCTGGTGAGGAAGTCCGCGCCATACGTCTTCTCGAGGAAGCGGTACATGTCGACGTAAACGGCGATGCCGGCGGGGCTGGGGATACCGATCTTGCCCTTGAGCTTCGGGTCGAGCAAGTCCGGTACATCGTTCAGGCCGTTGGGGTACTCCTCGGTGTTCCACCCCATACTGAACGCGGCGACGCTCATGAGCGCGAACTTGTCACCCTTGACCATGTCCTCCGACGAGTAGTTGTCGGTCGCGAACTCTGGGCCCATCAGGTCGGCCGAGTACGTGCCCGAGTCGATCGCGCTGTTGATCCACTGCGTGTCGGTGACCATGTGCACATCGGCGGCCCCCTGCCCGGTCTGGTTCTCGACCTCGACCTTCGGGTTGAGCTCCGCATCGGTACCTCGCACGAACTCCATCGTGATGTCCGGATACTCGGCTTCGAAAGCCTTCTTCAGCTCTTCCAGGTTCACCGGGTTGTGACTCGCGTAGAGAAGGACACTCCCCTCCTCCTTGGCCGCTGCGACCACCTCGTCCCAGTCGCCAGACACTGCCTTGGCGCCCGAGCTCCCGCTGCTCCCACCGCACGCGGTCAGCGCCAAGGTCGCCGCGGTCAGCACCGCGCCGAGTTTCAAGCCGTGATTACGCATGTCGCTCCTATAGAGAAGTCCGCTACCTAAACTGAGATCAGTTCAATCTAGACCGGAGAGTCATATGGCGTCAATCACTGTTTTCAATACCGAGCGATACGTCCGAGACCGCTGGCGGCCGGACACGAAGCTCGCTCTCGCCTCCGCCCAAGGGACGGCGAGGAGCGCGTTGGCTCCGGAAGGGCGCCAACAACCGTCGCCAATGCGGGCGATGCGCAACGGTCGAGAAGGCGCTCGTGGTGTTCGGGGCTACTAGAGCGGCGCACTCCAGGTTCCGGGCGTCACGGCTGTGCGCCCTGCATCCACAGGGACGACTGCTCCGGACATTGCCGAGGCTTGCTCGGAGGCGAGGAACGCGGCCACGTGAGCGATCTCTTCCGGCGTGGGAAAGCGACCCAGCGGAGTGAGCCGCAGGGCGAGGTCCGGGTCGCCGACACGCCGCCGGGGTGGCCCTTCACGCCGCGGCGTCTGCAGGACTCCGGCGCCTGCGACGCAGTTCACCCGGATGCCCAATGGCCCGAGACGTGCCGCCATCGTCCGGGTGAGGGACGCGACAGCCGCTTTACCGGCCGAGTAGGCAGGGACGTGCGGGTTTCCCAGCGAGCCATCGACCGAGCCCAAGTAGACCACCGCGGGCGCATTCCCAGCACAGAGGTGTCGCTCGAGCGCCTCGGTGTGCTGCCAAGGCTCGAGGATGTTCGCCGCGACCACGGCTGCGGCGCGCTCGGGCGAGTCGTCCGTCGCGGGCCCCAGCTCCATCGCAGCGCTGCAGTCGAGCAGGACATCGGCGGCACCCCAGTGCTCGGAGATCCACTGCGGCGCGGCGACGCCGTCGTCGACGACTCCGTCCGCCCCCAGTTCTGCGGACAGGGCCGCGAGAGCGTGCTCGTCGCGATCGACGATCAGGACCGCTGAGCAGGTCTCCGCCGCCAGGCGTGCCACCGCCTCGCCCACCACCGATGAGATCCCCCAGACCACAGTCCTCCGTGCTCTCGTCCCGTCCATAGGAATACCTTTCAGTTCCCGTGGCGGGCCGGCGACGCCTCCGCCCGGCAAGAGCAGCATCTCGGCCGCGAGCGGTCAGTCGTCCACCAGCCCCACCCCGGATGTGTGGTCAGACAAGCTTCGACTCAGCGTTGGACGCCTTCGACCAGCCACGGCGCGACGTCCGCGTCGGCGCGCAGGTCGTCCGGCAGGTCCTCGACGAGGTCCCACGTCGCGGCGAGTCGGCCGAATCCCACGCAGATGCCGATGTGAATGCCGAGCTCCACGATCTCGTCCTCCGTGAACTGCGCACGGAGGTCATCGAACGTCGCGTCGTCGGCGGACAGGTGATCGTTGGCCATCAGGTCCGCGTACTTCAGGGCGACCTTCTCGGCATCGCTGAGGTCCGGCGCCTCGTACGGACGCTGCAGGCTGCACACGGCGTCCGCGTCCATCCCGTCGTCGACGGCACGCGAGGAGCGCACCGCCATACAGCTGCGGCACTGGTTGTGGAACGCCACCCGCAGGCGGACGAGCTCGAGCAGCCGTGGCGACAGCGTCGTCACGGCGTCCAGCGACCGCTGGAACTCAACGAACTTGATCGCTACGTCAGGTCGCCGCGCCCATCCCACCATCGAGCCGACTGCCACGCGTTGCTCGTCCGTCGGTCGTCCCACCAGCTCGGCCAGGTCCGAGCGGAACTCCTCAGGCCTCACTGTGCTGATTCGCGCCATCTCATCTCTCCTCGTGTCGTAGTTGCTTGCTCTGAGATCGGAGTCAGACCGTGAAGCGTCCGCCGTTGCTCAGGACGACGGCGCCGATCACGTTCACCGCTCCCGGCGAGGCGAGGTAGACGAGGGTGTCGGCCAGCTCGTCGGCCGTGGCATATCCCCGAGGCCCGGATGCCGCCAGAGCCTCGCGGACGTGCGACGGTGTCCGCTCGGCCATGCCGGTGTCCACGGGCCCGGGCGCAACGGTGTTGACTCGGATTCCGAAGGGCGCCAACTCCTTCGCCACTGACTGGCTCAACGCCTGCGCCCCGGCCTTGGACGCGACGTAGGCGCCGTAACCCGCGATGGAGTCGAACGCAGCGGACGAGCCGACCGTCACGATCGTCCCCGACCCTCGCGGCACCATCGCCCGTGCGGCCGCCCGGAGCAGGTGGAAGGTCCCACCGAGGTTGACCGCCAGGATCTTGTGCCAAGTGTCGTCCGAGAGTGCGTCGATCACCAATGGCGGCCGACGCTCCTCAGCGGCACGCTGGAGCTTGTTCTTTGACTCAGGGTCGTCGATGCCAGCAGCGTGGATGACCACGTCGATGCACCCGAGTCGCGAGATCAGCGCCTCGAAGAGCGTGTCCACCTGCACCGGGTCTGCCACGTCGACCACCGCCGCCTCCACCCCGGGAAGGGCCGCGTGCTGAGCCAGCCCCTCGTGACGGAGGTCCAGCGCGACGACGGAGCGGCACCCCTCCTGCACCAACCGGCGTACAACGGCAGCACCGATGCCCGAACCCGCTCCGGTGACGACCGCCACCTGGTCGACGAACCAACCGCGTCCCATCAACTTCTCCTCGCTCGTGGGGGGCCTTGCCTGAGTGCGGCGATCCTCAACGGATCGCACGCCCGATCTTCACGGTCCCATCGGTGTTGATGACGAGCTCGCTCAGCGCGTCCCGCCTGATGGGCGGCTCGATCTTGAGTGAGACCGTCACCTTCTGGTGGTTCCAGGCGGTCATGTCGAGCGTGAGCTCCATCAGCTCCTCCATGGTGAACACAGTCGTCAGCTCGTCGCACAGAGCGTCGGTGAGAAGCGTGCGAGGATCGATGACGTGCGCGTCGGCGAACCTGACCGCGCTCCTGAGCCGCTGCGGCAGCGCGTCGAGCTCGCCGCGGCGCACCAGGCCGGCGGTCTCAGGGTCCATGACCACCTGTCCGCCGTCGACGATGCGCACGGATGCGCAGAGTCGACACGTGTGGTACCAGGCGCCCCGCAGGCGCGCAGCCTCCGTGGTCAACAGGTCGAGCTCCTTCAGTTCGAGGACCCGGTCGTGCCAGAGCAGCGCCAGATGGATCAGCGACTCCCCCTCGTCCACGAGCGCTGGAAGAGCCCGGGGCGACGAACCACCGAAGAGCTTGGAGTGCGTCACGAAGAGTCGGGACAGCTGATCCACCACGTAGAGGGTCTCCAGCAGGTCACGCAGACCGGCCTCGCCGAGGAACTCGCGTGGTCCCGCGAGGTGCTCCTCGGTCACCTCCGCGACGCAGTCCACGAACTGGTCGGTTAGGCCCAGGATCGACCTCTCCTCCGGCGAACACGTCTCTTCCGGGTCGAGCGCGTCGTCGGACTCGAGCAGCGACTCGACACGGTTCTTCACGATGCCGAGCAGCCGGGGCGCCATGGTCGCCTCTACTGCAAGCCAGGAATCGGTCATCGCCGACAGAACCGCAGGGGCTCGCCGGGCGAGATGACCAGGATCCTGCACCAGGACCTTGGGTGGCGCGACGACGTCGCGGGCGATGTCCATGACCTCGGTCGCGCTCACTCGCGGAACTTCGATTCCCAGTCCGCCTGGAACTCGTCCACGCGTTCCTGGGTCAAGGAACGGACGTCGGGCATGTCGATGTCCTGGGCGCGGAAGACGGCGTCCTCGATGTCGGGAAGCACGCTCGCGTAGCCGTAGGAAAGAGGCGTCTGTCCGGCCTCGGTCACCATGAAGTTCGCCAGAACCTGCGCTGCGTTCGGGTGCGGCGAGGACTGGAGGACGTGCGAGTACCACGGGGTGCCCCAGGCGGGGTCAGGGAGCAGCCAGTCGACCGGTGCGCCCGTCTTCACCTCGCGCATCAACGGATAGACCATAGGCGTCGCCCAGATCTCCCCGGACGACAGCGCTTGGGCGAGGGGAAGTGATCCTGGGTAGACCCGGGGTCGGAGCTCGGCGAGGTCATCGTTGAAGCCACCGTCTGTCCAGTTCTCCTCGAAGAAGAGGTACTGGTCCACCGACGCTCGGAAGCCTGCGGGGTCGATGACCCCGATCTTGCCCTCGAACCGCTTGTCGAGGAGGTCCTCGGGTCCGGTCAGCTTCTCCGGAACGGCGTCCGTGTTCCAGCCCAGGCCGAAGACCGCACCGCTGGTCAGGAAGAGCCGGTCCTCCAGGACGCTCGTGTCACGGTCGTAGTCCGGCTCGTCGAAGGCCGGACCCACGGGCGAGACAGAGAACTCGCCGGAGTCGGCCGCGTCCAGCACCCACAAGGCGTCGGAGGACATGTGGACGTCCGCAGCGCCATTGCCGGTCTGCAATTCGGTCTCGATCCGCGGATTGATCTCCACGTCGGTTCCCCGCACAAACTCGAGATCGATCTTCGGGTACTCCTTTTCGAAGGCGACCTCCAACGCAGCGAGGTTGTCGGGGTGCTGGGTGGAGTAGAGGAGGACCTCTCCCTCGTCGTTGGCCGCCTCGACGATCTCGTCCCAGGTGCCAGCAAGCTCCTTCGGCGGTTCGGAATCGCTGCCGCAGCCTGCAAACGCGAGGGCCGAGCAGATTCCCGCGAGCGCAACCGCGGCGCGTCGCTTCGATGTCATGCGTTCTCCTTGGTGAAGTCCCCGAAGTACCGAATTGAACTCGATTCAGGCGCACGATACGATGCGACTAGCGCCTGCGCAAGGGGTGGTCCGGCGAACGGACGTCCTGACACATTCGAGAGCTTGGAGGTCGAGATGCGGAGATTCGACGAGAAGCAGGTGCTGGTCACCGGTGCGACCGGCGGCTTGGGCGCAGTGATCTGCCGACGGCTCGCCGAGGAGGGTGCGCGGCTCGTGGTGGCGGACCTCGCCGGCACCGACCTCGACGCAGCGATGGCGCAACTTCCGGACGGCCGGCACGAAGCCCTCGTGCTCGACGTCAGCTCCGAGGACGCGTGGGCCGCCGCTGCCCGGGTGACCGCCAGGCGCGGGGGCCTCGACGTCCTGGTCAACAACGCCGCCATCGGCAGCCTCGCCACCGTCGAGGAAGAGGAGCGCGAGCGCTGGGACCAAGTGATGTCCGTGGACGCGACCGGCGTCTGGCTCGGCATGAAGCACCTCGGCCCGATCATCGAGCACTCCGGCGGCGGCGCCATCGTCAACGTCGCCTCCATCCTCGGGAGCACCGGCGGACTCGGCAACAGCATCGCCTACCACGCCGCCAAGGGCGCGGTCCGCACGATGACCAAGAACGCCGCCCTGCACTGGGCGACCCGCGGGGTGCGGGTGAACTCGCTACACCCAGGCTTCATCGAGACCCGGCAGCTGCTGGAGCGCTACGAGGGCTCCGAGCGGCACCGGGCGATGCTGGACAACACGCCGATGGGGCGGCTGGGCCGCCCGGAGGAGATCGCCGGCGCCGTCGCCTTCCTGGGGAGCGCCGATGCCGGCTACATGACCGGCGCAGAGCTGTACGTGGATGGCGGCTGGACCGCTCGCTGACCCGGCTGCGCCTCACACGGTGGCGAAGTGCGCGACCGCGTCGTCGTAGGAGGCGGACAACCCACCCCGCTCGACCAGCAGGTCGAGGTGCGCCATGGTCTCGCAGACCGCGATCATCCGGTTGAACGGATCGAGGGTCTCGAAGGGACGCTCCCGTCGCGTCCACGGAAGGCCGGCGGCGACGTCCAGGCCGGTGCGGTCCCCGACCGCCACCCGCTCGCGCGTCGCTGCCAGTCGGACGTCGTGGTGCGCCAGCAGCTCCAACACCCGGGCGTGCACCTTGCCGCCCGGGTGGCCGTGCGCCGGCAGCATGAGCGCGTCCGGGCGCTCCAGGAGAAGGGAGAGGGAGTCGAGATAGTGCCCCAACGGCAGGTCCCAGTCCCCCAGCTCGAAACCGATGGACGGCGAGATGGTTGGCAGCACGTGGTCGCCCGTGAACAGAAACCCGTCGGCGAGGTCGTGGAGCACTAGGTGGCCCTTGGTGTGGCCCGGGACGGCGACCGCCTCCATCGGACGGCCCGCGACGCTCAGGGGCCCGGCCGGGAGCCATGCGTCGGGGGACTCCCAGTCGCCCGCGTCCCACGGCTCGTCCACGAGCATACGCTCGATCGACTGGGCCAGCTCCGAGGCGCCGGCACGGCGCAGCTCGCGCAGCGACGACACCGGCTGATTGTCCCCCTGCAGCTGGATCAGCTCGACCCCCGGCCGTTCGGCGGCGCCGAGGTGGAGGCGCGCACCCGTGGCGCGGCGCAGTTCGGGCCCGAGCGTGTAGTGATCGCGGTGGACGTGGGTGACGTACACGTCGCGCACGTCGTCGAGGGCCACGCCGACGGTGCGCAGCGCGTGGGCGAGGAGCTCGAGGTTGCCTGGAACGCGCCATCCGGCGTCAACGAGGGCCACCCCCTCCGGACCCTCGACGAGGTAGACGTTGACGGCCCGTAGCCCGTCCTGGGGCATGGGCAGCGGCACGCGGTGGACGCCGGGCGCGACCGGGAAGCACCCGGCCGCGGTCCAGTCGTCGACCGTCGTCACTCGCTCCGCTCCGGGACCATGACACGCTCATCGCCCATGACGGCGATCCGGCGGCCCCGCATGTCGCCCACGTGCTCGACGGCCTTGCGCCACACGTCACTGTCCAGCGCCGCCTCCAGGTCCTCCTTGGAATCGAAGCTGAGCACGGACACACCATCCCAGCCGGCGGAGTGCTTCTCGTCCATCGCCTCGAGCACCTCCGTGTGGTGCCAGCGGCGCAGGCCGGGGAGGTCGTAGGTCATGTCCGCGTGCTCGCCGCGCCACCAGTCGATGAACTGCTCATGGGTCCAGTCGTCGGGCTTGGAGGCCATCAGGATCAGGTTGTAGTACATCTCGTCGCTCCATTGAATTGAATTTGGTTCAGCATAACCGGGCAAGAAGCCGCGACCCCGACCTGCGTCGGGAGAGAGACTCAGCTCACCGAGCTGATCTCCGGAGGCTCAGCTGACCAACCGGAGCGCGGCGTCGGCGACGGCCTCGGAGATCTCTTCCAGCGTCCGCGGGCCCTGCGGGCGGTACCAGCGCCAGATGCTATTGACCAGGCCGAGCACCAGGCGCACCATCACGGTCTCGTCCCGGTCCGGAAAAAACCCCTCGTCCATGCCGCGTCGCAGCAGCTCGGCCCACTCGTGCTCGATCTCGCGCACCAGCTCGCGCGCACGCTGGCGCTCGGCCTCCTCGCGCGCACTCGGCCGCGGGGAGACGAGCAGATCCTGGTGGCTCAACAGGATCCGGGCCTGGAGCGCCTCGCGGGGACTCAGCAGGATGGCCGACGCGACTGCGGCCCGCAGCTTGGCGTCCGGCGTGTCGTGGTCTGCCTCCGCCTTCCGGGTCCGCTCGAGCGATCGCTCCAGCTCGGTGCTCATGATGGTGAGCAGGCAGTGCGCCTTGGACTCGAAGTAGTGGTAGAGCGCGGTCTGGCCGATCCCCACCTGGTCGGCGATGGTGGCCCACTTCGTGTGCTCGAAGCCGACCTCGCCGAAGTTGTCGATGGCGGCCTGGAGGATCATTCCTCGCTTCGAGCGAGGGCCATCCTTGACCTTGGCTGCCTTGTCCCCCACGGTCGGACTCCTTTGTCGAGATGAGTTCGGGTCAAGTTAAGCGCATCGAGAGGTCAGCGGGAAACGTCCGCAGGGATGTCCGCCTCGCTCAGGTCGGTGGCGAGGCTCACGGCCTGCGCCCGGTCGAGCTTGCCCACGCGGTTCTGCGGCATGTGCGAGAGCGGGTAGACGAACTCGGGCCACTTGAACTTCGGCACGTCGGCCTCCTCGAGGTGGCGCCGTACGGCGTCGAGGTCCAGGCTCTCGCCGGTGAACACCATGAGCGCGGCGGCCCGCTCCCCCAGCAGGGGGTCGGGGACCGGTACGACGCACACCTGGGCGACGCCGGGGATGGCGGCGAGCGCCGACTCCACCTCGTTGATGTCGATGTTGCGCCCGCCGCGGATGATGACCTGCTTCTCCCGGCCCAGGATGTTGATCGTGCCGTCGTCGTTGACCCGCGCGCGGTCACCGGTGGGGAAGAAGCCGTCCGCGGTGACGTCGGGCGGGGTCGGACGGCCGTTGCGCGCGTAGCCGATGAAGAGGGACGGCCCGCACACCTGCGCGTTGCCGACCTCGCCGGCAGGCAACGGTCGACCCTCGGCGTCGACCACCCGCACCTCGGTCCCCGGAAAGGGGCGGCCGTCCCGGCCCAGCCGCACGTCTGCGTCCTCGTCGGGGAGTGGCGTCGTGTGACCGAGGCACTCCGACATCCCGAACACCCGGAGGAACCGCGTGCCTAGGTGCTCCTCGGCGTTCCGGAGCGCGTTGAAGTTCATCGGGCCACCGCCCACCGTCATCGCCTTGAGCGACGAGAGCCGCCCCTCCGACTCCGGCACCAAGGAGAGCTGCAGCGCCATCGTTGGCACCAACATGGTCCAGGAGACACGCTGCTCGGCCAAGAGGTCGACCGCGGTGGCCGGGTCCCACTTGGCCAAGCAGACCATCGGGGAGCCGAGCATGGCGGGGAGGTGCATGCCGAAGCAGAAGGCGGCCACCGACGACAGGGGCACCAAGGCGCCGACGGGGTCACCGGGTTGCAGGCCGACGGTCTCGATGGTGGAGCGGCCCGCGTAGCGCAGAGCCTCCTCGGACTGGACCACGCACTTGGGGCGGCCGGTCGAGCCGGACGTCAGGGCGATGACCACGCCGCCGTCCCACCGCTCGACGCCGGTGGTCCGGCCGGTGGCCGAGGTGCGCATCGTCCAGCCATCCAGCACCGCGCCGGCCACCGGCAGCGAGGCGTCCTCGGGCTGCCACGACGCGAGCGTGGCGTCGGGGGCGACGATCGCGTCGGGGGCGATATCCTCCAGCGCAAGCTCGTACTCCGAGCGGGTGGCGTGGCCGCTGATAACGGCGATGAGCCCGCCGCGCATCCCGACCGCCACGGCGGCGGCCAGGGTGCGCCAGGAGTTGTCGGCCTGCACCAGGACCGTCGGCGCACCGTCGAGCGCGGAGGCGAGGCGGTCGGCCAGTCCCCGCGCGTGCGCCACGACGGCACCGACGGTGTGTGCTCCGGCGTCGTCCACGACGGCCACGTCGTCCGGCGTACGGTCCGCCCGCTCGACCAGTTCCCGGGCCAGCTGCTGCATGGGTGTTGTCTCCTCGAGTATCAGGATGTGTGGTCAGAGGCGCCGTGGGCGTTCGGCATGACGACGGCACGGCCGCGGACCTCGCCGGCCCGCAGCTTGTCGTACGCGTCAACGGCGGCAGAGAGGTCGAAGGTCTCGGTCTTCGAGTGCAGTGCGCCGTCCCGGGCCAGCGCCACCACGTCTAGCAGGTCGGCACGGGTGCCCCAGAAGGGCGCCTGGATCCCCCACCCCCGGGGCAGGTCACGGCCCTTCGCCACCTCCAGGATGCCGCCCGCCGAGCCGACCCAGGCCACCTGGCCGCCGGGCGCCAGCACGGCCGGCAGGGCGGAGACGGTCTCCTCGGAGCCGACGAAGTCCAGCACGAGGTCGGATCCCCCAGCACACGCGTGGGCGTCGAGCGCGTGGGCCACCTCGCCCACCGAGGCGACGGCGGCGTGCGCCCCCAGCTGTTCCGCGAGCTGCCGCGCCTCCGGGCGCGGGTCGACCGCGACCAGCACGCTGGGGCCGAGGTCGGCCACCACCTGGAGCGCCAGGTGTCCCAATCCCCCCACCCCGACGACGACCACCACCCCGCCGCGGACCAGGTCGGTGTGCGGACGGACGGCCTGGAAGGCGGTGAGACCGGCGTCGGTGAGGGGCGCCAGGGCGACCGGGTCGAGGTCGCCGGCGGGCACCAGGTGCCGGACCGACGGCACCAGGACGAACTCGGCGAGCCCACCGTCGTGGCCGAGGCCGGCGCCGATGGGGCCGGTCAGCTCCGGACAGTGGTTCTCCCGCCCGCGCAAGCACTGGCGGCAGCGACCGCAGGCCCAGATCCCGTGGACGGCGTGGAGCCCGCCCTGCAGCGCGCGCTTCTGCCCCGGATTGACCTCGGGCCCGCAGGCGACCACAGTCCCGACCACCTCGTGGCCGAGGGTGAACGGGAGCGTGTAGGGCAGCTGTCCCCTCGGGGCGTCCATGACGTGCAGGTCGGAGTGGCACAGGCCCGCGGCTTCGACGCGCAGCAGCACCTGCTCCTCCCGTGGTCGGGGGACGGGCACCTCCGTCAGCACCGGCCGGCTGCCCCACGCGGTCAGCCTCACGGCTCGCATGGTCTCCGGCACGACGGTCCCGAGCTGGGTCATCGCGCGGTCCATCCTCCGTCGACGGTGAGCACGTGACCGGTCACATAGGACGAGGCGCCCGACGCGAGGAACAGGAGTGCCCCGTCCACCTCCCCCACCTGGCCGCCGCGTCCAAGCATGGTGTTACGCCGGACCCAACCCGCGGACTTCTCGTTGCTGAACAGGCCGTCGGTCATCTCGGTGTCGAACCAGCCCGGGACGATGGCGTTGACCCGGACCCCGCGACGGCCCCACTGGCCGGCGAGCTCGCGGGTGGTGCCGATGACGGCAGCTTTGGACGCGGCGTACCCGGCTCCCCCGATCGGCGCGGTGGAGACCAGGCCGACCACCGACGAGATGTTGATGATCGAGGCTCCGCGCCCTTCGGGCAGCGCCTTGACCGCAGCGACCGAGAGGTGGAAACCGGAGCTGAGGTTAACCTCTAGGATGGAGTCGAACTCCTCCGCGGTCTCGCTCAGCGCGTCGGGCGGACCGGGCTTCCCGGCATTGTTGACGAGTACGTCGATGCCGCCGTTGACGGCCGACGCGACGGCGATCAGGCGCTCCCGGTCCTCGGCTTTCGTGATGTCGCAGGTGACGGGGGTGAGTCCGGGCACCTCGTCGGCCAGGGCCTCCAACCGCTCTGCCCGTCGAGCAGCGACGACGACGTTCGCGCCGGCGGCGGCGAGGGTCCGGGCGAAGCCCTCCCCCAGTCCGGAGGACGCGCCGGTGACCACAGCGGTCTTCCTGGTGAGGTCGAAGAGCTCGGGCAGGGAGGACATCAGTAGACCGCCGTCCTGCCGCCGTCCACCGGGATCAGCGCACCGGTGGTGTAACCGGACCGGTCGGAGGCCAAGTGCACGACCATGCCGGCGAGCTCGCGCGGGTCGCCGAGCCGCTCGGCGGGCAGCCGGTGCGTGACCACGCCAATGAACTCCTCGTCCCAGCCGGCGGCCATGTCGGTGGCGAAGGCACCGGGCATCACGCAGTTCACGCGCACGGCCGGACCGTACTCCTGCGCGAATGCGCGGGTGAGCGCATTGAGCCCGTTCTTCGACGCGGCGTACGTCGCCTCCGGCGGGCTGGGGCGCTCGGCCCCGATGCTCGAGATGTTGATAATCGAGCCCTTGCCGGCGCGGCGCATGTGGCGACCGGAGACGGCCATGAGCCGGAACGGCCCCTTGAGGTTGACGTCGATCGTCTTGTCGAAGAGGCCCTCAGTGACGTCGTACGCCGACGGGGCCAGCGGGGCGATCCCCGCGTTGTTGACCAGCACGTCGATGCGGCCGTGCTCGGCCACCACCGCGTTGATGGCGGGCTCGATGGCGTCCCAGTCCCCCACGTGGAGGGCGAGCGGGTACGCCGTCACGCCGGTGGCCCCGGTGATCTCGGCAGCAACCTGCTCGCACGCCTCGGCCTTGCGGCTCGAGACGATCACGGTGGCTCCGGCCTCGGCCAGGGCGTCGGCGATGGCCCGACCCAGGCCGCGGGTGGCCCCGGTGACCATCGCGACCTTGCCGGCCAGCTCAGGGGAAGGGGTCCGGGCGCTCATCGGGCAACCTCCGGACGCAGCTGGCGGTACTTGCGCAGCTCGCCACGGCCGATGGAGCGCAGGTGCACCTCGGTCGGGCCGTCGGCGATCTGCAGCGCGCGGGTCAGGGAGTGCAGGCGGGCGAGCGGGGTGTCCTCGGTGGTGCCGGCGGCACCCCAGGTCTGGACGGCGCGGTTGACGACCTTGTGCGCGACCTCCATCGCGGCGACCTTGATCGCGGCGACCTCGGTGCGGGCGGCGGCGTTGCCCTGGGTGTCCATCAGCCAGGCGGCCTTGAACGTGTAGAGGCGGATCTGGTCGATCTCCATGCGGCTGCGCGCGACCCACTCGCGCACCACGCCCTGGTCGGCCAGCGGCCCACCGAAGGCGGTGCGCTGCTGGGCGCGCTGGCACATCAGCTCGAGCCCACGCTCGGCGATGCCGATGGCGCGCATGGCGTAGTGCATGCGCCCGGGACCGAGGCGGCCCTGGGCGATCGCGAAGCCGTCGCCCTCCTGGCCGAGCATGTTCTCCACCGGTACCCGGACGTCGGTGAACTCCAGCTCTCCGTGACCGAGGCGGTCGCGGTAGCCGAACGACGAGAGGTCACGGACGATCTCGATCCCGGGCGTCTCCATCGGAACGAGGATCATCGACTGCTGGCGGTACGGCTCGGCGTCGGGGTCGGACTTGCCCATGAAGATGAGCAGCTTGCAGTCGGGGTCCATGGCGCCGGAGGTGAACCACTTGCTTCCGTTGATCACGTACTTGTCACCGTCACGGGTGATCGAGGAGGTGATGTTCATGGCGTCGGAGGAGGCGACGGCCGGCTCGGTCATCGCGAAGCCGGAGCGGATCTCGCAGTCCAGCAGCGGGCGCAGCCACTCCTTCTTCTGCTGCTCGGTGGCGTACATTGCCAGGATCTCCATGTTGCCGGTGTCGGGAGCCGAGCAGTTGAAGACCTCGTTGCCGATGATCGAGCGGCCCATGATCTCGGCGAGCGGCGCGTACTCGAGGTTGGTCAGGCCCGCGCCGAGGTCGTCGTGGGTCATGAAGAGGTTCCACAGGCCCTGCTCGCGGGCGAGCTTTTGCAGGTCCCGCATGACCTGCGGCTGCTCGTGGACGTTGTCGTTCGTCGCGATCTGCGCGTCGTACACCTTCTCGGCCGGGTAGACGTGCTCGTCCATGAAGGCGTGCAGCTTCTCCGCCAGCTCGGCGGTGCGGGGTGAGAACGCGAAGTCCACGGTGCTACCTCTCAGAAGGGCTGTGCTGTGACGCGGGGTTCGTGGGACGAGGTCAGGTGAGGCGCTCCAGGCCGGTGACGATCAAGCGCTCGATCGTGGCGGGCAACTTCTCCTGGTCCGGGTCGTGGTGGCGGCCCTCGCGGTGGCGACGCAGGTTGTGGCCCATGATCGCCGCCATCTTGAAGCGGCCCAGCGCGTCGAACCACGCGAGGTCCGGCAGCTCGCGGCCGCCGGCGCCTGCGGCGTACAGGTCGACCAGCTCGGTCGCGCTCGGCAGGCCGGGCACCCCGCGGCCGACCCCGGGGAAGTTCGAGCCGTCGGCGAAGACCAGGAACCAGCCGAGCTCGACGCGGGGGTCACCCGGACTCCAGATCTCCCAGTCGATGAGGGCGGCGGGCTCCTCGCCCTGGGCGAGGATGTTGCCCAGGCGGTAGTCGCCGTGGACCAGGACCGGGTCGATGGCGGGCGGCACGTCGGAGGAGAGCCGTTCGCGCAGCTCGGCTCCGAGCGGCACGAGCTCGGCCGGCACTGCGTTCATGGTGCGGATCCACCGGGCCAGCTCGTCGAAGGGCGAGAGCGGCTCGGAGTCGACGGGCAGGTCCTCGAGCGGTACGGCGTGCAGCCGCGGCAGCACCTCGGCGGCCCGGCGCATCCGGGCCGCGGCCAGGACCGGCTCCACCGCCGGGTCGTCGAGCACCGGCTCGAGGGACTCCCCTGCGACGAGGTCCATCGCGAACCATCCCTGGCCCTCGCCGTCGCCGGGATCCTCGCTGGCGCGGACCACCGGCACGGGCACGTCGGTCGGCGCGAGCGCCTGCAGGATGCGGGCCTGGCGGAGCATGTCGTGGCGACCGATGGGTCGCTGTCCCTTCGGCACGGCCTTCACCACGAAGGAGTGCTCACCCACGGTCGTGCGATAGGTCAGGCCGGAGTGGCCGCCGAGCATCGGCTCGAGGTCGGTCGCGGGTCCGTCGTACCCGGCCGCGCGCAGGCCCTCGTGGACCCGGGCGGCGAGGGCCGCGGTGTCGGAGGTGGTGGCAGTGCTCATGCGCGCGACTCCCGAGGAAGGCCGAGCACCCGCTCGGCGAGGATGTTGTGCTGGATCTCGTCGGTGCCGCCGGCGATCCGGTAGCCCGGCGCGCCGAGCACGTGCTCGGTCCAGGCCCACGTGCCCCAGCGGCCGCTGTCGACGGTGAGGTCGGTGCCCAGCAGCATGCGCGCGACCTCGGAGGTCCGGGCCATGGTGTCGGTGGCGAGGAGCTTGCCGACCGACGCCTCCGGGCCGGGGTCGCGGCCGGCCACCAAGGAGGCGGCGACCCGCATCCCCGTCAGGCGCTGGACGTAGCTGCGGGTGACGAGGTCGGCGACGGCGTCACGCTCGAGCTCGGTGAGCGGACGGCCGAGGTGGCGGGCGAGCTCGACGGCCTGGTCGGCGTTCTCCAGGCCGAGGTTGCCGGAGTCGAGGCGCTCGTTGCCGAGCACCGTGAGCGCGACCTTCCAGCCGGCACCGACGGGGCCGAGCCGGTAGCGGTCGCCGAGCACGACGTCGTCGAGGTAGACCTCGTTGAACGACGAGCCGCCGGTCATCTGCCGGATCGGGCGGACGGTGACGCCCGGTGCGTCCATCGGGACGAGGAAGACGGTGAGGCCCGCGTGCTTGGCGACGTCAGGGTCGGTGCGAGTGACGGCGATGCCGAGGTCGGCGACCCGGGCGCCGGAGGTCCAGACCTTGTGGCCGTTGAGCCGCCACTGGTCGCCGTCCTGCGCCGCGCGGGTGCGGACGGCAGCGAGGTCGGAGCCCGCCTCGGTCTCGGAGAAGAGCTGGCACGCGATCAGGTCGGTGCGGAGCATCGCGCGGACGTAGGTCTCGCGCTGCTCCTCGGTGCCCCACCGGGCGACCGTGGGGGCGACGAGCTGCTGGGTCACCGGGAACATCTCGGTCCGGCGAGGCACGTCGAACTCCGCCTCGACCCGACGGAAGGCCAGCAGGTACGACGTCGAGAGGTCGCGGCCGCCGTACTCCGCGGGCCAGGTGATCGCGCCGAAGCCGGCGTCGTACTTGGCCTGCTCGTAGGCGCGGATGCGGTCGGTCTCGGCCCGCTCCTCTTCGGCGGTCCAGTTCTCGAAGACGGCGACGGCGTCGCTGCCCTCGCCCCAGGCGCGCGCGGTGCGCGGCTCGGCCACGCCGGCCAGCCAGGCCCGGGCCTCGGCGACGAAGGTCTCGAGGTAGGAGCTCATCGGACTGCCTCCAGGACCGTGCAGGCGCTGATGCCGGGGGCGCCGTAGACGTGGGTGAAGCCTAGGCGCGGGTCGCCGGGCACCTGGCGCTCGCCGGCCTCGCCACGCAGCTGGGTGACGATCTCGTGGACCTGGCGCAGGCCGGACGCGCCGATCGGCTCGCCGTTGGCGATGCAGCCACCGTCGGTGTTGACCGGGAGGCGGCCGCCGATCTCGGTCTCGCCGTTGGCGATCCACTTCTCCTGATCGCCGTGCTCACAGAAGCCGCACTCGGCCAGGTGCATGATCTCGGCACCGGCCTCGGTGTCCTGCAGCTGCGCGACGTCGATGTCCTGGGGGCTGACGCCAGCCGCCTCGAAGGCAGCGCGGGCGGCGTCGGTGCTGACGCTGGACGGCACGCCGGACCCTTGGATCGCGGGGGCGAAGACCTCGAAGGAGCCGAAGCCGCGGGTGCGGGTGGCCACCGACAGCAGGCGCACCTGGCGGGCGCCGAGCCGCTCGGCAGCGGCCTCCGAGGCGACGATGATCGCCGCCCCGCCCTCGCCCGGCGAGCAGAACATGTACTGGGTGAGGGGGTCGTTGACCATGGCCGCGTTCGCGACCTGCTCCTCGGTGAGTGCCTCGCGGCGCCACGCGTTGGGGCTGATCGCCCCGTTGCGGAACGCCTTGGCGGCGACCTTGGCGAGCGTCGGCTCGGTGATGCCGTGTTCGCGCATGTAACGGGCGATCTTGATCGCGAAGAACTGGGTGGTGACCATCAGGCCGGCCTCGCCGTACCCGGACGGCAGGCCCCAGTCCTCGGGCCGCGGGTCGAAGGCGCCACGGGGGTGCTTGTCGAAGCCGACCGCCAGCGTCACCTCGGCGGCGCCGGAACGGATCGCGTTGACGGCGGAGACCAGGGCGCTTCCGCCGGTGGCGCAGCCGTTCTTGACGTTGGTGAAGGGGATGCCGGTCAGCCCCAGGTCGGCGACCAGGGTGTCGGCGAGGCCGGAGCCGTCACTGCCGCCGAAGGCGACCTGGACGTCCGGCCAGGTGAGCCCTGCGTCGTCGAGTGCGGCGTTGATCGCCTGGACGGCCATCTGCCGCCCGGTCACGCCCGGCTGACGACCGAACTTGGAGAGTCCGGCGCCGATGATCGAGACCATGCTCATGCCTGGCTCCTCTCGGCGTCGCCGTGCTGCTCCAGGCACTCGGCGGTGGCGAACCGGGGCGCCGGCTCAGTGGCGACGAGGTGGACTTCGGCGCCGGTGAGTGCGTCGTACACGGGGTGGTCCACCGACTCGAGGACGGCTTCGACCTTGACCCCGTCGGGGAGCTCGACATACCCCACGGCGAAGGGCTTGAAGCCCTCCGCCGGCGGCACGTACGGAGGGGACTTGGGAGCGAAGCGCTGGACCGTGTGGGCCCAGACGACGCCGCGCCGCGCGAGCTCGAGGGGCTCGATCTCGGTGCTCCCGCAGCGCTGGCACCCGACCGCGGCCGGGAATGCCACGTTGCCGCAGCCGGCGCACCGGCTGCCCTGCAGGGCAGGGGTCGTCTCGACGCTCACGTCATCTCCTCGGTGGTGCTCCAGTGGTCCGTACGACGCGGCCGTTGGGGCCAGGTGTCAGCGACCGACCCACTTGGGCTCGCGCTTCTGCAGGAAGGCCTGGACGCCCTCTTTGCCGTCCTCGGACTGCAGCGCGTTGCCGACGGCTAGGTGCTCCATGACCATGAGGGAGCGGACGTCGGCGTCGAGGCCCTGGTTGATGGCCATCTTGGTGAGACGCATCATGTAAGGGCTCTTGTCGGTCAGGGTGCCGATGAACTCCTCGACGCGCTGGTCGAGCTCCTCCGCCGGGGCGGAGTCGTTGATTAGGTCGAAGTCCTTGGCCTCCTGGCCGGAGAGCAGCTTGCCGGTGAGCATCAGCTCCTTGGTCTTGCGCAGGCCGATCATCCGCGGAAGGCGGTAGATCGGGCCAGCGCCGCCGAAGAGCGCGCGACGGATGTGGAAGTCGCCGATCTTGGCGTCGTCGGAAGCGATTGCGAAGTCGCACGAGATCATCAGCTCGAAGCCGCCGGCGGTCACGTAGCCCTCGAGCACCGCCACGGACGGGGTGTTCATCTGGTAGAGCCGGTCACAGACCTGGGCGGAGAGCACGGCGACGTCCATCGCGGTGGTGGTGCCGATGAAGTCCGACAGGAGCTCGTCGAGGTCGAAGCCGGAGCAGAACTGGTTCTGCACGCCGCGCAGGACCAGGACCTTGAGGTCGGGGTCGGCGTCGACCTCCTTGATGATCTCGTCGAGGCGGTGCAGCAGCTCGACGGTGACCGCGTTCTTCTTGTGCGGGCGGTTGAGCCAGACCCGGGCGACTTCGCCGTCCTTCTCAAGGAGGACGTGGTCGGTGTCGATAGCCATGGGAGTTGCGTCCTTTCAGAACCGAACTGGATTCAGTTTAGTTTGAACCGGATTCAAGTGGGTGTCAAGGCTCCTGGCCCGGTTTGTTGAACTTGGTTCAAATTTCTGCGCCGACGCCGTACCCCTCGGCGATCGCGTGGCCGATCCGTCGCGGGGTCACGCAGTCCCCGATGACGCTCAACGCTGCCTTGTCCACGTCGCCCGGAAGGGCCCAGACGAGCGCGTCCACGGGGGTTCGGGGCTGGTGCCACACGGCGAGCGCCCCCGGCGCTTCCTTCTCCGCTCCGCCGAAGAGGGGGCGCAGTAGCAGTGGTGCGTTGGGGTCGGGATCCACCACCAGCTCGTGGCCCACGCGCAGGTCGACGCCGGCAGCACCGAGGCGGCCGAGCAACGGCCCGGCGCTCTCGGCCGGCACCCGCGAGGCCAGCGCGGTCAGCGGGGTGGCGAAGGTGACCTGCCAGCCCTGCTGGGCCAGCCACTCCGCCGCGCTGTACGCCGGCCAGAAGCCGTCGCCCTCGTCGTACACGATTGCGGCACGCTCCTGCACCTGCGGCAGGTCGCCGAGCAGGACCTGGTCGACCGTGGCGGCGGGACGCCCGTCGAGCATCGGCGGGAGGTCCGCCGCCCGGGAGCCGGTGGCGAGCACGACGTGGTCGGCCATCCCCAGGATCTCCGCGAGGTCGTCGTCGTCGATCCCGGCGGACAGGTTGACGTCGACCTTCAGGCGCTTCATCTCGTTGCCCAGGTAGTCGACGACGTCGATGAGCGTCGCACGGTGGGGCGAGGCGGCGGCGACCCTTACGGCGCCGCCGAGGGTGGACTCGCGCTCGAAGACGGTGACCTTGTGGCCGCGACCAGCGGCGACCCGGGCCGCCTCGAGGCCGGCGGGACCGCCACCGACGACGTACACCTCCTTGGCCCGGGGGGCGGGTACGCCGACGTTGGCGTGCCGGCCGCGGCCCACCTCGGCGTTGACCGCGCAGTGCAGGTGCGGGTCGAAGGCACGGCAGTCCTGGTTGATGCCCAGGCAGCCGCGTACCTCGAGCAGCCGACCGGTCTGCGACTTCACCGGGAGGTCGGGGTCGGCGATCAGTGCCCGGGCCATGCCGACTAGGTCCGCGTGGCCCGCCTTGACGACGTGCTCCGCAGTGCCGACGTCGCGGATCCGCTGGCCGACCAGGACCGGGAGCCCGGTCGCGGCCCGCACGCGGGAGGCGGACGGCACTGCGACCGCGTCCGGGTTCGTGGAGTCCTTGACGTACTTGCCGCGGGTGCCGTGGGTGATGCTGAGGTAGTCGACGCCCAGCCCGGTCAGGTGCTCGGCGATCCGGACGCAGTCGTCGATGCCCATGCCGCCGGGAATCTCCTCCTCCCCGCTCAGCCGGACGCCGAGCAGGAAGCCATCGGGGATGACCGATCGCATCGCTTCCATGACGAGCTCGAGGAACCGCATCCGGTTCTCGAACGAGCCGCCGAAGTCGTCGGTGCGCCGGTTGGTCAGCGGAGACATGAACTGGGCCGGCAGGTAGCCGTGCGCCGAGTGGATCTCGACGCCGTCGGCGCCAGCCTTCACCAGGCTGGCGGTGGAGACGCGCCACCCCTCGACGATGCTCTCGATCTCGGCGACCGTCAGCTCGTGCGGCGGGTAGGCGTCGCGGACGGTCTTGATCGACGACGGCGCCACCGGCGGCGAGTCGGACTCCCCGCCGATGAACTCCCGGCCGAGGTGGCACAGCTGGCCGATGAACCGGGCGCCGTGGCGGTGGATCACGTCGGCCTTGGCCGCGGCGGCGGGGACGAACTCGTCGATGTAGGCCTCGACGAGCTTGCGGGAGCGCAGGGTCGTCGTGGGGTGGACGACCGTGGCGCCGCCGATGATCAGCCCAACCCCGCCGGCGGCGAGCCGCCCGAAGTGCTCGGTGTCGCCGTGGGTGGGGACACCCTCGTGCGCCATGCTCGTGCCAGCGGGCAGGGCGACGAGCCGGTTCTTGAGGGAGACGCCCCCCAGCTGGAACGGCGAGAAGACGTGCGGGAAGTCGCTCATGAGACGGTGCACCTCCGGCCGTTGCGCAGCACGGCGCTTACCAGGTTGGCCGCGCCGTCAGCGCCGTTGTCAGTCGTGGCCATGTCGGTTCCCTTCTTCGGCTGTGGGTGGGAGGTCCCACCCCTGGTCGTCACTCCGCCCGTCGACGGGGTGGGCGATGGGTCCGCGCACCCGGTCGGCGGCCGCACGGGCCGCGGTTCGCAGACGTTGCTCGGGCACGGTGAGCCGTAGCGACTCCTGCTCCAGCAGTGCCTCGTGGCTGGCCACGAGGTAGGTCTCGACGAAGATCCGGGGGGTCTGGGGATGGTGCTCGAGCCGCCACGAGCGCGCTCCGAGGCGGAGTCGTGAGAGCCGCAGGTGAGTCATGGTCTCCGCGAACTCGGCCTGCCGGTCTGGCTCGACCTCGTACTCGTAGCGCACCACGAGGGCTCCGTCGTGGTCGCTGATGCCGAGCTGCTTGCGTAGGGCCGGGTCGAGGTCGACCAGCTCGGGCTCGATCCCGGCACTCGAGCCGAGCCCGCCGCGGAGCAGCACCAGCACCGAGACGACCATCAGCGCGGCCGCGACGGCGAGTGCGCCGGGCAGCGTGAGGAGGTCGGCCACGACGCCCCACAGGAGCGACCCGACGGCCTGGGTGCCCTGGAACATGAAGAGCAGCAGCGCGATGATCCGCGGGCGCACCCAGTCGGGCAATGCCTGGTGGGCCAGCATCATCCAGGTGCTCTGCACCCCCACCCAGGCGACACCGCCGAGCAGCATGACGACACCCACCAGCACGACGTTCGTGCTCAGGCCCAGCGTCAGCAGGGTCGCGGCGTACGCCGTCGAGCCGCACGCCGCGAAGACGGCGACGTTCAGGCGGGTGCGCAGCGGCGGCAGGACGAAGGTCGCCACGACGGCTCCCGATCCGACGAGCGCCATCATCACGCCGAAGCCACGCGAGCCGAGGCCGAGGCGATCGTGCACGACCAGGGAGACCAAGGCCCACAGGGCGCTGGCGGGGAGGCCGAACGACACCATCCGCAGGATCAGCCGGCGGGTCCACGGCGAGTAGCGCGCGAACCGCAGCCCCTCCACGATCTGGCCCACGACCGGGCGGCGAGGCCCACGCCGGCCCGGACGACGAACCTCGACGGCGGCACACACGATGGCACATGCGGCGAAGACGACGCCGGTGGCCAGGAAGGTGGGCGGCGGCCCGACCAGGCCCAGGCCGAGCCCGGCGAGTAGCGGCCCGACGGCCCGCGCCACGTTGTAGACAGCACCGTCCAGCGCGGTCGCCGACGAGAGGCTGCCGCGGTGGATGATCTCGGGGAGGAGCGACTGCCAGGCGACACCCACGACAACCAGCGCCGCACCGGCGACGACCACCGTCGCGACGAGCAGGCCTGCGTGGTCGATCCCACCGACGGTGAGCAGCGACCCGGTCAGCGCGCTGAGCGCCGAGGCGAGCATCGCCGCCGCCATCAGGCGCTCCCGCGAGGCGAAGCCCACGATCGCGCCCACCGGCAGGGCCAGCAGCAGGAACGGCAGGGCCATCGCGGCCGGCGCAAGGGACACGACGGTCGCCGACTCGCCCCGGGCGGTGAGCGTCCACTGGACGGTGACGACGTGCGCCCACACGGCCGTGGCGTTGACCAGCTGGACCGCGAGGAGCACGGCGAACATGCGCGCGCGCAGGGCTTCGAACGTGCCGACGGCGTCGTGCCGCGTCGGTGCGCCCATGTGCTCCACGCTCCCGATCGTCTAGAAACTTGAAGTGAGTTTGGTTTAGTGTAACCGCAGTCACAGCATGAAGGGACCCCCAGATGTTGCAGCACGACCTCCTCGTCATCGGCGCCGGCATGGCCGGCCTGACCGCCGCCGCCCGAGCCACCCGCGAGGGCCGCCGGGTCCTCGTCGTGGAGGTCTCCAACGACGTCGGGGGCTCTGCCCGCTTTGCCGGCTACGCCTGGACTGCCCCGAGCCGCGAGGTGATGGACGAGGTCAACCCCCACGGCGACGCCGTCCTCAAGCACGCACTGGTCGACCGCTTCGCCGACGGCGTGGAGTGGATCCGGTCCGTCGGCGTTGACGTGGCCGACGCCGTCCCGATCCTCGGGTTCGGGCGCGGTCACCAGTTCGACACGAACCGGTACGTCGACACGTGCCGGCGCATCGTCACCGACGGCGGCGGCGAGGTCCGACTCCGTACGACGACCCGCCGGCTGCTGACCGACGGCGGCCGGGTCACCGGCGCGGAGATCGAGGGACCCGACGGCACCGTCGAGCAGGTCACCGCGACCTGGACACTTCTCGCCACCGGCGGCTTCCAGGCCGACCAGGAGCTCATCACCCAGAAGGTCCACCCCGAGGCCGGCCGCATGCAGCTGCGGTCCAATCCCCACAGCAGCGGCACCGGCTACCGGCTCGCCACGGCCGTGGGCGCCGCCACCGGCGCCGAGGACGCCGGGTTCTACGGCCACCTCGTGCCGACGCAGGTGCCGTTCGCCGACTCGGGTGACTTCGTGGGCCTCTCGCTCTACTACAGCGAGCATGCCCTGCTCTTCAACCTCCACAACGAGCGCTTCACCGACGAGACGCTGGGCGACCACCTCACGACGATGGCGCTGCTCGACCAGCCAGAGGCCCGCGGCCTCCTCGTCGCGGACGCGCGCGTCCACCGGGACTGGATCGTCGGGTCGTACGTCCAGGGTGCGATCGCGGTGGACAAGTTCGCCGTGGCCAGCCGCCGTGGGGGTCGCGTCGGGCTCGCCGAGCAGCTGGAGGAGCTGGAGTATCTGCCTGAGGAGTGGGGCTACGACGGCGTCGCCATCCGCGCCGCCCTCGAGCGCTACAACGCCGACACTGCGGCGGGGTCCGTCGAGCCGGGGCGCGCCAAGGACCCTGCCCCCCTGGACGAAGGCCCGTGGTACGTCATCGAGTGCGAGCCTGCGATCACCTTCCCCTTCCACGGGGTCCGGATCGACGCCCGGGCCCAGGTCCTCGACACCTCCGACGCCCCGATACCCGGGCTGCTCGCGGCCGGTTCGGACACGGGCGGCCTCTGGCACCGCGCCTACGCCGGGGGGCTCGCCAGCGCGCTGGTCTTCGGCCTGACCGCCGCCTCGACGGCAGCGGCCACGGCACCAGTCCCTGCCTGCCGGCGGCCCCGGACGTGACGTCCGGGGCCGCCGGGTGGGTGACGAGAAGCGGTCAGACGCCGACCAGGTCGGCGATCCGCGCGCGGCGCTCCCGCGAGGTGCCGAGGAGGCCTTCGTCGCCCAGCACGCGGCGCAGGTAGTAGTGGGCACGGTGCTCCCAGGTGAAGCCGATCCCGCCGTGCAGCTGCACCGCCTCGTGCGCCGTGCGCATCGCGGCGTCGGCGCAGACCACGGACGCCACGGCCACCGCCAGCTCGGCGCTCGCCGGGTCCTCGTCAAGGGCGGCGGCCGCGTAGCGCGAGGCCGAACGTGCCCGCTCCAGGTCGACCAGAACGTCTGCCAGCCGATGCTTGATCGCCTGGAACGACCCGATGGGCCGGCCGAACTGCTGCCGGTCGACGACGTACTCCTGGGTGCGCGCGAGCAGCTCGGCGACGATCCCGGTGTGCTCGGCCGCGACCGCCACCAGGGCGAGGAGGCGCAGCTGCTGCAGCACCTCCTCGCACCGCTCCGCGCCGACAAGCTCCTGTGCGGCCGCGCCCGAGAGGCGGAGGTCCGCCCGGCGTCGCGTGAGGTCCACCACCGTGCGCTCCACTGTCACGCCGGAAGCCACCTCGACGACCAGCAGCAGGGGGCCGTCCGGGCCGGTGGCCGTCACGACCACCGCGTCGGCGGCGGCGCCCTGCAGGAGGGCCGGAACGAGGCCGTTCACCTGCCAGCCGTCCCCGCTCGGGGTCGCCGTCAACTCCGGCCCGTCGGGCGTCGACGACGTCGGGGTCCCGAGCGAGACGGTGGCGATCCGGTCGCCCGCCATCACCGACGCCAGCAGGTCGGCGACGTCGTCGGGCCGGTCGGCGGCCGCGAGCGCGTGGGCGCCCAGGACGGCGGACGCGAGCACCGGCTCGGGCAGCAGCGCGCCACCAGTCTCCTCCAGTAGCACGCCGAGCTCGCGGACGCCGAAGCCATGACCTCCGCGCTCCTCCGGCATCGCCAAGTGGCCGACCTCCAACTCTTGGTTGAGGCGGCGCCAGAGATCGGCTGAGAAGCCGAGCTCGCCCTCGGCGGAGGCGCGCACCTGCTCGTGGTCGGCGTACTTGTGGAGCACGGCGCGCACCACGTCGCGCAGCTCCTCGTGCTCCTCCACCGGCGCCATGACGGCCGGGTCGGACTCAGGCCATGGGTTCCGCACGACCGTCTCCCCTCGATTTGGATTGAGTTCAGTTCAGGTTACGTCCGCCCGCCTGCCGAGGACAAGGGCGACACCTCTGGACACTCGAATCGAAGTGAACTAACTTCAACCGCATGAGCGCTGCGGACGTGACCTTGACCCGCTACTACGCCCACGTCGACACCGGCGAGATCGAGAAGGCCATGACTCTCGTCGATCCCGGCGTCCGGTTCGCGATCCTGCTCCCGGGTGGCGCCGTGCGCGGCCAGGACCGTCAGAGCCTGGTCGACTACTTGGCGGGCCGCGGCGAGGTGGTGCGCCGCCACGTGCCGCTGCGCACCGCCGTCTCCGACGACCTCGAGTTCGTGTACGGCGCCGTGGTGGAGGACGACGCGACCACCACCGGCCACTTCTTGGCCTCGGTGCAGGTCGGCAACGACGGCCTCATCACGGCCTACCAGGTGGCGTTCGACCCCGAGCTCGCCCTCCTTCCGGCCTGATTACGCACCCGCCACCCGTCAACCGACCCGTCCCCGAGGAGCACCAGATGACCGACACGCACGCCGCCACCGAGACCATGCCCGGGACCGACGGGTCGACGACGACGCCGCTGCTGCGCGATTGGTTCGGCATCCTCGACGGCGACGAGCCCGACCGCGTCCTCGACCTGATCACCGACGACTTCGCGATCTCCATCCTCTTCGCCACCGCCGACGGCTCCGCGGAGTTCCATGGCGACCGAGAGGCGCTGGTGGGCTACCTCGCGCAGCGGGAGAAGAGCACCCTCGTGCACCACATCTCCCGCGGCAGCCGCGTGGACGACACGGAGCTGGTGCTGGGACAGACGACCCGCCAGGGCGACTTCGAGGCCTCCTTCAACGCCAGCGCCCAACTCACACCGGACGGGCGCGTCCGTCGGTTGCTTATCTGCCGTACGCCCCGCGTGGAGTTCGACCGGTGACCACCCGCCGGATCGGCGTGGCGGCGAGCCTGACGTAGCTGGAGGTGGGCTCGACAGCCCTGCCCCCTCGGTTCGCCTCGTTCACCCTGGGGGCATGGATCTTCATCGAGAGCCACGGTCACTACTCGCTACGTGCCGGCACCCGACCCCGGCGGCAGCGGGTCGGTGGCGGCTGCGCCCCCCGGCACTCGCGACGGCAGTCGTCCCGTTTGTGAGCACCGAGCTGGCGGCGATGTCGATCAGCAGCGCAGGATGGCGCCTGCCGGGGCTGACCACCCAGCGAAGCCGCCCTGCACGGCCCGTGACGACACCGGACAGGACGACTCTTACGGCCTAGGCGACGCTAGCCCCGCCGTCGACGTACAGGGTCTGACCGGTCACGAACGAAGCCTCGTCGCTCGCCAGATAGGTCACGGCGGACGCGATGTCATCGGGGGCCCCAACGCGCTTCACCGGGACGGCGTCAGCGTTGAGCCTCTGCAGCTCCTCGACACTCATGCGGAGGCGGGCGGCGGTGGCGTCGGTCATGTCGGTCGCGACGAAGCCCGGCGCGACCGCGTTGACGTTGACGCCGAACGGCCCGAGCTCGATTGCGAGGGTGCGGGTGAAGCCCTGGATCCCCATCTTCGCGGCGGAGTAGTTGGCCTGGCCCCTGTTGCCCAGCGCCGAGACGCTCGACAGGTTCACCACCTTGCCGTACTGCTGCGCCACGAAGTGCCCCTGGACCGCCTGCGTCATGAGGAACGCGCCCTTGAGGTGCACGTCCATGACGAGGTCCCAGTCGTCGTCGGTCATCTTGAACAGGAGGTTGTCGCGCGTGATCCCGGCGTTGTTCACCAGCACGTGTACACCGCCGGCGCTCGCGACCACCTGCTGGACCGCTGCGGTGACCGCACCCCTGTCGGCGACGCTCGCGCCGACTCCGAGCGCGACGGCGCTCCCTGTGACCGGGAGCTTGGCAGCAGCCTCCCGCGCCGCCTCCTCGTCGAGGTCGACGATCGCGACCGACGCGCCCTCGGCCGCGAACCTCGTAGCGGTGGCGAAGCCGATGCCACGACCCCCACCGGTTACGACCACCACTCGTCCATCGAAACGACCCACTGCCTGCTCCTCTCGTAGCGGTCAGTTGCACCTTCGGACCCCGTCGGGCATGCTGACCTGAATTCAATTTGGGAGGTTACATGACTACGGTCTTCGCGACCATCGCGGACTTCAAGGACGCATCCGGCACCGAGCTCGGCGCGGGACCGTGGCTCGAGGTCGACCAGCAGCGAATCAGCGCCTTCGCCGACGTGACGGAGGACTGGCAGTGGATCCACGTGGACGTGGAGCGGGCGGCCAGGAGCCCGTGGGGCAGCACGGTCGCGCACGGCTATTTAACGCTGTCGCTCCTCCCCCGCCTGAGCTCCGGGATCTTCGACTTCACAGGCCTGGGCAAGGTGCTGAACTACGGGCTCGACCGCGTGCGGTTCCTCACCCCGGTCGTCCCCGGCGACCGCCTCCGGGCACGGGCCGAGCTCGTCGAGGTGACCGACAGTGGTGACGGCGCGCTCGGTCGCGTTCGGTACACGGTCGAGGTCGACGGGAAGGACCGGCCCGCCTGTGTCGTGGATGCCCTCATGCTGGCCCTCCCCGACGACCCCGGCGACGACGCGCGATGACCGACGACCCGGTGGAGGCCGGGCGGCGCGTCGCTCTCGGCCTCTTCGAGGAGACAGGGCCGGCTCTCGACGCCTACCTACAGGTCGTGCTGTCCATTGCTGGCATCGACACGCGGTGACGTCTCGGGCCCCACTTCGCGTGGGCTCGGGTCGGGGTGACCAAGCCGCCCTGGCGAAGTCGAACGACCACCTCATCGCTACGACTGACTAGTTGGTCGAGTCCATGGTTTCGGAACGCAACGCATCGTCAGCACCCCGGCTGGGCACGCCTCGATTGATCGAGATGGACCAACTGCCCCCCGAACTGTTCTTGCCCGCCCCGTCGCATCCTCACCAAGTACCTCGCACCCCATGCACTGTCGGCCGGGGTTTCGGCGGACGAAACCCGGTGAGGGCTCGAGCGTGGTCCTGATGGCCCAGCGCCTGCGCATGTCCGAGGCGACGGACTTGACCGATCGGCTCTCGGTCGGCGTGCTTCTCCCCCACCCGTCGGCAAACGACGACGGCTAGCGCCGAGACACAGCGAAGGAGCACCCGCCATGAAGCACGACACCGACATGTCAGCTCAACCTGCTCTCTGGGGAGAGACGCCCGAACCCCGGGCCACTGGAGTCCGCCAACGAGGCCCGCACGTCCGCAACTCGCGGCTGCGGAAGCCAGTGAGCTCTGGACGATCGACGAAGTCGCCGACTACCTCGGCGTCCCGAAGCAGACCGTCTACTGCTGGCGCACCAGCGGTTACGGCCCGGCTGGCTTCCGCGTCGGCAAGCACCTGCGCTGGCGGGCGTCCACGGTGATTGCGTGGACGCTCGAGCTCGAGCGCCAGCGGTGACCGACCCGGCCGAGCCTCACGAGCAAAAGCGGTCGTGCCCGCGATGCGGTGAGTTCATCGTCGCCGTCGTTCCGCGATCGCCGGGGCGACCGCGGCGGTGGTGCTCGGCGAAGTGCCGCCGGTCAGCATCGGAGGAGCGACGTGCCGCGGCGGCCGGGGCGATCGCCACGCAGTACGTCAAGGTCGAGGTCTCCCTCGACGACCACGTACGGGCGGTGCTGGAGTCGCCTGCTGCGTGCCGGCGGATCGTTCGAAACCTGCGCGAGAGGTACGACGCCGGGGAGTTCGGCGACGCCCGGTGGAGCCCTGTGGCCGAAGAGCTCCAGCGCACCCGTCCACAAGCCCGATCGACTCTTCGATGGGGTTCGCGATGATGGAAAGCGGATGCCCGGTGATCCTGCTGCGCAAGGGGGCATCCGGTGGGTGTTGGCATACGCAACCGACGCGATCCTCAATAGTGCCAGCGTCGCCTACGGAGCAGCCCGCTCATGCCGAGCGATCACTCTGTCCGTCAACTCGATCGTTCCCAGGTACCACCAGAAGACCCAGTCGAGGAAGATTGGGTCGTAATCACCCTTCTGCGCCTCGGTGCGATGCCGAATGTCGAACTCATTAGCGATCTGGAACAGCGCGCCTTCGTCCCGCCGGAGGAGCTCTCGCTTCAGCAGAGCTCGTCGGAGCTCCAACACCCCGGCCAAAGTTGTGCAGGCTGATCGCTTGTCTTCCAAGGAAGCGCCACGCCGGCGGAACAGCGCAACGGCATGCTCGACGGGGCTGCGAGTGTCGTCGCCCGCGCCCTCCGTTGTAGCGGCGACCAAGTCGTCACGCGCGTCGCCGTAGCTCTCGACGAGTCGGCCCCGGTCTTCGCCGGAGGTCGCGAGGCGAAGGTCGAACGCGCTGCGCTCGAGCAACCTGTTCACCAGCCAGGAGTAGATGTCACGGCCCATCGAAATGTCGAAGTCACGGTGGTGCCAACCGCACCCCCCGTACGAGTGCATAGTCCTGTTTTGAGGAGCCGCAGAAAACTCTCCAAGGACCTCGATCAGGTCCAGGAACAGGTCAGGCTCATCGACTAGCCGGTCCGTTGAGGGGGCCACAAGTCAACGACCCCAATCTCTTCCTCGATAAGCACCGAAGGATCGACGGTGCGCTCGTCGTCCACGCAATCCTTCCGGAACGCACGCTCGAAATAACCGCGCTCGTCAAGGTCATTGACTAGGCCAACGAATCTCGCGACCGTCGCCTGGGACGAGACCTGCGCCTCTGGGCCGCCGGTCATTCCGCGTTGCGAGCGGTACGGTCGGCGACGCACCTCGTGAGGGAAGGTGTCCGCCGCCTGCAAGAGGTCGATCAGGTAGCGACGTCGCGGAGGTACCTGAGTTGGGGTCGTCGTTCCCGCGGTCCCCCAGGGATCGTCGAACGACACATTGAGGATGGATCGAAAAGTCTCTACCGGGTGGCTGCCCTCGAATACATCATCGAGAAAAAGCTCGACCTCGTCGCCCCATCCGGCGTTGAGGTTCTTCTGCGCGTTGATCAGCTCCGCCAAGCGGCGACGAAACACCTCGCGCGGCCACCTCAGGACGTGGTCCTCGGATTGGTACAAGACTTCCCTCTTCCTCGGCGACGTGCACGACAGGTTGTTGACCTTCTTACAGCCTCAGCACTGTGAACGGGTTCAATGCCGCCAGCGCGACAGCGCGCTTGTGTCGCCGTTCCGGCCACCATGCCCGTGTGCTCCTCGCGGGCGACGCGCAACGACCACCAAGCACGCGAGACAACCACGTCTCAGCCTCGACGCCTGTGCGCGACGGAGTTAACGTCGTGTATTCGAGAGGAGTGACATGACCTCCGTCGCTCGGCCTTTGCGGCGCACTGATGGCTGAGGGTGTTAGCCGTCGCGGCGACTCGTGGCGGGCTCGGTATCGAAACCCGGAGACGGGTCGCCAGCACGAGCGGTCCTTTGACCGCCAGGTCGACGCGGTGCGGTGGCGGCGCCAGCAGCTCGACGCACTGGACCGCGGACGCTGGGTCGACCCCGAGGCCGGCAAGGTGTCGTTCCTGGCCTACTTCGAGGCGTGGGGCGCGGATCAACTGTGGACCGACAACACCCGGCAGGCGATGGCACTGGCCACCCGGTCCGCGACGTTCGCGGAGTTGGACCTGCGCCTGATCCGCCCCAGCCACGTCGAGGCGTGGGTGAAGTCGATGACCCTGCCCACCGCCACCCGGAGGCGTCCGCTCGCGCCGGGCACGATCAAGACCCGCTTCGTCAACGTGCGCTCGGTGTTCCGGGCGGCCGTGCGGGACGGGATGATCGCCGTCGACCCGACGACCCAGGTCCGGCTCCCCCGGCTGCGCCGGCGCGAGGCGGCGATGGAGATCCCGACACCGGAGGTGGTGCGCAGCATCCTCGAGGCCTCCGAGCCCCGGTTCCGCGCCTTCGTCGGGCTGTGCGCATTCGCCGGGCTGCGACTCGGAGAGACCGCCGCCCTGCAGATCGGCGACATCGACTTCCTACGCCGCCAGGTGCACGTGCGCCGTCAGGTCCAGCGACTCAATGGCTCGTTCGAGATCCGGCTGCCGAAGTACAACTCCGAACGCACCGTGCACGTCCCCGACGCCCTGCTGCAGATGCTGTCCGAGCACGTCGCGCTGGGCCTCCCCTACGACTGGCTCTTCGCCGAGGTCGAGGACGTGCCGCCGCACCAGAACACGATCGGCTACCGCTGGCGTACCACCCTGCAGCGGGCCGAGGTGACCGACGTCCGGATGCACGACTTGCGCCACTTCTACGCCTCGGGGCTGATCGCCTCGGGCTGTGACGTGGTCGCCGTCCAGCGCGCCCTCGGGCACGCCAAACCAACCACGACGCTCACCACTTATGCGCACCTGTGGCCAGCGACCGAAGACCGCGTGAGGGACGCCGCGGCGCGCCTCGTGGCTGAAGTCGTTGCTTCTGGTGAGGGCACAGTGAGGGCAGAACAGGCCTGAAGAGGCTCCACATGCCCTCTGACCTGCGCAAACAGCGAACCGTCAGACGTTGAAGCGGAACTCCACGACGTCGCCGTCGGCCATCACGTAGTCCTTGCCCTCCATGCGCACCTTGCCGGCCTCGCGGGCCTTGAGCATGGAGCCGGCGGCCATCAGGTCGTCGAAGGAGACGACCTCGGCCTTGATGAAGCCCTTCTGGAAGTCGGTGTGGATGACACCGGCGGCCTCGGGGGCGGTGGCGCCCTTGGGGATGGTCCAGGCCCGGGTCTCCTTGGGGCCGGCCGTCAGGTAGGTCTGCAGGCCCAGGGTGTCGAAGCCGACGCGAGCGAGCTGGTCCAGGCCGGACTCGGTGATGCCCATCTCGGCGAGCATCTCGTGCGCCATCTCGTCGTCGTCCATCTCGGCCAGGTCGGCCTCGAACTTCGCGTCGAGGAAGATCGCCTCGGCGGGCGCGACGATCTCGCGCATCCGGTCCTTGAGCTCCTCGTCCGCGAGCTCGTCGGCGTCGCAGTTGAAGACGTAGATGAACGGCTTGGCGGTGAGCAGCGAGAGCTCGCGCAGCAGCGACCGGTCGATGTCGGTGGCGATGATCGGGGTGCCGGCCTCGAGCGCGTCCTTGGCGGCCCGGGCCGCCTCCAGGTTGGGGACGAGCTCCTTGACCTTGCGCGACTCCTTCTCGAGCCGGGCGATCGCCCGCTCGACGGTCTCGAGGTCGGCGAGGATCAGCTCGGTCTGGATGGTGGAGATGTCGTTGGCCGGGTTGACCTCGCCGTCGACGTGGGTGACGTCCTCGTCGCGAAAGACGCGGGTGACCTGGCAGATGGCGGCCGACTCGCGGATGTGGGCGAGGAACTTGTTGCCCAGCCCCTCCCCCTGCGAGGCGCCGCGCACGATGCCGGCGATGTCGACGAACTCGACCGTCGCCGGCAGGATCTTGGCCGACCCGAAGACCTCCGCCAGCCGGGGCAGCCGCTCGTCCGGCACCCCCACGACACCGACGTTGGGCTCGATCGTGGCGAACGGGTAGTTGGCCGCGAGCACGTCGTTCTTGGTCAGGGCGTTGAAGAGGGTCGACTTGCCCGCGTTGGGGAGACCGACGATGCCGATGGTGAGAGCCACGGGCGGGGAGTCTACGGGCGCGCGGCGTGCCGGGCGAAACGCGGAGGGGCGACGGGGAAGGGCCCGGCCGGTCGGCCGGGCCCTCCTCCGTGCGTTGCTCAGCGCAGGTCAGGACCCGTAGACGGCGCGGACGCCGGAGCGGTCGGTGTTGGTCATCGACAGGTTGCTCGAGGACCCGTTGCACTGGGGGTAGTGCATGATCGAGGCCGAGTCGTACGGCGTCAGCGGGCGCCAGTTGTTGTCCTCGAAGCACGTCCGCGCCTCGGGCCGCGTGTGCTCGTGGCGGAAGCCGAGGGTGTGCCCGAGCTCGTGGGCCATGATGTTGGCCGGCGTCCAGGAGCCGCTGCTCACCAGCGACCTCGCGTTGACCAGCACGTTGCGCTGGCTGTCCGGGCTGCTGGGGAAGAACGCGCGGGCGATGTACTGGGTGGTGGTGGTCGGCTCCACGGAGAACAGCACGGCGTTGTTGGAGGTGCGGCAGTTGCTGTCTGCCGAGGGGACGTAGGTGAAGTTGACCCCCGACGAGGCGGCCTCCCACTGGGCTGCGCCGCTGGCCATCGCGTTGACGACGGTGGTCTTCTGGGTGCCGAAGCCGTTCGACACGCAGTAGGTGAGGGTGCGCGCCTGGGTCGCCGACCACCGGTCGTCGCGACCGTAGACCCGGTTGATGATCAGCTCGCTCGACGGACCGCCCTCGACGTCGTGCTCGTAGGAGGCGATCATCTCGTCGTAGTAGGCGCGGAGCTCCTTGGCGTTGACGATCGTCTCGTCGCCGTTGACGACGTACTGGCCGCCGGCGTCGATGAAGGTGGCGGCCTGGAACTCCTCGAAGGAGGGGACCTGGTCCCTGGCGGGGGCTGCGGTCGCGGACGAGCCGAGGGTGACGGCGACCGCGGCTGCGGCGAGGGCCGCGGTGGCGGCCCTGATGATCCTGCTGTTCGACATGGGTGCGTCCTCTGGGGCAGGGAGTGGATGGTGTCCCTCCAGACCACACCCGGTGCACGGCGCCCGGGAAGCGCACCCGGGTCGCAGGTGTGTGCACTGCAGGAACTTGCACGTCCGGACACGGCAGAGGGCCCGGCCACCGGCCGGGCCCTCCCTCCCTCGGGCGCGTGAGCGTCCGTCAGGAGCCGTAGACCGACCGCACCCCCGAGCGATCCGTCTCGGTCATCGACAAGTCGCTCGACGATCCGTTGCACTGCGGGTAGTGCATGATCGACGACGAGTCGTACGGGGTCAGCGGGCGCCAGTTGCTGTCCTCGAAGCAGGTGCCTGCCTCGGGGCGGGTGTGCTCGTGGCGGAAGCCGAGGCTGTGGCCGAGCTCGTGGGCCATGATGTTGCTCGGCGTCCACGAGCCGCTGTTCATCAGCGCCTCGGCGTTGACCAGCACGTTGCGCTGCGAGTCGGGGCTGCTCGGGAAGAACGCCCGCGCGATGTACTCCGAGGTGTCGGTCGGCTCGACCGAGAACACCACGGCGCTGTTGGACACTGCGCAGCTGCTGTCCGCGGAGGGGACGTAGGTGAAGTCCACCCCGCCCGACGCGGTCTCCCACTGGCCGGCACCCGACTCCATCGCGGAGACGACGGCGGCCTTGTCGGCACCGAAGGCGTCGCTGACGCAGTAGGTGAGGGACTGCGCCTGGCTGGCGCTCCAGACGTCGTCGGCCCCGCCGACGGTGTTGACCACGAGCGAGGTGGAGCCGGTGTCCTTCGTGGTGACCATCGCGTCGTAGTAGTCGCGAAGCTTCTTCGTCGTCGAGATCGTCTCGTCGCCGTTGACGACGTACTGCCCCCCGACGTCCTGGAAGGTGGCTGCCTCGAACTCCTGGAAGGTGGGTACGTCGTCCTGCGCGCGGACAGCGTTCGCGCCTGACTGCGCCGAGACGGCCAGGGCGGCGGCCCCGAGTGTCGCGGTGGCGAGCCGGCTGATCCTGCTGTTCAACATGCGGTTTCACTTCTTCCGGTTGGGTACGGATTGACCCCTCCAACCAACCGGCCCGCTCCGCGCGGTGGAAGGTTCGGGACGGGTCAGGTGTGTGCACTGCACGAACCTGCAGAAGTCGGCGATCCGCCACCAACGGCGCACGCCGTTGCACAAGTTCGCCGTCATCGGTGGACCTGCAAGACTCAGCGCATGACTGACGTGGGGGCTACGCCGGTGCTGCGCGCGCCGGCCAACCGGGTCTCGCCGCAAGCGATCCCGTTCTGGACCGTGGGGGCACTGATCGGCGACAGCGTGCTCGTCGTCGGCGCCGCGCTCGTCTGGCTGCTCGTGCCGGGCGTGCCGGGATGGGCGGGGTTCGTGGTGCTCCTGCTCGCGGTCGCGGCGGTGCTCCACGTCGCGTTCATGCCCCGCATCCGCTATCGCGTGCACCGCTGGGAGGTCACCGACACCGCGGTCCACACCCGCTCGGGGTGGATCGGTCGCGAGACGCGCATCGCGCCGATCAGCCGCGTGCAGACCGTCGACTCGCGCCAGGGTGCGCTGATGCGGCTGTTCGGGCTCGCCTCGCTCACGGTCACCACCGCGTCGGCGGCCGGGCCGATCACCGTCGACTGCCTCGACGCCGAGACCGCCCGCGCCGTCGTCGCCCGGCTGACCGAGATCACCGCCGCGACGGAGGGCGACGCGACGTGATCCCGGCCCCCGGCGAGGGCTACGTCCGGCTCAGCCCGCGCAAGCTGCTGCTCGACCCCGTCAAGGCCATCGGCCAGGCGATCGTGCCCGTCGTCGTCGCGCTCGTCGGCATCAGCCGCAGCGACACCAAGTACTGGCCGATCATCCTGCCCATCGCGGTGCTGGGGCCGCTGATCCTCGGCGCGCTGCCCTGGCTCACCACCTACTACCGCCTCACCGACACCCAGCTGCAGGTGCGCCGGGGCGTCCTCAACAAGACCACCTCGACCGCGCCGCTGGACCGGGTGCGCAGCGTCGACCTCGAGGCCTCGCTGCTCCACCGCATCCTCGGGCTGCAGAAGGTCCAGATCGGCACCGGCGTCGACGACGACCGCATCACCCTCGACGCCCTGGCCGCCGCCGACGCCCACGCCCTGCGTACGACGCTGCTGACGCGCCGCACCACCGCCGACCAGCGGCAGGCCGTCGGGCAGGGCCGGGCGGTCGCGCAGGGCCAGGGGGCCGCGCCCGTGCCCGGGGCGCCCGGCGCCGCGGACGGGTCCGCCGATCCCACGCCCCACGGCGCGCCGGTCGATCCCGCTGCCGCTCCGGTCGCCGCGCCGCCCTTCACGCCCCCGGCACCACCCGTCGCGCTCGCGGCCATCGACTGGTCCTGGCTGCGCTTCGCCCCCTTCAGCCTGGGCCGCCTCGTGCTGCTGCTCGGCGGCCTCGGGGTGCTCTCCCAGTTCGCCGACAACCTGCCCATCTGGAACGAGGACACCGCGACGACCGCGTGGGAGTGGCTCACCCAGTTCGCCGTGCTCGCCATCGTGCTGGCGCTCGCCGTGGGCGGCACCGCGCTGTGGCTCGTCGTCTCGGTCGCCGGCTACGTCCTGCAGTGGTGGGGCTTCCGCCTGGTCCGCGAGCAGGGCTCGCTCCACCTCACCTCCGGGCTCGTCACCACCCGCTCGATCACGGTCGAGGAGGCCAAGGTCCGCGGCGTGGAGCTGACCGAGCCGGCGCTGATGCGTCTGGTCGGTGGCGCCGAGCTCGCGACCCTGGCGACGGGCGTCGAGAACGGCGTCACCCAGGTCCTGCCGCCGTGCCCGCGCGACGTCGCCGTCACGGTGGGCGAGGCGGTGCTCGACCGTCCCGGCCCGCTCACCGGCCCGCTGGTGGAGCACGGGCCCAGGGCCCGCCGCCGCGCCTGGTTCCGCCAGCTCCGCAACGCGCTGGAGGTCACCGCGCTGCTGGCCGTCGGGTGGTGGTGGTTCGACCTCGACTGGTCGTGGCTGGCGGGCATCGCCGTCGTCCTGCTCGGGCTCGCCGCGGCGGCCGGCGAGTCGTCCTACCGCCACCTCGGGCACGCCCTCGCCACCGACCACCTGGTCGCCGGCAGCGGCACCTTCGCCCGCGTCCGCACGGTGCTCGAGACCGAGGGCATCATCGGCTGGGTGGTCTCGCAGTCGTGGTGGCAGCGCCGCAGCGGCCTCGCCGACCTGACCGCCACGACGGCGGCCGGCGCGGAGCGCGTGGTCGTGCGCGACGTACGCCTCGACGTGGCCGTCGCGCTGGCCGACGGGGCCACCCCCGGGCTGCTGACCCCGTTCGTGGAGCCGGCTCCGGCCTAGAAGCTCCGGCCTAGAACCAGTCCCGGCGCATCTCCAGCGTGGTCGTGTCGCCGGAGGCGAGCAGGTCGAGCATCGAGCCGACCTTCGGCAGCTCCCAGCGGTGGAAGAAGCGGGCCGCCGCCCGCTTGCCGTCGTAGAAGTCGCCCTGCCGGTCACCGACCGCGACGAGCTGCTCGAGCCACATCCAGGCGACCACGACGTGCCCGGCGGCCTCGAGGTAGACCGTGGCGTTGGCCAACGTCTGCTCCGGGTCGTCGAACGCCGCCAGCGTCGCGGTGACCACGCCCAGCCGGTCGAGCGCCGCCGCGAGGGCGTCGGCGTGGGCCGCCGGCTCGCCGCCGAGTTCGCGCGCGCGGGCTACGGTGTCGCCGACCCGGGCAGCGAGCGTCGCCAGCGACGCGCCCCCGCCACCGAGCACCTTGCGACCGAGCAGGTCGAGGGCCTGGATGCCGTGGGTGCCCTCGTGGATCGGGTTGAGGCGCTGGTCGCGCCAGTGCGCCTCGACGTCGTGGTCGCGGGTGTAGCCGGCGCCGCCGAGCACCTGGATCGCCAGGCTGCAGCCCTCCTGGCCCCACTGCGCGGGCCACGACTTCGCGATCGGGGTGAGCAGGTCGAGCAGGTGGGCCGTCTCGGTGCGCTCGCGCTCGTCGCGGGCGGTGGCCTGCAGGTCGAGCAGCCGCGAGCAGTAGAGGTTGAGCGCCAGCGCGCCCTCGGCGTACGCCTTCTGCGCCAGCAGCATCCGGCGCACGTCGGCGTGCTCGATGATCGGCACCTGGGGCGAGGCCGGGTCGGCCGCCGTCAGCCGGCGACCCTGCGGGCGGGAGCGGGCGTAGTCGAGCGACTTGAGGTAGGCCGTGTAGGCGGTGGTCGCGGCGGACATCCCGACGCCGAGGCGGGCGGCGTTCATCATGTGGAACATCGCGGACAGTCCCCTGGCGGGCTCGCCGACGAGGTGGCCGACGGCCCCCGGCGCCCCACCGGGTGTGAAGGCGCCGCCGCCGAAGACGGGCGCGGTGTTGACCGTGCCGCGGTTGCCGAGCTTGTGGTTGATGCCGGCGAGCGCGACGTCGTTGCGCTCGCCGACCGTGCCGTCCTCGCCGACGAGGTGCTTGGGGACGATGAACAGCGAGATGCCGCGGGAGCCGGGTGGGGCGTCGGGCAGCCTGGCCAGGACGAGGTGGACGACCGTGTCGCCCATCTCGTGGTCGCCGCCGGAGATCCACATCTTGGTGCCGAAGATCCGGTAGGTGCCGTCGTCGGCGGGCACCGCGCGGGTGACCACGTCGCCGAGGCTGGAGCCGGCCTGCGGCTCCGACAGCGTCATCGTGCCGAAGAACCGCCCCTCGAGCATCGGCCGCACGAAGCGGTCCACCTGCTCGGGCGAGCCGTGGGCCAGCAGCAGCCCGGCGTTGGCGACGGTGAGGAACGCGTAGGCCGCGGTGCCGATGTTGGCCGCGGTGAACCACGCCATGCACGCCGCGGTCACCACCTGCGGGACCTGCTGGCCGCCGACCTCCTCGTCCAGGCTCAGGGTGAGCAGGTCGGCGCGGGCGAAGGCGTCGAGGGCCGCGGCGATCTCGGGGATGAGCCGGACCCGCTCGCCGTCGAATGCCGGCTCCTCGGTGTCGCTCCTGCGGTAGTGCGGCGCGAAGTGCTCGGTGGCGAGCTGCTCGCACAGCGCGAGCAGGGCGTCGTAGGTCTCGCGGTCGTGCTCGGCGAACCGGGGGCGCTCGGCCAGCCGCTCCACGTCGAGCCACTCGTAGAGCATGAACTCGAGGTCGCGCGCGGAGAGGATCGTGGACATCGGCGTGGGCACGCGCCGACGCTACCCCGCGGTGCCCGGCCGGAGGAGCCGTCCGAACGGGACGAACGCCCCCTCCGCTCGGGACGGAAGGGGCGTTCGCGCTTGGTCCTCAGACGAGGCGACCGGGGCAGGTCGGGAGCCGGGCCGGCCCGTCGCCGTCAGGCTGAGGTTGCTCGAGGTGGCGGCGCGCCGAGGCGCCGAGGGCGATCGCCCCGGGTCGGCTGCGCTGCATGCTGATCTTCTCTCGTGAGGGGGTTGGCACCCGCCGTCTCGGGGGTCGAGCAGCATGGGAGGTCGTCCGAGGGGGTCCAGCGCAGGGCTGGTGCACGAGTACCCGAGAGAGGTGCGTACCTACGAACGTCCCCCACGGAACGCCCCGTGTAAAGACCCTCCTTAGGGTGGGCCCGTGCGCATCGCGACCTGGAACGTCAACTCACTCCGCTCCCGCATCGACCGCGTCGAGGCGTTCGTCCAGCGCCACGACATCGACGTGCTGGCCCTGCAGGAGACCAAGGCACGCGAGGACCAGCTGCCCCTCATGGGCCTGCAGGCACTCGGCTACGACGTCGCGGTCGCCGGGGTGAACCAGTGGAACGGCGTCGCGCTGCTCTCGCGCGTCGGCCTCGACGACGTCGAGGTCGGCTTCCCCGGCATGCCGGGCTACGGCGACCCCCTGGCGGCCGAGTCTCGGGCCATCGGCGCCACCTGCGGCGGGGTGCGGATCTGGTCGCTCTACGTCCCCAACGGCCGCAAGCCCGACGACCCGCACTACGTCTACAAGCTCGACTGGCTGGCCCGCCTGCGGGCCGCCGCCAGCGGCTGGCTCGACGGCGAGACGGCGCTGGTCGGCGACTGGAACGTCTGCCCCACCGACAACGACGTCTTCGACGTCAAGCAGTTCGCCAAGTCCACCCACGTCACCCCGCCCGAGCGGGCCGCCTTCCAGGCGTTCCTCGACGACGGCTACGCCGAGGTGACCCGCGCCCACGACCCCGGCTACACCTACTGGGACTACTACCGTCAGCGCTTCGAGCGCGACCGCGGGCTCAAGATCGACTTCGTGCTCGCCTCCCCCGCGCTCGCCTCCCGGGTGACCGGCGCGTTCGTCGACCGCGACGAGCGCGACCCGGCCCAGGGCACGGGTGCCCCGTCGGACCACGCGCCGGTGGTCGTCGACCTGGCCTGACCCGGCCCGAGCGTCACATCACTCCGGCGGACGGCTGTGCGGCCGGCTGCGGCGTGCGCCGGATGGCGTACGACATCACCGCGGCGACCGCGCAGAGCCCGGCCGCTGCGTAGAACGCGGGGTCGTAGCCGCCGGTGAGGTCGCGCACCACGCCCGCGCTGGTCGCGGCGATGGCGGCGCCGACCTGGTGGCTCGCGAAGACCCAGCCGAAGACGATCGGGCCGGCAGCCGCGCCGAACCACTCGCGGCACAGCGCCACGGTCGGCGGAACGGTCGCCACCCAGTCGAGGCCGTAGACGATGATGAAGACCCACATGCTGGGCGCGACGTGCGGGGCCATCAGCGCGGGCAGCACCATCAGGCCGACACCGCGCAGGGCGTAGTAGCCGACCAGCAGCAGCCGCGGGTCGACCTTGTCGGTGAGCCACCCCGAGGCGATCGTGCCCACGACGTCGAAGATGCCCACCACGGCCAGCAGCGAGGCGGCGGTGGTGGCCGGCATGCCGTGGTCGTGGGCGGCCGGCACGAAGTGGGTGGCGATGAGGCCGTTGGTGGTCATCCCGCAGATCGCGAACCCGCCGGCCAGCAGCCAGAACGTACGACTGCGCGCCGCGTCGCGCAGCACCCCGAGGGCGCGGCCGGCGCTCGAGCCGACCTGCTGGTGGGGCGGCGGCCCGGGCTCTGCGTCGGTGGCGCCGAAGGCCCGCAGGCCGAGGTCGGCCGGGTGGTTGCGCAGCAGGAGCAGGACCAGGGGCACGACGGCCAGCGCGGCCGCGGCGGCCAGCAGCGCGGCGGTGCGCCAGCCGTGGTGGGTGGCGAGCCAGGCCACGACGGGCAGGAAGATCAGCTGCCCGGTGGCGTTGCCCGCGGTGAGGATGCCGCTGACCAGCCCACGACGCGCGACGAACCAACGGCTGGTGATCGTGGCGACGAAGGCCATCGACATCGAGCCGGTGCCCAGGCCGACGAGCAGGCCCCAGCAGAGGATGAGCTGCCAGGGCTCGGTCATGAAGACGGTCAGGCCGCTGCCGAGGGCGACCGTCAGCAGCGCGAAGGTGACGACCGGCCGGACGCCGAACCGGTCCATCAGCGCGGCGGCGAACGGCGACATCAGGCCGAAGAGCATGAGGTTGAGCGAGACCGCCGAGCCGATCAGCCCGTGCGACCAGCCGAACTCCTCGTGCAGCGGGTCGAGCAGCACGCCGGGCACCGAGCGGAAGGCGGCCGCACCGACGAGCGTCACGAACGCGACGCCCGCCACCACCCACGCCCAGTGCAGGCGCTGGGGTCGCTCGACGGCGGGCTCGGGAGGGGTCGTCGTGGTCACGCGCACCATCCTCGAGGCCCTGCGGCCACGCTCACGAGTGGCCGGAATGCCAAGATGTGAAAGGATTCGGCCATGACGTCCCGAGCCCCCGAGCCGCACCGTGTCGTGGTGCTCGCGGTCGCACCGGTCATCGGCTACGACCTCACCATCCCGCCCCAGGTGCTCGGCGAGGCGTACGACGCCGCCGGGCACCCGCTCTACGACGTCCAGGTGGTGAGCCTCGACGGCGCCCCCGTGCGAGCCACCCGCGGCTACGCCATCGCCCCCTCGGCCGGGCCCGAGGCCCTCGCCACCGCGCAGACCGTGATCGTCCCCGGCACCCAGCTCGCGGGCCCGCGCCGCGACGGCACGCTTCCCGACGACCTGCGCGCCGCCCTCGCCACGGTGCCCGCCGACGCGCGCTGGGTCTCGATCTGCACCGGGGCGTTCGTGCTGGCCGCGGCCGGCGTGCTCGACGGCCACCGCGCGACCACGCACTGGAAGTACGCGGCCGACTTCCGCCGGCTGCACCCGGACGTCGCGGTCGACGAGGACGTGCTGTTCACCGACGACGGGCGGGTGCTCACCTCCGCCGGGCTGAGCGCCGGCATCGACCTGTGCCTGCACCTCGTGCGCAGCGACCACGGCACGGCCGTGGCCAACGCCGTCGCGCGCCACATGGTGGTGCCGCCCTGGCGCGACGGCGGGCAGGCGCAGTACATCGAGCGCACCGTCCCGCAGCGCGCGGACGAGACCACCGCTGCTGCGCGCGCGTGGGCCGAGGCCCGCCTCGACCAGCGCCTCGACGTCGCGACGCTGGCCGAGCACGCGTCGATGAGCGTGCGCACCTTCACCCGCCGCTTCCGGGAGGAGACCGGCCAGTCGCCCGGCGCCTGGGTGACCCAGCAGCGCGTCCGGCACGCCCTGCACCTGCTCGAGGCGAGCGACCTCGGCGTCGACGAGGTGGCGACCCGCGCCGGGATGGGCACCGCGGCATCGCTCCGCCAGCACCTCCGGGCCAGCGTCGGGGTATCGCCCTCGGCCTACCGGCGCACGTTCCGCGGCGCACCTCCCGCGACGACGGACGCCTGAGCGCGGGCCCGACCTCCGCGGGGGTGTCGGTGCCGCGGTCCATGCTGGGGCCATGGACACCTTCCCCCTCGTGCTCACCCTGGCGGCCGTCCTCGCCCTCGGCCTGGCCCTCGGCGCCGTCATCGGTGTGCTGTGGTCGCGCAGCCGTCCTGCCGACGACCCCGCGATCGCCGCGCTCCAGCAGCGGGTGGCCGACCACGCCGTCGTCCAGGACGGGCTCGAGCGCCTCCAGGACCAGCTCAGCGACCTCGCCCACGACCGCACGGCGTGGCAGGCGCAGCTGCACGAGCAGGTCGCCGACATGCGCCGGTCCACCGAGACGCTGCGCCGCGAGACGACCACGCTCGCGACCGCGCTGCGCAAGCCGCAGGTGCGCGGGCAGTGGGGCGAGCTCCACCTGCGCCGCACGGTCGAGCTGGCCGGGCTGGTCGACCACTGCGACTTCGCCGAGCAGGTGCGCGTCGACGACGGCCGGCTGCGTCCCGACCTCGTCGTCACCCTCGCGGGCGGACGCACCATCGCGGTCGACGCCAAGGCGCCGCTGGCCGCCTTCCTCGACCTCACCGCCGCCGACGACCCCGACGAGCAGGACCGGGCCCTGGCCCGCCTCGGCCAGCACGTCCGCACGCACGTCGCCGACCTCGGCTCGCGACGCTACTGGGAGGCGCTGGCCGGCACCCCGGAGTTCGTCGTGCTGTTCCTGCCCGGCGAGGCGATCCTCCAGGCGGCGCTGCAGGCGGTGCCCGACCTGGTCGAGCAGGCGGCGGCGCGCAACGTCGTGCTTGCCACCCCCTCCACCCTGATCGCCCTGCTGCGCACCGTCGCCCAGGGCTGGCAGCACGAGGTGCTCAACGCGCAGGCCGCGCAGGTGCAGCGACTCGGGCAGGAGCTGCACGCCCGCCTCGCCTCGATGGCCGGTCACCTCGACCGGGTGGGCCGCTCGCTCAACGCCAGCGTCGTCGCCTACAACCAGGCGATGGGCTCGCTCGAGGGCCGCGTGCTGGTCTCGGCCCGTCGCTTCGCCGACCTGGGCGTGACCACCGAGCAGCTCGACGGCCCACGCCAGGTCGAGACGGTGCCCCGCTCGGCCGCCGCCCCCGAGCTGACGACCCACGAGACCGGGGCCACCGACCTCAGCCTCCTCGACGACGTCCCCGGGGCCACCGGCGACCCCACCCTCGACGACCTGCTCGACGAGCAGCCGTCCAGCCCAGCGTCCGGCCCCGTGTCCGGCTCGGTGTCCGACGCGGCGCGCCGCGCGCGGGGCGCCTGAGATCGGTCCTAGGTTGAGCCTCGTGACACGGACCGGCGCGTTCTGGCAGGTCGGGCAGGAGCCGGGCCGGCAGGTGGTGTGCCTCGGGGTCGCCCTCGCGCTGAGCGCCGTGGCCCTCGACGTGCTCGGGGTCGGTCGCCTGACGCTGTTCTTCGACCTGTGCTTCGTGGCGCTGTGCCTGGGCCTGGCCGCGCTGGTGCGCCGGCAGGACTTCTACCTGGTGGCGGTGCTGCCGCCCGTGCTGATGCTCGGCGTGTTCGGGTTCGTCGCCCTCGTCGAGCGCGGCGCGGTGGCCGACCCCCGCGACAGCGTCCTGCAGGCGGTCGTCTCCGGGCTCGCCACCCACGGCATCGCCCTGTTCGCCGGCTACGCGGTGTGCCTGGGCTGGCTCGGCTGGCGCCTGCACCGCAGGGGCGACCTCGCCTCCGAGCTCGAGCGCGAGCTCGGTCAGTCGCCCGGCTGAGCCGCGCTCGCCCGCTCAGACCTCGAAGCGGTCCGGGTCGCCCGCCCCGCGGCGTACGACGACAGGCTCGGGTCCCGACCAGTCGATGACGGTGGTCGGCTCGGCGGTGACCTCGCCCGACTCGACGACGACGTCGACGACGTGGTCGAGGTCCTCCTTGATCTCCCAGCCCATCGTGCGGGCCTCGGTCTCGCCGGGCAGGATCAGGGTGCTGGTGAGGATCGGCTCGCCGAGCTCCTCGAGCAGCGCGCAGACCAGCCGGTGCTCGGGGATGCGCACGCCGACGGTGCGCTTCTTGGGGTGCATCAGCCGCTTGGGCACCTCGCCGGTGGCGGGGAGGATGAACGTGTAGGGGCCGGGCGTGGCCGCCTTGATCGCCCGGAACGCCGAGTTGTCGACGTGGACGAACTGGCCGAGCTGGGAGAAGTCCTTGCACATCAAGGTGAAGTGGTGGCGCTCGTCGAGGTCGCGGATGCGCAGGATCCGGTCGCGACCGTCGCGGTTGCCGAGCTGGGCGCCGAGGGCGTAGCCGGAGTCGGTGGGGTAGGCGATGAGCTGGTCGTCGCGCAGCGCCTCGACGACCTGCCTGACCAGCCGCGGCTGCGGGTTGTCCGGGTGGATGTCGAGGTAGCGGGCCATCTCGTCTCCCGGCTCAGGCCCGCTGCGCCGCGCGGAGGTCGCGCCGCAGCTCGGGCGGCAGCGCGAAGATCAGCGACTCCTCGGCCGAGTGGACCGCGCGGGCGTCGGGGAAGCCGCGCTCGGAGAGGAAGGCGAGCACCCCCTCGACGAGGTCCTCGGGCACCGAGGCGCCGGAGGTGACCGACACGGCCTCGACCCCCTCGAGCCAGGCCTCGTCGATCTCGGTGTGGTCGTCGACGAGGTAGGAGGCCCTGGCGCCGGCCTCGAGCGCGACCTCGACGAGCCGCACGGAGTTGGAGGAGTTGCGCGAGCCGACCACGATCACCAGGTCGGCGGCCGCGGAGATCTCCTTGATGGCGAGCTGGCGGTTCTGGGTGGCGTAGCAGATGTCGTCGCTCGGCGGGTCGAGCAGCAGCGGGAACCGCTCGCGGATCGCGGCGACCGTCTCGAGGGTCTCGTCGACGCTGAGCGTGGTCTGCGAGAGCCAGGCGACCCGCGACGGGTCGCGGACCTCGATGCCGGCCACGTCGGCGGGGCTCTCGACCAGCTGGATGTGGTCGGGCGCTTCGCCCGCGGTGCCCTCGACCTCCTCGTGGCCGGCGTGGCCGATCAGCAGGATGTCGTAGTCGTCGGAGGCGAACCGCTTGGCCTCGTGGTGCACCTTCGTCACCAGCGGGCAGGTCGCGTCGATGGTCTTGAGGCCGCGCTCGGCCGCCTGGGCGTGCACCGCGGGCGAGACGCCGTGGGCGGAGAAGACCACCGTGCGGCCCTCAGGGACCTCGTCGAGCTCCTCGACGAAGATCGCGCCGCGCGCCTCCAGGTTGGCCACCACGTGCTTGTTGTGGACGATCTGCTTGCGCACGTAGACCGGGGCGCCGTAGAGGTCGAGCGCCTTCTCGACGGTGATGACGGCCCTGTCGACGCCGGCGCAGTAGCCGCGGGGCGCGGCGAGCAGCACGTTCTTCGCGGTCTCGGGATCGAGGACTCGAGGATGGCCGAGGTCGGTCGTCATGCGCCGAGTCTACGGGCCGCGCATGGCCCGCCTGCCCGGCCGTGTCCGAGGCCTCCCCTATCCTCGCCGCGTGCCCACACTCCGCGACGCCACGGCCGAGTCACCGGCCCCGGTGCGGGCCGTCGCCAACGCCGTCGCCCAGTGGATCGACCGGCTCGGCGGGGTCTGGGTCGAGGGGCAGATCGCCCAGGTCAACCGGCGCCCGGGCGTCAACACCGTCTTCATGACGCTGCGCGACACGGTCGCCGACATCTCGGTCACCCTCACCTGCGCGCGCTCGCTGTTCGACTCGATGAACCCGCCCCTCGTCGAGGGCGCGAGCGTCGTCGTGCACGCCCGGCCCACCTTCTACGCCAACCGCGGCTCCTTCTCCCTGTCCGCCCGCGAGATCCGCATGGTCGGCATCGGCGAGCTGCTCGCCCGCCTCGAGCGGCGGCGCCAGCTGCTGGCCGCCGAGGGCCTCTTCGCGCCCGAGCTCAAGCGCGACCTGCCGTTCCTGCCCGGCTGCGTCGGCCTGGTCACCGCGCCCAACAGCGCCGCCGAGCGCGACGTCCTCGACAACGCGCGTCGCCGGTGGCCGGCGGTGCGGTTCGAGGTGGTCCACGCCGCGATGCAGGGCACCCGCTCGGCCACCGAGGTGATCGAGGCGCTCGAGCGGCTCGAGCGCCATCCCGACGTCGACGTGGTCGTCGTCGCCCGCGGCGGCGGCTCCATCGAGGACCTGCTGCCCTTCTCCGACGAGGCGGTGCTCCGCGCGGTCCACCGCATGCGTACGCCGGTCGTGTCCGCCATCGGCCACGAGCCCGACCAGCCGCTGCTCGACCTCGTCGCCGACGTGCGGGCCTCCACGCCGACCGACGCCGCCAAGCTGGTCGTGCCCGACATGGCCGAGGAGGTGCAGGGGGTGATCTGGGCCCGCGAGCGGCTGCGCCAGGTGGTCACCCAGCGCATCGCGCGCGAGCAGGAGTGGCTGGCCCAGGTGCGCTCGCGCCCGGCGATGGCCGACCCCCGCAACCTGCTGACCGCCCGCTCCGACGAGCTCGACGAGCTGCTCGCCCGCGCCCGCCGCACGCTGTCGCACCGCCTCGACCGCGCCGCCGACGACATCGGCCACCAGCGCGCGCGGGCTCGGGCGCTGTCGCCGCTCGCGACCCTGCAGCGCGGCTACGCCGTCCTGCAGGACGCCGACGGCCACGTCGTCACCTCGGTGGCGCAGGCCGCGGTCGGCGCCACCGTGTCGGTGCGGGTCGCCGACGGCCGCATCCACGCCACGACGGACCGCGTCGAGGAAGCCACCATGGTCGAGGAGGACCCCGATGAGTGACGCCCCCAGCTATGAAGAGGCCCGCGAGGAGCTCATCGAGGTCGTGCGCACCCTCGAGGCCGGGGGCACGACCCTCGAGGAGTCGCTCGCCCTGTGGGAGCGCGGCGAGGCGCTGGCCAAGGTCTGCCAGCAGTGGCTCGACGGGGCACGCCAGCGCCTCGACGACGCGATGGGCGCCGAGTCAGACGACTGACCCGCGTCGTCGCCCCTCGGGGTGGAACGCTCAGCGGGTGAGCAGGCCCATGAAGGTCTCGATGTCCTCGACGGGCGCGGAGCCGTAGACCAGCAGCGCCTCGTCACCGACCTCGGTCGAGTAGCCGTGGTCCCCGCCCTCGTCCGACCACGTCTGCCACGTGTCGGTGATGTCGGAGTCGACGGTGGCGTCGCCTCCGGGCTCGGCGTCCTCGTCGATGTAGCGCTCGACGAGGTCGCGCACCGGGGCGTCCTGCTGGCGGAGGCCGACGAACTTGCCGTCGTCGGTGAGCACGCCCATCCCCCATCGCGGCTCGTCGCCCGCCACCAGGTCGGTGCTCGTCGCCGTCCAGCCGGCCGGCAGCTCGCGTGGGCGGACCACGCCGAGGTCGGCCCGTTCGGCGATCTCGACGCTCTCCTGCCAGTCGACCGCCTCGACGCTGTCGTCGATGTCGGCGCGCCACAGCCCGCGCCAGGCCACGAAGACCAGCACGGCGATGACGGTGACGATGAGGGCGCCGGTCATGCCGCTGAAGGAGCGGGTGTAACGGCTCGGCTGCTCACTCACGCCACCCATTCTCCCAGCCCGCCGGTCACGGCGCGTCGCCGGGTTGCAACCCTCCTCGTGGCGCGCGGACGCGGCGCGCCCTGGTTCCGCACGTGCGGGCGATCCTGTCCCACGGGGCCGCAGGTGCGGCATACTCCCCGCATGGTCACCTACCGAGTCGCGGAGGCCGCGGAGATCCTGGCCGTCAGCGACGACACCGTACGCCGCTGGGTGGACGCCGGGCGGCTGCCCGTGCACCGCGACGGTGGGCGGGCCACGGTGACCGGCCGCGACCTCGCCGACCTCGCCGAGCAGCTGGTGGAGTCGGGCGAGCTGGCCGAGCGCGACCGCACCCGGGCGGGCACCGTCAGCGCGCGCAACCGGATGAGCGGCATCGTCACCCGGGTCAAGCGCGACCCTGTGATGGCGCAGGTGGAGATGATCTGCGGCCCCTACCGCGTCGTGTCGCTGATGAGCACCGACGCCGCCGACGAGCTCGGCCTCGAGCCCGGCGTGCGCGCCATCGCCAGCGTGAAGTCGACCAACGTCGTGGTGGAGGTGCCCCGATGAGGCGGCTGGCCGCGCTGGTCCTGCTGCTCCCCGTCGCCGCCTGCGGGGGCGCCGGCGACGGCGGAGACGCGGCCGGAGGCGGCGGGGGCGGCGAGCTGACCGTCCTGGCGGCCTCGTCGTTGACCGACGTCTTCGCCGAGCTCGCGGCGCCCTTCCAGGAGGAGCACGGCGCCGAGGTGGGCTTCTCCTTCGGCTCGAGCACCGACCTCGCCGGGCAGGCCGCCGACGGGGCCCCCGGTGACGTGCTGGCCACGGCCGACGACGCCTCGATGGCGGTGGCGGAGGACGCGGGCGTGACCGGCGACGTCGAGACCTTCGCGACCAACGTCCTGACGATCGTGGTGCCCGCCGGCAACCCGGCCGGGATCACCTCCCTCGACGACCTCGAGGGCGCGACGTGGGTGCGGTGCGCCGACGAGGTGCCGTGCGGCACGGTGGCCGTCGCCGTGCTCGACGCGGCCGGGGTCACCGCGGAGCCGGTCAGCCTCGAGGACGACGTGCGGGCCACGCTCGACAAGGTCGTCTCGGGCGAGGCCGACGCCGGCCTGGTCTACGCGAGCGACGCCGTCGCCGCGGCCGACGACGTCGACAGCGTCGAGATCCCGGCCGCCGAGGAGGTGCCGACCTCCTACGCCGTGGTGGCGCTGAGCCAGTCGCAGGACCCCGCGCTGGCCGCCGACTGGGTGGCGTGGGTGACCTCCGACGAGGCCCGCGCGATCCTCACCGACGCCGGCTTCGGCGTCCCGTGAGGGACCGGCTCGGCCGGCCGCCGGTGCTGCTGGTCGCACCCGCGGCCCTCGCCACGCTGCTGCTCATCGTCCCGCTCGTCGCGATGGTGGCCGGCGCCGACTGGCGGGCGCTGCCCGGGCACCTGACCTCCCGCACCGCGCTCGACGCCCTGCGGCTGTCGTTGCTCACCTCGACGATCGCGATCGCCTTCTGCCTGGTCCTCGGGCTGCCGCTCGCGTGGCTGCTCGCCCGGGTCGACTTCCGCGGGCGCGGCGCGCTCCGGGCGCTCGTCACCGTCCCGCTGGTGCTGCCCCCGGTGGTCGCCGGCGTGGCGCTGCGGGCGGCGTTCGGCCGCACCGGCCTGGTCGGCGAGCCGCTGCTCGACTGGACGGGCTTCGCCTTCCCCTTCACGACGTACGGCGTCGTGCTGGCCCACGTCTTCGTCTCGATGCCCTTCGTCGTGATCGCGATCGAGGGGGCCCTGCGCTCGGCGGACCCGAGGTACGACGACGCGGCCGCCACGCTGGGCGCGACCCGGTGGACCACCTTCCGCCGGGTCACCGTGCCGCTCGCCCTGCCCGGCGTGGTCGCCGGGACCGTCCTGGGGTGGGCGCGCTCGCTGGGCGAGTTCGGCGCCACGATCACCTTCAACGGCAACTACCCCGGCACCACGCAGACGATGCCGACGCTGATCTACGTCACCCGGCAGGCCGACCAGGACGCCGCCCTGTCCCTGAGCCTGGTGATGCTGCTCGTCTCGATCGGCGTGCTCGTCGCGCTGCGCGACCACTGGCTGGGGACGCCGTGAGCGGGGCCCCGACGAGGCGGCTCGTGGCCGACCTCCGGGTGGCGGACCGGGTCGAGGCCGCGTTCACCGCCGAGCCGGGCGAGGTGCTGGCGATCATCGGCCCCAACGGCGCGGGCAAGAGCTCGCTGCTCCACGCCGTGGCGGGCCTCGTCGACGTCGAGGGGACCGCGCACCTGGCGGGCACCGACCTGCTGGCGCTGCCCGTGCGCGAGCGGCGCGTCGGGCTGGTGTTCCAGGGCCAGCTGCTCTTCCCGCACCTGTCCGCGCTCGACAACGTGGCGTTCGGCCCGCGCTCGCGCGGGGTGCGGCGCACGACCGCGGAGGCGGTGGCGCGCGACTGGCTCGACCGCTTCGGCATCGCCGACCTCGCGGCCCGCAGGCCACGGGAGCTGTCGGGCGGCCAGGCCCAGCGGGTGGCGATCGCCCGCGCCCTGGCCACCGACCCCGACGTGCTGCTCCTCGACGAGCCGTTCACCGGCCTCGACGTCTCGGTGCAGATGGCGCTCCGGATCGAGCTGGGGCGGCACCTGCGCGACTTCCCCGGCATCGCGCTGCTCGTCACCCACGACGCGATCGACGCGCTGACCCTCGCCGACCGCGTGCTCGTCCTCGACGAGGGGCGGGTGGCCCAGGCGGGGCGGCCGGCCGAGGTGGCCGCCGAGCCGCGCACGCCGCACGTCGCCCGCCTCGTGGGCCTGAACCTGGTCGCCGACGGCGACGAGCTCATCGCGTTCACCCCCGACTCCGTCGTGGTGTCGCTGCACGAGCCCGAGGGGTCGACGCGGCTGCGCTGGCACGGCCCGGTCGGCACCCTGGCCCCGCACGGCGACGCCGTACGCGTGCTGGTGCACGCCGGACCCGACCTGCTGGCCGACCTCACGCCCGCTGCCGCGACGGAGCTGGGGCTGCTGCCCGGGCGGGAGGTGTGGCTCTCGACCAAGGCGACCGCGGTGAGCCGCTACCCCGCACGTCGATAGAGTTCCCGGCATGAGTGCCAGCGCCCCGAAGCCCGAACGCAACCTCGCCCTCGAGCTGGTGCGGGTCACCGAGGCGGCCGCCATGGCGGCCGGCCGCTGGGTGGGCCGCGGCGACAAGAACGACGCCGACGGCGTCGCGGTCGAGGCCATGCGGGTGATGATCTCCACGGTCGAGATGCGCGGCACGGTGGTGATCGGCGAGGGCGAGAAGGACAACGCCCCGATGCTCTTCAACGGCGAGGAGGTCGGCGACGGCACCGGTCCCGAGTGCGACGTGGCGGTCGACCCGATCGACGGGACGACCCTGACCGCCAAGGGCATGAGCAACGCGGTGTCCGTGCTGGCGGTGTCGCCGCGCGGCACGATGTACGACCCCAGCGCCGTGTTCTACATGGACAAGCTCGCGACCGGTCCCGAGGCCGCCGACGTGGTCGACATCCGGCTGCCGGTGAAGGAGAACATCGCCCGCGTGGCCAAGGCCAAGGGCATGTCGATCCACGACGTCACCGTCGTCCTGCTCGACCGGCCCCGCCACGCGCGGCTGGTGGAGCAGATCCGCGAGACCGGCGCACGGATCAAGTACATCACCGACGGCGACGTCGCCGGCGCGATCATGGCGGCCCGCCCCGACACCGGGGTCGACCTGATGCTGGGCGTCGGCGGCACCCCCGAGGGCATCATCACGGCCTGCGCGATGAAGGCCATCGGCGGCACGATCCAGGGCCAGCTCTGGCCCCAGGACGACGACGAGCGCCAGCGCGCCCTCGACGCCGGGCACGACCTCGACCCCGACTTCGTCCTCGGCACCGACGACCTGGTCACCGGCGACGACACCTTCTTCGTGGCCACCGGCATCACCGACGGCGAGCTGATGCGCGGCGTGCGCTACCGCGGCGACGGCGTCACCACCCACTCGCTCGTGATGCGCTCGCGCAGCGGCACGGTGCGCTCGATCACCGCCGAGCACCGGCTCTCCAAGCTACGCGGTCTGTCCTCGATCAACTTCGACAGCTGACGCGGCAGCGCCCGGTCGCAGCGCGGCCGACACCGCGGCGATGACGACGGGGTCGAACGCCATCCCCACGTGGGAGGAGCGCACCTCCACCGCCCGCGCGGCCGGGTCGAGGCAGGCGCGCCAGTCGACGATGCCGTCGCGCCGGGAGAAGAGCGCGGTGAAGTCGACGCCCTCCGGCATCGGCGCGCGCGCCTGGTCGAAGCTCTCCCGGGCGCAGGCCCCGGCGACGCAGTCCTCGGCCATCAGCCCGCGCACCCCGGCGCGGTTGAGCCGCACCAGCACCTCGACGCTGCGCGCGAGCGACACGTGGTGGGCGCCGGGCGCCAGCACCGGGCTGCCCATGGTCACGATGCCCGCGACCAGGTCGGGGCGCCGGGCGGCCACCCCCCTGGCGAGCATCCCGCCGAGGCTGTGGCCGACGACGCGCACCCGCGAGCCGCGCCGCCGGGCGACCTCCGCGATCCGCTCCTCGAGCTGGGCGGCGGCCGACAGCGTGCAGCCGACGTTGGCGCGTACGTCGGCGCGGTAGGTGCGGAAGCCCAGGTGGCGCAGCGTCCGGCTCATCGGGCCCAGCGAGGCGTCGCCGGCCAGGAACCCCGGCACCAGCACCACCGGCTCCCCCGCCCGCTGGGGGCGGGCGCCGAGCGGCGTACGACGGCGTGCCCCGCGGGCGCCCCAGGCCGACACGGCGTAGCGGCCGGCCTCGGTGAGCGCGGAGCCCTCGCGCAGCACCGCCACCCCCGAGGGCTGTGAGAAGCCCTCCGGGGTGAGGAAGGCGGCGAGTGTGCGCTGCGTCACAGTCGTCGAACCTAGCCCACAGCTCGCTTCGCAGGCGGGATGTGGGCGGCATCGGCTGCTCCGGCCGACGGCCGTCGTGTTGACTGGGCCCATGTCCGAGCCCCGTCCAGACAACCCCCAGCCGCCCGTCGGGTCCGACGAGCTCCGCGCTCCGGTCGGCAACGAGGTCGAGCTGTGCTACCAGACCTTCGGCGACCCCGACGCCGAGCCGCTGCTGCTCGTGATGGGGCTGAGCGGTCCGATGACCTGGTGGGACCAGTCCTTCTGCGAGCAGCTCGCCGCGGTGGGCTTCCACGTGGTGCGCTACGACAACCGCGACACCGGCAGGTCGTCGCGGGTCGCCGCCCCGGTGCACCCGGGCCAGCTCGTGCGCGCCTTCGTCACCGGCAGCGCGCAGGCGCCCTACTCGATGTCCGACCTCGCCGGCGACGCCGTCGGCCTGCTCGACCACCTCGGCATCGACTCGGCCCACCTCGTCGGCGTCTCGATGGGCGGCATGATCGCCCAGACCATCGCCGTCGAGCACCCCACGCGGGTGCGGTCGCTGACCAGCATCAGCTCCACGACCGGGCGCCGCACGGTCGGCTGGCAGCACCCCTCGCTCCTGCCGCGGCTGATCGCGCCGCGCCGGGCCGGGCGCGAGGCCTACATCGAGAGCAGCCTCGCGATGTGGTCGCTGATCGGGTCGGCGGGCTATCCCACCGACCCCGACGCGCTGCGCTCGCGCGCCGCCGAGACCTTCGACCGGGGCGTGAGCAACCCGGGCGCGCTGCGCCAGATGCTGGCGATCCTGACCCAGGAGGACCGCACGCCCCGGTTGCGCCGCGTGCACGTCCCGGCCCTGGTCATCCACGGCACCGCCGACAAGATGGTCCACGTCAGCGGCGGCCGCTCGACCGCGGCCGCGATCCCGGACGCCGAGCTGCTGACCATCGACGGCATGGGCCACGACCTGCCCCCCGGCCTCTTCCCCACCTTCGTCGAGGCGATCCGCCGCACCGCCGACCGCGCCTCGGCCTAGCGGGGGCGTCTCCCCCGGCCCTCGGGGTTTCCCCGGCTAGCCGGGGAAACCCGAACTTCCGGTGTGTTGCAAGCACCGAGAAGTTCGCGACTCGCGGAAGAAGTCCGTCTTGAGTCTCCGGGCGACTCAGGGAGCAGGGTCGGGGGCAGTCACCCGGTGGGCGCCACGGGCGGGCCGGGCGGTGAAGAGCGAGGGCTCGGTGAACGCCGCGTCCGCGAAGGCGGCGCGTACGGCGTCGCCGGCGCGCTCGACGTCGCGCTCGGGCACCAGTCCGATCACGCACCCGCCGAATCCCCCGCCCGTCATGCGGGCACCCAGCGCGCCTGCCCCGAGCAGCGCGGCGACGGCCGTGTCGACCTCGGGCACCGTGATCTGGAAGTCGTCGCGCATCGACCGGTGCGAGGCGGTGAGCAGCGGGCCGATGTCGGCGAGCCGGTCGTCGTCGAGCAGCCCGACCACCGACAGCACCCGGTCGTCCTCGGTGACGACGTGGCGCACGTAGCGGCGCAGCTCGGCGTCGTCGAGGCGCGCGAGCGCGTCGTCGAGGTCGTCGGCGGTGACGTCGCGCAGCGCGGCCACCCCGAGCCGGCGGGCGGCCTCCTCGCAGCCGCGGCGGCGCGCGCCGTACTCGCCGTCGGAGTGCCGGTGGGGCGCGCGGGTGTCGGCGACCAGGACCGCCAGGCCGTGGCCGGCGAGGTCGAGCGGCACCGGGCGGGTGTCGTGGCTGCGCATGTCGCAGAAGAGGGCGTGGCCCTCCTGCCCGCGCAGGCTCACCAGCTGGTCCATCCCGCCCGTCGGCGCGCCCACGGCGTCGTTCTCGACGTCGCGGGTCAGCGCGAAGAGGGCGTCGTCGTCGAGCCCGAGGCCCAGGTGGTCGTCGACGGCCCGGACGACCGAGCACACCAGCGCCGCCGACGAGGAGAGCCCCGCCCCGGTCGGCACGTCGGAGTCCACCTCGACGGCGAGCGGGGGGACGTCGACCCCTCGGTCGGTGAGCAGCCACAGCGCGCCGAGGACGTAGCGCGACCAGTCCGGCACCTCGGGCGCGTCCCCGAGGCCGGTGCGCGGCACCGACACGGGCTGCGACTCCTGCGCCGAGCGCACCCGCCAGCCGTCGTCGCCGGACCCACGCGGCGTCACCCCGGCGGTGCAGCCCACCTCGAGGGCGAAGGGGAGGACGAACCCGTCGTTGTAGTCGGTGTGCTCCCCGACCAGGTTGATGCGCCCCGGGGCGCGCCACACCGCCGTCATGTCGTTCCCTTCCCCACCCTGCCCGTTGGAGTGGGATCTGTTGCCAAATGGGTCGTGGGCCACTAGACCAGAGACTCAGACTAGGCATGAGGAGGGGCGCGGATGTCACGAGCATCGTCGATCCGGCAACGAGGTCGGCCCAGGCCGATACGGAGAGTGGCATCGCTCGCCGCCCTCGCGCTCGCGGGCGGGCTGCTGTCCGCGTGCGGCGGCGACAGCGGGAAGGCGACGCTCAACTGGTACGTCAACCCCGACGGCGTGGACACGTTCCGCACCTGGGCGGAGAAGTGCAGCACCGACCAGTACGACGTCGAGGTCCAGCAGCTGCCCTCCAGCGCGACCGACCAGCGCACCCAGCTCGCGCGGCGCCTCGCGGCCGAGGACTCCTCGACCGACATCATGAACCTCGACCCGGTCTTCGTCGCCGAGTTCGCCAACGCGGGCTGGCTCCAGGAGATCCCCGAGGAGCTCGCCACCGAGATCACCGACGGCGGTGACTACCTCGAGGGTGCCGCCGACACGGTGGTGTGGGACGACACCGTCTACGCGATCCCGCTGTGGGCCAACACGCAGGTCCTCTGGTACCGCAAGTCGATGGCCGAGGCCGCCGGCCTCGACATGGCCAAGCCGGTCACCTGGGACCAGATCATCGACGCGGCCGCCGAGGAGGGCGGGACCGTCGGCGTGCAGGCCAACCGCTACGAGGCGTACGTCGTGTGGATCAACGCCCTCATGCAGGGCGCGGGCGGCGCCATCATCACCGACACCGAGGCCGGCCGCGACGCGACCGTCGAGCTCGACACCGATGCCGGGCGCGAGGCCGCGGCGATCATCGCGAAGCTTGCCAAGAGCGCCGCCGCCCAGCCCGACCTCACGGTGTCCAACGAGGGCACCAGCCTCGGCCAGATGTTCCCCGCCGACGGGCCCGGCGAGTTCATGGTCAACTGGACGTTCGTCTACGCCAACTACAAGGGCCTGATCGGCAAGCCGGGCGGCCCGGCCGACGAGCAGGAGTTCGAGGACCTCGGCTGGGCGCGCTACCCCGAGACCGTCGAGGGCGAGCCGTCCAAGCCGCCGATCGGTGGCATCGACATCGGCGTCGGCGCCTACTCCGAGCACCCCGAGTGGGCCATGGAGGCCGCGCAGTGCATCACCTCCACCGACGTCCAGGTCGACCTCGCCATCAACGACGGCCTGATGCCGTCGACCAACTCGGCCTACGACGAGGTGGTGGCCAGCGGGGAGTTCCCCGAGAGCCTCATCGAGCTCTACCGCACGAGCGTGGACGAGGGCGGGCCGAGGCCGAAGAGTCCCTTCTACAGCCAGATCTCCAGCGCCGTGCAGTCGGTCTGGCACTCACCGACGTCGGTCAACCCTGACTCGACACCCCGGGAGTCGGAGAAGTTCCTGTCCGACGTCCTCGCCGGAAGGAGCCTGCTGTGACGCACACGACCGTGGCGCCCGATGACAAGCGCGACGTGCGGCGGGCCGAGAAGGCCGCCGCCAGTGACCGGTCCAAGGCGGAGAACAGCCTCGGGATGAAGCTGGTCGCACCGGCCATCGTCCTGATGCTGCTGGTGACCGCGTTCCCGATGCTGCGCGCGATCTACCTCAGCCTCTTCAACTACAGCCTCACCGCCCCCGACGACCGCGAGTTCATCGGGCTCTCCAACTACTTGACCGCCCTGACCGACTCGCTGTTCTGGGAGACGACGCTCAACACCGTCTTCATCATGGTCGTGACCGTCGCGTTCGAGCTGGTGATCGGCTTCGCCTTCGCCATGGTGATGCACCGCGTGATCTTCGCGCGCGGCATCATCCGCACCTCGATCCTCATCCCCTACGGCATCATCACCGTCGTCTCGGGCTTCGCGTGGCAGTTCGCGTTCAGCAACAACAACGGCTTCGTCAACGAGTGGCTGCCCTTCGTCGAGGACGGCTTCAACTGGTTCGGCCAGTACGGCTCGGCGATGGCGGCGATCATGGTCTCGGAGATCTGGAAGACCACGCCGTTCATGTCGCTGCTCCTGCTCGCCGGACTGGCGCAGGTCTCGGAGGACATGCTCGAGGCCGCCAAGGTCGACGGCGCGACCTGGTGGCAGCGGCTGTGGAAGGTGATCCTGCCCAACATGCGCTCGGCGATCATGGTGGCGGTGCTCTTCCGCGCCCTCGACGCCTACCGCATCTTCGACAACATCTACGTCATGACGGCGGGCGCGCAGGGCACCGAGTCGATCTCGTTCCTCACCTACCGCCAGGTGATCGAGCAGTTCCAGCTGGGCATCGGCTCGGCGTTGTCGGTGCTGCTGTTCCTCTCGGTGCTGCTGATCGCCTTCCTCATCGTCAAGATCTTCCGCGTCGACCTCGCCGCGGCCCGACAGGAGGGATGACATGTCCGCGAAGAACAAGGTCGGCGTCGTCGTCGGCGCCATCCTCATCCTGGTCTGGTGCCTGCTGCCGGTCGCGTGGATCATCTCGCTGTCGTTCAAGAGCCAGGAGTCCATCACCAACGGCAGCCCGGGCTTCCTGCCCGCCGAGGGCGGCAGTGCGGGCTGGCAGAACTACCGCGACGTGCTGGCCGACGACCAGTTCCTGCGCGCGATCCTCAACTCCGTCGGCATCTCGCTGATCGCGACGCTGCTGTCGGTCGTCATCGCCACGCTCGCCGCCTACGCCATCGCCCGCCTGGAGTTCACCGGCAAGAAGTTCGTGCTGACGCTCGCCCTGGTGATCGCGATGTTCCCGGTGGTGTCGCTGGTCGGGCCGCTGTTCGACATGTGGCGCACCTTCGGCATCTACGACACCTGGCCGGGGTTGATCATCCCCTACATGTCGTTCACGCTGCCGCTGGCGATCTGGACCCTGTCCGCCTTCTTCCGCGAGATCCCGTGGGAGATGGAACAGGCCGCCCAGGTCGACGGCGCCACGTCGTGGCAGGCGTTCCGCAAGGTGATCGTCCCGCTCGCCGCACCCGGTGTGTTCACCGCGGCGATCCTGACGTTCTTCTTCGCCTGGAACGACTTCGTCTTCGGGATCTCGCTCACCTCGACCGAAGCCGCACGACCCATCCCGGCGGCCCTGTCGTTCTTCGTCGGGTCCGACCCGTTCAACCGGCCGGCGTCGCTGCTGGCCGCGGGGGCCGTCGTCTCGACGATCCCGATCATCGTCATCGTCCTGCTGTTCCAGCGCAAGATCGTCGCCGGCCTCACCTCCGGCGCAGTGAAGGGGTGATCAGCTCATGGCTGGCATTCAGATGAAGAACATCGTCAAGCAGTACGGTGACGGCTTCCCGGCCGTCAACGACATCAGCATCGACGTGGACGACGGGGAGTTCCTGATCCTCGTCGGGCCCTCGGGCTGCGGAAAGTCCACCCTGCTGCGCATGATCGTGGGACTCGAGGACATCACCTCCGGCGACATGATCATCGGCGACAAGCGGGTCAACGACCTCGCTCCGCGCGAGCGCAACCTGGCGATGGTGTTCCAGAACTACGCGCTCTACCCGCACCTCACCGTCTACGAGAACATCGCGTTCCCGCTGCGGCTGGCCGGCAAGTCCGACGCCGAGGTCGACGAGAAGGTCCGCGCGGCGTCCAAGACGCTGGAGCTCGACGAGCACCTCGAGCGCAAGCCCGGCAACCTGTCGGGTGGTCAGCGCCAGCGCGTCGCCATGGGCCGCGCGATCGTCCGCGACGCCGAGGCGTTCCTCTTCGACGAGCCGCTGTCCAACCTCGACGCCAAGCTGCGCGGCCAGATGCGCACGGAGATCTCGCGCCTGCAGAAGCGGCTGGGGATCACCACGGTCTACGTCACCCACGACCAGACCGAGGCGATGACGCTGGGCGACCGCGTCGCGGTGCTCAAGCGGGGCGTGCTCCAGCAGCACGCGACGCCGCGCGAGCTCTACGAGAACCCCGCCAACCTCTTCGTCGCGGGATTCATCGGCTCCCCGCCGATGAACTTCCTGCCGGCGAAGGTCGACGGCAACCGGGTGGAGCTGCCCTTCGGGACCGTGACGATGCCCGAGGACCGGGTCGCCCGAGCGCAGGGCAAGGGCCTGCTGATCGCCGGCATCCGGCCCGACCACTTCGAGGACGCCAGCGTCGTCGACAGCGACAAGGTGACCGACGAGGCCACCTTCAAGGCCACCGTCGACGTGGTGGAGTGGCTCGGCAACGAGGCCTACGCCTACATCCCCTTCGAGGCGCCGCCGGAGGTGCGCGAGCAGCTCGCCCAGCTCGAGAAGGACCTCGACGGCGAGTCGCTGCGCACCCAGCTGGTGGTCTCCCTCGACGGCTCGAGCCGGATCCGGGAGGGCGACGAGGCCACGATCTGGGTCGACGCCCGCCAGATCCACCTCTTCGACCCGGCCACGGGAGACAACCTCACGATGGACGCCGAGCACGCCGGCATCATCCCGGGCGAGAACGCGATGGCGAAGGCGGAGCAGGTCGGGGAGCAGCAGGACAACGTGGAGCCCGCCGCCGACCAGGCCACCTGAGGCGCGCGACAGGGCCCCCGGGAGCAGTGCTCGCGGGGGCCCTGTCGTCGTCGGGGCAGACGCGTCACTCGGAGAGGCGCTCGCCCGACTCGGTGTCGAACACGTGGACGTGCTGGGGGTCGGTCGTCACGTAGAGCATCTCGCCCTTCTGCGGGTGCTTGCGCCCGCTCAGGCGGACGATCACGTTGGCGGGCGTGCCCTCCACGTCGCAGGTGCCGTAGACGAAGCTGTCGGCCCCGAGCTCCTCGACGACGGTCACCCGCACCGGGAGACCACCGTCCTCGGCGCCGACAAGGCGCCAGCTCTCCGGGCGGACCCCGACCGTGACCTTGCCCGACATCTTGCGCTCCGCCGCCGGGTCGACCGGGACGGTGTAGCCGCCGACCTTGACGTCGCCGTCGACGGCGACGCCCTCCATCAGGTTCATCTGGGGCGAGCCGATGAACCCGGCGACGAAGAGGTTGGCGGGCTCGTCGTAGAGCTTGAGCGGGGTGTCGACCTGCTGGAGCACGCCCAGCTTCATCACCGCGACGCGATCGCCCATCGTCATCGCCTCGACCTGGTCGTGGGTGACGTAGACCGTGGTCACGCCGAGGTCCTGCTGCAGCCGGGCGATGTCGGTGCGGGTCTGCACGCGCATCTTGGCGTCGAGGTTGGACAGCGGCTCGTCCATGCAGAAGACCTGCGGTGCGCGGACGATCGCGCGGCCCATGGCGACGCGCTGGCGCTGGCCGCCGGAGAGCGCCTTCGGCTTGCGCTCGAGGAACTCGGTGAGGCCGAGCAGCTCCGCGGCCTTCGCCACGCGCTCCTTGCGCTCGGCCGTGGGCACCTTGGCCATCTTGAGGGAGAACGCCATGTTCTCCTCGACCGACATGTGCGGGTACAGCGCGTAGTTCTGGAAGACCATGGCGATGTCACGGTCCTTGGGCGGGACGTCGGTGACCTCACGGTCGCCGATGTAGATGTGCCCCGAGTTGACCTCCTCCAGCCCCGCGAGCATCCGCAGGGTGGTGGACTTGCCGCAGCCCGAGGGGCCGACGAGCACCATGAACTCGCCGTCCTTGATCTCGAGGTCGATGCCGGGCACGGCCGGCTCATCGGTGCCGGGATACCAGCGCTGCGCGTTCTCGAACGTCACTGATGCCATTTTCTGCTCCTTCACCGGCAGGTACGTGCCGGACGATCCGTAGTGAAGTGACCCGGGCCACAGTAGGTGCCGGAGCAGGGTGGGGCAATCAACGGTCCACGGGCGCCGTTGCGGGGCGCGACCGGGCGGGCTCAGTAGGTGCCGAGGTACTTCTTGGGCGTGCCCGGGGCCGGCTGGCGCTGCACGGTGACCGAGCCCATCAGCGCCATCCCGCGGACCCGCACGACCGGCGAGCCCGGGCCGAGCTCGGCGGGCACCTTGTCCTTGGCCTGGCTGAACTCGCCCATGATCGGGGTGCCGTCGAGCACGATGTGCATGTCGGCCGGGACGATCACCTTGACCTCGCCCATGATCGCGCTCGCGTTGATGAGGGTCTCGTGGGCGGAGAGCTGCGCCTGCCGCAGGTCGATGACCACGGCACCCATCAGCGCGAACGCACTGTGGTGCTCGGGCACCGCCCAGACCCCCTTGCGCGCGGTCTCGCTCATGATCGCGATCGAGGAGTTGTGGCCGACCGCGGGCAGCCCCGGATCCGGGCGCCGCACGGGGGACGCCGGGTGCGGCGCCGGACCGGGCGCCTGCAGGTCGAGGGTGATGGGCACCAGCTCGCCGTAGGTCTTGGCCTGCCAGGTGAGCTCCAGGCGCTCCTCGAGCTCGTCGAGGTCGAGGCGGCCGTCACCGGCGGCGTCACGCAGCACGTCGGCGACGCGCTGACGGTCGGCGTCGGAGATGCGCATCTGCGACGGGTCGTGCGGGCGGTTCTCGATCTCCCCCATGGGGACCAGCCTAGCGAGGTCGCGGCGCGCCGACCCGTGACGGGCGTCAGGCCGCGACCGCGCTCAGGTGCCGCGACACCGCGAGCGCGGCCTGCCGCCCGGCTCGCGAGGCGCCCAGCGTGCTGGCGGACGGCCCGTAGCCGACGAGCTGCACGCGCGGGTCGCGGGCCGCCGTGGTGGCCCCCTGCACGTTGCCGGGCACGGGGACGAGCGCGATCCCGCCCGACGGCGAGCGCAGGCCGAGCGGCGCCAGGTGGTCGACGGCCGGCCGGAACCCGGTCGCCCAGATGATCGCGTCGACGCGCTCGAACCGGCCGTCCGCCCACCGCACGCCGTCGGGCTCGATCCGCTCGAACATCGGCAGCCGTTCGTAGGCCCCGAGCCGCGCCGCCTCCTGCTCCTGGGGGCGCACCAGCAGCCCGGTCACGCTGACCACGCTCGCCGGCGGCAGCCCGCGGCGTACGCGCTCCTCGACCGCGGTCACCGCGGCGAGCCCGGCGGAGGAGTCGAAGTCGCCCTCGCGCCACACGGGCGGGCGCCGGGTCACCCACAGCGTGTCGGTCACCGGCGCCAGCTCGCCGAGGTGCTGGACTGCCGAGGCACCGCCGCCCACGACCAGGACGCGCCGGCCGCGGAAGTGCTCGGGGCCGGGGTAGCGCGCGGTGTGGACCTGCTCGCCGCGGAACGACGCGGCGCCCGGGTAGTAGGGCACGAACGGACGCGTCCAGGTGCCGGTGGCGTTGACCAGCGTGCGCGTGCGCCACACCCGCTCCCCCGCGTGCACCACGAGCAGCGCGTCGTCGCTCTCGACGCGGTCGACCCGGACCGGACGCACGACCGGCAGGTGGTGCCAGCGTTCGTAGTCGTCGAAGTAGTCGGGCACGACGAGGTTGGCCGCGCGCTCCGAGCCGTCGGGCGCGCTCGAGCCGGGGAGGTCGGACACCCCGTGCACGTCGTGCATGCTCAGCGAGGCCCAGCGGTGCTGCCAGGCGCCGCCGGGCTGCGGGTTGGCGTCGAGGACGAGGTGGTCGATGCCGCGGCGGCGCAGGAAGTAGGACGCGGCGAGACCGGCCTGGCCGGCGCCGATCACGACCGCATCGAGCACGTGGTCGCGCCCGGTGTCAGGAGCCTGCATGACGGGTGAACGCCCGCGGGCGCGAACCTATGCCCCCGCAGGCCTGTGCGGGGCCGCTCGCGCGTGGCAACCTCGGGGCATGGCCTCCCTCCCCGCCCTCGCCACCCGCCTCCTCGAGCTCCACCACACCGGCTCGACGCTGGTCCTGCCCAACGTCTGGGACGCCTGGTCCGCGACGGTCGTCGCCGGCGCGGGCTTCGAGGCGCTGAGCATCGGCAGCCACCCGCTGGCCGACTCGCGCGGGCAGGGCGACAACGAGGACATGACGCTCGACGACGCCCTCGACGGCGTGCGCCGCATCTGCTCGGCCGTGCCCGACGTGCCGGTCACCGCCGACATGGAGGCCGGCTACGGCGCCGCGCCCGCCGACCTGGTCGAGCGTCTGCTCGAGGCCGGGGCGGTCGGGCTCAACGTCGAGGACACCGTCCACTCCGAGGGCGGGCGGATGCGCTCGGTCACCGAGCACGCCGACTACATCGGCGGGCTGCGCCAGGCCGCCGACGCCGCGGGCGTCGACCTGGTCATCAACGCGCGCACCGACGCCTTCGTCGCCAAGGGCCGGTTCGACGACCCGGTCGCCGAGGCGATCACCCGGCTGCTGGCGTGCGAGGAGGCCGGGTCGCGCTGCAGCTATCCCGTCGCCGCGCCCGACGCCGACTCGCTCCGGCGCATCCTCGACGCGCTGGCCGGCCCGGTCAACGTGATCGCCAACCCGCGGCAGGGCTCGGCCGCCGGGTCGCTGGACGACCTGCAGGCGATGGGGGTGCACCGGGTGACCTTCGGGCCGCTGCTGCAGAAGGAGCTGGCCCCCGACCTCGCCGCGCTGGTCGCCCCCTGGAAGCGGGACTGACGACTCAGGCCACCACGAGCACCGCGGTGGGCGCGATGTCGAGGCGCACGGCGTCGCCCGGCGAGAGGCGCAGGGCGTCGGAGCTGGCGAGCTGCGCGATCACGTCGGTGCCGTCGGCCAGCGTGCAGGTGACCCGCGACGTCGCCCCGAGGAACATCACGGTCGCGACCCTGGCGTGACCGTCGGCGTCGGCGACCAGCGAGACCGACTCGGGCCGGATGAGCGCAAGGCCGCGGTCGGTGGCAGACCCCGGCAGGACGGGCACGTGGTGACCCAGCACGGACGCGACCCCGTCGCGGACCTCGGCGGGGAGACGGTTGCTCAGGCCGACGAACTCGCCGACGAACGCAGTCGCCGGAGCCTCGTAGAGCTCGGCCGGGGGCGCGATCTGCTCGAGCCGGCCGGCGTTGATGACGCCGACCCGGTCGGCCACGGCGAGCGCCTCCTCCTGGTCGTGGGTGACGAACAGGGTCGTGGTGCCGACCTCGATCTGCACGCGGCGGATCTCCTCGCGCAGCTGCACGCGCACCTTGGCGTCGAGGGCCGAGAGCGGCTCGTCGAGGAGCAGCACCGACGGCTCGATGGCCAGGGCGCGGGCCAGGGCGACGCGCTGCTGCTGGCCGCCGGAGAGCTGGTGGGCGTAGCGGTCGGCGTGCTCGGAGAGCCCGACGAGCTCGAGCATGTCGCCTGCCCGCGCCCGTCGCGCGGCGCCGTCGCGACCGCGGAGCTTGAGCCCGAAGGCGACGTTGTCCATGACCGTCATGTGGGGGAACAGGCTGTAGGCCTGGAACACCATCCCCATGTCGCGCTTGTTGGCCGGCACCCTGGTCACGTCACGACCGCCGACCGACACGGTGCCGGACGTCGGCTGGTCGAGGCCGGCCAGGATCCGCAGTGCCGTGGTCTTGCCGCAGCCCGACGGGCCGAGCAGCGCGACGAGCTCCCCCGGCGCGAGGCTCAGCGTCAGCCCGTCGAGCGCCCGCACCGCGCCGTAGACGCGGGTCAGGTCGGACAGCTCGACGGCGAGACCCCGCTCGCCCGGGTGGTCGCTCATGAAGAGGCTCCTTGCTTGTGCCGGTCGCGGCCGAGGAACGTGAGCCCGACGAGGAGCAGGGCCACGAGGATCATGGAGGCGAGCGCGGCGGCCATCGCGGCCGGCCCGTTGTTCTTGTAGAGCGCTGCCATCGCCACCGGGAGGGTGTCGAAGTGCAGCAGCGAGGCGAAGACGTACTCGCCGAGCACGAGCGCCACCGAGATGAACGCCGCTCCCAGCACACCTCCGGTGATGTTGGGCAGCACGATGCGCACGATGACGGTGATCCACCCGGCGCCCAGCGACCGCGCCGCCTCGGCGAGGGTGGCGACGTCGATGGCCGACAGCGCGGCGTCGATCGCCCGGTAGGAGTAGGGCAGCACGAGCACGACGTAGGCGAACGTCAGCACCAGTGGCGAGTCGCCCAGCAGGTAGGTCACCCACGAGTAGACGTTGCTGATGCCGACCACGATGACCAGCGCCGGGATGGTCAACGGCAGCAGGCACAGGAACTCGATCAACCGGCGCGCACGCGGCACGCGCAGCCGCACCCACACCATCGTGGGAACCAGGATGACGACCATCAGCACCACGGTGAACAGCGCCAGCAGCAGCGAGGCGACGATCGAGGAGCGCAGGTCCTCGTCGGTGACCATGAATCGCCAGTTGTCCCACGTGCGCCCCGGCGCGCTGCCGCGCACCTGGGTGGAGAAGTCGAACATCGCCAGCAGCGGGACGAAGAAGTAGGCCGCGAAGACCACCAGCAGGACGGCACGGGCGATCCGGAAGCCACGGGTGGGGGTCATCGCATCCACCTCGACGCACGCCGCAGCAGGAGGTTGTAGGCCACCATCACCAGGGTCACCACGACGATCATCTCCAGCGCCAGCGCGAACCCGACGTTGGCCTGGCCCAGCAGCACCTCGCTCGTGATCGCCTGGCGGATGAGCAGCGGCAGGATCGGCTGGCCCTGGCTGACCAGCACGGCCGCCGTCGCGTAGGCCGCGAAGGCGTTGGCGAACAGCAGCAGCAGCGCGCCCAGGAACGCGGGGGTGAGCAGCGGGAGCGCGACGTGGCGCCAGTAGTCCCACGTGGTCGCGCCGAGGTTGACCGCCGCCTCGCGCCACTGGGGACGGAGCCCCTCGAAGGCCGGGGCGAAGACGATCACCATCAGCGGGATCTGGAAGTAGGCGTAGACGACCACGAGGCCGGGCAGCGCGAAGAGCCAGCCCGAGCCGTAGAGGTTGGCGCCGGTGAGCTCGAGCACCGCCTTGGTCACGACGCCGACGGGCCCGATGGTCGCGATCCAGGCGAACGCCAGCACCACCCCGCCGAACTGTGCGAGCACGCCGCTGACCGCGAGCGTGGCGCGGCGCAACAGGCTCTGCGGCGGCATGGAGACCACGAGGTAGGCCAGCAGCGCGCCGAGCAGGGCGCCGATCAGCGCCGTCGACGCCGCGAGGATGAGCGAGCCCCGCAGCGCGGTGAGCGCGGCGTCACTGGTCAGCGCGTCGAGGTTGCCGAGCGTCGGGCGGCCGTCCCCGTCCTGGAAGGCGCCGACCACCACGGTCAGCGTCGGGACGACCAGGAAGATCAGGACGAAGACGAGGAAGGGCAGCAGCGCGAGGGCCGGGCCGACGGTGAACCGTCGGGCCCGCCCCCCTCGGGTGGCCGCCGCCGTGCTCAGCGGATGGCCTTGGACCAGTTCGCTGCGAGGTACTCGCCGGCGGCCTCCGTCTGCGCGTCGGTGAGGATCACCGGGTCGCCGGTGACCTCCGGCAGCGCGTCCCACAGCGCGGCGTCGATGGTGCCGTCCTCGGCCATCTGCTCACCGCGCACCGGGCGGGCACCCCCCGCAAGCCAGAGGTTCTGGCCCTCGTCGCTGTAGAGGAACTCCTGCCACAGGCGCGCCGCGGCGGGGTGCGGCGCGTCGGCGTTGATGGCCTGGAAGTAGTAGCCCGCGATGACCGCCTCCGAGGGCACGACGGTCTTCCAGGTGTCGACGTTGGCCGCGGCGGCCTCACCGAGGTAGTCCCAGTCGATGACGACCGGCGTCGTGCCCTGCTCGATGGTGGTCGAGTCGGGGTCGACAGTGAGGAAGTTGCCGGCCTTCTTGAGGTCGGTGAAGAAGTCGACGCCCGGTGCGATGTCGTCGGGGGACCCGCCGTTGGCGATGGACGCCATCATCACGCCGCTGAAGGCGGCGCCGGCCTGGGTCGGGTCGCCGTTGAGCGCGACCTTGCCCTTGAACTCCGGCTCGAGCAGGTCGGCCACCGACGTCACGTCGGGGACGACCGCGGAGTCGTAGCCGATCGACATGTAGCCGCCGTAGTCGTTGACCCAGGCGCCGTCGGCGTCCTTGAACTCGTCGGGGATGTCGTCCCAGGTCTCGACCTTGTAGGACGCGAACATGTCGGTGTTGGCCAGGGCGACGGACTGGCCGAGGTCGAAGACGTCGGGCGCGCGCTCGGTGCCCTTGAGGTCGTTGGCCGCGTTGATCTCGTCCTGCGAGGCTGCGTCGGGCTGGGCGGAGTTGACGTCGATGTCGTACTTGTCCTCGAAGGTCGAGATGATCTCGCCGTAGTTGGCCCAGTCGGGCGGCAGCGCGATGACGTTGAGCTCGCCCTCGTCCTGGGCGGCCTTGACGAGCTCGTCCATCCCCCCGAAGTCCTCGGCGCTCGTGGCCGACGCCGCGTCGACACCGCCCTCGGTGGTGGTGTCGTTGTCCTTCTCCGGCGCGGCGCACGCCGCGAGCGAGACGACGGTGGCTGTGGCGGCGAGCGAGGCGAGCATCGTGCGGGTGTTCATCGAACCTCCAGGGGAGCAGCTGCTGCGGGTCGGCGTACTGTGCCGCGGGGAGCCTCGTCGGTCCCGTCCATTCGGAGGCTACCCCCGAACGGACGTGGTGCGTCCGGCGGGTGAACACCTGGCCCGCCGCCGCACCGGTGCGGCGGCGGATCTGCCTGCGCCACGGCTGCGCTCGCGCTACCCTCCGGACACGCCGGGTCGCTCCCCGTCGTCCGGGGCCCCGGCAGGGCCGACCTGCGGGGGTCCTCACGTGCGGATTCTGCTGTTCCTGGTGCCACTGGTGCTGGCCGTCTATTGCCTCATCGAGGCGATCTCGAGCCGCGACGACGAGGTCCGCCACCTCCCCAAGCTGTGGTGGATCCTGCTCGTGCTGTTCTTCCCCTTCGTGGGGTCGATCGCCTGGCTCGTCGCGGGACGACCCCAGCGCGCGCCCCGACCGCGCGGCGGCTACGAGCGGGGCGCGGGGGCGTTCCCGGAGTACGACCGGACCGGCCGCTTCGCCGCGTCCGACCCCGCCGCCGACGAGGCGTTCCTCAAGCGGGTGCGCGAGCGCGCGGAGGAGCAGCGCCGGATCGCGCGCGAGCAGAAGGCGCGCGAGGCGGAGGAGGCAGAGCGACCCGCGTCACCGCCGGAGCCCGAGACCGGATCCGGCGAGGAGCCCGGCCGGGCGTAGCATCTGGCGCCGTGAGCGCCGCCGACTTCCACTACTCCGACCTCCTCCCCACCGCCGGGTCCAACGGGGCACCGGCCACTCCCTACCGGCTGGTGACCACGGAGGGCGTCTCGAGCGTCGAGGTCGGGGGACGGACGTTCCTGCAGGTCGAGCCCGAGGCGATCCGCCGGCTCACCGAGGAGGCGATGCACGACATCAGCCACTACCTCCGGCCCGGGCACCTGGCCCAGCTGCGCCGGATCATCGACGACCCGGAGGCCTCGGGCAACGACCGCTTCGTCGCCCTCGACCTGCTCAAGAACGTCAACATCTCCGCCGGCGGCGTGCTGCCGATGTGCCAGGACACCGGCACCGCGATCGTGATGGGCAAGAAGTCCGAGGGCGTGCTCACCGGCGCTGACGACGGTGAGGCGATCAGCCGCGGCGTGTACGACGCCTACACCCGGCTCAACCTGCGCTACTCCCAGCTCGCGCCGCTGACGACGTTCGAGGAGAAGAACACCGGCACCAACCTGCCTGCGCAGATCGAGCTCTACTCCACCCCCGCCCAGGACGTGCCCGAGTACAAGTTCCTCTTCATGGCCAAGGGCGGCGGGTCGGCCAACAAGTCGTTCCTGTTCCAGGAGACCAAGGCGGTCCTCAACCCGACGCGTCTGATGGAGTTCCTCGACGAGAAGATCCGCTCGCTCGGCACCGCCGCGTGCCCGCCCTACCACCTCGCCGTCGTCATCGGGGGCACCAGCGCGGAGTTCGCCCTCAAGACCGCCAAGTACGCCTCCGCGCACTACCTCGACGACCTGCCGACCGAGGGCTCGATGAGCGCCCACGGCATCCGCGACGTCGAGCTGGAGGAGAAGGTCTTCGAGCTCACGCAGTCCTTCGGCATCGGCGCGCAGTTCGGCGGGAAGTACTTCTGCCACGACGTGCGCGTCGTCCGCCTGCCGCGCCACGGCGCCTCGTGCCCGGTCGCGATCGCCGTGTCGTGCTCGGCCGACCGGCAGGCGCTCGGCAAGATCACGCCCGAGGGCGTCTTCCTCGAGCAGCTCGAGACCGACCCGGCGCAGTACATGCCCGACGCCGGGATGGCCCACGACATCGAGGGCGGGGCGGTCGTCCCGATCGACCTCAACCAGCCGATGCCCGACATCCTCGCCGAGCTCACCAAGCACCCCGTCAAGACGCGGCTCTCGCTGACCGGCCCGCTCGTCGTGGCGCGCGACATCGCGCACGCCAAGATCAAGGAGCGGCTCGACGCCGGCGAGGAGATGCCGTCCTACCTCAAGGACCACCCCGTCTACTACGCCGGGCCGGCGAAGACCCCCGAGGGCATGGCGTCGGGCTCCTTCGGCCCGACCACGGCCGGCCGGATGGACTCCTACGTCGAGCAGTTCCAGGCCGCGGGCGGCTCCTTGGTGATGCTGGCGAAGGGCAACCGGTCCAAGCAGGTCACCGAGGCCTGCGGCGCCCACGGTGGCTTCTACCTCGGCTCGATCGGCGGTCCCGCCGCACGGCTGGCCCAGGACTGCATCCGCTCCGTCGAGGTCGTGGAGTACGAGGAGCTCGGCATGGAGGCGGTCTGGAGGATCGAGGTCGAGGACTTCCCCGCGTTCATCGTCGTCGACGACAAGGGCAACGACTTCTTCACCGACCCGTCCGGGACGGTGACGGTGCCCGTCTCGGGGATCCGCGTCCGCTCGGCGCAGTAGGCGCCACCCGGCAGCCAGGTCAGTCGGCGGGGTCAGTCGGCGGGATCAGTCGGCGGGCTCGCCGTTGAGCCGGTCGGCGAGACGGGCCGCCGCCTCCCCGATCCGGTGCCCGAGGGCGTCGACGCCCTCGACGCGCGACTGGTGGGCGCCGCCGAGCAGCACCGGGGCGATCGGGCCGATCGCCTGCGCCGCCTCGCGGACCGCCGGGAGGTCCTCCACGGTCGGCACGGCCAGCACCACCGCGTCGGGCAACAGCGCGCGGACCGTGTCGATCCAGCTCTCCACGGGCAGGTCGGCGCCGAGGTAGGTGACGTGGACGCCCCTGCTGCGCAGCACCATCGCGAAGGCCATGATGCCGAGCTCGTGGCGCGCGCCGCGGGCCAGTCCGACCATCACGTGGGGCGCGTCGGGAGCGGGGTGCGGGAGCTGGTGGAATGCCTGCGCGAGCCGGCGCAGCACGGCCGCGCTGACGAAGTGCTCGCCGGCGACGCCGACCGTGCCCCGCTGCCACGCCTCGCCCAGGCGCACGAGGGACGGCATCAGCCACTCGTCGACGGCGACGGCGAGGTCGGGCTCGGCGAACCCCTTGTCGAGCACGCCCTCGAGCCGCACCACGTCGAAGTCCTCGCCGCACGCGGCGAGGTCGTCGATCCGCGTGAGCGGCGATCCCTCCGCCGCCGGGGTCGTGGCGCGCTCCGGCTCGGCGAGCACGCGGCGCGCCGCCTCCCGTGGCGACCACCCGGAGTCCACGAGGTCGCGCATCACCGACAGGCGGCGGACCGCCTCGTCGTCGTAGAGGCGGTAGTTGCCCTCGGTGCGGGCCGGCGCCACCACGCCGTACCTCTGCTCCCACTTGCGCAGGGTCTCGCGTGGCACTCCGGTGAGCTGGGCGGTGCGTCCGACGGTGTACACACCCCGAGGGTAGCGAACTTTGGACAAACCGTGGACAGCGTTCTAGTCTCGGTTTGTCCACCAACAGTGGACAAACTGTGGACAAGCCGCAGGGGTACCCCCAGGAGGACCCGATGATGACGACGGCGATCACTGCACGACCCTCCGCCCGGCCGGGCCTGCGTCCGCAGGACCGCGCGGGCCAGCGCCTGCGCGCGGCCGGCATCGCGGCCCTCGCCGCGGCCGCCCTCGGCTCCGTCCTCGGCGCCTCGCCGGCGGCGACCGACGCTCCGGGCACCGGCAACCCGTGCCGGATGGACATCGTGGGCAGCTACTGGTTCAGCACCGGGTGCGCCGAGGGGTCCGGCGGGAGCACGGCGCGCTGACGCTAGCTCACCGCCCTACCGGGCGCGCGCCATTGGGCGGTGAGCCAGCAACCGAACCGGCCCAGCAGAAGGTTGCCTGCTCACCGCCGACCAGACGTACGCCGACCCGCGGTGAGCCAGCAACCAAACCAGCCCGGCAGAAGGTTGCCTGCTCACCGCTTTCAGCTCACCGCACCGAGGCGGGTGGCCAGGGCGGCAGCGGCTGCCCCGGCATCGTGGCCGAGGTGCGTCCCCCCCGCGACCCGGTCCTGGAAGGCGCCGCCGAGCAGCACGTCGGTGAGGGGGGTGAGGGCGCGGACCGCCTCGCGGACGGCCGGGAGGTCCTCGAGCGTCGGCGCGGCCAGGACGGCCGCCGCGGGCCGCACCAGGCGCACGGCGCTCAGCCAGGCCTCGAGCGGGAGGTCGCCCCCGAGGTAGGTCACCGCGACGCCCCGCGAGCGCAGCACCGTCGCGAAGGCGAGGACCCCGATCTCGTGCCGCGAGCCCCGCGCGAGGCCGACGACGACACGCGGCCCGCCGCTGGGCGCGGGCGCGATCGACTGGAAGGCGAGCGCCAGGCGCCGGTGCACGGCGGCCGTCACGAAGTGCTCCCCCGCGACCGAGATGAACCCGCGCTGCCAGGCCTTGCCGAGGTGGACCATCGACGGCAGCAGCCAGTCGTCGACCACCGACACCACGTCGATGTCGCCGAAGCCCTCCTCGAGCAGGCGCTCGAGCCGGGGCTCGTCGAAGTCCTGGGCGCAGCCGACGAGCGCCTCGAAGCGCTCCTCGAACGGCGGCTCCTGCGGTCGTCCGAGCTCGGCCTCGGCCGCGGCCACGTTCTCGACCACGTGGCGGGCCGCCTCCTGCGCGCTCCATCCGGCGTCGACGAGGCTGCGCATGACGCTGAGCCGGCGCACCGCCTCGTCGTCGTAGAGGCGGTAGTTGCTCGGCGATCGCTGGGGCACGACCACCCCGTAGCGCTGCTCCCACTTGCGGAGGGTGCCGGTCGGCACCCCCGTCAGCTTTGCGGTGCGCCCCACGGTGTACACGGAGCCACCGTAGACGCGGAACATGCGGCTGGGCAGGCATTTGGTCCAGCGTCTCGTCGCGGCGACATTCGACAGATCCTGCCCGGGAGGGCCGTCGCACAGCCCACTTCCGCGTGCCCGCGACCGGTTGGCAGGATGGCGCCATGGCCGGCCCCCTGAGTCCCGAGAGCGCGAGCGCCGGGACCCCCGAGAGCTCCGAGATCGCCCGGGCGGAGTCCCCACGAGGGGAGGTCGTGCTCCGGCGGCGCAGCTCCGGCGCCGGTGCCGACGTGCTCGAGCTGCGGGTCAACGGGGTCTTCGTGATGGACACCCTGGAGACGACCAGCGAGATCGAGCTCGCCGCCCAGGCCCTCGACCTGGTCGAGCAGCCGGCCTCGGTGCTGGTCGGCGGGCTCGGGCTGGGGTTCACGCTGCAGCGGGTGCTCGCCGACCCGCGGGTCGAGCGGGCCGTGGTGGTGGAGATCGAGGAGTCCCTGATCGGGTGGATGCGCGACGGGACGGTGCCGCACGGGCCGGCCGTGCTCGCCGACACCCGCGCGAGCGTGGTCAACGCCGACATCGCGATGGCGATCGCCGAGGCCCGCTCCACCTACGACCTGGTGCTCCTCGACGTCGACAACGGGCCCGGCTACCTCGTGCACGAGCGCAACGAGGCGGTCTACGAGGAGCAGTTCCTCGAGCGGTGTCGCGCCGTGCTGTCGCCCGGGGGCGTGCTGGTCGTGTGGTCGGCGAGCGCCGCGCCCGAGCTGCTCGCCGCGCTGCGCACGGTGTTCGGCGCGGCCGAGGAGCAGGCCCACGACGTGCTGCTGCAGGACCGGCCCGAGGAGTACTTCCTCTACCTCGCGCGCCGCTGACCCCGCGCGCCGCGCTCCGGGCACGCTCAGCGCAGGAACGCCTCCAGCAGCGGACCGGCGGTCTGCGAGCCGGAGGCGCCGGTCTCGACGAACACCGCGACGGCGAGGTCGCCCCGGGTCGCGATCATCCACGCGTGCGTCGGCAGGTTGCCCGCCGCGTCCGGCTCGCCGTGCTCGGCCGTGCCGGTCTTGGCGCCCACCCTGCCCGGCACGTCCTGGAGGAAGCGACCGGAGCCGGTGGTCACCACGCTGCGCATCAGCCCGCGCAGCGCGCCGGCCTCGGCACCGGTGAGCGGCCGCTCGGGGACGACCTGCTCGACCTCGTGGTCGGGCAGCAGGACCGGCAGCACCGCGCGACCGGCCTGCACCGAGGCGGCGACGGTGGCCATGGCGAAGGGGCTGGCCAGCACCGTTCCCTGGCCGATCATGTCGGCCGCGGCCCCGGTCTCGGTCTCGGGCGGCGGCACCTGGCCGAAGTAGACCGGGAAGCCGAGGTCGTGGTCGGTGCCGAGGCCGAGCGCCCCGGCCGCGGCGGCCAGCTCGCCGTCGGCCAGCCGGTCGGCGTTGCCGATCAGGGCCGTGTTGCACGACTGCGCGATCGCCTGGGTGAAGGTGATGTCGCCGAGCGCGGCCTCCGGGTAGTCGTCGTAGTTGGTGAACGTGCGGCCGTCGACGACCGTCGAGGCCGGGCACGAGACCACGTCGCCCACGCCCATCCCGCTGCGCAGCAGGGCGAGGGACGTGACCACCTTGAACGTGGAGCCGGGGGCGTACTGCCCCGTCATGGCCAGGTCGGCGCCGCCCGCCCCGGCGCCGTTCGCACTCGCGAGCACCGCGCCGTCGGAGGGACGGATCGCGACGAGCGCCGTCGCCGGGGCCCCGTCGCCCAGGCCGGCGAGGACGGTCTCCGCCTTCTCCTGCAGCGCGGGGTCGAGGGTGGTCGCGAGGTCGGTCCCGTCGGTGGGGGCGACCTCGACGAGCGTGCGCAGCCGGTCGTCGGCGTCGCGGGCGACGACGGCCGTGCCGGGGACGCCCCGCAGCTGCTCGTCGTAGCGGGCCTGCAGCCCGGACAGGCCGACCTCGTCGCCGGCGGCGACGCGGCCGCCGGACTCCTCGACGAGCTCGGCGGTGGCCGGACCGACCCGCCCGAGCAGTGCCGCGGCGAACTCGCGGGTCGGGGCGAGGGGCAGGGTGTCGCGCACCGCGAGCGCACCGCGGATGTCCGCGAAGGCGGGCAGCACGTCGAGGGCGTCGTCCTCGCGCAGCACCACCGCCTCGACGAAGGCCTCCGGTCCCATCGCCTCCGCGCGCTCGACGAACGACGCCGCGTCGACGTCCAGCACGCGCGCGATCCGGCGCGCGCTGCGGGCCACCTGCGGTCCGCGGACCTTGGTCTTGTCGAGCCCGTAGCGCAGCACCGGGCGCTCGGTGACCAGCACCTGGCCGCCGGCCCCGGTGATGTCGCCGCGGCTCGGGGGCAGGGTCCGCAGCCCGAGGGTGTCGCCGTCGGCGAGGTCGGGCACCAGCACGCCCGGCGACCAGTCGACCACCCAGCCGCTCCCCTCGCGTACGAGCGTGGCCGTGGTGTCGTACTCCCACGGCTCGGTGTCGGTGAGCTCCCAGCTCCAGGCGAGGGTGGCGGTCGCGGTGGCGGGATCCTCGCCGGAGGCGGCGTCGCCCTCGGCCGGCTCGTCCTCCTCGACGGAGGCGACCCGCACCGCGACCGGCACCTCGTCGAGCGGGGCGACCAGCTCGTCGAACGCGGCCCGGTCGGCCTCGTCGGTCAGCGGCACCTCGCCGAGCGAGTGACCGGCGAGGGCGGCGGCGAGGTCGCCGGCCACGTCCTCGGGGGGATCGGCGTCGTCACCGCCGAGCACGGAGCAGGCCGAGGCGGCGACGGCGAGCACGAAGGACGTCGCGCAGGCGATCGCGAGGCGCAGTGGACGCATCGGACCATGCTGGCGAGCCGGGGCGCCGGAGCCAAGCCGCAACGCCGCGACGGTGTGGTCAGGCGAAGAGCTCGCGGTAGTGCTCGGACCCGGTGGCGTAGGCCTCCCAGTCGATCGCGTCCACCGCGTCGCCGGACAACGCGGCGCCGAGGCGGTCGAGGTAGTACTCCCAGCCCGGGCCCACGCTCGCGGCCATGTCGACGCGAGGCCCTGCGGGATCCAGCACCTGGACGAAGCGGAGGGAGGTGACGCCGTCGGCCTCGGTCAGCTCGAGCTCGACCTCCCAGTGGGCCTGGTCCCCCGAGCCGTCCTCGCTGAAGGGCTGCGGGTCGCGGCCACGGAGGGCGAAGCGGTGCGGCGGCTCGCACGCCAGCACGTCCCACTCCTCGCCCGGCACGTCGTCGCCCTCCGCCGTCATCCAGAACGTCACCGACCCGGAGGCAGGGTCGCCGCTCCACGTCCCGATCCAGCGCTGCATCCGGGCGGGCTCGGTGCAGGCCGCCCACACGTCGGCGACGGGGGCCCGGAACTCGCGCTCGATCACGACCAGGGTGCGCCCGTCGCGCTCCTCCCGCCGGCCGGTCATCAGGGTGCTGCTCATGCGGTGTCCTCCTGGTGGGGGGTTGATGGGTCCGTGGCGGCATCGCCCGCCCGGCGCTCGCGTCCCGTGCGGCGGACCTCGAGGTCGAGCCCGTCGAACGCCGACTCGGCGAACCAGGGCTGCGGCACGCCGGTGCCGTCGAGTGCCGACAGCCACGCGGTGACGGGCCGCAGCCCGTCGGGCCGGAGACGGTAGTGCCGCTCGCGTCCTCGGTCCTCGGCCTCCACCAGGCCTGCCTCGCCGAGCACCCGGAGGTGACGACTGATGGCCGGCCGGCTGACGTCGTGGCCGGCCGCGAGGTCGACCACCCGCGACGGCCCGCGCGACAACCGCGCCACGAGGTCGCGGCGCAGCGGGTCGGCGAGGGCGGCGAACGGGTCCACACCCCCATTGGTAACTCATATGTTACCAATGGTCAAGGAGTGTCCCTGCCCGCGCCGCCCTCGCCCGTCGCGAGAAACCGGCGAACTGGGTACGGTCGAGCCGTGAGCGAGACACGCATCGAGCACGACTCCATGGGCGAGGTCGAGGTGCCTCGCGACGCCTTGTGGCGGGCCCAGACGCAGCGCGCGGTCGAGAACTTCCCGATCAGCGGACTGACGCTGCAGCCCCGGCACGTGCAGGCGCTGGCCCACGTCAAGGCGGCCGCCGCCACGGCCAACGCCGCGCTGGGCGTCGTACGCCCCGACCAGGCGCAGGCCATCGTCGCGGCCGCCGACGCCATCGTCGACGGCACGCACGACGCCGAGTTCCCCATCGACGTGTTCCAGACCGGCTCGGGCACCAGCTCCAACATGAACGCCAACGAGGTGATCGCGACCCTGGCCTCCCGCGAGGGCGTCGACGTGCACCCCAACGACCACGTCAACGCCTCGCAGAGCAGCAACGACACCTTCCCGACCAGCATCCACGTCGCCGCGACCCTCGCCGTCGTCGACGACCTGATCCCGGCCCTCGACCGGCTCGCGACCTCGTTCGAGGCCAAGGCCGAGGAGTTCGCCGACGCGGTCAAGTCCGGGCGCACCCACCTGATGGACGCCACCCCCGTCACGCTCGGACAGGAGATGGGGGCCTACGCCGCCACCCTGCGCCTAGGGGTCGAGCGACTCGAGGCGGTGCTCCCCCGGGTGCGCGAGCTGCCGCTCGGCGGCACCGCCGTCGGCACCGGCATCAACACCCCCGCGGCGTTCGCCGAGCGCGCGATCGCCGCGCTCAACGACCGGACCGGGCAGGAGTTCACCGAGGCGCGCGACCACTTCGAGGCGCAGGGCACGCGCGACTCGCTGGTCGAGCTGTCCGGCGTGCTGCGCACCCTCGCCGTCGGCCTGACCAAGATCTGCAACGACCTGCGCTGGATGTCCTCGGGTCCCACCACAGGCCTCGCGGAGATCCACCTCCCCGACCTCCAGCCCGGGTCGAGCATCATGCCGGGCAAGGTCAACCCGGTGCTGCCCGAGGCGACGCTGATGGTCTGCGCGCGGGTCGTCGGCAACGACGCGACCATCGCCTGGGCCGGGGCGTCGGGCAGCTTCGAGCTCAACGTGATGATGCCCGTCATGGCGCACGCGCTGCTCGAGTCGATCCACGTGCTGTCCACATCGACGGTCCTGCTCGCCGAGCGGTGCGTCGACGGCATCACCGCCGACACCGATCGGATGCGACGCTACGCCGAGTCGTCGCCCTCGGTGGTGACCCCGCTCAACGCGCACCTCGGCTACGAGGAGGCGGCCAAGGTCGCCAAGAAGGCGCTCGCCGACGGGGCGACCATCCGGGAGACGGTGATCGCGATGGGCTACGTCGAGCGCGGCGACCTGACCGAGGAGCAGCTCGACGCCGCCCTCGACGTCGAGTCGATGACCGGACGCCGATCGTCCTGATCTCGTCCTACCGTCACCGGATGAGCGACGACACGACGTACGAGGTCCGTCCCCTCACTCCGGAGACCTGGCCCGCCTTCGAGGCGCTGGTCGAGCGGCACAACGGCATCTTCGGCGGCTGCTGGTGCATCTGGTTCCACCCAGACGGCCCCGAGCGCGGGCAGGGGGCCGAGGCCAACCGCGCGCTCAAGAGGTCCTACGTCGAGCGGGGCGAGGCGCACGCCGCGCTGGTCCTCGACGGCGACGAGGCGATCGCGTGGGCGGAGTACGGTACGCCGGTCGAGCTGCCCAGCCTCCACCACCGCAAGCAGTACGACGCCGAGAAGGCCGCCGACCCCGACTGGCGCATCACCTGCGTCTTCGTCGACCGCCGCCACCGCCGGCTCGGCGTCACCGAGGTCGCGATCCGCGGCGCGCTGGACCTCATCGCCGAGGCCGGCGGCGGGGTCGTCGAGGCGTACCCCCACGACCTCACCGAGCAGACCAGGAAGATGTCGTCGTCGTTCCTCTACAACGGCACCCGGCGACTCTACGAACGGCTCGGGTTCGCCTACGACCGGCCCAAGGGACTCAAGAACTGCGTGATGTCGACCGTGGTGCGCCCCGCCTGACGCGTGCTCAGGGGTGCCCCGCCTCGCCCTCGACGGTCTCCTCGAGCACCGTGGCGAGGTCGTGGGGCGGCTGCTCGCGCAGCCGCAGCGCCAGCAGCGCCACCGCCCAGACCAGCACGGCGGAGACCACGAGGCCGGTGTGCAGGCCGCCCATGAACGCCTCGGACGCCTGCGGCAGCCCGGGGATCGGGACTCCGGCCGACGCCGCCTCCTCCGTCCCGGCGGGCGCGGAGGTGCCGTTCAGCGAGGTCGACACCTTGCCGGCCACGACGGCCGACAGCACGGCGGTGCCCAGTGCGCCTCCGAGCTGGATGCAGGTGGTCTGCACGCCGCTCGCCACGCCGGCGAGGTGGACCGGCGCACCACCGACCAGCAGGTCGGCGCCCGAGGGGATCGCGAACCCGGAGCCGAAGGCCAGGACGACGAACGGCACGGCCATCTGCCAGTAGGGCGTGCTCGGCTCGACGAGCGTCAGCAGCAGCAGGGCCGCCCCCATCAGGCCCAGGCCCAGCGCGGCGGTCCGGCGGGCTCCGATCCGGGTCACGAGCACCGCGCCCAGCGGCGCGGCGGGCACGGCGAACAGGCTCAGCGGCAGCATCCGCACGCCGGCCTCGACGGTGCCGTGGCCGAGGGTGTTGAGCAGGAACAGGGTGATGAGGAACGTGACGCCGAGGATGGCGAAGAAGTTGGCCACGAAGACCAGGCCGCCGACGCTCACCCCGGCGGAGCGGAACAGCGCCAGCGGCACCAGCGGGTGGCGCACCCGGGTCTCGACGACCACGAACAGCGCGAGCAGCACGACCGCGGCCAGGAGGGTCCCGATGGTCGCCGCGCTCCCCCAGCCCCACGACTCGGCCTGCACCACCCCGACGACGAGCGCGAGGAGGACGAGGGCGAGCAGCACCACACCGGCGACGTCGAAGCTGCCCTCGCGCACACGCTCGGTCTCGCGCAGCACCAGGGCGCCGAACACCACGGCGACCACCGCGATGGGTGCGTTGATGTGGAACACCCACTCCCAGCCCCACTGGGCGACGATCACCCCGCTGACCAGCGGCCCGATCGCGATCGACAGAGAGGAGACGCCGCCCCAGATGCCGATGGCCATGCCGAACTTCTCGCGCGGGAACGTGGCGCGCAGCAGCGCCACCGTCTGCGGCATCAGCATCGCTGCGCCGAGGCCCTGCACGGCACGGAAGGCCAGGACCCCGTTGACGCTGCCGGCCAGCCCGATCGCCACGCTGGAGACGCCGAAGACCACGACGCCGGCGAGGTACATCCGTTTGCGGCCGAAGCGGTCACCCAGCTTGCCGCACAGGATGAGGAACACCGCGAGGGCGAGCAGGTAGGAGTTGATGATCCACTGCAGCTCGGCGAAGGTGGCGCCGAGGTCGGCCTGGATCGCCGGGTTGGCGATGTGCACGACGGTGGAGTCGAGACCCACCATGAAGAGGCCGAAGCACACGGCGGCCAGGGTGAGGCCGGGGCTGCCGGCCCGGCCGCGGCGCAGTGCGGGCGAGGTGTCGGGGGCAGGAGGACGTACGGCATCGACGGACATGGGCGACCCTTCGGGAGGCGACTGGCGGGAGACGACACGGCCAGTCGACGGAGCCCGGGGACCCACGCGGCGACACGGTCAGAACAGCCGGCACGAAGGCCGGCGGCGGCAACCCTGCCACGCGGACGCGTCGTCGCGCCAACAGCAGCGGCTGTGGCCTTCGTCGCACGGGCGACGGGACGCTGGCCGCGGGTCAGGCGGTGCGGATCAGGCGGTGCGGCGGGGGCGAGACCGCGGCCGCAGGTACCGCGACCGGCGGGCCGCAGGGATCAGTACCAGCCGTTGCCCTGCTTGAAGCTCCACGCGCTGCAGGGGGTGCCGTAGGTGTCCCGGATGTAGTCGAGCCCCCAGCGGATCTGCGACTCGGCGGAGGTCATGTAGTCGTCGGGCAGGTCGTGCAGCTGCGTCAGGGCCTGCGGGATGCCGTAGGCAGACGAGGTCGGGTTGTCGGCGTCGACGCGCCAGTTGGACTCGCTGACGTAGAGCGAGTCGAGGCACGAGAACTGCTCGGCGGAGAAGCCGTAGGCGGGAAGCAGCGCGCGGGCGATGTCGCGCGGGTCGCCCTCGGACAGCTTCTCCGAGCGGGTGACCGCCGAGCCGCCGGACATCTCCAGCGCGGTGGCCTTGGCCCGGTCGGTGCGGCGGTCCGAGCGCGAGACGACGGCGCGGAAGCGTCGCTCGACCAGGCCCGCGCTGGGCGCAGAGGCGGCGGCCGTATCGGCGCCGTCGGTGGTGCCCTCGGCGGTGCCATCCGTGGTGTCGGCCGCGGTCTCGACGGCGCTGGTGTCGCCGGACGCGGCGGGGGTCAGGCTCGCGGTGTCGGCGGCGACGGGCGCGAGCACGTCCGGCTCGTCGAGCGCGAGACCTCCGGTGACGCTGATGCCGGTCACGGCGGCGGCCAGGCCGCTCAGGGCCACGCTGGTGCGCAGGGCTCGGCGTGGGGCGCGCACGGACTTGTGCTTGCCGGGTGCGCGGTGCTTCGGGACGTGCTTGTCGGACTTCGACACGGGGACTCACGGGGGTAGACGACGGTGGTGCCACCCCCGGTGGAGCCGGGCGTAGCGCGACCGCGCGGACCCGGGCCGAACGGCCCAGGTCACGAAGCGGTCACGAGTCACCATGCAGGAGCCCTTCAAGGCGTGCAAACCGAACGCCGGAATTGCCCCGGTCTCTTCCGTCACAGGAGCCTCAGGAGATCGCTGCAACCACACCGGCCACTGGCGCCGGCTGTCTGGTGCGACACAGCAGCCGGCGCCTCGTGCGGGTCAGAGGGTGACGTCCTCCAGCATCTCGGTGACCAGCGCGGCGATGGGCGAGCGCTCCGAGCGGGTGAGCGTGACATGGGCGAACAGCGGGTGGCCCTTGAGCTTGTCCACGACCGCGACGATGCCGTCGTGGCGACCCACGCGGAGGTTGTCGCGCTGGGCCACGTCGTGGGTGAGCACGACCTTGGAGTTGGCGCCGATGCGCGACAGCACGGTGAGCAGCACGTTGCGCTCGAGCGACTGGGCCTCGTCGACGATGACGAAGGCGTCGTGGAGCGAGCGACCGCGGATGTGGGTCAGCGGGAGCACCTCGAGCATCCCGCGGTCCATCACCTCGTCGACGACCTCGCGCGAGACCAGCGCGCCGAGGGTGTCGAAGACCGCCTGCGCCCAGGGCGACATCTTCTCGCCCTCCGAGCCCGGCAGGTAGCCGAGCTCCTGGCCGCCCACGGCGAACAGCGGCCGGAAGACGACGACCTTGGTGTGCTGGCGTCGTTCCATCACGGCCTCGAGGCCCGCGCACAGCGCCATCGCGGACTTGCCGGTGCCGGCGCGCCCGCCGAGGGAGACGATGCCGACCTCGGGGTCGAGCAGCATCTCCAGCGCGACGCGCTGCTCCGCCGAGCGGCCGTGGATCCCGAAGGCGTCGCGGTCGCCGCGCACGAGGTGCACGCGCTTGTCCGCACCGACGCGGCCCAGCGCCGTGCCGCGCTCGGAGAGCAGGACGAGGCCGTTGTGGCAGGGCAGGTCCCGCGCCTCCGCGAGGTCGATCACGCCGTCCTCGTAGAGCTCGTCGAGGTCGTCGGCGGGCACCTCGAGCTCGGCCATGCCGGTGTAGCCGGTGTCGGAGCTGCTGACGGCCTCGGCGCGGTACTCCTCGGCGTCGAGCCCGACGGCCGAGGCCTTGATCCGCAGCGGGAGGTCCTTGCTGACCAGGGTGACCCGGTGCCCCTCGTCGGCGAGGTTGCGCGCCACGGCGAGGATGCGGGTGTCGTTGTCGCCGAGCCTGAACCCGGACGGCAGCGAGTCGGCGTCGGTGTGGTTGAGCTCGACGCGGAGCGTGCCGCCCTCGGTGCCGACGGGCACCGGCTGGTCGAGGCGCCCGTTGACGATGCGCAGCTCGTCGAGGGCCCGCAGCGCGGAGCGGGCGAAGAACCCCAGCTCCGGGTGGTGGCGCTTGCCCTCCAGCTCGGTGATGACGACCACTGGCAGCACCACCTCGTGCTCGGCGAAGCGTTTGGTCGCGGCCGGGTCGGCGAGCAGGACGCTGGTGTCCAGGACGTAGGTGCGGCGGGCGGTGCTGGGTGAGGTCTTGCTGCTGGCCACGACTAACCCCTTGCTGCGGGTCGGCGCGCGCACTCCTCGCCCGGCCCGATGTCATTCAACGGACCGGAGAGCTCCCCTCTGAGTGCCCACGGTGTGCCTCCCGGTACAGCAGGCTTCCCCACCTGCCGATGTCGCGAAAGTACGCCGCGTCACACCGCGATCCGTGACGACACGCCCGAACGCGAGGTGACGACGAGATGACGGCTGACGGCTCTGCTCAGCCGCCGAAGCGGCGCTCGCGGGCGGCGTACGCGCGGATCGCGCGCAGGAAGTCGACCCGGCGGAAGTCGGGCCAGAGCGCCTCGCAGAAGTAGAACTCCGAGTTGGCCGACTGCCAGAGCAGGAAGCCGCCGAGGCGCTGCTCGCCCGAGGTGCGGATCACCAGGTCGGGATCGGGCTGGCCCTTGGTGTAGAGGTGCTCGGCGATGTGCTCGACGTCGATGATGTCGGCCAGCTCCTCGAGCGAGGTGCCCTTGGTGGCGTGGTCGGACAGCAGCGCGCGGACCGCGTCGGCGATCTCGCGGCGCCCGCCGTAGCCCACGGCGACGTTGACCAGGAGCCCGTCGATGTCGCGGGTCGCCTCCTCGGCCGCCTTGAGCCGCTCGGCCGTCTCGGTCGGCAGCAGGTCGAGGGCTCCGACCGGGTGGATCCGCCAGCGGCGTGCCTCGGCCAGCGACTCGACCGCGCCCTCGATGATCGTCAGCAGGCCCGTGAGCTGCTCGGCGGGACGGTTGGTGAGGTTGTCGCTCGAGAGCAGCCAGAGCGTGACCACCTTCACCCCGACCTCCTCGCACCAGCCCAGGAGCGGACGGATGTTGTCGGCGCCGGCCTGATAGCCCTCGGCGGTGTCGAGGCCGACCGCCTTGGCCCACCGCCGGTTGCCGTCGAGCATCACGCCGACGTGCTGGGGGATCTGGTCGTGGGGCAGCCGCTTCACCACCCGGGACTCGTAGGCCGGGTACAGCACCCGCCGCGCGACGTCCTTCACGTTGATCACCGACCGATCGTAACGCCGGGCCCGCAGCCACTCGTCAGACACGTGCCGCCGACGACTGCGCGTCTCCCACCCCACCGGGTAGTTTCGTCGTATGGACCACCCCGCCATGACCCCCCGCGACCGCGTCGAGCACGCCGTGGATCGTGCCGGCGAGGTGATGGCCGACAAGATGGCCGAGATCAAGCCTCGCCTGCGCGGCTGGCTGCACGCCGCGACCGCTCCGGTCGCGGCTGCCGCCGGCATCGTGCTCGTCGCGCTGTCCCCGACCGCCTCCACCCGCATCGGCTCGGCGGCCTTCGCGCTGTCTGCCCTGCTCGTCTTCACCGTCTCCGCGATCTACCACCGCGGCAACTGGTCGCCGCGCACGTGGGCCTTCCTGCGGCGCTTCGACCACGCCAACATCTTCGTGCTCATCGCCGGCACCTACACGCCCTACGCCCTGCTCTTCCTCGACGGCACCGCGCGTACGACGCTGCTGGTCGTCGTGTGGGCCTCCGCCGTCGCCGGCGTCGTGTTCCGCGTGTTCTGGACCGACGCGCCGCGCTGGCTCTACACGCCGATGTACATCGCGCTCGGCTGGGCAGCGGTCTTCTTCATCCCGCAGTTCATGGAGGGCGCCGACCGGTTCAGCAGCGGCGTCGCGGTCACCACGCTCGTGCTCGTCGCCGTCGGTGGTGTCCTCTACACGCTCGGCGGCCTCGTCTACGGCCTCAAGCGGCCCAACCCCTCGCCGCACTGGTTCGGCTTCCACGAGGTGTTCCACTCGTTCACGGTCCTCGCGTTCGCCGCGCACTACATCGGCGTGTCGCTCGCGACCTACTCGCTGCGCTGAGCGCGGCGGATCAGCCGAGGCTGAGCAGCACGAACAGCACCAGCGCCGCGGCGGTGACCACCCCCGCCAGGGCCCACGCCGCCACCGACGAGCGACGCGCCAGCCACTCCACCGCCTGATAGGTCGCGCCGATGGCGGCGAGGGCGACGGTGACGTGGAGCAGCACCGCCAGCATCATCCCCGCGATGGCGCCCGCCGTCCGCAGCCGTCCCCACAGCAGGCTGAGCACCAGGGGCAGCACCACGGCCCCGGCGAACCCGCCGGCGAGCTCGACCCACCACGGCCGCTCCCCCATCCACGGCAGGTCGACCGCCCCCACCCACGACCGGTCGAGCAGGTCGCCCGTGGCGCTGTAGCCGAGGTAGACGATCACCGCGATGGTGAGGGCGGCCGCTGCCCGGTAGGTCCACGTCCGAGCCGCGGACCAAGGCACCGCGCGGCCCACGAAGATGGTCGCGACGGTGACCGCCGACCAGACGATCCAGCGCCGCACGACGCCCGTGCCGGTGTCGGCCATCGCGTCGCGGAAGACCCGGTCGGCCTCGACCCGGTCGACCACGTGGCCCTGTGTGGAGACGTAGGACGTCGGGTCGTCGCGACCCGCCACCAGGGCGTCGTGGAGCAGCGCGGCCGGCAGGTGGGCGCCCGTCTTGGGCACCAGCCAGGTGAAGAGGGCGGGCACGGACGTCAGGTCGGTGCGGAAGTCGGGGCGCGCCGGCACGAGCAGCTCGCCGAGGTGGCGGTCGCGATAGGCCAGGCGTCGCGCCAGCGCGAACGTCTCGACGCCCTCCTCGGAGTGACGCTCGAGCACGATGCGGGGGTCGGAGCCGGGATCGGGCGGCTCGCCGGGCCCGGTCGGCGTCGGGAGGGTGCCGCCGCCGTAGAACCGGCGCGGCTGCACCTCGACCTGCTCCAGGCGCTCCCGAGTGCTCATGGCCCCAGTGTGGCGCTGCCGACCGACAGCGTCAGGGAGCCAGCAGGTCGTTGCGGAACGCGCCGGCGGGGTCGAGGCGCGCACGCAGCGCCTCGAAGGCGGCGCGGTCGTAGGCGCCCGCAGGGTTGCGCAGCGCCGGGGTGGCCGTGATCTTGCCCCAGTGGGCGCGCGGGTCCCACGGCGCGAGCGCGTCCTCCACCGCACGCAGCGCCGGGCGCACCAGCGCCGGGTCGGGGCGCCACGTGAAGTGCGCGGCGACGGTGTCGCGGCCACGGAACGGGCTCAGCCACAGGTCGTCGGCGGCGATCGAGCGGATCTCGTGGACGAGGAGCGCCGGCGCGACCACCGGAGCGATCGCCGTCATCGTCGGCAGCAGGTGGGGCGCCGCGGCCCTCGGCAGGAAGAGCTCGCTCTGCAGCTCCTCCCCCACGCTCGGCAGGTGCGCGGCCCGGAAGTGCGGCAGCCGCTCGTGCCACGGGCCCGGCACGCCCTGCTGCGGCGACGTGGCGACCGGATCGATCCCCTGCACCGGGTGCAGCTCGCGGTCCGCCGGGGCGCGCGAGGCCAGGCACGGCGCCAGCGCGCGGGGGCGGTCGAGGCGCTCCTTGACCCACACCGAGGTGACCCGCCCCGGGTCGGACAGGTCGGTGAACACGCTGACGCTGTCGCCGCTGGCCAGCACCGCCGGCAGCTGCTCGGCCACCTCGGCTGCGGGCAGGTCGGCCCAGACCCGCTGGCGGACGTCGTAGGCGGGCTCGGTCCGCAGCCACAGCCGGGTCACCACGCCGAGCGCGCCGAGCGACACCACGGCCCCGCGCAGGTCGGGGTCGTCGCCGCCGATGCGGACGAGCTCGCCGCCGGACGTGACCAGCTCGAGGGCGGTGACCGCAGTCGACAGGGAGCCGTTGACGTCGCCGGACCCGTGGGTGCTGGTGGCGCAGGCGCCGGCCACGGTGATGTGGGGCAGCGACCCGAGGTTGTGGAGCGCGCGGCCCGCGGCGTGCAGCACCGGGGCGACCTCGGCGTAGGTCGCCGCCGCCGGCACGACCGCGACCGGCCCGTCGGGGCCGTCCTCGAGCTCCACCGGCAGCCCGAGGTCGCGGGCGCTGACGTGGAGTCCGTCGGTGTCGGCGACCGTCGAGAACGAGTGGCGCGAGCCGAGGGCGCGCACCCGCCGGCCGTCGGCCGCGGCCGCGGCGACCACCTCCTGCAGCTCGGAGGTGCTGCCGGGCGCGACGAGCTCGCGGGCGCGGTAGGTGACGTTGCCCGCCCAGTTGGTGCGGGCGTGGTCGGAGGTGGTCACGGGTGCTCCTCGGCGCCGCCGCGCGGCAGGGTGAAGTGGAAGCCGTCGGCGATCTTCTCGGCGACGACGAGGGCGACGGCCTCGACGGTCGTGGCCCGGTCACCGCCGCCGTCGTGCGCCAGGACGACCGCGCCCGGGGTGATCGCGGCGCGCAGGTGCTCCGAGAGCGTGGTCACACTGCGATCGTCGCAGTCGTCCCAGTCGTGGATGACGTTGCCCAGCCCGAGCGGCTGCATGCCGAGCGAGGCGGCCACCTGCCCGGTGCGGCCGAACGAGCCGTTGGGCGCGCGGAACCAGGGCACCGCCGCCTCCGGGTCGCCGAGGGCCCCGCGGATGATGCGGAGGGTGGCCAGCAGCACGGCCGCGGCCTCGGCCTCGGAGGCCGACCCCAGGTCGGCGTAGTCGAGCGAGTGGTTGGCCACCGCGTGGCCCTCGGCGACGGTGCGGCGCAGCAGCTCGGCCCCACCCGGGGCCAGGACGCTCTGCCCGACCACGCAGAACGTCGCCGGGACACCGAGGTCGGCGAGCACGTCGAGCAGACGCCCGGTCTGGCGGGGGTCCGGGCCGTCGTCGAAGGTCAGCGCGGCGACCCGCCCCGTGCCCCGGGCCACCTCGACGGGCGTCGCCGTCGGCGCGGAGGCCCCGCCGGGCACGAAGGCGTCGCTCACGAGGACACGTCGACCTCGACGACCTCGGGCTCGAGCACGCGGTCGGGACCGACGGCCCGCTCTGAGCCGACCAGGGTCAGGTCGAGGACCGCCTCGTGGTCGGCGCTGGAGCGGCCGACCCGCAGCTCGACCGCACCCGGCTCGACGAGCCGGACGTGGTCGCGACCCGTGAACGACGTCAGGTCGGCGTGCAGCCGCAGGTCGAGGCGGCGACGCTCGCCGGGCGTCAGGTCGACCCGGGCGGCCGCCACCAGGCGCTGGACCGGGCGCACCACGGAGGCGGCGCAGTCGTGGAGGTAGACCTGCACGACCTCCGAGACCTCGCGGTCGGTCTCGTTGGCCAGCTCGACGCGCACCTCGGCGACGCCGTCGGTGCGCCACGTCGGCCCGGAGAGCAGCTCCACCCCGCGCCAGGTCGCCCGGGCGTAGGCGAGGCCGTGCCCGAAGGGGAACAGTGGCGTGGGGTCGAGGGTGGTGACCTCGGTGCGGTGCGCCAGGGGCGAGCCGAGGTAGGTCGACGGCTGGACCGTGCCGGCGCCGGGGAAGCCGACGGGCAGCCGCCCCGACGGGTTCGTGCGGCCGGAGAGCACCTCGGCGACCGCCGTGGCGCCCTCCTCGCCCAGGAAGAACCCGCACACGATCCCGGCGAGCCGGTCGGCGTAGGCGCTCAGGTCGTAGGGACGCCCGACGAGCAGGACGGCGACGACGGGCGTGCCGGTCTCGAGCAGCCTGTCCAGCAGCTCCTCCTGCCGCCCGGGCAGGTGCAGGTCGGCCGCGTCGCAGCCCTCGCCCGAGGTGCCGTTGCCGAAGAGCCCGGCCCGGTCGCCGAGCACCGCGACGCACACGTCCGCGTCCCGCGCCGCCCCCACCGCCGCCTCGAGGGCGCCCTCGGGGTCGGCCGGCTCGTCGTCGACGAGGCGCGCCACCCCCACCGCGCACCCGCGCTCGTGCACGACGTCGTACGACGCGGCCAGCACCTCGCGCAGGGTCGGGATCGCCAGGCCCGCCTCGGTGCCGGCGTGGTGCGGCAGCACGTGCATCGGGAAGGAGTAGCAGCCCAGCATCGCCTCGCCGGTGTCGGCGTTGGGACCTACCAGCGCCACCCGGGTGCCCTCGGCGAGCGGGAGCGTGCCGTCGTTGGCCAGGAGCACGACGGAGCGCCGCGCCATGTCACGGGCGAGCGCGCGTGCCTCCGGGGGGTCGAGGTCGACCGGACGCGCCGGGGCCGGCTCCCAGTCGGCGTCGAGCAGCCCGAGCTCGCACTTCTGCCGGAGCACGCGCCGCAGGGCGCGGTCGACCACCTTCTCGTCGACGCGGCCGTCGGCGAGCGCCTCCAGCAGCGGGGCGCCGTAGGCGTCGACGGTCGGCAGCTCGACGTCGATGCCGGCGTCCAGCGCGAGGCCGGCCGCCTCCCCCAGGTCGGCGGCCATCCGGTGCAGCGTGTGCAGGAAGGCCACGGAGAAGTAGTCGGCGGCGACCGTGCCCTCGAATCCGAGCAGGTCGCGCAGCAGCGTGGTGAGCAGGGCCGGGTCGGCCGCGGAGGGGATGCCGTCGATGTCGGTGTAGGCGTTCATGACCGAGCGGGCACCCGCGCGCAGGGCCATCTCGAACGGCGGGAGCATCACGTCGTGGAGCTCGCGCGCGCCCATGCCGACGGGGGCCAGGTTGCGCCCGCCGCGCGAGGCGGAGTAGCCGAGGAAGTGCTTGAGGGTGGCCACCACGCCGGCCGACTGCACGCCGCGCACGTAGGCCGAGGCCATCGTCCCGACGAGGTAGGGATCCTCGCCCATCGTCTCCTCGACCCGCCCCCAGCGGAGGTCGCGGGTGACGTCGAGCACCGGCGCCAGGCCCTGGTGGATGCCCAGCCGCGCCATCAGGGTGCCGATCTGCGCGCCCATCCGCTCGACGAGGTCGGGGTCGAACGCCGCCGCCCAGCTGAGCGGCGTCGGGTAGATCGTGGCGCCCCACGCGTTGAGCCCGGTCAGGCACTCCTCGTGCACCTGCGCCGGGATGGCGAAGCGGTTGGCCGCACGCACCTGGGCCTGCCGCTCGGCGAGCGTGCGGAGCCCGTGCTCGACCTCGGCGGGCGCGGTCCCGAACGGGCGGGTCAGCTGGCCGAGGCCGTCGGCGACGATGTCCTCCCACGCCAGGTCGGGACCCGACTCGTGCAGCATGGGCGCCATCTCGCCGGCGTCCGCGGCGAGCAGCCACACGCCCGAGAGCTGGGCGACCTTCTCGGCGGGCGTCATCCGCGCCACCAGGTCGTCGACCCGGTCGTCGACGCCCAGGGTGGTGTCGCGCCACGGCTCGTGCGCGTCGGTCGGGGAGAGCGGGGCGGTCACGAGGCGACACCTCCGGGGGATCGGGTGGAACGCCGCAGCACCAGCTCGGTGCCCAGCGTGTGGTGCGGGTCGGCGGGCTCGCGGCCCTCGATCAGCCCGAGGAGCATGGAGACCGCGTCGCGTCCCATCTCGCGGATGGGCTGGGCGACCGTGGTCAGCGGCGGCTCCGACAGCGCCGACTCGGGGATGTTGTCGAAGCCCACGAGGGACAGCTCGTCGGGCACGTCGATCCCGAGCTCGCGGGCGACGTCGAGCACCGCGAGGGCCATCTGGTCGTTGGCGGCGAAGACCGCCGTCGGCCGGTCGCTCCGGTCGAGCAGCTGGTGCGCGACCTCGCGGGCCACGTCGGCCTCGAACGCGCCGCGCACGACCAGCGACTCGTCGACCGGGACGCCGGCCTCGCCGAGCGCGTCGCGGAAGCCCTGCTCGCGCAGCTGCGCCGAGACCAGGTCGGCGCGGCCCGTCACCATGCCGATGCGGGTGTGGCCGAGCTCGAGGAGGTGGCGTACGCCTGCGTGGGCGCCCTGCAGGTTGTGGGCGGTCACCGTCGGGATGGTGGTGCTCCCGGTGTGCGGGTCGATGGCGACGACGGGACCGTCGGCGTCGACGTCGGTGACCGTCGGCGTCACGAGGACCGCACCGTCGACCAGGGTGCCCATCAGGCGGGAGAGGTAGCGACGCTCCCACCCGACGTGCTCGTCGACCCGGCCACCGGCGGAGTAGGCGACGAGCTCGAAGCCGGAGCCGCGGATGGCGTCGGCCGCGCCCTTGAGGACCTCGGTGCTGAAGGGCTCGAAGTCCGCGACCAGCACGCCGACCACGTTGGTGCGCTGGTTGCGCAGGCTGCGCGCGACGAGGCTGGTCTCGTAGCCGAGCCGCTCGATCACGCTGCTGACGTGGGCCGCGGTCACCGCCGAGATGCCGTAGCGGCCGTTGATCACCTTCGACACGGTCGAGACCGACACCCCGGCCTCGGCGGCGACCTGCTGCATGGTCACCCGGCGGGCGGTGCGGTGCCCGGTGAGGGGCCTGAGGCCGTCGACATCCTGGGCGCCCGTCATCTCCACCATCCTCATCAGCCCTTCACCGCACCCTGCAGCCCGTTCACGATCCGGCCCTGGAGGGCCAGGAAGAGTATGAGTGCGGGCAGCGCCGCCACCGTCGTGAAGGCCAGCACGCCGGCCGTGTCGGCGGAGTACTGGGTGGAGTAGTCGGCGACGCCGAGTGGGAGCGTACGCATCTCGCCCTGCAGCAGCAGCAGCGGCAGCAGGTAGGAGTTCCAGGACATCACGAAGGCCAGGACGCCGACGGTGACCAGGGCGGGCAGGCTGAGCGGCAGGGCGATCCGCCAGAAGACGCCGACCCGGGAGGCGCCGTCGATCAGGGCCGCCTCCTCGAGCTCGCGCGGCAGCGCCATCAGGAAGGGGCGCAGGATCACGACCGTCACCGGCAGCGCGAACGCCGCCTGCGGCAGGGCCACGCCCCACCAGGTGTTCGACAGCTGCAGGTCGCGGCTGATCAGGATCGAGAGCGGGATGATCGCGGTGGCGAGGGGGAAGAGCAGGCCGAGCACGAACACCATGAACAGCGGCTCGCGCAGCCGGAACTCGTAGCGGGCCAGCGGGTAGGCCGCCATCACCCCGGCGCCGACCGCGATGAGGGTGGTCAGGCCCGCGACCACCAGCGAGTTGGTGGCGTAGCGCCAGAAGTCGGGGTTGGTGAGCACCGCGGTGTAGTTGTCGAGGCGCCACGGGCTGGGCAGGCCGGCCGGGTTGCTGGCGAGCTGCTCGTTGGACCGGAAGCCGTTGAGGGCACCGTAGACGACCGGTCCGACGCTCAGGGCCACGACGGCGAGCGCGATGACGTAGACGGCGGGGTTGGCGCGGCCGATCGCGCGGGGGACGGCGCGACTGGCGGCACGGGGAGGGGTCACGGCGCTCACCTCAGGTCTCGGGTGTCGCGCCGCAGCACGAGACGTTGGTAGAGCGCGGCCATGGCCACGCCGATGACGAACAGGACGACGGAGGCGGCACCGGCGATGCCGTAGTTGCCGCGCTGGGTGCCCTGGGTGACGAGGTAGGTCGCCATGGTCGTGGTGGCGTTGGCCGGCCCGCCGCCGGTCAGCACCCAGACCATGTCGAAGAGCTGGAGCGAGCCGATCATCGACAGGAAGCACCAGGTGCGGATGGTCGGGCCCATCAGCGGCACGACGACGCGCCACTGGGTCTGCCACCACGAGGCGCCGTCGAGCTGCGCCGCCTCGTAGACCTCCTCCGGCACCGACTGGAGCCCGGCGAGGAGCAGCAGGATCGCCAGCCCGAGGTACTTCCACGTGAGCACGGCCACGACCGCCCACAACGCCAGCCCCGGGGTGCCGAGGAAGCCCTGCTCCGGCGGGACGACGCCGACTCCGCGGAGCACCCCGTCGACCACCCCGGTGTCGGGGATCATCAGCTGGAACCAGATGACGCCGGCGATCACCTCGGCGAGGACGTAGGGGACGAAGATGAGGGTGCGCACCAGCCCGCGCCCGCGCATCCTCCGGTTGAGCAGCAGCGCGACCCCGAGCCCCAGCGGCAGCTGGATGGCGATGCTGAGCACCACGATGACCAGGTTGTGGGTCACCGCCTGGGTGAAGACCTCGTCGGTCAGCACCCGACGGTAGTTGGCCAGGCCGACGAAGTCGTCCATCGGCCCGAACCCGCGCCACCGGTAGAGCGACATCCGCACCGCCGAGAGCACCGGCCACGCGACGAACAGGCCGAGCAGCACCAGGGCGGGCGCGACGAAGACGACGATCTCCAGCCGCTGGCGCGCGGTGGGTCGGGGCCCGCCCCGGGAGCGGGCCGACCGCACCATGTCGGTCCGCTCCCCCGGGGCGGGGTCGCCGGTCCCCAGATCCGGGGCGGCGGTCAGTGAAGGCAGGGTCACGGAGTCTTCCTGGGAGTCTTCCTGCGAGTCTTCCTGGGAGTCTTCGCGGCTCAGCCCTGGTCGTCGGCGGCCTGCTGCATGGCGTCGACGACGTCCTGCGGCGTGGCCTTGCCGGCGAACATGAGCGCGATCGCGTCGTTCATCGCACCGCCCACGGACTCGCCGAACGCGGTGTCGAAGTAGAGCTGGACGTAGGGCGCGCTGTCGCGGACCTCGATCAGGTCGGCGAGGACCGGGTCGCTGACCGCGTCGGTCGCGGCGGGCACCGTCGGCAGGCCCATGTCGTTCTCGGCGAACCCCCGCTGCACCTCCTCGCTCAGCAGGTAGGTGACCAGGTCGACGGCGGCGTCGGGCGACCCCTCCGCGACGGCCCACGCGTCACCGCCGCCGAGGGCCGCGGCCGGGTCGCCGGCACCGCCCTCGACCGCGGGGAACGGGAACCAGCCGGTCCGGTCGCCGAGCCCCTTGCCGTCGTCGGTGAGGCCCTGCATGACGCCGGGCTCCCAGTGGCCCTGCATCTCGCTGGCGACCTTGCCGGTGGCGAGCAGGCCGGAGGCCGAGTTGGCACCCTCCTGCGCCGGGGTCGCCAGGAAGCCCTTGTTGAACGGCTCGGTGGCGACGAAGTCCTCGACGACCTCGCCGGCCTCGACGAAGCAGGGATCGGAGAAGTCGAGGTCGGCGACCGCCTGGGTCAGCACGTCCTCGCTGCAGGTGCGCACGGCGGCGTAGTACCAGTAGTGGGCGGCGGGCCACTTGTCACCCGCGCCGAGGGAGAGGGGCGCCATCCCGGCGGCCTCGAGGTCGGCGTTGACCTGCTCCCACTCCGCCATGGTCGTGGGCGGGGTGACGCCGGCCTCTTTGAACTGCTCGGTGTCGTACCAGACGCCGACCACGCCGAGGGAGAAGGGAAGCGCGTAGGTGCGGCCGTCGACCTGCCACCCGGCGACCGAGCCGCCGATGGCCTCGATCTCCTCGGCGGCGTCCTCGGTCAGGTCACGGGTGAGGCCCGCGTCGACGTGGGCGGCGAGCTCCCCGCCACCGCGCTCCATGTAGACGTCGGGGAGGTCGCCGCTCTGGAAGGCGGCGGCGAGCTTGTCGACCATGTCCTCGTGGGCCATCGCGGTGACCTCGACGGTGACGCCCGGGTTGTCGTCCTCGAAGTCGGAGGCCACCTTCTCGTAGAAGCCCTTGCCCGGCTCGTTGTTGGAGTTGTGCCACCACGTGATGGTGTTGTCGTCCCCGTCTGCCGTGCTGTCGTCGGCGCCGCAGGCTGCCGTCAGCGTGGTCCCGGCGCACAGCAGGGCCAGCGCCGCGACTCGTGTCTGCTTTCGCATCTCGATCGATCCTCTCCGACCCCGCCGCCTATGACGTGGATCACACTCGTGCAGCGTGCCCGAGCGATCGCCGCGGTGTCAATCGTTGTCGATAACGATTTCCAGCGGGTACGCCGAGGGCAGACGCCTCGTCGTCGGCGACCCCGCGCCCGCCTGCCCGGCGATCTCGGACGCCATCCGCGTGGCCCACGTGCTGCTCATCGGTGTCCCTCGGTGGGCCGTCGGGCGAGGTGGACCGTGGGCCTCAACCGGTCCGTACCAGGCGTACCGATCCCGCTCGCCGCGGGCGAGGGGCGTGCCACGCTGCCTGTCGGCGTTTCGAGTCGGGCGGAGGCGGGCATGGTCGTCCATGCATCCGCCGGTCGCGGTCGTCCGACCGGGCAGGTGGGTGTCGTCGGAGGAACTCCCCTTCGACGAGCCAACACGAAAAGAGTGATGCAGATGTCGTCGCGCGAGTTCCTGCTTCAGGAAATCATCGACAAGGACAAGCTGAGCACGATTCGTGGAGGGAGCTGGATCGACGACCTCCGCAACTGGTACTACCGCTACGGGCCGAAGTGTGGCTCCGTCGGACTGACCGGGATCGGGTCCACGGCCTGGATGGGGAGGATGACGGCCTACGCCATCGACCACTCCAAGCCCACCCCGCCCCGCCAGACGTGCGGAACGTGCGTGTGCCAGTAGCCAGGGCGTCGTGACCAGCTCAACCCGGGTGGCCGTGCTTCGCGCGGCCACCCGGGCCGTTCCTGCTCGAGGAGGTGCCGGTGGGGTCCTACGACGTCTTCGACGCGACGGACGACGACAGTGAGGCGCTGGCGGTCGTGCGAGCCACCACGCTCCTCGACCCCGCCTTCGCCGGCGAGACGCCCGGCCCCGCCGCCGGGTCGACCGCCCTCACGTTCGTGGTCCTGACCCGCGACGCCGAGGAGACCGTGGCGCGCTGCCTGCGCAGCATCCCTGCCGACGCCGCGATCCTCGTCCTCGACAGCGAGTCGCGGGACCGCACGCGCGAGATCGTCGCAGAGGTGCGACCGCGCGCCCGGGTCGTGGTCCGCGCATGGACCGACGACTTCTCTGCGGCGCGCAATGCCGCTCTCGACCTCGCCGCGCCCGGCTGGGTGGCCTACGTCGACGCGGACGAGTTCCTGCTGCCCGGGCACGCCTCGCGGCTGGTCGCGGCCGCCGGGCTGCTGGAGCGCCACCCCGCACGCGACCGGATGCGGTGCGGTGTCGCACTGCTCGACAGGACCGCCGGGGTGACGCCTTTCCTGCCTCGGATGGTGCGCGCCGCTGGCGGCGTGCGCTGGGCAGCCCCCCTGCACGAGGACCTCGTGCCCACCGACCCGCGCGACACGCTCCTCGACGTCGCGCTCGACGCGACCATCGCCCACGACGGCTACGCCCGCGACGACGACGGCCGAGCCGAGCGCAATCGGAGGATCATCGCTGACTGGCTCACTCGCGAGCCCGATGCCGGACGGGCGCACCTCGCGCTCGCACGGGAGCTGACCCGGGAGCACCAACATCGCGATCGCGCGCGCCACCTGTCGGCGGCACTCGCCGACCGTTCCCTCACCGAGCGGGAGCACCACAGTGCGCTGTTGTCGTCCCTGGTCAACGAGCTGCTGTCCCGGGGACCCGTGGCGCTCCTCGCCCGGCTCGAGGAGCACGGCGACATCGAGCCGGGCCTCGAGGAGCTGGTGCTGAAGGCGCGAGCACTCCACCTGCTGCACGACACCGAGCTGCCCCGCACCCGATCCGCCATCGCCCAGCTGCTGCTGGCCGTGCCCGTGGCCGCCGACCCGGAGGACGACATCGCGAGCCGCGCCCTCGACGCACTGCTTGCGCTGACGGAGCTGATGGGCGAGGACAGCCACGCCCTGGCCCACCAGCTGCACGGCGCCGGGAAGGACGTGCGATGACACGGCACCGCGGCACGCCCTCACTCGTCGCCGAGGCTCAGGTCCCAGCAGACCCCGAGGCCGACGAGAGCTCCCCGGCCCGCACCGCCGTCACCGGTCCGCCGAGCGCCGGCGGGCGTCCGCGGAGGCTGCACAAGGCACACCACGTGCAGCAGCGCGTCGCCACCGACTGCGGTGTCGCCGCGCTCTCCTCCGCCATGAGCTGCTACGGCGTGCGGCGATCGGTGGGGCGGCTGTGGCAGCTCTACGGCAGGTCCAACACCGCCATGTCGCTGCTCGAGCTGCAGGAGGTGGCGGCAGCCAACGGCTTCACCGCACGGTGCTTCGAGTTCGAGCGCCTCGCAGAGGTCAGCCGGTCCTACTTCCCTGCCGTGGTGCACCTCGACCAGGCCGGCGGTCACTTCGTCACCGTCGACCGGCGCATCGGCAGGAGGGTGCGCTGCTCCGACCCCGCCGACAGCCAGTCCTGGGTGCGCCAGAACCTCCTGGCCACGTCGGGCTACCTCATGACCGTCGAGCCCGCTGGCACCGAGGAGATCGCCTCGGATCCGTCCGGGGCGTCCATCCTCGCCCGACTGCTGAGCGGTGCCCGGCGACGGTTGGTGGTCATCGCGCTCCTGTCCGTGGTTGCCACGATCGCCGGGCTCGCGGTGTCACAGTTCGTGCGCGTGCTCATCGACCTGGTCTCGACCGGGTCGGCCCGTCCCGGCGCGCTGGTGGTCCTCGGCGGCGCCACCGTGGCCGTGTCGGCCCTCGGCACAGCCGCGAGCTACGCCTCCATGCGCAAGGCGTTCACCAGCTCGGTAGGCATGGAGCGCGACCTCGCGGTCAGCTACGCCGACACGATCGTGTCGCTGCGGGGCACCGCCTTCCGGTCCTACTCCCCCGGCGACTTGATGGCGCGCTTCTCGGACCTGTCGGAGATGCGGTCGTTCGTGCACGACTCGCTGCTGTCCGGTGTCCTCAGCGCCATCACGTTCCTGGGCGCGGGGCTCGTGCTCGCCCTCCAGAGCCCGCTGCTCGCCGTGCTGTGCACGGCAGGAGTGGCGGTGGTCGCCGGGGCTCGCTGGTGGGGAGGGCGCCGCATCGAGGGGCTGCAGCGACGCTCGGCCGCCGCCGAGAGCCAGCTCACCCAGGCGATGGTGGAGATGGTCGAGGGGTCGGTGTCCAACCGCGGGAGCGCTTGGCGCAGCTACCAGACGCCGCGGCTGGCAGCCGCGTTCGACGGTCTCATCGAGCGGACCCGGCGCGTGTTCCTCACCTCGTCGCTGCTCGAGACCGGTGCCGCCCTCGCCGGCACCGTGATCCTCGTGTCGTGCATGGTCGTCGCCGGGCTGCAGGTGCAGTCGGGAGCCCTCAGCCTCGGCTCGCTGGCGTCGCTGGCCGTACTGCTGCCGATGATGAGCACCGCGGCGTTCACGCTGGTCGGCCTGCAGCAGGACGTGCAGCGCGCGACGGTCAGCGCCGAACGCATCGAGGAGATCTCGTTCGCGACCGCACGAGGGGCCGAGACCTCCCGCGACCTTCCGCCGGTCGGGACGACGCCGGGCCGCACCGCACCGCACGTGGTCCACGTGCGCGACCTCGAGGTCCGCTCGTCAGGGGCGCGGCTCGCGCTGCTCCCCGAGCTGTGGATCGACAGCGGCGAGGTGGTGGGCCTGCGGGGCCCGAACGGCTCCGGCAAGTCCACCGTCTGCCGGGTGCTGGCCGGGATGGAGGACGAGTGGACCGGTGAGGTGTGGATCGACGGAGCTGCCATGCATGACGTCGAGTCGCCCGCGTGGGAGCGACACGTCGGTTACGTGCCCGACTCGGTGTCGGTCACGGCCGACACCCTCCTCGGCAACATCGCCCTCGGGCGAGACGTCCCTCGGATCGACGACATCTGCGCGGCGGTCGGCCTCGACACGCTCGCCGCACGCCTGCCGCTCGGTTACGCCACACCCATCGGGCCGCCGCACGTCCGGCTCTCCGGGGGCGAGGCGCAGCGGCTCGGCATCGCCCGCGCTCTGGCGGGGCGCCCGACCCTGCTGGTCCTCGACGAGGCGACGCGCATGCTGGACGTGGAGACCCAGCGAGAGGTGGTCGGGCGGATCGCGGACAGCGGACTGTGCGATGCCGTGCTGCTGGTGTCGCACAGCGAGTCGCTGGAGTCGCTGGTCTCGCGCATGGTCGAGATGCGGGTATCGTGAACGACGTCGACGCATGGGACCTGCCCGCGGTCCACGCCCGTCTGGCGAGCGTCCGCGACGAGCGTGAACGTGCGCGGCTCCTCGACCGGATCGAGGTACTGACCACCATCGTCCGGCCGGACGCACTGCGACGGGCCGCCGCAGTCGGCACCACCCGACGCGACGACCGGCCCTCGCCACCGCTGCAGGTGACCTACGTGATCCTGGCGCCCGAGGACGGACCCGGCCTGCGTCGCTGCCTGGCGTCGCTGCCCAGCTCGGCGACGCGGCTGGTGGTGCACACCGGAGACGGTCACCTGGCGCGACACGAGCCCGAGGGCACCTGGCCGCCCGAGGTCGAGATCACGAGCTTCGCGTGGCGTCACGACTTCGCCGCCGCCCGCAACCACGCCGCCGCGGTGGTCGGTCACGGCTGGATCGTCTTCGTCGACGCCGACGAAGTGCTGCTCCCGAGCAGCGCCGCACGCCTGAGCCTCGCGCTCGAGCACCTCTCGGCACACCCCCGTTCCCGCCGGCTGGCCGCGTCGCTGCGCGTCTGGGACGGCGAGACAGGTGCGCCCGCGCGGATCGGCCGCGTCTTCCGGGCAGACGGCGACGTGCGCTACCGCGGGGCGGTGCATGAGGAGCTCGCGACGCGGTCGGGGACGCTGGTGGAGGTCGACCTCGACTGCGACGTCCTGCACGCGGGCTATGGCGGCGCCGCCGGTGAGGACCGGCTGCACCGCAACCTGGCCATCCTGGACCGGGTCATCGCCGCGGGCGACGGGCGACCCAAGGACCACTTCTACCGCGCTCGCGACGGCGCCCGGCTGCGCGACCCCGATGCGGTCGAGACCGACCTGCGCCTCGCCGCCGGCGGCGAGTCCGAGCACGTCGCGTTCCAGGGCGATCCGCGCCGCGTCGCGCTCGAGCGGCTGGTCGTCGCAGCGCTCGATGGCGGCGACCTCGATCGGGCGCACGGCCTCATGGCCGGGAGCAAGGACGACGACACGGGCGGTGCCGACCGGGCGCTCGCCGCCGTCGTCGCCCGACGCACGCTGGAGTCCTACGCGGCCGACCTGCGCCCCGCGGCGGCGCGTGCCCTCATGGACGCTGACGACCCGGCAGAGGTCGCACGGCACCTGGACGTGCTCGCGATGACGTCCCTGGTCCTGGGCGACGTCGACACGCTCCGACGCATCGTGGCCGGCGAGCTCGGCAGCACCGAGCCGCCGGGTCTGGCCCGCCTGCTGGGTGCGCTCGACAACCCACACGAGGATTGACACCCCCCGGGAACGGTGTGCCACCGTCCTCCACTGGTACGTACCAGTGGGAGGTGGGCCGAGATGCCACGCGGGATCGACGACCGCCCCCGGCCCGTGCACGCGCAGCTCAGCGACGTGCTGGCCGAGCTGGCGACTACGGAGCTCGGCCCGGACACCGCCATCGCGTCGGGGCGCGACCTGGTGGCGACCGACGACGTCTCCCACGCCACGGTCCGCAAGGCGATCGACAGCCTCGTCGCGGGCGGCCTGCTCACCACGATCCACGGCAAGGGCACGTTCCTCGCCCTTCCGCCCATCGAGAGCACGCTGCACCTCCCCTCGTTCTCCGAGGACATGCGCCGCCGCCTCGTGCCCTCGGACCGCCACCAGATCCACATGAGCCTCGGCGGGCCCGGACCCCGGCTCGTGACCTCACACCATCAGCAGCCGTCCCGTGAGCCCGAGGCCCTTCCGAGGCTCGGATGCGGATGATCCTCACGGCAGCACGCGTGGTCACCCCGGCGCGAATACTCTCGCCCGGGTGGCTCCAGCTCGACAGCGACCGCATCGTCGGGGTCGGCGAGTGCCCGCCACCACGGCCACCCGACGGCCGCGCCACCGTGGACCTCGGCGACGTCACCGTCGTCCCCGGCTTCGTCGACCTGCACGTGCACGGCGGCGGCGCCGCCTCCTTCGACACAGGCACTGCGGACGCCGCAGACGTCGTGGCCGCCACCCACCTCGCCCACGGCACGACGTCGATGGCCGCCAGCCTCGTCACCGACACCCTCGACCGGATGGCGACCGCCGTGCGCGAGCTGGCCCGGCTGGTCGACGACGGCCGGCTCGCCGGGATCCACCTCGAGGGCCCATGGCTGAGCCCACGGCGCTCGGGCGCCCACCAGCCGGGAGCGCTTGCCCACCCCGACCCGGCAGCGGTCGACTCCCTGCTGGCCGCCGGCGACGGCGCCGTCCGGATGGTCACCCTCGCCCCCGAGCTGCCCGGCGGACTCGACGCCGTGCGCCGGCTGGACGCGGCGGGAGTGGTGGTCGCGATCGGCCACACCGACGCGACGTACGACCAGGCGCGTGCCGCCCTCGACGCGGGTGCACGCCTCGGCACCCACCTCTTCAACGCCATGCGACCGCTCCACCACCGCGAGCCGGGCACAGTCGGGGCGCTCCTCGACTCCACCGCCGCCGTCGAGCTGATCGCCGACGGGGTCCACCTGCACCCCGCCGTCCTGCGCACCGCCTTCGCGGCGGCGCCAGGGCGCTGCGTCCTCGTCACCGACGCGATGGGTGCCGCTGGTGCGTCTGACGGCGACTACCGCCTCGGCCCCATGGACATCGAGGTGCGCGCCGGCGTCGCGCGGCTGGCGTCCGGGAACGGCGACGGGGCGATCGCCGGCTCGACACTCACCATGGACGCGGCGCTCCGGTTCGCCGTACGCACCGCCGGGCTGCCGCTGCTCGACGTCGTACTCGCTGCCAGCACCACGCCGGCCGCGACGTGGGGGCTCGACGACGTCGGCGCCCTGCTCCCGGGTCGGCGCGCCGACCTCGTCGTGCTCGACCCCGAGCTCGAGGTCGTCCGGGTGATGCGGGCCGGCGCCTGGCTCGCTCGCTGACCCGCAGCCGCCGCTGGTTCATCAAGGTATGCAGACCAACCGGCACTTCCCTGGGTGAGCTCACCGTGGGAAGTGCGGGTCCAGCGACATACCTTGATGAACCGTCGGGGCCGGCGGCAGGCGGGCCTACCCTGCTGGACATGGACGCACATGCGTGGGACGAGCGGTACGCCGCGAGCGAGCTGGTGTGGTCGCGTGAGCCCAACCGGTTCGTGGCCGCCGAGCTCGCCGACCTGCCGCCCGGCACCGCGGTGGACCTCGGGGCCGGTGAGGGTCGCAACGCGATCTGGCTCGCGTCGCGCGGCTGGTCGGCCACCGCTGTCGACTTCTCGCAGGTCGCCCTCGACAAGGGCGCGCGCCTGGCCGGCGACCTCGACGTCACGTGGGTCTGTGCCGACGCGACGACGTGGCAGCCGCCCACCCCGGTCGACCTCGTGGTCGTCGCCTACCTCCAGGTCCCGGCCGCCGACCGGCGGCGGGCCGTGCTCAACGCGGTGGGGATGCTGCGGTCCGGCGGGACGTTCCTGCTGGTCGCCCACGACTCGACCAACCTGGCCGACGGGACCGGGGGACCCCAGGACCCGTCGGTGCTGATGACGGGGCAGGACGTCGTGGCCGACCTCGCCGGCTCCGATGTCCAGGTCCTGCGCGCCGAGCGCGTCGCACGCGAGGTCGCGGCGGCCGACGGCCACGGCGGCGAGGAGCGGCGTACGGCGTGGGACTGCCTGGTGCGGGTGGTCAGGCGCTGATCCGCGCCTGACCACCCGGGACCGGTCAGCGCGTGAGGCGCACCTTCACGCGCTGCGCGAAGCCGTCCTCGTGTCGGACGACCAGCACGGCCTTCACCGTCGCCTTCCTGCCCAGGAGCGCACGCGCCCGCTTGGTCAGCGTGATCGTGACGGTGCCCTTGTCGCGGGCGTCGAGGCCGAACCCGCCGGCGCCGAGGCGCTTGCCCTTCGCGCCGCGGGTGCGCAGCACCACCTTGCCCTCACAGGCGACCGAGCCGCAGCTCAGCACCATCCTGGCCCGGCGACGGTCGCGCGTCGCGTCGACCTTGCCACCCTTCTTCACCACGACCGAGGGTTCGGCCGCGGGCGGGACGGGCGGCACGGGCGGGGTCGACCGCACCACCTCGAGCCGACGGCTCCCCCGGGCCGCGTCGGTGGCCACGTCGCCGGCGTAGTCGGCCACCAGCTCGACCGTGCCGGCGTCGGCGAACGGGCCGACCGTGAAGGTCGCCGTGCCGTCCTCGAGCTCCGCGGCGGGCAGGTCGGTGCCGCCGACCGACAGCACCACCTCCCCCGTCGGCACCTCCTGCGCGGCCGAGCTCACCTCGACCTCGACCGTGGCCTTCTGGCCGGTCGTGACCCGGTCCGGGGCGGTGACCGTCACCGTCGCCGGCACGTTCTCCGGGTCGGCGTACTCCTTGACCTGGACGTCGCGGTAGTGGACGTTCTCCCCGCCTCCGTGGTTCTGCAGGCCGACGTACGACGGCCACTGCAGCCGGTCGGGGGCGGTGCTGGTGAAGTCGTTGACCAGCACGTCGTTGAGGTAGATCCGGATCCGCTTCCCCTCGACCCTGATCTCGTAGTGGTTCCACTGGCCCACCGGCTTGAGCGCGGCGTCGCGCGCCGCCAGGTCGGCGGACTGGAAGTTGTAGATCGCGCCGGTGGTGCTGTCGGGGTCGTCCGTCGCGTCGATCTGGATCTCGTAGCCACGGTCGACCGCGACCCACGGGTCGTTGCCCGGGTCGGGGAACCCGACGAAGACGCCGCCGTTGTCGTCCTTGACCAGCTTCCAGTCCAGCTGCAGCGAGTAGTCGCCCTCGAGCGGCTCGGAGTGCCACAGCAGCCCGAGACCACCGTGGGTCATCAGCGAGCAGTCGGCCTCGCGGGTGAACAGGCCGGGTCCGGCCATGTTCCAGTCCTCGAGGCTCTCGGCGGTGCCGTCGAAGAGCGTCCGGTAGCCGGGGTCGGCCGCCGTCGGCTCGCAGGTGTCCGGCTCGACGACCGGGTCGCTCGTCACGCGGAACCAGTCGAACGCGCCGACCTGGCGGCCGGTGCCGTTGTAGGCGGCGACGCCGATCTTGGGCTCGACCAGCCCGGTGGCCGGGTAGCCGGCGCCCATCGACGACCAGGTCGCGCCCTGGTCGGTCGACCACCGCGCCTGGATGGCGCTGCCGGTCGAGACCATCTGCAGCTGCAGGTCGTCGGGAGCGGCACCGTCGGGCAGGTCGGCGTTGGTGTAGACCATCTCGCCGTTGATCCGGCGGCCGAGCTCGAGCACCCAGTCGCCGTCGGGCGTCTCCATCGCGACGAACTTGGCGTAGTTGTCGGCGTCGGTCCAGGCGACCAGGCCGCCCTGGAGGTAGTCGTCGGTGCCCGTCATCGTGAGCTGCGTCGTGGCGGCCCAGGGGCCGTCGGCGGGAGCGTCCTGCAGCACCACGTTCCTGGCGTCGACCGCGCCACCGGACAGGTCGCCGGCCTGCGCGTTGATCCTCAGCCGGCCACCGGAGACCTCGAGCCCGCCGGGGGTGCGGTTGCGGATCGTGGTCCAGCGGCAGGCGTCGAGCCGGTCGCCGTCGAACTCGTCGTCGGACGCGACCTCGGCCTCGGGGTCGCAGACCTCGCCGGGCTGCCCGACGTCGAGGTAGTCGAGGTTGACGCGACCGTCGGTCGGCCCGCCCGCGGCGGGAACGGTGTACGAGAGGGTGTTGGCGCCCTCGTCGAGCTCGACGGTGTCCGTCGCGGTGCCCCACGCGTTCCAGGCGCCGGTGTTGGCGAAGGTGACCGCCTCCACCGGGCCGTCGTTGACGGAGAGCTCCAGCGTCTTGGTGAGGCCCGGCGAGGGGTGCGGGCCGTTGGCGTACCCCATGGTCAGGGGGTGCTGGCCGGCCTCCTCGGCGTCGACGGTGAAGGTGACCGTGGCGCCGGGCGCCTCGAGCCCGCCGACGTAGCCGCTGCCGCTGAACCCGGCGTGCTCGTCCTGCACGTTGGCGCCGCCTGACCTGTCCGCGGTCTCTGCCTCGTAGCGCCGCGACGTGGGCTCGAGGACCTGGGCGTAGTCGAGGTTGACGTGCCCGTCGTCGCCGGGGTCGCGGACCAGCCTGAGGCTCGTGGGCCCGGCCGGCAGCTCGATGCGCCGGGTGATCGACCCCCACGTCTTCCACGTGCCCGTCGAGGGCAGGGTCAGCTCGGTGCGCTCGTCGCCGAGGTAGAGGCTCAGCGACTTGGCGCCCTCGAACGGGTTGGGGCCGTTGGCGTAGCCGATCGTGAGGTCGTAGGTGCCGGCCTCGTCGACGACCACCTGCACCTCGGAGCCTGCACCGTCCTCGCCCATGCCCGCCACGAAGCCGCTGCCGCTGTAGCCGGCGTGCTCGGTGTCGATCCGGGCGGAGCCGGACAGCTCGCCGTCCTCGAGCTCGTAGAGGCCGAACGGCGCGGGCGTCGGCGGCGGCTCGACGTAGCCGGGATAGCTGTTGAGCGTGTACCAGGCCTCGGTGCTCCACAGCGTCTCGCCCGACGCCGAGTCGAACGGGCGGGGCGAGCGCAGGTGCACGACGCGGTCGGGCTTCATGCCCTCGACCTGGAGTGTGACGGTGCGGCCGTCGTCGCTGGCCGTCGCGCTGGTGACCTCGAGGGTCTCCTCGTCGAGCTTGGGGCCGCCGTACTGCGCGGTGGCGCGGTAGCGCCACTGCTCGAGGCGGTACTTCGACGCGAGGTCGGTCAGGGTCTCGGCCGACAGCGGCTCGGTGTAGGTGATCTCGAAGCCGCCCTCGACGACGTCCATCGACTCCATGTCGAAGGGCACGTCACCGCTGAGGTCGAGCTTCTGCAGGCCGTAGCGCAGCTTGCCGGTCTGGCCCCAGTTGCCGCCGGCGCCGAGGCCGCCGACGATGAGCGATCCGTCCGGGGCGGCGAGGACACGGCTGACGCCGGCCTCGAGGCCCTGGGTCATCCGGAACAGCGCGCCCTGGTAGCGGCCGTCGACCTTCTCCAGGTCGGCGCGCTGCAGGCCGCCGTAGGTCACGTCGCCGATGAACATCTGGCCGGCGTAGGGACCCTCCTCCACGACGATGGGCGTGCTCGGGGAGTTGGCGATCTCGTTCTGCGGCATCCACAGCACCGGCTTGGTCACCGGCTGGTCGTCGAAGCGGCCCGGGCTGCCGTCCGGCTCGGTCGTGAAGTGGTTGTAGAACTCGCCCGGCTTGATCTCGATGAGCTTGGACGCGGGCAGCCAGCCGCCCTGGTTGTCGGTCACGAAGATCTCGCCGTCGGCACCCCAGCCCATGCCGTGCGGGGTGCGGAGGCCGCCGGCGACGAAGTCGATCGCGCCGGTCTCCTTGTCGATCGTGATGTGCGTGCCGCGGTCGTACGAGCCCTGGGGCACCGTGGTGGCGCCGCCGAGGTTGATCGACACCGACAGGTTCACGTGGAACTTGCCGTCGCGGTAGAGCATCCCGAAGCCGAACTCGTGGAAGTTGCCGTCGAACGGGTACTCCGCGATCTGCTCCCGGGTCTGGAAGACGCCCTGGGGGTCCTCGCCGGTGAGCTTGACCAGGCCGGTCTTCTCCGAGACGTAGATGTCGCCGTCGACGACCTTGATGCCCTGCGGCTCCTTGAGCTCGCCGGCGATCCGGGTGCGGGTGACGTCGGCGGGGGAGGTCGCGTCCTCGACGCCCTCGAGGCGCCAGAGCTCGCCGAGCTCGACGTTGCCCTGGTCGTTGCCGTTGCCGCCCCACGTGAGGACGAGCAGGTCGTCTCCGTCCCACTCCAGGCCGGTGACCTGCGGCTCGAAGCCGGCGGGGCGCAGGTCGACGAGGTCGTAGGCGGGGTTGAGGCCGTCGAGCTGGAGCCCGTCGCCGGCGGAGTCGCTCTGGCCCTCGCAGTACTTGAAGCCGGGTGCCGTCACCCGGGTCACGTTGGCCTCGGTGCTGAGGGCGGATGTCGGGACGACGGTGAAGCCGGGGTCGCCGGGCTTGCGCCACGACAGCGTGAGGCGCTCGCCGCCACCGGCCTCGAAGTAGTTGACGCGCAGCGGGTGGACCCCGGCGCCGAGGGTGATCGAGCCGTCCTTGGCCGTGTCGCCGTGCATGCCGTCGTGGTCGACGACGACCTGGTCGCCGATGATCAGCTCGGAGCCGTCGTCGCTGACGAGGCGGAACTCGTAGGTCCCCGCCTGCTCGATGGTGAGGTTGGCCAGCACTTCGACGACGAAGTTGTCCTGCAGGCCGCCGAAGTCGGCGGGGGTGGCCCAGTCGACGACCGGCTTGAGCTGGTCGACGTTGGGGGTCTGCCCCGACTTGAGCGTGCACAGCTCGGAGATGGGCTGGCCGAGCTGGAAGGCCCGCATCGTGACCCCCGCCTCGTCGCCCGGCGGCACCGCCGACGCGCTCGGCATCGCCGCCGCGAGGCTGGCGGCCACCGCGACGGCCAGGGCGCCGGCGCCCCAGCGGGAACGGCGACGCGACCCGGTGCGGGCGGCACGCGGGCGCGGGTGGAGCACGGGGGACTTCGACACCGGGACCTCCTGGGACCCCGACGGCACGACGCACGTCGGGTCGGTTGTGACGTCGCTCACCCTAGGGCGCATCCGACACTTTGTGAACAACTTTTGACTGTCAATCGCCAAAAGAGAGGAGGGTGGCTACAGTCGCGCTCGTGCTCGCGGACCTCGGACGGCTGCTCCACCGGTGGCGACGTCCCGTCCTCGCAGCGTGGGCGGTCCTCGTCGTCGCCGGCGCGGTCCTCGGGGGATCGGTCTTCGACGTGGCGCAGACCCCCGATCCGCTGCGAGCCGACGCCGAGTCCGCCCAGCTCGAGCGGCGCCTCGCGGTCGACGACCCGGAGGGCGAGCTGGTGGTCGCCGTGCTGTCCGGGGCCGACATCTACGGCATCGACCTCATCGACCAGGCCAGCCGGGTCCTGCACGACGTGCGCGACCTGCCCGACGTCGTCGAGGTGCGCGACCCGTGGACCACCGGGGCCCAGGACCTCGTCGCACCCGACCGCAGCGGCACCGTCGTCACCGTGGAGATCGATCCCACGGTCGACGACGAACGCGCCCGCGAGGCGGTCGAGCGAGTGGCGGCCACGCTGCGACAGGTCGCCATGCCGACGGTGCTCGTGGGCGGTCCGCTGCTCGCCGAGGAGGCCTTCGCCGAGCAGGCGATCCAGGACGCCGCGCGGGGCGAGGGCGTCGCGGTGCTGGTGCTGCTGGTCGTGCTGGCGCTCGCCCTGGGCGGTCTCGTGGTCGGCGTCCTCCCCGTGGTCACCGCGCTCGGCGCGGTCGCGGTCTCGCTGCTGGCGCTCGCCGGGCTGGCCCGGGTGAGCATGGTCAGCGAGTACGCCGTCAACGTCGTCACGCTGCTGGGCCTGGGACTGGCCGTCGACTACGCGCTGCTGGTGCTCGGCCGCTTCCGCGAGGAGCGGGCCGCGGCGCCCGGTCGCACGGGCACCGCCGACCTGCTCGGCACCACGCTCGCCACCGCAGGACGCACCGTGCTCGTCTCCGGGCTGACCGTCGGCACGGCGCTGGCGGGCCTGCTGCTGGTCGGCGACCCGGTGCTGTCCCCCATGGCCGTCGGCGGCCTGGTCGCCGTCGCGACGGCCACCCTGGCGGGGCTCACCCTCGCCCCCGCGCTGGTCGCTGTCGCCCACACGCGGATCCCCGCCCCGGCACCGCGTCGGGTGCTCGGCGGCACCCCCAGCGCCCACGCCCTGCTGCCGCGGCTGGCCCGGCTCGCGCTGGCGCGACCGTGGCCGGTCCTGCTGGGCGGCACGGCCCTCCTGCTCCTGCTCAGCACGCCCCTGCTGTCGCTCGACCTGCGCAACTCCGACGCCCGCTCACTGCCCGCCGACAGCGAGCCGCGGCAGGTCCAGTCGGCGATCGAGAGCGGCTTTCCCGAGCAGGTCGCGACACCGGTCACGGTGCTGGTCGACGAGCCCTACACCTCCCAGGAGACGGCCGACGCGATGGCCCGCATCGTCGGCCTGCCCGGCGTGGCCGACGTGATGCTGCTCGACCCGGTGCCCGGCGACCTCAGCCAGGTGCTCGTCGAGCCGGAGCCCGACGAGGCCGGCGACTACGACGGGCCGCCCGCCCAGGACCTGGTCCGGCGGCTCCGGGCGGCCGACCTCGGGTCGGACGTCCTCGTCGGCGGCCCGACCGCCGAGCTCGTCGACACCCGCGACGCCCTCGCCGAGCGCGCGCCGCTGGCCATCGTGGTGGTCGTGCTGCTCACGGCGCTCCTGCTGGGGCGCCTGACCCGCTCCGTGGTCGTGCCGGTCAAAGCCGTGCTGCTCAACCTGCTCTCGCTGTGCGCCACCCTCGGCGTGGTCGTCGCCGTCTTCCAGTGGGGATGGGGCTCCTCCCTGCTCGGCTTCGAGCCGTGGGGGGCGCTCGACGTCACCACTCCCCTGCTGCTGTTCATGTTCGCGTTCGGGCTGTCCATGGACTACCACGTGTTCCTGGTCGCCCGGATCCGCGAGGCGTGGGGCGCGGCCGCCGCGGATCGCTCCACGCGCCGGCGCGCCCGCCACGTCGACCCGCGCGCGGTCAACGACCGCGCGGTGCTGGAGGGCATCACGGCCTCGGGGCCTGTCGTCACCCTCGCCGCCGTCGCGATCGGCATCGTCTTCCTCGGCTTCGCGATGGGCGAGCTCGTCGCGGTGAAGGAGATCGGCGTGGGCATGAGCGTCGCCGTGCTGCTCGACGTGACCGTCGTGCGCGGCCTGCTCCTGCCGTCGTCGATGACGCTGCTCGGGCGGTGGAACTGGTGGCTGCCGAGCCGGCGGGCCGGTTAGCGCTCGTCGGTGGTGCGGGTCGAGTCGGTCGTCTCGTCACGCTGGGCGGGCTCGTCGCCGTAGACGCCGGCGTCCTTGGCCGCCTGCGCCTTGCGCAGCTGCTTGACCAGGCTGAACGCGATGACGACGACCGCGAGGATCATGAAGATCCACACCGCGAAGCCCAGCGGGCCGGCCTTGACCTCGGTCGGCTCGGGGGTGGGGTCTTCGAGGAGGACGATCAGCAGGTCGAGCATGCCCCCAGTGTCCCACCTTCCCCCTAGCGAGCGGGTGTCGGGATCCCCGCGAAGAGGTCGTCCTCGGGCAGCGAGGTCTCGACCGTCGACTCGACCAGCTCGTAGTCCTCGGTGGGCCAGACGGTCTGCTGGATCTCGCGCGGGATCGCGAACCACATGCCGTCGGGGTCGATCTGCGTGGCGTGGGCGAGCAGGGCCTGGTCGCGCACGCCGAAGTAGTCGCCGCACGGCACCCGCGTGGTGATGCGTTCGTCCCAGTCGGGCTCGCGCGTCCACGTGGCCAGCCGCTCGGCGTAGGGCGACTCGAGGCCGTGGGCGAGCATCGCCTCGTGCAGGGCGTTGGTCTTCGCCCAGCTCCAGCCGTGGTGGTAGTACAGCTTCATCGGCTGCCACGGCTCGCCCGCGTCGGGGAACCGGTCCGGGTCGCCGGCCGCGCGGTGGGCGGCCACGGAGACCTCGTGGCAGCGGATGTGGTCGGGGTGGGGGTAGCCGCCGCGCTCGTCGTACGTCGTCATCACGTGGGGGCGGAACTCGCGGATCAGGCGCACCAGCCGCTCGGTCGCCTCCTCGAGCGGCACCAGCGCGAAGCAGCCCTCGGGCAGCGGGGGCGGCGGGTCGCCCTCGGGCCAGCCGGAGTCGACGAAGCCGAGCCAGTCCTGCCGGATGCCGAGGATGTCGCGGGCGCGGTGCATCTCCTCGCGGCGGATCTCGGTGATGTTCTCCCAGACCTCGGGGCGGTCCATCTTGGCGTTGAGGACCGAGCCGCGCTCCCCGCCGGTGCAGGTGACGACGTGGACGTCGACGCCCTCCGCGACGTACTTCGCCGTCGACGCCGCGCCCTTGCTCGACTCGTCGTCGGGGTGGGCGTGCACGTGCATGAGTCGGAGGCCGGCGCGGGGCGTCTCGCGGGGGTGCCGGTCGGCGGAGGGCTGGGCCATGCGAGGAGTCTAGGAGGGGGGACTTACCCTTCTGTGCGTGACCACCGACCTCACCGACCACAGCGAGCGGTACGGCGCGCCGGCCCGCTGGGGACGACCCGCCGCCATCGCGCTGACGGCCGTCCTGGCGGTCGTCGGGCTCACCTGGCTGGGCTGGGCCGCGTGGTTCCACGGCAGCCCCGAGGTCCGCTCCGACGTCGTCACCTTCGAGGTGACCGGCGACCACGAGGTGCGGGCACGGGTCGACGTCGAGCTCGCGGACGACGTGCAGGCGACCTGCCGCGTACGCGCGCTGGCGGTCGACAAGACCGCTGTCGGCGAGCTGGCCTTCACCCCCGTCGACGGCGTCAACGAGGTCGTGATCCGCACCGAGCGCCGGGCGACCTCGGTCGAGAAGCTCGGCTGCACCGCGCCCGGCCAGCCCCGCCCCCGCTGAGCGCGGGCCTGCACTTTTGCGCCAGTCTTGCTAACCTGATCGTTCTGCCCGTCCGGGTGCGCTGGCCGACGTCCGTCTCCGCGCCCACTCCGATCGGACGGAAGACGGAACACACCGACCCCATGCGGGGCGGCTGAGGCACACCCTCGTCCAGTTACCCACGTGAGCAGGAGCACCGACATGACCGACCAGGGCACCATCTGGCTGACCCAGGAGGCCTACGACAAGCTGAAGGCCGAGCTCGAGGACCTCAAGGGACCCAAGCGCCAGGAGATCATCGAGCGCATCTCGGCCGCCCGCGACGAGGGTGACCTCAAGGAGAACGGCGGCTACCACGCCGCCAAGGACGAGCAGGGCAAGCAGGAGGCCCGCATCCGCCAGCTCGAGGACATGCTGCGCAAGGCCGAGGTCGGCGAGACCCCGCCCAACGACGGCGTGGTCGAGCCCGGCATGGTCGTGACCGTCGACTTCGGTGGCGGCGACCACGAGAAGTTCCTCCTCGGCGCCCGCGAGAACCTGACCGAGGGCGACGAGCTCGACGTCTACTCCCCGCAGTCGGCGATGGGTGCGGCGATCAACGGCCGCTCCCGCGGCGACGAGGTCACCTACACCACGCCCAACGGCAAGGAGCTCAGCGTCACGATCGTCGACGCGGAGCCCTACCGGTCCTGACGGCGCCCGCTCAGGAGTCGACGCGGTAGCCGCGCTCGCGCAGCCGTTGCACCAGGTGCGCGGCGTGCGGCTCGCCGCGCGTCTCGAGCTGGATGCGCACCTCCACCTCGTTGAGGGTCAGCGACGGCGAGATCCGCTCGTGGGCGACCTCGAGCACGTTGGCCCCCTCCGCGCCGACCTCGGCGAGCAGGGACGCCAGCCCGCCCGGGAGGTCGGGGATGCACACGCGCAGGTAGAGGTAGCGCCCGGCCGAGGCGAGACCGTGGCGGATCACCTTGCCGAGCAGGAGCGGGTCGATGTTGCCGCCCGATAGCACCGCGACCGCGGGCGTCTCGAAGCCGGCCGGGTGGTCGAGCAGCGCCGCGACGGCGGCCGCACCGGCCGGCTCCACGACCTGCTTGGCGCGCTCGACGAGCGCGAGCAGCGCGCGCGAGAGCGACTCCTCGGAGACCGTGACGACCTCGTCTACGTGGTCGCGCACGGCCGCGAAGGTGATCTCGCCCGGCATCCCGACCGCGATGCCGTCCGCCATCGTGCTCATCGACTCCAGCGGCACCGGGCACCCGGCCGCGAGTGACCCGGGGTAGGCCGCCGCGCCCTCGGCCTGCACCCCCACCACCCGTACGTCGGGTCGCAGCGCCTTGATCGCGATCGCGACCCCGGCCAGCAGGCCGCCGCCGCCGGTCGGCACCAGCACGGTGCGTACGTCGGGCGCCTGCTCGAGCACCTCGAGCCCGAGGGTGCCCTGACCCGCCACGACGTCGGGGTGGTCGAAGGGGTGGATCAGCACCGCCCCGGTCTCCGCGGCGAACTGTCTCGCGGCGACGAGCGAGTCCTCGAGGTAGCGGCCGTGGAACACCACGTCGGCGCCGTAGCCGCGGGTCGCGTTCTCCTTGGGAATCGGCGCCCCCTCCGGCATGAAGACGGTCGCGGGGATGCCGAGCGTCGCGGCGGCGAGCGCCACCCCCTGGGCGTGGTTGCCGGCGGAGGCCGCGACGACGCCGCGGGCCCGCTCCTCGGGGGACAGGCGGGCGATGCGCACGTACGCCCCGCGCGACTTGAACGAGCCCGTGCGCTGGAGGTTCTCGCACTTCAGCGAGACCGGGCCGCCGACCAGCGCGGAGAGCCAGCGCGACTCCTCCATGGGCGTGGTCACCGTGACGCCGTCGAGCAGCTCGCGCGCGGCGACGATGTCGGCGAGGGAGACCTGCGGGGCGGTCATGACGGGTCCTTGTCGTGCTGCTTCCCGGCCTCGACAGGGTCGTCGGGCGCCTCGGGGCCGGCGAGCGGGCTGTCGTCGTCGGGGAGCTCGTCGGCCTCGGTCGGTGGTGGCCCGATGTCCTGGTCGAGCGCCTCGTCGTGGTCCTCCTCACCGATCTCGGTGTAGGACGCGAGGTGCTGGGCGACGGCGTTGCCGGCGGCAGCCAGGGGCACGGCGATGAGCGCGCCGGCGACCCCCGCCACGAGCACCCCGCACCCGATCGCCACGATCACGCCGAGCGGGTGCAGCGAGACGAAGCGGCCCATCAGGAACGGCTGGAGGACGTGGCCCTCCACCTGCTGCACCAGGATCACGCCGCCGAGCATCAGCAGCGCCGTCCACGGCCCCTGGTCGACCAGCGCGACGAGGATGGCGACCGTGCCGGCCACGGTGGCGCCGATCATCGGCACGAACGCGCCGAGGAAGACCAGCACGCCGATGGCCACGACGAAGGGCACCTGCAGGAAGTAGGCGACGAGCATGATGCCGATGGCGTCCGCGAGCGCCACCAGCACCGTGGCACGCACGAACTGCGTCAGCGACACCCAGGCCACGCGCCCCGAGGCGTCGACGCGCTCGCGCGCGGCACGCGGGGCGAGGCGGACCATCCACGACCAGATCCGCTCGCCGTCGGCGAGGAAGAAGTAGGTGGAGAACAGCACGATGAAGAAGCCCGCGACCACGTGTCCGAGGGCCGTGCCGACCTCGGTGGCGCGGGTGACCACGCCGTCGGCGCCGGTGCTGCCGGAGACGGCGGACTGCACCTGCTTGATGTAGCCGTCGAGCTGGGAGTCGGAGACGTTCAGCGGCCCGGTGCGCAGCCACTCGCGGACCTGGCCGAGCCCGGTGACGACCGAGTCGGCGAGGTCGCTGGCCCCCTGCGCGACCTGCTGGCCGACGAAGGTGAGCAGCAGCGCGACGGTGCCGATCCCGACGATCATCACCATGCCCGTCGCGAGCCCCCGAGGCAGCCCGATCCGGCGCAGCCACACGACCAGGGGCGAGGCCATCGCCGCGAACAGGAGCGCGATCGCGATCGGCAGGGTGATGACGGCGAAGTAGCGCAGCGTCCACAGCAGGCCGAGCGCGGCGACCACGATGACGATGAGGCGCCAGGACCAGGCGGCGGCCAGGTCGAGCCCCCACGGCACCTGCGCGCGGCTGAAGTTGGACGGCCCGGTGCTGAAGGCGGGCTCGGACCGGCGCTCGGCGCGTCCCTGGGCCCACTGGCTGACGATGCGCTCGGCGAGGCCGTCCTCCTCACGGGCCAGCGCCGCGAAGAAGCGGCGCCGCCCCGACTCGACCTCGGTGTCGCCGGGGACGTCGGAGGCGGGCCTGCCGTGATCGGTCACGTCGGTCACGCTACCGATCCCCCGCGGTCCTGAGACCACCCAGCAGTCGGTGTGCCGCGACGGGATGGTCGGCGGCGAGCAGGCCGGCGGCGGCCAGGACGTAGTCGTGGTCCACGACGACGCGCGGCGCGCGGGGCAGCTGCCAGCCGCCCTCGAAGGCGTCGCCGGTCGCCGGCACCAGCACGCGTCGTACGGCCTCGGGCCCGCCGTGGCGCAGCACCCCGCCCGAGCCGACGAGCAGGTCGACCTCGCGGAGGTCCTTGCCGCTGCGCTCCACGACCCGCCCCTCGGGGCTCACCACGACCTTGCTCCGACCGGCGTGGCGCTCGAGGGCGATCCGCACGGCGGCCGCGGCGATGGCCAGGTCGGCGTCGCGCTCGGCTGCCGGGTCGGCGCAGGCGTCGGGCAGCAGGTCCGGGTGCTCGCGGCGGCGCCGGGCGGCGTCGAGGAGGTCGTCCAGGCCGGCCGCCTCGACCGTCGACAGGGCCGACCAGCGCATGCCGAGGTCGCCCTCGACGGTGCGGGTCACCGGGGTGGTGGCGACGACCTCGCGGGCCAGGCCGCTGTCCTCGGGGTCGAGCTCCACGACGCTGTGGACGTCGGTGGTCGCGCCGCCCACGTCGACGACCACGACGTCGCCCGCCCCCGGGTGCTGGTCGTGGAGGCCGCGCGCGAGCAGCTCGACGCCGGTGAGCACGACGTCGGGCGTGGCGCCGCGCACCATGTCGGTGAAGGTGCGCCCGCGCGCGTCGGTGCGGCTGCTGAGGTGCTTGCCGCCGATCACGTGGCTGAGGAAGATCTCGCGGATGGCCCGGCGCGCGCTGTCGGGAGCCAGGACCCCGATGCGCGGCACGACGTTGTCGGCGAGGACGTGCGGGGTGCCCGCGGCGGCGAGGAGCTCGGCGACCCGGGGCTGCGACTCGACGTTGCCGGCCACGACGACCGGGCCAGGCCAGGGGACGTCGGACAGGAACCGGGCGTCGCCCTCCAGCACCTCGGCGTTGCCGCCGTCGGTGCCGCCGACCAGCAGCACGACGTCGGGCGCCGCGGCCCGGAGCTCGGCGAGCCCGGCCGCGTCGAGGCCGCCGTGGAGGACCAGCACGACCTTGCCGCCGCTGGAGAGCGCGACCCGCCGGCCCGCCTCGGCGGTGACCAGCTCCTCGTTGCCCACCACCGCGATCCGCAGCCCGCCGCCCGCGGAGGAGCAGGCGAGCACGTCGGCGTCGAGGGCGCGGGCGTCCTGCTCGGCGAGCGCCGCGAGGCACGCGTCGTAGCCGTCGAGGACGTCGCCGTCACCCGCTGCGTCGGGGAGGGTGGTGGGGTGGCTCGCGGTGGCGAGCAGCTCCCCGCTCCCGGCGTCGACGAGCGCCGCCTTGGTGAACGTCGACCCGAAGTCGACGCAGACGATGCTCACATCGACGTCCGGCGGCTCGACAGGCGCACGCCTCAGCCCAGGGCCCGGTCGAGGTCGGCGAGCAGGTCGTCGACGCTCTCGATCCCCACGCTCAGCCGCACCAGGTCGTCGGGCACCTCGAGGTCGGTGCCCGCGACGCTGGCGTGGGTCATCCTCCCGGGGTGCTCGATGAGCGACTCGACGCCGCCGAGGGACTCCCCGAGGGTGAACACCTCGGCACGCTCGCAGACGGCGAGGGCGCGGTCGAGGCCGCCCGCGACGCGGAAGGAGACCATCCCGCCGAAGCGCCTCATCTGGCGGGCGGCGACCTCGTGGCCGGGGTGGCTGGCCAGACCCGGGTAGATCACCTGGGAGACACGCTCGTCGCCGTCGAGGAAGTCGACGATCCGCTCCGCGTTGTCGCAGTGACGGTCCATCCGCACGCCGAGGGTCTTGAGGCCCCGGTGGGTGAGGAACGCGTCGAAGGGCCCGGCCACCGCTCCCATGGCGTTCTGGTGGAAGCCGATCTTCTCGGCGAGCTCGAGGTCGCGCACGACCACCGCTCCCCCGACGACGTCGCTGTGCCCGCCGACGTACTTGGTCGTCGAGTGCACCACCACGTCGGCACCCAGCGTCAGCGGCTGCTGGAGGTAGGGCGAGGCGAAGGTGTTGTCGACCACCAGCAGCGCGCCGGAGTCGTGGGCGACCCGCGCCAGCGCCTCGATGTCGCCGATGGTGAGCATCGGGTTGGTGGGGGTCTCCACCCACACCAACCTGGTGCGGCCGGGCTCGATCGCCGCGGCCACGGCCTCGGTGTCGGCGACCGACGCCGAGCTGTGGTCGGTGCCCCAGACCTTGGCGACCTTGTCGAAGAGGCGGTGCGTGCCGCCGTAGGCGTCGTCGGGGATGACGACGTGGTCGCCCGGCCGGGTCAGCGCCCGGATGATCGCGTCCTCGGCGGCGAGTCCGGACGCGAAGGCGAAGCCCTTCTCGCCGTCCTCGACGGCCGCGAGCGCGCCCTCGAGCGCCGTACGCGTCGGGTTGGCCGAGCGGCTGTACTCGTAGCCGCCACGGAGCCCGCCGACGCCGTCCTGCTTGTAGGTGCTGCTGGCGTAGATGGGCGGGTTGACCGCCCCCGTCATCGCGTCGGGCTCGTAGCCGGCGTGGATCGCACGCGTCTCGAACCCGGCCTTGTTGGCGCGTTCCTGGGTCACCCGCCGAGCGTAGTCCCCGCGCGGGGATGGGGCCCCGCCCGGGGACTGCGCAGCTGGGTGTGGTGCCGTCCTGCTGGTCGTTCAGGGAGTCGCGGAGCCGCTCCCGACGCCGGGGTTCACCGATCCGGGCGACGCCTTGGCGAAGCCCGGGCTGACGACGGGCGAGCCGGGACGCATGGCCCAGCTCCCGCGGAACCACGCCGTGGCGGCGGCGTTCACCGGGAAGCCGATGATCGTCGCCCCGTAGACGGCGGAGCCGAAGGACGTAGAGGCCGGGTCGTAGACGGCCTTCCCACTCACGTTGGCGGAGCCGGTCTCGAACACGCACAGGTGGCCCGCCGCCGCGTTGGGCGCCGCCGCGGTTCCCGCACATCCGGCCGGCAGCGGGTCTCCGGTCGGGATGTAGTGCGCCTCCGGCGCGGTGGTGAGGTTGAATCCGAAGCCGACGGCTTCACTCAGGAGGCCGGTGCCCGGTCCGACCTGCGCCAGGTAGACGCCGCGGACGAGGCCGTGCGCCTCCGCGTACCTCGCGTCGCTCTCGGCCTTGGTGTACGACGACCCGGCGCCGGCGTACCTGCCGTCGCTCTCGCCCTTGGTGTAGCCCGACCCGGCGGGCTCGTAGGAGCCCTTCGGCTGGTAGGCCGCGTCGCTCTGCTTCTTGGTGTGGTAGCGCTTGTCGGCCATCGGCCGCAGCTCCTTCTTCCAGACCTTCTTCCACTGGGTGGCGACCGCGCTGCTGACCTCGGCACCGGCCGGGGTGACGGCCATGAGGCCGCCCCCGACCAGGATCCCGGCCAGGACGGCGACGAGGAGCGGCCTGGCTGATCGACGTGACGACATGACGATTCCCTTCGACGGATGGTGCTGACGCCTCCACACCGTCCTCCGCCGCCACGGGCCGCGCATCGGTGACAGCACGACGTCTAGACCGCGTGGAACTACGTACGCCGCTCCCCGGCCCGAGCGCGCTTGCCCGGCGCGCGACACTTGAGCCATGTTCGGATTCGGCAAGCCCACCACCCTGCCCACCCCCGACCAGGCGCTCCCGGGGCGTGAGCAGCAGCCCTGGACCCTGGGCGAGCACGTGGTCCTGCACACCCCCGTCGTCAGCGACGAGGTCCCCGAGGGCCACGAGGTCGCGATCCTCGGCCTGGGCTGCTTCTGGGGGGCGGAGGAGGTCTACTGGCAGATCCCCGGCGTCTGGTCGACGTCGGTCGGCTACGCCGGCGGCAGCACCCCCCACCCGACCTACGAGGAGGTCTGCAGCGGACAGACCGGCCACACCGAGGCCATCCGCGTCGTCTTCGACCCCTCCGTCGTCTCCTACGCCGACCTGCTGAAGAGGTTCTTCGAGATCCACGACCCGACCCAGGGCATGCGCCAGGGCAACGACGTCGGCACCCAGTACCGCTCCGCGATCTACTGGACGACCCCCGAGCAGGAGCAGACCGCCCGCGAGCTGACCAAGGTCTACGGCGACGAGCTCGCCCGCCGCGGCCTGGGCGAGATCACCACCGAGATCCGTCCCGCCGCCGAGACGCCGTACTACTACGCCGAGGACCCCCACCAGCAGTACCTGGCCAAGAACCCCTTCGGCTACCGGTGCCACGCCAACACCGGGGTGAAGTTCCCCGAGACCGCCTGAGGTACCCGCGGCGGAGCGACGCCGTGGCTCAGTCGTCGATGCGGAGGACGACTCGTCCCACGGGCCGGCCGGCCATGAGGTGGCGCATCGCCTGGGCCGCCTGGTCCAGGGGGAAGGCCCGGTCCACCACCACGCGCAGCTGACCCGTCTCCAGGTAGCCCGCGAGCGTGCCCATCAGCTCCCTCTTGTCGGGTGCTGCGAAGGATCCTCCGCGCAGCTGGGGGGACAGCGCCGAGCGTGCCACCAGTCCGAGGAGGCGCGGGATGCTGCCGAGCCAGCGGTGCCCGGTCGCGCCGAACGCGTCGTGCGCGATCAGGATGTAGCTGCCTCGCGGGTCCAGTGCACGGCGGATCTCCCGGAAGGAGTGGTTTCCGGGCACGTCGAAGACGAGGTCCCACTGCTCGCCTGTTCGCGTGAAGTCCTCGGACGTGTAGTCGATGACCCGGTCCGCGCCGAGGGAGCCCACGAGTGCGAGCTTGCTCGCGTGGTCGACCCCGGTGACGTGCGCGCCGTACGCCTTGGCGAGCTGCACGGCCATCGCGCCGACGCCTCCCGCAGCGCCGTTGACCAGGACTCTCGAGCCGGCCGGCACCCGACGTCGGGGCAGGTTGTTCAGCGCGATGAGGCCGGCGGTCGGCACCGCAGCCGCCTCTTCGAAGCTGACACCCGACGGCTTGAGCGCCAGCCCCTCCTCAGGGGCGGTGGCGTACTCGGCGAACGCCCCGCCGTTGCGCCACTGGACACCGCGAACAGTCTCTCCGAAGACCTCGTCACCCGGCTCGAACCGGGTCACCGCGGTGCCCACGGACTCCACCACCCCAGCGACGTCGGTCCCCGGCACCTGCTCTCGAGGACGCCTGACCCCGGAGCCCATGAGGCGGAGCACCGCGGGTCGGCCGGCCACGACGTGCCACACATCCGGGTGCACCGAAGCCGCCCGGACCCTGACCAACACCTCGTCCGGGGCGGGCTCCGGCATCGGCACCTCGCTCACGGTGAGGTCGTCGACGGATCCGTAGCCGCTCTGGACGATCGCTCTCATGCCCGGAAGGTACTGGAGCGGCCTCACCGGGGAACGACGAATGGCTGAGCGGCTGTTGGTCGGGTCCCGACGCAGCACGGGGACGCGCGTCCGCGACGCGCGTGTCGCCCCACGGCGACTCCGGGAGGCGGGTGGACGACCTAGCGTCGGCAAGGTCGGCTCGTGAGACCGGCACCGACGACGGAAGCGCAGGACCGTCCATGGAGCAGCGCGGGCGACCGGACCCGATGAGCAGCGCCGAGGGGCGCCGCCTGCGCCTGCTCGCGCTGGAGGCGTTCGCGCGGGAGGGGCGGGCGCCGACGCTCGCCGAGCTCGCCCGGAGCACCGCCGCGACGCCCGGGCAGGTGCGAGAGCTGCTCGGCGACCTCGCGGACGCCCACCTCCTGGTCCTCGACGGGGCCGGCGACTCCATCCGCATGGCGCACCCGTTCGCCGCCACCCCGATGGGGTTCGTCGTCGCCCCGCTCGACGAAGGGGACGAGCGACGGTGGTGGGGCGGCTGCGCGTGGGACTCCTTCGGGATCAGCGCCGCCCTCGACCTCGACGTACGCGTCGACACGACCTGCCCGCACTGCGCCGAACCCCTGTCCGTCGCGACGGGCCCGGGCACGCCTCCGCCCGAGCAGCTCGTGGTCCGCTTCCCCCGTCCGGCACCCGAGTGGTGGGACGACGTCGTCGCGACGTGCTCGTCGATCCGGATGTTCTGCTCACGCGACCACGCCGACCGGTGGACTTCCGCCCACGCACCGGGCCGCGGACAGGTCGTGCCCGCAGTCACCGTGTGGGACCTCGCCCGCGCCTGGTACGCCGACCGGCTCGCCCCCGACTTCCGACGCCCCACGCGCGAGCACCAGCAGGCCCTGCTGGACGAGCGCGGGCTGGACGGGGACTTCTGGCGGCTCCCGCCCGCGGCCCGGCCTGAAGGCGACGGGTGAGGGCGACGGGTGAGCGCTACGGCGTGGCACCCTCCCGCGCCACGGCCTGGTCCGCCTCCGTCGCTCCCCGCCGGGGCGTCGGCCGGCGCAGGGCGACGACGAGGAGGGCGACCATCACCACGGCGTTGAGGGCGTGGAGCCCGAAGAAGAGGCCCCCGCCGGCGTCCGAGGACTTGCCCACGTGGACGAGCACCGGCTGCAGGAACATCAGGGCGAACGCGCCGGCGGTGCACGCCACCGCCCGCCGCGGTGCACGGGCCACGAGTCCCGCCACCGTCGTCACCAGCCCGAGCACCAGGACGCCGTAGGCGAACGCCCGGTGGGGCTCGAACGAGCCGGTGCCGACCCCGCGGCCGGCGAGGAAGATCTGGACGGCCACCGCCGTGAGGAGGGCGGCGCACAGGATCCGGTAGGTCGCGCGCATCATCGTGCTCCTTCGTCATGGTGGGTGTGGAGGTCTTGGTCATGACTAGCGCGGGCTCACCGGGCGGGTGAGGCGGAGCGCGAGGTCGCGCACCGGCGCCCAGCGCGGCGACAGCTGGAGCGCCAGCAGCCGCCTGGACCGGCGCACGAGCCGCTCGCCGACGGGCCGCTGGAGGCGGTCGTAGCGGATGAGGGCCGGGACCACGTCGTCCTCGTCGAGGAACCTGGCCAGGGCCAGGGCGTCGAGCACGGCCTGGCACGCGCCCTGGCCCAGGCTCGGCGCCATCGCGTGCGCCGCGTCGCCGACCAGGACGAACCTGCCGCGCGAGTAGGCCGGCAGCGGCGGCAGGTCCTGGAGCGGGTGCCGCAGCAGGGCACGCGGGTCGGTGCGGGCGACGGTGTCCCGGATCTCCGGCGGCCACCCGGCGAGCCGGTCCTGCAGGTCGCCGAAGGAGGACACGGGCGCGCTGTCGGCGACCGGCACGTACCAGTTGGTCCGGCCGGTCCCGGCGGGCGTGACGCCGGCGAACATCCCGCGCCCCCAGATCTCGCCCCAGTGCGCGACGGTGCCGTCGCAGGACCCGCGCCACACCTCCGCTCCCAGGCTTCGCGGGTGCACGACACCGGCCACGTGGCGGCGTACGTCGCTGTTGATGCCGTCGGCGCCGATCACCACGTCGTGGCCGGCGGCCCGGTCGGCTCCCCCGAACGCCGTCCCGAGCGCGAGGTCGACGCCTTCGGCCCGGGCGCGGGACACGAGCTCGCCCATCAGTGCGGGCCGCGTCACCAGGCGCACGGGCGCGCCGGCCGCCTTCTCGATCCGCCCGAGCGGCAGGTGGCCCATGACGCGCCCGTCCACCGAGCGGATCGTGGCTGCCCGGTAGGGCTGGGCGTCGCCGAGGCCGGGCGTGACGTGCACGTCCTCGAGCCCCCGCCAGGCGGCGGGCCAGAGGCCCAGCGCGGCTCCGCGGGAGTCCACGGTGTCGCGCACGTCCTCCACGCGCACGTCCCACCCGCGGGCGGCCAGGGCGATGGCTGCCGTCAGGCCGCCGACGCCCGCCCCGACGACGAGGGCGGAGCGCGAGGTGCTCGGTGCAGGGCTCATGTGTCCTCCAGACGGCGGCGGTGGGCGGCGGCGGGGCCGCGGACGCGACGCTACGGAGCACCAGCGGGCGGCGGAGTCCCCGCAGAGCGTGACCGCGGACGCCGGGGCGCGACGCGTACCGGGGCTCGTGGCTCCACGGTCGCCCGGGAGCGAGGCAGGTGTCGCCCCGGCACGCATGGCCGCGGGCGCTGTCGTCCCTAGCGTCGAGAAGATGTCGCGTCCACACCGCACCCGCACCTCCCGTCCCCCTCACCTCCCCGACCGGCGACCGGTCCGCCTGAGCCGCCGGCGGCTGCTCGAGGCCGGGCTCGCGGCGTTCGCGGTGACGACCCTGGCCAGCGCGTGCAGCGGACCGGGCAACGTCTGGAAGCCGCCCGTCGAGTTCGACACCCCGCTCCCGATCCCGCCCCTGGCCGACTCCCGGCTGGAGGACGGCACGCGCGTCTTCTCGCTGACGATCCAGCAGGGCACCCACGAGTTCCGCCCGGGCGTGCGGACCCCGACGTGGGGCTTCAACGGCAGCTATCTCGGGCCGACGCTCCGGGCGGCCGTCGGGGAGGACGTGCGGGTGGACGTGGTGAACGACCTCGACGTCGAGACGACCGTCCACTGGCACGGCATGCACCTGCCGGCGGAGATGGACGGAGGCCCGCACCAGCCGATCGCCGCCGGCGGCGGGACGTGGAGCCCGTCCTGGCAGGTCCGGCAGGCTCCCGCCACCCTGTGGTACCACCCGCACCCCCACGGGGAGACCGAGGAGCACGTCTACCGCGGTCTCGCCGGGCTGTTCGTCCTCGACGACGCGGCGGACGCCGAGAGCCCCGCGCTGCCCAGCACGTACGGGGTCGACGACGTCCCGATCATCGTGCAGGACAAGTTGATCGACGTCGACGGACGCCTCGTCTTCGACGACGGGGGCAACGAGATCGGCCTGCTCGGCAACCTGGTGCTCACCAACGGCGTCGCGGGCGCCACCTTCACCGTCTCCGCCGCCCGGACCCGCCTGCGGCTGCTCAACGGGTCGACCGCCCGCACCTACGACATCGGCATGTCGGACCGGCGCACCGTGCAGCTGGTCGCCTCCGACGGCGGCCTGCTCGAGGCACCCGTCGCGGTGGAGACCGTCCGCCTGTCGCCGGGCGAGCGGGCCGAGCTGGTCGTCACCTTCGAGCCCGGGGAGACCGTGCACCTGCGCACGTTCGGGGCCGAGCTGGGCGACGTGGCCGCCCCGCAGGCGTTCGGGGCCGAGGACGAGGCCGGCCTCGTGGAGTTCCGGGTGGGTGCCCGGCCCCGCGCCGGGGTCTCCGTGCCCGCGACCCTGGCCGCGATCGAACGGCTGGAGGAGTCGAGCGCCGACGTGCGGCGCACGTTCGAGCTCGAGGGTCGTGACATCAACGGCCAGCGGATGGAGATGGATCGCGTGGACGTGACCGCCCACCTCGGAGCCGTCGAGGTCTGGAGCGTGCACAGCCGCAACCTGTTCCCCCACAACTTCCACGTGCACGACGTGCAGTTCCAGGTGCTCGCGATCGACGGCTCACCGCCGCCGCCGGAGCTGGCGGGACTCAAGGACACCGTCTACCTCGAGCCGCTGCGCACCTACGACCTGATCATGCGCTTCGACGACTACGCCGACCCCACCCACCCCTACATGTTCCACTGCCACCTGCTCCTGCACGAGGACGACGGCATGATGGGCCAGTTCGTCGTGGTGGCGCCGGGCGACGACGACCTGGTCGAGCTCGAGGGCACCGACCACGACCACTGAGTCCGGGGATCAAGCGCCGGGTCAGGGGTACGGCGACACGTGACGCACACCCAGCACGACTTCCTGTCGACGATCGGCGCAGACACCCCCGACGCGGCGGACGGACGGTCCACGCTCACGGTGGAGGCGGACGACCGGCACCTCAACGCAGCCGGCACGGTCCACGGCGGCATGCTCGCCACCCTGGTCGACGCGGCGATGGGCGCCGCGATCCGGAGCGCCGTCGACGGCGAGACCCCCGCCACCAGCCAGCTCACCCTCACCTACCTGCGTCCCGGCAGGCCCGGGCAGCTCGTCGTCACCGCCAGGGTGCGCAAGCGGGGGGACAGCCTCACCGTCTGCGAGGCCGACGTCGAGCAGGAGGGGAGGACGCTGGTGCACGCGCTCGCCACCTTCGCCCTCCTGGCGGACTGACGCCTGTCGATCTCGGCGGTGCTCGTCCGTCAGAGTGGTGACCGGCCGCACGGGGCGGCCGCAGGAGGAGGATCGACATGACGAAGTACGCCATCTACTTCCAGCAGCACTGGGTCGGCGACCACCCCGCCGAGTGGTTCCAGAGCAGGGTGGCGCCGAGCAAGGCGGTCATCGAGGAGATGAAGGACGCCGGGGTCCTGGTCTTCGCCGGCGGCCTCGAGGAGGACATGGCCGACGCGTTCACTGCCGACGCCACCAGCGGCACCATCACCATCACCGACGGGCCCTACACCGAGAGCACGGAGTACCTCGGGGGGATCACCATCGTCGACGTCCCCGACATCGAGGCCGCGAAGCTGTGGGCCGGCAAGGTCGCCGAGGGATGCGGGTGGCCCCAGGAGGTCCGCGTCGTCAAGTAGCGCCGGCTACCGGGCGACCCAGTCGGTGAAGCTGCGCGGCTCGCCGAGCCAGTCCGTGCCGGCGCTCGAGCCGTCGGAGCGCGTGCCTGCCACGTGCACGGCGACGCGGACCTGCTCCGGTGAGCCGAGCGCCGCACGGGCGACCCGCATCCGCACCTGCTCGCGGTCGTAGTCGATGCGCAGCCGGTAGCTCCCCTCGACCGGCTTCCCCCACTTCCTGACGGCGAAGCCGTCGACCGACAGCAGCTGGTAGTCGGTGCCGTCGAAGTAGCCGCTGGCGAAGACGTACTCAGGCCCCGGGTCGGTGGGGTCGGTGTCGAGGAAGACCGAGCCCGAGGAGCCGCTGCGCCAGGTCTTGCGCAGGTTGGTGTGGGTGGTCGTCACGACGATGTTGCGCGCCTTGTGCTCGACCCGCACCGCGCGGAGATCGACGCCGTGGCGCAGGTCGGCGGGGTCGGTGACGTCGATCGCGTCGGCGCTGGCCGGGGCGAGCGGGATGAGGGCGAGGGCGGCGACCGCCAGGGCCGTGGCGCTCAGGAGTGTCGTACGCATGGCGTGTCCGTTCTCGTGTCGTGTGCCCGGGCGGGGACGAACAGGAGACGCACCGCCCGGCTCGGAGGTTGCCTCCGAGAGGTCAGGTGGTCTGGACCGGCGCCACCGGGGGGCGTCGCATGAACCAGTTGTCGACCCCGATGACCGGCGCCGACCCCACGACCTCGAAGCCGCACCTCTCGTAGAAGGGCACGTTGGCGGCCTTGTCGGTCTCCAGGTAGCCCGGCAGTCCCGAGGTGTCGAGCTCCGCGCAGACGGCCGCCATCAGGCGGGTGCCGAGCCCGCGTCCCTGCAGGCCCGGTTGCACGCCCACGGGACCGACGTGCACGTGCGGCTCGCACAGGTCACGTCGGGACCACTCGCCGAGCCAGCCGACCACCCGACGCCCGGCACGGGGTCCCAGCCTCGCCAGGACCGGCAGCAGCTGGAGCCGTTGTCGCGCCGTGGGCCGGCAGTGACCGGCCGGGACCATCCCGGCGACGCCCACGACCCGTCCGGAGGACCTGAGCACCAGGACCTCCAGCGCGTCCATCACATCGATGGCACCGCCGACGAGCCTGCGGTGCGCGACGAGGCGCTCGTGCGGGTCGTCGCCGTAGGCGGCCACGTGCAGCGGGTTGTCGACCATCGCTCGGGCCACGAGGTCGACGGCCGCGCCCCGCTCGGCACGCACCAGGCGTCCGACCGCGGGCGGGGCAGGAGATGGCGTCACGACGCCCACCGTAGGAACGCGGAGGACGGGTGCCCATCGACTGGAGGCGACACGCGCCCGCCGGTCTGCACACAGAGATGTCGCCTGCGAGCGACGCCGCGGGGCGCGGTGTCGTCCTAGCATCGAGCAATGGACGGTGCGAGGTGAACGCCCGCAGGGTCGACGTGCTGCTGGCCGTCGGGGTGACCGTCGTCCTGGCCACGATCGTCACCTCGGGGCAGGGCGGCACGTTCACGGGTCCGATCAACCCGTTGGCCTACGTGTGGACCGTGGGGCTGGGACTGCTCATGCTCATCCGGCGCAGCCATCCGCTGCTCGTGCTGGTGCTGACGACGATCGGCTACTTCAGCTATCACGCGGCCGGGTTCCCCGCCATGGGCGTCGCCGTGCCGGTGGCGGCCGCCCTCTTCTCCGCAGCCGAGATGGGCCACACCAGGGCCGCGGCGGTGACCGGCGCCGTGACCCTGCTCGGGTCCACCGCCTATCGGCTCGCCACGAAGCAGAACCTGGCCTACGTCCTCGGCTACGAGCTCACCACCCACGTCGCGCTCATGGCCGCGGTGATCGCGCTCGGGCACAGCCTGCGCACCACTCGCCAGCTGCGCCTGAGGCGCGACCAGGTGACCCGACTGCTGGCGCGCCAGCGCCACCTCGACGCGGAGGTGACGAAGCGCGACGACCGCCTCACGCTGGCCCGCGACCTGCACGACTCGATCGGTCACTCGCTGACGGTCGCGTCGCTCTATGCGGGGCTGGCCCTCGAGCGCGACGTCGGACCCGAGCGCAGGGACCAGAGCCTCACGATGGTCAGGGCCGCGGTCTCGGAGGCACTGTCCCACCTGAGACGCACCGTCCGGCTGCTGCGCGAGCAGGGCACCAGCCAGGCCGGTCCGGGGCTGGAGGACATCCGCCACCTCGCCGAGGCGCCGCGGGCCGCGGGCTACGACGTACGCGTCGACGTGCCGGACGTCCCCGTCCCCGTGCCCGTCGGCGCGGCGATCTACCGCCTCGCCCAGGAGGGGATCACCAATGCGCTGAAGCACTCCACCGGCCGCCGCATCGAGGTCCGCGTCTCCTGCGTGGGCCCGCACACGGTGGACGTGAGCATCAGCGACGACGGCGCCGGCGAGCGCACCACGCCGGTCGAGCTGGGGCACGGGCTGAGCGGCATGCGCGAGCGGGTGGCGGACCTGGGCGGCGTCCTGACCGTCGTCAGCGCACGCAGCGGCTGGCGGGTCCACGCCACGATCCCGTGGGAGGCGGCATGATCAAGGTGCTCCTGGTCGACGACCAGCGGCTGCTGCGCGAAGGGCTTCGCGCCATCCTCGACGTGGCCGACGACCTGACCGTGGTGGCCCAGGCCCGCAACGGGCGAGAGGCCCTCAGCCTGGGGCGCGAGCACTCCCCCGACGTGTTCTTGATGGACCTCCAGATGCCCACGATGAACGGCCACGAGGCGATCCGTGAGATCCGGCGGGACCCGTCGCTGAAGAAGGCGGCCGTGCTGGTCCTGACGACGTTCGACGAGGACGACGACGTCGTGGAGGCCCTCGCCGCCGGAGCCAACGGCTACCTGCTCAAGGACATCGACGCCGAGGACCTGCGGCGCGCCGTGCGGCGGGCGGCGGCCGGGGAGGCGGACATGGCGCCCGGCGTGCTGCGGCAGATGATGGACCGGATCGCGCGACTGCCGACGAGGCGCAGCCGCGAGGAGCAGCTGGCGGGCCTGACCGAGCGCGACCTCGAGATCCTCACCCACGTCGGCCTGGGCCTGTCCAACGAGGAGATCGGCCGCGCCCTCTTCCTCAGCCCGGAGACCGCCCGCACCTACGTGAGCCGGCTGATGACCAAGCTCGGCGCGCGCGACCGCGCCCAGCTCGTGGTGCTGGCCCACCGCGCGGGCCTGGTCGACCCGACCGTGGACTGAGGGGGTCCCGCTCTACCCGAACAGCCGAAGCAGGGCGCGCACGGCAACTGCCAAGAGGTCCTGTGCCGCCGCGCGCCGAGCCAGCGACCGCCTGCGCGTTCGCTGCCGGTCAGACGATGGTCTTGCCGAGCGAGGTCGCCGCGCTCGTGACGTAGTGGTGGGTGATGTCGATGTGCTGCACGTCGACAGGGGTGGCCGGGCACGGGTCGCCCACGGGCACCCACAGGCAGTAGATGGTCCAGTGCGGGCGTTGGAAGGACCACCAGCGCACGCCCGCCCACCGGTGCTCGTCGTGGATGCGTAGTCCCCAGGCCTGGGTGACGGGCCGGATGCGTTCGACCACCTGGGTCGGGCGCAGGCCGCGATCCAGGAGCGTCTGCGCGTCGTCCATGTTCAGGACGCCGATGGAGTCGCCGACCTCGTACATGCCCATCGACTTCCACGACTCGGGCAGGTCGGGCAGTAGGAACATGTCGGCGGACCACTCGCGCAGGTCGCCGAACACCTCACCGATCGCTGCTTCGGGTGTGAGCCCGAAGTACCAGGTGTCATAGGCGCTCGGGTTGTCGAGCCGGTTGTTGCCCTGCGGTCGGTGCAGGTAGGTCGCGGAGCCGGGGTCGCCAGGGTCGGCGCCGTCGATGTACGGGAAGACGCGGTAGAGGATCAACGCCCTTCTCCCTCAGCCGCCATAGGCGATCTGAGTGGCCGCGTCGAGGGCATTGAGGACCTCCGAGGCGCCGCGGGTCTTCAGGACGTCGATGGGGCGCGAGCCTCCGAGATAGTCGTTCGAGCCGGTCATCCAGGAGTTGATGACGCTTGGGGCGAAGATCATCGCGGCGCGGGAGTAGACGTGCTCCAGGTCGGTCAGGAGGCGCGCCTTGTCGGGAGACGGCGAGCCCTGGCCCTTGCGCCACCGGGTCGGCTGCGACTTGTCGACACCGAGGAGTTCGGCCACCGCGGTGACGGAGCCGACGTTCTGGATGAGGGACTCGGTGCGGAACGAGAGGATGCCGACCGGGTCACCCTGGACGACGACAACCTTGGCGTGGGCCGTGCCGGCGTTGCGGCCGACCTTGCGCTCCGCCACCGTGGCGTCCGTGCGGCCGGGAAGGACGAACGCGGCGGTCTTCATCCCGGAGGGGGCGCTCTTCGACGCCGCCCGAGGAGTGGAGCGCGCCGTCGGCTTCGTGGCTGCGGGCTTCGCCGCGGCGCTCTTGCGTGGGACAACCGTCTTGGACGCGCGTGACTTCGCAGTCGACTTCGCGGTGCTCTTGGAGGCGGCCTTCTTCGACGGCGCCTTCTTAGCGGTCGTGGTCTTGGGGGGTGTCTTCCTGACTGCCATGAACCGATCCTACGGCACGCAACGAAATTGTTGCGCCGAGTGCCCGCGGCACCGACCTCCACCCCGTTGCGCAGGCCGCCGTTCATGCCGGCTCCCCCTGCCGGGGTGCCGGCCGCTCGACGTCGAGCGTGGGCAGCACGCGGTCGAGCCGTCGTGGCAGCCACCACGCCCGGTCGCCCAGCAGCTGCATCACCGAGGGCACCAGCACCAGGCGCACTAGGGTCGCGTCGACGAGGACGGCGAAGGCCAGCCCGAAGCCGAAGAGCTGCAGCTCCCTGCTGCTGCCGAGGACGAAGCTGCCGAAGACGCAGATCATGATCGCAGCAGCAGCCGTGATCACCCGACCCGTGCGGGCCACGCCTTCCACGACCGCTGCGGAGCTGTCGCCGGTGCGGTGACGCTCCTCCTTGATGCGCGACAGCAGGAAGACCTCGTAGTCCATGGAGAGGCCGAACACGATGGCGATCAGCATCATCGGCGCCCAGGCCTCCACGGGAGCGCCGGCGCCCAGGTCGAGCAGGTCCACGCCCCACCCCCACTGGAAGACCGCGACCGTCGCCCCGAAGGCAGCGCCGATCGACAGCAGGTTGACGACGACGGCCTTCACGGCGACCGCGATCCCGCGGAACACCGCCACCAGGAGCAGCATCGCGAGACCGAGCACCACGGCGAGGAACACCGGGAGGCGCTCGGCGGTGTAGTCGGCGAAGTCGACGGCCGCCGCTGTCGTGCCGCCTATGGCGACCTCGACGTCCTCGCCGGCGACGGCCGAGGGGACGACGTCCTCACGGAGGCGGTGGACCAGGTCGGTGGTGCGCTCGTCGCGCGGCCCCGTCTCGGGGACGACCTGGAGCACCGCCACGTCCCCGGCCTCCCCGACCGCCGGTGGGCTGACGGCGTCGACGCCGGGCGTGCCTGCCAGCTCCTCCTGCAGGTGGTCGAGGACCGCTGGCCCGGACCCCTCGCCGGTCCTGACCGCGACGACCAGCGGGCCGCTGGAGCCCGCGCCGAACCCCTCCGCCATCAGGTCGTAGGCACGCCGGGCGGTGTCGGTCGGCGGCTTGGTGCCGGCGTCGGAGAAGCCCAGGCGCATGTCGAGAACCGGGATGCTCATGACCAGCAGCGCGGCGCTGGACGCCAACGCCCACGGCAGCGGGTGGCGCTGGATCCGCCGGCTCCACCTCCGCGCGATCGCTCCGTCCACCGCTGCGCCACCGCGCCTGCGGAGATGGATCGAGTACCGGTCGATGCGGCGCCCGACGACGGCCAGCATCGCCGGCAGCAGGGTCACGGCGGCCAGCATCGTGAGGAGCACGGAGACCGCGATGCCGAGCGCCACGCCGGTGATGAGCTCGAGGTCCATCAGCACCAGGCCCAGGGACGCGATGACGACGGTGACGCCGGCGAACAGCACCGAGCGGCCGGCGGTGGCCTGCGCCGACACGACGGCCTCGGCGGGCTCCTCGCCGGCGGCGAGCGCCTCGCGGTAGCGCGTCACGACGAGGAGCGCGTAGTCGATGCCCACACCGATCGCGATCATGGCGCTCACCGGTGCCGCGAAGCTCGGCATGTCCACCCACCGCGCTCCGATGCCGACGGCCGCGATGCCGCTCGCCGCCCCGATGACGCCCACCAGGATGGGCAGGCCCATGGCGATGACGGAGCCGAAGGCGAACAGCAGGATGACCACGGCGGCGAGGATGCCGACCAGCTCGCTCGGCGGGCCGCCCTCGGCGTCCTGCTCGACCGCGATCCCGCCGACCTCGAGGCGCAGGTCGGCGGACGTCTCGCGGATGTCCGAGAGGGTCTCCTGCACGTCGGCGAGCTCCGCCGCGTCCATGCGGGGGAGGTCGACGGCGACGTAGCCGATCGACCGGTCCGGCGAGAGCTGGCGAGCACCCTCCGGCTCGTACGGGCTGACCACCCGCGCCTCGGGGACCGCGTCCCGGACCCGGTCGGCGACCGCGTCGACCTCGGCGCGCAGGCCGTCGTCGTCCGCCCGGTCGATGCGGAACACCAGCTGGGCCTGCGTCCCGGCGCCCACGTCGAACCCGGCCTCCTGCAGGATCTCGGCGGCACGCTCGCTCTCCGAGCCCGCCAGGGCGTAGTCGTCACTGGTCTCCCCGGCCACCGCCCCGGAGAGCACCGACACCGCCACCACCAGGACCACCCACACGGCCAGCACCACGTACCGTCGGCGCGCACACGCTCGCGCTAGTCGTTCCACCTCTCGCTCCTCCGCTCGGCTGCTCGAGCCCACGACGCTAGGCACGAGCCGGAGCCCGCACAGGCCGCGGCAGGCGAGAGCGGCGTCGTCGCCAGGAGACGGGCGGATCGGTGAGGAGGGACGGAAGAGGTGGGTGCGGGCGGGGGACCCCACGACCCTCGCCCGCACTCCGCCACCGCCCCCCTGTCGCGCGGTGGCGTCCTCCTGACGGGTCGTCATCCCGCCACCTGTGCCAACGAGCGGACCCGGCAGCAGGTCACGGCTCAACGCGATTGCGCGGGCGGGGACAATGGGGGAATGACCGACCTCCCCCGCAAGGCCGCCGCCCGCACGGCCCGCCTCGCCGCGCTCCCCCTCGGGTATGCCGGCCGCCAGGCGATGGGGCTGGGCAAGCGGCTGGGGGGCAGGCCGGCCGACGCCGTCCTCACCGAGGTGCAGCAGCGCACGGCCGAGCAGCTGTTCCGGACGCTGGGCGAGCTCAAGGGCGGCGCGATGAAGTTCGGCCAGGCACTCAGCGTGCTCGAGTCGGCCCTGCCCGAGGACGTCGCCGCGCCCTATCGCGAGCACCTGACCGCGCTCCAGGACTCCGCTCCCCCGATGCCCACCTCGACCGTGCGCGAGCAGCTCACCACCAACCTCGGCCCCGACTGGCGCGAGCGCCTGGTGTGGCTCGACGGCGCGCCGACGGCAGCAGCCTCGATCGGGCAGGTGCACCGCGGCACCTGGCGTGACGACCCGGACGACGCCGACGACGAGGTCGACGTCGCGGTCAAGGTGCAGTACCCCGGCGCCGGGGAGGCGCTGATGTCCGACCTGCGTCAGATCGCCCGCGTGGCGCGCGGCGTCGCGCCCGTCTTCCCCGGCATCGACGTCAAGCCGCTGGTGGCCGAGCTGCAGGAGCGGGCCGCCGACGAGCTCGACTACGAGCTCGAGGCGCAGGCGCAGGCGGCCTACGCCGACGCGTTCGCCGACGATCCCGACATCGTGGTGCCCGACGTGGTGGCCGTCGGCACCGAGGTGCTGGTCACCGAGTGGCTCGACTCCGCCCACTCCCTGGCCCACGTGATCCGCGAGGGCACCCAGGAGGAGCGCGACCACTACGGCGAGCTCTTCGTCCGCTTCCTCTTCGAGGGCCCGCGGCGCACCGGCATGCTGCACGCCGACCCGCACCCGGGCAACTTCCGCGTGGTCCCGGCGCCCGACGGCGGCCTCGGCAGGCTCGGCGTCCTCGACTTCGGCGCCGTCGCCCGCCTGCCCCAGGGCCAGCTGCCCGAGGCGATGGGCCGGCTCATCCGCATCGCGCTCGACTCCGACGAGGAGTCGCTGGTCGCCGGGCTGCGCGAGGAGGGGTTCATCAAGGACGGGATCGACGTCGACCCGGCGATGCTGCTCGACTACCTCGCGCCGTTCGTCGAGCCCGCGGCGCAGGAGCGCTTCGCCTTCACCCGCGAGTGGATGCGCGAGCAGTTCGAGCGGATCAACGACCCCAGGGCCGAGACGTTCTCGCTGGCCACCAAGCTCAACCTGCCGACGTCCTACCTCCTCATCCACCGCACGTGGCTCGGCGCGCTCGGCCTGCTCAGCCAGCTCGGCGCCACCGCGCCCTTCCGCGAGATCCTCGAGGAGTCGCTGCCGGGCTTCGCCGACTGACGCCGGCCTGGCTCAGACCCAGAACCCCCGCCCGCCGCCGTACCAGTCGCCGAACTGCTCGCGGTAGGACGACCCGGGAGCCCGCGAGCCGAGGTAGGACCCGACCACCGCGGCGCCGAGGTCGTCGAGCTCGGGGCTCACCATCCGGCCGTCGACGCGGCGCGCCATCGAGTCGATGAAGCGCGCCAGTCCCGGGTCCTCGCCGAGGCGGAAGAACGTCACCTGCGCGCCCAGCCGGGCGGCGGCGTCGAGCTCGCGCACCGAGTGGGCGATCGTGAGCGGGTGCGGCGGGTAGGAGAACCACACCTCGCCGTCGGGCTCGAGGTGGGCGGTCGGCTCGCCGTCGGTGACCACCAGCAGCACCGGCTGGGCGTTGGGGTGCTTGCGGAAGAACCGGTTGGCGAGCAGCAGCCCGTGGTGGAGGTTGGTGCCCTTGTCCCAGCGTGCGTCGAGGGCGGTGAGCTCCTCGATCTCCATCACCTGGGCGTGGCGACCGAAGGCGATCAGCTGGAGGTCGTCGCCGCGGAAGCGGGAGCGTACGAGCTGGTGCAGCGCCAGCGCCGTGCGCTTCATCGGCACCCACCGGCCGTCCATCGCCATCGAGAACGACGTGTCGACCAGCAGCGCGACCGCCGCCTGGGTGCGCGCCTCGGTCTCGACCACCTCGATGTCGTCGACCCGGATCCGCACGGGCGAGGAGCCGCCGTCGCGCAGCACCGCGTTGGTGATGGTGCGCGGCACGTCCCACGGCTCGGTGTCGCCGAACTCCCAGCGCCGCGTCCCGCCCGACGGCTCGCCCGCCAGGCCCGTCGTCCGCGTCTCGCGGGCGCCGCTGCGCCCGCTCATCCGCTCGGCCACGTCGCGCAGCAACGCCTTGCCGAGCTGGCGCATCGCCTTGGGCGAGAGCCGCAGCTCGCCGTCGGAGCCGCGCTTGAGGTAGCCGCTGTCGCGCAGGGCCCGCTCGAGCTCCTGCAGGGTCTTGGCAGCGACCGCCGCGTCGGGGCCGAGCTGCTGGGCCAGCGCGTCGAGGTCGACGTCGTCCATCCGGGCACCGTGGTGCGACTGGGCGAGCTGGTCGGCGAGCGCGTCGAGCTGGGCGAGGTCCTGCAGGGCGCCCGTGCCGTCGCCGAGGCCCATCCCCTGCTCCCCCTCGAAGCTCTCCGAGCCCGACCAGTCCTCGCCGGGGCGCAGCGCCTGGAGGTTGGCGTCCATCCGCGCCAGCTGCTCCATCAGCTGCGGCGAGCCGAAGGCCTGCTGCGAGAGCTCCATCAGCTCCTGGCGCTGCTCGGGCGTCATCGAGTTGAGCATCCGCTGCGCCGCCGCGGCGCGCTGGGCGAGGGAGTCGAGCAGCGCGTCCATGTCCTGGGGGTCGTCGGGGAAGAAGTCGCCGTGCTTGTCCATGAAGTCGCGGAACTCGTCGTCGGTGACGCCGCCCGCGGCGTGCTTCTCGAGCAGGTCGTTGAGGTCGGACAGCATCTCGTTGACCGCCGCCCGGTCCTCCTCGGTGGCGCCCTCGAGCGCCTGCTTCATGCCCGCGAAGCGCTGGTCGAGCAGCTCGCGGCCGAGCAGGTCCTTGATCTCCTCGTACGCCTCGCGCGCCTCCGTCGACTGCCAGTCGTAGGACGACAGCTCGCTCACCGCCGCCGGCGTGGAGGTGGGGAGGTTGTCGAGCAGGACCTCGCGGAAGGCGCGGTCGCCGTCGTCCATGGTGATGTCGCGCGCCAGCTGGCCCCGCTCGGCGAGCACCGCCCGGTCCAGCAGCTCGCGCACCTCGCGCATCGTGCCGTCGAGGTCGTTGCGCTGCAGGATCTCGCGCCGGCGCTCGGCCACCCGCCGGGCGAGCTCGTCGAGCCCGGCCTGGTCGGTGCCGCCGCGGCGCAGGAACTCCCGCATCGCGCGCTCCGGCGAGTAGCCGGCCATCACGTCCTGGCCGATGGCGTCGAGCGCCTCGGCCAGGTCGACCGGCGGGGCGAGCGGGTCGCCGCCGTCGTACTTGCGGAAGCGGCTCATCGCTGCCCGTCCCCCAGCTGCTTGCGCAGCCACACGTCGTCGGGCCAGTCACGGTCGGTGACCCGCTCGACCTCGACGAAGCCGTGCGCGCGGTAGAAGTCGTAGGCCTGCTGGTTGCCGTCGACGACCTCGAGCCACAGCACGTCGCCCTCGACCACCGCCTCGACCTCGGCCAGCAGGCGGCTGCCGATGCCGCTGCCCTGGTGGTCGGGGTGCACGTAGAGCTTCCACATCACCTCGCGGTCGCCGGTGACGTGGGGGAACTCCCGGTGCGACTGCGAGAGCCGGCCGAAGCTGGCCATCGCGACGACCTGGCCGTCGACCTCGGCGACGAGGTGCGCGTTGCGCGCCAGCGACCGCTCGAAGACCTCCGGGACCCACCACTCGTCGAGCATCCGCTGGGCGTACGCCGCGTCGATCGGGCCGTAGGTCGGCGGCACCACCGCCTCGCCGAGGGCGCGGAAGGCCGGGATGTCGGCCGTCGTGCCGGGGCGCAGCGTGATGACGCCGTCACCCCGCGCGTGGCCGGCCGCCTCACCCATAGACGGTCTCCCCGGCCTCGGTGTCCTTGCCGATCTTGCGCGCGAGGTAGAGGCCCTCCAGCGCCAGCTCGATCGCGGCGGCACGCTCACCGTCGTTGGTGGCCTCCAGCCGGTCACAGACCGCGTCGTAGAGGTCGGACTCCCCCAGCACCGGGAGGCCGGCGAGGAAGTCGCGGGCGCCCACCCGGGCGCCGGTGCTGACCATGGCGCCCTCCTCGATGGCCTCGACCAGCAGCCGCAGGTCGATGCCGGCGAGGTGGGCGCGCACCGTCTCGGCGACGGCGGTGCGGAGCAGGTGGGTGAGGATCTCGGTCTCCCGGCCCTCCTCGCCGGTCTCGAACTCGATCTTGCCGCCGAGCACGTCGACGGCGGTCTCGAGGTCGACGACGCGGGCGACGGCCTCGTCCTCGCCCTGCGTGGTGGCGCGGTGCAGGGCGGCCGCGGCGATGGTCTCGGCGCCGGCGATCGCGAAGCGGGCGCTCACGCCCGAGCGCTGGTCCACCGACTGCGAGTCGCGCAGGTGGCGGGTGAACCGCGCCAGCACCTCCAGGAGGTAGGGCGGCACCTGGGCGACCAGGTCGGCCTCCTGCTCGATGACCGCGATCTCCTCCTCCACCTGCCGCGGGTAGTGGGTGCGGATCTCGGCGCCGAAGCGGTCCTTGAGCGGGGTGATGATGCGACCCCGGTTGGTGTAGTCCTCGGGGTTGGCGCTGGCGACCACGAGCACGTCGAGCGGCAGCCGCAGCACGTAGCCGCGGATCTGGATGTCGCGCTCCTCCATCACGTTGAGCATCGCGACCTGGATCCGCTCGGCGAGGTCGGGCAGCTCGTTGATCGCCACGATGCCGCGGTGGCTGCGCGGGATCAGGCCGAAGTGGATCGTCTCCGGGTCGCCGAGGTGGCGCCCCTCGGCGACCTTCATCGGGTCGACGTCGCCGATCAGGTCGGCGACCGACGTGTCCGGCGTCGCCAGCTTCTCGGCGTACCTCTCGTCGCGGTGCCGCCACGAGATGCGCAGGTCGTCGCCGTACGTCGCGACCGCCTGCTGGGAGGTCACCGTGACCGGCTCGTAGGGGTGCTCGCCCAGCTCGGAGCCGGAGATCACCGGGGTCCACTCGTCGAGCAGCGACACCAGCGAGCGCAGCAGCCGGGTCTTGCCCTGGCCCCGCTCGCCGAGCAGCACGATGTCGTGGCCCGCGAGCAGCGCCCGCTCGACCTGCGGGATCACGGTGTCGTCGAAGCCGTGCAGCCCCGGCCACGGGTCCTCTCCGGCACGCAGCCGCGCGAGCAGGTTGTCGCGCAGCTCCTGCCGCAGCGGCTTGAGCTGGTGGCCGCTCTCGCGGAGCTGGCCGAGGGTGCTGGGCTCGGGGTGGGGGTGGTGGTGCTGGGTCGCTTCCGTCACTCCTCCACGCTAGACCGGCCCGTCAACGTCGAGTGCGCTCGAAGACGCCGGGAAGAAGCTCCCTGACCGGCGCGTGCCGAGGGTCGAACCGGTCGCGACAGGGCAGGATGCCGCCATGCCCGCGGTCACGCTGCTCGTCCTGCTGCTGGTCGTCGTGGCCGTGCCGGTGGCCTACTGGCTCGGTCGTACGTCGGCGCCGCCCGCCGTTCCGCCCACCGCCGATCCGGCCGAGCTCGCCGAGCGCGACGCCTTCATCGAGCAGCTGCGCGAGCTCGCCTGGCAGCACCGCGACGTCTCCCCCGAGCTGTCCACCATCGTCATCGACGAGATCGCCCAGCGGCACCGCAAGGGCCGCGGCCTGTCCGGCCCGGACGTCTGAGCCCACTCCCGGCCCACCTACCGACCACCCACCGCACCCAAGGACCGCCATGCCCTCCATCGCCCCCGTCTCCCAGCGTGCCGGACGCGCCGGCAAGGTCCTGCTGGGCCTCGGGCTCGTCGTCGCCGTCGTGCTCGCGGTGCTCGTCGTCGTGCGGCCGACCACCGTCTCGACCGGCCCCGACCAGGTGGCCCTGCACTACAGCGACGGCGCCTTCACCCCCCGCCGGTTCAAGGACTGCGTGGAGAGCTCGCAGCGGGCCTGGCACGGACCGGGCGACAAGCACTACGCCTACCCGTCCTCGCAGCGCAACTACGTCTTCGGCGAGCAGGGCGACCGCGCTCCGGTGACGTTCGTGAGCAAGGACGGCATCGAGATGTCGGTCGACGGCGTCGCCGCGTTCCTGCTCAACACCGACTGCCGCACGCTTCAGAAGTTCCACGACCTCATCGGCAACCGCTACGCCGCCTACATGGACTCCGCCGACGGCAACGGCTCAGCCGGCTGGCTGTCGATGCTCAGCGTCTACATCAGCCGACCCCTGGAGACCGCGATCGACCGCGCCAGCCAGAACTACACCTACACCGAGCTCTACACCGACCCCAACGTCAAGGCTCAGTGGGAGCAGGACGTCCTCGAGCAGATGCCCGACCTCGTCGGGCGCCAGATCGACGGCGACGAGGAGTTCTTCACCAACTTCGCCATCACCCTGCAGAAGCCGGTCCCGCCGGAGTCGGTGAAGGCAGCCCTGGTCGCCCAGCAGGAGGCGGTCGCGCGGGCGAAGGCGAAGGAGGCGGAGGCCGCGGCACAGGTGAAGGCGGCGCAGGCGCAGGTGGAGGTCGAGCGCGCCGAGGCGGCGAAGATCGCCGAGCGGATCAAGGTGCTCGGCCGCGAGGGCTACCTGCGGCAGTACGCGATCGACAAGGGCCTCAACCCCTACCAGCCGACGACCGGTGCCCTCATCACCAACTCCGGACCCTGACGCGCGGGACCTTCGGCCCTGCTGACGACCGCGCCGTCCGGCGAGGCTGGGAGGCAAGCTGAAGGAGGCCCCCATGCACACCACGCACGACCTGTCCCGTGAGGACTGCACGCGCCTGCTCACCGCCGGTGTCGCCGGCCGGGTCGCCATCACGACACCGACGGGACCGCACATCGTCCCGGTCAACTACGCCGTCGACGACGACTCGATCCTCATCCGCACCACGGCCTACAGCCTTCTCGGCACCTACGGTCGCGACGCGCAGCTGTGCTTCGAGGTCGACCAGTTCGACTACGAGCTCAAGCGCGGCTGGAGCGTGGTGGTGCGCGGGCGCGGCAGGTTCGTGGACGACCAGGACGAGCTCGCGGAGATCGCCCGGTCGTGGCAGCCGCGTCCGTGGGCCACGGGGCAGCGCAACCTGATCGTCCGCATCCCGTGGACCGAGGTGAGCGGCCGCCAGCTCGGCGACGGGTGGGACCCGTGGCAGCACCTGCCCGTACGCCGCCTGGCCTGACGGCGCCCCGCGCCTGACGGCACACTGGTGCGCGTGACCCCCACCCCGCCACCACCCCCCGACCTCGGTGCCGACGCCCGCTCGCTGCTCGAGGCCGTGACCGCCATCTCCAGCGACCTCGACCTCACGAGCGTGCTGACCCGGATCGTCGAGGCCGCGACGGCGCTGACCGGCGCCCGCTACGGCGCGCTCGGCGTCCTCGGCAGCGACGGCGAGCTCGTCGAGTTCATCACCACCGGCATCGACGACCCGACGCGCGCCCTGATCGGCGAGCTGCCGCGCGGGCGCGGCATCCTGGGCGTCATCATCGAGGACCCCTCGGGCCTGCGGCTGGCCGACCTGAGCGCCCACGACGCGTCCGTCGGCTTCCCGCCCAACCACCCGCCGATGACGACGTTCCTCGGCATGCCGCTGCGCATCCGGGGCACCGTCTTCGGCAACCTCTACCTCACCGAGAAGACCGGCGGCGGGCCCTTCACCGAGGCCGACGAGAGGATGGTCGAGGAGCTCGCCCGCACCGCTGGCTACGTCATCAGCAACGCGCGCTCGTTCGCGATCAGCGAGCGGCGGCGCCAGTGGCTGGAGGCCTCCGCCGAGCTCGCCGAGCTCCTGCAGCCGCCCGTCGACCTCGACGCCGTGCTGCCCCAGATCGTCTCCACCGCTCGTCAGGTGTCCCGGGCCCGGGCGGTGGCGCTGCTGTCCTCCCTCGACCCCGAGCGCGACTCGGTGAGCCTCACGCCCGACGCCACGGCCGACGCCGGCCGGGTCGCCGACCTGCTGGCTGCGGCGCGCAAGGTCGTCGAGCCCGGCAGCGGCGCCGCCGTCGTGACGACCGACGCCGACGGCGTACCCCTCGTCGTGGTGCCGCTGCGCTCCCACCTGGCGCCGGTCAGCGCGCTGGTCGCCGTCGCCGACCCCGGCTCGGCCCTGCTTGACGTGCAGGAGCGCGACCTCTTCGCCGGCTTCGCCGACCAGCTGGCGCTGTCGCTCGACCGCACCCAGGCGCTCGCCGACCGTCAGGAGCTCGCGCTGATCTCCGACCGCGAGCGGATCGCCCGCGACCTGCACGACATCGTGATCCAGCGGCTCTTCGCGACCGGCCTGCAGCTGCAGGGCATCGCCGCGATGACCGGTGGCAGCGCGATCGCCGAGCGGCTGGACAAGTCGGTGGCCGACCTCGACGACACGATCAAGGCGATCCGCGGCACGATCTTCGAGCTCCAGGACCGCCGGGGCGACTCGCTGCGCGCCGCGATCCGCAAGCTCGTCAAGGAGTACGTCCCGGTGCTGGGCTTCACCCCGGTGGTCCGCACGTCCGGACCGGTCGACACGGCCGTCCCGGCGGAGATCGGCTCCCAGCTCGTCGCCGTGCTCCGCGAGGCGGTCTCCAACGTCGCCCGGCACGCCCTGGCCGATGCCGCCGAGGTCGACGTGGTCGTCGCCGGGGACCGCCTCGAGCTGCGGGTGGCCGACGACGGCGTGGGCCTGCCGGACGAGGTCTCCGAGAGCGGCCTGCGCAACGCACGCCGCCGCGCGGCCGACCTCGGGGGGACGCTGGAGATCTCGCAGGTGGGCGAGCGCGGGACGCTGCTCGTGTGGCGCGTGCCGCTGTCCTGAGCCCCGGACGCGTGGGGACCCGGCGCCGGGTGGGCGCCGGGTCCGTGAGGGGACTGGTGTCAGCGGAGGACGGGGAACCTGCGGACCAGGCTGGTGTTGCTCCACCAGCGGCCCAAGCCCCAGGTGGCGCCGGCCGCGCCGAGGGCGAGGACGACCATCACGATGACGCCGATGAGGTGGTCGTCGACGACCGGGTTGTTCTCCAGGGGCAGCGACGCGGCGTACATGAAGGCGTACATCAGGGCGCCGGCGGCGGTGCCGATGCGCATCGCGACCCCGAACAGCAGGCTCACCCCGATGCCGAGCAGGCCGGCCATGAAGAGCCAGTCGACCCAGGCGTGTCCGGCCAGGGAGGTGAAGAAGCCGTGGAAGGGGTTGTCGGCGGGCACGGCGAAGGAGAGGAATCCCTCGGTGGGGCTGGCGCCGTTGATCCAGGCTGCGGGACCGAAGCGGTCGAGGTTGCCTGCCTGGTCGTAGCCGGTGTGGAAGCCCAGGGCGAAGGTCTTGTCCAGGAACGCCCACAGGAACGTCACTCCGAAGGCGATCCGCAAGACGGCGAGGGCGCGGGCGAAGCCCGGGCGGGCGACCTCCTCGGTCTCGGAGGTGGTGACGCCCTCGGTGCTGATGTGGTGCTGGCGGTGGATGACGCTCATCGTCATCTCCTCCTCGGTTCCAGGTGCCGGATGTCTTCCGGTACCCCTACTGTCCGCCGACCGGTGGGGTCGCGTTGAGAGGAGGACGTCCGTGATGCGGCGGGACCAAGGTCCCTGCGTCGTGGGACCTCAGTGCGCCGTCCCGCCGAGGAGCTTCGAGGCCAGCACGGCGGCCTGCGTACGACGCTCGAGGCCGAGCTTGGCGAGGATGCTGGAGACGTAGTTCTTCACCGTCTTCTCAGCGAGGAACATCTGCTCGGCGATCTGCCGGTTGGTCAGGCCCTCGGCGATGTGGCCGAGCAGGATGCGCTCCTGGTCGGTCAGCGAGCTCAGCTCGTCGGGGGTCCCGGGTCCCTTGCGGATCCGCTCCAGCACGGTCGCGGTCATGGCCGGGTCGATGAGGGACCGGCCGGACGCGACGTGGCGCACCGCGGTGACCAGGTCGGAGCTGCGGATCTCCTTGAGGACGTAGCCGGACGCGCCGGCCATGATCGCCGCGAACAGCGCCTCGTCGTCGTCGTAGGAGGTGAGGATGAGGGCATTGATCGACGGATCGATCGCACGCACGGCCCGGCACACCTCGATGCCCGACCCGTCGGGCAGCCGGGCGTCGAGCACGGCGACGTCGGGCCGCAGGGCGGGGATCCGCGCCGTCGCCTCGGTCGCGGTCGCGGACTGACCCACGACGACGATGTCCTCCTGCTGCTCGAGGAGGAACTTCAGACCCTCGCGGACGACGTCGTGGTCGTCGAGGAGGAAGACGCGGATCGGCTCGGACATGGGCACATTCCACCAGACGCGGGTGCGGATGACGGCGGACGCACCCCACGTCACGGCAAACGGACGGGGTACGGAGTCGTCGGCACGGTGCACACACGCCCCAGCGCCAGCCCTGGACAAAGGTTGAGCGGGGCAATGGCGGGGCAGCGTCCACCTGCGTCCTCTCGACCCCGTTCTGGCGAGTTTCGGCGCGGTGTGGTCGAGTCACCGGCGCTCGCGAACGGACGCCTCCGGAGGCCGGTACGCCGTCCTTGTTGTCGCTGCAGACGAGGCGCATGCTGAATGACTCACGTCACACCGATGAATGGGACGTAGCTCATGAAGAAATCACTCATCAGCGCGCTTTCCGCGCTCGCCCTCGTGGTCGTGACCAGCGGGGCCACCGTCGGCATCCAGAAGCCGGCTGCCGGACAGGCGGAGCTCCCCTGGATGAACACCGCGCTCTCGCCGACGGAGCGCACCGAGCTGCTGCTGGACGCGATGACGCTCGACCAGAAGCTCCAGCAGATCTTCAACCAGCCCTTCTACAACGACGACCTCGACGACGGCGTCCCGGACAACGGCGAGGGCTGCGACTTCACCCAGATCGGCCGCCACATCGAGGGCATCCCGGAGCTGGCGATCCCCGACTTCCGGATGGCCAACGGTGGCACCGGCATCCGGGGCGGCGACTGCCTCCCGGAGCCGACCGCGACGGCACTGCCCGCCCAGATCTCCTCAGCGGCGACGTTCAGCCGACCCCTCGGAGACCGTTGGGGCCGGGTGCTCGACCTGGAGCTGCGCGCGTGGGCCCACCAGGTGCTGTGGGGTCCGGTCCTGAACCTGATCCGCACGCCCTACGGAGGGCGCAACAACGAGTTCTTCAGCGAGGACCCCTACCTGACCGGCGTGCTCGCGTCGAAGATCATCAGCGGCATCCAGGCGCGCGGGGTGAGCCAGGCGACGGCCAAGCACTTCGTCGCCAACGACTCCGAGTTCCAGTTCGAGCGGTGGACCGCGGCGATCCGGGTCCCGTCACGGGCGATGCACGAGCTCTACCTGCTGCCGTTCGAGATGGCCGTCAAGGACGCCAAGGTCGCGTCCGTCATGTGCGCCTACGGCTACGTCAACTTCAGCTACAACTGCGAGAGCGCGCCGCTGCTGCGCCAGACCCTGCGAGACGACTGGGGCTTCGACGGCTACGTCTTCTCCGACCGGCGGGCCCAGCAGAGCACCGTGCCGTCGATCCTCGCCGGCACCGACGTCGAGGTCGACGAGGCGCCCGAGTGGTACGCCCCCGACCTGGTCAGGGCCGCCATCGCAGCCGGCCAGGTCACCGAGGCCGACATCGACGACATGCTGCGCGAGCGCTACATCAAGATGTTCCAGTTCGGCGACTTCGACGACCCCGCCACCTCCTTCGGCTGGGACCAGCTCCAGGACGAGCTCGCCCAGGGCGGTCCGCACGCCCAGGTCGCCGAGGACGCGGCTGCGGAGAGCCTGGTGCTCCTGCGCAACGCGCGCAAGCAGCTGCCGCTCGACGCCAAGGCGATCGACTCGGTGGCGCTGATCGGCCCGCGGTGGTTCGCCGGCGAGGCGACGCTGCCGCCACGCAGCGGCGACCGGACGCGCAACGTCTCCGTCATCGCCCCGTACGAGGTCACTCCCAAGCAGGGCCTGGAGAACACGCTGCGCAGCCTCGGCGCCGAGGACGCCACGGTGACCTACAACAACGCCAACAACATCGGCAACGCCATCGCCCTGGCCCAGAGGTCCGACGTGACCATCCTGATGGTCGGCGACGTCGCCCGCGAGACGTGGGACAAGAACAGCAACTACCAGGACGAGAACCCGGGCGGCAACGTCTCGGGTGCCGGCAACGAGATCCCCGACCTGGACCTGCCCACGGTGCAGGGCACCAACCAGCAGGAGCTGATCCCCCGCATGCTCGACGCGGTCCCCGACACGGTCATGGTGCTGAAGACCCAGGGTCAGGTGAACATGCCCTGGATCGACAAGGTCGACACCCTGGTGGAGGCGTGGTACCCCGGCCAGGAGGACGGCAACGTCGTGGCCGACGCGCTCTTCGGGGTCACCAACTTCTCCGGCAAGCTCCCGGTGACCTTCGGGCGGACCGACCGCGAGGCGGCCTACCAGACCAAGGAGCAGTACCCGGGCTACCAGGAGGACACGGGAGTCGACGGCGGCATCGGTCGCGACCCGATCCCCGGTGCGCCGCAGCGGGTGGTCCGCTACACCGAGGGGCTCAAGATGGGCTACCGGTGGTACCAGGCGACCGGCACCCAGCCGCTGTTCCCCTTCGGCTACGGGTTGTCCTACACGACCTTCGGCTACAGCAACCTCGACGTGGCCAAGATCCGCCAGGACCGGCGTACGACCGGCCTGAGGGTCAGCTACACCGTGACCAACACCGGCCGCGTCGCCGGCAAGGAGGCCTCGCAGGTCTACCTGAGGCTGCCACGTGACGCCCACGAGAACTTCAACCGCCTCGTCGGGTTCGAGAAGGTCAGCCTCGCCCCCGGGGAGAGCAACCGCGTCTCGGTGGTCCTGGACGCCAAGGCGTCCAACCACCCGTTCTCCTACTTCGCGCCCGAGGACCCCGACGACCTCAAGCTGTGGGCGGACGGCGAGTGGAGGACGCCGGACGGAGACTTCACGGTCTTTGTCGGCGGGTCGTCCGAGGACCTCCCGCTGCGACAGACGATCGACCTCCGCGACCTGGCCACCGGACCCACGAGCAAGACACCCTCGCGGATCAAGAAGCCGACCGTGCGCCCGAAGCGGGTGACGACGAAGACCCGCGCCCGCATCACGTTCGCGGTCGTCTCGGGCGGACTGCCCGCCGCCGGCAAGGTCCGCGTCAGGCAGGGCGGGGGCGTGATCGGACGCGCCACCCTCGACCGACGCGGAATCGCGAAGGTGAGGATCTCGCGGCTCAAGGCCGGCAAGCGCAAGGTCAAGCTCATCTACCTCGGGTCCGAGGTCTCGCAGCGAGCCACCAGGACCCTGGTGATCCGGGTGAAGAAGGCCAAGAGGAGGAGGTAGGCGAGGAGCGGGCGAGGAGCTCGGACCCGGCGCGTGCCGATGCGTCGCCGGTGCGGGACCGTCCTGGGGCTGCTCGCGCTCACCCTGAGCGCCTGCACCGGTGACGCTCCCGCACCCCCGCGCTCGACGCCCGAGACGACCACCGGCTCCCCGACCGGCCCCCGGGCCGGGCTGGTCGCCGCCGACGGGACGCCCGTCGAGGTGCCGGTGCCGGACCCGCCGACCGGAGCGTCGTACGACGTCACCGAGCTGGGGGCCGACCCGGAGCCGGGCACCCGTGACGACGCCCCGGCCATCCGGGAGGCGTTGGCCACGGCGGGGGCGGGCGACGAGGTCGTCCTCCCGGCCGGGGTCTACGACCTGCGTTCGACCGCCCCCGACGACGCGGAGGCCAACCTGCTGCTCCCCGACGGCGTACGGCTGCGCGGGGCCGGGCGGGGCGCCACCGTGCTCCGCACGTCGCTCGACGGGGAGGACGACAGCGCCGTCGTACGTGCGATGGGCGTGCACGACGCCGCCCTCGCGGCTCTCACCATCAGCTCCGAGCACGCCGGCGAGCTCGGCACCGACCCCGACGACGAGGGGCCGGGGGGTGGGCCCATGTATGGCGTGCAGATCGGTGACGGCAGCCGGCGGATCCTGGTCGAGGACGTCTCCGTGGAGCTGTTCCAGCGTCACGGCATCACGCTCAAGGCCAGCCGCGAGGTGACGGTGACCGGCTGCCGGGTCGCCGACGCCACCAGCGTCGGCCCGGGCGGGTCGGGCTACGGCATCGCCGTGGAGGGCATGGCCGACCAGCGCGATCCCGACGCCGCCGACGACTCCCGGCACAACGTGGTCGTGGACAACCACCTGGACGGCACGCACCTGCGCCACGGCATCCTGCTGCAGTTCCCCACGCACCACAACCTGATCGCGGGCAACACCATCGACGGGGGCGTGCTGGACGCGATCGACCTGCACGGTGAGGGCGAGTACCTCAACGAGATCCGCGACAACACGGTCACCGACGTCGGCGCTGCCGCCGTGGCACTGGGCAACTCCGGAGGCGAGCAGCACCGGCACGACGCGAGCGGTGAGGGCAACTGGATCCACGACAACCGGCTGGTGGGCAACGTCCAGGGGGTGCTCGTCATCCTCGGCACCCCCGACACCCTCGTCGAGGACAACGACATCGTGGGCAGCCGCGGCTCCGCCGTGGGCATCGAGCTGCGCAACGCGCCCGGGACGGTCGTGCGCGACAACACCGTCGCCGGGGGCGACGACGACTTCTGGGCGATCCGGGTGACCGAGGACGAGGGCACCGACGGCCGGGGCGCCGGCGTCGCCACCGACGTGCTGATCGCCGGCAACCGGCTCACCGGCCCGGCGAACGGCATCGACGTCGAGGCGGGACGCGCGATCGAGGTCACCGGCAACTCGATCGACGTCGACGGCACCCCGGTGCGGGTCTCCCCGGACGCGGAGGTCCGCGGCGTGTCAGGGACGCGATGACACGTGGGGCCGGGCCAGGTCGAGGTACATCACGTGGAGGCCGACCCTGCCGTGGCGGGCGCTGTCGAAGGCACGCGGCACCGTGCCCACGACCTCGAAGCCGAGCTGCTGCCACAGGCGCACGGCGGCCGCGTTGGTCTCGACGACCGCGTTGAACTGGATGCCGGCGAAGCCCTGCCCGCGGTGCCAGGCCACCATGTCGTCGGCGAGCCGCCGCCCGACGCCGCGGCCGCGGGCCGCCGCGTCCACCATGAAGGACGCGGTGCCGACGTGCGCGCCGCGCCCCGGCCGGTTGGGGCCCATCTTGGCGGAGCCGAGCACGCGGCCGCCCTCCTCGAGGACGGTCACCCGGCTGCCGTCGAACCACCAACCGCGCGCCTGTTCGGAGGTCGCACCGAGCGGGTAGGCGTAGGTCTCGCCGGCCTCGACGACCTCGCGCCAGATCGGCCAGATGGCGGGCCAGTCGGCCTCGGTGGCATCGCGGATGCCCGTCGCCACGCTCATACGTCGGTGGCGCCGTCGATCGACTGGCGGATCAGGTCGGCGTGGCCCGCGTGCCGGGCGTACTCCTCGACCATGTGCACGAGTACCCAGCGGATGGTGGCGGTCTCGCCCCTCTCCGGCGGACGGGGGCGCGCGACGCGCCGGCCGATGTCGGGGTCGGTCGCCAGCGCGGCGTCGAGGCAGGCGTCGGAACGCTGGATGGCCGCGGCGAGCAGGCCGTCGAGCTCGGCGTGGGTCTGCCCGGCGGCGCTGTGCCAGTCCCAGTCGGGGTCGTCGCCCCACGGGGCGGCGTCCCACGGAGGAGCCGGCTCGTTGGCCGCGAGGTGGTAGGACAGCCACCAGTCCTCGACGTAGGCCAGGTGCTTGAGCATCCCGCCCAGGGTGAGGTCACTCGGCGCCAGCGGCTGGTCGAGCTGGGCGTCGGTGAGCCCGCTGGCCTGCAGCCGGACGGTCGCGCGGAAGTGGTCGAGGAAGGACCGCAGCATCGTGGTCTCGTCGGCGTTGAAGGGCGGGTCGGGCCGCTCGATCGTCATGGCAGGTGACGCTAGCGGTTCGACGCGCGGACATCGCACCGGTTTTCGTGCGGCGACCCCGCTGCGGGAGCGGGGCGGCGCTCAGAGCTCCGGGCCCTCGCCGCGCAGCTTGTCGACCTCGGCCATGGCGTCGCGCAGCTGCCCGAGCCACTCCTCGGCGTGCTCGCCGACGAGCCGCACCGACCACGCGAGCGCGTCGGACCGGGACCGGGCGACGCCGGCGTCGACGAGGGTGTCGAGCACGCGCCGCTCGGGCTGACGCAGCCGGGTCATCACCGGCGCGGCGACGTGGGTGAAGAGCGCCTCGGTGTCGCCGATCCGCACCCCCCACGACACCTTGCGCTGGTAGCGGGCCTGGGCCTCGCGCGCGATCTCGATGCGCTCGGCCTTGGTCTCGGCGCGGAAGCGGCCGATGCGGCCCTCCGCCTCGGCGCCGCTGAGGTCGTCGGCACCGGCCAGGGTGCCCACGACGAGGATCTCCTCACGGTCGACGGTGACGTCGACCGTGCTGAACCATGCCTCGGGCAGCCGCCCGTGGAACCACTCGGACGCGTCGGAGGCGTCCGGCAGGTCGGCGACCTGCCACCCGCCGCGGCGACCGCGGCGGCTCTCGTCTGTCTTCATGTATTACATGATTACACCGCAACGCAAACGGTGTCGATATCCTCGCGGGCGTGCTCTCCACCCCCTGCCCCTGCGGGTCCGGCGCCACCTACGACGCGTGCTGCGGCCCGCTGCTCGCCAACGTCGCGCAGGCCTCGACGCCGGAGCAGCTGATGCGCTCGCGCTACACCGCCTTCGTCACCGGCGACGCCGACCACCTCTTCCGCACCTGGCACCCGCGCACCCGCCCCGACGACGTGCGCCCCGACCCCGGCACGCGCTGGACCGGCCTGCGGATCGTGGCCGCCGAAGGCGACACCGTCGAGTTCGTCGCGACCTTCGAGGGCGGGCAGGTGCACGAAGTCAGCAGGTTCGAGCGCCGCGCCGGACGGTGGTGCTACGTCGACGGCGACGTGGAGCTGGGCGGGGACGTCACTCGCTGACGTCGACCCACCGCTCCCCCACCGCGACCGGGCGCAGCCGGCCACCGGTGGCCGCGGCCACGAGCTCGCCGAGGCGGTCGACCTCGGCGGGCGGGGCGGCCAGCAGCAGCCGCACCTGCGCGTCGTACGCCGCGTCGAGGACCGTGACGCCCCGCGAGCGCAGCTCCCCCTCGACCCGGCCCGCGTCGGCGTGGTCGAGGTCGAGTGCGAGCTCGGTCAGCAGCGAGCGGCGCAGCACCCCGGCCGCCGCCACCGCTCCCCGCACGGCGTCGCCGTAGGCCCGCACCAGGCCGCCCGCGCCGAGCAGCGTGCCCCCGAACCACCGGGTCACCACGGCCGCGACGTCGCTCAGCCCGGCCCCGCGGAGCACCTCGAGCATCGGGGCGCCCGCCGTGCCGGCCGGCTCGCCGTCGTCGGAGGAGCGCTGGACGGCGGCGTCGGGGCCGAGCACGAACGCCGAGCAGTGGTGCCGCGCGTCCCAGTGCTCGCGCCGCAGGGCGGCCACGAGGGCGCGCGCCTCGTCCTCGGTGGACACCCGGCTCAGCGTGCAGAGGAAGCGCGAGCCTCGGTCCTCCACGACGGCGGTCGCGTCGCGCGCGATCGTCAGGTAGGAGGTCACGCCGGGCGCTGCGACGGCTCGTCCGAGGTCTCGGGCGCCGGCTCCGGCGCCGGCTCAGGTCGGCTGTCGCGTGGGTCGTCCGGTGGACGCTCGGCGGGACCGGGCTTCCAGCGCACCACCACCTCCTCGAACCCCTTGTGCCGCTGCATGCCCGCGTAGAGGGCATAGGCCCTGCGGTCGGCATCGGTCAGCTCGACGTTGTCGGTGAACGGCGTGAGCAGGGCCCGCGGCCACAGCCGGCGCGAGAGCACCACGTTGATCTCGGTGGCCAGCACGGCCATCACCGCGCCGATCCACAGGAAGCCGATCAGGCCGAGGACGAGGCCGAACGTCTTGGTCATCGAGGTGGTGTTGACCAGCGTGCGGTCGACGTAGGCCGCGCCGCCGATCTGGAGCAGCTGCCACATCACCGCGAGGGTGAACCCTCCCGGCGCCGCCCGCCAGAACGAGTGCTGTCCGGTGGCGGCGAAGCGGAAGAGGTAGGTCAGCCCGGTGCCGACCACCAGCACCGTGATCACCGGGAGCAGCCCCTTCACCGCGCCGCCGATGACCTCGGTGAACAGGTCGGTGGTGCTGGCGACGGTCGACACGATCGTCACCGCGAGCAGCGAGAGGCCGGCCGTCAGGAGCAGCAGCAGCGTCTTGACCCGGGCGTAGAGCGGGTTGGGGCGGCTGTTGCGCGGCACCGACCAGGCGACGTGCTGGGTGTTCTGCAGCGCCTGGCCGAGCCCCATCGCGCCGTAGAGCGCGGCGAGCCCACCGACCACGACACCGGCGACGGAGCCCTGCAGCCCCTCGGGCCGGCCGAGCTCGTCGCCGATGATGGGGAACTGCGAGAGCGCCGAGTTGAGGATCGCCTCCTGCCACTGCGGCTCGTCGCGCAGGACCAGGCCGAGGATCGAGGTGCCGAGCAGCATCAGCGGGAAGATCGCGATGAAGGCGTAGTAGGTCAGCGCGGCGGCCAGGTAGGGACCCTGGTCGTCGAAGAACTTGTAGATCACCGCGATCGGGAAGCCCAGCACGGGATGCCGACGCTGGAACCCGTCGACTGCCGAGACCGCTCCCACCACATGGAGGCTACCGGGCGCACCCGCCCGATCCCGTCACCACCAGCCGAGCAGCTGCCCGCCGAGTCTCACGACGAACCCCGAGACCACGACGAGGAAGAACGCCCGGACGAAGCGCGCGCCCCGCGCCATCGCCAGCCGGGCACCGCAGTAGCCGCCGGTCACGTTGGCCGCGGCCATGACCAGCGCGAGGTCCCAGATGACCGCGTCCTGGGGGATGAAGACGGCCAGCGCGGCCAGGTTGGTCGCCCAGTTGGCGAGCTTGGCCTTGGCGGAGGCCTCGAGGAAGTTGTAGCCCAGCAGCCCGACCAGCGCGAACACCAGGAACGAGCCGGTGCCCGGGCCGATGGCGCCGTCGTAGAACCCGATGGTGAGGCCGGTCAGGGTGACGACGGTGAGGTGACCCCCGTGCTGGAAGCGCAGCCGGGTCAGCTCGCCGACGCTCGGCCGCATCAGCACATAGCCGCCCACGACCACCAGCACGACCAGGATGATCGGGTCGAAGGCGCTGCGCGGCAGCATCGAGGCCACCAGCGCCCCGCCCGCCGACCCGAGACCGGCGGCCAGCATCAGCGGCAGGAACGTGCGTGGGTCGGGGCGGATGCGCCGCACGTACGTCGCTGCGCTGATCGACGTGCCGCAGAACGACGCCAGCTTGTTGGTGGCCGCGATCTGCACCACGGACGCGCCCGGCAGGCCCACCAGCAGGGCGGGCAGCTGCACCAGGCCACCGCCGCCGACGACGGCGTCGACGAACCCGGCGACCAGCGACGCCAGCACCAGGAAGAGGATGACCTCGGCGGAGAGGTCACCCATGTCGAGCCCCCACGTCAGCTGGAGGTGGTGTCTCGGCTGAACTCCTGCACCACGACGGCGTCATAGTCGTTCGGCATGGTGGCGCTCAGGCCGGGGCAGACGAACTCCTGCGACTGGTCGGGCGCCATGGTGGCGGCCGAGCAGTTGAGGGTCGCGACCGGCGCCCCGTCGGCGGAGAACACCATCTCGAAGATCGCTGCCCGCTCCTCGTCCGAGGCGTTGGTGATCGTGCCCTTCACCTCGGGGGTGGTCACCTCCTCGGCGCCCGTCGAGCGCTTGACGCCCTGGAGCTTCCAGCCCTCCTCGACGCTGAAGCCGTTCCAGGTGAATGCCTCGCCGACCTCGACCTCGACCGGGTCGGTGCCGGTGTTGACGTCGTCGCCACACGCGGCCAGCCCACCGAGGCACGCGAGGGACAGCACGGTCGCGACGAGACGCCTCACGAGGCGGCCACGAAGGTGAGGAGGTCCTGGCGGGTCAGCACGCCGATGGGCTTGCCGTCCTCCTGCACCAGCACGGCGTCGGCGTGCTCGAGGAGCGTGACGGCGTCGGCGGCGGCCTCGGTCGAGCCGATGGTCGGCAGCGCCTCCGACATGTGGTCCTCGACCTGGTCGGTCAGCTTGGCGGTGCCGGTGAAGAGGGCGTCGAGGAGGGTGCGCTCGGAGACCGACCCCGCGACCTCGGCGGCCACGATCGGCGGCTCGGCGCGGACCACGGGCATCTGGCTGACGCCGTACTCCTGGAGGATGTGGACGGCCTCGGCGATCGTCTCCCCCGGGTGGGTGTGCACCAGGTCGGGCAGCTGGCCGGCCTTGCCGCGCAGCACCTCGCCGACGGTGCGGTGGTCGGCCTGTGCGCCGGTGGCGAAGCCGTACTGGCCGAGCCAGTCGTCGTTGAAGACCTTGGTGAGGTAGCCGCGGCCCGAGTCGGGCAGCAGCACGACGACCACGGCGTCGGTGCGCCCCTCGGCCGCCAGCTCGTGGGCGACCTGGCGGGCGGCGAAGGCCGCCATGCCGGCGGACCCGCCGACGAGCATGGCCTCCTCACGGGCCAGGCGCCGGGTGAAGGCGAACGAGTCGGCGTCGGAGACCTCGATGACGCGGTCGGCCACGCCCCGGTCGTAGGTCTCGGGCCAGAAGTCCTCGCCCACGCCCTCGACGAGGTAGGGGCGCCCGGTGCCGCCGGAGTAGACGGACCCGGCCGGATCGGCACCGATGACCTGGATGTCGGGGTTCTGCTCCTTGAGGTAGCGCCCCACCCCGCTGATCGTGCCGCCGGTGCCCATGCCGGTGACGAAGTGCGTGATCCGGCCGTCCGTCTGCTCCCAGATCTCCGGGCCGGTCGTCTCGTAGTGCGAGCGCGGGTTGTGGGGGTTGGAGTACTGGTCGGGCTTCCACGCGCCGGGCTGGGAGGCGAGGCGGTCGCTCACGTTGTAGTAGGAGTCGGGGTGCTCCGGCGCGACGGCGGTCGGGCAGACCACGACCTCGGCGCCGTAGGCCTTGAGCACGTTGCGCTTGTCCTCGCTGACCTTGTCGGGGCACACGAAGATGCAGTGGTAGCCCTTCTGCTGGGCCACCATCGCCAGCCCCACGCCGGTGTTGCCCGACGTCGGCTCGACGATCGTGCCGCCCGGCTCGAGCTCGCCCGACGCCTCGGCGGCCTCGATCATCCGCGACGCGATGCGGTCCTTCACCGACCCCCCCGGGTTGAGGTACTCCACCTTCGCGAGGACCAGCGGCGCGACCGCGTCCTCGGCGAGGTCGAGGGTCCGGCCGAGCCGGACGAGCGGGGTGTTGCCGATCAGGTCCAGGAGCGAGTTCACGTACTGCACGCGGCCAATCTAGCCCGCGGTTCGCCCGAAGCCGTCAACGCCGGTTGCGTAGCATCGGGGTGTGGGGGCAACAGGAGCAGCACGCAAGCTGGCATCGGCCGCCGCCCTGGGCGGTGGCGGGCTGTCCGTGCTCGGCGCCGGGCTCTACGGGGTGCTGGTCGCCGAGGCGAAGTTCGCGCGGAGGATCATCGGCAACGCGGACGACATCCCGCCCGACGCCACCGGCTGGTACGGCCGCGGCAGGCCCGGGCCGGCGATCCGGATCGCCCTGCTGGGCGACTCCAGCGCGGCCGGCTACGGCGTGGAGCGCGTCGAGGAGACGACGGGCGCCCACCTCGCCACCGGGGTCGCCGCCCAGGCCGACCGCCGGGTGCACCTGCGCTCCTTCGCCGTCGTCGGAGCACAGTCGAGCGCTCTCGCCGAGCAGGTCGACGCCGCCCTCGGCACCCACCCCGACCTCGCCGTCGTGCTGATCGGCGCCAACGACGTCACCCACAGGCTGCGGCCGTCGGCGTCGGTGCGACACCTGGCCGAGGGCGTACGCCGCCTGCGCGAGGCGGGCGTCGTGGTCGTGGTCGGCACCTGTCCCGACCTCGGCACCATCCGCCCGATCCCCCCGCCGCTCAAGCAGGTCGCCCGCGAGTGGTCGCGCCGCCTCGCGGCCGCCCAGACCATCACGGTCGTCGAGAACGGCGGCCGGTCGGTCTCGCTCGGCGACATCCTCGGCCCGGAGTTCGACGCCGCTCCCGCGGTGCTCTTCGGACCCGACCAGTTCCACCCCTCGGCCGACGGCTACGAGCAGCTCTCGTCCGTGCTGGTCCCCTCGTGCCTGGCCGCCCTGGACCTGCTGCCCGAGGACGAGGCGATGCCCGAGCCGCGGCGTCGCGAGGGCGTCCTCCCGGTCGCGGCCGCGGCCGTGCGCGCCGCGCGCACGCCCGGCACGGAGGTCGACGGCACCGAGGTCGGCGGCACCCAGCGAGGCCTGCGCGGCCGCTGGGTCGAGCTGCGCCACCGCCGGCGCCGCCCCTCCACCGACGCCGAGTCGCCGGGCGAGCACGAGGACGAGCACGAGGACAAGCACGCGGTGGCCGAGGTCTCCCCCGTCGGCACCCCAGCCGCCCAGGACTGAGCGACGGGCCCTACGACCTCCGGACGTGCCGCGGCCCGCCCGAGCTGAGCTCGGGCGGGCCGGCGGTGTGGTGCAGGTCGGTGCGGGTCGGACGCCTCAGTCGCCACGCAGGATCGCGAGGATCCGGAGCAGGTTGGTGTAGATCCAGACCAGGCTGACGGTCAGGCCGAAGGCCGCACGCCACGACTCGCGCTCGGGGAGGCCGGCGGCGACGCCGTTCTCCACGAAGTCGAAGTCGAGGATGAGCATGAAGACACCGAGGGTGAGGCCGACGATCGACATGACCAGGCCGAGGGTGCCGAAGCCGAAGAGGCCGGTCTGGACGCCGAAGAGGCTCAGCACCAGCGACAGCAGGCCGAGGCCGACCATGCCGAACATGCCCGCGATCACGAAGGTGCGGAACTTGGCGCCGACCTTGATGTCGAAGAACTTGTAGGCGGCCAGCGTGCCGATGAACGCGGCGAAGGTGCCGAGCACGGCCTGGGTGACGATGCCGTCACCGAACTGGGCGTCGAAGACCTTGCTGATCGCGCCGAGGGCGACACCCTCGGCGGCCGCGAACGCCAGCACCAGCGCAGGGCTGATCACGCGCTTGAAGCTGTTTACCAGCGACAGCAGGAACGCCACACCGGCGCCGAGCATCGACAGGGTCAGCGCCCGGCCGTAGGCCTCCTGGCTGACCGAGGTCATGTCGCCGATCCACCACCAGGTGAGGAACGCCGTCACGAAGACGAGGCCGACGGACATGGCGGTCTTCTGGACCACCGAGTCGACCGTCATCCGGCCCTGGTCGACCTGACCGGGCGCGCCGGTGCCCCACGTCGAGGGGTCGGTGCCCGCGTCGCCGTAGCCGGGGTAGGCGCCGCCTCCGCCGGCGTAGGTCTGGTTGCCGTAGGCGTTCGACGAGGAGCGGTTGAACTCCTCGGAACGGGCGAAAACTGGGTTGTTGCTTCTCATGGTCTCTCCTTGGAGGCCGCCTCCGGAGCTTCCGGGGGGTCGGCGCCGTCGCGGTGACGACGCCTGTGGTGTCACGCCACTCTAGCCGGGGTGACATCGGTTCAAACGTGCGTACGCGGCGCGCTGTTCCCCGTCACAGCAACTTCTCAGGTTGCCGCGTGGTGTCAAGCGACCTTGACAACTCCGGGTCATGTCAAGCACCCTTTACGCCGTGCGCAACACCATCCGCGAGGTACGGCTCGAGCGAGGCCTGTCGCAGGCCCAGCTCGGGGAGGCGATGGGCGTCTCGCGTCAGACCATCATCTCGATCGAGACGGGGCGCTACCTGCCGTCCCTCCCGTTGGCCGTCGGCCTCGCCCGATTCTTCGACACCGCAGTAGAGGAGCTCTTCCATGACGACGACTGACGTCACGCAGCGCAGGCGCTGGACGATCCCGACCGTCGCAGTCGCGATCGGTGTGGCCTACCTCGTCGCAGGCCTCATGGGCGGCGACACGGCCTTCGCGTGGGGCGGCCTGGCCCTGATGACGGCGTTGGCCGTCGGGGCCTGGTTGCTCAGCATGCGCAGCGAGACCGTCGAGGGGCTGCTCGATCGCCGGGACGAGCGCATCAACAGCATCGACCGCGACGCGTCCCTCGTCAGCGGGATGGTCGTCCTCGTCGCGGTCCTGGTGGGATTCGTCGTGGAGGTCGCCCTCGGGCGGGACGGACAGCCCTACGTCACCCTCGGCGCCATCGGCGGACTGGCCTACATCGCCGCGCTGGTCTGGCTCCGCTTCCGCCGGTGATCCGCCCCCGGCACGACCTGGAGCCCGATCGCGACGTGGTGGTGCCCCGGCTGGGGTTCGAACCCAGACTGTGCGGTTTTTAAGACCGCTTCCTCTACCGGTTGGGATACCGGGGCGTGCGCACCTACAGGTAGGTCTTGCGAGCGTAGACGGCGTGGGCGCCGGCGGCGCGATCGAGGAACAACAGCCCGTCGCAGTGGTCGATCTCGTGCTGCAGCGCCCGCGCCTCGAACGCCTCGGCCTCGATCTCGACCTCCTCGCCGGTGCCCGGCAACTGCCCGCGCACGACGACGCGGCTGGCGCGCTTGACGTCGCCAGTGAGGTCCGGCACCGACATGCACCCCTCGCGGGCCTTCTCGTTGCGGCTGCCCGAGACCACCTCGGCGTTGCAGAGCACGAAGGTGCCGTGGTGCGCCCGGGTCTTGGGGTGCGCGGACACGTCGACGCAGAACACCTTGGCGCCCACGCCGACCTGCGGCGCGGCCAGGCCCACGCAGCCGGGCGAGACGCGCATGGTGGCGACGAGGTCGGCGGCGAGCCGGACGACGTCGGGCGAGGTCGGGTCGACCCTCTCGCCGACCGTCGACAGCACGGCGGCGGGCGCTCGTACGACCTCGCGGAGCTCCCCGGCCACGCCGAGGTCGGTCTCGGTCCACTCCAGGACCCGGGTGTTGACGGCCATCGCTCGCGTGCTCAGAGCTCGTCGGTGTCGGCGGCGCGGAGGGTGACGCCGACACCGAGGTCGGCGGCCACCCGGGACAGCTCCCCCTCGACGGCGGCGGCGTCGGTGCCGGCCGGCAGGTCGACCTCGGCGACGAGCAGGTAGAGGTCGCCGGCGAGCCGGGTGGTGAGGTCGGTGATGTTGCCCCCGACGCCCGCGATGACCGTGACGACCGCGGACACGATGCCGGGACGGTCGCCGCCGTGGACCGACAGCACCCACGACGTCCCGTCGCTGGCCGGGACGTGCTCGGTGGGGACCTCGCGGACCGTCACGGTCAGGCTGCCGTCGGCGGCGAGCGGCGCGAGCGCCTGCTCGATCTCGGCGTCGGGCACCGAGCCCTCGCAGACCAGCATCATCGCGAAGTGGCCGCGCAGCAGGGTCATCGTCGAGTCCTCGAGGTTGAGGCCCAGCCCGGCGAGCCTGCCGGTGGTCTCGGCGATGATGCCGGGGCGGTCGTGGCCGAGGACGGTGATGGCGTGGAGGGTCACGCCGCGCATCCTCTCAGTCGGCCGCGGTGGCCAGCGCGCGGGCACGCTCGAAGACCTCGTCGGTCATCTCGCGGGTGAGCCGACGCGTGTAGGTGTTGTGCGGCGAGGGGTGGTAGCAGCCGAGGAGGGCGACCCCGCCCATCACCACCTCGACACCGTGGCCGAACCTCGGTCGGCTCGCCGGCGCGGGCGCGCCCGCCGCGACGAGCGAGCGCAGCGCCCCGTCCCACCCGAAGCCGCCGAGCGCCACCACCACCCGCACCGTGGGCAGCAGCGCGAGCTCGGCGGCGATCCACGGCGCGCAGGTGTCGCGCTCGGCAGCGGTCGGCTTGTTCTCCGGCGGCGCGCACCGCACGGTCGCGACCATCCGCGCGCCCATCAGCCGCTGCCCGTCACCGGCGTGCTCGCTCGTCGGCTGCGCGGCCCACCCGGTGCGGTGCAGGCTGGCGAAGAGCCAGTCGGCGCTGGGGTCGCCGGTGAAGATCCGTCCGGTCCGGTTGCCGCCGTTGGCCGCGGGCGCCAGGCCGACGACCAGGAGCGACGGCTCCGGGTCGCCCCAGCCCGCGATGGGCCGGCCCCAGTAGGGCTGGTCGGCGAACGACGCCCGCTTCGCGACCGCGACCTCCTCGCGCCACGCGACCAGGCGCGGGCACGCGGAGCAGACGCTCACCCGGGCGTCCAGCTCGGACAGCGGCACGTCGCTCGCCAGGCGTCGTACGTCGTCGGCGTCGCGCGCGACGGGCGTGTCGGGCGCGGCCGGGTCGTCGGGCCACCCGGTGCCGGGGGCGACCGGGCTGGTGAAGGAACCGCCCACGACGGGGTGCGGCAGGAGCACCTGCTCGCTCATCGCGCGACCGCCGCCGCCATGCCGTGCAGGATGTCGGCCTCGGAGACGACGTGCTCGAGCACCGGCACGCGGTCGAGGATGCGACTCCAGATCAGCGCACCGGCACCGATGACGTCGGCGCGGCCGGGATGCATGTAGGGCAGCGCGCGACGCTGCGCCACCGTCATCGCCACCAGCGCGTCGACGAACGACGCGGTCGCGGCGTTGGGGAGCACCGCCCCGTCGAAGCCGTCGCGGTCGTAGGCCCCCAGGCCGAGGACGCCGCACGCGATCGTCTTGATGGTGCCCGAGGTGCCGACGACCGTGCGCGCCCGCCCGAGCGGGACCCCGCAGTCGTCGAGATGCCGGTCGATGTCGGCGACGCAGGCGGCGACCTCCGCCGCCGTCGGGGGGTCGCTGTGGAGGTGGCGCTCGTGGAGGCGCACCGAGCCGATGTCCATCGACACCGCCTGCCGCTCCTCCCGGCGGCCCAGCACGAGCTCGGTCGACCCGCCGCCGATGTCGACGACGAGCACGGGCGCCGGCGGCACCGGGTCCTGGGCGGCGATCGCGCCGGCGTAGACCAGCGCGGCCTCCTCGTCACCCGACAGCACCTCCGGCTCGATGCCCAGCCGGCTGCGCACCCCCTCGGCGAAGACCTCCGCGTTGGCGGCGTCGCGGGTCGCGGACGTCGCGCAGAAGCGCACCCGCTCCGGGGGGACACCGAGGTCGCGGACCATGGCGGCCATCTCGTCGATCGCGGCGAACGTGCGCGCCAGGGCCTCGTCGGCCAGCACGCCGGTGCGGTCCACGTCCTGCCCGAGGCGTACGACCCGCGACTCGCGCAGCACCACGTCGAGCCGGCCGCCGTCGAGGACGCGTCCGACGAGCAGCTTGATCGAGTTGGTGCCGCAGTCGACGGCGGCGACGAGCCCGGGATCGGTCATGGACTCATTGTGCCGCCCGGATCGCGCCGCCCCTCGGGTCGCGTCAGTCGACGCTCACGCAGGGGCCGGACGACCACCAGTCGCCGAGCAGGTCGAGGACCTCGTCGCCGAGCGGGTTGACCCCGCGACCCATCGCCAGCGACTGCGCGGCGAGCACGTGCAGGCACTTGACCCGGTCGGGCATGCCGCCCGCGGTGATCCCCTCGATCTCGGGCACGTCGAGCCCGGCCCGCTCGGCGACCTCGGCGCGGGCCTCCAGGTAGCGCTCGTGCGCCCGGCGGTAGGCCGCGGCCAGCTCCTCGTCGGCGCCGAGGCGGGCCTGCATCTCCTTCATCAGGCCCGAGCCCTCGAGGGTGCCGATGCGCGAGGCCGCCCGCGGGCAGGTGAGGTAGAAGGTCGTGGGGAACGGCGTTCCGTTGGGCAGCCGCGGCTCGGTGGTCACCACGTCGGGGTTCCCGCAGGGGCACCGGTGGCCCACGGAGTCGATGCCGCGCGGGCGGCGCTTGAGCTGGGCGCGGATGGCGGCCTCGTCGGCCGGGTCGATGCGCTGCTCGGGAGAGGGGGTCGTGTCGTCGCTCACTGCTTCGTTCCGTCGGTGGTGCCGTCGACCAGGTCGGCCGGCCGCTGCTCGGGCGGGGGTGGGTTGCCGGCGAACTCCATGGACTCCCAGGCGGTCGTCCACCAGGCCGTGGGCACCGTCTTGATCACGTCGTCGGGGTCGTTGAGGGAGGCCTGCGCCTCCAGGGGCCTGCCGTCGGGCCCGATCACCTCGAAGCCGGCCTCGCCGGGCATCAGGTAGCCGAACCGGGCGCGGGCCTGGGCCTTGACGTAGGCCGGGTCGTCCCAGCGCTTCTTCTCCCGCTCGAGGTCGTTGATGCTGGCCTCACGCTCGGCGATCTGCGCCTTGAGGTCGCCGATGTGCGAGCGCTGCTGCAGGTAGGCCCGCAGCGACGAGGCGTAGGACACCGTCAGCACGGCCAGCACCAGCACCAGCACAGCGGCGCGCCCGGTGAACCGCGGCGGACGGCGCCGGCCGCTCCCCGAGCCGTCACCGGAGCCGCGCCCCGGTGGCTTGTCGGAGCCACGCCCCGGTGGCTTGCCGGAACCGCTCGCCGAGCCGTCCGCGGCCGGCCCCCGCGCACGGGAGCCCCGCGCTCCCGGTCGCGTGCCGCCCGCACGCGGACCGGGACCGGAGGAAGGCATGGCGCCCAGTGTGCCTGCTTCAGCCGCCGAATCGCGGGAAGGCACCCCGGCCGGCGTAGCGAGCCGCGTCACCCAGCTCGTCCTCGATGCGGAGCAGCTGGTTGTACTTGGCGACGCGGTCGGACCGGGCCGGCGCACCGGTCTTGATCTGGCCGCAGTTGGTGGCCACCGCCAGGTCGGCGATCGTGGTGTCCTCGGTCTCGCCCGAGCGGTGGCTCATCATGTTGCGGAAGCCGGCGCGGTGGGCGAGCTCGACCGCGTCGAGGGTCTCCGACAGCGAGCCGATCTGGTTGACCTTGACCAGCATCGCGTTGGCCTGGCCGCCGTCGATGCCGCGCTGCAGGCGCTCGACGTTGGTCACGAAGAGGTCGTCGCCGACCAGCTGGGCCTTGGTGCCCAGGGCGTCGGTGATCGCCTTCCAGCCGTCCCAGTCCTCCTCGTCGAGCGGGTCCTCGATGGAGACGATGGGATAGCTGGCGACGAGGTCGGCGTAGTAGTCGACCATCGCGTCGGTGGTCGTCTTCTTGCCCTCGAACGTGTAGGAGCCCTTGTCGTGGAACTCGCTCGCGGCGACGTCCATGGCGAGCGCGATGTCCGTGCCGAGGGTGAAGCCGGCGGCCTTGACCGCCTCGGCGATCAGGTCGAGCGCGGCGCGGTTGCTCGCCAGGTCGGGGGCGAAGCCGCCCTCGTCGCCGAGCCCGGTCGACAGGCCCTTCTTCTTCAGCACCGACTTGAGCGCGTGGTAGACCTCCGCGCCGTGCTGCAGGGCCTCGCGGAAGGTCGGCGCGCCGATCGGCGCGATCATGAACTCCTGGACGTCGACGTTGGAGTCGGCGTGGGCGCCACCGTTGAGGATGTTCATCATCGGCACGGGCAGCAGGTGCGCGTTGGGACCGCCGACGTAGCGGAACAGCGCCAGGCCGGCCGACTCCGCCGCGGCCTTGGCGGTCGCGAGGGAGACGCCGAGGATCGCGTTGGCGCCGAGGTTGGCCTTGTTGGCGGTGCCGTCGAGGTCGAGCATCGTCTGGTCGACCAGGCGCTGGTCGTCGGCGTCGAGCCCGATGATCGCCCCGGAGATGGTGTCGACGACGCCGGCGACGGCCTTCTGCACGCCCTTGCCGAGGTAGCGCTTGCCGCCGTCGCGCAGCTCCACCGCCTCGAAGGCGCCGGTGGAGGCCCCGCTGGGCACGGCCGCGCGGCCGAACGCACCGTCCTCGAGCAGCACCTCCACCTCGACGGTGGGGTTGCCGCGCGAGTCGAGGATCTCACGGGCACCGACAGCAGCGATGATCGACATGGAGGACTCCTGTGGGGAACGTCTGAGGGAGGAACGTCGTGCTCGGCTGCCAGCCTAGTCGCGCCCGCCCCCGGCGTCGTCGGGGCGTCCCGGCGCGGACGTCACGGGACCCTCGGACTTCTCGGCCGCCTTCTCGGCCGCCTTCTCGGCCGCCTTCGCAGCGTTGTAGAGCCGCATCACCTCGGCGGTGTCGGTCGCCACGGCGTCGCCGAAGACGTGCGGGTTGCGGCGCTCCATCTTGGCGATCACCCCGCGAGCCACGTCGTCGAGGGTGAACTCGCCGGCCTCCTCGGCCATGACCGCGTGGATCACCACCTGGAGCAGCAGGTCGCCGAGCTCGTCGCACAGCGCGGCCGGGTCGCCCGACTCGATCGCCTCGACGACCTCCTCGGCCTCCTCGCGCACGTAGGGGATCAGCGAGGTGTGGGTCTGCTCCCGCTTCCAGGGGCACTCCCGCTGGAGCACCCGCATCTGGTCGGCGAAGGCCTCCAGCGCGGAGCCCTGGGTGCCCTCGGGGTCGTCGGAAGCGCCGCCCGTCATGGCCTCAGCCGCAGCGCTGGGTGACCGGCAGGGAGGAGGCGAACGACGGGTCGGGCTCGGTCGCGAGGCCCGACCTCGCGAAGTCGCCGACCGCCACCGAGGTGTTGGTGTCGACCGGCGAGAGCACCCCGTCGACGCTGCGCAGGCCGTAGCGCGGGTCGATCTCGAGGTCGTGGGTGTCGGGCCACGTGTTGAAGACCTCGATGCCGGCCTGCGTGGTCTGCTCGGTGGTCGGGTCCGGCACGCCCTGGTCCTCGAGGACGATGCGCCCGACCTGGTCGAGGACGTCCTGGGCGTAGGCCGAGGCGGACGCCAGCTCGACGAAGTCGTCGCGGACCTCCTCGGGCTTGGTGGCCGCGGTGCCCTGTCGCTGGGCGACGTCGTTGTAGTAGCCCGAGCCCGGCTCGACGCCGTACTCGTCGGCGATCTGCGAGACCTGGGCGCGCAGGGTCAGCAGCTGCACGACGTACTGGCGCACGAAGCCCATCGGCACCTCGGTCTCGAGCTCGCCCACCGCGGTGCAGTAGTTGGCCGTCACCCGGTCGACCTCGCGGGTCGTGATCTCCTCGTCGCCGACCTGCACGGCCACACCGGGGCTGATGCCGCCGCAGCCGGTCAGCAGCAGTCCTGCGAGGGCCGTCGTCGCGGCCGTCATCAGGCGGGTCTTGCTCACGGGGTCACTCCTTGGTCGATGCTGCGGGGGCGGCGCCGCTGGGCGCGGGGGCGGGCGGGGCGACGACCTCGTCGATCACGCCTCGGGCCCATTCAAGCAGGGCCACGCCCGCCACCGGACGCACGGGGAACCCGGTGCCCTGCGGCCGCGGCACGAGGATCGTGCTGACGGGGGCCTTGACGACGCTGCGCGGGTGGAGCCGCTGGAGGCGTACGACGCGCGACTCGGGGAGGTCGACCGGCGCGAAGCGGACGTACTTGCCGGCCACCGTGACCTCGCGGACGCCGACCTGGCGGCAGCGCGCCCGGAACCGGGCCACGACGAGCAGCGACTCCACCACCTCGGGCGGGGTGCCGTAGCGGTCGACCAGCTCGGCGCGCACCTCGTCGACGTCGGCATCGGTGCGCACCTCGGCCAGCCGCTTGTAGATCTCCAGCCGCAGCCGCTCGCTGGGGATGTAGTCGTGGGGCAGGTGGGCGTCGACCGGCAGCTCGATGCGCACCTCGGCGAGCTCCTCCTCGCCGCCGCCCTTGAAGTCGGCGACCGCCTCGCCGACCAGCCGCACGTAGAGGTCGAAGCCGACGTCGGCGATGTGGCCCGACTGCTCGCCGCCGAGCAGGTTGCCCGCGCCGCGGATCTCGAGGTCCTTCATCGCGATGGCCATGCCGCCGCCGAGGTCGGAGTGCTGGGCCAGGGTCGCGAGCCGCTCGTGGGCGGTCTCGGTCAGCGGCTTCTCGGCCGGATAGAGGAAGTAGGCGTAGGCGCGCTCGCGCGAGCGGCCCACCCGCCCGCGCAGCTGGTGCAGCTGGGACAGGCCGAGGGTGTCGGCGCGCTCGATGATCATCGTGTTGGCGTTGGACACGTCGAGACCCGACTCCACCAGCGTCGTGCAGACGAGCACGTCGAAGCGCTTCTCCCAGAAGTCGAGCATGACCTGCTCGAGCTGGCGCTCGTTCATCTGGCCGTGCGCGGTCGCGACCCGGGCCTCCGGCACGAGCTCGCGGATGCGGGCGGCCGCCTTCTCGATCGACTGCACCCGGTTGTGGATGTAGAAGACCTGGCCCTCGCGCAGCAGCTCGCGCCGCACGGCCGCGACGATCTGGCGGTCCTCGTAGGCGCCGACGTAGGTGAGCACCGGGTGCCGCTCCTCGGGCGGGGTGGTGATCGTGGACATCTCGCGGATGCCGGTGACCGCCATCTCGAGCGTGCGCGGGATCGGCGTCGCGCTCATCGACAGCACGTCGACCGACGTGCGCATCCGCTTCATCTGCTCCTTGTGCTCGACGCCGAAGCGCTGCTCCTCGTCGACGATGATCAGGCCGAGGTCCTTGACCACGATGTCGGGGTTGAGCAGGCGGTGGGTGCCGACGACGATGTCGATCGAGCCGTCCGCGAGGCCGGCGACGACCTCCTTGGCCTCCTTGTCGGTCTGGAAGCGCGAGAGCGCCCGGATCTCGACCGGGAAGCCGCTCATCCGCTCCGAGAACGTCGACAGGTGCTGGGTGACGAGCAGCGTCGTGGGCACCAGCACGGCGACCTGCTTGCCGTCCTGCACCGCCTTGAACGCCGCGCGCACCGCGATCTCGGTCTTGCCGTAGCCCACGTCGCCGCACACCAGCCGGTCCATCGGCACGACGCTGCGCATGTCGGACTTGACCTCCTCGACCGTCGTCAGCTGGTCGACGGTCTCGGTGAACGGGAAGGCGTCCTCGAGCTCGCGCTGCCACGGGGTGTCGGGCCCGAAGGCGAAGCCCTTGGTGGCCTGCCGGGCCGCGTAGAGCTTGATCAGCTCGGCGGCGATCTCGCGGACCGCGCGGCGCGCCTTGTTCTTGCGCTTGGTCCAGTCGCCGCCGCCGAGGCGGTCGAGGCTGGGGTTCTCCCCGCCGACGTAGCGGGTGACCTGGTCGAGCGTGTCGGCCGGGACGTAGAGCATGTCGTTGGGGCCGCCGCGCTTGCTGGGGCCGTACTCCAGGACGAGGTACTCGCGCACCGCGCCGCTGATCTCGCGCTGCCTCATCTCCACGAAGCGGCCGACGCCGTGCTGCTCGTGGACGACGTAGTCGCCGGCCTTGAGCTCGAGCGGGTCGATCTGCTTCTTGCGCCGCGCCGGCATCTTGCGCATGTCGCGCGTCGAGGCCTTCTGCCCGGACAGGTCGTCGCCGGTGACGACCGCGACGCGCGCCTCGTCGTCGACGATGCCGTGCACGAGGTGGCCGCAGGTCACGGTGACCACGTGGGGCCCCGCGGTCTCCTCGTCCTCGACGAGGCGGGCGGCGATGTCGTTCTCGCCGAGCAGCTCGACGAAGCGCTGGGCCGGACCGTGGCCGGCGTGCACCACGACGACGTCGACGTCGTCGGTGACCCAGCCGCGGATGTCGTCGACGGCCTGCTGGAGGTCGCCGCGGTAGGCCTCGGCGGGATGCACCGGCAGGGTGCGGCTCGGCACCCCGGCGGTCGCGGCGTCGGGCACCACGTCGTCGGTGTCGATCCCGAACGGGCTCACCGTCCACCACGCGTGGCCCAGCCCGAGCGCGTGCTGCCGGACGTCGGCGACCTCGCGGTAGGACGCCGCGCCGAGGTCGATGGGCGCCGTGCCACCACCGGCGGCCGCGGCCCAGGAGGCGCCGAGGAACTCCTCGCTGGTCGCGACGAGGTCGTGGGCGCGGGTGCGGGCGCGCTCGGGGTCGAGCACCAGCACCGTGGTGTCGGCCGGCATGAGGTCGACCAGCAGCTCCATCGAGTCGACCAGGGCGACCGCGAGCGACTCCATGCCCTCCACCGCGATGCCGGCGGCCATCTTGTCGGTGAGCTCGACCAGCTGGGGGTGCGCCTGGCCGAGCTCGGCGGCGCGGCGGCGTACGTCGTCGGTCAGCAGCAGCTCGCGGCACGGCGGCGCCCACAGCCGCTCGACCGTCTCGAGGGTGCGCTGGTCGGCGACGGAGAAGGCGCGGACGTCCTCGACGTCGTCGCCCCAGAACTCCACGCGCAGCGGGTGCTCCTCGGTGGGCGGGAAGACGTCGACGATGCCACCGCGCACCGCGAACTCCCCGCGCCGCTCGACCATGTCGACGCGGGAGTAGGCCGCGTCGGCCAGGCCGCGCACGACCTCCTCCAGCGGACGGGTGTCGCCCGGCGCCAGCTCGACCGGCTCGATGTCGGCGAGGCCGGCGACCTGCGGCTGGAGCAGGCTGCGGATGGGGGCCACGACGACCTTGAGCGGGCCGTTGGCGGCGTCGGAGCCCGGGTGGCGCAGGCGCCGCAGCACGGCGAGGCGGCGCCCGACGGTGTCGCTGCGGGGGCTGAGCCGCTCGTGGGGCAGCGTCTCCCAGCTCGGGTAGTAGGCGACGGAGGCGGGGTCGACGAGGTCGGCCAGCTCCTCGACGAGGTCCTCGGCCTCGCGCGAGGTCGCCGTGACGGCGAGCACCGTGCGGCCGCGCTCGACCAGCCCGTGCACGACGAACGGCCGCACCGCCGCGGGGCCGGTCAGGTCGAGCGTGGACTGCACCGCGGCGTCGGCCAACGCGCCGCCCAGCGTGGGAGCGGCGACGACGCGCCGAGCGACGGCGGCGAGGGGCGTGGACGACACCGGAGATCCCTTCGAGAGCACGCGTGAGAGCCCCCGTGTGGTCCGAGACGGGGGAGGATGAAAGTCTACGGGGGCTGCCGGAGGGGGACGGGAGAGAGGGGTTTGTCCCGTGCGTCCCATGGGTAGCAAGCACGTCGACGCCCGGCGCAGCCGGGCGTGTCAGATCTTTCACCTGAGAGGAACACACGGGGACATGCGCATCACTCGTCTCATCGCAGGAACGGTCACGGCCGGACTGCTCGGCCTCGCGCCCATCGCCATCGCCGCACCCAGCAGCGCGACCGAGAACCTGACCGCCACGGTCACCGCCACGCCCAGCGCGACCGCCGTCAAGTACGGCGACGACTTCTACGTCAGCGTGACGCTCACCGGCTCCGACGGCCGCAGCGTCAGCTACGGCAACTCGACCCTCTACGCCTTCGAGGCCGGCTCGGCCGGGTGGGTGCCGGTCGCCACCGGTGACTACGCGTCGAGCTCGTTCTACGACGTCAAGCCGGCCGCCAACACCCAGTACAAGGTCGTCTACAACGGCTACACCGCCACCTCGACCTACCAGAACAACTACGCGCCCGCTGAGTCCGCGCCGTTCACCGTCGGCGTCGCGCGCAACGTGACGATCGGCAAGGCCAAGGCCCGCCTCACTATCAAGGGCAAGGTCAAGCCGGACTACAAGAAGAGCAAGGTCAAGATCCAGATCAAGAAGGGCAAGAAGTACAAGAAGTTCAAGACGGTCAAGACCGACAAGAAGAGCAAGTTCCAGGTCCGCCTTCCTGCCGCCAAGCGGGGCAAGCGCCTCTACTTCAAGATCACCGTCCCGGGGAACTCGAAGTTCCTCGCCTACAGTGAGGTCTGGTACACGTACAGCTACAAGGCACCTCTCGCGCGCAGCGCCGCCGAGCGGGCCTGAGGCTCACCAGCTCCACCACTGATCACCACTGCTTCACCACGTGAGCCAGCGTCGCCCGTCGAGGGTGGCGCTGGCTCACGGCCCATCCCGAACCACCGAGGGGCGCGAGAATGTCCTCCCACCGCGGCACCGCCCGAGTCCTCGTCGCAGGAGTGCTCGTCGCCACGATGACCGCGGTCGCCGCCCCCGCCACGGCCGCTGACACGGTGTCGACGACGACCGCCGCCCTGCCGAGCGAGACGGTCGTCGAGTTCGGGGACCTCATCGACATCGACGTCGACGTCGACGCCCCGTCGGGCTCCGCGCCCACCACCGGCACGACGACCCTCCTCGCCAAGCGGGCCACGTCCGAGGAGTGGCGCGCGATCGCGACGAACTCCTCGCCCCTGCTCGACTTCACCGGCATCAAGCCGCGGATGAACACCTCGTACAAGGTCGCCTACAACGGCGACAAGGCGAGCTCCTCGCAGGACGACAGTTACCTCTCCAGCACGTCGGACGAGTTCACCGTCCAGGTCGCCCGCACCATCACCCGCCCGTCCGGCGGGTTCGCGATCAAGGGCAAGGTGCGACCCCGCTACGCGCAGAAGAAGATCGTCGTCAAGGTCTCGCGCAAGCAGTACTCCGGCTACACGCGCTACCGGGTCATCAGGACCGACGAGCGAGGCAGGTACCGCCTGGCCCTCCCCCGCCGCAAGGGAACGTGGTTCTGGTCGTTCGAGACCAAGGGCGACATCGCCTACCTCCCCGCGAGCTTCCGCTGGCGCACCTGGGTCTCCTGACCTCTTTACCGTTCGACTGTCGGACACATAGGTTCGCCTTCCATGAACCACTTCTCGGGATCAGACCAGTCCACCCTGCCCACCCACACCACCGAGCCCGGCTCGTCCACCCCGGCGCTCACCCGCCGCAGGCTCCTCGCCGGGGCCGCGGGAGGCGTCGCGATCGTCGCCGCCGGGCAGCCCGCCTGGGCCGCCGACGCCACCCGCCCCGGAGCGGTGCGCGGCCCCTCCCTCGCCGTCCGTGACCGCCTCGTCGTGAAGGGCATCCGCCCCTCGCGCGCGCTGTCGGACCTGCGGGTGCTCTCCGAGCGCATCGGCCCGCGGATCGGCGGCACCGCCTCGGAGCGGGCCGCCGCCGAGTTCGCGCTCACCTCGTTCCGCAGCGCCGGCTGCCGCGACGTACGCCTCGAGCCGTTCGCCGTTGCCGACAAGTTCCTGGCCGACATCGGCGACCCCGACCGCCAGCTGGCCAACGACATCAGCTGGCAGGCCGGCGCGTCCCCCGACGCGGGACTGGACCGTGCCCCGGTCACCGGGCGCGTGGTCGACGTGAAGGCGGCGACCGCCCCCACGTGGCCCGCCGACCCGGCGGCGATCACCGGCGCGGTCGTGCTGGCCGACGACGCCCAGGACGCCACCCCCGCCACCCGCGTCGAGCTGCGGGCGGCGTTCGTGCTCGAGGCCCAGCGCCGCGGGGCGGCGGCCGTGATCCTCCTGCCCGCCGACCTGGAGTATCCCCGCCGGGCCTCCGCCTCCTCCCTGCGCCTGGTGCCCACGACGGGGTCGAGCGCCCCGCCGTGGACGCCCGTCGCGACGATCCCCGTGCTGGGTGTCGCGCAGGTGCAGAAGCGGCTGCTGCGCGAGGAGCTCGCGGTCCGGCCGCTGCGCCTGACGATCCGCACGACCTCGCACCGGGGCCTGACCAGCAACAACGTCTTCGCCGACATCCCCGGTCGCGCGCGCTCCGGGGGCCCGCTCGTCTACATCTCCGGGCACTACGACTCGGTGATCGGCGCCCCCGGCGCCAACGACGACGGCTCGGGCACCGTGCTCACGCTCGAGCTGGCCCGGGTCCTGCGCAAGCTGCCCAAGGTCGACGCCACGATCCGGCTCGCGCTGTGGGGCTCGGAGGAGCAGGGCCTCCTCGGCTCCCGCCACCACGTCTCCCAGCTCTCCGCGACCGAGCGCGGCCGCATCCGCGGCGTGTTCCAGAACGACATGGTCGGCACCAGCTGGAGCCCCGCCACCCGCTACTGGCAGCTGTCCTTCTCGGGCGCCGGCAACGCGACCACCGACCAGATCACCGCGGCCTCGCGACGGCTGGGCTACGAGCCGCAGATCTCGCCGGTGACCCAGCGCGGGGCCAGCGACCACCAGTCGTTCCAGGAGGTCGGCATCGCCTCGGCCAACTTCTCCTGGCGTGGCGAGGCGACGCCGGCGCTGCTCGAGCCGCCCTACCACTCGCCCGAGGACACCATCGAGAAGAACATCAGCATGGACCGGCTCACGGTGAGCATGGAGATGATCGGCTGCGCGGCCTACGCGCTGGCCACCTGACCCACGGCGCAGGCCGTCTGCTCACGCGGGCGGGGGTGGACCGGCGTCCACCTCCGCCTGCGAGCGCAGGATGCAGAACTGGTTGCCCTCCGGATCGGCGAACACCACCCACCCGGTGCCGGGCCCCCACCGCCCGCGGTGGTCGCCGAGCTCGGTCGCGCCGAGGCCGCGGACCCGCTCCACCTCGTCGGCCTGCGTGCCCGTGCGCGGGCGCAGGTCGAAGTGGACGCGCTTGGCCGGCAGCTCCTCGTCGGGCACCTCGATGAACAGGATGCGGTGACCGGTGTCGGGGTCGAGGATCATGCACTCGTCGTGGCCAGGCTCGTTGGGGTCGTCCTCCTCGTCGACGTAGCCCAGCAGCTGCTTCCACCACTCGGAGAGCTCGTAGGCGTCGTGGCAGTCGACGGTCGTGTGCGAGACGAAGGAGGTCATGCCGCACACGCTGGCAAGGTGCAGCGGTGCCCCGCAAGGGGGTTTGCGGCCGAGTTGCCCGGCCCGACCCGGCGTGACACCGTGGGCCGTGCCCCGACCGCGGGCGACCGGACGAGGGAGCCGTACCCGGACAGCGACAAGACGGCCGTCGAGGAGATGGCCATGGCCTGGTTCGTGCTCGTCCTGTCCGGCGTCCTGGAGGCGGTGTGGGCCACCGCCCTCGGCCGCTCCGACGGGCTCACCCGCCCGCTTCCCACCGCGACGTTCCTCGTCGCGCTCGCGATGAGCATGGGCGGCCTGGGCTACGCCATGCGCACCCTGCCGGTCGGCACGTCGTACGCCGTGTGGGTGGGCATCGGCGCCGTGCTGACCGTGGTGGTGGCGATGCTCACCGGCACCGAGTCGTTCTCGGTGGTCAAGGCCCTGCTGCTCGCCGGGCTCGTCGGGTGCATCGTCGGGCTCAAGCTGGTGCACTGACGGCGCCCGGCGCGTCGGGCCCAGACGCCGGGCGTCAGTCGGTGCCGTGGCGGCGGACGAAGTCCACGATCTGCTCGGCCAGCTCGGGGCGGCACACGATCAGGTCGGGCAGCGAGGTGTCGTCGGCGTTGTAGACCAGCGGCGAGCCGTCGACGCGGCTGCAGTGCAGGCCGGCCGCCCGCGCGACCGCGACCGGCGCCGCGTTGTCCCACTGGTACTGCCCGCCGGCGTGGACGTAGGCGTCGGCGATGTCGCGCACCACGCTCATCACCTTGACGCCGGCGCTGCCCATCGGCACCAGCTCGGCGTCGAGGTCGGCGGCCAGCGCCTCGACGAAGGCGGGCGGACGGCTGCGGGAGACCGCGATGCGCGGACGCTGCGACGTGCGCGGGGGCACCACGCTCGGCCGGCCGGTGCTGAAGGTCTCCCCCAGCGCGGGCTGGGCGACCGCGCCGGCGACGAGGTCGCCGTCCTCCCACAGCGCCACGTGGACGGCCCAGTCGTCGCGGGGCGGCTCGGAGAACTCCCGGGTGCCGTCGAGCGGGTCGATGATCCACACGCGACGCGCGGTGAGGCGCGACTTGTCGTCGGCCGCCTCCTCCGACAGCACCGCGTCGTCCGGGCGGTGCAGGGTGAGGACGCGGTCGAGCTCGGCCTGGGCCGCGGCGTCGCCGGCGTCCTTCAGGGCCTTGCCCTCCAGGCCCTCGGCCGCCGCCCCGGCGCGCACGTCGAGCAGCACCGAGCCGGCGCGCTCGGCCGCCCAGGCGGCGAAGGCGTGGTCGTCGAGCGTGGCGGGATCGATCATGGACGGCAGCCTAGCGACGCACCAGCACCAGGGCCGGGGGCGCCTGGTCCGGGCGCCCCTTCCGGGGGTCCGGGACCAGTCCCGTCGCGGGCAGCACCGACCCGACCGGGACGCGCACCTCCCCCGCCGCTCGTGGCTCCGCGGCCGGCTCGGCCCGCGGCGGCTCCCCCGGCTCCGGGTCTGCCTCCGGGTCTGCCTCCGGGTCCGACTCGTAGGCCTGGTGGAACATCGCCACGGCCTTGAGCTGCGTCGAGACGCCGAGCTTGGCGCGCAGCGCCTTGACGTGGCTGCGGACGGTGCCCTCGGCGACCCCCATCTCGACGCCCACCTCGGCCACCCGCCGCCCGGACGCGAGCAGCTCGAGGACGCGACGCTGCTGGGGCGAGAGCGTCTCGAGCTGGGCGCGTGCCTGCCGCCGCCGGTCGAGGTCGCGGGCGTGGGCGGCGCGGAGCTCGGCCCGCGTGGCCGGATCCATCGCCGAGTCGCCGGCGACGAGTCGTCGTACGACGTCGGCGAGCTGGGTCACCGAGGTCGACACGGTCACCACGTCGACGGTCTCGTGGGCCAGGACACCGCCCCATCGCACGGAGGCCTCGGCGGACGTCACCACCACGACCCGGCCTGCGCCTCGGCGCGCCAGCGCCTCGACATGAGCCACAACCTCGGAGTTGTCAAGACCGTCCACGACGGCGACGAAGATCGCAGGACCGAGATCCTCCACGTCGCCGGAGGATGCCGGACCGACCACGGACTCCCACCGTCGGGTGCGCGCGGGCACCCCGACGGAGTCGAGCGCGGCTGTGATCGCCTGCGCCACCAAGAGGTGCGGGGACAGCACCCACACCGGACCCGCCACGCTCATGTACGCCTCCCTCGCCGCTGATCGCGCCTCCCAGCCTGTCCGGACCGGGGCGGGGGCAGGGCCCTCACTGCCGAACGTGCACCGAATTGGGGAGGCGGGCCGAGCCGGGGCCGCAGCGCCCTACCCGCTTGAAGGGAAATTCGCGGCCGCTGGACCTGCCCTGACAGCGTCCTGCACGGCTCCTTGACGAAGCCTGCAGGACTCCTGCGAACGGCGGACCAGACCGGCTTTGCCCGATATGGGGTACGCCTCACACAATCAATGGACCCCCCGCACCACGGATCGCACTCTCGTCAAGGGAAGTGCACTCACATACCAACCACGTCGACCTCGCAGGGCGCCGGGAACGCTCACCGCGATCGACGTGGACGCCACGAAGCTGTATCGCAGGGGGAAGCACGATGTTGGGGATGTTGGGGATGGGGTTCTGCAGTGGGGACATGCGTCATTGGGGCCGCATGGGGATGACGGGACTGGTCTCGTTCCTGGTGCTGGTCTGGATCGGATCGGGGTCGGACCACCCGTGGTGGGCACCGCCGTCGGCGACGACGGTGCCGACGCTCGGGGAGGGCGTCGTCAGCGGCGTCTTCGTCGCCGCAGCCGGGTGCGCAGCCATGGTCACCTGGCGCAAGCACGCCGGGGCGGTGGCCGGATGGATCGTGGCGACCGGGGCGCTCGTCGCCGGCCAGGCGCTCGCCGTCACGCTGATCGCGCTGCACGACCCGCCGCCGCACGGAGGGAGCATGCACCTCGCACTGCTCGTGGCCGGGCTGATCGGCATGCTCGGCGTGATCGTGCCGCTCCTGGCACCCGAGCGGGTACGGCGCGTGGTCGACGAGACCTTCGTCATCGGCATGGGGCTCGGGCTCGTCGCCGCGGGCCACCTGCTGCTGCAGTTCCCGCGGACGCAGCCGCCCTCACCGGCGATGCAGCTGCTCGTCGGTGTGCTGCTCGCGACGCACCTGCTGGCCGCCGTGCTGGTGCTCCAGCAGCGGATCGCGTCCCGCCCGCTGAGCCTGCTGCTGCTGGCCACCGTCGGCGTGGTCGTCTCGGGCCAGCTGGTCCCGCCGACCGGGCTCGCCGGCGGCACCCTCGACGCCGCCCTCTGGCTGGCGCGCACCGCGGTCGGCGCCGCGTGGCTCGGGATCGCCTTCGCGGGCCTGCGCCGCAGCCTGGAGGAGGAGCGACGTCGCATCGACTCCTTCGAGCACGTGCTCGTCGACTCCACCCGCGAGCAGCGCGAGCGGCTCCACGAGCTGCGGAGCATGGTCGCCGGCCTGGTCTCCGGGTCGGCCCTGCTCGACCGGCAGGACATCCCGCCGCAGACCCGCGAGCGCCTGTGGGCCTCGGTGCGCCGCGAGCTCGACCGGATGGAGCGGATGCTCACCGGCGCCGGGGACCCCGCCGCCGACCTGCGCCTCGACGACGCGCTGACCCAGATCCTCGACCTGCAGCGGCTCAAGGGCCGCCGCGTCGAGCTGCACGCGGCCCCCGAGGTCGTGCGGGCCCGCTTCGACTCCCTCGCCGAGGTCCTCAACATCCTCGTCGACAACGCCGCCAAGCACGGCGGCACCGACGCCAGCGTCGTGGAGGTCACCCGCCGCGACGCCGAGACCGTCGACATCACGGTGACCGACTTCGGCCGTGGCATCCCACCCGAGCAGCGGCCACAGATCTTCGACTGGGGACGCCGCGGCAGCGACTCGCGTGGCGAGGGCATCGGCCTCAACGTCGCCCAGCGGCTGATGACCGAGGCCGGCGGGTCGCTTCGGCTCGCCGAGCGCGAGGGCGCCGGGTCGTCGTTCGTGATCTCGCTGCCGGCCGCCCGCCGCTCGACCGAGAACGACCTGAGGATGGAGGACGACCGTGCCGGGCGCATCTCGCGGTGAGCACCGCGTCCTGATCATCGACGACCACGTGCTGTTCGCGGAGTCGCTCGAGCTCGCCCTGTCGCTGGAGGGCTACGACGTGCGACGCCTCGAGCCCCCGGAGGAGGGCGGCTCGATGGCGACGCTGAGGTCGCTGGCCCTGCGGGCCAACCCCCGCACGGTCCTGCTGGACCTCGACCTCGGCCGGTTCGGCGACGGGATGAACCTCGTCGCGCCGCTCGCCCGGGCCAACGCCAACGTGGTCGTGCTGACCGCCTCGGACGACGTCGGCCGGTGGGGGGCGTGCATGCGGCTGGGGGCGCGCAAGGTGCTCTCCAAGAGCGGGGCGCTGCAACAGGCGCTCTCGACCGTGCGGCGGCTGCACCAGGGGCTGCCGGTGGTCACCCGCGAGGAGCTCGAGTCGCTCCTCGAGGCCTGGGCGCGCGACCGCCAGGTCCACGACGACGTACGCCGCCGCCTCGACCTGCTCACCCCGCGCGAGCGGCAGGTGCTGGGAGCGCTCATCGAGGGCCGCACGGTGCGCTCGATCGCCCAGGACAGCGTGGTGTCGGAGGCGACCGTCCGTACGCAGGTGAAGTCGATCCTCGGCAAGCTCGAGGTCTCCTCGCAGCTCGCTGCCGTCGGCATGGCCAACCAGATCGGATGGAAGCTCGGCGCCTGACCCAGCGGACCCGCGCACGCGGTTGCGGCGGCCGAGGAGGGGGACCTCGGCCGCCGCCACTGGTTCGCGTCGGTTCCAGGTGACGAAGCGTGGGGTTCCGCGTCACGCGAGCGGCCACCGAAGTGGCCAGTGCGGGGCTGGCCCGAGTGATGCGAACCAGTGCTGGTGTACCGCCTCGAGCCTAGGGCCGGCCCCCGCGCGGTGCCCATCCCTCTGAATGGGTATCTCCCGGGCCTGCACCGCTTTCGCTCATTTGCGGCATGCCCCCGGCGACAGGGCTTCCTAGGCTCGCGGCAAGGTCAGCAACGGGGTGCCTTGGGCGGTGTCTCCGGAGGGGGGGTTGGTGAGCATGACGCAGGTCGTGTCCGACGTATTCACCACGGACGGAGGCGTGCTGGGGAGACCGATCCCCCGCCCGCGCGGCATCGCAGCGGTGCCACCCCTGGTGGCGCCCGTCGCGGAGCCACTCGTCGACACCGTCCCCCGTCGCGCGTCGACTCCTCGCGCCTGGCCGGCGCCGGCCCTGGACCTGGCGCTCGCCATGACCCTCGCGGTCGGCTGGTCCACCCTCGGCAGGGTCGGGCTCGGCGCCGCACTGGCCGTCGCCGTCGTGTGGCCCGCCGCGCTCGCGATGTCGGGCCGCTACCGCCACCAGGCCCTCGGCCACGCGCGGTCCGAGCGGCTCGCGGTGGTGCTCGGCGCCGGCGGGCGCACCGCCGTCCTCGCTCTGGCGGCCTCGCCGTGGCTCGCCGACGCCCACCCGGCGTCCCTGGGCGTGCTCGTGGCCGGCCTCACGGTCACCAGTGCCGTCCCGTTCGTCGGCCCCGGACGCTCCCGGCCCCGCATCGTGCTCGCCGGCAAGCCGCGTGCGGTCCGCGAGGCCGTGGCGCAGCTCCACGCCAGCGGCACCCACGAGGTGGTCGCCGCCTGCCTGACCCGGGCCTCGACCACGCCGGTCGAGGGCGACGTGCCCGTCTACGTCGGCATCGAGTCGTCCTCGACGGCCGCGCAGGACCACGGCGCCGACGCGCTGGTGGTGCTGCCCGGAGCGCACCTGTCGCCGGTCGAGGTGCGGCGGCTGCACTGGTCACTGGGCAGGACGGGCACCGAGCTCTTCCTCGGCACCGGTCTCCTCGACGTCGAGCCCACGCGCACCCGCGTCATGTCGACCGCCGGCCTCGACGTGCTGCACGTCGGCAAGCCGACGCTCCACGGGCCGCGCCGGCTGCTCAAGGACCTCGTCGAGCGCACGATCGCCCTCGTCGCCCTCGTCCTCGCCCTGCCGCTGATCGCGGTCCTGGCGGTGGCCATCCGCCGCGAGACGCCGGGCCCGGCGTTCTTCCGCCAGGAGCGCATCGGGCGCGACGGCGTGCCGTTCACGATGCTCAAGCTGCGCTCGATGGGGATCGACGCCGAGTCGGTGCGCACCGGCTTGGCCGACGTCAACGAGAAGGACGGCGTGCTGTTCAAGATCGCCCAGGACCCCCGGGTCACGCGGCTGGGCAGCCGGCTGCGCCGCTACTCCCTCGACGAGCTGCCCCAGCTGTGGAACGTCGTGCGGGGCGACATGTCGCTGGTGGGTCCCCGCCCGGCGCTGCCGAGCGAGGTCGCGCAGTACGACATCGACCCGCGGCGCCGGCTCGTCGTCAAGCCGGGCGTGACGGGCCTGTGGCAGGTCTCCGGTCGCTCCGACCTGACCTGGGCGGAGTCGGTCCGGCTCGACCTGAAGTACGTCGAGAACTGGTCGCTGCGCCTCGACCTCTCGATCCTCGTCCGCACCGTCAGCGCCGTGCTCGGGCACCGCGGCGCCTACTGATCACGCAACAGCTCGTTCCACCAACGACCGTGGGGGTCGGCACATCCATGAACACCACACCAGCGCGCATCGCCGTGCTCGGCGTCGCAGCCTGCCTCGTCCTCGGCGGCTGCGGCGCCGGACCGGCGTCGCCGGAGGACACGTCCAGCTCGCCCTCGGCCGCAGCGGGCTCGGCCGGTCCGCCGTCGCCGTCACCGTCCGCCGGCAAGGCGAGCGGGGAAGCGGGCAGGGAAGCGGGCGGGTCCGGAGCCGCCGAGACCGACGGCAGCGTTGCCGGCGACGCCGGCGACGAGGGAGCCGACCCGCCCGACGGCGCCGACGACGGCACGAGCCCGGGGCTCGAGGTGCCGCAGGCGCCCGAGGCCCCGGTCACCAGCCTCGCCCAGCTCCTCCCCCCGAGCGACCCCGCGCCGCTCGTGACCTCGCCCCTCCCGCGCGCGGCGAGCGCGCGGGGACGCCTGGTGCGACGCTTCCCCTCCGCCCTGCGGCCCACCCGCGCCGCGCGGGTGCAGAGCAGCAGCGTCTCGCCCTCGGGCGACCGCCTCCAGGTCGGACTGGTCGCCGTGACCACGCTGTCCGCGCCGCAGGTGCTCCTCGCCTACCGCGACCGCCTCGCCCGCCGGGGGCTGACCGAGACGACCGCGCCGCCGGCCCTGGCCGGCTCCGAGGCGGCCGCCTTCCGGCGCGGCGACAGCGTGGTGACCGTGACGGTGACCCCGCGCGGGTCGGGGGCGACCTACTCGCTCCACGCCTCGCTGCGCGCCGGGCGCGGGTGAGCCGGTGTACATCACGCTCCGCGACCGGCCCGTCGCCGGCGCCACCACGACAGGCACCACCACGACGGGCACCACCTCGACCCGGCCCCCGGTCGGGCGGGTCGTCGTCACGCTGGGCATCGTCTCGCTGCTGACCGACGTGTCGTCGGAGTCGGTCTCGGCGATCCTCCCGCTCTACCTCACCGCCGTCGTCGGCCTCACGCCCGTGGCGTACGGGCTCGTCGACGGCCTCTACCAGGGCGTCAGCGCGCTCGTGCGTCTCGGTGGCGGGTGGCTGGCCGACGCCTCCGACCGTCCCAAGTGGGTGGCGTTCCTGGGCTACGGCCTCTCGGCGGTGGCCCGCGTGTTCCTGCTGTTCGCCAGCGGGGCGGCCGGGATCGCCGCCGTCGTCACCGCCGACCGGATCGGCAAGGGGATCCGCACCGCCCCGCGCGACGCGATGATCAGCACCGCCGCGCCGACCGAGCACCTCGCGCGTGCCTTCGGCGTGCACCGGATGCTCGACACGATCGGCGCCGCCCTCGGTCCGCTGATCGCGTTCGGCCTGCTGCTGGTGGTCCCCGACGGCTACTCGGTGGTGCTCGTGGTCTCCCTCGCGTTCGCCCTGGCCGGCGTGGCGCTGCTGGGACTGCTGGGCCCCGACGTGCGCACCCGGCGCGACGCGGCCCCGGCCGGGCCCACACCGCCGCCCTTCCGGTGGCGCGACCTCACCGACGCCCGGCTGCGCCCGCTGCTCGCGGTCGCCGGAGTGCTGGGCCTGCTCACGGTGGGCGACGGATTCATCTACCTCGCGCTGCTCGACCACGGCGGCATCAACGTCACCTGGTTCCCGCTGTTCTACGTCGGCACCAACGTGGCCTACCTGCTGCTGGCCGTGCCGATCGGGCGCCTGGCCGACCGGGTCGGACGGGCCCGCACGCTCATCGTGGGCCACCTGGCCCTCGTCGGCGCCTACCTGTGCGCCGTGCTGCCGACCTCGACCGCCGCGGCCACCGTCGGGACGCTGCTCCTGCTGGGCACGTTCTACGCCGCGACCGACGGCGTCATCGCCGCGATCGCCGGTCGACTCGTCCCCGTGCAGGCCCGCACCAGCGGCATCGCCGCTGCCCAGACCGTGGTGGCCCTGGCCCGGATGCTCGCCTCGGCGGGCTTCGGCGTGCTGTGGCTGGTGCTCGGCCCGGCGGGCGCCATGGCCACCGTCGCGGCCCTGCTCACCGTGGCCGTCCTGATCGCCGCCACCCGCGTGGGGCGCCTCGACGGCGCGGCGGTCACCTCGTGAGCGCTCGCGCCCGCGTGCTGGCGTTCCTCGCCCTGGTGGTGGTCCTCGCCGTCGCGGCGACCGCCTACGTCGTCGTCGAGCGCCGCGAGGTGCGCGCTCAGCGCGCGGCCGAGCCCGACGCCGAGCAGGCGCCGATCGCCACGGTGACGGACGGCCCGCGGATCGTCTTCCGCCACACCGGCACCGACAGCGAGTACGGCGTCGTGGCGGTCGTGCCGCTCGACGACCCCAGCGGTCCGCGGGCGTTCACCGGGGTCTCGTGCGACCGCGTCGCGGCCCGCAGCACCGGCGCCTCCTGCCTGGTCACCGACCCCGGCGTGGCATCGGCCGCCGAGGTGGTCGCGCTCGACGCGGACTGGCAGGAGATCGGGCGCGAGGACCTGCCCGGCATCCCGAGCCGCACCCGGCTCAGCCCCGACGGGACACTCGTGGCGACCACGATCTTCGTGGCCGGGCACTCCTACATGTCGACCGGCTTCTCCACCGCCACCGAGGTGCACGCGGTCGACGGTGGCGAGCGGTGGGGCAACCTGGAGGACTTCCAGCTCGTGATCGACGGCCGGCGGGTCAACCCGGTGGACCGCAACGTGTGGGGGGTGACGTTCGCGGACGACCGGACGTTCTACGCCACCGTCGCGACGGGTGGGCGTACGTGGCTGGTCGAGGGCGACCTCGCCGAGCGCACGCTGACCTCGGTGTCGTCCGACGCCGAGTGTCCCTCGATCTCCCCCGACGGCACCCGGGTGGCGTTCAAGGTCGACGTCGACCCGGGCCGCCGGGTCGTGTGGCAGGTCGCCGTCCAGGACCTCGCCACCGGCGAGCGGACCCTGCTCGCCGAGGGACCGCGCGGGCTCGACGACCAGGTCGAGTGGCTCGACGACGACACGATCCTCTACGGGATGCCGCGTGCCGACGAGCCCGGCGTGAGCGACACCTGGGCGGTCGACACGACGGCGGACGCCGCTCCGCGGCTGCTCATCGAGCAGGCGTGGTCGGCCACCGTCGTGCGCTGATCGCGCCGTCCGCGGCAGCCGACACAATTTGGGGAACTTGCCCAGCGGCCTTGTCGACCCCCGTAAGGGTGAGGATGATCCCGTGGGAGCTGCGCACACCCCCACCAGCGCGGTCCTGCCCCTGCCCCCGTTCATCGAGGTGCCCCCATGTCCTCCCCCAGCGTCGCCACGTCCCGAGGCCGCCGCCGGCTCGTCCCCCTGTTCGTGCTGGCCGTGGTGCTGACCGCCCTCGCGCTCGCCGAGCGCCCCACCCCGTCCGCCCACGGCGGCACCGCCCCCGAGCGGACGCGTGCCGACGAGGTCGGCGTGCTGACCAGCCGCGCCCCCGCCGCCGAGGTGCGCCGGGGCGCGCAGCGCGAGGTCGGGATGCGGTTCTCCCCCAAGGTCGCCGGCACGGCGATCGGCGTGCGCTACTACAAGCCACGGCGCTCGCGGGCCTCGACGCCCGAGACCGCGACGCTGTGGTCGCGGCGCGGTGAGGTGCTGGCCCGGGCCGACGTGCGACCGGTGCGCGGCAAGGGCTGGAAGCGGGTCGCGTTCGGCTCGAGCGTCACCCTGGCGCCCGGCACGGGCTACGTCGTGTCGGTGCACACCGGCGCCGCGGGGATCCACCCCGCCACGGCCGGCGGCTTCCGCAAGGCCAAGGCCAACGCCCACCTGCGGGCGCCGGGCGGGCGCAACGGCGTCACCCGGGTCGGCGGCACCTCGCGCTTCCCGAGCAAGCAGGCACCCCGCGACGCCAACTACTGGGTCGACGTGCGCTTCGTCCCGTCGAGCGACGAGCCCACGTCCGAGCCCACCCCGCCCCCGCCGCCGAGCAAGTGGCCCGGCCCCGACAACACCGGCGTGCCCGCCGGCACGACGCTGACGCCCTACACCGGCCCGTGCACGATCACCTCGGCGCGCACGCTCTCCGCCGTGGACGCCACGTCGTGCGGCGCGCTCGTCATCAACACCACGGGCGTGGTCATCGAGAAGTCGCTCGTGCCGCGCGTGCAGTCGATCTACGGCGACGGCAGCAGCTCGGTCACCATCAGCGACTCCGACGTGCGCGCCGGCGCCACCTCGACCGGAGCGCTCTGGGGCTACAACATCACCGCGCGACGGGTGGACGTCACCGGTGGCCAGCACAGCTTCCACTGCAACAACAACTGCGAGGTCACCGACTCGTGGCTGCACGACCAGTACAACGCCGAGGGCGAGAGCTTCCACAACAACGCGTTCATCTCCAACGGCGGGCGCAACATGGTCCTGCGCCACAACACGCTGCACTGCACCGCGATCCTCAACCGCACCGACGGCGGGTGCACGGCCGACGTGTCGCTGTTCGGCGACTTCGACCCCATCGACAACGTCACCATCGACAACAACTACCTGCGGGCCAACAACTCGTCGATCTCCTACTGCGCCTACGGCGGCGACTCCACGTCCAAGCCCTACACCGCCACCAACGTGCGGTTCACCAACAACGTCTTTGAGCGTGGCGCCAACCGCAAGTGCGGCGTCTACGGCCCGGTGACGTCGTTCGATCGCAACGCCTCCGGCAACGTGTGGACGGGCAACGTGTGGGACAGCGGCGAGACGGTGGGTCCCGGCTAGGCCGGCGGGCCGCTCACCACGGCACGCAGGTCAGCTCGCTGTAGAGGTAGTCGACCGCGCGGGGCTCGAGCGAGGCGCCGCGGAACATCCGTGGCCGCGGAGCCGACTGCATCCGCGACAGCCGGGGCCGGTGACCCGTCACCCGCCGCTCGGCGAGGGTGACGAGGGCGCGATGGCGCAGGAGCAGGTGCCGGTAGGGCGCGTGCCCGGCGCGGGCGAGCACCGCGGGGTCGGAGACGTGGAGCAGCGAGGCGAAGAGCGGCAGGCCCTTGCGCCGCTCGCTGCGGGCGATCACGTAGCAGGTGTCGTGCCCGACACGCACCACGAAGTGCAGTGCCGCGGCGGCGTCGCGGTGGTCGCGGTAGACACGCAGGTCTGCCCCGGTCAGCGCCGCCTCGATGTCCTCCGGCGCCGTCAGCACGCGGACGCCCCGGCGGGTCGGGAGCGGGAGGTTGGGGACGAGCGCGGTGGCGGTGTCGAGGCTGCGGAAGCCCAGGCGCTCGTTGAGCGCCACCACGTTGCCGCTGGGCGAGAGGTCGACGAAGTCGTAGCCGCGCTGTCGCAGCATCGCCCGCGCCAGGCGTACGCCGTGGGCGCGGTGCTCCTCGAGCACGCACCACGCCGCCACGTTGCACAGCCGGTGCGTGCGGCCCTCGACCACCCGCTCGGAGTAGAACGCCAGGTAGACCCCCACCACGTCGTCGCCGTGACGCAGCAGGAAGCCGTGGTTGGGGGCGTCGACGCTCCAGGGCGGCACGGCGCACCTGGCCCACTCGGCCGCACTCAACCTGGCGTTGAGGTGCTGGTGCAGGAACGTGGCGACCGCCCCGATGTCGTCGTCGGTGATCGGCGCCAGGTCCACCCCCACGGACTCCCCTGACATGTTCCCACCGTAGGAAGGTGCGTCCGCCGAGCCGGGCCGACCCCGGGGCACATACCCACATTTTGTGAGCCTCCGCGGCAGGCGAGCGGCACGCGGGCGGGCCGCCTACGGTTCGAGCCATGAGCGTGGTGAACGTCTGCTTCCACGGCATCGGCGCCCCGCAGCGCCGACGCGAGCCGGGTGAGGACACCTACTGGATCGACCGCGACGTCTTCCTGGGCGTGCTCGACCGGGTGGTCGGGCGGCCCGACGTGCGGCTGAGCTTCGACGACGGCAACTCCTCCGACGTGGAGATCGCCCTGCCGGCGCTGCGCGAGCGCGGCCTGCGGGCGACCTTCTTCGTGATCGCGGGGCGGCTCGACCAGCCGGGCAGCCTGAGCCGCGACGATGTCCGGCTGCTGCACGGCTCGGGCATGGGCATCGGCAGCCACGGCATGGCCCACCGGCCCTGGCGCGGGCTCGACCCGGCCCGGCGGCGCGAGGAGCTGGTCACCGCGCGCTCGGTGCTCGAGGACGTGACCGGCACCCGGGTGCACGACGCGGCGCTGCCGCTCGGCCGCTACGACCGCGGCGTCCTCGCCGAGCTGCGCCCGCTCGGCTACCGCACGGTGCAGACCAGCGACCGCCGCTGGGCGCACCCCGACCGGTGGCTGCAGCCGCGCTACAGCATCCGGCGCGGCGACACCGTCGAGTCGGTGGAGCGCGAGGTGCTGCGCCGGCCGCCCGTGACCGTGCGCGCCCGCGGCGCGCTCGTCGGGACCGTCAAGCGGCTGCGCTGACGGGCGATGGTCAGCCCGGCAGGAGCGCGGTGCCGTCGTCCCAGGTGTTGTCGCGCCACTCGTTGCCCGCGGCACCGGCGTCGAACGACGTCACCGGGCCGTAGACCCCGCACGTGCCGTTGGATCCGCGTTCGAACACGTTGCCGGTGACCACCACCCCGCTGGCGTCGGGGAACGACTTGCCCGGCGCGTGGCCCAGGAAGGCGCAGTAGGACGCAGAGGAGCCGTTGGCCTTGAGGAGGTTGTCCTCGACCAGCACGTCGCGGATCGGCTCGAAGTCGCCGAAGAGCGAGAGGTCGGCCGTGCACCCGCCGTCGGTGGCGTTGAGCTCCGCCGTGCAGTGCAGCGTGTTGTGCCGCACCACCATGTCGGTGCCGCCGTTGGAGATGAACGCGTTGTTGTGGGATGCCTCGCCGTCGGGGTTGAACTGCTCGTGCAGCCACGAGTCCTCGACCACGCAGTGGCTGCCGCAGTGCACGCTGTGCTGCCCGCCGGTGACCTCCACCCGCCGCACCGTGAGGTTGCTGCCCCACACCGCTCCGCCGATCCACTCGCCGGCCACGACCTCGGAGTCGACCACCTCGACCGAGAACGTCGGGTCGACCTGGGTGGCGGTGGACTCCACCCGCGGCACCCGCGACGACTCGATCCGCACCCCAGGCGCCTGCACCACGAGGGCCGGGCACACCCCGGTCGCGTCCACGGCCGTGAGCACGACGGTCTCGGTCAGGGTGCAGGGCCCGTCGTAGGCGGTGAGCTCGGTGCCCTCCGGGACGCCGGTGCTGCCGGCGTCCGGGTAGGGCTCCGGCGCCGGGTCGGCCGCGGCGGCCGCCCCGGCCGGGTCGGACCGGGCAGCGGTGGGCTCCTCGCGGAGGACGCGCACCGCACCGACGGCGACGACCGTCGCCAGCGCGAGCACCGCCACGGCGGCGGCCAGCCGCCTGCGGTGTCGGATGGGTGTCATCGCTGCCCCCTCGGCCTCCATTCTGGGCCCGCCGGCCGCGCCGGCGCGTACCCCACTCGGGGGATTCGCGTCGCACCCCTGCGGCGAGTGCCGCGACCGCGTGGTCGACTCCCAGCGTGGGGATGACCATCGCGTGCGTGTACAACGACCCTGTCGTGAGGCGCCACTGCCTCGACCGGTCGATCGAGGCCTACGACGGACCGGTGGAGGTGGAGTACCTCCCGGTCGACAACACCGGGCACGCCTTCGCCTCGGCGGGCGCCGCCCTCAACCACGCCGTGCGGCAGGCCCGCCACGACGTCGTCGTGCTGGTGCACCAGGACGTCTACCTGCACGACCTCGACCGGCTCGCGGCGTGCGCCGCCGCGCTGGACGACGAGCGGTGGGGCATCCTCGGCGCCAACGGCGTGGCCGCCGACCGCACGTCGGTCGGCCGGCTGCGCGACCGCGTGATCCTGATCGGCGAGTCGGCCCCCGTGCCGGAGCCCGTCGACACCCTCGACGAGGTGCTGGTCATCGCGCGGCGCGACGACCTGGTCCGCGAGCCGCTCAGCGAGGACCCGCGGCTGGCCTGGCACGCGTACGCCGTGGAGTACTCGCTGCGGGTGCGTGCCGCCGGCCGCCTCGCCGGGGCCGTCGACACCTCGATCACCCACAACAGCATGACGACCAACCTGGCGCGCCTCGACGAGGCGCACCGCCACGTCGGCGACCTCCACCCGGAGCTCGTGCCGATCCACACCACGTGCGGCGTCGTCGACCCGGGGGCCCGGGACTGGGGCCGGCTACCGATCGTGCGCCGGCACGGCTGGCGGCGCCGATGGCTGCGCCAGTCGCGCGCCGCCGCCCGCGTACGCGCGGAGCTCGGCGTGCCGGTCGTGCTCGCCGACATCGCCCACGAGGTCGACCTCCTGGGCTTCTCCGCCGAGGAGCCGCTCCACCTCGTCAACGCCGACCGCGCCGGAGGCTTCGCCGACGCGGGCGCGGGCGGGTGCGTCGTCCTCGACCGCGCCGGCCGTCCGGTGCACATGTCGGCCGTGGCGCCGCGCCACGTGCCCGAGGCCCTGGCCTCGCTCGACCACGCCCAGCACGTCCTGGTCACGGGTCTCGCCATCGGCGACCTCGCCGACCTGGCGGGCCGGATCGAGGGCGACTGGCTCGCGGGCGTGCAGTGGGACGAGGTCTGGCTGGTGCGCGGGCCCTCGGCCCGGCAGCGGCCCGCGGAGTGGACCCGGCCACAGGCGGTGCCCCTCGGCGCGAGCCGGTAGCGGGTCAGTCGGCCGGGTCAGTCGGCCGGGTCAGTCGGCCGGGTCAGTCGGCAGCAGCGTCGGCGACGGCGACCGCGACCGCGTACTCGTCGCAGTGCGACAGCGAGACGTGGATCGGCCCGGCGCCACGACGCTCGGCGAGCGCGCGGACGTCGCCGTCCAGCGACACGTGGGGCGCTCCGTCGGCGTCGCGCCCGATCTCGATCGAGCGCCACGCGAGCGGGGCGTCCCGGGCCGGCCGGAGCGCCTTCAGCACCGCCTCCTTGGCCGCCATCCGGGCCGCGAGGTGCAGCTCGGGGCGGGCGCGGGCGGTGCAGTAGGCGATCTCGTCCTCGGTGAACCACCGCCGCAGGAACCGGTCGCCGCCGGTGCTGACCAGGGCGGCGATGCGAGCCACCGAGACGATGTCCGTGCCCGTGCCGACCGTGGCCGATCCCTGGCTGCTGGTGACCATCGCGAGCTCCTCCACCGGGGCCGTCCCCACGCCGGCCAGGGCCTACAGACTACGGAGGGCACCTCACCCCGGAGGGGGGTCTTCGGGACCGCTCACCACTATTGGGGAGCGTGCGGCCCACCCGGCCCCGACCCGCTGCGCTGGTGCTCAACTGTCAGGCGGGCCGACAGGGGTGGAGGCCCGGAGACTGCCTGGGGAGGCGACGTGCACGACGACATCAAGCACCAGCTGAGAGAGTTCATCGGGGACAACTACCTGTTCGGCGACCACGACCGGCTGCCGGCCGACGAGGCCTCGCTGCTCGAGGAGGGCATCGTGGACTCCACGGGTGTCCTCGAGCTGATCGAGTTCCTCGAGGACCACTTCGGCATCGTGGTCGCGGAGTCAGAGACGGTGTTCGAGAACCTCGGCAGCGTCGGGGGCCTGACCCGCTACGTCGCGGGCAAGGCGCTCGTCGGCCAGCCCGTGGGCTGAGCCCCCGTCACGGGGAGCGACCATGGGCCAGAGCCACGACCGGGTCACCGACCCGGACGCGCGTCCGTTCCGCACGGACGTCGACAAGTACTACGCGATCACGGCTGGGGGCCGCCGCGGTCCGGCGCAGCGACTGCGCCTGTGGCTGTGGAACGCCGACTTCCGCGTGGTCGCCTGCTACCGCTTCGACCGCGCCGCCCGCCGCCACCACGCGCAGCACCGCCTGACCGGGCTGCCGGTGCGGATCTTCGCGGGGGTGTGGCGCCGGCGGGTGAGGAACATCCACCACGCCGACATCGACCACCGTGCGCAGATCGGGCCCGGCATGTTCCTGATGCACCACACGGGCGTGTTCATCGGGCCGTCGACCATCGGCGACAACTGCGTGCTGCACCACAACGTCACGATCGGGCAGCGGGTGGCCTCGGGCGACCAGGGTGTCCCCCGGCTCGGCGACGACGTGTGGATCGGGCCCGGGGCCACGATCACCGGCGCCGTGACGATCGGTGACGGCGCCACCATCTCGGCCGGCAGCGTGGTCTCGCGTGACGTGCCGGCACGCGCGCTGGTCGCGGGCAACCCGGGGCGCGTGATCGCCACCGACTACGACAACTCGGCGATGCTCAACTACCGCGTCGAGCGTCCCGCGCCCGAGCCGCCCTCCGGGGACGTGGAGCGCGCGCTCACCGAGTACCTCCGGCTGCGCGACCCGAAGGGCGACCGCCAGCTCGAGGCGGTCAAGGCCGCGATCTTCCTGGAGGACGTCTTCGACGTCGTGCTGCGCGAGGAGCACATCGACCCCGACCTCCTCTGCACCGCCGAGGGCATGCGCACGGTGCTCTCCCGCGCCGGCGGGACCCGCTGATGTGCGGCGTGTGCGGTGTCGTCGACCTCGACGGCCCGCCCCCCGACCGCGAGCTCGTCACCCGGATGATCGGCCGGCTGCGGCACCGCGGTCCCGACGGCAGCGGCCTGTACCGCGACGAGCACGCCGCGCTCGGTCACACCCGGCTCGCGATCATCGACGCCGAGGGCGGGGCCCAGCCGCTGTCCAACGAGGACGGCACGCTGTGGATCTCCTTCAACGGCGAGATCTTCAACTACGTCGAGCTGGGCGAGGAGCTGCGCAACCGCGGGCACCGGTTCCGCACGGCGAGCGACACCGAGGTCGTCGTGCACGCCTGGCAGGAGTGGGGCGAGCAGTGCTTCTCACGCTTCAACGGCCAATGGGCGCTGGCGCTGTGGGACTCGCGCCGGCGGCGTCTGGTGCTCTGCCGCGACCGCCTCGGCGTGCGGCCGCTGTTCTTCACCCGTGACGGCCGGCGCATCGCGTTCGCCTCCGAGGTCAAGGCCCTGCTGGCCGACCCCGCCCTGCCCCGGGTCCTCGACCCGGCCGGCCTCGACGAGGTGCTCACCTACTGGTCGACGGTCGCGCCGCGCACGGTCTTCCGGGGCATCGAGCAGCTCGAGCCCGGCCACGTCGCCGTGCTCGACCGGGACGGCTTCGACCGCCGCCCCTACTGGAGCATCGACTTCCCGGAGCGGGGGGCCGAGCCGGGGCAGGACGTGGAGGCCAACGCCGCCGAGCTGCGCGAGCGCATCGTCGAGGCCGCCCGGCTGCGCTTCGTCCGCAGCGACGTGCCGGTGGGTGCCTACCTGTCCGGCGGCATCGACTCCTCGATCACCGCCGCGGTGATCGCGCGCTACACCGACGCCCCGCTGCACACGTTCTCGCTGCGCTTCACCGACGACGAGTACGACGAGGGGATCCACCAGCAGAAGATGGTGGCCGAGCTCGGGGCGCGCCACGAGGAGGTCACCGTGTCGCCCGGCGACGTCGCCGACGTCTTTCCCGACGTGGTCCGGCACACCGAGACGCCGATCCTGCGCACCGCGCCCGCGCCCCTGTTCCTGCTGTCGCGGCTGGTGCGCGAGCACGGCTACAAGGTGGTGGTGACCGGCGAGGGCGCCGACGAGGTGCTCGGGGGCTACGACATCTTCCGCGAGGGGCGCGTGCGCGCGTTCTGGGCACGTGACCCGGGCTCCGCCACCCGCGACCGGGCGGTCGAGCTGCTCTACCCGTGGATGGAGCGCAACCCCGGCCGCGCGCCGGCGTTCGCGCGCAGCTTCTTCGGCCAGGACCTCGACCCCGCCGACCCGGCGATCTCGCACCGCCCGCGGTGGGCCTCGACCTCCGCGGTCAAGGGTCTGCTCGCGCCCGACCTCCGCGCCGAGCTCGCCCACGAGTCGGGCGCCGACGTCGTGTCGCGCATGCCGGCGGACAGCGGACGGTGGGACGCGCTCTCGCGCGCCCAGTGGCTCGAGATGACCACCCTGCTGCCGGGCTACATCCTGGCCAGCCAGGGCGACCGGATGCTGATGGCCAACTCGGTGGAGGGTCGCTTCCCGTTCCTCGACAAGGACGTCGTCGAGCTGGCCAACCGCCTGCCGGCGCGCCACAAGCTCTGTGGCCTCGACGAGAAGCACCTGCTCAAGATCGCCTTCGAGGACCTGGTGCCGGAGGAGATCCGCACCCGGCCCAAGCAGCCCTACCGCTCCCCCGACACGGCCAGCTTCTTCAGCGGGCCGCCGCCGGAGTGGCTCGCCGAGGTCACCTCGCCCGCCGCGCTGGCCGACGCGGGCGTCTTCGACCCCCGCCCGGTCGCCGGGCTGCTGGCGAAGGCGGCCCGCACGGGCGGCGTACGCGCCGGCAACACCGACAACATGCGCCTGCTCGCGGTCGTCTCGACCCAGCTGCTCCACCAGCAGCTCGTCGTGGACGGCGGCGCGGGCAGCGACGACGTCCCACCCGCGCCGATGACCGTGGTCGACCGGGTCCAGCCGATGAGGAGCACCGCATGAGCACCACCATCCAGGGCCACATCCAGGGCCACATCCAGGGCGACGCTGAGGTGCTCGCGATCGACCCCGAGGCCGAGGTCGCCAGGATCACCGCGTCGCTGCGCGGCTACCTCACCAGGTCGCGGCGCAAGGGCGCGGTCGTCGCGCTGTCGGGCGGCATCGACTCCAGCGTCGTCGCCGCGCTCTGCGTCGCCGCGCTGGGCAAGGACCGGGTCTTCGGGCTGCACATGCCCGAGCGCGACTCCGCCGACGACACGCTCGCCTTCAGCACGCTGGTCTCCGACTCCCTGGGCATCGACTCGGCCGTCGAGGACATCACGCCGGTGCTGGAGGCCGCCCGGTGCTACGAGCGCCGCGACGACGCGATCCGGATGGTCTGCCCCGACTACGGTCCCGACCACCGGTCCAAGATCGTGCTGCCCAGCGTCGTGGAGTCCGCGCGCCTGCGCCTCTACTCGGTCGTCGTCCAGGCGCCCGACGGCACCACCACCCGGCACCGGCTCACCACCGAGTCCTACCTCGGGATCGTGGCCGCGACGAACTTCAAGCAGCGCGTGCGCCGGATGTCGGAGTACTACCACGCCGACCGGCTCAACTACGTCGTCACCGGCACGCCCAACCGGCTGGAGTACGACCAGGGGTTCTTCGTGAAGCTGGGCGACGGAGCGGCCGACGTGAAGCCGATCGCCCACCTCTACAAGACCCAGGTCTACGCGCTCGCCGACTTCCTCGGCGTCCCGGAGGAGGTCCGCACCCGGCCCTCGACGACCGACACCTACTCGCTGCCGCAGTCGCAGGAGGAGTTCTACTTCTCCCTGCCGTGGAACCTGATGGACCTGTGCCTGCACGGCAAGAACACCGGCGCACCGCTCGAGCAGGTCGCCGCGGCAACGGGGCTGACGACCGCGCAGGTCGAGCGGGTCTACGGCGACATCGACCAGAAGCGCACGACCACCGCCTACCTCCACCTCCCGCCGCAGCTCGTCGAGCCGGTCGAGGAGATCGGATGAGCGACGCCGGCACCTGCGGGGCACCGTGACGGCGCGAGGGTTCCTGGCGGCCGCGCTGCACTGGTGGTACGTCGTGCTGCTCGGCGCCGTGGTCACGCTCGGCGCGCTGCTGCTCGTCCAGCGCCAGCAGCCCGTGTGGTTCACCCAGTACAACATCGTGGTCGTCGGGCCCTCGGGCACCGAGGACACCAGCGTCCTGGAGAACCCGCTCTACGGCCTCCAGCCGCTCGTCGGCGTCGTCTCCACCGACCTCAACGACGGCCACCCGCCGCTGCTGACCGGTGACGTGGCCGCCACGATGGTCGGGATGGGCCACCGCGAGGGCGTCCAGGTGCGGGTGCCCAACCTCGGCACCCAGTGGCGGCCCCTGTTCTCTGCCAACTACCTCGACGTGCAGGTCGCCGGCGCGAGCCTCGAGGAGGTGCAGGCCTCGGCCGGCGCGACGTCGGCCCGGGTCGCGGAGGTGCTCGAGCACCGCCAGGACGAGCTCGGCGTGCCGCCCACCCTGCGCGCCCGGGCGGTGCCGTCGTCGGAGGACCCGATCATCGTGCCGGTCGCCGGCAGCCGGTCGCGCGCGCTCGCCGCCACCGGGATCACCGGGGTCGCCCTGACGATGGTGGTGGTGTTCCGGCTCGAGCGCCGGCGCTCGCGACGGCGCGAGGTGCTCGGATGAGGCCGGTGACGGTGGCCGTGGTCACCTGGAACAGCGCCGACGTGCTCCCGGGGCTGGTGGCGTCGCTGCCCGAGGGCGCCGGGTCGGTGCCCTACCGGCTCGTCGTCGTCGACAACGACTCGCACGACGACACGGTCGCGGTGGCCCGTCGCCTGGCCCCGGACGCCACGATCGTGCAGACCGGGCGCAACGCCGGCTACGCGGCGGGCGTCAACGCCGCCGTGGCCGCCACCCCGGACGCGCCGGCCGTGCTGGTGCTCAACCCGGACGTACGCCTGCTGCCGGGCTGCCTGCCCGCCCTCGTGGCGGCCCTCGACCGGCCCGGCACCGGGATCGCGGTGCCCCGGCTCACCGACGGCGACGGCGCGCTGATCCACTCGCAGCGCCGGCGGCCCACGCTGCTGCGCGCCTACGCCGACGCGTTCGTGGGCGCCACGCGCGCGGGCCGCTGGCCGGCCACCGGCGAGGTCGTCACCGACCTGGCGCGCTACGTCGCCGACGCGACGCCCGACTGGGCCGAGGGGTCGACGCAGCTCGTCAGCCGGGCCTGCCTCGACGCCTGCGGCCCGTGGGACGAGTCCTACTTCCTCTACTCCGAGGAGACCGAGTTCCACCTGCGGGCCGGGGCGAACGGCTTCGCCGTGCGCTACGTGGCCGACGCGGGCGCCGTCCACCTCGAGGGCGACTCGGGGAGCTCGCCGCCGTTGTGGGCGCTGCTCACGGCCAACCGGCTGCGGCTCTTCTCGCGGCTGGGCTCCCCGCCGCGCACGGCGCTCTACTGGCTGGCCCTCGTCCTGCGCGAGGCGAGCCGGGCCGCGCGCGGCGACGCCATCGCCCGCGCCGCCGTCCGGGTGCTGCTGCGCCCCGACCTGCTGCGGGCCGAGCGCGGCCCGGCCTGGGTCGAGCGGGTCGCTACCCCAAATCCGGTACTCCCGCCCGAGGGAGCCCGCGCGGGCGCCGGCCGTCCGTAGCGTGGATCACGGACGACGGGTGGGGCACTCGTCGCGCCAGAGCCGGTCGCCGGGGGGCGAGCCCGGCCACGGGACGAGGGGGCCTGACCTGATGCGGACGCACCTGCACCACCTGCTCGAGGAGGGCGCCGCCCGCTTCGGCGACCGCCCGGCCCTGAGCCACCAGGACGTCACCCTGGACTACGCCTCGGCGTGGGAGCAGGCCTGGCGCACCGGGGCCGTGCTCGCCGGCCTCGGCACCGTCCGCGGCGACCGGGTCGCGGTCCACCTCGACAAGCGGCCCGAGACGATCGCCGCGATCTTCGGATCGTCGGTGGCCTCCGCGGTCTTCGTGCCGGTCAACCCGGCGCTCAAGGGTCCCCAGGTGGCCTACATCCTGCGCGACTGCGACGTGCGGGTGCTGGTCACCACGCGCCAGCGCTGGGAGTCGCTGCGCGACGACGCGAAGGGCTGCCCCGCGCTCGCCCACGTGCTGCTCGTCGACGCCGGTCCCGGCGACGTCCCCGACGGCGACGAGGTCGCGGTCCACGACCTCGCGTCCCTGCTGGGCCAGGTCACCGACCCGCCGGCGCCGAGCGGGGCGATCGACCTCGACACCGCCGCGATCCTCTACACCTCCGGCAGCACCGGCCGCCCCAAGGGCGTCGTGCTGTCGCACCGCAACCTGCTGGTGGGGGCCGAGAGCGTGTCGAGCTACCTGCGCAACGACGGCTCCGACGTCATCCTGGCGGCGCTGCCGCTCAGCTTCGACGCGGGCCTGAGCCAGGTCACCACCGCCTTCTCCGCAGGCGCGCACGTCGTGCTCGTCAACTACCTCCTGGCCCGCGACGTGGTGCGGCTGTGCGCCCGGCACGGGGTCACCGGCCTCACCTGCGTGCCGCCGCTGTGGATCCAGCTCGCCGCCGCCGACTGGCCGGCCGAGGCGACCGCGTCGCTGCGCTACTTCGCCAACACGGGCGGGCGGATGCCGCGCGCCACGCTGTCGCGGCTGCGCGAGATCTTCCCGCAGGCCGAGCCGTACCTGATGTACGGCCTGACGGAGGCGTTCCGCTCCACCTACCTCGACCCCGCCGAGGTCGACCGCCGCCCCGACTCGATCGGCAAGGCGATCCCCGACGCGGAGATCCTGGTCCTGCGACCCGACGGCACGCCCTGCGCGCCGGGCGAGGAGGGCGAGCTGGTCCACCGCGGCGCGCTCGTCGCGCAGGGCTACTGGGGCGACGCCGCCCGCACCGCCGAGCGGTTCCGCCCGGTCCCCGGCGGGCCCGACTGGCGTACGCCCGAGCCGGCCGTGTGGTCCGGCGACCGGGTGGTGGCCGACGAGGACGGCTTCCTCTACTTCGTCGGGCGCACCGACGACATGATCAAGACCTCCGGCTACCGGGTGAGCCCGACCGAGATCGAGGAGGTCGCCTACGACAGCGGCCTGGTCCGCGACACGGTGGCGCTCGGCCTGCCCGACGACGCCCTCGGCCACCGCGTGGTCGTGGTGGTGAGCCCGGCCGGCGACGGGCTCGACACCGAGGCGCTGCTCGCCGTCTTCCGGCGCCAGCTGCCCCGCTACATGGTGCCCGCGGAGGTCGTCGTACGCGCCGAGCTGCCGCGCTCGCCCAACGGCAAGTTCGACCGGGTGCTGCTGCGCGAGGAGCTGACCGCATGAGGACCAGTGACCACGTCCACGCCCACGGCACCGTCGACGGCACCCTGCTGGTCGGCGGCGTGCCCGTCGACCGGCTCGCCGAGCGGGTCGGGGCGACCCCGTTCTTCGCCTACGACCGGGCGATGATCACCGAGCGGGTGGCCGCGGTGAAGGCGGTGCTGCCGGAGGCGATGCGGCTCGGCTACGCGGTCAAGGCCAACCCGATGCCCGCCGTGGTCCAGCACCTCGCCGGGCTCGTCGACCACCTCGACGTCGCCTCGGCGGGCGAGCTCGCCGTGGCCCTCGACACCGGCCAGGACCCCGCCGCGATCAGCTTCGCCGGCCCGGGCAAGACCGACGCCGAGCTGCGCCGCGCCGTCGCGTCGGGCGTGACGATCGAGATCGAGTCGCGCACCGAGCTGCAGCGCCTGGTGCGCACCGGCAAGGAGCTCGCGCTGCGCCCGCGCGCCGCCGTACGCGTCAACCCCCCGTTCTCGGTCAAGGGCTCGGGCATGCGGATGGGCGGCGGCCCGCAGCAGTTCGGCGTCGACGCCGAGGCGGTGCCGTCGCTGCTCGGCGAGGTCAGCGAGCACGACGTCGACATCGTCGGCTTCCACGTCTTCGCCGGCTCGCAGAACCTCACGGCCGCGATCCTGGGCGAGGCCCAGGAGCGCACCGTCGACCTCGTGCTCGACCTGGCCCGGCACGTGCGCGGCGACGTCGAGTACGTCAACCTCGGAGGCGGCTGGGGCATCCCCTACTTCGAGCGGGACGAGCGCCTCGACCTCGACGCCGTCGGGGAGCGGCTCTCGGGCCTCGTCGACGGCCGGCTCGCACCCGCGCTGCCCGACGCCACCGTCGTGATCGAGCTCGGTCGCTTCCTCGTGGGCGAGGCGGGCGTCTACGTCACCCGGATCGTCGACGTGAAGGAGTCGCGCGGTCGCAGCTATGCCGTCGTCGACGGCGGCATGCACCACCAGCTCGCCGCGTCCGGCAACTTCGGCCAGGTGATCCGCCGCAACTACCCGCTCGCCGTCGGCACCCGCGCCCTCGACGACCCGACGGGTCCCGTGACCGTCGTCGGCTGCCTGTGCACACCGCTCGACCTGCTCGGCGACGCCGTCGAGCTCCCCGGCGCGGAGGTCGGCGACCTCGTCGTCGTGTTCCAGGCGGGGGCCTACGGCCTGACCGCCAGTCCCACCGCCTTCCTCGGCCATCCCTCACCACCGGAGGTCCTCGTATGACCCAGCACGCAGACACCGTCGCCGCCTCGCTCCCCGGAGTCGTGGAGGTGCTCACCCGCACCCTCGGCATCGAGGAGCGGGCCGCCTCGATCACCCGGGAGACCCGGCTGTTCGGCGAGCTGCCCGAGCTCGACTCGCTCGGCGTGGTCGAGCTGGCGGCCGCGCTCGAGGACCGCTTCGACGTCGTCATCGACGACGAGGACTTCACCGGCGACGTGTTCGAGAGCGTCGGCACGCTGACCGACTTCATCGACGCGCGCCGCGGCCTCGCCGCGGACGGCTGAGACACGGGAGCCGACGTGGAGATGCGGGTCGTCTGGCGCGCGCTGCGCCGCCGCTGGTACCTCGTGCTCGCCCTCGGGGTGCTCACGGCCGCCGCGACGTTCCTCGTCGCCCAGCGGACCGGCGAGACCTACGAGGCGACCGGCACCGTGCTGGTCTTCCCGCCCTCGCAGTCGGAGGGGCCGACGGGCACGATGTCGGAGGAGAACCCCTACCTCACGCTCGGGGGCGTGGGGCAGGCGCGCGATGTCGTGGTGCGCGCGCTGACGTCGAAGAAGGTGGCCGACAGCTTCGGCGAGACCTACCCCACGGGCACGAAGTTCGAGATCGTGCCCGACTACACCAACAGCGCGCCGATCATCCTGTTCACCGTCGAGGCGGCCGCGCCGGACGTCGCCGCCGAGGCGCTCGCCTCGCTGATCGACCGGGTCCCGGTCGAGCTGGAGAAGCTGCAGTCGGGGCTCGACCTGCCCGCCGAGCAGCGCGTCACGTCCGTGGTGCTCACCCGCGACGAGGACCCGGCGTCCACGCGGAAGTCGATGATCCGGGCGGCGCTGATGACCATGGCCGCCCTGGGCGGCATGGGACTGCTGCTGATCGCGCTCGTCGACGGCTGGCTGGCCGGCCGCCGCGACCCCGACCCCGACGACCTGGCCACGGCCGACGACGCCGGCGCGCCTCCGGTGCCGGTGTCGCTGCACCGGGTGCCCGCCGAGGGCGAGCCCGAGCGCAAGGTCACGAGCACGCACGAGGCGCCTCCGGTCGAGGTCACCGCCCGGCTGCTGAAGCGACGCCGGCGACAGGACGAGCACGGCGAGGCGTCATGACGCTCGCGGTCCAGGAGAGCGCCGGCATCACGCGGCGCGGCGGTGTCGATGCCGCGGCCCTCCTGACCGCGTACCTGTGCCTGCTGTGGTTCATCCCCTCACCCATGGTGGTCAGCGCCCTGGGGAGCGCGGGCAGCCCGGCCACCCTCTTCGGCATCGGGATCTTCCTCTACTGGGCGTGGCACACCGTGCGACGCACCGAGCCCACCGACGGCCTGCGCCACCCGGTGCGCGCGGCGATGCTCGCCATGGTGCTCGCCATGCTGATCGTCTACGCGCACGCGATGGCCGGGCCGCTGCCGGGCGACGAGATCAGCACCGCCGACTCCGGCATGCTGCGGCTGCTCGGGCTCGCCGGCGTCGTGCTGCTCGCCTGCGACGGCATCACCAGGGTCGACCGCCTCGAGTCCGTGCTGCGACGCCTGGCGTTCGCCGCCGGGCTGGTGGCGCTGCTGGGGCTGGCGCAGTACGCCACCGGCGAGCTCTTCGTCGACCGCATCCGCATCCCGGGGCTGACCGCGGGCACGGAGGGATGGACGCTCAGCATGCGCTCCGGTCGCATCCGGCCGAGCGGCACGTCGATGAGCCCGATCGAGTACGGCGTGGTGCTGGGCATGACGCTGCCGCTCGTCACCGTGTGCGCGTCGGTGCAGTCGCGCTACCGGTGGCTCTTCCGGGCGATGCTCGTGGCGATCGTCGCCTCGATCTTCTTCTCGATGTCGCGCTCGGCCTACCTGTGCGCGCTGGCGGGCATGGTGGTGCTCGCGATGTCGTGGGACCTGCGCCAGCGGCTGCGGGCCCTCGCGTTCCTCGGCGTGGTGAGCGCGGTCATGTACGTGGCGGTGCCGGGCCTGCTGGGCTCGATCCAGGGCCTGTTCTCCAACGCCGGGCAGGACCCGAGCATCGCCTCGCGCACCGGCAGCTACGACATCGCCGGCGAGTTCATCTCCAGCTCGCCCTACGTCGGCAAGGGCTTCGGCACGTTCCTGCCGAAGTACTGGATCCTCGACAACGCCTACCTGGGCATGACGATCGAGGCCGGCCTCCTCGGCCTGCTCGCGCTGATCACGCTGATCGTGGCGGGCCTGGTCAGCGCACGGCAGGCACGCCGGACGCTCCAGGACGAGCAGGACGTCCGAGAGCGGGCGCACCAGCCGTTGGGCGAGGAGCACGTCCAGTACGCCCAGGCGGTGCTCGCCTCGGTCGCCGCGGGGGCGTGCGGGCTGGCGTTCTTCGACGCCTTCGCCTTCCCGCAGACGGCGGGGTGCTTCTTCCTCTTCATCGGCCTGGCGGGCGCGATGCGGCGGATCACGCGAACGGCTGTCTCCTGAGGATTGACTCTTGTCTTTCGAACATGTGTTCGATACAATGAGTCATGACCGCAGCCCTCGTCGACGCGCAGCCGCCCCTGGCGGCTGATGAGACGTCGCAGAGCGAGCTGCTGGCCAGGGCCACCGAGGCACTGCGGGCGAGGCGTCTGGGCGAGGTCGCCGAGCTCGACCTCGCGATCCAGTGGGCCGTGGTGCACGGCCACCCGCGCGACGACCGCGACCCGATGGTCTCCCCCGCCGGCGACGGCGCCCCGTCGCTGCGCGAGCACGCCATCCCGGAGCTGGCGATGGCGCGTGAGACCCACCCGGCCACCACCCGCGCGCTCATCGCCGACGGCCTCGACCTGGCCCACCGGCTGCCGCTCACGTGGGCGGTCGTCCGGTCCGGCGACTGCGAGCCGTGGGTCGCCCGCAAGGTCGCGGTGCTCTCCCGCGCCCTGCTCGCCGACCAGGTCGGCCGCGTCGACCGAGCCGTGGCCAGGGCGATCGCCGGCCACGCCCCCTCGACGGTGCTCGAGATCGCCCGCGCCAAGGTCATCGAGGCCGACCCCGAGACCCACGCCGCCGAGCGCGAGCGCCACCAGCGCTACGTCTCGCTCTCCCGGGCCGACGAGCACGGCTACCGCCACGTCATCGCCCGCGTCACCGCCGGCGACGCCGCGTGGATCGACGCCATGGTCGACCGGGTCGCCGAGATCCTCCGCACCACCATGGGCCACGACCACAACCACGGCGAGCTCCGCTCGGTCGCGATGGGATGGCTGGCGCGACCCGTCGAGCTGCTCAAGCTCCTCCTCGAGCACACCGAGCTCGCGACCGATCCCGACACCGGCGAGCTCGAGCGTCCTGCGTGGATGCCCGAGCACACCCTCCAGACCCTCGAGACGTTCTGCGCCCTGCCCGCCCGGCACCTGGCCCGCCTGCGCAACCGCGGCCGGCTCTTCGTCCACGTCACCGACACGGCCCTGCGCACCGGCGTCGGCGTCGCGCGGATCGAGGGCGCCGGCCCCATCGACGTACGCCAACTGCCCGAGGTCCTCGGCAACGCCGAGGTCACCGTGACCCCCGTCCTCGACCTCCGCGGCCGGCGCCGCGTCGACGCCTACGAGCACCCCGAGGACATCAAGGACCACGTCTGGACCCAGACCGGCGGCGACTGCTTCCCCTACTCCCCGCGCACCGCCAGCCGCGACGGCGTCGACTACGACCACGCTGTCCCCTACGACGACACCGGCCCGCCCGGCCAGACCGGCCCCCACAACTCCGGCCCGCTCCGCCGGCGACACCACCGCACCAAGACCTTCGGCGGCTACTCCTCCCGCGTCACCGGCCCCGGTCGACACCTCTGGCGCACGCCCACGGGCCTGGCCTACCTCGTCGACCACACCGGCACCCACCGGCTCCCCGCCCACCAGGCCGAGGTGATGGCTGCGGCGGCGGAGGACGGGGTGGAGGTCTACTTCGCTCCGGCCGGGCTGGACTATCGGCTGTCGGGCTGACCGGGACACTCGTTTTCTCGCGGTCATCAGAAGTCGATGTGCGGCAGCCCGCCCACTATGACGCGGGCTCGGCGCCGCTAGATTAACAAAGCGCTACGGAGCATTTCGCTCAGACGATCCGGAGCCGACCCCCGGCGGTCACCGGCAGCAGTCGGTTGTCTTCGGGGGTGGCGAACCCGGCAATCTTCGCCACCTCATCGGGGGCAAGGCCACGCTCAGCCAGAGCTGCAGCGATCTCCCCGGTGAGTCGTGGGTGCTCGGGCACCAGTTCATCGCTGAGAGGCTCGCGCGTACGCCAGCCGCGAGCACTGAGCATCTTCCACATACTCGTGCGCTGGGTCGCGGTCAATAGCTCCGAGCGATAGGCCCGCTCGACCAGCGCTCCCATCGAGACGCCCCACTCGCGTTTGAGGTCGAACAGCGCGTCGACGCGTAGACCACGCAGTTGCGGGCGGATCACCTCAATGGGCATGAGCAGCTCGGCAGCGAACGTGTTCGCTTGGTCCTCCATGTCTTCGGTGACCTCGCTGGCGTGCAGCACCAGGTGCCCGAGCTCGTGGGCCAACGTCAAACGCTTTCGGTCGGTGGGAACCGCGGTGTTGACGAAGATCAGTGGGATGTCGTTGACCCACTGCGACATGCCGTCAACGCGGGTGGTCCCGAAGTCCTCCTCAATCACCATGCAGCCGGCGGCCTCGATCCAGCCGATCAGGTTGCGCACCGGCCCGACAGGCATCCCCCACTGCATCCGCACCAGACGCGCGGCATCCTCGGGTGAGGTGTCGATCGGGTCGAAGGTCGGGATCCGCTGCTCAGAGCGGATGCGCACCTCTTCGGCCATGAGGCTGGCGTGCATCCGGTACATGTTCAGCCGGGCCTCCAGCCGCTTCCAGATCGTGGCCTGAGCGGTGCCGCGGCGGCGCATGTGGGCGTCGACGGCCATCGCTCCCCGGACGCGGCCGGCGTGCTGGATGAATCGGGCAGTGACGCCGAGCTCGCGGGCAAGGGCGTCCAGGGTGGCGTCGTCTGGCTCGCGCAGGCTGTTCTCGTACCTCGAGAGGGCAGCCTGCGTGATGCCAACGGCATCGGCGAGTTCTCCCTGGGTCTTGCCGCTGGCCCGGCGAGCTGTGGTCAGCACCTCGCCGAGGTTGCTCATTCCGCTGAGTTTCCTTCGCTGTCGGAGGCCTCTGCATCGCCGGCGACCTCGATGGTCGGCAGCGTGGGGCCCTCGGTGGTGGGCACGATGGGCGTGACCGGGGTGACGACCGTACCGATGCCTCCAACGGGAGCTGCGGGCAGGTCGATCATCCAGACGACGTCCTCGAAGGAGCCGTCGCGGAGCGTCATGACAGGGGCGCTCATCATGCCGGACTCGGCGTCCCACTCGTAGCCGACACACAGGTGTACGGTCCTCATGCCCAGCAGCGACAGCAGGTCGTCGGGTTGGCTCACGAAGTCGAGAGCGCCTTGCGTGCGGACGTTCGCGATCCTCCCGGTGGCTGTGTGGCGTTTGAAGCGCACGCGGAAAATCGTTTGCTCCGGCGAAGCGATGTAGGCGTCGAAGTGGGGCTCGTGCTCGGTGAAGGACACTTCGCTGAGGCCGTCAAACTCGGCGCGGGCTCGTGCGCGCATCGCGTCGTGAATCCAGTTGGCCAAGCCGCGGCCCGAGGCTCGGGAAACGGCCCCGGGCAGGACTCGGCGATACTCGGCGAGGTCGGTGGCAGCGCCGAGCACGATGGAGGAAAACCCGTGCACGATCTTGTCGCCGAGCTCGTCGGAGACCTGCTGGGAGGTCATGTAGGTGGCCACCCAGAAAAGATACCACGAAATATACCGGGCCCTGGACGCCGGGTGTGCTGTCGGTGCGTCCGCGACCGAACACCTGGATGTCTTTAAGGTCACTGGGAGTTGCGCGCTTCGGGACCCGGGCTCGGTTCGCCCTAGGGGCGGCGGGGTGACGGCGTAGCCGAGTTCGCGCAGCTTGCAGCGGCCCTCGGCCCCCACCACGCGGCCAGAGGCTGGGGTCGAATCGCTCGCCAGTGCGCTGGGCGCTCGTGCTCAGCCACCCCTGTCGACGACGCTCGAAAATGAGGCCATAGCGACGGGCGAAAACGAGGCCACCCCGACAGATTGGGTGGGTGATCTC